>CBDDIZ010000027.1:0-162821 GCA_965229305.1 Bryobacteraceae bacterium | reverse complement strand
TATTTGAGTGACTCGTCCTTGAGTTGAGCTTCCCCGATCCATGCGACGATGGGCTTGGGGGAAAAATTCATGGGTGACCGCGCCAACTACGCAATTCGCACGAACGGTCAAATCGAACTCTTTTTTTCGCGTTGGGGCGCGGTAACAATTGCGGAGGACTGAAATGGACCCCAAAAGTTGGACAAGATTAAGGCCTTCCGTTAGGTGGAGAGCGGCATGGAAAATGAAGGAGAACCCATGCCGCGCACGCGCAAGACCCACTCGCCCAACCTGAAAGCGAAGGTGGCGATCGAAGCCCTGAAGGGCCATCGCCCGATCAGCGAAATCGCGCAGATGTTTCACATCCATCCCAACCTGGTGAATAAGTGGAAGAAGCAGGCGCTCGACCTTTTGCCGGAACTCTTCCAGCCGCAGTCTGGCCTCGTGGCGCCAGTGGTCGACCAGGAGAAGGAAGAGCTCTTCCGGCAGATTGGCCGGATGAAAGTCGAGTTGGACTTTCTCAAAAAAACAGCTGGTTTGCTCCGTTGAGGACCTGCGCCGATGCATCGATCCTCGACATGCAGACTTGACCATCGGGCAGCAATGCGCGCTGCTCGGCCTGCCGCGCTCGACCTTCTACTACGAGCCGCAACCGGAGTCCGCCGAGAACCTCGGCTTCATGCGGCGCATCGACGAACTGCATTTGGAGCATCCGTTTCTCGGTTCGCGCCGGGTGGCCGTACTGCTCGAACTGAATCGCAAACGCTTCCAGCGTCTTATGCGCCTCATGGGCCTGGAGGCGTTGTACCCCCAGCCGCGTCTCAGCCGGCCCGGAGCCGGTCACCAGATCTACCCCTACCTGCTGCGGAACGTCGCGATCACTCATCCGAACCACGTTTGGAGCACCGATATTACGTACTGTCCGCTCGCGCACGGCTTTCTCTATTTAGTCGCCGTGATGGACTGGCACAGCCGTTTCGTGCTCAGTTGGGAGCTCTCCAACACGCTCGACACCGGTTTCTGCCTGGCGGCGCTCGAAGCGGCCTTCGCCTTCGGCCAACCCGAGATCTGGAACTCCGATCAAGGCGCGCAGTTCACGTCCGCCGACTTCCTGGCTCCGCTCCAGCGCCGTGCCATCGCGATCAGCATGGATGGTCGCGGCCGCGCGCTCGACAACGTCTTCATCGAGCGCCTTTGGCGCTCGGTCAAGTACGAACTCATTTATCCCGGCGACTTCGCCTCCGGCCGCGAACTCCGCTTCGCCCTGGAGCGCTACTTCCACTTCTACAACTACGAGCGTCCGCATCAGGCGCTCGGCTACGCCACTCCCGCCCAGGTCTACTTCGGCTCATGAGCCAATCGACGGGCGGGGGCTTCGCCCCCTGCACCCCCAGGATTTATCGCTTGCTCCCAAGAACCATGAGGGCCCAAGGGGCGGCTCGTTGGCCGCCCCAAAGGGTTCCCGGAACTGAGCCGGCGCTCGGGTCGCTTCCCAGCGTTGCCCTATCCTCCGCTCAGTCACCGCTTATCGTATACTCGACCTCGACCGGTCTGACCACCGGCAACGTCAACAGCCCGCTCTGCACCTAACCAGTCCTTACTATCTTGTCCAACGATTGGGGTCCACCTCAGACATCTTTGGGGGACCCGCGAAAACGGAGGCATTCATCCGTAAGAACTTGCCGACAACCGAATGGCTTGACGACGTATGGGCGCAGGGCGGTGTCGCATTCGACAAGGACAACCGGCGCCTAACCTACTACTATTCGGAGTGGCCAGACGACGAAGATATTCGCCGTGTCTACGAATCGCTTCTCGAGGAGACCTGGCGAGCCTCTGCGTGGTCCATTAGCCGAGCTTCAACTTGGCAGGTGCTTGCCGCCGCGGTTGGCGTTGGCGCAGACATGGTCACGGCGGCGCCGACCGGACCCGGCGCAATCACCTTCGATCAGTTGGGTAAGAACCTTGAGCAGTCGTGTTGTTGTGCAGTGCTGAGTGTGAAAACAGATGAAACTTGGCAGGACCACGCGATTGATTTCTTCCTGCCCGGCTTCTTGATGAACGGCCCAGCCTTGCTTGAGCGCCTTTCGGCGGTCGCCGACCTCGGACAACTGCGCGCCGCCTTTCTTCGCCGTCACGAAGACGATTTGGCCAAGACGCTTGGTGATTGGATCGACGAATTCTGCGCGATCGACCTATCAGCACGAACACTGCGGGTATCTCTTCCAGAGCACGAAGAGCAGTGGGTCCCATTCGTGCAGCAAGCTTGGCCAGGCTGGCAGTTGCGGCTCCGACCCGGGGGCGCATGCGAGCATTTCAACTATACCGGCCGCGCTGTTCCACAAGATTTGTTGCCGTCTCCCAAAACGCCCGAGCCCGTTCCGGAAGACCGTTCCTACGAAGAGTGCGTTCGGCTTATCCGTGATCGCCTCAACAGTAATGAGGCTCGAAAGGCTGCTGATTTGGACAGCCACATCAAGCTCATACAGACGCTGAATGAGGAGGACGGCCCGGTGACGATTGCTCCGGGATTTCTCACTCGCGCCCCCTCCAGCCAACCCGGCTTGTTTGACCGTTTGAAGCTCGCGCTGAGGCTTAACTCAAGGAGATTCAGAGCCTAGTTTTTTGTCAGCAGTTCCGCAACTTGCTCCAAATCTAACCAATCCGCCCGCGTACGCCGCATCCCAGGACGATGCTTGCTATCGACCAATTGACGGACGAGCATCTGGAACAGAAGCGACCTCCTTCAATGGCAGAAGGATTTGACGCTCGACCAAATTCTCGAATCCATTCGGAAGTCTTCGGAACCCATCCACCCCTCACCGGCGGAGGACCAGCACAAAGTGAACAGCGCCAGCGAGCCAGCCAAAGCCCCAGCCCACCCTGTTACCCTCAACCAATGGACCCCGCGTCCGGCTCCACCCTCCTGCCCACCATCCTCACCACCCTCCGCACCCTCACCCCCCTCGACCGCATCTGGAACCACGGCCTCGTCCACCCCGGCGGACCCCACTATCGCCTCCGCGGCACCGCCGGTCCCGCCAGCATCGGCGAAGACGAATGCGGCGTCCTCGCCCAACTCATCGCCCGCTTCGAACCCGCCCATTGCTTCATCATCGGCAACGGCTTCGGTCTCAGCTCCGTCTGGATCGCCAAGCTCATGGAAGTCGCCGGCGGGCAGTCCGTCGCCACTCTCGACAATCGCAGCGAAGGCGACGGCGCCCGCTGCTTCGCCGTTGCCGCGCACCTCGCCGACCGTCTCGCTTGCCGTCTGCTGCACAACGCCTACGGCGAGTCGCCCCGCGACCTTCCCGCTCACCTCGGCCCGCACCCCTATGACCTCATCTTCATCGATGGCAACCACGCTCACCCGCACGCGCTCCACGACTTCCTCGCCGCCCTTCCCGCGCTGAGCCCCACCGGCATCCTCTGCTGGCACGATTATTGGCTCCCCGGCGTCGCCGCCAGCGTCGACGAAGCCCAGCGGCACGGCCTCCACTGCCTGCTCCTCGAAACCTCCTGCGAAATGGTCTTCGGCACCCGCAGCCCCGCCGTCCATCGAGCCCTCCAGCAAATGTTCCCCCACGCGACGCTCCCCACCCGGCGCCGGCACCCCTGGGCGCGGCTGCGGCTCACGGGCTCGTTTCTCACCGCCCAGTTCCGGAAATACGTCTCCTAGCGAAGCAGCGGACGCCCCGGGAGATCCGCGTGCGGCACCCCTAGCCGGGCACACGCCGTCGCCGCCAAGTCGATCGGCCGCACCACTTCATCCTCATCCCGCCCAGCCACCTCCATCGCGGGCACCACGCAAGCCCAACCCGGCGGACCATGATTGCCCACCCGCCCCGAGCCCGCCCCCTCCCGCACCACCTCCCCATAAATCGGCGACATCACCCGCCGCAGACCAGCCTCCGGTCGGCTAGACCATTCCACCACCAGATCCGGCAGTGCCCCGCAGCCCGGACCCGCCCCGTCCAGTTCCTCCGCCCGCCACACCCTCGCCACCACCTTCTCGCCCGATGGCTCCCCAAACGTCGCCAGCCCCTCCGCAATCTCGCGCAGCAAGCTCTCCGCCTCCCCCGCCGGCACCACGCCCTCCCGCTCCCGTCCCCCCAGATTCAGCCTGACGAAGCCTGCCCCATCGCTCGCCGGCGCGAACGCCCTCACCCGCCGCCAATCCGGACGCCCATGCTCCAGCCGGGCCGTGAGCCCGATCGCCACCCGCTCGGGCAGCGCCTTCGCCACCCGCGCCCGCACTCCCGTTGGCACCCAATTCCGCAGCCGCGTCAAAGGACTCGCGGCTCCCTCGCTCTGTCCCAGCACCTTGGCCAGCATCCCCGGCAGCAGATCCGCCCGCGAACTCTCCGGCCCCATGCCGTGCGGCGAGAACAGGATAATGTCCGTCCCCCGCGGCAGCGCTGCCAGCACTTCCCCCAGCGCCTCATCCGCTCGCTCATAGATCTCGGCCAGCAACCTCGGCGTCTCGCCCGCCGCGGTCGAATCATCGTCCAACGAATCGCGCCACAACTGATGTCCCGCCAGATGCGGCGCCGCGAACGTCACCCAAACCAGATCAAACGGACCCTGCCGCAAACACGCCACCGTCGCCTCCGCCAAACGTTGCGACGCGCCCGCCAGCACCCGTTGCATCTCCCGCAGATGCGCCCGCGACGGCCGCCCAAACACCTCGTGGCAGCCCTGCGGCGCGCCCCCCCGCGCTCGCAACAACTTCGCCAACGACGGCGTCGAATGCCACTCCGGCAGCACCCACCGCGCTGTGAACTGCCATCCGCTGCACGCCAGTCCGTTCTCGAGCGCGCAAGGTTCGCCCTCTGGCGGATCGATCACCAGCAGCCGCTT
Organism: Bryobacteraceae bacterium; assembly: GCA_965229305.1. Lineage (GTDB taxonomy): Bacteria > Acidobacteriota > Terriglobia > Bryobacterales > Bryobacteraceae > JALHNI01. Next base: position 157,982 of record CBDDIZ010000027.1, on the reverse strand, counting down.
CCCCGCCCGATCCAGCCGCGTCCAGATCGATTCTTCGGCCCTCATCCGCGGTGCCGCCTTCATGCGCTGCTCCGCCGCGCACCACTGCATCGGATAGTGCGCCCCGTGCGTCGACAGGCTTTGTCCCGTATAGAGCGACCGATAGACGGAGGCATGCAACGGCGTTGGCGCCAAGCGATACGTCCGCCCCCGGCTCAACAGGTTGGCAGCCTGCGGCAATCGGCCTTGCGCCACCATCCGGCGAAACAGCGGCTCCGCCACCGCATCGAGCGAAATCAGCGCCAGCACCGTGCCATTGTAGCCTTGGCTGGATGTCCACGCCTCCCTGCTACACTGCCCACAGGTGTTGACTTTTCAGTCGTCTTTCCTCTTTGCGGGCCTGCTACTGGCCGCCCTTCCGTCGCCGGCGCAGGACCGGCCGATTCTTCCCTGTCCCGTCACCCAACCCGCCGTCAAGAATGGCGCCAAACCTGACCCGGAACTCTTGAAACAGCTCGTTCGCTGCAGCAAAGGCGAAAAGGCCGCCGAAAAAGGCTACGACGGCGCCGTCACCGTCGACGTCGCCGCTCTCCAAATCGGTGAGCCTCGCAAGTGGAGCCCCTCCCGCGACTCCGGCAACGGCAAGCTCGAAACCCTCGTGTATCCCACGAAAGTCACTTACTCGGTCCGTACCCACTACAAAACCCGCATCGCGGCCGAAGACAATTCCATCCGTATCCTGAACTTCTACGTCAACGCCTTCGGCGAATGGCAGTCCGGCTCCGAAGAGCCGGTAAAAAGCGCCGAAGTCAAAAGCATCCCCCGCTAAGCCCTCTTCACCACCCGCGGCGCCCTGCATCCATCACGGGCGCTGCGGCACACCTCCGGCTTAAGGCTGAATCCGCGCCAGTACCAATCTGGGCCCCGCACTCACGTCGAGCCCCGCCATCCCCGGAAAATCAGGTGACGCCGTCGAAGCCATCAGCGCCACTGACGAATTTGCTCCTGCCCCCGCCCAGAACAACAAGTCCGAGCCCCACCCGGCCAGCGACACCGCATAAATCAAGCGGCCATCCTCATCCACCGCCATCGCCAGCAGGTCCGGACCGCCTCCCCCGGGCGGCGGCGTCGGCGGCGTCAACGCTTCATTCCGCAGCGCTTCCCCCTGCCACCAATTTCCTCGGCCCATCTGTCCCACCACCGCCAGCCGCTGGCTCGGCGTCAGCACCAGATTCATCGCTTCCAAGTTTCCCAGGTAGCTCAGATACGTCACCTCGCCCGCCGCATTCAACCTGCCTAAGAACCCCTCCACCGCCGCAGGACTCACGAGATGCACCACGCCCCCGGCGCCAATCGCAAGTTGTCTTGGCAGCCGGCTCACCGCGGTCCCGAGTGGGGTCCAAGTCCCACCTCCATCCACGCTCCGCAGTCCCACGCCGTTCTCCTCAACGCCGAACAGAACATCCGGCAGGCCCGTTTGCCAGCCAAAGGCGGCCAGCCTCACCCCGGGCTCCCCAATCCGCTCCATCGCCGGGAACATCGTCGCGCTGGTCCGAGTCAACACGCCGCCTTCAAGAAAGCACAAAACGCCCGGCGAGTTCGGGTCAAATCCCACCGACTGCGGTATCGCCGTCAGCCCCACCGACCGGGCGAAGGACTCACCCCCGTCGTCGCTCCAGTAAAGATCAGTGGTCGTCAACCCACCGCCGACACTTCTGTTCACCGCCGACAAAACCAACCGGCCCGCCTCCGCCGTCAGCGTCCCGATGTCTCCCACGAAACCGTAAGTGGACCAAGTGTCCCCTCCATCCCGTGTCTTGTAGAGCACGCCGCCCGCCGCCAGATACAGCACCTCCGGCGCTCCGGGATCCGCTGCCAGCAGTCGCACGGCCGACGCCGTGGGCGGCAAACGATGCGGCTTCCAGCTCTCGCCTTGGTCGTCCGAAGCCATCAGTGCCGCCCCGGTCGGCCTTGCCGTCAGCACCCAAACGCGCCCTCGCCCCGTCGCTCCGTCTCTCGACGAGGCCATCTGTTGCACCTCGCGGAACTCGGCGGAGGCATTCGCCATCTCCCAACTCCAGCCATTATTGGTGCTTCGGGCCAACCCTTGGTCCGTAGCTGCAAACAGACGGTTCTCGTTCGCCCGATCCACCAACACCGACTTCACGTTCAGTCCGCGCACCGGTCCCGGCGGCGTGATGCTTTGGCTCCCTTCCCAACGCACGTAGCTGTATCCGTCCTCGGGGATCCGCCAGGCATTCGGCGTCACCGGCACCGTTCCTACCGCCGCCGTCCCCGCGAACCAATAACCACCGTCCCCCGCCGCCAACACTTTGCTCACCGCCACCGTGCTCCCCAATGGAATTGAGAGATTGCGGCGCAGGCCTTCCGGCGTCAGCGCCACCGCGCTCCCCGCCACCACCAACACGGCGGAACCGTCCTTCGCCACGGTCAGATCGTCGGTTCGTGCAAAGATCGGTACCGCGTAGATTAGCCGTCCTGCCTCCGGGTCCAGACGAAAAAGCGCCGCGATATTCCCGCGCGCCGGCGGAATCACCGACGGTCCCCCCGAAATAAAGGTGAGATCGCTCGAGTTCGTCGCCAGCGCCACCACCACCCGGCCTTCGCCATCCGCGCCAGCCAAACTCACCCCGTCTTGACCATTGCCTCCCACGTACGAAGCGAACAACACCTGCTCCGCACCCGGGCTCAGCCACATCACATAGCCTTCGCTCCGCCCTTCAAAACGGCTCCGAATCGGCTTCACCAGCGGCAAACCCGCACCATTGGCCGTCCCCGCTAGAAGGATCCGCCCCCTCGCGTCCAACGCCGCCGACGTCACCATGAGCGGCCACGTCGAATCACCCACCCCCTTCCGCCAGCTCAGCCGCCCCGTTGCGTCATACGCACTCACGGTGTAAGCCACGCAAGGCGAACAACTCTCGCGCTGCACCACGATGACGTTGCCTTGTGCATCACTGGCAGCCACCGGCCGGAACGACGATGGCGTTCCGATCGCCACCGTCTGGATCTCTACCGCATCCAACGAAAGAACCCACCACAAACCGACGAGCCAGCGATACATTGCCGAATCTCCCACGGCCATTCTAACGACCCCTCCGCGTCCCCCCCAAAAAAATTCGTTCCCGGATGTCCGTTAGCACTCCCCGTTTCCGAATAAGGGAGATGGATGAGGAATCGGAAGCATACTGGACAGCTCGCCCTGCTCGCCCTCCTACTGTGGCCCCCAGCTCACGGGCGCACCGTCAAAGGCGACCTGCTCATTGAACAGGCCCGGCGCGAAGAGGCCAAAAGCAATACCGCCGGCATGGACCGGGCCCTCGAAATCGCCCGCCAAGCCCTCGAAAGCGACCCTAGCGACGTCGAATATCAGCTCGAAGTCTCCCGCATCCGCGCTTTCGCCTCGCAATTCCACGTCAACGACGGCCACGCCTTCCTCAAGGCCGGACAGCTCGAAAAGGCTCTCTCCGAGTTCGAGAAAGCCGCCGCGATCGACCCCGCGCCCTCCGTCGCTCTCCAGGAAGCCAATCGCCTGCGCGATGCCCTCACCCGCCTCAAAACCGACCCTTCCCGCTCTCCCAGCGAACTGCTCACCAGCCCGGTCGTCCGCGCCGACCGTCGAACCAGTCAGCAGTTCTCCACTGCCAAAGCCCCGCCGCATCTCGAGGTCGAACTCAAAGCACCCCTCCCCAAACTGCAGGTCAACGAACAGCTCTCCTCCGAGGTCTTCGCCCTCCTGGGCCGTCTCACCGGCGTACGCGTCGTCTTCGATCCGGACTATCAGGGCCAGCACCTCGGCAACAACCAACTCCTCGACTTCCGCGGCCTCACCATCGACGAATGCTTCGACTACGTCGCGCTCATCTCAAAGTCCTTCTGGCGTCCGCTCGGTAAAGACAGCATCCTCGTCGCCAACGACGACCCCGTCAAGCGTGCGGCCTTCGACGAGCAGGTCACCCGCGTCTTCTACATGAACAACACCCAGGGCAATCCGGCCGTCGTCGCCAACGTCGCCAACACCGTTCAGAAGACCACCGACATCAAGAAACTCCTCGTCGAACCCGAACACAACGCCATCGTCGTGCGTGCGGACCGCAACCGCATGGAACTCGCCGAGAAGCTCTTCGGCGATCTCGACAAGCAGAAGTCCGAACTCATCATCGACGTCCTCATCCTCTCCGTCACCAAAGACTGGATCCGTGACCTCGGCGTCAATCTCGGCGTCACCGGCGACACCGTCAACATCACCTCCACGCCCCGCGCCGACGTCCAGGGGCATCTGGCCGGCAGTGGGAGCGGTGCGCGCATCCCGCTGAATGCCCTCAAGCGCCTCCAGTTCGGCGACTTCGGCATCACCCTTCCCAACGTTGCCCTCAACGCCCTGCTCGACACCCGCGGCACCAAGATCCTCGACAAAGCCCAGTTGCGAACGCTCGAAGGCCAGAAGTCCACCCTCAAGATCGGCCGGCGCGTCCCCTATGCCACCGGCAGCTTCAGCCCCGGCGCCACCGGCGGCGTCAATGCGCTCGTCAACACGCAGTTCCAGTTCCTCGACGTCGGTCTCAGCCTCGAAGTCCTCGCCACCGTCCATGAGCCCGACGAAGTCACGCTCCACATCGAATCGGACCATTCCTCCGTCGCCGACTACATCAACCTCGGCGGCGTACTGCAGCCCATCATCACGCAGCGCAAACGCACCGCCGATGTCCGCGTCAAGGAAGGCGAAGTCAACTTCTGGGACATCGTCAGTCAGCGACTCTCCTTTACCCACTCCACCGGCATCCCCGGCCTCGTCCGCGTCCCGGGCCTCGGCCGCCTCTTCCGCGATGACCGCCGCGAGGAAACCGAGGACCAACTCCTCCACCTCCTCATTCCCCACGTCGTTCGCAAACCCGAAGTCTCCGACGTAAATCTCGCGCCCATCTCGAGCGGCACCGATCAAACCGTCCGCATCAGCTACGATCGTCCTCAAGCCCGCGTCAGCGGCCCCACCAACGAAGTCGTCAGCGTCACCGCCACTCTGCCCGCTCAGCGCCCCTCCGCCCCGCCCATCACCTCGATTCCCGTCGCCGGCCTCCCGCCGGCCGTCGACCCCACCCGGCCCGCCTCGGTTCAATTCCGCCCCGCCTCCCTCACCGTCCGCGCCGGCACTCCCTTCACCGTCGACCTTGCCGCCTCGAACGTTCCGGACCTCCGCGTCGCCTTGCTCGCCCTCACTCTCGATGGGTCCGGCCTCAACTGCCTCGCCGTCAAACCCGGCCCCCTTATGACCGCCGGCGGTGCGGCGCCGGACCTGATGACCGACAACGGCCGCAACGAGATGTTCCTCCGCCTCGAGCGCCCAGCCAATGCTCCCAGCGGCCCCAGCGAGGGTGTCGTCGCCACGCTCGATTGTCGTGGCCTCAAGCCCGGCCGCTTTGATCTCACCATCCCCGCTCCGAAATGGACCGACCGGCAGAATCGCGAAGCCGCTCTGCCACCCGCCCGGCTCGAAGTCGTCGTTCAGTAGCTTTTGTTTGCATTTCAGAAAGGAAATTAGCCATGAAGTTGAAAAAGATAAACTCCGCCGCGCTCGCGGCCGTCACGATACTCGCCGGATTGCTCTCCGCCCAGCCCTTCGATAATGGGACCAGAGTGACCCACAAAGGCCGTCCCGGCATGGTGATGGGAAAGAGCACCGTCGCCGGTAAGAACTCCTATCGGGTTCGCTATACGGACACCAAGACCGATGCTTGCAACCCCAATGAATACTGCATTCCGGAAGCCGAACTCTCGCGCGCGGCGGCCACCCCGCCGCCCGCGGCCGCCGTCTTCACCCCGATTCCCAAAACGCCCCAAAGCTGGCTCGACGCTCACAACGCGCACCGCAAGACCATGAAGACTCCCGATCTGAAGTGGTCCACCGAACTCGCGACCAAAGCCCAAGGCTACGCCTCGCTGTTGGCCAGCAAGGGCACCAACGCCGGCTGCGTCTATGACCATGACCTGCATGGCTACAAGATCGATAAGTCCGTCTACGGTGAGAACATCGGCGCTTCGATGGCCAAGTCGCCCGGCGTCGACAAGACTCCCGCCGCGATCATCCAGTCGTTCATGGAAGAGAAGCCCCTCTTCAATCCCGCCACCAGCAAGTGCCTCCCCGGCCAGGTCTGCCAGCACTACACCCAGGTCATCTCGCAGCAGTCCACCGAAGTCGGCTGCGGTGAAGCCATGTGCACCTCCGACGGTTACAGCACTATGATGTACGTCTGCAACTACAAAGGGCCGGGCAACATCATGACCACCAACGGCTACAAGGACCTCTACCCCGGGCAGCGCTAGCGCTTCGCCAGGCTCGGCTGTCGGCGGAGGGTAAGCGCGTTCTCGGTCACCTTCCGCCACTCCGCCCACCGCGGACCTCGCCGTGCCTGCGAGCGCTCCAGAACCGTGTCCAGGCGCTGCACCGTCGCCGCATCGAGCGGCGGCTCCAGCGCCTGCAACGCCTGCCGCCAGTAATCCACCAGCACCGGATCCGCATCCGGTGCTGACCCGGACTCGAACTGCGCCGCCCCCACCTCAACTAGACGTCGCAACGCCGCCTGTTCCGCATCCTTCCGCGCCAGCACCCGCCACACCATCGCCCGATGGAGAAGCGCATCCACCAACTCGGTGGACGTGCGATGTTCCCCCGGATCCTCCGCCAACAAACCCTCGAAGAGCTTCACCGCCTCCGCCAAAGCCGTCAGCGAACCCTCCCAGTTCCGTTCCAGGCGACGGGCCTTGCCCAACACGATGGAGGCGCAAGCCCTTACGTAGCGCACCCGGCGTCGCAGTTCCGGCGTGGCCTGCGCCTCTTTAAGCGCTTCTAAGCCGGCCGTGGACGCCAGCGCCAGTTGCGTTGCCTCCTTCAGTGCGCCCTCGCCCTGCAGATAGTCGGCCAAACGCTGCCGGGCATGTGCCGTGCGGATCGCCGAGTCCAGGTTCCCCGGCCGCTCCGCCCGCGCGCAAAACTCCGCATAGCGGCGCGCCACGGCGATCGCTTGCCCCATCTCGCCGCGAGTCGCATGAACATACGAGAGAGAGTTGAGCGCCTCGGCTTGCCCCGCGCTCACGTCCGGACGCTGGGCCAGTTCGCGCGGTAGCGCCTCGAACACCGCCAGCGCGCGCGCCACCGTGGGCTCCAGACGTGCATCGCCGGCACGGCCGTAGACAGTCCCCAGCTTCGCCAAATCGATCGCGAGACTCGCCCGCACCTCCGCGTCGTCCCCCCGGCTTAGCGTCGCTTCTCGCAGCTCGATCGATCGATGCAAGCTGCGGATCGCCCCCGCCAAATCGCCCAGATTCTGCCATCCGGCCCCTTGAAGATGCGCCAGCGCTCGATACGCATCCGCCACCTCGCGCGCCACCTCCGGCGACTCCACCGCCGTCCCGGCCTGATCCAAATATTGGGAAGCATCCGCCGCCAGTTGCCCCCGCAGCGCCAGCGAACCCGAAAGATTCCCGAGGCTCTCCACGTTCACCAACAGCCGGCGCGCCATCTCCCGCACTTCGCCCGCACTGCGCTCCGCTCGGCCCTGCTGCTCGCGCACCATCCAGGTGCCCGCCGTCAGGGTCGCCACGGCCAGCGCGGCCACCGCTGCGCGAAGCCCATATCGCCGCAGCAGACCCCGCGCACTCTCGATCCAGGAACCACGGCCGGCGGCGATCCACTCCCCAGCCAGATAACGCTCCAGGTCCTCGCGCAACTCGGTTGCCGACGCATAGCGCCGCGACGGCTCCTTCTCGAGCGCCCGTGCCAGAATCCGCTCCACATCGCCGCGCAATTCGGCCCTCACCTTACCCGCCGGCGTCGGCGGCTGCTCCACGGGAACTCGCAACGCCTCGGCTAGCGGCAAGTTCCGCACGGCATAAGGCAAACGGCCCGTCAGCGCCTCGTACATCACCACGCCCAACGAATAAACATCGGTCCTCGGCGTCACCTCGCCGCCCGTCAGTTGTTCCGGACTCGCATAGGCCGGAGTCAACATCCCGGCCCCCGTCAGCGTGTACGCTTCATCGGCCTGCTCCAACAGCTTGGCAATGCCAAAATCCAGCAGCTTGGGCTGGCCCTCCGGTGTCACCAACAGATTCGAAGGCTTCAGATCGCGGTGCACCACCTGCTGGCGATGCGCGTACTCAACCGCCTCGCAGATCCGCGCAAACAGCCTCACCCGCTCCCGCACCGTCAGGCTTTCAGCCTCGCAGTACTCCTGCACCGGCCGGCCTTCCACGTATTCCATCGCCAGGTACGGCGCGCCCTGCGCCGTCTCGCCGCCGTCCAGTAGCCGCGCAATTCCCGGATGCTCCAGGTTGGCCAGGATTTGCCGCTCGCGCAGAAACCGCTGACGCAATTCGCCGCCAGCGTAGCCCAGCATCACCTTCAATGCCACGCGTTTCGTGAACTGGCCGTCATCGCGTTCGGCGAGCAGCACTTGCCCCATCCCGCCGCGCCCCAGCTCCCGCAGCACCCGATACGGGCCCATGCGGCCCTCCGGTTGCCCCGCGTCGACGGGTCGAACGGGCGAAAAATCCAGGAACGATCCGCCCTCTTCGCTCCGTCGCACCAAGTCCCACACGCTCTCGAACAGACGCGCGTCACCGGCACATTCACTCTCTGCCGCTGCACGGCGCTGCTCGACCGGGAATTCCAATACCCGGCGAGCGCACACGTATACACTCTTCTGGAAGGTGGCCCGACTCATGCCCAAGGGATTCGTATGATCATACATGATGGATCCCGCGCCTCCCGACGTCACCGCCTTGCTGCACGCTTGGCAACAGGGCGAAGAACAAGCGCCTGAGCGCCTTTTCCCCCTTCTTTACGAGGCTTTACGGCGACAGGCCATCGCCATCTCCGCCGCCAATCCCAGCGCCACGCTCCAGCCCACCGCCGTCGTTCATGAAGCCTACTTACGCTTGGCCGGGCTCGACACCCGCTGGGAAAGCCGCGCTCATTTTTTCGCCGTCGCCGCCGTCATCATGCGCCGCATCCTCGTCGACGCCGCCCGCAGCCGCACCGCCCTCAAACGCGGCGCCGGCTACGTCCAGGTCCCGTTCGCCGACGCCCTCGCCGCGGTAGAGGAACGCGGCGTTGACCTCCTCCACCTCCACGACGCGCTCCATCGCCTCGCCGAAATCGACCCTCGCCAGGCCCAAATCGTCGAACTCCGCTTCTTCGGTGGCCTCGCCGACGAAGAGATCGCCACCCTGTTAGGCATCTCCACCAAAACCGTCCAACGCGGCTGGGCTCTCGCCCGCGCCTGGCTCGAGAAGTATCTCCATCCCGTCTAATTGCCGCCGTCGGTGATCGACAATGGCGCAAGACGACCTTCTTCCCGGCACTCTCGACGTACTCGTCCTCCAGATCCTGCAGAACGAACCATCCCATGGGTGGCGGATCGCCCAGCGGCTGAAGCTCCTTTCGCGCGACGTGCTGCGCGTGCAGCAAGGTTCGCTCTATCCCGCCCTCCACAAACTTGAAGCGAGCGGCTGGATCGTCTCGGAATGGAAGCCCACGGAAGAGGGGCGAACGGTTCGTTTCTACTCGCTCACCAAAGCCGGCCGCAAACAATTGGCGCAGAAGCGCGCCCATTGGGAGCGGCTCTCCTCGGCCGTGGGATGGGTGCTGAATCCGGAGGTCGAGTGATGCGGCTGTTTCGCCAACGAATTGCCGACCGCGAAATTGCGACCGAGCTGGAACAGCACCTGAATGAATTGATCGCCGCGAACCTGCGGGACGGAATGACGCCAGACGAGGCGCGCCGGCAAGCGCTAGTCGACTTCGGCCCAGTGAGCACGCTAACCGAGGAGTGTCGCGACGCCCGGTCGTTCGAAGGCTTAGCCAGCCTTCTGCGTGACCTTCGCTTCGGCGTGCGGCACCAGCGGCGGGCACCCGGCTTCTCGGTCACCGTGATTCTCTCGCTGTGCTTGGGCATCGGCGCCAGTTCCACCCTGTTCTCGCTCGTCAATGCCGCGATCCTGCGGATGATTCCAGTCCACGATCCCGCCCAACTCGTCTGGTTCGATTCCGGCAGCCACGGGCGGGCGTTGAGCTACCCCTTCTATCAGGAAGTGCGGCGTCATCCGAGTTTTGACGGTGTCCTCGCTGCTTTTGCGACCCCCGTTAATCTCAGCAGCGCCGGCATGGCCGACCGAGTCGCCGCAGAATTGGTGTCGGGAAACTATTTCGCGGTCCTCGGACTGCAACCCCATCGGGGAAGGCTTCTCAACGAAGCGGACGACCGCCAACCGGTCGCGGTCGTCTCTCACCAGTTTTGGCAAACACGGCTCGCCGGCTCTGAGAAGGTGATCGGCCAGTCCATTCAGGTCAACGGCGCAAGCTGGACTGTGGTCGGGGTCGCACCAGTGGGCTACGGCGGCCTGGACCGTGCCTACCAGCGCGCCCTCTTCGTCCCCCTGGGCATGAAGCCCCAGATTACCCCCGGCTGGAATGGCCTCGACAAGCCGCTGATCGCGTGGTTCTCCATCGCCGGCCGGCTCAAGCCGGCAGTCGATCGCCTCCCGCTGGGCCACGAACTAAACGTGCGCTTTCAGGCCTTCCAGGAAGCGCACCTCCCGCTCGACCACCGGTTGAGTCCCGCCCAGTGGCGGTTGATTCGCGGCCGCCGCCTGCGGCTCGATCCGCTCGGCAACGCGGTCTTCGCCCCGCACGTGGCTGAGCATCTGGCGGCCCTCAGTTGGATGGTCGGGCTGCTACTGGCCCTCGCCTGCGTCAACGTCGCCGGTTTGATGCTGGCCCGCGGCATCGAGCGGCGGAAAGAGCTGGCCACTCGCCTCTCGATCGGCGCTTCCCGTGCGAGAGTGATGCGGCAGTTGCTGGCTGAAGCGTTCCTGCTCGCCTCAGCAGGAGGCTTGGGCGGTTTACTCGGCACGGCCGTCGCCGCTCCGCTGCTCGCGAGTCGTTTTCCCTTGGCCGGAATTAACTCGCAACTCGAAGTCCCTCTCGACTGGCGGGTGCTCTGTTTCACCCTCGCCGTATCCCTGGCCACGTGCCTGACCTTCGGCCTTCTTCCCGCCTGGCAAGCGACCAAACTGGACTTGGTGAGCGCGCTCAAAGGCGCACCCTGGCGTGTCTCCACGAATCGTCTACGTCTTCTCCTGATTTCGGTGCAGGCCAGCGTTTCGCTGGTCCTGCTCTGTGTGGCCGGCCTGTTTGTCTCTAACTTGCATGAGCTACTGTTCCAGGACAGCGGTTACGACCGGCGGCGCTTACTGTTGGCCGAACTCGAGCCGGCGCTGAGTGGTTACGACGAGGCCGCCCGCATAAAACTCTATGCGGCGCTGGAGCGACGGCTCGGCGAACAGCGCGACGCGGCCTGGGTTGCCGTTGCCCTCTCCAACGTCGCCCCCATGTCGCCGTATAGCTGGAGTTCGCTCTTCATCGTCCGGGGTCGAGAGAAACGAGAGGATCACTTCGTACGTTCCATCGCCGTCGGAGAGCACTATTTCGATACTCTGCGGATTCCCCTTCGGCAAGGACGGTTGCCGAGTGACCGGGAACGCACGGCCGTGATCAGTGAGTCCCTCGCGCGTCGCGAGTTTCCTCACGAAGACCCGCTGGGGCAACGCTTCATTGGTGACCTGCGCGATCCCGCAGGCACCACCTTCGAGATAGTCGGCGTCGTTGCCGATGCCAATCTGCAGGACCCGCGAAACCAACTGCACTTAGAGTGCGTGTACTTCTCCTACCGCCAATGGGCGTTCGCGCCGCAGTCGGTCGTGGTGCAGGCACGTCTCGCTCCTGGCGTCCCTGCCGCGGCAGGCGCGGCTCGCCTGCGCCAGGCGCTGCACGACGTCGACCCAGCCTTGGCCTTCTACGCCGTCCGCACCATCGAACAAGCGTCTGAATCGCTCCTGGCCACCGAGCGTCTCACGGCTTGGCTCACCAGCTTCTTTGGCGTCTCGGCCGCGCTTTTATTCGCCGTGGGCCTGCACGGCTTGGTGTCGCGAGATCTGGCGGCGCGCGCGAAGGAAGTGGCGATTCGCCTGGTCCTGGGTGCTCACCCAAGCTCCATCGTGGGGTCGCTCGCTCGCGGACCCCTGCTGGCGGCGGCTGCGGGACTGGCGGCCGGCGTCGGACTGCTCACGGCAGTTGCGCCCAAGCTCACCGCCCTGCCGACCAAAGGGCTTCCCGCCGATACCCGTTTCCTGCTCGCCTCTGCGGCGTTCTTGTTGGCATCATGCGCCGCCGCTCTGGTGCTGCCAGTCTGGCGAGCGCGCACCATGCAGCCCACCACCGTCTTGCAACTCGATTGACGCTCACGGCGCTTCGCCTGAGCGGCGCTCTGTTATAGAATCTCGATATCGAGATTCTATAACTCATGCCACCCGCCATCGAACTCCTCAAAGGCACCCTCGACCTTCTCATTCTCCGCACGCTCGAGCTCAGCCCGATGCACGGCTCCGCCATCGCCGATCGCATCGCTCAAATCACGGGCGGCACCTTCCAGGTCAAAGCCGGCTCGCTTTTCCCTGCTCTCCACCGTCTCGAACAAGAAGGCTGGATCGCCGGCGAATGGCAGGAATCCTCCACCGGACGCCGTGTCCGCGCCTACCAGCTCACCCGGACCGGTCGCAAGCAATTGACCGCTGAGAAGAAGACCTGGGGCCGCATCGTCGAAGCCATGACCGCCCTCCTGGAGTCCGCCTGACATGCGGCTCCGCCCACTCTTCCGCAACCTGCTGCGCCGACCGCAGCGGGAACAGTCCCTCGACGAAGAGTTGCGAGCCTACGTCGACGACCTCACCGAGCGCTACCTCCACCGCGGCCTGCCCCCCGACGCCGCCCGCCGGCAGGCCCTGCTCGAAGTCGGTGGCCTCGACCAACTCAAAGAGCAAGTCCGTGACACCTGGCTGGGCCAAACCCTCGAAACCACCCGCCAGGACCTGCTCTACGCCGCGCGCTCCCTACGCCGCTCTCCCGGCTTCAGTCTCCTGATCGTGGCCACGCTATCGCTCGGCCTCGGCGCCAGTCTCGCCATGCTCACCCTGGTCAACGCAATCCTCTGGCGGCCCCTGCCCTATCCCGATGCGCCGCGCCTCGTCACCCTCCAGGTCGATGCGCGCCAACGCGTCAATGTCGGCGCCACCCCGGGCGAACTTGTTGACCTGCGGCAACGCAGCCAGTCGTTCAGCCACCTCGCCACGCTCGACTCTGTCGAAGCGAACCTCGAGTACCAGGGCCTCAAAGAGCACGTGGACGCCATCAGTGCTTCCGACGATCTCGCCCCCTTGCTCGGCCTCCGCCCCGCCTTGGGAAGGCTTCTCCACTCGCCCCTCGACTCTGCTGCCGGCCATCCCCGCGCCATCCTGATCAGCGACCAGTTGTGGCGTCGCCGCTTCGGCGCCCGCCCCTCCGTCATCGGTCAGTCCGTCCGTCTCAATGACGTCGACGTCCAGGTCGTCGGCGTCCTCCCACCCGGGTTCCGCCTCTACCTGCCCCCTGCGGCCAGCGCCGCGGAACAGCCCGATGTCTGGTTGCCTACCCCCCTCACCTCCACCCGCCAATACCGCGGACTGCCCATCGTCGGTCGCCTCCGCTCCGGCGTCACTCTCCAGCAGGCCAACACCGAGTTGACGACGCTTGCCGCCCAATTCCAACGCGAGCATCTGGAGTACTACGTCGGGGCCCAAGGCTGGCAAGCCTCCCCCGCCGATCGCGGCCCCGGCGCCAGAATCCACTTCCAGGCGCGGCCCCTGCAAGATGACCTCACCCAGGAATCGCGTCCCGCGCTTCTCCTGCTCACCGGCGCCGTCGGCTTGGTCCTCCTCATCGCCTGCGTCAACGCCGCCCACCTCATGCTGGCCCGCGGCTACGCCCGCCAACGGGAGTTCGAGATTCGCCACGCGCTCGGCGCCGGGCAAGCCCGCCTCGTGCGTCAACTCCTGGCGGAGAGCCTCGTACTCGCCGGCGCCGCCGCCGCGCTGGGGTTGATCATCGCCCGGCTTGTGCTGGCCGGTCTCCCGAGCCTCGGGGTCTCGCATCTCCCGCTTCAATCGAGAGTGCAACTGGACGCCGTCTCCGTCGCGTTCGCCCTGCTTCTCGCCTTGCTCACCAGCGTCCTCTTCGGACTCTTACCAGCCCTGAGGCTCGCCGCCGCTCCTGCCGCGGCTTCGCTCCGCACCGGCCGTGCTGAGTCCGCCGGCGCCGGCAACCGTCGCTGGCAACGCACGCTTGTCATCGCCGAAGTAGCCCTGTCGATCGTGCCGCTCGCGTGCGGCGGCCTGATGCTGCGGTCCTTCCTGAACCTGCTCCATACGCCTCTCGGTTTCGATCCCGAGCACGTCATCACCGCCAAAGTCCCCTTCAATCTGCGTGAGCGTCCCCAAACCGCGCCACAACACGCCTGGCTGCTGGACGTCCTTACCCGCGTACAAAGCCTGTCCGGCGTCGCCTCCGTCAGCGCCGCCCATCCCCTGCCTCTCGCACCCAATCAGGAATTGCGGCGCGTCGGCCGCCTCGACCAACCCCAATCTCCCCCGCTTCTGGCCACCCAGCAAGGTGCCATGCCGGGCTACTTACACGTCATGGGAACTCCCCTGCTCGCCGGCCGCGACTTCACCCACGACGACGTCCTTCATCAACGGCCCGTCGTCATCATTGACGAACGTCTGGCCCGGCAACTCTGGCCGGACGGCGCTCTCGGTCGCCGTCTCGTGGTCTATCGCACCGGCTGGCGCAGCGATCTCGAGGTCATCGGCATCATTCCCGCCGTACGCGCCACGCGCGTGCGCGACGACCAGGTCCCGCACTTCATGATGCCTTCGGTTGAAACCACGCTCGTCATCCGCACCCACTTGTCCGCCTCGGGAATCGAGTCCGCCCTCGCCGCCGCCGTCAACGCCGTTCCCGGTACCCGAGGCCTTTTCGACATCCGGCCCCTAAACGACTATCTCGCGGACTCCCTCGGCGACGTCCGCTTCTTCCTGCTCGTCCTCGCCGCCTTCGCCGCCGTCGCGCTTTTGCTGGCCACCATCGGCCTCTATGGCACCCTCGCCTACCTCACCGCCCAGCGCACCCACGAATTCGGCATCCGCCTGGCGCTCGGTGCCACCGCGCCCACGCTCATCGGCATCGTCCTCCGGGAAAGTGCCTTCCTCGCCATCGCCGGCACCGCGCTCGGCCTCACCGGTGCCGCGGTCGCCGCCCGCACCCTTCGCGGACTCCTCTATCAGGTCCAGCCCCTCGATCTCCCCACCCTCGCCGGCCTCGTGGCTGTGGTCGGCTTCATCGCGCTGCTGGCCGCCGCCGGACCCGCCTGGCGCACCACCCGCATCGCTCCCCAGTCGTCACTCCGCGCATAGTCTTCTATGCGCGCCGCCACCCGGACCACGCCCCTCCCAGCACCGCGCCCGTCAACATCCCCGCCCCGTGACCATCCCGATTCCCGCACATCACCAACGCCCCCACCAAACCCAGCAGCGCCAGGTATGGGTACTGCTTCGGACCCTCAGCCCGCCGCGTCAGAACATACACCAGCAGCGCCCCCATCACTCCGAACGCCGCCGTCGACGAGCCCCCACCCTCCCTCATCCACGCGTAGTTCGCCGCCTGCCCCACCAACCCCGGCACCCAGAACATCCCCCATACCCACGCCCCGTAAAGCCGCTCGGCAATCGGCAGAAAAACCACCAGGAACATCAGGTTGAAAAGGAACTGCCCCCACCCATACGGCTGCACCAGCAACGGGGTCACCGCGCGCCACCACTCCCCAGCCTTCAGTGCGCTCCAATCCCTCCGCAGCATCGCCAACGTTTCCGGGTAAGCCACCTGCACCCCAAACATCGCCACCGTTAAACCAATGATCGCCACCGTGGCGAAAAGTCGCCGTCCACTCCCCTCGCGCCAATACCGTCGATACAGGTACGACATACAGACCATCGACATCGTAATCGCGAGCCCGTTCGACAACCCCGTCACCAGGTTCATTCCACCGCGTTCCTCTCCCGTCCATCCTCCCGCATCAAGGTCAGTCACGGCATCCCCAAACGCGAATAACTGCTTGTTTTCCCACTACCTAACGGAACGGCCGCGCCGTAAAGTTTGGCCCCACCAGCTACCCTGGAAGTAGCGCCATGAACCTGCGTCGATCCGCGATACGGTCGCGCTGAAAAAAATAAAAGTTGGAAAACAAACCCGGCGATCTCGTTCAAAACAATCGCCTCGCCCCCTCGGGTTCCCCGCCGAACCCGGCCGCTCTTTGAAAATCGAAATGACCCAACCCCTGGGGTCGGCCGGCCCTCACCGCCCGTGCGGCGGCTCGCTCGACAAATTGATCAACGCCTCCAGCACCCGCGCCCGCTGCTCCACATTCGCCTTCAAATAGCGATGCAACCCGCCCGCCTTGGGGGCAAATGGCGTCAGGTTCGCCTGCGAAACCGTCGCCTGCCCCGGCTCCGATAAATCAAAATAGCCCTCGTCCGGTCGAATCGCATACAGCACCGAAGTCAGATCCCACGTCGCCCGGTCATAGGGCATCTTCTTGTACGCCCGATACGACTCCGGCACCGGATGCCACCCCACATACCCGTAATGCTTCTCAATCGATGTCGCCGGATACTTCAGATTCAGCCCGATCTCATAACCGCTCAAGACAATCGGCACCGGTGAGCGCTCCAGCAACCCCCGTGCCGCCGGCGCATCGATAAAGATGTTGTATTCCGGCTTGTCCTCCGCAAAGTTCCCGCCCATCACCGAAATGAACTCCACCTTCTGCCGCATCAACGCCACGCCATCCAGCGGCGAGATCCCATCTCCCTTCGATTCGAGCAGCGCCATCAGGTTCGTACTGAAGCCCACCTGAATGATCCGCACCTTCTCCGGACTCGCCGCCAGCAGCCGCCGCAACAACGACAGCGCCGGCTCGCCCTTCGCATCGTCGGCCTTCTTCAACGCCGCCGGAGCCGTCTTCAATGCCGCCACCAGAAACGCCTCGTTCGCCCCCTTCGGCCAACTCTTGCTCGCCTCTCCCACTGGAATCGACTCGCGCCCATAAAAGCGATTCAGCATCCGCACGTACGGCACGGCTGACGCAGCCCCGTTCGTCAGCGTCACCCCCAGCAACCGGCACTCGCCGCGGCTCTCGAGCGCATGGATCATGGCCAGCGCCAACGCATCGTCGATGTCGTTGCCGATGTCCGTGTCGAAGATCACGGGCGTGGCGGCCGGCAGCGTCACCGTCCACAAGGCCACGGCCAAGGCCGCCCGCTGGAGAAAGGTCCGGAAGAAAGTCATTAAGTCCTGCTTGTTGGGAGTTGGCTCCGCCTGGCGCGGCTGAGTTCCTCGCCAGTCTATTGCACCACCCCCACCTCGTCAAGACACGCCGGTCTAGAGGATCCGCCGCTCACTCTCCTCAATCGGCGCATCGTTGATGCTCGCCCGCCGCTCCCGCATCAAACCCTCCTCATCGAACTCCCAGAGTTCGTTCCCATACGAGCGGAACCACTGCCCGCCCTCGTCCCGCCATTCATATTCGAAGCTCACTGCGATCCGGTTCTCATGGAAGCTCCACAGCGTCTTCTTCAAGCGGTAATCCCGCTCCCTCGCCCACTTCCGGCGCAGGAGCGCCTTGATCTCTTCGCGCCCCTGCGGAAACTCCGTCCGGTTGCGCCACTTTGAATCAACGCTGTAAGCCAGCGCCACGCGTTCCGGATCGCGCGAATTCCAGGCGTCCTCCGCCAACTGCACTTTCGCCAGTGCGGTCTCGAGCGTAAAAGGTGGTTTGATCGGTTGCATATCGAATGTTCTCCTCGGCGGGCGCTTAGGCCGGCACGGCCTCACCGAGTTGCACGCTTACGGGCGGAAAATCCACTTCCGTCCGCGCCACATGGTTGAAGTAGTTGGTAAAAATGTTCAGCGCCACGTGCGCCACCATCTCGGCGATCTCCGCCTCGCTATAGCCGGCCGCCTTCACCGCCGCCAACGCCCCATCGCTCACCTCGCCGCGCGCCACCACCAGCGTCTGCGCAAACCGCAAGCCCGCCTCACGCTTCGCCTGGGCGTCTTTCGCCTCCCGGCTCGCGTGGATCTGCTCCGTCGTCAGACCCGTCATCTGCCCGATCGCCGTATGCGCCGCCAGGCAATATTCACAAGAGTTGGCCTGCGCCACCGTCAACGCCAGTTGCTCGCGAAACTTCGCGTCGAGCGCGCCCTTGGCCAGCGTCCCGCTGAACGTCAGATACGCCTCCAGTACCGCCGGCGACACCGCCATCGTCCTCATCAAATTCGGCGTCAGGCCCAACTTCGCCTGTACCCCGTCCAAAAGCCGCTTCGCCGCCCCGGTCGCCTCGGCCGGATTCACCGCTGTAATTCGTTGCATCAGAGTTCTCGTTTCTGCTCCCTCGTCGGGATACGCTCCTTCTGATTGCACACGCCGTACCAACGCTCAGCCGCTCGTAACTGATTGCAATAAAACATCTTTTCTTAAACTTCTGAATCATGACATTTCATGAAACATGAGTTTTCATGATCAATCTCATGAAAACTCATGCGACAATCAAAGTCTGAATCACCTTGAGCCCCTCCCCTCCGTCATCCTCGCCCTCGCCGAACAACGCGCCCTCTCGACGCTGCTCGAAACCATCATCCACATCGTTGCCCGCCAGCCCGGTGTCGCTCTCGCCCGCCTCTGGCTCAAGTCCGACGCCGGCGCCTGCCCCTTTTGCCCCCCTGGCGACCACGCCCTCCACCTCCGCGCCAGCGCCGGCGCCTCGCTCACCGGTGCCGACTGGTCGCGCCTCGACGGCGCCTTCCATTCCATCGACCTCACCCAAAGCTCCCTCAAAATCGCCCACATGGCCCTCACCGGCGAATCCATCCGCCTCGATGACCTCCAACAGCACCACGCCTGGCTCCGCCAACCCCAATGGGCCAGCCAGGAACAACTCGTCAGCTTCGCCGGCCATCCCCTCCTCTTCCGCGGCGAAACCCTCGGCGTCCTCGGCGTCTTCCGCCGCCACCCCGCCGACGACGCTTGCTTCGATTGGCTCCGCACCATGGCCCAGGCCGCCGCCGTCGCCATCGCCAATGCCCACGCCTTCGAACAGAACGAGACGCTCCGCCGCCAACTCGAGCTCGAGCGCGACTATCTGATGGAAGAGGTCGAAACCGCCGGCGCCTTCGGCGAGATCCTCGGCCAAAGCCCGGCGCTGGAGCGCGTCCTCCACCAGGTCGCCATGGTCGCCCCCACCACCGCCAACGTCCTCATCCTCGGCGAAAGCGGCACTGGCAAAGAACTCATCGCCCGCGCCATTCATCAGCGCAGTCCGCGCGCCGCGAAACCGCTCGTCAAGGTGAACTGCGGCTCGATCCCGCGCGAGCTCTTCGAAAGCGAATTCTTCGGCCACGTCCGCGGCGCCTTCACCAGCGCCATGCGCGATCGTACGGGCCGCTTCCAACTGGCCGACGGTGGCACCCTGTTCCTCGACGAAGTCGGCGAGATCCCGCTCGAACTGCAATCGAAGCTCTTGCGCGTCCTGCAGGAAGGCGAGTTCGAACGCGTCGGCGAAGACACCACCCGCCGCGTCAACGTTCGCGTCATCGCCGCCACCAACCGCGACCTGCGCGAGCAGATCCAGGCCGGCCACTTCCGCCTCGACCTCTACTACCGCCTCGGCGTCTTCCCCCTCGAACTTCCGCCCCTGCGCGAACGTCCCGAAGACATCCCCACGCTCCTCGCCCACTTCGTCCAACTCGCCTGCAATCGATTTCACCTCCCGCTCCCCGCCGTCCCGCAGAAGGAACTCGTCCGCGCCCAGCGCTACCCTTGGCCCGGCAATGTCCGCGAACTGCAAAACGTGGTCGAGCGCGCCGTCATCCTCTCGCCACACGGCAAGCTGCGGCTTGACCTCCCCGACGATCCCGCCCCCACCACCACGCCGCCCACCCCGCGCCTCCCTGATGCCGCCTCCCGCGTCATCCCCGAGCCCGAGTGGCGCGAACGAGAACGCGCCAACCTCCTGGCCGCCCTGCGCCAAGCCAACTTCAAGATCTCCGGCCCCGGCGGAGCCGCCGAGTTACTCGCTCTCCATCCCGCCACGCTTACCTCCCGCCTGAAAGCGCTCGGCCTTGAGCGGCCCCGCTAGCGCTCAGAGGTGCAGCAACTGCTTGGCCAGCGAGAGATAGATCGTCAGGCTCGCCAAGTCCGTAAACGACGTGATCATCGGGCTTGCCGCTACGGCCGGGTCCACCCGCATCCCCGCCAGCACCATCGGCAGCATCGCGCCGAACAGATTCGCCACCATCACGATCGCCACCATCGCCAGCGTCACCACCAGCCCCACCTCGGCCCCGGCGCGATAGCCCGCCACCGTCGCGGTCAGCACCCCCAGCACCAGCGAGATCGCCAACCCCACCGCCATTTCCTTCAGCAGCACCTTGCGCCACCCGCCGCGATCCATCTGTCCGGTCGCGAGCGCTCGTACAGCCAGCGTCCCCGCCTGCGCTCCCACATTGCCGCCCGTCCCCATCAACATCGGGATGAACGCCGCCAGCAACAGGTTCGCCGCCAGCGCGCTCTCGAACCAACTGATGATGCCCGAAGCCGCCACATACACCGCGATCAGCCCCGCCAGCCAGGGCGTCCGCTTCTTCACCAACGTCCAGATGCCGGAGGCCAGATACGGCTCCTCCAGCGGCTCCATGCCCGCCTGCTTCTGGAAGTCCTCGGTCGCTTCCTCTTCGGCCACCCCCAGCGCCTCGTCCACCGTCACCACGCCCAGCATCCGCTCGTCGCGATCGACAATCGGCAACGCCGCCACGTCGTATTGCTTCATCAGGCTGACGGCCACCTCGCGGTCATCTTCCGGCGACAACATCGCATAGATGTCATCCATCAAGGACTCCACCCGCGCCTCCGGCTCCGCCAGCACCAACTGCGCCAGTTCCACCATGTCCATCAGCCGTCCGTCGTCGTCGGTCACATAGATGGTGCCGATCGCGCTCGCCTCTTTGCCCGATGCCCGAATCTGCGCCAGCGCCTCGGCGACGGTCCACGACGCTCGCACCGCCACATACTCCAGGCTCATCAGGCGGCCCACGCTATCGCTCGGATACGCCAGTAGCTCGCGCGCACTTTGCGCCACGCGTTCCGCTAGCAATTGCAGCGCATCCTGCCGCTGCTCCTCCGGGATCGACGCTAAGAAGCGCGTCCGGTCGTCCGGCTCCATCGCGGCCAGAATCGCTCGCCATTCGTCGCGCTCCAGCGCCGCCACCATCTCCAACTGCCGCTCCCGCTCCAGCCGCGACAACACCGCCGCCCCCACCCCCGGCCGCAGGATCCGCAGCAACGCGAGCGCCTCGCTCACCTCCAGCCCGTGCAGGATCATCGCCGTTTCCGCCGGCGCCCAAGTCGCCACGCGCCTGCGCAAGTCCGGCCAACGCCGCTCGGCGATCAGCTTCTCGATTTCCCGGGCGATGTGGATGCGCATCACGCTGACCTCGCTGTTGCCTTACTTCGCGGCGGGCTTAGCGCCCCGCCACACCAGTTCCACTTCGAGCGCCTCAAAATCAAGGCTCCGGCGCAACGCATTCCTCAAGAGCTCTTTGGCCGCGGCATCCATCTCCCGCGGCGCCTGATAAGCGGCCCGCACCGTCACCCGCTCCGGGTCCATCGTCACCTCCGCGGACACCAGTTCCGCTGACTGCGCCGGCCACACCGCCTTCAGTGCGCGATCCACCAGCGGCCACACGCCGTCACGAAACGTTTTCAAACCCGGCGGCGGCGCGGCGGGCTCCGGCGCCCGCAAGCGTTCGCGCAGCACAATCAACTCGTCCTCGTTCGCCACCTGCCGCACCAGGATAGTCGCCTGCTTCCCAGTCACTCGACTCAGTTCCTTCTCCTTCGCCGCGACCTTCTGTTTATCGACGGGTGAGGTGGTCACCACTCGCTCCACCACCCGGTCCGGAAAGATCTCCACCTGCTGGCTCAGTACGTGATCCTCCGGCAGCAGGGTCTTCACTGCTTCGCGCGCCGCCGCCCGGCTCAACGTCTCATCGCGCAGTTGATTCAGGGAACTCCGCAAAGGCACGAACAACGTAGCCAACGTCACCAGCACCATGGCAATGCGCCACCGCAGTTGTCCCACTTCGCCCAACACACGCAAGATCGGGCTTGTATGAATCAAGGCGTACAGACGGCTGCCTTGCGAGTGCGCGGTGGCCTCGCGAGCTTCCGGCGCATCCATCCCCACCAGGTAGAAGACGACGAACGCACTGCCGGAGATGGCCACCAGATTGGTGAGAAACAGCAACGCCGCCCCCGACACGATCGCCCAGTTCCAGCCGCTGCCCACCCCAAAGCCGACGCTGCACAGCGGCGGCATCAGCGTCACGGCGATCGCCGCACCCGGCAGCGCTTTCGCGCCGCCATTGAAAGCGCGGGCATTGAGCAACGAACCCGCCAGGCCGGAGAGCACGGCGACGCCCAAGTCCAGCAGATTGGGCTGCGTCATCGCCAGAATCTCAGCCGTGGGCGATTGGAACGGCAGCAGCCAAACCAGGCTCGCGGAAAAGGTGACCACGGCGAAGACGCTGCCCACAATACTCACCAGGGACTTGAGGCCCAGGTAGATGTCCGATGAAGCAAACGCCAACCCTGACGCCAGGATCGGCCCCATCAGTGGCGAGATCAGCATTGCGCCGATCACCACCGCCGGACTGTTGAGCACCAGCCCCAACGTGGCTATGCCCGTGGCGAAGAGAAGATCGAACAGGTAGCTGGCCGAAGCAATCTCCGCCGAGTCGTAGATCTGGCGGTAAAGTTGAGGCCGGCTCGCCGGCTGAATGTGAAAGAGTTGACTGAATTGGTCGCGAAACACCCGTAAGTCCTGTTCCCTCAGCTTACGCCCGAGGACTCCGGAACCGGGCGCGCGTCCTTCGCTTAGAGGTCAGGGTTGCCCGCCTCTTCAGCCTGCCGAGCCAGTTCCTCTTCGGAGATCTCGGAGTTCAAAAGCAGGTCAGCCTGCTCCTGAAAGTCGGACTGGGTGAAGAGTTCGAGCGCGGCCATGGGATCCGAATCGTTCTTCTTCATCGCCAACTCACCGGCCAGCCACGCCGGAATCTGTTCGTTGCGCAGCAGGTCGCGGGCGAAGCGCGCCTCCTCCACCGTGTCGTACTTCCCCAGCGACACCAAACCGCCTTCCCCTAGCTTCAGCGGACCCGGCTCCACAGCCTCCTCCGCCTGCGGCCAACTCAACCCGCGGCGCGCCGCTTCCTCTTCATAGATGGCCCGCGCCCCCTCCGTGAGATCCTCGCGGTTCACCTCCAACAGCATCTCGTCAGGCAGCAACTCCACGTGCCGCCGCACGTCGTTCAGATTCGAGCTCATCAGCCAAAAGCTATCACGGTTCACCGTAGAACAGGCTGTACACCAGCATCAACGCCACCGCCCCGAAGATCGACATCAGGAAGCCCGCCTTCTCCTGCGGCCGGTACAGATGCAGCTTCTCGCCGGCCAAAGCCGCCAACCACCCGCCGGCCGCCCCCAGTAACGCCGTCGTCACCCAATCGCCGTTCGGCCGCCCGGGCAATAATCCCCAGGCCGCGAGCGCGGCCATCAGGCCGAAGGCGGCGCAACCGAGACCGCGCAACATCGCTAGACGATCTCCACCTCATGTAGCGTCATCAGACCTTCAGTCACCAGCGTCCGCAACTCCGGCAGCACCGCTCGGATGCGTTCCGCCTCATCCACCGCCACAATGACGATGGGGCGATCGTCGGAGACGCCGAACAGCCGCGTGCGATGGACCTGCCCATGCTTGCCAAAGCCCATCACCCCGCGCAGCACCGTGGCCCCGACGATGTGCGAGTGCAGCAGGCGGCGCACGATGTGCTCGTGGAGCGGCACATCGTCCGCGGCGCGATCCGCCTCGTTCAAGTAGACCGTCAACTGCAGCGTCATGCGCCCTTCTCCTTCTCTCGCACCGTCAACGCGTACATGCTCGGCAGCGCCAGCAACGTCAGCAACAGCGTGGAAAGCAGACCGCCCACCACCACCGTCGCCAGCGGACGCTGCACGTCCGAACCGATGCCGCTCGCCCGCGCCGCCGGCACCATGCCCAGCAGCGCCACCACCACCATCAACAGCACCGGCCGCAACTGGGCCAGCGAACCCTGCACAATGGCCTGCAGCACCGGCAACTCCGGCTCCGCTCGCCGCAGGCGGTTAATCTCCGCGATCACCAGCACGCCGCTCATCACCGCCACGCCAAACAAACTGATAAACCCAACCGCCGCGGAAACACTCAAATTAATTCCCCGCAGATACAGGAAGAGAATCCCGCCCACCAGCGAGAACGGCACGTTCATCAGCACCATCCCCGCGTACTTCGCCGAGCCGAACATAAAGAACAGCAGCACGAAGATGATGGCGATCGTGATCGGCAGAATCACGGTCAGCCGTTTCTGCGCGCGCTGCAGATTCTCGAACTGCCCGCCCCACGTCACTTCGTAGCCCGCCGGCAAACGGATGGCCTGGTTGAACCGCTTCTGCGCATCGCCGACAAAGCTGCCTTGATCCCGGCCGCGAATGTTCGTCCGCACCGTGATCTGCCGCTGATTCTCGCGCCGCGCGATGATGCTGGCGCCGTTCACCACCTTGATCTCCGCGAGTTGCGCCAGCGGCACGCGCCCGCCTTCCCGCGTCGGCACCAGCACGTTGCCGATCGCCGTGATGTTCGTCCGCGCCTCCGGGATGTAGCGCACCGTGATGTCGAAGCGCCGCTCGCCTTCGAACATCGTCCCGGCCGCGCGCCCGCCGATCGCCATTTCGATCACGTCTTCCACGTCCCGCACATTGATGCCGTAGCGCGCCACCGCTTGCCGGTCAATGCGAATTCGCAACTGTGCCTGATCAGACTCCTGCTCGATCGCCGTATCCGCCGCCCCCGGCACCGTCTTCATCACCTCCAGCGTCTTCTGCGCCGTCTTGCGCAACACCGCCAGATCAGGCCCGCGCAGAATCACCGCCAAATCCGCGGCGGACCCGGTCACCGCCTCGGTGACGTTATCCACAATCGGCTGCGTAAAGCTGAACGCCGCCCCCGGAATCCGCGCATTCAGTTTGCGGCTCAGTTCCTCGATCAGCTTCTGCTTGTTCATCCCCGCGGGCCAAGTGTCATAAGGATTCAAGGCCAGAAAGAACTCATTGCGATTCGGCCCGTACGGGTCCGTCCCCGAGTCATTGCGGCCCGTCTGCGACGACACCAGCTTCAGTTCCGGATACTCCGCCACGATCGCCCGGATGTCGGTGGCGATCTGCGAAGACTTCTCCAGCGACACCCCCGCCGGCAGGTTCGCACGAATCCAGATCACGCCTTCATCCAAATTCGGCAGGAACTCGATGCCCAGTGCGCCGGCGAGCGCAAACGAAGCGAGCACCACGCCGCCCGAAACGCCGAACACCATCCACGGCCGCTTCACCGCCCGCTCCAGCACCGCCTCATAGCGCTTCGCCAACCACGGCAACAGCGGGTTCTCCCAGCTCTTGGCCCCGTGGCGGAACAAGTAGGTGGCGAGCACGGGAATCAGCGTCAGCGCCAGCAGCATCGAGCCCAACAGCGCGTAGGACACCGTGAACGCCATCGGCGTGAACAGCTTGCGTTCCACCCGTTCCAGCGTGAACAGCGGAATGTACGCCGCGATGATGATCATCAGCGAGAAGAAGATCGGCCGCTCCACTTCGAGCGCCGCATCGCGCACCGCTGCCAACACTCCGCCTTCGGAGGCAAAGCCCGGCTGATGCTGCCGCTCGTGTAGCGTATGGAGCACATGCTCCACCATCACCAGCGTCGCGTCCACGATAATGCCGAAATCGAGCGCGCCCAGGCTCAGCAGGTTCGCCGGAATGCCGGAGAAGTGCATGCAGACGAAGGCAAACAGCAGGGAAAGCGGAATCGTCACCGCCGTCAACAAGGCCGCGCGCGCGCTTCCCAGGAAGAAGAACAGCACCACCAGCACAATGCCCAAGCCTTCCAGCAGCGTATGGGTCACGGTATGCAGGGTGTTCTCCACCAGGTCCGTGCGGTCGTAAATCGGCGAAATCTTCACGCCCCGCGGCAGGCGGTTCGTGTTCAGATCTTCCACCGCGAGCGCAATCGACTTCAGCACCTCGGTCGGGTTCTCGCCGCGGCGCATCAGCACAATGCCTTCCACGCCGCCCGTCTCTTTCCCCACGCCAAAGATGCCCGTGGGCGCCGCCGCCCCCAACTGCACCTTGCCCACGTCCTTCACGAACACCGGCACGCCTTGAGACTCGGTCACCACCACGTCTTCAATATCAGTGGTGTCCTCAATCAGGCCCACGCCGCGAATCACCATCGACTGCTGATGGTTGTCCAGCATCGCGCCGCCCGCGTTGCCGTTATTCGCCCGCACCGAATCCGCCACCTGCGAAATCGAAAGCCCGTACTTCGCCAGCGCCAGCGGATCGATCTGAATCTGATACTGCTTGATCAGCCCGCCGAATGGCGTCACGTCCGCGACGCCCGGCACCTGCAGAAAGCGCGGCTCGATCACCCAGTCCTGAATCTCGCGCAGCTTCATCGCATCCAGACCGCCGCCCGACACCGTGTAGCGATACAACTCGCCAATCGGGGTCGACAGCGGCCCCAGCCCCGGCGTCACGCCGTCCGGCAGATCCGCATCGCGCAGTTTCTCGAGCACCACCTGCCGCGCGAAGTAGTCGTTCGTCCCGTAGTCGAACGTCAACTCCACCACCGACAAGCCAAAGATCGTGCGGGAGCGCCGCGCAATCACGTTCGGCGCGCTGTTCAACGCGCGTTCAATCGGCACCGTCACCTGCTGTTCCACTTCTTCGGCCGCGCGGCCGGGGAACTGCGTGATCACCACCACCTGCGTGTCCGAGATATCCGGATACGCCTCGATCTTCAGTTGCGAGAACGCCCACCAGCCGGCGCCCACCAACGTCAAGCCAATCAGTAAAGTAATGAAGCGCTGCCGGAGAGCAAAACGCAAAAGTTGTGCAATCACGTGAGTCTCCTAGTTGCCGCTCAACAGCATCACGCCGTCCACGACGACGCGGTCGCCTTCGTTCAGGCCCGCCAACACCGCCACGCGATCGCCCATCTGCGTGCCGAGCGTCACGTTCACCTTCTCGAACACGCCTCGACTTCGTTCGCGCCACACGATCGCTTTGCTATCAGTCGCAATCACCGCCGCCGCGGGCACCGTCGGCCGCGGCTGATCCGTCTCGGCCAGTTGAATGTTCCCGAACATCTCCGGCTTCAATCGCCCATTCGGATTCGGCATCTCGGCGCGCACCTTCACCGTGCGCGTCTGCGGATCCACTGTGTCGCCGATCAGCGTCACCCGGCCCAGAAACGTCTCCCCCGGATACGCCGACAGTTGAATTCGCGCCGGCTCACCGGTCTTCACCAAGCGGATCGCCGTTTCCGGCACATCGGAGGTCACCCACACCGAACTCAAGTCGGCGATCGTCATCAACGGCGCGCTCAAGTCATTGCGGAACTCGCCGTTCGCCACCGACATCTCGAGCACCTTGCCGGAGATCGGCGAGTTCACCGTCACCCGCTGTCCGAAGCCGCCCGGCGAGATGCCGAGAATTTGCAGCCGTCTCCGGCTCTGCTCCGCCGACGCCTGCGCTTGCTCCACCGCCGCTTGCGACTGCACCAGCACCGCCTGGCTATTGAGCACATCCTTCTGCGGCACGGCCCCATGCTCAAAGAGGTCCTTCTGGCGGTCCAGATCCATCTGCGCCTTCGCCAACGCGGACTTCGCCTGCGTCAAGCCGGCTTGCGCCTGCAGCAGGCTCGACACCGCCGCATCCGCATCCGGACTCTCGAGCGTCAACAACGGCTGACCCTGCCGTACGAAGTCGCCGATCTTGGCCAACACCGTCGTCACCCGCCCGGTGAGTTGCAGCGTCACATGCGCCAGCCGATTCGCATTCGCCTCCACCTTGCCCGGCGAGGTCACCAGGTCCACCGGCACCGAGGCCATCGCCACCGGCTCCACGCGGATCTGCGCCAGTTGCGGCGAATCCGCCGGAATGGTCATCTGTCCCGGCACGCTCGCCGGCGCGGCCTTCTTGGGCTCGTTGTGGGCCTCCGGAGCCGACCCTCCTCCGCAGGCCCACAACAAGCTCAACCCGATAGTCACGATTGCGATCTTCCGCATATGCTCCACCCCTACGATCCGCTCACCGTCGCGCCCGATACGGCGTCGATCAGATACAAGCTGCGCGCGTAATTCGAACGCGCTTCATTGAACGTCTGCATCGCGTCGTTAAACGCGCGCTGCGCATCCAGAAACTCAATCAGGCTCGCTTCACCGCGCCGGTAAGAGTACTCGGTGGTATCGCGCACGCTGCGCGCCTTCGAGAGCACATCGTTCTCGATCGAAGACAACAACTGGCGCGACACCGTGTACTGCCGGTACGCCCGCTCCACTTCGGCGTTGATCGAAGCATTCAGCGCCTCGATCTTCGCGCCGCCCTGCGCAATCTCGCGCTGCGCTCGCGCAATCTCGCCCTGATTCTTGTTGAACACCGGCAACGGCGCACTGAAGTAGAAGCCCAGTGAGCTGCCACCGTAGCCATACGCGTTCTGATGCGTATACTCCGTGCCGATCGTGTAATCGACCTTGCCGTTGGCAATCTGCAAGCGCAGATCCGCGCGCGACCGCACTTGGCCTTCCTTCGTCAACAGCACATCGGGCCGGCGCTCCAGCGCCAGCCGCTTGATCTCGGCCTCTGAATCCAGCGCCACATCGCTCCGCAGCGGACCCGCCACATCGAAGTTAGCCGCCATCTGCGACCGTCCCAGCAAGTACTGCAGCTGCGTCTTCGCCTGGTCCAGTTGCAGTTGCGCCTGCTGCACAGCCGTCCGGAATTGCAGCGCCGCCACCTGCGAGCGGTCCAGTTCCACCTTCGCCAGGTCTCCGCTCTTCAAGCGTGACTCGTTGATCGCCACCACGCCTTCCAGGCTCTTCAGGTTGTCCTGCGCCAGCTTCAAAGTCTCCTTCGCATGCTGCACGTCCACAAAGGCGTTCTGCACGGCGAAGATCACCTGGCGCATCATCTCGCGCACGCCGAGTTCAGCCAGCGTGCGATCCTCGCGCGCGACCGCTTGCCGCTCTTCACGCTTGTGGCCGCGTTCGATGGGAAAGTCCGTTTGCAGGTTGTACTGGTTCGGCCCCGCCGGGCTCGCTGCGCTGTAGCGCGCGCCAATCAGATTCAACGTCTGCCCGGACACCGTCACCACCGGATTCGGCCGCAGTGCCGCCGTAATCTGTCTCGCCTCCGCAATGCTGATGTTGTATTTCTGCGCCGCCAGATCCAGATTCTTCGCGATTGCCTCTTTGATTGCCGCTTCAATCGTCAGGGTCTCCGGCGGCGTTCCTGTGGTTTGACCCATCGCCCAACTGGCCATCGCCAGTATTCCCCAGATCAGTTTCTGTCTCACGTATCGATCATGGCGGGAGCAGCCGCCAAAGCCACTCACCCTGACCGGGGAGATTCCCAGGTTTGGGGCCGGAAGCCTCTCCCCTCTCGCCGGGGGTTTCCTCCCCTCGCGACGGGATTGAGCTCCGCCCCATCGGCGATCATCATGGGAGGAGGGTGTGTTAACGGTGTTTACCTCGGGAACCGCGCTGCCGGCGGGCCATGCTCTGCTCAGTCCGGCCATTGACCCGCCGATGTCGCGCAAGGCTGTGCTGCGCGTCTCCATCGGCGGCTTCGGACTACTGGTGGTCCTCGTGCTACTGGCCGCTTATCTTGGCTACGCCCGCTGCAATGCCATCCAGGACTCCGCCGGCGAACTCGTCCGCGAACAACTCGTCGACCCCGCCCGCGGCGCCCAACTCGAACAGATCATCGAGCAGGAAACCAAAAGCCTCATCGACGAACTCGCCTGGGTGCTGGGGCTTTGCATCCTCCTCGCCGCCGCCACCGCCGGCATGACCGGTTGGGTGATCCAACAAGCCTTCGCCAAACTCGAGTGGCAATCCGCCGAACTGGAACACGTCTCCTGGCACATGTTGGACGGCCACGAGAAAATGGCCCGGCGCTTCTCGCACGAGATGCACGATGAACTCGGCCAGTCCTTGAGCGGCTTGCGCGGCTTACTCAGCCGCGTAAAGGAGAGCGAATTCGGCGCCCTGCGGCAAGAGTGCATCGCCGTGGTCGACGAAGTGCTGCAGAGCGTCCGCAAGCTCTCGCAAGTTCTCCGCCCGGTGATCCTCGATGACTTCGGCCTGGACTCGGGCTTGCGCTGGCTCTGCGAACGCTTCACGCAGCGTACGCAAATCGTCGTCGACTATCACTCCAACCTCGAAGGTCGCGTGGCCGAAGCCCTCGAAACTCATCTGTTTCGCATTGCGCAGGAAGCGCTCACCAACATTGCCCGCCACTCCGGCGCCACGGAAGCCTGGGTGAACCTCGAACACCGGGGGGACCGTCTGATTCTCACCGTCACGGACAACGGCCATGGCTTGCCCGCTTCTCCCGCGCATCAGGGGCCCAGCCTGGGCATGGTGGGCATGCGCGCCCGCGCCCGTCAGGTGGACGGGGAGTTGATCGTCGAAAATCGTGAAGAAGGTGGATTGCGCATCCGCGTGGATGCGCCCCTCCGGAAAGCGGGGCTGCCAGATGAGCAGGAAGATTCGAGTTTTGTTGGCTGACGATCATACGATTCTGCGCAAAGGGCTGCGCATGCTGCTCGATTCGCAAGCCGACCTGGAAGTCGTCGGCGAGGCCAAAACCGGCCGCGAAGCCATCGACGAAGCGCGCCGCCAGCGGCCGGACATCGTCATCATGGATGTCTCCATGCCCGAGTTGAACGGCATCGAAGGCACGCGCCAGATCTGCGACGAACTGGCCCACACCAAAGTCATCGGCCTCAGCATGCACAAGGACGCGGTCTACGTTCGCGAGATCCTGCGCGCCGGCGCGCGCGGCTATCTGCTGAAGGACTCCGAAGACGACGACCTCCTGAAGGCCATTCGCGCCGTCCATCGCGGCGAAGCGTTCTTGAGCCCCGCTATCTCGGACGCCGTGCTCACCGATTACCGCAAGCACGTCTCGAATCCGATCGACCAGCTCACCAGCCGCGAACGGGAGATTCTCACCATGATCGCGGAAGGCAAGTCCAACAAAGAGATTGCCACCGCGCTCAACCTCAGCGTTTACACCGTGGAATCGCACCGCGGCAGCGTGATGGAAAAACTGAACCTGCACAACACCGGAGATATTGTCCGTTTCGCCCTGCGCAACGGCCTCACCAGTTAGCCTGATGACTTTGCTCAAGCTCGTTCTCCCTTTCGGCCTCGCCGGCCTCCTCCTGCTCCTCGCTGGCTGCGGTTCCTCGAACCCGGCCACGAGCGAGCCTGCCCTCGGAGCGTTCGAAGCTCCCGACCCCGGCCCCCATCCCGTCCCCGTCATCACCGCCGAGCCCGCCACCGTCTTCACCCATGAAGTCACCGCGCCGGCCAAGCTCGAGGTGAATCAGAACCGCATCTCACGAGTGCTCCTACCCGTCTCGGGCCGCATCGTCGAAGTGCTTGCGAAGTTGGGCGACGCCGTTCGTCCGGGCCAGCCACTGCTCGCGCTCGAAAGTCACGATGCCGACGTTGCTGAATCCGCCTATCAGCAAGCCACGGCCAGCCTCACGCAGGCCCGTGCCGCTCTGGCCAAAGCCGAAACCGATCAGCGACGCGCCAGCGAACTGTTCGCTCAGCAGGCGATTCCGCGTAAAGAATTGCGCGAGGCCGAGCATCAGGTAGTCTCGGCCGCCAACAGCGTACAGATCGCCAACGCGGTGCTCGATCAGGCGGACCGCAAGCTCCATCTGTTGGGCCTGAAGCCCGGCGCCTACGGCCAGCAGATCCTCGTCCGCGCGCCCATCGCGGGCAAGATTGTCGCGCTCGGCGTGGTGGCCGGCGAAGTCCACAACGACCTCAACCGGCCGCTGATCACCATCGCCGATCTCAGCACCCTTTGGGTCACCACCAACGTCCCCGAGACGCACATCCGCTTCTGCCGCCCCGGCGGCGACCTCAAGGTGGACCTGCTCGCCTTCCCCGGCGAAGCCTTCACCGGCCGCGTGGCGCAGATCGCCGACACCGTCGACCCGCAGTTGCGCACCGTCAAAGTCCGCGCCGAACTCGCCAACCCCACCGGACGCTTCCTGCCCGAAATGTACGGCCAGGTCCGTTACCTCGAAGGTCCGCAGCCGGCCGTCTCCGTTCCTCAGGATGCCATCCTCCAGGCCGGCGACAAGGCCTATGTACTGGTCGAACAGCAGCCCGGCTCTTTCGTCCGGCGTGAAGTCTCGCCCGGACGCCGCGAAGGCGAACGGCGCATCATCCTTCAAGGACTCGCCGCCGGCGACCGCGTCGCCGCCGAAGCCGGACATCCTTCTCTGACCGAGCCGGCGCACTAGATACAATTGCTAGGCCATGGATCGACGTCACTTCCTCGCCGCCGGCGGCGCGCTCACGCTCACTCGCTGCGGCGAATCGCCCAAGCCCGCTCCGGCTCCTCCGGCCGCCACCGCCGCGCCGCCCACACCCATCATCGACGCGCATCACCATTTCTGGATGTACTCGAAGAAAGAGTATGGCTGGATCAGCGATCAGATGTCGGCCCTGCAGCGCGACTTCCTGCCTGTGCATCTCGCCGCGGTCCTGAAGGAAGCCGGCGTGAACGGCGCCGTCTCCGTTCAGGCGCGTCAGACGCTCGAAGAGACGCGCTTCCTCTTGAAGCACGCCCACGACAATGAGTTTCTGCGGGGCGTGGTGGGCTGGGTGCCGCTGATCGAGGCGAACGTCGCCAAGTCGCTGGAAGAGTTCGCCGCGCAACCCAAGATGAAAGGCGTCCGGCATGTCCTCCAGGACGAACGCGACGACAACTACATCTTGCGGGAAGACTTCAACCGCGGCATCCAGCGGTTGAAGCCGCTCAAGCTCCGCTACGACATCCTGATCTTCGAGAAGCACCTGCCGCAGACGATCAAGTTCGTCGACCGCCATCCGGACCAGACCTTCATCCTCGACCACATCGCCAAGCCCAAGATCAAGCAGCACGAAATCGAGCCCTGGAAAGCGAACTTCATCGAACTCGCCAAGCGTCCGAACGTCTATTGCAAGCTCTCCGGCATGGTCACCGAAGCCGACCACCAGAAGTGGACCGAGGCGGACCTCGCCCCCTACATTGACACCGCCCTGGCCGCCTTTGGCCCCAAGCGTCTCATGTACGGCTCTGATTGGCCCGTGTGCCTGCTCGCCTCGCCCTACAAGCGCTGGTACGACACGGTGACAGCGGCCGTCAGCAAACTCTCCGAGTCCGAACGCGCGCGCCTACTCGGCGGCACGGCCATCGAAGCGTACGGCCTTTAGCGGCTAAAGAGGCGGATAAACCGGCTCGGGCGGCGCACCCTGCTGTGTCGGCGGAAACGGCTCCGGGTCGGGTTCCGGATCTGGATCGGGGTCCGGCTCCGGATCATTCGGGTCCATCGGATCGTCCGGATCCGCCGCTTCCGGGAACACCAGCACCCACTTCGAAATGCCCTTCACAAAGATGCGCGACGATTGCCCCGTCAGGCTGTCGCTTTCGCCTTGGCCGGTTCCCACCAGTTGCGGATAAAAGCCGGGGGCGAAGCCGATCTGTGCGGGCGTGAGAATCTTCGCCGGCGTCGACCAACTGCCCGGATCGCTCAAATCTGCCGAGTAAGAAATGTAGATGCCTTCCTGCGGCCACTCCGGTTTGCAGCAAGCATGGTTCAGCATGATGACGTACTTGTTGATGTGCGTATTCCAGCTCACAGACGGTCCCCAATACGCATCCGTATTGGAGCGTTCCCACGGCACCCGCACCGGCAGCACCGGCGTGATGCGCCCGCCCAGGCCCGGCTGGTCCCATTCGCCGTTGAAGTACTTGAGCACATGCCCCACGGGCTGATCGCGATCGGCGAACGCCATCCGCGCCAGCACCACGCCCTGCGTCGACACCGCGCCGCCATAGTTGTCGAAGAGGAAATAGAAGTACTCGCCCTTCTGATCCAGAATGACGGAGAAGTCACCATGGCCGCCCGCGAAGAAGCCATTCTCCGCATTGCAGTTCGGCGCATCGCCCGAAGTCAGCACGATGCCCAAGTCTTCGAACGTGTCGCCGCCGTCATGCGACACCAGCGCGCCGATGCGCGGCATCGTCAAACCTTTGCCGGGGCAATACCCGCCTGGCTCGTTGTGATACCAGGCGTACACGGTTGCACTTTCCGGGTCCCGCCAGATCGATTCGATCCACATCGGCTGGTGCTCGGTGGAAGTGACCCACGGCGGCAGATCCATCTGCAGCGAGAACAGATCGTTCCCGGACATCTTGATCAGGTTTCCCGTCGATGTATAGACCTTCAACCGTCCATCCACCCACAGGCCCGGACTGTTGCCATCTACGACAGACGAAGGATACGCGAGATAAGGGGCACTACGAACCTGGCCTACCTGCGCGGACAACAGAGCCGCCGTCGTGAGAGCCAGAAGCACTTTCAGCATTAGAGTAATGATGCAGAGAGTAACCCCAGCCGTTACTTTAAGTTTCGTTCACTTACGCCAATTTCGAGTAATGAACAGCCAAACGGCAATCGGCAGCAGCATCACCAGTGCCGTGCCCAGCGCCGCCTGCCGCACCGCCACCCCATGATCGATCGCCCATCCGGCCAGATAGCTCGAAAGCGAAATCGAAAGCACCATGCCGGCGAAGTCCGTCGAGAGCAGACGCCCACGATAGGCATCCTCGCTCCAACTCTGTAACAGATTCGTGGAGAAAACATACGCCGTCGATGCGCCCGCATGCGCCATGGCGATCCCGGCCAAAGCGAAAGCCAGCGAACTCGATTGCGACAGCGTGCCGTAGCCCAACAGGATCATCGTGAAGCCGGCGGCAATGCCCCAGCGCTGTCGCCAGATGTCGTGTCCCGCCCAACGCCCGATCACCCACGGCCCGGTCATCGCGCCGAAGCCGCGCGCCGCCATCAGCGTGCTGATGCCCATCATTGCCGCCGCCCGCGGATCGCTCGTCGACCAATAGAACGGAAACTCGCGCTCGCCCATCACGCTGAGGATCACGTAGTTCGAACCGAGCAACCCGATGCCGGACTTCACCAGCACCGCCGCCCGCCGCTTGGCATCGCCCCACGCATAGCTAAAGCCCTCGGTCAGCGCCTTCAGCCCCAGCAGATCCATCAGCGTCAACGGCGCCGCGCCTTCCAGATGCGGCTCCGTGAATCGCATGCGCGACACCAGCCAGGCCGAGAACAGAAACGACACCGCGTCATAGGCGAACACGAAGTTGCGCCCGAAGGCCGCCGCCATAAAGCCGCCCAGCGACGATCCCATGAAGAACGCCACCGCCCAGGTAATGCCACCGAGCGTATTCGCCGTCAGGCGCTCTTCTTCATTGCGGGTAATGTTGGGCACGATCGCCGCGCGCCCCGGCTCGAAGAAAGCCCACATCACCGTCTCGAGCACCAGCAGGACGTAGAGCATCCACAGCCGGTCCGCGGATTGCATGAATACCATCGCCGCGATGATCACCGCGCGCGCCAGATCGGACCAGATGATCACCGTCTTGCGGCTGATGCGGTCGTTCACCACGCCCGCCAGCGGACTGACAAACACCTGCGGCAGCAACTGCAGCACCAGCGTTATGCCCACGCTCTCCGCCCGCCCGGTGATCTCCAGCAGTAACTGGTAGAGCACCACGGCGTACAGCCAGTCACCCACCTCGCTGATCACCTGCGCCGACCACAACAAGCGATAGTTCCGGTTGTCCCTCAGCAGCCGCCCAATCCCACCGAGCGAAATCAGAGGCGCGGACATTATGGTGTGTAGACGCCCATGCGCTGCTTGGTCAGTCGAACGGTCTCGTTCGCAATCGGCTGAATCCGCGCCGTCCCCTCCGCCAAAATGCCATCCAGATAACCGGGATCGGCCATCACCTCGCGGTAGCGCGCCTGAATCGGCTCGAGTGATTGCGCCACCATCTCCGCCACCTTCTTCTTCAGGTCGCCGTAACGCAAGCCGGCAAACTCTGCCTGCATCTGGTCGTTAGTCGCATTGCTGAACGCCTGATAGATCCCCAGCAAATTGCGCACGCCCGGCCCCATCGTTTCGAAGTCCACCGCCGGGTTCGAGTCCGTCGTCGCCCGCATGATCTTCTTCTTCGCCTGCGCCAGGTCGTCGAGCAAACCAATCGCATGGCCGGTGCCCGTGGCGGACTTGCTCATCTTCTTTTCCGGATCGTCCAGCCCCATCACCCGCGCCGCCCCGCCCACCGAAGGGAGCTTAGTGGCCGGCACAATGAACGTCTCCCCATAAAGCGAGTTGAAGCGCTGCGCGATGTCGCGCGTCAGTTCCAGATGCTGGCTCTGGTCGTCGCCCACCGGCACGATCTTCGCCTGATAGAGCAGAATATCGGCCGCCATCAGCACCGGATATTGCAGCAGCCCGGACCCGATCGTCTCCTGCTTGGCACTCTTGTCCTTGTACTGCGTCATGCGCTCGAGCCAACCCAGCGGCGTCACGCACGTCAGCAGCCAGCCCAACTCCGCATGCGCCGGCACCGTCGATTGCACCATCAGCGTCGCCACCTTCGGATCGATGCCGCAGGCGATGAACAACGCGGCAATCTCACGGATCTTCGCGCGCAATTCCGCCGGCTCCTGATACACCGTCACCGCGTGCAAATCCACCACGCAGAAGATGCATTCGTAGTCGTGCTGCAGCTTCACGAAATTCTGGATCGCACCCAGATAATTGCCAATATGGAGGTTGCCGGTGGGCTGCACCCCGGAAAAAACACGTGCCTTCGTCATGAAAATGGGAGAATACCCATCGTAGCCTGATGGAAACACCCGAAACAAATGAACTGGCCGGTCCTGTCCCGGCTCGCGCCACGATTGAAAAGCTCGTCTACGGCGGCCAAGGCCTCGCTCGCACCTCGAGCAAAGTCGTTATGGTCCCGTATGTCATCCCCGGTGAGACGGTCACCTGGCAAACCGTCAAAGAGCATCCCGGCCACATCGAGGCCAAATTGCTCAACGTCATCGACGCCTCCGAAGCCCGCGTCGATCCGCCCTGCCCCGTCTATGGGCGCTGCGGCGGCTGCCATTATCAACACCTCGAACCGGACATGCAGGTGGAGCATAAGAAGCGCATTCTGGCCGAGAGCCTCCAGCGCATCGGCAAACTCACGCCTCCGGCTGAGATTCAATCCCTCGCGGCCGAACCCTGGGCCTATCGCAACCGCATTCAGGTTCACTTCGAAGGCCGCAAGATGGGCTTCCGCGCCGCCGGCTCGCACCAACTGGTGCCGATCGAAACCTGCCCCATCGCCTCGCCCCTGCTGCAGAAGGCGCTCGCCGCCCTTCAGGCGCGCCTGCGCGACCATCGCTTCCCGGACTTCCTCGAAGAGGTCGAGCTCTTCTCCAACGAAGAGCAGGTGCAGTTCAACATCCTGCGGACCCGCCGCGGCGTCTCCAAGGACTTCTTCTCCTGGATGGCCGAGGTCATCCCCGGCGCCGACCAAAGCCGCCTTTTCTACACCGTCGGCGATCACCGCTACCGCGTCAGTTACCAGAGCTTCTTCCAGGTCAACCGGTTTCTGCTTGAGCCGCTGGTCGACTTAGTCGTCGGCACGTCCCAACCCAAGTGGGCGCTCGATCTCTACGCCGGCGTGGGACTGTTTTCGGTCCCGCTGGCCAAGCGCGGCAGCCGCGTCACCGCAGTCGAAGTCGTGCGGGGCGCCGCGGCGGATCTCGAAGCCAACGCCCCCGCCAACGTTGAAGTCGTGCAGAAGAACGTCGAGTTCTATCTCGAGAAGTTCCAAGGCCGGCCCGACATGGTCATCGCGGACCCGCCGCGCATCGGCCTCGGCAAAAAGGCAGTCGAACACCTGCGCACCATGCAGGCCGCCGAAGTGGTCCTGATCTCCTGCGATCCCACCACGCTCGCGCGCGATGCCGCCGGACTGGTCGCCGGCGGTTACGAGATTGCCTCGCTCACCATGGTCGATCTGTTCCCCCAGACCTTCCACCTCGAATCCGTCATGCGGCTGCGCTTGCGTTAAGCAGGCGCAATTCCACCCGGCAACTCTCGCCACCCAAACACGGCGGACCGGGCGCGTAGAACAACGACGCCCGGCCCGCCCCCACCTCCACCCGCGAGAAACTCACCGTCTCCGCATCCGTGCGATGCATACACGGCGAGTAGGCGTTGGCGCCTTCGCCATGGCTGCCATGAAACTCCGCCAGCGACCCGCCGCGTCGCAGGTGCGCCCGAAACATCTCCTCACGATAACGCCTCGCCCCCACCGAATCGAATGACGACGAACTCAGTAAGCCGCACTTCGCCAAGTCCATCTCGAAGCGCAGGCTCCAGCCATCCCACTCCGCTAGCCTCGTCTGGCCCCCTGGCCCCAGCATCACCAGCGTGAACGGCGAGTAGTCCTCAAGCATCACGGTCTCCAAATACGCCACCATCCCCGCGATGGTGCGCTCCGCCGCGAGGCGCGGCACCAGCCAACCCCGGCTACGCGTCCCCGCCAGCGCGCGCGGCGGCTCCATCGTCAGGTTCGCGCCATTCAGCAAACAGATCGTCAGGCCGCTTTCGTTCACCCCGATCCAAGTCCCGCCGCGGTCCGGATCGAGCGGGGCGATGAACCGCACGCCCTCCCGCTCTTCCACTGCGGGCGGAAAGGCCGTTTGCCGCGTATTCACCTCATCGCGATTGCAGCAGAGCTGATAACCCTGTGCCTCATGCCGCCAACTCACCGTGCACATCACGCGGCCCTGTCCCGTTCATAGCGCAGTGTGGACGGTGCCATGCCGAACGACGCCTCCAGCGTCACGCCATGCGCCCGCAGCGTCATCGCGATCAGCGCGAAGTGGTGAATCGTATGGCTGCTGAGCACCTGCAACTCGCGCCGCAACGACGAGCGCAGCCAAGTATCCTCCCCAGCGCCGGCATCCTCGCGCCGTACCAGCAGTTCGCGATCCGCCCGCAAGTCGCGCAGCGCACACTGCAAACGATGAATACGCTCGAGCGCCACCCCGCGCACCGTGGCCGTTCGCTCGCAACGCGTCCGCGCGTCATAGTCGATTCGCCCGGTCCGCACGCCCGCCAGGAAGCTGTCGTAGAAGTCGAGCACGTGGCGTAGGTGGCCGCCCGCTCGATGCGGCGCAAAACCGGGCGGCGTGGCGCTGTAACTCGCGTCATCCAAGCGCCCTAACAGCGCGGCCGCCTGTTCCAGCCAGCGCAG
Organism: Bryobacteraceae bacterium; assembly: GCA_965229305.1. Lineage (GTDB taxonomy): Bacteria > Acidobacteriota > Terriglobia > Bryobacterales > Bryobacteraceae > JALHNI01. Next base: position 118,653 of record CBDDIZ010000027.1, on the reverse strand, counting down.
GTTGATCTCAATCAGCGGAGTCATCGCCGCATGAATCCGCGGTCCCGCGCCCTTTATTCCAGGGAATAACCAACGGCCCACGGCACATTCAGCCCGTGACCTCATGCGCCTCTCCGACGCCCTCAGAACCGGCTGGCCCGAGTACCTCATGGAAGCCGCCGGGCTCGGCCTCTTCATGCTCTCGGCCTGCAGCTTCGCTGTCCTCCTTGAGCACCCAGGCTCGCCCGTTCGCCAAGCCATCGCCGGCGATCTCCCACGGCGCGCGTTGATGGGTCTGGCCATGGGCCTTACTGCGTTGCTACTGATCCGTTCGCCCTGGGGCCAGCAGTCGGGCGCGCACTACAACCCCGCCGTCACGCTGACCTTCTTCACGCTAGGCAAAGTCTCTGGCGTCCGCGCCGCCTTGTATGTTCTGGCCCAGTTCGCCGGCGGCGTCGCCGGCGTCAGTGTGGCCAGCCTCCTGCTTGGCACCTCGCTCGAGCCCCTGCACTACGTCGCCACCGAGCCCGGCCCCAGCGGCGTGCCGATCGCGTTTCTCGCCGAATTTCTCATCTCCGCGCTCCTGATGACCACCGTCTTGCGCGCTTCCAACTCGGCGACTTACTCCTCCTGGACTCCGTATCTCGCCGCTGCGCTCGTCGCGAGCTTCATTACCTTCGAGGCTCCTTACTCCGGCATGAGCATGAACCCTGCTCGCACCTTCGCTTCCGCCGTCGCCAGCCACCGTTGGACGGCTTTCTACGTCTATCTCGTCGCCCCTTTGGCCGGCATGTTATTCGCGGCCGGCCTGCATTATCTCACTCACCAACGCACTTACTGCGCCAAGTTACATCACCAAAACCACAAACGTTGCCTCTTCCGATGCAACTACGGAGAACTGCATGGAAAATCACTCCACCTATGACGTCATCATCATCGGCACCGGTGCCGGCGGCGGCACGCTGGCGCGCCGGCTCGCCCCCACCGGCAAGCGCCTCTTGATCCTCGAGCGTGGCGACTATGTCCCCCGCGAGAAGGACAACTGGAATTCGAACGCCGTCAACCTGAAAGGTAAATACCAAACCAAAGAGCTTTGGCGCGACGCCGACGGCCGCCCGCTGCATCCGCACACCAATTACTGCGTGGGCGGCAATACTAAGTTCTACGGCGCCGCCCTCTTCCGGCTCCGGCAGCAGGACTTCGGCGAACTCCACCACCACGGCGGCCTCTCGCCCGCCTGGCCCATCGGCTATGAGACGCTCGAGCCCTACTACACCGAGGCCGAGCACCTCTATCACGTCCACGGCCAACGCGGCGAGGATCCCACCGAACCGCCCCGCAGCGCTGACTATCCTCACCCGGCCGTCACCCATGAGCCGCGCCTCCAGCAATTGAGCGACGACTTCCGTCACCAAGGGCTCCGCCCCTTCCACACGCCCCTCGGCGTGATGCTCAACGAACGCGACCGTCCCCACAGCGCGTGCATCCGTTGCGGCACCTGCGACGGCTTCCCCTGCCTGCTGAACGCCAAGGCCGACGCACAAGTCGCGGGCATCGATCCGGCGCTCAGCTTCCCCAACGTCACGCTACTCACCGGCGCCTATGTCGAACGCTTACTCACTTCGCCATCAGGGCGCGAGATCACTGCCGTCGAAGTGACGCGCGACGGTGTCCGCGAGCGCTACACGGCCAGCCTCGTCGTCGTCGCGTGTGGCGCCATCAACTCCGCCGCCCTGCTTCTGCGCTCCGCCAATGAACAGCACCCCCGTGGCCTGGCCAATGGCTCAGACGTCGTCGGCCGCCACTACATGGGCCACATCAACTCCGTGCTGATGGCCATCTCGAAGTGTCCCAATCCCACCGTCTTTCAGAAGTCCCTCTCCGTCAACGACTACTACTTCGGCGAAAGGGACTGGCCGTATCCCATGGGCCACATCTCCTTCGTCGGCAAACTCGATGGCGAAACACTGAAGGCCGGCGCCCCCGCGCTCGCCCCCGGCTTCACACTCGACCTGATGGCCAACCACTCGCTCGACTTCTGGCTCACCTCTGAGGACCTGCCCGATCCCGACAATCGCGTCACGCTCGACCGCGACGGCGCGATCGTCCTCAGCTATCGCCCCAACAATGAAGCCGGCCATCTCCGCCTCATCGAACGGCTCAAGGACGCCATGCGCCAGCAGACCGGCTGTCATCTGCACGGCCACGACTGTCATCAAGGCCTCTTCTCACGCAATCTCTTCCTCGGCCAGCGCATTCCCCTCGCCGGCGTTGCGCATCAGAACGGCACCATTCGCTTCGGCCACGACCCGCGCACCTCCGCGCTGAATGCCGATTGCCGAGCGCACGAAGTCGACAACCTCTACGTCGTCGATGGCAGTTTCTTTCCCTCGAGCGCGGCCGTCAACCCGGCTCTCACCATCATGGCCAATGCCCTGCGCGTCGGCGACCATCTGAAGGCGAGGTTGCAGTAACATGCTCCGTCACTTACTCACTCTCGCTTTTGTTTGGCCGCTGCTGGCCCACGACGCGCCATTAGTGCAGAAAGTCGATTCGATCGGCATCAACGTCTCTGACCTCGACCGTTCGCTCGACTTTTACACCAAGATCCTTCACTTCGAGAAAGTCAGCGAATACGAAGCTGCTGGCGATGCCTATGAGCATCTCCAAGGTCTCTTCGGACTTCGTCAGCGGACCGCCCGCCTTCGCCTCGGCGCCGAGTTTCTCGAGCTTACTGAGTATCTCGTCCCGCGCGGCGCGCCCGTGCCCGCCGATTCGCGCAGCAACGATCTCTGGTTCCAACATGTCGCGCTCATCGTACGCGACGTGGATGTCGCCTATCGCTGGCTCCGCAGCCACCAAGTACGCTATGCTTCCAGCGGACCGCAGCGCCTGCCGGACTGGAACCCGCATGCCGGAGGCATTCAGGCCTTCTACTTCCAGGATCCCGACGGACACACCTTGGAGATACTGTCCTTCCCGCCGGATAAAGGCAGTAAGTGGCACGCTCTGGCCGCGCGCACTGAAGCTCTATTTCTGGGAATAGATCACACCGCGATCGTGATTTCAGACACAGAAACCAGCCTTCGTTTCTACCGCGACCTACTGGGCTGCCAGGTCGCCGGCGAGAGCGAGAATTATGGTCCCGAGCAGGAGCACTTGAACAACGTCTTCGGCGCTCGCTTGCGGATCACTGGCGTGCGCGCCGCCGAAGGTCCGGGGATTGAGTTCCTCGAGTATCTCGCGCCGCGTGATGGCCGCCCCTTCCCGCCTGGCACCAAGGCCAACGACTTGGTGCATTGGCAAACCCGCTTTTCCGGAAGCCGTGCGGCAGAAGCAGCACAGGCCTTTCGTCAAGCCCGGTCCCCCTTGGTCTCCACAGGCCTCATTGAGATGCCCGGTCCGGAGGCGGGGTTCCGGAGAGCTCTGATCGTTCGCGATCCCGATGGCCACGCCATCCAATACGTCGAGTAATTCCTAAGGAGAAATGACTATGTTGAAACTGTCCGCCTTCGCTCTCACGGCCCTGCTGGCCGCCACGCTCGCCTGGACCGCCCCCAAATCGGACATGCAGGTTTCCGGCATGTTCCAAGGTCCCAAAGCCAACACCGGCAATGTCACCCACCTCTATGAGAACGGCAAGAGTCTGCTGCGCGTTTCGAGCGACTTCAAAGTGCCCGATACGCCGGCCCCCACCTGGCGCGTGATCGACACCAAAGGCAACGTCTACACGCTGGACGCCTTCAAGATCAAGGGCGGTGAGAAGCGCGAAGTCGTCGTGCCCACCTACATTCCGAACATCGCCAAGGTCCAGGTCTACTGCGCCTGGGCTGAAGTGATCCTCGGCGAGAGCAGCTTCTCCTCACCGGTGAAGTAACCCTCTCGCTGAAGTCCCCTCACCAAGCCGCGCCGGTCACCCCTGGCGCGGCTTTCCGTTTAGTGGTTCTTATGCTGCCAGCAGAACTTGCTGCCGGCTTCGGCGCTGCGGGTACATCGTTTGCCGTCGCGCGTCACGGAGACGCAGCGGATCACGGCCTTCTTCGGACTCGGCTCCGCAGCTAGCGCCGCCTCGTCCCGCCAGGAACTAGCGGGCGCCGGCGGAGCCCCCGGCTCGGCGCTGCGTGCCTCTTCGAGTATCTGCAACTCCAGTTCGAGCGCCGCCAGTTTCGCCTTTACTTCGGCCATCTGGCGCAGGATCACCGCCCGGCGCTCCACATAGTCCTTCTTCGACCCCTGCCCGCACAACAGCGCAGCGAGCATCAAGGCCGCCATCGGCACACGCATCCTCATATCAATAAGTAGGTTCAGCACCGGAAAAATCTCCTAAATTTTTTCGATGCCCCCGATTCCCGGGCTGCCGCCCAAGCCCGGTTTGCTATCCTTCGGCCATGCGGTTGGTGTTCGCGTGCTGGCTGGCGGTGCCGCTTTTCGGGCAAGTCACGAATTATCAGAGTGAGGTTCGCCCGCTTCTGAGCAAACGATGTCTGGCCTGCCATGGTCCGGACGAGAGTTCGCGGCAGGCAGGTTTGCGCCTCGACGTTCGGGAAGGCGCGCTCAAGCGCTCGGTAATCGTCCCGGGCAAGAGCAACGAATCCAAGCTCGTGGCTCGCATCACGGACACCAGGCGGCCGATGCCGCCCACCGGCCCCCGCCTCACCGACGCCGAAGTCGCCTTGCTCAAGCGCTGGATCGACGCGGGCGGCGAATTCACCGCTCATTGGGCCTATCAGAAGCCGGTGCGTGCGGCGCTCCCGACCACCGATGCCGGCCATCCCATCGACCGTTTCATCCGCGCTACCTTGCGCACCAAGTCGCTCGCCCCCTCGCCCGCGGCCGACCCCGCCACCCTGGCGCGCCGCGTCGCCCTCGACCTCACCGGACTGCCACCCGAGCCCGCCGTCGCCGCTCGCTATCTCAGCCATCCCACGGCCGAAACTTACGCTAAGTACGTCGATGAGTTACTCGCCAGCGAGCGCTACGGCGAACGTTGGGCGAAGATGTGGCTGGATCTCGCTCGCTACGCCGACACCCAGGGCTACGAAAAAGATAGCCGCCGCACCATCTGGCCCTATCGCGATTGGGTGATCCGCGCCTTCAACGACAATCTACCCTACGATCAGTTCACCATCCGCCAACTCGCCGGCGACCTGTTGCCGGATCCCTCCGTCGACGACCTCGTCGCCACCGGCTTTCATCGCAACACGATGACCAATACCGAAGGCGGCACCGACGACGAAGAGTATCGCGACCTCGCCATCCGCGATCGCATCGCCACCACCGGACAAGTCTGGATGGGGCAAACCTGGGGCTGCGCGCAGTGCCACTCGCACAAGTACGATCCGCTCACGCACAAAGAGTTCTACCAGCTCTACGGCTTCTTCAATCAGACCGTCGACGACGACCATCCGACGGACCGGCCGGTGCTGAAGCTCACCGACACCGCCTCCACGTTGGTGCTGAAGGAACTGCCCGCCGACAAGCTACGCAAGACGCGCATCTATGACCGCGGTAACTTCCTCACGCCCGGCGACGAAGTGCAAGCGGGCACTCCGAGTTTCCTGCCGGCCATGCCGGCCGGCGCTCCCAAGAATCGCCTCGGCTTCGCGCAATGGCTCGTCAGCCCGGAGAATCCATTGATGGCGCGCGTCACCGTGAACCGCTTTTGGAGCCGCCTGATGGGACGCGGCCTCGTCGAAACCGAAGAAGACTTCGGCACGCAAGGGGCCCCGCCCTCGCACCCTGAGTTGCTCGATTGGCTCGCCGTCGAGTTCCAACAGAATTGGGACGTGAAGGCGCTGATGCGGCTCATCGTCACCAGCGAAACCTATCAGCAATCCTCGAACGTCACGCCCGATCTGTTGCGGCGTGATCCACAGAATCAGTGGTACGCCCGGGGCGCGCGTTTCCGTTTGGATGCGGAAGCCGTCCGCGACCAGGCGTTGGCCACCGCCGGTTTGCTCAGCCATCGCCTCTACGGCCCGCCGGTGATGCCCTGGCAGCCGGATGGCGTGTGGGCGGTGGTGTACAACGGCGACGCCTGGAAGACCTCCAAAGGGGAGGACCGCTATCGGCGCGCTCTCTACACATTCATGCGCCGCACCAGCGCCTATCCGTCGATGATGAACTTCGACGCGCCCACGGGCGAGACGTGCACCATCCGCCGCATCCGCACCAACACGCCGCTGCAGGCGCTCACCACGATGAACGACCCGACGTTCATGGAAGCCGCTCAACGGCTGGCCATGAAAGCCATGGAAGAGTCGCCGCGCGACCCGGCCACGCGCCTCTTCGAGAGCACCCTGCTCCGCAAGCCGACGCCGGCCGAACTGCAGCGCGTTCAGGCTTTACAGCGCGCCGCCGAAGCCGACTTGCGCACTCGTCCTGAAGACGCCCGCAAGCTGCTGCACTTCAGCGAAGTGCTCTACACCGAGGATCGCGCGACTCCGCTGATCGGTGACGCCCGCTCCACGCCGCGCGAATGGCGCTACGTCACCGAAGAACCCGCCGAAGGCTGGCAGAAGCCGGGCTTTGCCGACGCGGCCTGGAAGTCCGGCCCCGGCTACTTCGGCTACTTCGAAAAGCCCAGCACCGGCACGCCGATCCGCAGCGTGTGGGACACCGAGTATCTCTATCTGCGCATCGCCGTCGATCTGCCGCGGCGCCTGCCCACGCAGTTCAAGATGCCGATCCGCTCAAACGGCGCTTTTGAGATCTGGGTGAACGGCACTTCCGTGCTCAGCAATCAGATCTACGAACGCAGCGGCCACTACGAATACGAACTGCCGGAAGCCGGCCAGCAGGCCTTCCGCCCCGGCACCAACCTCATCGCCATCAAGGTGACGCGCAACGGCGCCGCCAAAGCCGGCCAGGTGTTCGATGCCGGCCTGGTGGCGAGCCCCGCGCTCGACCTCGGCAAGCCCGCACCGACCGATGCCAGCCGTGCGGCGTGGGTCGTGGTGGCCAACACCATTCTGAATCTCGACGAAACTTTGACGAGGCGCTAAGCGAATGAAGCATCCGGTTCTTGAAGCGACGCGCCGCCATTTCCTGGGCGGCTGTAGTTTGGGGTTGGCCAACATGTTTCTGGCCGAGGCGCAGGAAGGCGCGTCGGCGAAGTTGCCCGCGGCCAAGGCCAAGTCCGTCATCTATCTGCACATGGCCGGGTCGCCCAGCCAGTTGGAACTCTTCGACCCGAAGCCCGAACTGGTGAAGTTCAACGGCAAACCCTGTCCTGACGAGTTGCTGAAGGGCAAGCGCTTCGCCTTCATCAAGGGCGTGCCCAAGATGCTGGGGACGCCCTACAAGTTCGCGCAGTACGGACAATCAGGCACGTGGCTCAGCGAGTTGCTGCCGCATTTCTCGCAGGTGGTGGACGACGTCACCCTGGTCCACTCGATGACCACGGATCAGTTCAATCACGCGCCCGCGCAACTATTCGTCCAGACCGGCAATCCGCGGCTCGGCTACGCGTCGATGGGCGCCTGGGCCACCTACGGGCTGGGCACCGAGAACAAGGACCTGCCTGGCTTCGTGGTGCTCACCAGCGGAGGCAACAACCCCGACGGCGGCAAGAGCTTGTGGGGCAGCGGCTTTTTGCCCAGCGTGCATCAGGGCGTGCATTGCCGCTCGCAAGGCGAACCGGTGCTCTTCTTGAACGAGCCCGAAGGCATGAACCGCCAATTGCGCCGTAAGACACTGGACGCCTTGCGCGACCTGAACGCCATGGAGCACAAGCAGCAGGGCGACCCCGAAATCGACGCCCGCATGGCGCAGTACGAACTCGCCTTCCGCATGCAGACCGCCGTGCCGCAGGTGATGGACATCAGCAAAGAGCCGGCCACCGTGCACGAAGAGTACGGCACGGAACCGGGCAAAGTGAGCTTCGCCAACAACTGCTTGCTCGCCCGACGTCTCGTGGAGAACGGCGTCCGCTTCGTCCAGCTTTACGACTGGGGTTGGGACCACCACGGCACCAGCCGGCGCGACGACATCCGCTACGGACTCGCCCCGCATGCCCAAGCCGTGGACCGCCCATTGAAAGCCCTCATCCAGGACCTGAAACGCCGCGGCCTGCTCGATCAAACGCTGGTCGTCTTCGGCGGCGAGTTCGGCCGCACGCCCATGCGCGAGAATCGCAACGGCGTGGAAGGTCAGTTCATCGGCCGCGACCACCATCCGTACGCCTTCACGATGGTGATGGCCGGCGGCGGCTTTAAGCGCGGGTTGAACTACGGCGAGTCCGATGACATCGGCTACTACGTGACGCGCAATCCGATGACGCCGCGCGACCTCCAGGCCACCATCCTGCACCAACTTGGCCTGGACCCCTATCGCCTGCACTATCCGTATCAGGGCCTCAACCAGCGCCTGATCGGCCCCACCGACGAGGGCCGGGTGATGAAGGACCTGCTGATCTAGAAACTGTCGAAAAGTGTCGAAAAGTGATGAGGCGAGAGTCCGAAGACCCTCGCCTCATCGCGTCCAAAAGTGTAGAAAAGTGTCGAATCCGCCGGGTTAGAAGTAGAACTTCGCGCCCAACTGAATCACGCGCGTCGTCTGTCCCTGGAGGCCGGCGCCCACTTTCCCGAAGTTCACCGACCGGATGCCACGATCCACCGAACCCGGCTGGATATTGTAGTGGTTGAACAGGTTGTAGAACTCCGTGCGGAACTCGAAGCGGCGCGTTTCGCCAAAGCGGAACTGCTTGTTCACCGAGAAATCAACGTTGATCAAGCCCGGCAGGCGGATGGCGCCGGTGCGAGCCGAGTTGCCGTAGCTGCCGAAGGCCGGTTCGGCGAAAGCCGCGGTGTTGAACCAGCGCTGATAGGTGCGGGAGTCACCGTCGAGGTTCGCATTCTGGCCGGCCACCATGTCGGGCCGCGAGCCCACGCCGGTGCCGGTGGTGTCGATGCCGAAGGCGATGTCGCCCGGGAAGCCGCTCTGGGCCACCACGATCGACGAAGCCTGCCAGCCGCCCAGCAGTGTCCGCATCGCCGCCGGCGCGCCGGAGAAGAACGGGATGTCGTAGACCAGTGACTGCACGAAGCGCTGCGTGACGTCGAAGCCACACAGGGAACGCTCGCCGCGCATGTCGTAGATGTTCTGCATGGTGCCGATGAAGGAGCCGCCGCCGATGTCGGCGCCGATGTCGCTCGGGCCGGAGATGCACTTGGACCAGGTATAAGAGGTGAGCGTGTTCAGGCCGCGCGCCATGCGACGGTCCGCCCGCAGTTGCAGCGAATGGTAGTTGCTGTTGCCAATCGACTTGTCGCCCTGGATGGAGCGCTGGAACGCTTGGTTGGGACGGCGCGCGTTGATCGAAGCCAGGCCCGGCGTGCGCGGATCCACCAGCACGTCGGGACGGTTCATCGCCGGCAGCGTCACGCTGAGGCGCGTGCTCTTGGAAGCCACATAACCCACGTCCACCAGGAAGCCGGCGAACGTCTTCTTCTGGATCGTGAAGTTCCACTGCTGAATGTAGGCATCACGATAGTTGGGATCGTTCGAAGGCACCGCGTTCAACTGCACAGTCGGCGAAACGGCACTGGCGAACGGGTTGTCGAAGAAGATGGTGGGGCGGCCGGCGGGAGCGCCGTCCACCTGATAACTGCCCTTGGCCTGCGAGGACTCGGTCATGCCAAACGGCGCATTCGGGTGAATGTGGTTGTAGTAGATGCCATAGCCCATGCGAACGACGGCGTCTTTAACGAACGCCGGGCGCCAGGCCAAGCCGAAGCGCGGAGCGAAGTTGTTCTTGTCGCCGCGCACCATGCGGGGATAGGCGGCCGTGGCCGGCGTCACCAGCTTGGTGACGTAGACGCCGTTCTGTTCGATGTTCGCCATACGGCCCTGCGAGTCGAACAGCGGCTGCAGGTAGTCGTAGCGGATGCCGATGTTCATCGTCAGGTTCGGCGTGATCTTCCAGTCGTCCTGCACGAAGTAGCTCTGCCACAGACCCTTGAGGTCCGTGTTGGTGTGGTCCGGGTTGATTTCGGCGTACTTCACGTAGCCGAGCATGAAGTCGGCCAGCGACGAGCCGGTGTAGGTGCCATCGAAGCGGAAGGTGCCGCGGGCGTTGCGAGCCTGTTCGAAGGTGAAGCCGCGGCGGACGAAGTCCACGCCGGCTTTGTAGAAGTGCTTGCCGCGCTGAATGGAGACGATGTCGTTGAAGTTGTAGACGGCGTTGGCGCGCACGCGCGGACCGATCTGGCGCTGCAGGTCGAAGACGCTATAGCCGCCATCGAGGCCGTTGGCGATGGAGATGCTGGGCGGGCCGAAGTCCACCGGCAGGCGCGAGACGAGCGGCAGCTTCATCAGGCCGGCGATGTCGAAAGCGGACTTGCCCGTGGTGCCGAAGATTTCGTCCTCGGTCATGTCGTTCCAGCCGAAGCGGGCTTCGTTGACGATCGAGGGCGTCAGCATGCGGGTCCAGGTGCCGGCCAGATTCTGCGTGCGCGCATCGTTGTCGCGCTGGTCATTGCCCCAGTAGGGCACGCCCTTCTCCTTGGTGGAGTTGCGGACATAGCGGAAGGCGAGCGAGTCCTTGCTGGTGAGGTTGTGGTCCAGGCGATAGGTGAAGTTGTCCTGGGTGGCCACCGCGCTGATCGGATTGTTGATGTAGTTCTGCGTGCCCACCGAGGTGTTGGATTCGGGCGTGAACTTGAGGAAGGCAACCGCTTGCGGGCTCAACTGCGACACCGGGATGCGGTTGTTGACGATGCCGATGTTCATCGGATCGCGCAGGGTGAGCGGCTGGCCGGTGCGGGCATCGCGCAGCGCGCTGAAGTCGCCGTTGCGCATAGCGGTGGGGGGAACCAGGCGGTAAGACGCCGTGGCGCCCGAAGCCAGGCGACCGCTTTCCCAGTTGAAGAAGAAGAAGGTACGGTTCCGCCCGTTGTAGATCTTGGGCAGCCACACCGGACCACCGATGTTGGCGCCGTACTGATTGCGGTTCAAGCGCGGCGCGGGGACGTCCTTCTGGGCGATGGCGTCGTAGGTCTGGGTGAGGGCGTCGTTGCGGTTGAACTCCCACAGCGTGCCGCGGAACTGATTGCCGCCGCGGCGCGTGAGAATCGAAACCTGGCCGCCGGGCGAGCCGCCGTACTCAGCCGAGAAGGTGGACGTTTCGACGCGGAACTCCGACAGCGAATCCACCGAGAGGGCGAAGGGGTAGGTGTACGCATCGTAGTCCATAAATTCGACACCGTCGAGGTAGAAGCGGTTGTTGGTGTCGCGGGCCCCGTTGGCCGACATGCCCGTACCGCCGAACGCCGACGACGTCTCGCCAATGGAGCCGCGGCCGCGGCGGACGGAGATCGAACCCGGCGTGCCCGGATTTACACCCGGAATTAATTGTGCGAGCTGAATGAAGTTGCGGCCATTCAGCGGCAGATCGACGATTTTCTCTGCATTGATCACGGCGCCGACCGAAGCAGATTCGGTTTGGAGGGCCACGGCGCTGCCGGAGACTGACATCGTCTGCGTGACGTCGCCGACTTCGAGGACCAGATCGAGACGAACGGTCTGGCCGACCTGGAGTACGAAGGACTCCACCTGGTACTTGCGGAAGCCCTTGGCCGTCGCGGTGAGCGAGTAGGAAGAGGCCGGGAGGAACGGCACGGAGAAGGCGCCGCTCGAGTCAGTGGTGGTTTCCCGGCTGACGTTGGTTTGGAGGTTGGTGACCTGGACCTGAACGTTGGCGATAACGGCGCCCGACGGGTCGGCAGCGATGCCGGTGACGGTGCCATTGATCTGTTGGGCGGCAAGGAAGGCGCACGAAAGGAGCGCCAGGGTGAGGAATTTCGAGATCAGCTTCATGGATGAGCCCCTAGGGTAAAGCGGTGGGATACTCCAGGCATGATGCCGGGCGGGCGACCGGGGGGACAAGTGAATTCTCGGCGAATTCTCCGTGAAGAGTCGCCGTAAGTGATTCACAACACGAGAGGGTGTTACCATTCTCCTTATGGCTCAGGAAGCCCGAGTTCCCGAGAAGTCCGGGCTCACCTTGCCACCGGAAAAGGACGAACGGTGGGAGGTTGTCGAGCGGATTTGCCTCGCTGCATCGTTCCGCCGCTCCGTTAAGCTGCGGGACTTGCTCATCTACCTTTGCCACCGTTGGTGGACCGAAGGCGTCGCCGAGATCCGCGAACACGAGATCGGCGTCGACGTATTCCAGCGTCCGCCGGACTACGATTCCGCCCAGGACACGCTGGTCCGCGTGCAGGCGTCCCAACTTCGCAAACGGCTGGAACGCTACTTCAGCGAAGAGGGGCGGGACGAGCCGCTAATTCTGGAGATCGCCAAGGGCACTTATGAGCCCGTGCTGCGGGAGCGCTTGGGCGAGACTTTGGCCGTCCCGGGCCTCGCGCCGGCAACGGTGAGCCCTGAGACGCCGCGCTCCTGGCAGACCCGGGCGCTGGCCATCGCCTGCGTCCTGTTGACGGGACTTTGCGTCTGGCTCTGGCAGCGTCCACCGGCTTCGGCCATGGAGGGTCCGGCGTTACGCCGCTTTTGGTCGGCCTTCGCGCCGCCGGGTGAGGAGACGACGGTGGTGATCGCCGACGGAGCGTTTTCGGCGATCCAGGACATGCTGCACCGGCCGATCCAACTGAACGAGTACGTTAGCCGCGGCTATCGCGCCGAACTCGACCGGGCGGAGCACTCAGCCGAGAAGAAAGACCTCTTGCGCTACATGATGGAGCGCCGGTACACGTCGCTGGCCGATGTGATGCTGATGAAGCGCCTGTGGACCGCCGGAGTGCTGAACCCGGCCCAGACTTCCGTGCTTTATTCCCGCGACATGCACCTGCGCAGCCTGCAGAAGGGCAACCATATCCTGGTGGGTTCGCGCCGGGCCGTGCCGTGGGTGGACATCTTCGACGACTCACTCGACTTCCACTTTGTCTACCACGAAGGCACGCGCTCGGTGCGTGTGGAGAATCGCCATCCGCGGGACGGTGAGCCAGCGTCGTACGAGTTACCGGCCGACTCGGCCGATCGTTTCTCCGTCGTGGCGTCGCTCCCGAACTCCAGCAAGACCGGCAACATTCTGATCCTCTCCGGCCAGGAGATGTCCGGGACGGAGGCGGCAGCGAATCTGGTGACCACGGAGCGGCTGTTCTCCGAGTTGCTCGCACGGCTGCCGGCGAACACGCACGGGGTGCCGCACTTTGAAGCCCTGCTACGGGTCAAGCACGTCGAATATACGATGCAGGGCTACGAGATACTCGCCGTTCATTCGCACTAACTCAGGGCGCGTCCCGCACCTTAGCCAGGATGTGCGTGAGGACCGGATCCCCGTGGCATTCCTGGTCCGTGGCGAGCCAGATCGCAAGCGCCGCCTCCATCTTCTGGTCCGAAGATTCGAGGGTCAAAGCGCGCCGGGCGAGCAGCGGCGCCGCTTTGGCCGCGACCGCCTTCGCGGTCGGCGTAGCGGCAGGACAGGCCAGAGCAGCGGCTACGACACGTTGCAAGAGTTCATCCCAACGGCGAGCGCGTTCCCGCACCGGTAAACCGCGGCGGGTAGGATCGAGCGCGAGCATGCGCTCGACGCGCGCCACCGAGGCGCGGGCTTCGGCATTCTCCGGATCGGTTTTGGCCGCTCGCCGATAGGCGTCTAGAGCCAGCGCATCCTTGTCCTCTCTGAGCCGCGCGCGGCCGAGGCCGAGCCATACGCCGGCATCGCCGGGAAAGTGACCGGTGAGCGTCAGGTAGGCTTCTTCCAACTGTTCGGGGGAGCCGGATTGCTCGATCATCTCGGCGGCGCGCTTGCCGAGCGCGGGGTCGTCGCCACGCTGAGCGATGAGGGAGAGCAACAGGGAGTTAGCCTCACGCTGACGACCGAACTCGGTGAGCAGCAGCGCATAGCTGAGCTGGGCCTCGCGGCGATCGGCCTCCGCGCTGGCCGGCCAGTCCTTGGCGAGTGCCTGGCGCAGCAATGGCAGTGCCTGAGCCGCATCTCCGTTCGCTTGAGCGATGCGCGCGAGACCGGCCGCCACCGGACCATTCGCGGGCGCCTTCTTCGCCACGGCGGTGAGATACGCCGAGGCTTCGGCAAAGTGGCCCGTGCGGACCAGCGCCAAGCCGAGAGCCGCGCGGATACGATCGTCCTGGGGAGTGAGCGCGAGCGCGCCGCGGTAGGCGGCGACAGCTTCATTGAGCGAACCCTGGGCAAGCAATTGCTCGGCGCGCCGGTAACTCTCTTCGCCCAGATCATGCCGGCGTGAGCGCTGCCACAGCAAGAGTCCGGAGACGAGCAACACGGCGGACACAGTGATGGCGGCGACCACAGGCAGCCAATTCTGTCGAGGCCCGTCGGCGGCGGATGCTTCGCTCGATTGCTCCAGATGCCGATAGGCGGCGAAGGCGTTCTGCATGGTGAGAACGCCGACCGGCTTCGCGCCGACGCGGCTGAGGACGGGGAGGCGGTCCCGACCGTTGACGCCCATTTGCTGCAGCGCGGTGTCGAGCGGGTCATCGGGGTGGATGCGCCCGGCTTCATCCTCCGCTTCGGCGGCCAGGTCGGCGTCAGTGGCTTCAAACGGCCGCATGGCGCGCTCCACGGTGAGCGGTTCGAGACGGTGGTCAGCCGACGGCATGATGATGCCGTCCTGATAGGAGAGCGCCTCGTAGATGGGGCGGGGCTGCAAGCGCTGCGACAGGAAGAAGCTGCACAGGTTCGCGATCATTAGCGGGACGATGATCGTATAGTCGCGCGTGACTTCGAAGATCATGATGACGCTGGTCATCGGCGAGCGGACGATGCCGGCGAACGCCGCGCCCATGCCCACCAGCGCGTAGGCACCGGCGTTGCCGGTATGGTCCGGCACCAGCGTATGCGCCGCCTGCCCCACCACGCCGCCCAGCATGGCGCCGATGAACAGGCTGGGGCCGAAGACGCCGCCGGCGTTACCGGAGCTATAGCAGGTGGCGGTGGCGATGATCTTGAGCACGAGCAACAGCAGCATCATCTGCAAGGCGAGTTGCCCATTTAAGGCGTCGCTGACGAGGTTGTAGCCAACGCCGAGGACGCCGGGCGCGATCAAGGATAGGAGGCCCACGGTGAGTCCGCCGACCGCGGGCGCGAAGGGCTGCCAACGCGTGGGCACGCGTTTGAACATGGCGCGCAGCCCGAGGATGAGCTTCACAAAAGCCGTGGACACCACGCCGCCCGCGACGCCAAGCAGAGCATAGACGAGAAACTCGATGGGATGCACGAGTTGGTAAGCGGGCACGTGGAACAGCGGTTCGTCACCCAACAGCACGCGCAGGACGATCCAGGAGGTGGCAGCGCCGATCACCACGGAGCCCACCACGCGCGCGTTCAAGTCCGCGAGGATTTCTTCGAGGGTAAACAGCACCGCGGCGAGCGGCGTATTGAAGGCCGCGGCGACGGCAGCCGCCGTCCCCACAGGAATCAGCGAACGCACCTGGGCGTCGCTCAAGCCGAGTCGGCGTCCGGCGAAGGAAGCCAGGCCCGCGCCAATGTGGACCGAGGGTCCTTCGCGACCTAAGGCCACGCCACTGCTGAGAGAGATCGATGAGCAGATAAACTTGCCCACGACGGTCCGCAGGCTGATGAAGCCGTTGCGCAGCACCAGCGCCACGCGGGTTTGAGGAATGCCGCTGCCGCGGGCTTCGGGAAAGAAGCGGAAGAGGAGCCAACCGCCGACGAGCGATCCGACGACAGGACTGAGCACTCGCTGCGCGGCATCGGCGGTGAGCAGTAATTTGCTCAGATGTTCGGTGAGGACGACAAAGGCCACGACGATCAGGCCGACGACGGCACTGACGACTAAGGCCAGCGAGAGCAAAATCTTGTCTTCGTATTGACGGAGGTCCACTTGCGCCAGCCGCCGCTGCACCGGATGCAGCAGCCGCTGAAAACCTTGCGCTGGTTCGGGCATCTGCTCCTATTGTCACCCCTTGGGCGACGCGGAGGGGGCTACACTTGGCCTTCGAACTGCCGAGCGGCGAACGGCTCCGCCATCAGCATGTCTTCGGGACGAGGATCAAAGAGACGCGCGTTCCGCTCCACTTGTTGCCCTTGCGTGGCGAGAGACACGACCACGAAGACCAGCAAGCTCATCAGCGGCGGGAGCAGCGTATCGAGACCGGCCACGCCGAACGGAACGTAGAAATAGAAGAGCAGTCGCGCCACGGTGCCCACCAGCATGCAGGCGAGCGCCCCCTGACTGGTGGCCTTGCGCCAATAGATGCCGAGAATCAATGGGGTGACACTCCCGGCGAAGACGAAGTCAAAGGCCACCACGAGCAACATGCCCGGCTCGGGCTTCACGTAGGCAATCCAGCAGGCGGCCGCCGCGGTGGGCAGGGCGAGCAAGCGGGACAGCAGCAGGATGCGCCGGTCACTGACGTACTCCTGGCTCCAGCGTTGCCAGATGTTGCGGGCGAGGACCACGGCGATGACCAGAATCGCGCCATTGGCCGTCGACATCGAGGCGCCGAGCACGCCGAGGAAGACGCAGACGCCGACGAGGTACGGGAGATGCTCCGTCGCGAGGATCGGGAGGACAAGGCGCGAGTCGCTGAGGCCGGGCGAGAGGTGCATCGCCGCAAGACCGAGAAACGAGGCACAGGCGCCGACTAAGATAGTCATGCCCGCGGCGTAGTAACACGCGCGCTGCGCCGTGCGCGGGCTCTCCGACGCGAACACGCGCTCCATAAAGTCGAGCCCGATGCAGCAGCCGAGCGACAACGAAATGAGGTTCGCCCAGTTCGGAATGGCGCCGGCCGCGACGCTGGTCATCGCCGTGAGGTCGAAGTGGGCGGCGGGGATCTTCGCGAGCAGCGCGGTGAAGCCGTGCTTCCAGGCAAGCCAGAGTGCGGCAATTGAGAGTCCGCCGACGGCCATGTGCACCTGCAGCATGTCGGTCCAGATCGCAGCGTAAAGCCCGCCGGCGATCGTATAGATGGTGATGATGGCGGTGGTGGCCACCAGCGCGGCGCCATAACTGATCCCAACTGCTGAGCTGACAATGTAAGCCACGGCCGACATGTTACCCGCGACTAAGATGGTGAACGACACAGTGCTCAGCACCGACGTAAGTAACTCCGTGTTGCGGTCATAACGACGATAGTAGAATTCGGGCAGCGAGAGCAGATTCATCCGGTTCAACGGCGCAGCCAGCCAGCGGCCGACGATCAGTAAGCTACCCGCAATGCCGAGCGCGACAATCAGGCCGGGCCACAGTCCTTGCGCGTAGGTGAGTGAGGAGTTTCCGAGAGTCGCGTTGCCATCCACAGCCTGGGCGGCTAACGCCGTGCCGATGACAAAGAACGGCATGGAGCGATTGCAGACGGTGTAGTTCTTACTCGAGCCTTGCACCAGACGGTACGTATAAAGGCCGATGCCGAGGGAGATCGCGACAAACAGCACGACGGGCCAGAACATCAAAGGCATCAAAACGTCTCCTGCCGAGTTACAGAGTCTTGGGGTCGATGCGCCAGAGGAAGCCTTCGCGCAAGTACGAAAGCCACACACTGCCGAAAGCAACGCGGACAGCGTCACCGCCTTTGCCGGACCATTGCTGCACCGCCTTATTGGTAGAAGCGTCGATGCGCGTGAGCGGGAACTCGAAGCCCGACACCCAGACGGCCCCTTCGCCCACGGCGATGTCGCCGCCCCGCGGCACCCCAGTCTCGATGGTGGCTTCAACTTTGTTGGTCTTCGGATCAATGCGCGACACGGCGCCGTCGGCTTCGCTCAACGTCCACACAGCGCCTTCGCCGGTGGCCAGAAAGCGCGGTCCGTTGGCGACAGGGATACGCTGTTCGATCAGATTATTGCGGGGATTCACGCGCAGCAGTAAGTTCGATTCCGTGCAGGTTACCCAGACGGAGCCGAAGCCACTGGCGGCGTCGTAGCAGCCGGGCGGCGTCACGATCTCGGCCACCACTTTATTGGTGTCGGGATCGATGCGCACCAGGACGTGACCTTTCTCGGTCAGCATCCACACGCTGTCGTCAGTGGCCGTGACGCCGCCTTCGGAAGCCGCGACAGCCAAGGGAATCTTGGCCACCACTTTGTTCAGCTTCGTGTCTACGCGATAGAGGTTGGGCTCGCCGCAGTGCGGCAGCCACATGCTGTCAAAGCCGTAGACCATGCCGGAACATTGCTTCTGGCCGATCGGGATGGTGGCGACGATCTCGTTCTTCACAGGATCGAGCCGGTTCAAGGTGGAGTCCGGCCGGCGCGAGAACCAAATCGCGTCAGGACCTACGGCCACCCAATCCGGCACTTTCTCAATCGTGAAGATCTTGGTCGGCGTGATGGTGGTGATGGGGCGCGTGACGCCGGGAGTTTTGATGCCGGGCTTGGGAGGCCGGGGCGGACGCTTCGCGGGCTCCGTGCCGGAGGGCGGTTGCGCCAGCAGAGCGACAAGCGCAAGCGGAAGAAGAAAGAAGGCGCGATTCATTTAGCTGAGTACCTCGTGAACGACATTGCCGTGAACGTCCGTTAGGCGAAAGCCGCGGCCGCTGTATTCATAAGTGAGGCGCTTGTGATCAATGCCCAGGATGTGCAGGATGGTGGCGTGCAGGTCATGCACGTGGCAGGGCTTATCGATCGCCTTGAAACCGAAGTCATCGGTGGCGCCGTAGGACAGGCCGCCTTTCACTGCCCCGCCCGAGAGCCACACGGTGAAGCCGAAGGGATTATGATCGCGGCCGGCGCCACTCGCGCTCGTCTCGACGACCGGCGTGCGGCCGAACTCCGACGCACAGACGACGAGCGTATCGTTCCACAAGCCACGGCCCTTCAAGTCCTGAAGCAACGCGGCGAAAGGTTGGTCAACTTCGCTGGCCGCCTTACGATGCTTGAGGATGTTGTCATGCGAATCCCAGGGGTCGCCGCGGTCGTGGTGTAAGTGCACCATGCGCACCCCTTTCTCAATCAGGCGCGCCGCCATCAGGCAGCCGCGGCCGGTGCTGCTATTGCCGTAAAGCTTCCGCGTCGCCTCTGATTCGCGGCGGATGTCGAAGACCTCCGGCGCTTCCGCTTGCATGCGGAAGGCAGTCTCCATCGAAAGGATGCTCGCCTCGAGCTCAAAGTCTTTCTCGGCCGTACGGCTTTGATGGAGGGTGTTGAGCTGCTTGAGCAGGTCGACTTCGAGCTTCTGACGGGTTGCATCCGTGCGGGAGTTCGAAATGTAGGGGAGTAACTTACTGGCGTCGAATGTCTTTTCGACCTTGTCCGAGATGTAAGTGCCCTGATGAATCGCGGGCAGGAAGGCATTGGACCACAGAGGCGGGCCTACGTCAACGTTGGGATCCGGGGAGAGCACGACGTAGCCGGGCAGGTTGCGGTTGAACGTGCCCAGACCATAAGTGACCCACGAGCCAAGCGACGGGCGGCCGGTTTGATTGTGGCCGGTGTGCATCATCAGGATAGAGGGCTCGTGATTCGGAATGTCGGTAGTCATCGAGTGGATGAAGCAGAGGTCATCGGCACGAGCGCCAAGGTGCGGCCACAGTTCGCTGAAGTACTGGCCGTTGGAACCGTAACGCTTCCACTCGAAGGGCGACTTCATCAGGCTGCCGGTTTTGCGTTCGGTTTTGGTCTCGCCTCCGGGGAGCGGCTTCCCATCGTACTTGATGAGTTCTGGCTTGTAGTCGAAGCTGTCGATGCTGGAGCAGCCGCCGTTCAAGAAGAGAAAGATCACGTGCTTGGCGCGCGGCTGATGATGGAGCTTCTCGAGCACACCGCCGGTCGCCGGGCTGTCGCTCGCGGCCCGCCCCACGGACTCGGCGAGCGCCGAGAAGGCCAGCATGCCCAAACCATGCGACGCCCGCCGAAGGGCCTCTCGCCGGGTAAGTGATGATTGTCGCTTCATGAAGCCCTCGACCTAGTTGAGATACAGAAATTCATTCGAGCTGAGCAGCACGCGCACATAGAGCGCCCAGACGTCCGGAGGCGCCGACGGCTTGCCGCCTTTGCTGGCGGGTTTCGCAGCGGCGGACTCCGGCTTGGCGCGTTCCCGCTCGAGAAACGCGGTGGCCGCCGCCAGTTCCGGCGCAGTGACTTCCCGCTGATACACGAGCCGGTAGGCACGACGAATCTTGCCTTCGTCCCCGACCTCGGCGGCGATGCGCTTGGCCAGCATGGTGGCTTGTTGATTGGCGAAGTCGCTATTGAGGAAATACAGGCGTTGCAAAGGCACGTTCGTCGCCACGCGTCCTTCAGACGAGATGGTGGGATTGGGGAAGTCGAAGACCTGCAGGAAGGTATCGAGCTTGAAGCGGCTGACGCGGCCGTAGACGGTGCGGCGCGTGTTCTTGTCGTCGGAGATGTCGAAGGAGGGACCGCCCGGCGTGGCATCGAGGACGCCAGCGATGCTGAGCATCGAGTCGCGAATCTCCTCGGCCTCCAGACGCCGGCGGCTGGCGCGCCAGTGAAGGCGATTGGCGGCGTCCTTCGCCAGGGCCGCGGGCTCGGCCTGATCCGAAAGCTGGTACGTAGAACTGAGCAGGAGCTCGCGGTGGAGTTTCTTCTAAGAGTAACCACCCTCGACGAACGTGGCAGCCAGATAGTCGAGTAACTCGGGGTGACTGGGCCGCTCGCCCGTTTGCCCGAAGTTACTCGTCGACTCGACCAACCCCCGTCCGAAGTGCCACTTCCACACTCGATTGACCATGACGCGCGCGGCGAGCGGCGAAGAGGCAATCGACTCGCCCAGTTCCAGGCGGCCACTGCCTTGCGAATAGGGCTTCGGCTGATCGCATAGCACTTCGAGGAAACGCCGGGGCACAGACTCGCCCAACTGATACGGGCTGCCGCGCAGATGCACCTTTAGATCGACCGGATGATCCACATCGGCCACGCCATGCACGAACGGGTACTTCGGCGTCGCTTTGGTACGCGTGTCGATCTCTTTGCGGAGCGCCGTCAAATGCGCCGCAGCCAGCGGACCGAGTTGCCGTTCGAGCGCGTAGCCCCGGAAGACGAGGAGACCGGGCTTTGATTGCGAGGGATCGTTGCCTTCGCCTCCGGCGAGATCGCGTTGGAAGACGTCCGTCCAAAGGTTGAGACGCTCCATGGGCAGCTTCTCCAGATCGAGTTGTGGGCGATCGAAGAAGCTCATGAAGTCATTCGGGAGGATGACGCTGGGTTTGGGATCCAGCGGCATCCCCTTGGCGATGATCTTGCGATTCTTCTCATCCGTCTCCCGCTTTTCGAGGAGCACCTCGAATAACAGGGTCCGGAAATCGCGACCCAGGCGGCGGGCCTCTTCAACATTCCCGCCGCGGGCGATCATCGTTTGCCAACTCTTGAGATAGGGATAGTAAGTGGGTGGTTTCGCCAGAAAGGCGATCCAGCGCTCGAGCACTTCGTGATCCAGCTTCGCCTCGGTGGCCGCTTCGGCGAGCGATTTCTGCAGAGTGCCGGCGACATTCCACGCCGCCACCATGTAGCTCTCGGCCTGCATGGCGAGGACTTCGGCCAACTCCGCGGCGGCGTTGCGCGAGAACTCCTGCGAGGCCTTTTGCAAGCTCTTGATCTTCTTGTTCTCGGCCTCCCAAGCCTTCGCCGTGCGCTGCGGCACCAGCGGATACTCGTGATAGACGGTGTTGCCGATCACGCCGGCGATGGCGTAGTAATCCCGCGTGGTGATGGGATCGTACTTATGGTCATGGCAGCGCGCACAGCCAACGGTGAGGCCCAGCATGGAGCGGGTGATGGCGTCTACCCGCTCGTGCCGTTCGTCGGCACGGGCAATGGGCGGTTCGTTCGTGTCGTAGTACCAGGGACCTTGGCCCAGAAAACCGATGGCCGGCAGCATCCGGGCACGCTGCGTCTCGGGAAACAGATCGCCGGCCAGTTGCGCTTTGAGGAACACGTTGTAGGGTAGGTCCTCATTGAAGGCGCGAATCACCCAGTCGCGGTAGAGGAAGGCGTTGGCGTAGGGCTCGTGACCCTTCTGTGCCAAGCCGCGCATGTCGTCCTCGCCAAAGCGCGCGACGTCCAGCCAATGGCGGCCCCACTTCTCGCCGTAGTGCGGAGAGGCGAGTAACTGGTCCACTAACTTGGCGTAGGCTTGCGGCGACGCGTCTTTCTGGAAAGCCTCCACCTGTTCGGGACTGGGCGGCAGACCGGTGAGGTCGTAGTAAAGACGGCGCGCGAGCGTGCGGCGATCGGCCGCGGCCACCGGCTTCAGTCCCTCCTGCTCGAGGCGATGGAGGAGGAAACGGTCGATGTTGGTTTGCGGCCAGCGCTCATCCTTCACGGAGGGAACCGGTGCTTTGCGCAGCGGCTGGAAGGACCAGAACTGGCGGCGCTCCGGCGTGATGAACTTCGTGTGCGAAGCGACCGGCGCGGTGGAGGGCCAAGTGGCGCCTTGCTCGATCCACGTAGTGAGGTCCGTAATCTCTTGTGCCTTGAGCGGCTTGCCCTGGGGCATCTGGATGCCGTCCTGGTGGAGGACGGCTTTGATGAGCAGGCTTTTCTGGGGTTGGCCGGGGACCACGGCCGGGCCGCGCGTGCCACCTTTCAGCAAGGCCTCTCGCGAGTCCAGACGCAAGCCGGAGACGGCCGCGGGGCCGTGGCAGGCGAGACAGTTTGCGGCGAGCACCGGGCGGATCTTGGTTTCGAAGAACTCGTCGCTCGTGGCCGCGCCAGCGCTGGGGACGAGCGCGGCCAGCGTCAGCCAGGGAAGAGTGAGGCGCAATCGTCGGCTTCTCATGGAGTCATCCTGGGCAGCGAACTCCCTACCGGTAAGGCGATGGGCTCGGCGGCGCGCGCGTGGACTAACAACGTGTCGGACTCACGGGCGAGCCAACTGATGCCGGGCGCCGTACTGTGGGTCGCCCGCGAGAAAGCGACTTCCGCCGCCAGAGTATCGACCGTGAAGCGACGCTCGATCGGCACGCCGCGGTCGACGGTGCGCTGCATGACCAGCGCGCCATCGAGCTCAAAGCCATCCTCATCAAGCAGCGCCTCGCCTTCACGCAGAGGATTGGTGGAGAGTTGCACGAGCCACGGCTCGGCCGGCGAGGAGCGAACGGCATAGCTGGCTTCAAACGCCTGCAGAGTCGTGAGCAACTCCGCGCGCGAATGACCTGCAGCGGCATCCATCAAGCGGGCGTCAGGCAAGGGGAAAGGACGGCCGCGAACCAAGGCCGCATGGTCACCGCAGACGATCAGTCCGCCACCTTGGTGGATCACCTCGCCGGTATCGAGATTCTGTTCCGCGAGTAAACGCAGGCCGAGCCAGGGGCCGGAGGACGAGGGTTGAGCGCGCCAGTCCTCCACGTAGGCGCCGCTGGGGGCAAACTCGATGACGCAATCGCCCACGCGGCGCAGATCGCCAGGTTCGGCCCACTTGGCGTGGGTCTGGAAGGCGGTCCAAGCGAACCAACTCATGCGTGCGCCGTCCCAATGCGTGCTCGAAAGGCCGCCTTCATTGATCAGCAAGCGCTGCAGTTCGGCGTCGTCAAACTGGCTCCAACTGGTGCGCCCGGCGCGCAAGACGCGGTCCGGCGGAAAGCGAAAGTCGGCGGCCAAGCCGTGCGTCTGCAACCAGAGGACCCGCGTTTGATCATCCTCGACGCCCGAGTAGAACGTGATGCTGCGGCGAGAGAACGTGCCCCAGAGCCAAGCTGGCGCGCTGCCGGCGGAAGGAGCGGGGGCGGGCTGTGACGCCAGTTCGTGCAGTGTCATGAAAGCTTCTCCGGCAGCGGCTCTCGTTGACGCGCCTCCTGGCCGAACGACGAGAGGCGATGAGAGCCTTCCGGCAATTGCAGTTCGCCGCGCTCGATGCGCTTTTTGAGATAGGTGAAGCTCTGGGCGGTTTGCGCGAACAGATGCTCGCCCGCGGTGACGGCGCGATACGCCGCGGGCCGCGTTTCGCTGACAAAGGCCGGCAGCGGCTGCACCACGGTGTAGTAATCGCAAGAGCAGAACAAAGGAAACGAGTAACGCTCCTCCTTCACCTTGCGCACGCGATGCGACGTGGCGACGAACTCGCCGTTGGTCCAGGTTTCGAGCATGTCGCCAATGTTGACGACGAAGGCGCCTTCAATGGGCGGGGCGTCAATCCATTCGCCCGCGCCGTTCATCACTTCCAGACCGGGCGCGGTGGGTAGCAGAATGGTGAAGCACTCATAGTCGGTATGAGCGCCAATGCCCACTTCATCCACGGCTTCCGGGTTGTGCGGAAAGTGCAGCAGCCGGAGTTGCGAAGGCGGGTTCTTCAGATACGGGGCAAAGTGGTGCTCGTCAAGCCCCAGGGCCAACGCGAAGCCGCGGAAGAGTCCTTCGCCGAGGCGGATGGCCGCGGTGTAATAGGCGCTGACATCTTCGCGAAAGCCGGGTAAGGCGGGCCAGACGTTCGGACCCATGAGCGGTGTGCCGGCGATGGCTTCGGGATGGTCCGCGGGCAGGTCGCAGCCGAGGTCGAAGGCTTCCTTGCGATCCTTAGTGCCCCCGGAGAAGACTTCTTCTCCTTGCGGGACATAGCCTTTGTGCTGGCTGGAATCGCCGATGTAGTACTGCATCTTTTCTTCGAGCGGCAGGCCGAAGAACGTTTTCGCCTGATGAATCAGGCGGGCGATGAGTTCCGGGGCCACGCCGTGGCCGCGGACATAGAAGAAGCCGGATTCACGGGCCGCGCGGCCCAAGGCTTGCGCGGCGTGCAGCCGGGCGGCGGGATCGTCGGCGAACAAGGGGGCGACATCGAGCACCGGCAGCGATTCAAAATTGCCATGCCGCTTCGCGGCGCCATGGTGAAGATTGGTGGAAGGCATGAAACATTTACTCCGAAAGGTGGCGGCTGGCGTTCGGCTTAGAACGCATACCGCAGGCCAAACTGCATCACGCGGGGCTGGGTGAGCAGGCTTGAATACTTGCCGAACGTGCCGGTATTGGCTACGTCCAGACTGGCGCCGTTGATGTCGAAGCGGACGGCGTTGGGCACGTTGAAGACTTCCCAGCGGAACTGCAGCGTGTGCGAATCCTTGTAGGGCATCACGAACGTTTTGCCCAAGCTCATGTCGACAGTGAAGAAGCCGTCGCCGCGAATGCCATTGCGCTGGCCGATCTGGCCGGCGTAGGAATAGTCGTAGGCGGCGCGCGCCGCGGTGGGATCGGCGAAGATGTTGGGGCCGCCCACGCGGTTCAGGCCCGGAGCATTTTTGGTGGTCTGCGGATCGGGCACCGGTCCGATCTGCGTGGCGAAGCCGGAGCTATTCCAGTTCGTCGTCCAACTGCCGGTATTCAGCACGCTACGCGGCAAGCCGCTGGTGATGGTGTAGAGGCCGGACACCTGCCAGCCGCCCACCACGGCATCCACCCAGCCCTTGCCGCCGTGGAGGAACTTACGGCCTTTACCGAACGGCAGGCTGTAGACGCCGAAGCCGCTCACCGAATGCTTCACGTCGAAGTTCGAGACGCCGCGATTCTGCTTCACGTCCCAGGCATTGAGAATCATGTTGGTGGTGCCGCGGCCATCGGACTCGGAGCCGGAAGTGAGGTCGATCGACTTGGCCATGGTGTAGTTGAAGTCGAACATCAGGCCTTCGGAGAAGCGTTTGCGCACCGTCCACTGCATGGCGTGATAGTTGCCCGCGCCCAGCGAGCGTTGCGCGTAGAGGCCGGAATACTGGCGGTTGAGCATGGCGTAAGTGCCCAACTGGCTGCTGCAGGGATTGCAGAGCTGATCGAGGAACAGCAGGATGGAGAGCGGGTCCGTCGCGTAGACGCGCGCCTGATTCTGATAGACCACCTGCGTGGCGGTGAGGCCGTTGGCGGCCAGGTTGCCGTAGAAGTTCTCGAAGAACGGATTGGGCTGAATGTTCGCCGTGGGCGTGTTCGAGCGGGCAGCCTTCATCAGAACGTTGACGGCATCCCAATAGGTCTGGCCACTCTTGGGGTCCTTCAGATTGGTGGGCGAGGAGAGGTCCGCTTGCACGAGCGAACGGCGGGAGAGCCGGCCGACGTAAGAGGCCTGGACGAACAAGCCGTGGCTGAACTGGCGGCCCAGGGTGAAGTTCAGATTCATCGAGTAAGGCTGCTTCAAGCGCTGATCCACGGTGTTGGCGCTGGCGAAGCCCTTGGCCGAATCAGCGGGCGGCATGTACGGGAAGCCGCCTTGCGGCGCGGTGGGCAGCAAGGACGAAGGCAGGTCAAAGGGGCCGGTGTAGCGCGGCGTGGTAGCGAGATCCATGGTGGTGGGCGTGGTGAAGGTGGTGCTGAGGCCGGGCGCATTCGAGTCGAAGGTGCGCATCAGGCTCATGCCGAACAGGTCGTAGAACATGCCGAAGCCGGCCCGGATGGAAGAGGCTCCGGAGCTTCCGAAGAAGAACTTACTCAGACCGCTGCGGCCTTCGGGTGAATAAGCCAGAGCGATGCGCGGCGAGAAGTTTTTCTTGGGCGTTTCGTAGAGGGGCTTACCACCGGGTCCGCTGGCGAGGCCGAAGGCGATGCGGGGGGCGAGGTCCTGCGATTGGCCAGTGTTCGCGAGATTGGCACGTTGCTCGAACCAATCGATGAGGTCGATGCTGGGCGAGACCTGATAGCCATTGGTTTCGTGGATGGCGGGCGCCAGCGAATAGCGCAGGCCGAGATTCACGGTGAGGCGCGGCGTGAGGCGCCAGCTATCGTTGACGTAGGCTTCGTACTCTTCGGCGCCGAAGCTACGCTGGACGGGAGCGCCGAAGGGCAGCACCTTGCCGTCGAGGTCGAAGTTATAGGTCACCGCGACGTTGGCCACGGGTCCCAGCAGGTCGACGGCGATGGTGCGGAAGGCGCTGCTGAAGGACGCGCTCAAGTCCGCGGGGCGCAGCGACGAGCCGACGCCGGCCAGCGAGCCCTGCGACACCGAGCCGCGCGGGAACGCGTTGGCATAGTTCACGGAGCGATTGCGGATGCGGCGAATCACACCGCCGAAGCGCACATCGTGTTTGCCGTGCGTCCAGGAGAGGTCTTCGCTGAACTGCTGCACGGGGATGATGCGCGCAATGCCGGTGGTGGTGCCATAGAGATTGGCCAGGCCGTTGAGATTCGTGTAGGGGCCGTTGACGATGCCCGTTGTTTCATGGCCGGAGCGAGTGAAGCCATAGCGGAAAGTGCTGACCAGGTTGTTCGAGAGCAGCGACGTCCAGCCGGCGGCGAGGCCTTTGCTGTTATCGAGGTCCACGCTGGTGGCGGGCAAGCCGGGGAACTGCGGCGTGCCTTGCAGATTGTCGTTCTGCAGATTGCCGCGCAGGAAGACCGTGTTGCGGCTGGCGTTGTCGACGGCGTAATCGAGCTTCACGATGTAGGTGTTGAAGCGAACCGGCGTGGAGGCCTGGAAGCGATAGCCGGCCGTGTTGTAACCGTCGCCCTGCGTGTCGTCGTTGGGCGCGGGGTAGAGATTCAACGTGCGCAGGACGTTGGCGTTGACGCCCAACCCGGCGGGATCGACGGCGCGGAGCTGTTCGGGCGTCATGGTGCCGATGCCGCCGCTGGCGGTGGGGTAGCGAATGATGCCCTGCCGGAGATTGGCGGTGGGCACCAGTTGCGTGACGGTGGAGTCGCTCGCGTCGCGGCGCCCTTCGTAGTTCATGAAGTAGAAGAGCCGATCCCGCTTGACGGGGCCGCCGATCGAGGCGCCGAACGTGTTGCGGATCAGCTTGGGCCGCGCGATGCCGGAGCGGTTATTGAAGAAGCTGTTAGCGGTGGTGATCGTGTTGCGGTGGAACTCGTAAAGCGAGCCATGCAGCAGGTTGGTGCCGCTTTTGGTGATCAGCGCGATCTGCGCGCCGGAGCCGCGTCCCTGATCGGCCGTGGGATTCTGCGTAGTGGTCCGGAACTCCTGCACCGAATCGAGCGTGACGCGCAGCACGCTCTGGAAGGCGGCGCGCGTGTTCTGGTCGTTAACGTCGACGCCGTCGAGCGTGATGTTGTTCTGGTCCGGCTTGCTGCCATTCACCGAGCCACCCAGACGATCGGCCGTGGAACTGCCGCGGCCGTAGTTCGAGGGCTGGCCGAAGTAAGTGACGCCGGGCTGCAAAGCCAGTAAACCCGCGGGATTGCGCGCTTCAAACGGCAGTTCGATGATGGCCTTGGTGGTGACGGCGTTGCCGAGCGAAGCGTCGCTCGTGTTCACCTGGGCCGCATCGGCCGTCACGGCGACGCTCTCGGTGACATTGCCCACGCGAAGCGCCAACGTCAGGCGGCTGGGCGTGTTGATCACCAGTTCAAGCGAATCGACTTTAGCTGTGGCAAAGCCGGGGAACTCGGCCGTCACCGAGTACTTACCTGGCGGCAACTGGGCGATCGTGTAGAGCCCGGACTCGTCGGAAACGGTGGAGCGCTTGGCGGCGCTACCGAGATTGGTGACTTCGATCTTCGCGCCAGCCATCGCGGCGCCGGAAGGGTCGACTACGTTCCCCGTGAGCGAAGTAGAACTTTGCGAAAAAGCTGAGGTCGCCGCCAGTAACGCGAGCGTCAGCACAAGAACATAGTTCATGTCTTTCTCCTCTTGATTGACCCGACGAAGGAGGCACGCGCGCGAGGGTTCCTAGGCCCGGTTCAGGGGTGGAAAAGGGCGCCACATGACTCCGTGATTCAACGGAGAGATACTGGCCAACACAGCCAAACGGACGATTCACCGTGGGGTAATTTCAGGGGGGAAGCTACGGGGAGAGCAAAGAGGTCCGTCGTGGCATTCCGTGAAATCACGCAATGCCAAGTCGTCCTGGCTAAGCTCACCACCAACAGGGGTCAGTGTCGGGTCGTCCCGAAGTAGCTTGGAGAAAGTATTACAAAAGAGTCAGGTTTGCGCAAGACTTTTTCTGGCGGGTTTTTATGGGACGGGGCAATCGGCCCAGGGCCCGCTGCCCAAGCCCACGAGCCGGAAGTGCCGCGGCTCGAGCGTGCGGACGCGAAAGTAAAATCGACTTGGCTCACGAGTGGCGAGTTGCACGTCGCCCCCGGCGCAGGCCGCCTCATGGTTTGGATAGTCCCAGGCAACATGGGAGACCTCGGCGTTTTCCTTGCGCCATGCTTCAGCTTTACCTTGAATTTCCGGGGCTGTCCACTGGCGAAACGTCTCCCAACTGCCCAGTTTCCAGGCAGCCACAAAGTCCATCGGCGTGAGAGCCACGGGCTCCAAGCGTTGCAGCGATGAGCCAACGATGCGGTAGCGTTCGATCTCCGTACGCATCGTGCTCATCATTGTGTCGAACCCCCAGGTTCGATATTCGATCCAGAAAGAGTCCGAGGTGAGCTCGGCCAGAAGAGGCTCCGCTATGTTAGCGGACACCTCCCTCTCCCAAAGGGGCCGGCGAGCATCGCTCACCGACCAGAGCCTTGCCCACATCGGGTGCCAAACAGAAGTGCACCAGGGCCGTGTCCCTAGCGTAAGAATGTAGTGGAGATCCGGGGACACCTTGATCGCAGCGAAGCGTTGCTGATCGCCGGGCGGTCCCTGCGCAGGATAGTGGTTCCTTTCGCTCTCCCAAAAACGTCGACATTTTCCGGAGGACCAGCGATACGCGTAAGCGGACTCATCGAAGCCGCATTGACGAAGCCCTACCCCGGTCCGCAGAACGATCACCTCAGGATGCGGCCGCTCCAGGCGCAAGGGCGCCAGGTAGCCGCGATAGCTCCAAAACGGGCATTCGCGCGGGCCGCCGTTCTCGTCGCAGAAAAAGCCCGCGCGGGCCAACTCCGCATTCAGCGGCGCGACATCAGGAGTCGCCTGCAACGTCAAGCGAGTCTCCGCCCAACGCAGCAGATCGTGCTTCAGGAGGACCAGCGACGGAGACTCGGCCGACGCTTCCTGGTTAGCGCGCAGCGGCGCCAACCGCATCTCGATCCTCGACAACAAGCCATCAGCTTGAGCGGCGACGAGCGGGGCGGACAGGAGGAGCAGCCAGCAGCGCACTATTGCAGTATCGTCGGATTCGGCGCGCGGAGGAAGTCGTTGATCGCTTCGGCGGCGGCCGGGTAACCGCCCCGATCCGTGTAGGAGCCCAAGGGAAGCTTGCTGCCGGAAGCGAACAGCAGGATCAGAGTCTGGGTGCCTTCGTAGCTCGCGACTTCGGCGCGGCGCAGATTCGCGAGAGGTTCGGCGCGATGCTGCGTGGGCAGGAAGAACTTACGTGCCTGGATGTCGAGCAGATTGGATGACCGATCGAGCGTGATCGCCGTTTGCGAGCCCAGCATGGCGGCAGCCACGACGAGAAACGGCACGGCAATCAGAAAGGCGGGCCAACCGACCCGGCTGGGCGGGTTGGTGGAGTCGTCGCGAATCAGGCTCATCGCACAAATGCCGAGCGCCACCAGCACGAACATCGCTCCGGCGAAGTAATAGGGCGGATCTACCACCTGCAGGCGGGTCGGCGAGTTTTCGAGGATTTGGATGGACCCGGTCCAGCTCATGCACGCTCCAACGCGAGCGGTTGGAAGAGTTCATTGTACTGGTCACGCCAGATGAGCAGAAGGCCGCCCTCTTCCGCACACTCGCGAAGATAGACGCCGCCGCCCGGCAGCCAGCGTTCGAGTTGCGCCGCGTTGGCGCGGGCGAGGCTTGCCTGGTTGAGCAGCGGGAAGTAATAGGGGAAGCCGAAGAACTGCGGATCCTTGATGGGGGCGGAGAGATCGCGCGTCCAGCGCTCTTCGAGCCCGGCGGCGGCCAAGGGCACATAGTACTCGACGGGCGCGCCGGTGCCGGCCGTCAGGTCAATGGCCTCGGACTTCTGCTCCGACGCGCATTCCAGACGCAGCAGCGGATGCATCAACGGGCGGGGCGCTTCGCCGATGTCGAGATTGCAGAAGTCGTCTGGAGTCCAGGCCGTGGGCGCGGGTTGATCGGGGAAGATGCCCAAGCCGGCGGTCGGCATCCATTGGCTCATGCGCGCGCTCACCTCGCGAGCGGTGTCGCCATGATGCAGGCTGTTGAACTGCAGCAGCACGTGGACGGCGAAATCAGGCATCGCCGCCAGCCGCTGACGCAAAGGCGCCACCAGTCCTTTCCAGGCAACGGCGTCGCGCGGGGACATCGGGAAGCCGGGAGCCCGAAGGAATGCCGCATGCCAGGAAGCGGGCATTTCCAGCCATTGGAGGGTGTTGGTTTCAGTCGCGAGGCTCGGCATGGTAGGTGCACCTTTCCAGTTGAGGCATGGCCTCCAGCACTTGGATCAAATCTTCGTCGAGGTCAAACTTGGAAGCGAGCAGGATGCCGTTGTCGACCGGACTTTCCTGCGCCAACACGGGATAGACTTCCAGCCATTCGCGGATGGTGGCCTCGGCTTCGCAGAAGAAGTCTTCGGCCTTCATCAGGGGGAGGATGAAGCGCAAGCCCGGATACTGCGGATGGTTCGCGAGGTCCGGCCCCAACAGCTCTTTGCTGCGCTGTTGAAACTTGTCGGTGAGCGCGAAGGTCTGCGCGTGCAGAGCGTCGACGTCCACCTGCTGAAAGATCGGATGCCGGCGCATGGCGGGGCTGAAGGGCAACGGCGGCGCTTTGGTGCCGGGGTCCGGCGGAAGAAACGCCATGGTGAGTCCGCCGTAGCCGACGAAGCTCTGGCGCTGTTTGCGCTCGTTCTTGCGGGTGAACCAATACGAGTAGTCCGGCAGATCGCGGCGGAAGTCGAAGATTTTTTTGCCCTGAATCATGTCGGCGATCTCGGCCTCGTTGAGCATGGCGGGGATGGCCGTCCGCGGACGGCGCGAGAGGCCGATGAGCGGGCCGAACTCCATCGACGTGCGGGCGAACTCGTCCATCAGGTGCGGATAAAGCGCTTTGGCATGCACGAAGAGCTCGGGGCGCAGTTCGTACTTGGACGTGAGCGCCGGGATGAAGTGGTCATAGAAGCACTGAAGCCAGGCGAGGTCCGCGGCGGGCATCGGGTTGCGGACCACCGGCAGCCAGTAGAGATAGCAGCGGGTGAGTTCCTTGGCCCGGCGCCAGGGACGCATCAGCAGGCGATCGTCAGTGAGGCGGGTGCGGCGCAGCAGCGTGTTCATGTTAGTTGGCTCCTAAGGAAGTGGGCGGACCGCCGGCGCGCACGCCGATCAGCATGCCCAGGGCCGCCACTTTGGCGCGCGCGGCGTTCACGCCGGCTTTGAGGGCGCCCGCAATCGCCTTGAGCGCCGTGGCTTCGGTCTTCAGGACGCAGCCTTTGTTCTCGATCGCCTTCGCATCGGTCTTGAGCGTGGCGAGGTCGCACTTGTAACCGCTGAGGGCGGTGGCAATGCCGTTGAATTCCACCTTCGAGACGTTGTTGGTTTGCGACATCAGCGTCACCACTTCGCCCTTGAAGCCGATCACCTTGTAGAGGTTGGTGGGTTCGATGATCTGCCGCGGCTGGCAGTGGGTCTCCGTCAACGAGCCGAGGAAGAAGGACACTTTGGTGGCGCCGTTGAAGGTC
The DNA here is from genome assembly GCA_965229305.1 of Bryobacteraceae bacterium. Classification (GTDB taxonomy): domain Bacteria; phylum Acidobacteriota; class Terriglobia; order Bryobacterales; family Bryobacteraceae; genus JALHNI01. The sequence goes on along the minus strand of CBDDIZ010000027.1, from coordinate 86,301 downwards.
TGGTGCGCTTGGGCGTGGAACTGATAGGTGGTGCCGAGAATCTGGTAGTGGGCGTTGCCCAGCACCGTGCGAGAGTCGTTCTGCAGGATGCGGACCGAAACGCTGCCGTTCACCTGCCCGGTAATGTCCGCCCAGACCGTATACTTCCAGTTCCGGTGGATCTCTTCTTCCCGAGTGCCTTTAATGAGGAACTTTTCGACGGGCGAGCCTTTGGACTTCAGCGACCCCATGTTGGGCTGAAACCGATCGCCGTCTAACTTCACCCGCGTGCGGACTTGGGTACTGCCATCGAAAGTGGCCATGTGACTGAGCTCCTCGCCTTCATCAACGGGGAAACGTAAGATTTTTTTCTGGCAAATTCCACATTCGTCTTACGCTATTGAGGTGGAGATGCCCGGCGATGAACTCCGTCGCGCCGCCGGGCTGGCGCGCAAGCCTTTGAGGAGAAGCAGCTATGAAGTTACGCAGCATTCTGGCGTTCGGTTGGTTGGCCACGGGAGCGTTCGCTCAGGGTCCGCCAAACGTCTCGCAAACCCTGATCTGGTCCACGCTGACGAACCAACCCATCAACACGGGCGCGGGCGTCATTCAGCGCCCTCTGTTTAGCGTCTATACAACCCGCACCCCGGTTGCCTTCGGCGGCACGAACTTCGTGGCCACCGTCACTGACCCACGCAACTACAACGTCGCCCACGGAGCCGCGCTCAGCAGCGCGCTGAACGCGAACATCGCCGCCGCACTCTCCGTGGTGCCGCTCTCGTCGCCCACCTCCGGCGTGATTCTAAAGAAGGACCCTGCCACCGGCGCCCTGCTGCCCGCCAGCAGCAGCCTGGGGCCGATCTTCACGCAGCGCGCCGAAACCATCGGCAAGGGCAAGCTCTACATCGGCTTCACACAGCAGAACTATCATTTCTCGAACATCAACGGCAAGAGTCTGAACGGGCTGGGCGTGCTCTACGGCGGCGGCGATCCTTCGGCGATCACCGTCAACGGCGCGGGCACGGCCACGGCGCCCGCCAGCTTCAACTTCGCCATGGACGTGAAGCTCTCGCAGAATCTGGCGTTCATCACCTACGGCGTGACGGACCGTCTGGACGTCTCCGTCGGCCTGTCGGCCGTGCATTCGGCGGTGGCCTCGCGCACCTATAACGGCCTGGTCTACACCGGCAGCGGCGACGACTACGACGGCCGCGGCACGCAGTGCTGGTGCATGAACTCGCTTGCCCCCGGCACCAAGAGCCTGACGATGCCTTCGATCGGCAGCGCTTCGTACGCCAAGTCCGGCTTCGGCGACATGGTGGTGCGCGTGAAAGGCGGCGTCTTCCAGAAGCCCGGGGCGAGCCTCGCGGTGGGCACCGACATCCGCCTGCCCACCGGTGACGCGGAGAATTATCTGGGCATCGGCGCGGCGGCGGTGAAGCCTTTCGCCGCGCTTTCGCTCTACAGCAAGCCGATGGCGAACGGCATTGTCTTCGCCCCGCATGTCGATTTCGGCTGGCAGTTCAGCGGCAGCAGCATCCTGGGCGGCACGCTGCAAGGCACGCCGTTCAACGCGCCGGTGACCGGCGGAACCACGCCGGTGGTGGTGGGTCCGTTCACGGCGACCAAGGGTCAGTTGCCGGACATCATGACCTGGGCCGTCGGCATCGAAGTAGCCGTGGGACGCCGCAATACGCTGATCTTCGATGCGTTCGGCAATCACATCGGCCTGGTGCGCGATGTGCAGTTGTTGAAGTCGCAGTCGATCACGGCGCCGCCGCCCACGGTTCTGAACGGCACCACGCCGCTGACCGCCGGCATGGCGAGCGCGGGCCGTGGGTCCTTTGCTCAATACAGCGGGTCGTTCGGCTACAAGATGAAGATCGTCGGCAACCTGGTGGCGACCTTCCAAGCGATGGTCCGGCTGAACAACAGCGGCCTCACAGACAAGTTCGTCCCGCTCTACGGACTCGGCTACAGCTTCTAGCTACTGCCCCACTTGCGTGATGCTTTCGATGCGCCATTGGCCGGCAATCTTCCGCATCACCACCGTTTCCTGCAGTTCCTGCAAGGCTTGCTGGTTACTCTGGGATGCCGCCACACTCACCAGGCGGCATCTCAGAGACGCCTGCTCGCCGTCCACGTCCGGTTCGCCGCATCCCTTCAAAGACGCCACGTAGGCCGTGCCGCGCTGGTTCATCGAGTTCAGCCAATTGGCGCTCACCTTGGGCCACACTTCGCGCAGATCCTTCTGCTTGCGATTCACAAAGGCCTGGTTGAACTTCTCAATCGCCGCCAGGATGCCCACTCGTTCGGCGGCCACCAACCGTTCCCGCACCTGGCGCTTCTCTTCCGCCGCGCGAACGTCGCGTAAGCGCGCTTGGGCCTCCGCGCGGTGGCGGCTGGGCGGCTCGGCGTTGATCAACGCCTGCAAGGCGTTCGCATTGGTTTTGTCGAGACGATTCCAGGCCGCGTCGTCCAACTGTCCCTGGGCCTCGCCGGCATGCGGACCGCGCGGGAAGCGCGAGAGGTAAACCTTCGCGCGCGCCTCGTTCTGCGCCACGCCTTCGGCCAACAGCGCCTCCAGCTTCGATTCGGCTTCGGTCGCGTGCGCGCCATTCGGATGCTCGCGCAAATGAGCTTCGAGCAGCGCGGCGTCCCGCGTACTCCTGATCGCCTCCCAGGCTTGCGCTTCGCGCATCGCGGCAGAAGGCGGCTCGTTTTTCGGCGGATCGGCTTTCGGCGATTCGGACTTGGGCGGGTCGAGCTTCGGGGATCGACCTTCGGTGGATCGCTCTTGGCCACCAACGGCTCGGGCAGAAGCTTGAAGCGCAATGAATAGGGGTCGGCGGACTTAGTGGCGGCCACTTGCTGGGCGGGCGCCAGTTGATAGCCCACCTTGCTGACGCGGACCTCGTGCTTACCCAACTCCACCTTGACGCGCAAAACGCCCAGGTCGCTGGTCTCGCCGGCCAGGCGTCCATCGATCAGCACGCGCGCGCCATCCACGCCCGTCATCACGGTGAGGTTCGCTTGCGGCGTTTCCGGCTTCGGCTTCACGTAAGCTTCGGGCGGTGCCTCGGCTTCGAGGCGCAGCACGGTGGTGCGGTGCGAGGCATCGACCACGAACTCCTGGCGCGCCGTCCGATGGCCGCTGAGGACGGCTTCCACCGGATAGCGGCCCGCGGGCAGGTCGAAGCGGCACTCCGGCGCCACGCACGTCCGTCCGGCAATGCTGACCTGCGCACCGGGCGGCTCGGTCCGAATCTCGACGCCGATCGTTGAGCCCGAGTCAAACAACCGCGGAACCAGCAGCACACCCGCCAGGGCCACCGCGATCAGTCCGCCGCCACCGAGGATCGGGCGCCACGGAATCGGCGTGGGCGGCGGCGCCGGCGCGTTCAACGCTTCTTCGATCTGCTGGTCAATCCGCTTGGTGAGCTCGGCGAGTTGAGGCTCAGCCTCGTAACCGGCCACCGCCTGTCGCAACTCCACACTCAGACGCTTCAGCTTGCTCCGCGGCGTGATCGGCACGCGCTGCTCGATGGCGAGGAGGCGATTCCACGCGCGTTCAAAACCTTCGCGATGCTGCAGCTTGCCGAGTTGCGCTTCCGCGCCGGCCACCAGTTCGCGGAAGCGCGGCTCGCCGGGGAAGCGCGCGTTGACGAGCGCCAGCGCCTCGGCGTACTTCTGTTGCAGCACCAGCCGTTCGGCTTGGTCCTTCACGGCGGCGAGATCGCGCTCGCGCTGATGGACGTGCAGTTCTTTCTCCGCGGTCTGCATCAGTTGGCGCAGACGCTCTTCCGCCGGATACTTGCGCGCCAGCGGACGCAGCCCGGCCAACGCTTCGTCGGGCCGATTCGCGTTCAGCTGCGCTTCGGCGGCGGTGAGGCCAGCGGCCACTTCCGCGGCTTCCCGCTGTTGCCGTTGCTGCGCGTCGAGCTTCGTCTTAAGGGCCAGCCAAGCTCGCTCGCCCGGCGAGATGGCGAGGGCCGCTTGCACCATCGTCCACGCGCGCGCGGTCTCGCCCGCTTCCGCCAGCCGCGTCGCCTCGGCCAAGTCGCGCGCCTGACGTTCGGCCGATTCGATGCGCTCGCGCAGTTTCCCCAGTCCGATGGCCTGCGGATCGGCCTTGAGCGCCGCCTCCACCACTTCGAGTGCTCGCGCGTACTGCCCGGCCGCCAGCAACTCTTGCGCCTGTCGCTCGATCTCGGCGTTGGCCTGGGCGCGATGCTGCTCCGCCAATTGCCGGCGCGCGTCGGCCAGGGCCTGCGCCACGCGCGCGTCGCCGTGGTGTTGCGGCGACGCTTCCAGTAGCTTCAGAGCGTCGGCCGGACGGTTCACCGAAAGCAAGCGCAACGCCTCGGCGGCCAGCGCGGCGATCGCCGCCTCGCGACGTTCGGCTTCGGCGCCGCTTTCGAGCGCCGTGCGTAGCTCAATCAACTCGGCATCGGCGCCGAACTGCGCGGCCTCCGCGGTCCACAGTTCCAGGCCGCGCGCATATTGCCGCGCTTCGAACATACGACGCAGTCCGCGCTTTAGCGCCTCGAGCGACTCGCGCCGTCCCGCTTCCGCGCGCGCTGCCACAATCTCCTCGCGCAAGACGGCGAAAGGCTCGCGGCCAAAGCGGCGAATGCCCGCCTCCACCGTATCGAAGGCCACATCCAAGCGCCCGTCCGCGAAGGCCTGCCGCGCGTCGCGCTCGATGGCCCCGATATTGGCCGTGCGCTGATACTCGGCGAAACCAGCGTCCGCTTCGGCCTTCAGCTTCGTCAACCGCGCTTCAGCCGGATAGCGTCGTAGAGCCGCCTCCAACTGTTGCGCCGCCGCGGCCCACTCCTGGCGAGCGAGCAGTGCCCGGCCTTGCTCGGCAAGCGTCGCGACTTCGGCCGCTCGCGCGCGCGCTTCCATCTCAGCCTTGGCCCGCTCGCGCAAATCCGAAAGTACGGTGTCTTCGCCCAAATCGGCGATCGCCGCTTCGGCCTTGGCGCCCGCCTCTTCGAAGTTACCCGCCACCAGCGCCGACTTCACGCTTTCCACCACGCGGCCATAGCTGATCACGCGGTCATAACGATGCTGGTTCGCGAGCGTCGCCTGCCGGCAGCGCAATAGCCGATCCTGCCCCGGATGCTCGGCCAAGCCTGCGTCCAGCACGCCGAGCGCTTTGTCGAACTGGCGCGCGCGCGTGAGGCTTTCCGCCTCGGCGATGATGCCCGAGATCTTCTCTTCGGTGCGGAAGCGCTCCAGCCGCTCCTTCGCCTCTTCATAAAGCACGCGCAGTTCGGGATCCTCGGGAAACTGCATCGTCCCCGCGCGCAGGATCTCGGAAGCGCTGTCCGGCTTGTTCTCGGCCAGCAGCGTACGCGCGTCCAGGGCGACTTTGCGCGACGCGTTCTGCCGCCGCTGCTGTTCGAGCCCCGCTTCGGCCAGGCGGCGAGGTTCCGCCAATTCGCCACTCTCGCCATAAGCGCGCGTATAGGCGCTCAAGCTTTCGAGCGCTTCGCCATAGCGCTGCTCGCCCACCAGGGCCCGGGCTTTGACGATCGTCTCGCTCAAGGCAGCCTGGCGATTGTGGTCGCTCTTGGCCGCGGTTACCGTCTGAATCAGGTCGCGTAGCGTGGTGGCCGAAGGATACTCGGCGAGCGTTTGCCGCAAGTGCTGGATGGCTTCGTCGAACTTGCCTTCACCAGCCAGGGCCTGCGCCTGCTCGCTCGCCACGGCGATCGCCCGGGCCTGGCGCAGCAAGCGCAATTCATCAGCCGCGAAGGAAGCCAGGTCGCGCAGTTCGGTGCTTTCGGGATACTCGGCCACCCAGCCCTGCAACCGCGTCACCGCTTGTTCGAACTGCTCGTTCTTCACGAGCGACCGGGCCTCGGCCACCGCCGCCTGCAGCCGTTGCCGCCGCAGCAGATTGCTGTGTTCGCGCTGCGCATTCGACAGCAACTCGCGCACCGTGCTCGACTCGGGAAACTCCTGCGTCAACTGCGCCAGATGCTGCTCGGCCTGCTCGTAACTTTCGAGCACCAGCAAGCGCCGCGCATGGCTGAGCCCTTCATCCAAGCGCCGCGCCCGCTCGCGCGCCGCTACGGATTGCTGAATACTGTCGCGCAGCAGCGGACCGTGCGGATGCTCCGGGTCCTTGGCCAGCGCCTGCAGCAGTTGCGCGTGGGCCGCGGTGAGATCCCCGCGATGCAGCGAGTCGTTCGCGTTCTTCAGCAGCAGGTCCGCTTCCTGAGCCCGCTCCGCCGCCGACCGCGCTTCGGCCAGCAGTTGGTGCAGTTCCGGGTTCGACCGATCGAGTTGCTGCGCGTTCTGAAACTTCTCGAGCGCCGCTTCGTAACGGCGCGCCTTCAGATGCTCGCGGCCTTCCTGCGTCAGTTCGATCACGCGCGGGCGGATGGCCTCTTCGCGAATCTGCCGCTGTAAGGTCTCGCGCAATTCGCGCGCGGCACGGTTGGCGGGCTCGGCCTCGAGCACCTGCTTCACGCGGTCCTGCGCGGCTTCCAATTGCCGGGCCCGCAGTAACTCGCGCGCTTCGGAGAGCAGGTCCGAAACGCGTTCCCGCTTCAGCTCCACCGCGATCGGCTCAAGGTCGAAGCGCAGTTCCTCGAGGTCCTGATAGCGCATCTCCCGATCCTTTGAGAGCATGCGCAGCACCGCGTGTTCGAGGGCTTCGGGACACTCCGGACTCAGCGCCCGAATCGGCTCCGGCTCCCGATGCAGAATGTTGTAGCGCAGCGCTTCGATGGTGTCCGCTTCGAACGGGTGGATGCCGGTGAGCAGCTTGTAGCAGGTGACACCGAAGGCAAAGATGTCGCTCAGGCGATCTGAATTGTTGCCCATCAACTGCTCGGGCGACATGTAGAGCGGCGTGCCGATCATCGAGCCGCTGGGCGTCATCATGGTCGCCGCCGACTGCGTGAAGAGCGCGATGCCGAAGTCCACGATCTTCACGACGTGATCGTTCTGCAGCATGATGTTCGCGGGCTTCACGTCACGATGCAGGATGCCTTTGCTGTGCGCGTGGTGCAAACCGGCGGCCGCCTGGCTGATGATGTCCAGCCGCTGCAACAGACCCAGTACCCGCTGATTGGCAATGACGCGGTCGAGATCCTCGCCTTCGAGCAGTTCCATCACCAGAAAGGGAGTGCCACGGTCTTCGCCGAAGTCGTAGATGGTGACGATGTTCGGATGTCGGAGGCGGCCGGCCGAAGCCGCCTCGTTGCGAAACCGCCGAAGCAGATCCTGGTCCGTCCCGACGGTGAGAGTCTTGATGGCCACCAGGCGGCCCATGGAAGGATCGAGCGCGCGAAAGACCTGCCCGAAGCCGCCTCTTCCGAGTTCGACTTGGATTTCGTAGCGCCCGATGTTGTCTCTGGAGAGTCTCACGCCCGTCGCGACCGCCCACGACGCGTGCGTCCACCCGCCCCGGGGGGAGCGTCAGCCCGAACACACCAGGCAGAGGTTTCGCACATTTACCACATCATACATTCGCCGGTTGTGGCGACGAAGGATTCTCGCGCTGGCGCAAGTACTCGGCCACCGCCGCCGCGGCCGCGTCCTGACGAATCTTGGCCGCAGTTTCGGCAAACACGCGCGGTGTGGTGCGATGCTCCTCATCGAGCGCGGCCAAGTCGGCCCCGGCTTCCACCAGCAGCTTCGTCATCGCCAGATCGCCGTTCTAGGCGGCGTTGTGCAACGCCGTCTGCCGCGATTGACCGGTGGCGCGAGCCTGGACCGGCGCCCCTTGCTGCAACAGCCACTGCACCAGGGCATGATGCCCGAAATCGACGGCGGCCAACAGCACCCCGGGATCGCGCCAGGCAGCCGGCTCCAGGCGAGCCATCGCTTCCTGATCACCCAGGCGCGCATACTCCTCGGCCGTAGCCGGCACCCCGCGCGACACCAGGTGCTTCACCAGCGCGTGCCCGGCGGTCCCCAGACGGCTCAGCGCCCGCATGGGCGTCCGGTTCCAGCGATCAGCCTGAGTGGCGGAAGCGCCAAGCGCGAGCAAACGATCAATCGCGTGCGGGGTGCGGGCGAAGTTCAGCAGAGATCCGCCGTTCGGCACGGGCGACGTCAGCCCGGCTTGCAGCCGCGCGTCGACCAGCGCGTCGTCTCCCGACATCAGCGCCTCCACCAGCCCCACGCGCGCCCCGCGCCGGAGCAGTTCGTCGCGCATCTCGCTCAGCCTGCGTTCAAGCGTCAGCATCAGCGGCGACCAATGCTCGTACTCCTCGTTCGAGCCGTTCACGTCGGCGCCGGGCCGTCGAGCAGCAAGCGGAACATCGCCGTCTGCCGCATCTCAACCGCGACATGCAACGGCTGCGGACGGCCGCCCCAGAACGGATGCGGTGCGCAAACGTTCACTAGTTCGGGCAGCTTGTCGAGTTGCTGGCGCACGGCGGCTGTATCGCCCGCAGCCACCAGGCGCAGAAAGTCCGCACCTCGTTCGCGCAGGCTAACGTGCCGGTGTAGTTGGCGCCAACTCCGGAACCCGGCTTGCCGGGCTACCGTCAGTTGAGCGTCGGCGAGCTTCGCTTCCACGTTTTGCTCGCGCAGTTCCTTCAGGGTCTGTTTCGCGGTCTTGCGGAGCCATTCCAGGCTCGGACGTTCGGGTAGGGACACCTTCTCTCCTTGCGCCCGGTGTCCGCGAAACTCGGGCAGAAAAGAAGATGCAAACGGCGATCGAAACGCAGGCGGGTTCAACCCTTCACGCGGACCGTGGGCTGCCTGTCAGCGTTTGACAGATTAGCACACCGCTGATTTAGCGGGCGAAGGAGATGCCGAAGCCCGTCGAATAGAGGAAGTCGTTGTTCAGGCGGCCCTGCACCGGATTGCTCAGGTAACGGTCCGAGGCCGTGACGTTCCAGGTCAGCCACTTCAGCAGTTGCATCCGCGCGCCGACGTCGAGGTTCACGCGATACTCGCCGGTGTTGGACAGATTGTTAAACATACGGAAGTTCTGGAAGAGCGACGTGCGGGCATTGAGGTTGTAAGTGAAGTCGTCACCCCAGTATGCTTCGGCCGAGTTCCGGACGAACTTGGGCAGCGGAGCCGGATCGAATTTTTCCCGGTTCCACGCGGCACCGCCCACCAGATCGAGGCGGCCCTTATCGGCCTTCCACGCCATGTAACCCAAACCGCCGCCTAGCACGGTCCGGAGATCGAGGTTCTGGAAGCGATCGTATTCCCAGTCATTGAAGGTGTTCACGAACATGCGCTTGGCGAGGTTGCGGTTGTAAGCCCAGCCGCCGCGCACCGCCTGCGCCGTATTCTTGTTCGCCCCATCGACCAACGCCGAGGCCTTGATCGAGTTGAAGTAGATCGACGCCTTGTCGCGATTCGTCACGCGGGCCGCGGCCATGCCGGTGGTGAACGTCGTGGTGCGCGCATTGCCGCGCGTACCCGCCCAACCGATGTTCGCGGTGCCGGCCCACAGGTCCGTCCAGCCGGGATTCAACAGTCTTTCGTAATGGCGCTGCTCAGCCTTATCGCGCAGCGCCACGATCTCCTTGGTGGTGACCGTGGAGGTGCCGCTCTTGGCGACGACATCCACTTTGCCGTCGCTGGTAGTGAGCGTAGCTTCGAGCGTGCGGCCATCCGGCAACACGACGCTCAACGGCTGATCCGCCTTCACGCTTTCCACTTCGGCCCAAGGCAAAGTGATGGTGCCGAAATGCGCGCTCTTGATCGTCAGCGTCGTCGCATCTTTCTTCACAATCGAACCCGATACACGATCGCCGTTCTTCATCTGAATCTGGTCCGCCAACAGCAGCGATCCCAACGACAAGAAAATGAGCAAAAGTTTAGAGTTTGGCAAGTACATCTCGTAAAGTCTCGAAATAGATCTGATGTTCGGCGACCAGGATACGTTTCGACAAATCGTCTTCGGTATCTCCAGGCAGCACCGGAACCGCCGCTTGCGCGAGAATCGGCCCGGCGTCCATTTCTTCCACGACATAGTGCACCGTACAGCCGCTGATCTTTACGCCGTAGTCGAGCGCCTGCTTTTGCGCATGCAGACCCGGAAACGAAGGCAGCAGCGACGGGTGAATATTCAAGATGCGCGATGGGTACGCCTGAATCATCACCGGCGTCAGCAGGCGCATGAACCCGGCCAGGCACACCAAATCCACTTGATGCTGCCGCAGCACGTCCACCAGTTGCGCGTCATACTCGGCCCGCTTCACGCCCGCCGACGGCAGGCTGACCGCGTTCAAGCCCCAACGCCGCGCCGTCTCGAGCCCCGGCGCTTCCGGCCGATTCGAGATCACCACCGCGATCTCCGCCGCTAAGCTGCCATCGCGCACATGCCGAGCGATCGACTCGAAGTTCGAGCCGCGCCCGGAAAGCAAAATCCCCAGCTTCTTCATACGTAGCGGACGAGTTCGCCTTTCGCCGCCTTCACCACCGCACCGATCACATAGCTCTTCTCGCGCAGCTTCTTGAGCGCCGCCTGCGCCGCGGCCAACTTCGCCGCCGGCACCACCAGCACCATGCCGATGCCGCAGTTGAACGTGCGCCGCCAGTCGTCCTCGGGCACGTTGCCCCGTTCGCGCAGCGACTCAAACACGGGCAGCACCGGCCAACTCGTCTTCTCAATTTCCACGCCCAGGCCCTTCGGCAACACGCGCGGGATGTTATCCGTCATGCCGCCGCCGGTGATGTGGGCCGCGCCCTTCACCAAACCCTGCTCCTGCAGCGCGAGGAGCGGCTTCAGATAACTTTTGTGGACCTTCAACAACTCATCGGCCACGGTGAGGCCTAACTCGGGCACCACTGAATCCACCTTCAGGTCGTTCAAATAGATGCGGCGAGCGAGCGAGTAACCATTGGTGTGCAAGCCGGTGGAAGGCAAACCCAACAGCACATCGCCGGCCTTGATGTTGGCGCCCGTCAGCAGACGCGAACGGTCCGCCGCACCGACGATAAAGCCGGCGACGTCGTACTCGCCCGGCTGATAGAAGCCCGGCATCTCGGCGGTCTCGCCGCCAATCAACGCACAGCCGTTGCGCTTACAACCGCGGGCCAGGCCCGCGACGACATCGGCGCACACCCGCGCATCGAGCGTCCCCACGGCAAAGTAGTCCAGGAAATAAAGCGGACGCGCGCCCTGCACGGCGATGTCGTTCACGCAGTGGTTCACCAAATCTTCACCGATGGTGTCGTGGCGATTCGCCAACTGCGCGACCTTCAGCTTGGTACCTACGCCATCGGCGGAGGAAATCAATACCGGCTTCTTGAAGCCTTCGAGGGCATACATGGCGCCGAAGCTGCCGATCCCCGTCAGAACGCTGGGGGTGAAGGTGGCTTTCGCCAGTTTCTTGATGGAGGAAACAGCGCGGTCCGCCTCGTCGATATTGACGCCGGCATCCGCATAACGCAAGGCGGGCTTAGGTAGACTCATTTGTTCTTTCGATTGGCAAAGCGGGGAGGGAACTTCTATGATAGCGAAACGATGCGTGTGATTTTACTGCTCATGTGCGCGATGGCCGCCTGGAGCGAAGTGCCTTCGGGACTGGCCATCCGTAATGCGCGGGTAGTGACCGTCAGCGGCGGGGTGCTCCCGAAGGCCACCGTGCTGATTCGCGATGGGTTAATCGAAGGGGTGGGCGCCGAACTGACCATCCCGGCCGACGCCTGGGTGATCGAGGGCGAAGGTCTCACCGTTTATCCGGGGCTGATTGACGCCCTGTCGACCATGGGGCAAGCGGCTCCTCCGCCGGCCAATGCGCAGCAGGCGCCGCCCCCTCCTTCGCGCGGCCCCGAGGACCGTCCCCGCACCTTCAGTTGGGAGCGCATTGCCGACAAACTGCGCGCGGCTGAACCGCGTCTCGAAGCGGCGCGCAACCTCGGCTTCACTTCCGCCGCGACCTTCCCCACCAACGGCATCTTCGCTGGTCAAGGCGCCGTGATGAACTTCGGCGACGCGCGCCCGGCGCGACTGGTGGTGCAAGCGCCCGCCGGACAGTATGTGAGCCTTTCTCCCGGTGGCGGTGGTGGCCGCGGTTATCCGAACTCGCTGCTCGGCGTGTTCGCCTACGTCCGCCAGTTGTACCTGGATCTCGACTACTACCAGCGCGCCAAAGGCGCCTACGCCAAGGACACCAATCGCCCGCGGCCCGATTATGACCGGTCCCTGGAAGGTCTGGCCGAATCCCCGCGCGTGCTGCTCCCCGCCGTCAGCCTCACCGAGATCGATCGCGTCACCCGCTTCGCGAAGGAACTGGGCGTGCCGACGGTGCTCTATGGCTTGCACGAAGGCTATCGTGGCGTGGAGTTGATCAAGGCTTCGGGCTACCCGGTGCTGGTGTCGACCAAGTGGCCCACGCGCCCCGCCGACCCTGACCCGGACTTGGTCGAATCCACCCGCGCCCTCGAGACCCGCGCCAAGGCCGCCACCACGCCCGGCCTGCTCGCCAAAAGCGGCGTGAAGTTCGCCTTCTATTCCGACGGCCAATCCGGCGCCGACATGCTCAAAGGCGTGCGCAAAGCCATCCAGATGGGCCTGACGGAGACCGATGCGCTCCGCGCGCTGACGCTTTCCGCCGCCGAGATCTACGGCGTGGCGGACCGCCTGGGCAGCATCGAGAAAGGCAAGATCGCCAACCTCGTCGTCACCCGCGGCGAGTTGCTCTCCGAACGCCCCCGCATTGAATACGTCATCGTCGATGGCGTGAAGTATCTGCCCCCGCCTCCGCCGGCAACGCCCGCGGCCAAGGAGCCCACCCGATGAAATACTCTCTTTACTTCGCTTGCGCCGCGCTGCTGACGGCGCAGGAAAGCACCGTCATTCAGAACGCGACGGTCTATACGGCTACCAAGCCCGCCTTCAAAGGCTCCGTCGCGTTTAGCGGTGGCAAGATCACGGCCGTGGGCGACAAGATCATCGTGCCGCCGGGCGCCAAAGTCGTCGACGGCACCGGGCTGCATGTCTCGCCCGGCATCATCGATAGCCATTCGCACATCGCCGCCGACGCGATCAACGAAGGCTCGGTGTCGGTCTCCTCGATGGTCCGCATCGCCGACGTGCTCGACGCCGAGGATGTCGCCATCTTCCGGGCCCTGGCCGGCGGCGTCACCACCGCGAACATCCTGCACGGCAGCGCCAACGCCATTGGCGGCAACAACCAGCTCATCAAGATGCGCTGGGGCAAGACGCCGGGCGAGATGATCATGCAGGAAGGCACCGCCTCCATCAAGTTCGCCCTGGGCGAGAACCCCAAGCGCCAGGGCAACACGCCCGCGCCCGGCGGCTTGCCCCGTTACCCTGCCACGCGTATGGGCGTCGAAGACATCTATCGTCAAGCGTTCACCGAAGCCCGCGCGTATCAGAAAGCCATGGCCGACTTCAAGGCCGGCAAGACCTCGCTCGCCCCGCGCCGTGACCTCAAGCTCGATGCCCTCGTCGAAGTGCTGGAAGGCAAGCGCCTGGTGCATTGCCACGCTTACCGCTCCGACGAAATGCTGATGATGATGCGCGTCGCCGAAGAGTTCGGCTTTCGCCTCGCCACCTTCCAGCATGTGCAGGAAGGCTACAAGATCGCCAAGGAAATGGCCAAGCACGGCGTGGGCGGCGCGGGCTTCAGCGATTGGTGGAGCTACAAAATGGAAGTGGTGGACGGCATCCCCTACAACATGGCCGTCATGACCAAGAAGGGCGTGCTCTCCGGCGTGAACTCGGACGACGCGGGCCTCATGCGCCGCCTGAACACCGAAGCCGCCAAGGCCATGCGCTACGGCGGGCTCACCGAAGAGCAGGCGCTCGCCCTGGTCACCATCAACCCCGCCAAGCAGATGAAAGTCGATCACCTGATCGGCTCCATCGAGCCCGGCAAGAGCGCCGATCTCGTGATCTGGAATAAGCCGCCGCTTTCGAGCTACGCCGTCCCGCAGAAAGTCTACATCGATGGCACGCTGTACTTCGATCGCGACCAGGACATGAGCAGCCGCGGCCGCCGCGCTGCGGCGAAGAAGGCTCTCGAAGACCAGTTGAAACAGGAAGCACCCGCGGAGCAGAAGAAAGGCGGACCGCCCGCTCGCCGCGGCCCCGCCACGGAGGAGTCGGCGCAATGAAGTGGAGTCTCTGGTTCCTGGCCGCCCTCGCCGGCGCGCAGGACTCGTACCTGATCCGCAACGCGACGCTCCATCCGGTCACCGGGCCGGAAATCGCCAATGCGTCGCTGCTGATCGAAAACGGCAAGATCGCCGCGCTGGGCGCCAAGCTCGCCGCGCCCAAGAACGCCAAAGTAATCGACGCCAAGGGTCTGCATGTCTACCCCGGCATGATCAACTGCGCCACGCAGATCGGCCTCTCCGAAGTGGGCAGCGTTCGCGAAACCAACGACACCAACGAGATCGGCGAGTTCATCCCGCAAGTGCGCGCCATCGTCGCCGTGAATCCCGAGTCTGAGCACATCTACGTCACGCGGGCCAATGGCATCACCGGCGCGCTCACCTTGCCCGCCACGATGGCCACCGCCGGCGGACCCGGCTCGTCGACGGCCGGCCAGAGCATCGTCCGCGGCCAGGCCGCGCTGCTGCGCCTCGATGGCTGGACGTGGGAGGACCTCGGCATGGTCCCCAGCGCCGGCATGATGGTTCGCTTCCCCCGCCATCCAAACCGTCACGTTCGCCTTCCCCGCCGGACGCACCGAAATTCCTTACGCCGAAGCCAAGCGCCGTTACGAAGCCGAGATGCGCAAGATCGACGAGTTCTTCGAGAAGGCGCGCCGCTATCAGTTGGCGAAGAAGTCCGGCGTCCCTACCTTCCTGCCGGACGTCCAACTCGAAGCGATGCTCCCCGTGCTTGAAGGCAAAACGCCGCTGCTGATCTCCGCGCCGCGTGAGCGGAACATCCGCGATGCCATCGACTTCGCCGACAAGCACAAAGTGCGGCTCGTGCTCTTCGACGTCCGCAAGCCGGGCGCCCAACTCGCGCGCCTGGCGCAGAAGAAAATCCCCGTCGTGGTCGGCCAGCCCACCGATTTGCCGCTCGACGAAGACGACGCCTACGACGCCGCCTACTCGCTGCCCGGCGAGTTGCATAAGGCAGGCGTGAAGTTCGCCTTCGCCACCTATGACAATCAGTTCGCCCGCAACCTGCCCTTTGAGGCCGCCTTCGCTGTTGCCTATGGCTTGCCCATGGACGCAGCCTGGCGCGCGCTCACCGTCGATGCCGCGGAGATCTTTGGCGCCGCCGCCTTCACTGGCTCCCTCGAAGTGGGCAAGTCCGCGGACCTGTTCCTCGCCGATGGCGATCCGCTTGAAGTGCGCACCCAGGTGAAGCACATGTTCATTCAGGGTCACCCCGTCACGCTCGAGAACCGCCAAACGCGGCTCTACCAGAAGTATCTGGCGCGCCCCTAATCGCCAAGCAAAAAGGGTGCCTTCGCCGCGGCGAAAGCACCCTTCTTTAACTTCCGTTTGAACTAAGCGTTGCGATACTTCTGCGTCCTCTCATCCCACAGGATCTTCTTGTTGGTCTTGAGCGACATGGTGGCCAGATGGCCGCCGATCGCCGCCTGCTGGCCCATCTTGGGCGGCGTAGTCAACTTCGCCTTGCCCTGGATCGCCTCCAGCAGATTGCGGATGTGCGCTTCCACGGCCTTGTTGTCGTTGCCCGGCATGTCGATGCGTTCCGCCTTGCGCGCGGCCACATGCGCCGGCGCTTTCCCGCGGAACGTCTCCGGCGTGAAGATGATGGACTGGCGATTCAGCACTTCGATCGTGCCTTCATTGCCCATGAACTGCTCGCCGTAGCCAAAGTTCTCGTTGCCGAAGTAGCAGGAGTAGTTGATGTGGAACTTGCCCGGGTACTCGTAGATGGCCGACAGGCAGTCGTTCACTTCGCGATCGTCGTTAGCGGCCGTCCACCGGTAAATGCCGCCGGAGGCGACGCAGGAGAGCGGCTCGGTCTTGCCGCAAACGAAGTTGGTGATGTCGGTCTGGTGCACCAGCAGGTCGGTGGAGATGCCGCTCGAATAGTCCGAATAGAGGCGCCACTGGAAGTAACGCTGCTTGTCGAACGGGCGCATCTTGGCCGGGCCGACGAAGCGCTTCCAGTCCGTATTCTGCTCGTTGGTGTCGGCGGGAATCGCATAGCGCCAGGACGGATTGTCCTCCGTCGAGTTGCGATACCAGAAGGCGCGCACGTAATGCACTTCGCCGATCATGCCCTTGTCCACCATCTCCTTCGCCTTGATGTAGAGCGAATTGGAGCGATTCTGCGTGCCCACCTGCACCAGCTTGCCGGACTTCTCGGCCGCCGCCACAATCTCGGCGCCTTCTTCGATCGTATGCGCGATCGGCTTCTCGAGATAGACGTGCTTCTTGGCCTTCAAGGCCGCCAGGGCCATCGAATGGTGCAGATGCTCGGGCGTCGCGATGAACACCACGTCCACCGACGGATCCGCCAGCAGTTCCTGGTAGTCGACGTACGTCTTCGGTGTGTTGCCGCCCATCGACTGCACGCGATCCTTCGCGCGATTCTTGTTGCCCTCGTAGGTATCGCAAACGCCGACCACTTCGACGGTCTCTTTGCTGCCCACGTACATGCGCTCCATCAGGTAGTAGCCGCGGCCACCCACCCCGACAAAGCCGATCTTGAGCTTGCTGTTCTGGCCGAGCGCGGAAACAACCGCCGGACCAGCCGCCAGAGCGGCCGCTTTGACCAGGTTGCGGCGGGAGAGGTCTTCAGACATGGAATCGATGCTCCTAGAGGCTAATTTCTTCGCCTTTTAGGATAGCAGCGGGATCGGATCGCGGGGACTAGCTGAGTGTCGGCGTGCGGACCGGAACCGGCAGATTCACCGCCGCCAGCGCCCGCAAATCGTCGCCAATCTCCAGCCGGCTCCATTCGTCCAGCAGGATCGCGCGCAGCCAGTCGCTGGTCTGGCCGCTGTGGCGAGCCACCGCTCGCGCGCGGTTCACCAGCGACGGATGGCTCGAAAAGATCTCGAGCAAGGGGTGATTGGTCACCAGATTCCGCGACAGCCGGTACATCGAACACAGCGCGCGCACCTCGGTCTCCGGACTCGTCAGATCCGCCGCCAGCGCGTCCGCCCGGTACTCGCAGCGGCGCATGAACTTCGCCGCGCCCAGCAGCAGGCACAGCGAATGCGGCACCACCAGCCAAGCCGGATGCAGCATCGGCTCGAGCAGTCGCGACAGAATCGGGTTCGCCAGCAGCATCAGCACCACCGCCGTCAGGTAGAGGCCTAACAGGTCCCGATGGCGGACGTGCGCAATCTCGTGGGCGATCGTCGCGTCCACCTGGTCGGGAGGCATTTCGCGGACGTATTCGGCGGAGATGCCGATGCGCCGGCCCCGCATGGCGTAAGCGTTCGGCGCGCGCGCGCCGTCGTCTTCCACCACCCGCAAGGCGCGAATGCGCGTGCCGGCGCGGCTGGCCAGCGCCATCGCCCGGTCAAACAGGTCGCCGGAGTCGAGTGCGGCCGGCGTCAGCAGGCGCCGCGTGGAGGCCAGACTGAACATGAGAATCCCCAACCCGGTGACGGCGAAGGCCAGGTTATAGGCCACCATCCGGTTCGCCGGCGGCGAAAAGCCGAGCGTCGAGAGCATGAAGGGGAAGTAGAGGGAGGCGGCCGCGGAATCGAATTCGCGTGCGAGAAAATTGCCCAGCGTCGGGGCGGGCGAACTGTAGCGGGAGGGAATGCGAAACCAGATCAGCCAACTCGCCAGCATCGACGCCAACCCAGGAAGCAAGCCCACCAGCATCAGCGCGCCGAAGCGCCCCACGGCGGGAAAGGCTTCATAAAAGGCACCCTGCAGATCTACGTACCGTTCGAGCGCGAGCCACAGGACCCAGCAGATCCGCTCCACCTGCGACGCCCAATCGCCCTCTTCGTCCAACCGGCCGTTCCGCCGCTGTCGGCGGGCGCACCATAACGCGAGCGCCGGGGGCAGGGCGAGCACAATGACGGTGGCGACGGCCAGGGTCATCAGCGCCACTAAGGCCGCTTCGTCGAGCCCCAACAGAATCACCGCCGGCAAAGTTGCCATGCGGAATCATCGGTTACAGAAACTAAAGACTTTAGGCGCTGGCGGCGTGGGCGCGCGCGGCTTCCACCACGGCGAGCGACCGGGCCCAGTCCCGTTCCACCACGAACGTCACGGCGTCGCCTTCCCGGATCGGCCGTTGCGTCTCCGCCACGCGGAAGGGAAACAGTTCCCGGGCAAACGGGTCACGGACGTAACCCACTCCCAAAACTTCATTCATCCGGATGATTTCGCCAGTTCGGTGCTGCATGTCCACCTCAGATTAAGAGCACGGCGGGCGTGGGCGTGATCCCCAAATGGTACCGAACATTTTGGCACTCGGGAAGCGGCCCTAGTACTCCAAAACCTACCCTGGAGGTACCAGCCGTCCCACCTTTAGCCAGAAAGAAAAACGCTCTTGAATCAAGGATTTAGCCCCGTTCGCGGGGCCGGCGGCTTGGCGCGGCCGGTTATCCTGAAATTGGGAGGACTCTCGCCAAACGCAAGAAAGCACAAGTCCCCCAGCGGAATTGGGTTCGCTCCGGAACCCTAGTTCTTCCAGCCGGCTCCGCAACCGCCCGGACCGCAGCCCATCTTGCCGCAACCCATCGGCATGTCATTGCCGCCGCCGGCGCCTACCGCGGCGAAACCGGACAACTGCCGCGAGGGCGTCTTCGCCGCGCATTGGGGACATTCAATCGGTTGCTCCGCCTCCGACATCCGGCGCAGTTTCTCAAACCGTTTGTCACACTCCGGACAGCGATACTCATACATCGGCATGCTTCCATATTAAACCGCCGTCATGCGGCACTGTAGCCGTACCTGCTACGCTGAAATCTAACCTTTAAGTTTCCAGGAGTTTCCAAGCACAAAAATGGCGATTAAAGTTGGCATCAACGGCTTTGGCCGCATTGGCCGCAATGTATTCCGCGCTTCACTGAACAACCCGGCGATCGAGATCGTCGCGGTCAACGACCTCACCGATAATTCGATGCTGGCCCATCTGTTGAAGTACGATTCCGTGCTCGGCCCGCTCGGCCTGCCCGTGACGCACGATGCCGAATCCATTACCGTCAACGGCAAGAAGATCAAGGTGTTCGAAACCAAGGATCCCGCCGCCATCGATTGGTCCAGCCTGGGCGTCGAAGTCGTGATCGAGTCCACCGGCCGCTTCACGGACGCCGATCAGGCCAAGAAGCACCTGCAAGGCACCGTCAAGAAAGTGATCATCTCCGCGCCGGCCAAGGGCGAAGACCTCACCATCGTTCTCGGCGTGAACGACAAGGCTTACGACGCTTCCAAGCACACCGTCATCTCGAACGCTTCCTGCACCACCAACTGCCTCGGTCCCGTGGCGAAGGTTCTGCACGAGAAGTTCGGCATCGTGAAGGGCTCGATGACCACCATTCACAGCTACACGAATGACCAGCAGGTGCTCGATCTGCCCCACGCCGATCCGCGCCGCGCTCGCGCTGCCGCCCTCAATATGATCCCCACCTCCACCGGCGCCGCCAAGGCGATCGGCCTGGTGCTGCCGGAACTCAAGGGCCGCCTCGATGGCTATGCGATGCGCGTGCCCACTCCGAACGTGTCTGTCGTCGACCTGGTCGCCGAACTCAAGACGCCGACGACCGACGTCGAAATCAACGCGGCGCTCAAAGCGGCTGCGGAAGGCGAACTCAAGGGCATTCTGCAATACACCGAAGATCCGGTCGTCTCGAGCGACATGCTGCAGAATCCGAACAGCTCCATCGTCGACGCGCAGTTGACCAAGGTGCTGGGCGGCAATCTGGCCAAAGTCGTGGCCTGGTACGACAACGAATGGGGTTACTCCAACCGCGTGGTTGACCTCGTCAAGTTCCTCGGCGAAAAAGGCCTCTAACTCGGGTTTCAGTTACACCTGTTAAACAGCCGCGCCTTTCGGGGCGCGGCTGTTTTGCGTTTGCAGTACCGGAACGAACTAAGTCGACTCTTCCCCTCCCGCCGCCCTCCTCCGCGCTTTCCGTAGAACCAAAACCTCACTCTTCTAACAATTCTTCTCCCGCATCCATAGTACTTACCCCCATCCGTTCCGCTTAAGCCACGCATAGGGAGTATAGTACTCTAAGTCATTTAAAATTAGTTACTTCGTTGCGCTTCCCGCGACAGTTTACTTCCACCTTAGGGCTGTCTTGCGTCGAAGCTTACCGAGGCTTTTGCGGATCGGGAATCAACGTGTTGGCGTTGACCCGCAGTTCCCCGCTGCGCACCCTGACGGCCTGCACTTACTGGGTAATCATTCCGGTTGCCCACTCTTCACTTAAGTACCGCCGGGCCACGAGAATGCTCGGCTTCCCTAATTGAGGAAAGTCCCATGTCCGCTTACGCTGGCTAAACCTGAGAGGGAAACTATGTCCATAAAAAAACTAACGATCTACGGACTTTGGGTGCTACCCGCACTGCTATTCGGTCAGGCGGGTACTGGCTTGAAAGGTGACTACTTTCCGAACACGACACTCACCGGGCCGGTTGCGCTCTCCCGCGTAGACACAACTGTAAACTTCGAATGGGGTGAGAATGCCCCGGCCAATGGGGTTCCGGCCGACGCCTTCTCGGTACGTTGGAGCGGGCAGATTGAAGCGCCGGTGAGCGGTCCCATCACGTTTGCTACGCGCTCGGACGACGGCGTCCGCCTGTGGGTGGATGGCAAACAGATCATCGGCCGCTGGATGAATCACAGCGACACGCGCGACCAGAGCCCGCCCATCACGCTGGTGGCCGGTCAGAAGTACAACATCCAGCTCGAGTATTACGACAACAGCGGTAAGTCGGTGATCAAGTTACTCTGGTCTTACCCTGGCCAGGGTGAACAGGTGGTACCGCAAAGTCGCCTGTCTCCCACCGCGATCGTTCCCCTCACGGCCCCCCTCATCACTACGAGAGCCTGGCTCAGCGACCAAACGTTAACGGCCTCCGTCAATGGCTACGGGCCTATGGAACGGGACCGCTCCAACGGCGAGCAAGGCGCCAGCGACGGCCGCACCCTCAAGATCGGCGACCACAGCTACGCCCGCGGCATCGGCGTCCACGCCCGCTCCGAGTTGAAGCTGGCCATCGATCCCAAGTGGGAAGTCTTCAAGACCGTCGTGGGCCTAGACGAAGAAGTCTCCGCCTCCGGCAGCGTCATCTTCGAGGTCTGGCTCGACGGGGTCATGAAGTTCCAGAGCCCGATGATGCGCGGCACCGATCCGGGCCTCGCCCTCATCGTTCCCCTCGCTGGCGCCAAGGAACTGAAGCTCATCGTCACCGACGGCGGCGACGGGATGAGCTACGACCACGCCGATTGGGCCGATGCCCGCTTCGAAGGCGGCGAAGGCAACGTCTACCTCAGCGACCTCACCTGGACCTCCGCGGTTAACGGCCGCGGCGAACCGCAAAAGGATCGCCCGGTCGCCGCCTCCACCGGCGCCCGTGTTCCAGCCTTCTTCAGCCTTCGCAGCCAGACTTACAACAAAGGCCTTGGGACTTTTCCCACGGCCGAAGTGAAGTACAACCTCGACAAGAAGTACGAGCGCTTCCTGGCGGTCATCGGCATCGACGACACCGCCCTCGGCCGTGGCTCGGCCATCTTCGAAGTCTGGAGCGGCGGCGTCATGATCTATAAGTCGGACATTCTGCGTGGGGGCATGCCGGGCCAGCCGATTTCACTTGACGTCAAAGGCAAGAGCGACCTCGTCCTGAAGCTAACGGACTCGGGCGACGGCACCTCGATGGACGTCGCCGACTGGGCCGATGCGCGCCTCACGCCGGTCACCACCACCACGGCGCCACCCACCGATCCCACCACCACGCCCGGCACCCCGGCGAACCTCACCGCGACTCCGGGCAACGCCCAGGTAACGCTAAGCTGGCAGAAGGTTTCCGGCGCTACCAGCTACAACGTCTATCGCGGCACCGCCACGAACGGTCAAAGCTCCACGCCCGTCGCTACGAATGTCACCGCCACGAGCTACGTCAACTCCGGCCTCACCAACGGCACCACTTATTTCTACAAAGTGAAAGCCGTGAACAGCGCGGGCTCCGGCAATGCTTCGAATGAAGCCTCCGCCACGCCTTCGGCCGGTACGCCCACGCCCACTCCGCCCGGCGCGCCCAGCAGCCTGAGTGCGACGGCTGGCAACGCCACGGTGAATCTCACCTGGCAGGCCGTTTCCGGCGCCACCACCTATAACGTCTATCGCGGCACTGCGGCCAATGGGCAAAGCACCACCCCAGTTGCGACCAATCTCACCGGCACCACGTACTCGAACACAGGCCTTACCAACGGCACCACTTACTTCTACAAGGTCCGCGCCGTCAACACCGCCGGCGCCGGCAACCCGTCGAATGAAGCATCGGCGACGCCGATTGCGCCGCCTCCGCCAGTAACAGTTCCGGTAGCTCCCACGGGCTTGACCGCCACCGGCGGCAATCAGCAGGTGGTGCTCACCTGGACGCCTGTCACCGGCGCCACCACTTACAACATCTACCGTGGCACGGCCACGAACGGACAATCGGGCACGCCGGTGGCAACCAACGTCACCGCGGCCACTTATACGAACACCGGCCTCACCAACGGCACCACGTACTTCTATAAGGTCCGCGCAGTGAACAGCGCCGGCACCGGTCCGGTCTCGAATGAGGCTTCGGCCCGCCCGGCAGCCGAAGCACCCACCACGGCGCCCGCCGGCTTGACCGCGACGGCCGGCAACCAGCGCATTGTGCTCAGTTGGCAGGCCGTCACCGGCGCCACCAGCTACACCATCTACCGCGGCACCGCCAGCAACGGCCAGGGCACCACGCCGATCGCCACCAACGTCACGGCGCTCACTTACACCAACACCGGTCTGACGAACGGCACCACTTACTTCTACAAAGTGGCCGCCGTCAACACGGGCGGCACGGGACCGATGTCGACTGAAGCGAGCACCGCGCCGCAAACGGCGCCCGGCCGTCCGCTGATCTCGGCGACGGGCGGCGACGGCCGCGTGACGTTCACCTGGGCCGCCGTGCCCACTGCCACCAGCTATCGCCTCTATCGCGGCACCGCAGCGAACACGTATGGCACGGGACCGGCGGTATCGGACATCGTCGGCACGTCCTATGTCGACACGGGCGTCACCAACGGCACCGGCTACTTCTATCGCCTGGCCGCGGTGAACTCGAGCGGCGAGGGTCAGCGCTCGGAAGAAGTGTTCGCCACTCCCTCCGGCCCCGCGCCGGCCCCGGATCCGGCGACGCTCTCGGCCTTCCGCCTCGTGCGGCAGACCTCCTGGGGGCCGCGCCCCGGCGACGTCGATCGCGTCAAGAGCATCGGTCGCGCCGCCTATCTGCAGGAGCAGTTCAATCAGGCGCCCTCCGTCTATCCGGATTCGCTCTACGGCAACTCCGTGGAAGACGTGCAGGAATACTTCATGCGCCTGGCGCTCTCCGGCAACGACCAGTTGCGGCAGCGCGTCGCCTTCGCCCTCTCCAAGATCTGGGCCGTGAATGCGGCCGACGTGAATCGTCCTGACGCCACCATCACCTACTACCGCATCTTCATGAATCGGGCCTTCGGCAACTATCGGGATCTGATGACCGACATGACGCTGAACCCCGCCATGGGCCGCTTCCTCAACATGCTGAACAGCAAGAGCGAAGCCGTCACCAATGGGCCGGCCAACGAGAACTATCCTCGCGAACTGAT
The DNA here is from genome assembly GCA_965229305.1 of Bryobacteraceae bacterium. Lineage (GTDB taxonomy): Bacteria > Acidobacteriota > Terriglobia > Bryobacterales > Bryobacteraceae > JALHNI01. The sequence continues at coordinate 62,612 of CBDDIZ010000027.1, read as the reverse complement.
GCAGTTGTTCACCATGACGCCGCATCGGCTCAACAACGACGGCAGCGAACAAACTGCCGAAAGCTACACCGAGGACGACGTGAAGGCGCTGGCCCGCCTGTTCACCGGCTGGACCTTCGGCGACGGCAACGCCACCAGCGTTCCCACCAACACGGCCAGCGACAACTGGCGCGTGCCGATGGAAGCCGTGGAGCGCTTCCATGACGTCACGGCGAAGCAGTTCCTGGGCGTGAACTTCGGCCCCGGCCGCACCGCCAAACAGGACCTGGACCTCGCCCTCGACACCATCTTCCAGCACCCGAACGTGCCACCCTTTGTGGCTCGCTCGCTGATCACGCAGTTGGTGACCTCCAACCCCAGCCCCGGCTACATCAGCACCGTGGCCAACGCCTTCATCAACAACGGCAACGGCGTCCGCGGCGACTTACAGGCCGTGCTGCTGGCCATCTTCAATCACCCGGAAGCGAACCTGGGAGCGAATCCGCGCGGCAAGCTGATGGAGCCCGTGCTGTTTGTCATCTCGCCGCTCCGCACGCTGAACGCCACCGTCTCGGACTATCCGTTCATGTCGGACCTGGCCGCCGAAATGGGACAGAAGGTCCTCTATCCGCCCTCGGTGTTCAGCTACTTCTCGCCAAACTTCAAGATCCTGAACGGCGCTCTGTTGGGGCCGGAGTATCAGACGCTGACGTCGGTCACGGCCTTGGGCCGCGCCAATTACATTGCGCGCATCCTGAACGCCGATCTGAACGGCAGCACCAACGTCGACTACGGCGCCTTCACCAGCCGGGCGGACAATGCCGCCGCGCTGGTGGATTACGTCGCGCTCGTCTTCCAAGGCGGCCTCATCTCCACCGAGCAACGCACCGCCATCATCAGCGCGGTGAACAACTCGCTGGTCAGCAATCAACTCGAAAGGGCTCGCACGGCCATCTATTTGGTGCTCACCGCCGCCCAGTACCAGGTGGAGCGCTAACGCTCCACCGCCCGACTTTGGAAAGGAATGAACAGGAAAATGAATCCCAAGAATCGTCGTGAGTTTTTGAAGAAGGTGAGTGGCCTGGGCGCCGCGGGCGTCAGTTCGCACCTGACGCGTTTGGGCCTGATGTCGGCCAACGCGCAAACCACCTCCAGCTACCGCGCTCTGGTCTGCGTCTTTCTCTTTGGCGGCAACGATGCGAACAACATGATTGTGCCCATCGATAGCCGCTACGCCGCGTACCAGACGATGCGCACGTCGCTCGCCCTGCCGCAGGGTTCGTTGCTCGCGGCCGGATCCACCGGCTACGGCTTCCACCCGCGCATGACCAACACGCAGCGGCTCTACAACCAGGGCCGCGTGGCGATGATGTTCAACGTGGGCACGCTCGCGCGACCCACCACCAAGGCCACGCTGCGCTCCGGTCCCCTGCCCCGCAATCTGTATTCGCACGAAGACCAGACGCAGCAATGGCAGACGTCGGACTATCTGGGCGGCGCCAGCGGCTGGGGCGGGCGCTTGAACGAGCGCATCCTCTCGCTCAACACCGGCACGATTCCGCCCGGCATCTCACTGGCCGGCGGCAACAACATCTTTCTGCAGGCCCCCACCACGTCACCGGCCAATTACTCGAACTCGAGTTCGCTGGGCTTGTACCGGTTCGGCGGCGGGCAGGGCGAGAACGCGCGCGTCAACATGTTGGAGCGCGTGATCACGCTCGATAGCGGCGTACAGATGGTGAGCGCCGCCAACGGCGTGCTGACGGCATCGATGCAGTCCGCCCGCGAGTTCAACGCGGCGCTGGCCTCGGCGCCCACTCCGCCGGTGGCGTTTCCCGCCGGCCAGTTGGGCAATCAGTTGCTGCAGGTGATCCGCCTGATGTCGGTGCGCGCCAATCTCGGCATGAGCCGGCAGATCTTCTTCGCCGGCAGCGGCGGCTACGACAATCACGAAGGCCAGCTTCCGCTGCACGAGAACCTGCTCGGCGGCGTGGACGCGGCCATCAGCGCGTTCTTCGCCAATCTCGAGCAACTCGGCCTGATGAACGACGTCACGTTGTTCACCGAGAGCGAGTTCAACCGCACGGCGAACGTCAATACGGTTGCCGGTTCGGACCACGCGTGGGGCACGCATCAGTTGGTGTTCGGCGGCGCCGTCCGCGGCGGCACCTACGGCACGTTCCCGCAGCATCTGCTGCGCGGTCCCGACGATGCCGGCGATCGCGGCTACTGGATTCCCACCACCTCGGTGGATCAATACGCCGCCACCCTTGGCGGCTGGTTTGGTGTGCCGGATGCCGAATTGCGCCAGATCTTTCCGAACTTGGCCAACTTCAGTCCGCAGAAGCTGGCCTTCCTGTAACCGGCGGAGGAGGAGCGGGGCCGTCCTGCGGGGCGGCCCCGTCCGCCGGCTCGCTAGAATAAGGGCTGATGACTCTCGCTGCTACTCCCGATCAGTTGGCCAAATACGAGGTCGTGATCGGCCTTGAAGTGCACGTCCAGTTGGCCACGCGCACCAAGATCTTCTGCGCCTGCCCCACCAGCTTCGGCGCGCCGCCCAACACCAACGTTTGCCCCGTTTGCCTGGGTCTGCCGGGCGCGCTGCCCGTGATGAGCAAACAAGCCGTGGAGATGGCGGTGCTGGGTGCGCTCGCGCTCAATTGCCGCATCAACCCCACTTCACGCATGGCGCGCAAGAACTACTTCTATCCGGACCTGCCCAAGGGCTACCAGATCTCGCAGTTCGAACTGCCGCTGGCCGAGCACGGCTACGTCGACGTCACGTCGCCCGCGCGCGGTCCGCAGCGCATCGGCGTCACGCGTGTCCACATGGAAGACGACGCCGGCAAGAGCACGCACGACGGCTTCAAGGACTCTGACCGCTTCACTTACGTCGACCTCAACCGCTCCGGCACGCCACTGATCGAGATCGTCTCCGAACCCGATATGCGCAACGCCGACGAAGCCTACGAATACATGACCTACGTCAAGCAGGCCATGGAGTTTCTGGGCGTGAGCTCCTGCGACATGGAGAAGGGCCACCTGCGTTGCGACGCCAATGTCAGCGTGCGCCCGCTGGGTCAGCAAGAGTTTGGCACCAAGGCCGAGATCAAGAACCTGAACTCGTTCCGCTTCTTGAAGCACGCCATCGAGTTCGAGATTTCGCGTCAGGTGGCGCTGGTGGAATCGGGCGGCAAAGTGGTGCAGGAAACGCGCCTCTACAATCCGGACCTGGGCGAGACCTTCAGCATGCGCTCGAAGGAAGCGGCGCATGATTACCGCTATTTCCCCGAACCCGATCTGGTGCCGCTGCAGGTATCCGAAGCCTGGCAGCAACAACTGCGGGCGACGATGCCCGAATTGCCCGCTCAGAAGAAGGCGCGCTATCTCACCGAGTACGGTTTGCGCGAATACGATGCCGACGTGCTGACGGCGACGCGCGAACTCGGCACTTACTACGAAGCCGCCGTGGCGGCCAGCGGCGATCCGAAGACGACGGCCAACTGGGTGATGGGTGACTTACTCGGCGCCTTGAAGACTGACGGCAAGGAAATTGCCGAGAGCCCCGTCAGCGCCGAGCATCTCGGCGATCTGGTGAAGCGCATCGGCTCGGGAGAACTATCCGGCAAACTGGCCAAAGAGATCTTCCCGAAGATGTACGCCGAGGGCTTGGCGCCCGGAGTGATCATCGAGCGCGACGGCCTGAAGCAAATCTCCGACACGGGCGCGATCGAGAAGATCGTGGACGAAGTCTTAGCGGCCAATCCGAAGCAAGTGGAGCAGTACAAAGGCGGCAAAACGACCGTGATCGGCTTCCTGGTGGGCCAGGTGATGAAAGTCAGTAAAGGTCAGGCCAGCCCCGGCGTGGTCAATGACCTATTGAAGCAAAAATTGGGTTAGTCTTTCCGGCGTGTTTCGCCTGAGTTAGTCGGAAGCTTGGTACACTGAGGTCCTCAGTGCCCGAAGATGCTGTACGGATCCAGGAGAGCTTCCGGCGTTGTGCCGCGGGGTCGCCGCCTGACTGCGACACCTTCTTTCACCTGGTTTATCCGCTTTTAAGGCGGGTAGTCGGTCGCATCGCGCTGCAATACTCCAGCACGGTCGACGTCGAAGACATCGTGCAGGAAGTTACACTGCGGGTATCGGCGAACTCGGCAGCCTTTGCGCGCCTGCTGCCCGACCAGCCCGCGGCTGTGCCCGCTTACTTCGCCGTCGTCGCCAGCAACAGCGCCCGCGACTGGTTCCGCGCCCGCGGCGCCGAGAAACGCGGCGGCCATGTCACCAACTCGCTCGATGACCCGGTGCGGCAGTTAGCCAGTCGCATCGGTCTCGACGACCACTTAGACCGCGGGATCCTCATCCGGCAGATTGAAGAAGCGCTCGACGCCGGCCCGCGCGAAACCACTGTCTTCCGTCTTTACTACCGGCAGGGCTATAGTGCGCGAGAGATTGCCGAAATTCCCGCCGTCGGCTTGAATATTAAAGGCGTGGAAAGCCTGATCCGGCGGCTGACACTGCAGATTCAGGAAAAGCTTCAATTAGCGAAAGGGAAAAGGCGCGGTGCCGCGTCTTCCAGTTAACGAGATGTCGGTCCTCCCCAGTGACGGCCTCGGATGTCCGGACGAACGGACATGGGACGAGTTAGCCAGTGGCCTGGTCCGTGGCGAAGCCGCGGACCGCCTGCTGGAGCACGCCTCCACGTGCGAGGTCTGCGCGCACACGCTGCGCCTCTCCATCGCAGTCTTCGGGCCGGAGAACCACGTCGCCGAGATTGCGCCGCCCGCTCGCTCACGCCGCCGTTGGCTCGGCTGGGCGGCTGCGGCGGCCATCGTAATGAGCCTCGCCGGCTATTGGTTCCTAAAGCGTCCCGCGAGCACGCCGCTCGCGGAGTTGGCTCGGACTTACACGGATCGGCGGACAATCCCGCTGCGCATCCCCGGAGCCGCGCACGCCCCCTTGCGCGTCGACCGCTCAGGGTCCGGCGGCAGCCTGACGTCGCAATCGCCCGAGTTACTCGAGCAGGCGGCCCGCATCGCGCGCCTGGTGCGCGACGCGCCGCAGAACGCGGCCGCCCTGCATGCCAAAGGACGCCTCGCGCTGCTCGAATGGAAGCCTGCCGAAGCCATTGAGGCGTTGCAAGCCGCGCGCGACTTGGGTGCCGCGCAGCCCGACGTCCTGATTGATTTGGCCACGGCTTACTTCGAGCGCGCCGAACAACGAGGCGCGAACGGCGCAGCCGACCTCACCCTCGCCCAGGACCTGCTGGGCCAAGTAATCCAGCGGCATCCGCGCCACGCGGAAGCCTTGTTCAATCGCGCTTTGATTGCGGAGCGGCTGCAGCAGATCGAGCCCGCCGTTCGCGATCTCGAACTCGCCCTGCAAGCCGAGACGCAGCCCGCCTGGCAAAGCGAAATCCGCCGGCGGCTGGAGCAGTTGCGCCGGCAGCGCGCGGACGTCTTCGATCGCTCTCCTGCAGCCGATCGCGAACGCTTTGCCGAGGCCGCGCTGGACGCGTCCTTGGCCGAAGGCCTCGCTTCGCTCCCCGCCGCCGACGCCGCCGCGCGCCGGCTGGCGCAACAACATCGGGATCCCTGGCTCACCGAACTCACGGCCCTTCGCCGCGAACCGCGCCACGAGGCGGACTTCCGCCGCCTGGCTCGCTTCGCTTCAATTCGCCTGAGCTCCGCGCGCGCGCGTTATACGGAAGAACGCGCCGAGATGCAGCCGGTGGAGTCCGCCACGCTGCCACCCGCGTTGGCCGCGTGGCGCGATTTTGAAGTGGCGTATCGTGCTACCCATAGCAACGCCGCGTTCGCCTGTCATGCGGACGCGCAGGCCCCCGCGCGTTACGCTTGGCTCGCCGCGCAGATGACGCGCGAAGCCGCGATCTGCGAGTCGCTGGCCGGCTCGCTGGAGAAGGCGGTGGCGCGCAGCGCCGCGTCAGTGGAGTTAGCCCGCGCCGCGCGCTTGCCGATTACCGAGGTCCGCAACGAAGCGATTGCCGCCGCGCTCGACTATCGGCAAGGCCGCTACCGCGAAGTGCTGATGCGGCAGACGGCGTTGTTGGAACGCATCTTTCGGGAGCGCCTGCCGATCACGCGCGCCCATGAGCCGCTGCACAACGTCGTGGTCGCCACGGCCGCGCTCGGCCGGCACCATGCTTCGCAGCAGGCCGCGCTGATGGCGGCCGCGGTGGCCGATCGCGCCGGCTTGCAAAGCGCCCGCTTTGCCGATCGCATCAATGCCGCCAACGCGGCTTGGCGCGCGGGCGATCGCCCTTCCGCCACCGGCTTATACCGTGAAGCCCTCAGTCTGCGCAGTCAGTTGCCAATTCAGCCCAGCATGGCCGCCTGGGCCGAGATGACGCTCGGCGAATTGGAGGGTCGCGAGACTCTGCCGCCGGCCACCGAGCAACTGTTGACGCAAGTCTCCGAGCCTTCCATTCGCCTGCCCTATGCCCGCCTGGTGGCGCGGCGTCAGGCGTCCGCCGGACAGATTGAGTCCGCGGTTCGAACGCTGGAAGCGGCGCTCGCTTGGCTGGTGGAGGCGAACGTGAATGGTACGCGTCATCTCTGGCGCGATGAGTATCAAGCCACCACGGCGCAATTACTGCACTTACTGGTGCGGCATCGGCCAGCGGCGGAGTCTTTTGCTTCGCTGCAGAAGATCCTCGCAGCCGATGAGAAGGCGCTCGCAGTCGGACCCCTGCGTCATGCCGGCTTTGCGCCGCAAGTCACTTACTCGCTGCGCGCAGTGGGGGAGGCGGTGTATGTATGGCGGCAGAGTCCGGCCGGCGTCGAGCTGCGTCGCGTCAGTGCGCCATGGCCGGCGCTTGAACCACGCATCCGTCTGCTGCGCCGGTTAGCCGGCGAGCGCGACAGTTCCCCGGCAGAGATCGCCGCCTTGGGCCGCGAACTCTCCGGCCAGCTCTTCGGGCCGTGGCTGACCAAACTCACACCGCAGCAAAAAATTCTTTTTCAGGCCGAAGGGATGTTGGCCGAGATTCCGTTCTCCCTGCTGGTGGTCAACGATCAGCCGCTCGGCCTTCAACAGATACTCGCGGTGACGCGCAGTCCGCTCGGCACTCTGTCTCAGTGGACAGGGCCAGCGACCGGTGCGCGCCTCCTGGTGGACGCGACTCATGTCGCGACGCTCGCGCAGTGGCAATTGCCCTCCCTGCCCTCACCCGGAATGGAATTGCAATCGCTACGGCGCTTGCCGGGCACGCTCACGATTCTCGAGGGTGTGCACGCCAATCAGCGAGGACTGCGAGCCAGCTTGCCAACCCTTACTTCGCTGCACTTCGCCGGGCACGCCGTTCGCGAGAACGGCACCATCGGTCTGCTTCTGGCCGATGGCGTCTGGCGGATGCGGGAAGGCAATCTGCCGGCTCAGGTGATTCTTTCGGCCTGCGCCACAGGCCGGAGTGATCAGGACGAAGCCGATTCGCTCAGCGCGGGCACTCTGGCCCACGCCTTCATTCTGGGCGGCGCGGCGGAAGTTCTGGGCACGGCCTGGAACCTGGATACGGAAGCCGGCGCCAGCTTGATGCAGGACATCTACGCCGGCCTCACGCGCGGTGACGACTTCGGCATCGCGATGCTTCAAGCCCTGCGGCGACTTCATCAGCGACCTCCATTCGCCCACCCCTACTACTGGGCGGGGCACCTTCGGCTGCTCCGCACCTAGAGCGAAAGGAAGCTCATGCCTGATATCAACACGAAAGACCTTTACCTGGTCTTTAACGGGATGTTTTTGTTTAATTGGGTCAAACGAGACGGCACCAGCCGGCTGGAAGTGTATGTGCCGCTCGAGAAAGACGGCACCCGGGATACCCATTCCTACCATCTCGCGGCGGACGTGAACCTATCCAGCTTCACGGCGCTTCCTCACGGCGAGTTGACGATTCCCGAGTTGCGGAACTTCGTGGGCCAAGCCACGTTTGACCCCGCCTGCAACCTCGCCATCAATGGAGGCGAAGTGGACCTCGACGATAGTCCCAGCCAACGCTATGCCCGGTTGAAGCTGCCTTATCCGGATGCCTGCTGGTCGGCCTCCACTTACTGGGTACGTCATGACACTTACGTGGATGGCACGCCGCCCAAGGCCACGCTGAGCCCCGTGGTGCCCGACATGGTGATGGATGACGCCGACAACCTCGTCAGCGCGATCGCGGTCAGCGAAGTGTTCGTGGCGCGCTATGAATCGGTGGCCCTGGGCACCACCCTGCAGAGCGAGACGACGGATACTCGCGCGCTCGAAACCGATCAACTCCAGGCCTTCGTGATCCTGTCCATCCATCGCGACGGCGACGATCTCGAGCACAACAGTCTGTTCAACGACCTGCTCAAGATGAAGCCCAGCGGCAACCCCACCAAGTACCGTCCAAGCGCCACCAGCACTCAATTGGGCATGAAGGCGCCGTATCCCAAGCCGTGCTGTCTGCCTCCGTTGCCGCCGGACTGGCTGACACCTCGCGCGAAGGCGTCCAACAACCGCCTGATCCGCAGTGCCAGTGGACAAGGCTCCTGCGACGACGGCCATCGCTGCGAAACCTGCTGCTGATCCGTTTAGTCACCACTGCGAAGGGAAAACCCGGCAGAATCCGTTCCTCCTTCTGCGGCTCGCCCGAGCTGCCGAAGGAGGACCCGCTTGACCGCCTCTGTTGACCCCGCGCTCTCGTCATCCCACACGCTGACCTTGGCGACTTACTCCGAGCTCAAAAGGCTCGCCGCCGGGTACCTGCGTCGTGAGCGTCCAGATCATACGCTCGAAGCCACCGCGCTCGTCCATGAAGCCTACCTCCGCCTGCAGGCGACCGCCCGGTCGCCGTGGCAGGACGAAACTCATTTCCTCGCCACCGCCGCGATCACCATGCGCCGCATCCTGACGGACCATGCGCGCCGCACGCTCTCTCAGAAACGCGGCGGCGGCATGGTGCCGGTGCCGCTCGAGGAGTTTCATGCCACCACGGCGGACGAGTCCGATCTCATCCGCCATCTCGACGAAGCGCTCACGCGCCTGGCCCGGTTCGCCCCCCGGCAGGCCCACATCGTGGAGCTTCGCTTCTTCGGCGGCATGACGGACGAAGAAATTGCGCGCCACCTGCGCCTCTGCACCCGCACGGTGAAACGCGATTGGCTCATCGCCAAAGCCTGGCTCTACGGAGAACTCGCCCGGTGACCCCGCAAACCTGGGAAAAGGTGGCGGCCCTGTTCGCCCGCTGCCAGCACGCCTCCCCGGAAGAGTGCGAACATTGGGCCGCGGCCAGCGGCAGCACCGGCGAGCATGTCCGCCGACTGCTGCAGAATCAGCAACTCGCCGCCGGCTTTCTGGAGACGGCCCCTCAAGCCGTCCGGGAGTTGCGCACCGCCGCGGCGCCACGCTTCCCCACCGGCCACCGCCTCTCGGCCCGCTACCGGATCCATCGCCTGCTGGAGCGCGGAGGAGTCGGCGAGGTCTATGCCGCCTTCGACGAGTGCACCCAACAGGATGTCGCCCTCAAAGTGGCTCACGCCCGCGAAGACGAGGCTGAACTCGCCCGCGAATGGCGGCTGGGCCGCCTGGTTTCGCATCCCCACGTCTGCCCCTTCTACGAACTGGGCCACGACGGTCTCGCCTATTTCACGATGGCTTTATTGCGCGGCGAGACGCTCACCGCCCGTCTGAAGCGCCCTTTTGCCCCTACGGCCGCCCGCGCCGTCTGCCAGCAACTTCTGCAGGCGGTCGCCGCGATTCACGACGCCGGGCTCGTCCACCGTGACCTCACCCCCGCCAACCTGATGCTCGAAGGTGACCACGCCTACGTCCTCGACTTTGGGCTCGCCGCTCAGGAGCCTTGCGGCCCCAGCCGCTATCTGGGCACCCATGGCTATCTGGCCCCCGAGCAACAGCAAGGCGCCCGCGCCACCCGTGCCTCCGATATCTATTCACTGGGGTTGATCTTCCGTCAGTTGGGCGTCGACGATCTCGCCAGTCGCATGTTGGCCGTGGATCCCACTCACCGTCCCACCGCCCACCAGCTTCTGACTTGACAGCTGGCGGCACAACATCGTATAGTCGATCTACAAAGTCTTCTATATGGCAATTCGGCATCGATGGCGGCTTCCCAACCTCCGCGTCACACGACGCGAAGCCGCCACGGCCCTGGTGCTCCCGCTACTCGCGGCCGCGGCGGAAGTGGAGCGCCACTCGCCGAAGGTGCTCATCGTGGTCGCGCATCCTGATGACGAATACTACTTCGCCGCCACCACTTACCGTTTGGCGCAGGAGTTGGGCGCCACCGTGGACCAAGTGGTGATCACCAACGGCGAAGGCGGCTATCGCTACTCCACTCTTGCCGAGAAGATCTACGGCGTGAAGCTCACCGACGAACGCACCGGCCGCAGCCATCTACCCGAGATTCGTCGCCGCGAGACGCTCGCCGCCGGTAAGATTCTCGGCATCCGCCATCATCATTTCCTCAGCGAGCGCGACGAGCGCTTCACGCTGAACGCCGGCGAAGCCGACCAGATCTGGAACTGCCAAAAGGTGCGCCACACGCTGCGCGATCTGCTGCAGCGGGAGAAATACGACTTCGTCTTCACCATGCTGCCCCGGGCCTCCACGCACGGGCATCATCAGGCGGCCACGCTGCTCGCGCTCGAGGTGGTGCAGACCCTGGACCCGGCGCAACGGCCGGTCGTGCTGGGCGCCGAGCCCCGGCAGTCCCAAGAGACGGAGCCCTTTTCCGGGCTCGACGGGCAACCGCTCACCGCGACCGCCCATCCCGACCCGGCCTTTGCCTTCGACCGCCGGCAGCACTTCGGCTTTCACGATGCCATTGCCTACGACGTCGTCGTGCATTGGGTGATCGCCGAGCATAAGTCGCAAGGCATGTTCCAGAACGACGTCGGCAAGCATGACGTCGAGCGCTTCTGGCGTTTTGCCCTGGGTCCGGCGGACGGCGAAGCCCGCGCCGCATCGCTCGCCGAGCGTTTGCGCCGCTCCCAATGATTTGACACAACCTTAACGTTCCGTCAGCCGCGGCATGCGTCAGTAGGTGCATGCACGATTCCCACATCACCCGGCGCGGCACGCTCGCCGCCCTTGCCGGCGCTGGCTTCTTTATCCCCGCTTGGAACCGGACGGTGGAAGCCGCGGAGACGATCACCTGCGTGGCCACCACCCCCACCGTCACCGAAGGCCCCTATTGGGTGGATGAAAAGCTTTTCCGCTCCGACATTCGCACCGACCCCAGCACCGGTACCGCCCGGGCCGGCGTGCCGCTCAAGCTCGTTATCAATGTTCAGAATCTGGCGAGCGGCTCCTGCACGCCCCTCACCGGCGCCTACGTCGACATCTGGCATTGCGACGCGAAGGGTATTTACTCCGACGAGCCCACTTACAACCCCGGCGGTGGCACCGGCAGCGTCAACACGCAGGGCCAGAAGTTTTTGCGTGGCTATCAGATCACCGACGACAACGGACAAGTGACGTTCACGACGATCTATCCCGGTTGGTACACCGGGCGCACCATCCACATTCATATCCGCGTGCGCACTTACAACGGCGCTACCGTGCTCTCGAATTTTGTCTCGCAGATCTTCTTTGACGAAGAGTCGAATAACACGGTCCTCGCGAGCAGCGATTACTCCCGTAGTTCCGGCCGCGACACCACCAACGCCCGCGACAATATCTACAACGTCGCCAACAACACGCGCATGCTCTCCAGCACGACGGGCAGTCTGTCGGCGGGGTATACGTCCTCCATTACGATGGGCGCTTCCTTCCAGGTTCCGGCCGCTGCGGCGCCCGCCATCACCAGCGGCGGCGTGGGTAACGCCGTCAGTGGGGCGGCGGGCGCGGCGCCTGGTGCCTGGATCAGCCTTTACGGCACCAACCTCGCCACCACCACGCGCGGAGTCGCTAGCAGTGACCTGGTGAATAACATCCTGCCCACCACGCTCGGCAACGTCAGCGTGAAGATCAACAACAAGCCTGCTTACCTTCAGTATGTGAGTCCCTCGCAAGTAAATGTGCTGGCGCCAGCAGATACCGCCCGCGGTTCCGTGCCCGTGGCGCTGACCAACGCCGCCGGCACCACCAACACCACCGTCAATCTGCAGGAGACCCTGCCAGGGCTCTCGGTCCTCAGCGGCTACGTCCGCGCCATTCGCTACCCGGATTCCGCCATCATTAACGGCACCGGCAACGCCGAAACCGGCTACAAAACGTCGGCCGCCGTCGGCCCCGGCGAGGTGATCGCCCTGTTCGGCACCGGCTTTGGCCCGGTGACTGGATCGGTCACCGATGGCTTAGTCTTCAGCGGCGCTTATCCCACCACGAATCCGGTCACGGTCACCATTGGGGGCGTGGCCGCCACGGTCCAGTTTGCGGGGCTCTCGGGCCCCGGGCTGTATCAGTTAAATATCGTCGTGCCCACCGCGCTTGCCGATGGCGAACATGCCGTGGTGGCCACCGTGGCGGGCGTAAGTACCCAAGCGAACGCCAAGCTGAAGGTCGCGGCGAGCGCAAAACTCGCCCGTGTTTTGCGCCAACGTCGCGGTACCTGGATCGCGAAGAACGGATTGCAACAGTTATTCCACGAAGGTGCGCTCACCCCGCCGGTGCGTGGCTGCGCGGTCTAAGGTCAACGGGATGGCCGCCGGGGCAACCGGCGGCCCCGCTTGGCCTCACCGCGTCGACGACGCAGCCGACGCCTTGCCGTGTTGCTGCATCAGCGCCTGACAAATCATCGTCAGCTTCTCGTCCGCCGCTTTCTCTTCCTCCTCGGACTGCTCGAGCAGATCGGCCACATCGTCATGGCCCAACTCCTCGGCCCAGGCACGCAGCGTGCCGTAGCCGGCGATCTCGTAATGCTCCACCTTTTGCGCAGCGGCGATCAGCGCGCAATCGCGCAGTTCTTCGGGCATCTCGGCCTCGATCGCCTCGGAGCCTTCCTTCACCAGACCTTCCATCGCCTCGCAGGTCTGGCCCCGCGCCGTCTTGCCGAGCTTCTCGAACACGGTTTCCAGGCGCTTCACCTGTTCTTTCGTTTCTTTCAGATGGCCGTCGAACGCCGCCTTCAAGTCCGGGCTCATCGCCGCTTTGGACATCTTCGGTAGCGCTTTCGTCAGCTGTGTCTCCGCGTGATACAAATCGCGCAGTTCCTCGACCATCAGGTCGTCCATGGTTTGAATCGCCATACTGTCTCCTTGATTTCGTGCGCACTTTTCGCACACGCGGAGAGAGGAAGCAGTTCAGCCACCAAAGGCCCGGCTGGTAACACGAAGTTTACGGCTGGCGGCTAAATGCTAGAAATCTTCAGTAAAGGCCACGTCGCCAGTAACTCCCACTTGATAAGCGGAGACGCGGCGCTCGAAGAAGTTGGTGAGTTCCTGCACATCCTGCAGTTCCATGAAGTCGAAGGGGTTGCGCGAGCCGAATACGGGCGCAATCTGCAGCGCCTCCAACCGGCGGTCGGCGACGAACTGCAGATATTCGCGCATGTTGGCCACCGACAGGCCGGAAACACCCAGGCTCAGCGTGTCCTCGGCGAAGGAGAGTTCACAATCCACTGCCTCACGAATCATCGTGACGACGTCTTGTTCGAACTTCTGGTCGAACAGCGACGGACGCTCCCGCCGTGTCGTCTCGATCACCTCAAGCGCAAAGTCGATGTGCGCGCTCTCGTCGCGGAATACCCAACTCGTCCCCGTCGCCAGACCTTGCAGCAAGCCGCGCGACCGCAGGTAGTAAACGTAGGCAAACGCGGCGAAGAAAAAGAGGCCCTCAATGCAAGCCGCAAAGCAGACCAGGTTGAGCAGGAATGCCCGCCGCTGATCGTCGGTCTGCACTTCGTCGAGTTGCTGGATGGAGTCGATCCACTTGAAGCAGAACTGCGCTTTCTTTTGAATCGACGGGATGTTCTCCACCGCCGCGAATGCTTCAGCCCGCTCGGCCGGATCGGTCACGTAAGTATCGAGCAGCGTGAGATAGAACTGCACGTGCAACGCTTCCTCGTAGAGCTGACGCGAAAGGTACATCCGCGCCTCCGGCGAGTTCACGTGCTTGTACAGGTTCAGCACCAGATTGTTGCCCACGATGCTGTCGCCGGTGGCGAAGAAGGCTACCAGCCGCTTGATGAGATGCTGCTCGGCCGGCTTCATCTTCGACCGTAGATCGGTCACGTCGGTGGAGAAGTCCACCTCTTCCACCGTCCAGGTGTTCTTGATCGCGGTCTTGAACATCTCGAAGAAGACCGGATACTTCATCGGCCGCAGGGTCAGGTTAAAACCAGGGTCCAGGATCATGTTACTGGCAGGCCTCACACGATTCCGGATTCTCGAGCGAACAGGCCAGCGCCTTGGCGGCCGAAGCCACCGGCACCGTCGCCTTGGCGATCTTCGACGCCGGACGCGAGCGCAGATAGTAAGTCGTCTTCAGACCCTTCTTCCAGGCATACATATACATCGACGACAGCTTACCGATGTTCGGGCTCTCCAGGAATAAGTTCAACGACTGGCTCTGGTCGATAAACGCGCCGCGCTCCGCCGCCATGTCGATCAGCGAACGCATCGGAATCTCCCACACTGTCCGGTAGACCTCGCGTAAGTCAGCGGGCAGTTCCTGCAGTCCCTGCACGGAACCTTCGGACATCTTCAGACGGTTACGCATGTCCTCCGTCCACAGGCCCAGTTCCTTCAGATCGTTCACCAGATAGCGATTCACCTGTAGGAAGTCGCCGGAAAGCGTCTCGCGCTTGAACAGGTTCGAGATCTGCGGCTCGATGCACTCATAGCAGCCCGCGATCGACGCGATCGTCGCCGTCGGCGCAATGGCGATGATCAGCGAGTTCCGCAAGCCGATCGTCCGCACCCGCTCCCGCAGGGTCTCCCAGCGATCCTTCGACGAAGGCTTCACGCCCCAGGCATCGAATTGCAATTCGCCTTTGGCGGCCCGCGTCTCGGCAAACGCCGCGTGCGGTCCGAACGCTTCGGCCAGATCGCAGGACGCCGTCAGCGCATGGAAGTAAATCTCCTCCTGAATCCGGGCCGAAAGGTCGCGGGCCTCCGGCGAATCAAAACCGATCCGCAGTTGGAAGAAGACATCCTGCAAACCCATCACGCCCAAGCCGATCGGGCGCCAACGCCGGTTGGACGCTTCGGCCGTCGCAATCGGGTAATAGTTGATGTCGATCACGCGGTCCAGAAACGGCACCGCGCGGCGCACGGTGGCGGCTAACTTCTCAAAGTCAAACTGACCGCCACTCAGATGACGCGCCAGGTTGATCGAACCTAAGTTACACACGGCCGTCTCGCCCGCCGAAGTCACTTCCGTGATCTCCGTGCACAGGTTCGACAGATGCACCACGTTGTGCGGCAGCCCGGTCTGATTGTTCTTCCGGTTGCAGGCATCCTTAAAGGTCATCCACCCATTGCCCGTCTCGGCCAGCGTGCGCATCATGCGCAGATACAGGTCGCGTGCCTTCACCTGACGGACGGCGAGCCCGGCCTCTTCCGCCGCCACATAGGCCTGCCGGAAATCATCGCCATACAGATCGGGCAAAGTCGGCACCGTGGAAGGATCGAACAACGACCACGAGCCGTCGGCTTCCACGCGCTCCATGAATAAGTCCGGCACCCAGTGCGCCAAGTTCAGATTGTAAGTGCGCCGGGCTTCGTCGCCCGTGTTATCGCGCAACTCCATAAACTCTTCGATGTCGGCGTGCCACGGCTCCAGATACACGCAGCAGGCACCCTTGCGCTTCCCCCCCTGATTCACCGCCGATACCGACGAATCCAGCGTCTTGAGCCACGGCACAATGCCGTTCGACTTACCGTTGGTCGCCCGGATCAACGACCCGCGCGAACGCACGCGATGATACGCCAAGCCGATGCCGCCCGAAAACTTCGACAGCATCGCCACGTCCTTGTAACGGTCGTAAATCGCTTCCAGATGATCGTCCGGCGAATCCAGCAGAAAGCACGACGACATCTGCGAATGCGTCGTGCCCGAGTTAAACAGCGTCGGCGAGCTCGGCAGATACTCGAGCGCCGAAAGTAACTCATAAAACGCGATCGCCTCGGAAACGTTCTGCGACAGGCCGCACGCCACGCGCAGAAAGAAGTACTGCGGCGACTCCACCACCGAGCGCGTCTCCGGATGCTTCAACAAATAACGGTCATACACCGTGCGCATGCCAAAAAACTCAAACCGGTCCGACCGTGTATCGTCGATCGCCGCGTTCAACTTCCGCGCATTCGACCGCACAAACGCCGCCGTCGTCTCCGCAATCAGCCCTTCCTGAAAACCCAGCTCAATCGCCTGCGAGAACGAGAAGATGTTCTGGTTCTGGACTTCCTTCTCAATGAACCGCGTCAGCAGCCGCGCCGCCAGGCGCGAGTACTCCGGCTCTTCGGCAATCAGCGACGCCGCCGTCTGAATCGACAGCGAATCGAGTTCCTTGGTGGTGGAGCCGTCATACAGCCCGCCGATCGTCTTGATCGCCACGCGCATCGGGTCCACATGCTCCAGCCCCACCGAGGAGCGTTCCACCGCGCGAATGATCTTGTCCACCGAAACTGCTTCCAGCGCGCCGCTGCGTTTCCGCACGCGCATCGCCGTCGACGGCGTTTCCGCGTGAACTCCAGGGAATAACTCAGCAGGTCGGGCTAGTGCAGGGGCGGCCATTTCGCTCTCTTTCTTCCCTCTCCGGGAAAAAGGCGCGACGACTCAAAAGGCAGCAACGTGCCCAGGAGAGGCCGGCACCAGCCTCCCCTCGAGGCTTGTGTCATTTCGGCGCACAGGCGCCGGCTATCGGCAGGTCTTCGGACTTGCAGGCGTGGGCTTCTGCCCGCCTACTGGCCAACGCTTCCCAGTCAAAAACCAGTGCTTCTGTTGACGTTCGTTCCTGTTTACCGCTGCGAGGGCAGTTCCGGATTCACACCGGGGATTCCCATTTCACTTCGGAGAAGACCGACAGCAGGTTCAATATACGGGGCCCGAGAGGCTCAAGTCAACTACTAATTGGGGTGCTCTGGAAACGTTTGACAAATGGACTACTTCGCCTTACATTTAACCAGCAAGGAAATTAACCATGCGGTTAAGCACGCAGCCAGTCGACTCGCTCTCTCTCACTTTCACCGCTCTGGCCGACCCCACCCGCCGCGCCATCCTGGCCCGGCTGAGCCTCGGCGAGACCTCGGTCTCCGAACTCGCTCAGCCCTTCGCCATGAGCCTCCCGGCCGTCTCCAAGCACCTCAAGGTCCTCGAGCGGGCCGGACTCATCACCCGCAGCCGCGAAGCGCAGTGGCGGCCCTGCAAGCTCCAACCAGGCCCCCTCCAGTCAGTCGCCGCCTGGGTCGAACACTACCGCCACTTCTGGGAGGGCAGCTTCCACCGCCTTGACGACTACCTCCGCGAACTCGAGAACAAGGACCCGCAACGATGAGCCGGGACACCTCGAACCGCGAAAATCGTCCTCACCTGCCTCTTCGACGCTCCCCGCGAGCTGATCTCGGGTCTACTAGGCCACCGCCGGCGGCCACGAAACCCTGGCCCGCCTCGCCGAATGGCTGACCAGCCGCACCAAGCCGCAGTCATAGCGCGAATTCCACCTGAGTCGTAGGATTTTCTCCTCAGCCACCCTAGGAGCGGACCTTAGAACCCCTAAGGTTTGACGGCAGGACTGCCGAACTACCCACTGGTTGATGTCTCTTCGTGCGATCAGTCGCTGGCTCGCCACCACCGCGCTCATGCGCTGGTGGGTGGGCCGTCGTGCGGCGGAGATACAGAGCCCGGTCGAGCGTCTACGCTTCCTCCAGCGGAACCAGCTCACGCTCAACGACTTAAGCGCTCGCCCCGCCGTGCCGGTCCCCGATTGGGTCGTGCTGATAAGCGGCGCCGCGCTCGGCGTCACCGCACTCGGCATCGTCTCCTGGCGCTCGGTGAAGAGCGGCCCGGTCACCGCCCAGGCTCAGGCCTCGGAGGCCGTGCCTTTGGCGCGCCCCGCCACCAAACCGCCGGTAAAGATCGTGAGCCCGGCCAAGGTCTGGATAGTCGAAAGCACCGCCGGCATCGAGACCTACTCGAACGGCCTGCGCGTCGAAACCAAGTTCGCCACCAGCAACCGTCCGCGCGCCTATTACGCGTACAACCGCAACAAGAACCTCGAGATTTCGCTCAACATTCGCAATCAGCCGGTGGGCATCGTCTTCCACACCACCGAGAGCCATCTGGCGGACTTCGGCCCCGAGAACAACCGCAGTTTGCGGCACTACGGCCAGTCGCTCATCGAGTTCATCCGCGAGAAGAAGGCCTACAACTACGTCATTGACCGGTTCGGACGCGCCTTCCGTGTCGTCCAGGAAAACGAAACCGCTTTCCACGCTGGCAATTCCACCTGGGCCGACGACGAATGGGTTTATCTGAATCTGAACGACAGCTTCCTCGGCATCGCCTTCGAAACGCAAAGCGTCAAAGGCGACGACAACCCCAAAGTCACCTCCGGCCAGATCGTGACCGCGCGCTTGCTCACCGAGATGCTGCGCGCCAAGTACAACATCGCGGCGACCAACTGCCCCACTCACGCGCAGGTCTCCGTGAACCCGCACAACATGATCGTCGGCTACCACACCGATTGGGCCGGCAATTTCCCCTATGAAGAGCTCGGCTTGCCGGACAACTATGCGTTGCCCCTGCCCAGCCTGTTGATTTTTGGCTTCGCGTACGACCCGACGTTCATGACGTCCACCGGAGCCCGCATGTGGAAAGGCTTGCTCGCCGCGGAAGATCTGCTGCGCGATCAAGCCAAACAGAATGGCCTCAGCGTAGCCGAACAGAAGGCCGCGCTGCGGGAACGTTACAAGAAACTCAGCGCACCGCTGGGCGGAACCAGCGGCAAATCCGCGGAAGGAGAATAACCATGGGCAAGGCAATTCAGGGAGGAGCTCTCGGGCTCGACGTCGGCACCAGCCGGGTGGTACTGGCCCTGCAAAACGAGACGGGGCGCTACGACTATCGTTCGCAACTCAATGCGTTCGTCACCGTTCCCTATTCGAAGATGACCGAGAACGTGCTGCGCAAGGAAAACGTGCCGCACCGCGTCGATGGCGATCAGCTCATCGTCCACGGCAACGAAAGCGAACGCTTCGCGGACCTGCTCCAGCGCGAAACGCGCCGCCCCATGACTAAGGGCGTGCTGAATGCCACCGAACCGGCCAGCACCGAAATGATGCAGCAGTTGATCGAGTCGCTCACGGGTGGCGAACCCGGCGAAGGCCGCAGCATCTACTACAGCGTGCCGGCCGCCCCGCTCGGCGAAGAGACCAACGTCACGTATCACGAAGCCACGCTGGGCCAGCTTCTCTCCGGCATGGGCTACACCCCCAAGGCGATCAACGAAGGCCTCGCCGTCGTCTACGGCGAAATGGAAGACACGAACTACTCCGGCATCGGCATCAGTTGCGGCGGCGGTCTGTGCAACGTCTGCCTCGCCTATCTCTCGGTGCCCGTGCTGAGCTTTGCCGTGCCCAAGGCCGGCGACTTCATTGACCAATCCGCCGCGCAGATCACCGGCGAAATCTCCACCCGCATCCGCATCACCAAGGAATCGAACTTCTACATCAACGGCCACTACGCCGACAAGGTGCAGCAGGTGCTGGGCGTCTATTACGACGACATGATCAAGTCCCTGGTGGATGGCCTGCATCAGACGCTCGCCAACACGCGCAACATGCCGCGCATCAACCGGCCCGTGCCCATCGTCCTGAGCGGTGGCACCGTGATGCCCAAGGGCTTCCGCGAACGCTTCGAAAAGATCCTCAAGGAATCGAACTTCCCGCTCCAGATCTCCGAAGTGAAGATGGCGGCTGACCCGCTCACCGCCACCGCCAAGGGCGCGCTGGTAGCGGCTCTGGCCGAAGCCTAAACCGAACCTGATCCGCTCAACAAAAAGGCCGTGCTCGCCAGCACGGCCTTTTTCTTTATCCCCACCAGGTCTCGCCCGGCGCCAGATGCTTCTTGGCGACGTCGGGGTTCAGGCTCACGCCCAAGCCTGGTTTGTCCCGGATCCGGTAGTAGCCGTTCTCGAAGATCGGCCCGTCGTGGATCACCAGATCCTGCCACCAGTCGATGTACTTCGCTAGTTCGTGAATGCGGAAGTCGCGCATCGAGGCCGCCGCATGCGCCGAAGCGATCGTCCCCACCGGACTCGCCGGATTGTGCGCCGCCGACGCGATGTAGTAGTTGTCCGCCAGATCGTGAATCCGCTTGGCTTCGAGCAAGCCGCCCAGCTTCGGAATATCCAGATGCACGATGTCCACGCCCTGAATCTCGATCAGGCGCCGGAATTCGTTGCGGGTATAGAGGTTCTCGCCGGTCGCAATCGGCACGTCGGCCGCGTGCGTCACGCGCGCCATCACTTCCGGATTGCCCGGCGGCACCGGATCCTCCAGCCACATCGGCCGCGCGGGCGCAATGGCCTTCGCCATCTCGATCGCGTCGCGCACGTCGTACTTCCAGTGCGCTTCAATGGCGAAATCAATGTCCGGCCCCAGCTCTTCGCGCACGGTCATCATCGCCTTCTCGATGCGCCGCAGATCCTTCAGCGTCAACCCGCGCGTGTAACGGTCATGGCCGGGCTCGCGATAGTCGGGGTCGGCTTTGGGCGGAATGCCATCGCCCTGGAATTTGTAGGCCGTCCAGCCCGCCTTCTCCGCCTTGGACTGTTTCACCAGGTCGCGCCACTGCGACATGTCTTCCACGTTCTCCACGGCCTGCGTGGTGCGGTAGAAGCGCACGCGGTCGCGGAAGCGCCCGCCCAACAGGTTGCAGGATGGCGTCTCGAGAATCTTGCCCGCTAGATCCCACAGGGCGATTTCGATGCCGCTGGCGGCGGTCACCGTCACGCCGCTCTGCGCGCCGGCGCCGGCGCTGCGCATCAGCATCTTCGTATAGAGCTTGTCCACGTTCAGCGGATCTTCGCCGATCACGTGCTGCGCCAGTTGGTTCAGCACCAGGTCTTTCACGCCCGGTCCCCAATAGGCCTCGCCCAGGCCGTAGAGGCCGGAGTCCGTCTCCACCTTGATCAGGTTCCAGTCCCACGTTCCGCGCACGATCATGCACTTCACGCCGGTGATCTTCACCTTGCCGCGTTGCGCGGCGGCCAGCCGGTGCAAGGGCAATTCGGCCAGGGCCAAACCGCCCAGTGCTGTTTGCAAAAAGCGTCTTCGAAGCATCGTATCCTTCCCGGGAGCAGGGCCAATATATCAATAAAAAAGGCCAGCCCGAAGGCTGGCCTTGTCTGTTCTGGCGGGTGGCTTTAGAAGCCCAGGCGCAGGGCAAACTGAATCTGCCGCGCCGGAGCGTTCGGGTAAGCATAGCTGGTGATCGTCCCGAAGTTCGAGTTCGAGATGTTCGAGTTCGGAGCGCCCCAGTTCGTGGTGTTGAACAGGTTGAAGAACTCCGACCGGAACTCCAGCTTGAAGCGTTCGGTCATGCTGAACGCCTTGTGCAAGCCGGCATCGAACTGATAGATGGCTTCGCTACGGCCGATGTTGCGGCCCAGCGTCCCGAACGGCGTCGTGGTGCTGGGCACCGCGAAAGCCGCCGGGTTCAAATAGCGAGTCGCGCTCCGCTCCGGAGCGTAGATGTCGCCGCCCACGTAGTTCGGGCGATACGTCGGATAGGTGGAAACCTGCGCCGCCGCCGCCAGCGAATAGCTCATGTTGATCGGCTGGCCGCTCTGCGCGATGTGGATGCCGTTCAGGCGCCACCCGCCCAGAATCGCGTCGATGAAGCCATTCGCGCTCGAGCCGAACTTGCGGCCCTTGCCGAACGGCACTTCGTACACGAACGTGGTCGTGTTGTTCAGCGGCTGGTTGTAGCTGCCCTGGCCTTTTTCCGAAGCCAGGTTGCGATAGTTGATGCGGGAGTTATCGCCGTTGGCGGTTTCGAGGTGGCCGCCGGCGTTGTCAATCGCCTTGGACCACGTGAAGCTGTTCAACAGATAGAACCCGTTCGCATAGCGCTTTTCGATCTTCGCCTGCAGCGCGTTGTAAGTCGCAAAGCCGCCGCCGTAGGAGATCTGAATCGCGTCGAAGCCCGAGATCGGGCGGCGCGAAAGCAGCGAAGCCGTTTCGCCCGCGTTCAGCGGACGCGCCTGGTTGTAGTCGCCCAGGATCATCAGGCCCGTGGACTTGTTGCCCACGTAAGCCACGTCGAGCACCAGGTTGTGCGCCAGCTCGCGCTGAATCGTGAAGTGGTAGCTCTGCACATAGCTCGTGCGGTAGTCCGCCGGCGTATAGTTCGTCCGCGTATTCGCCGTCGAGAAGCGCGAAGGATCCACCAGGCCGGCCGGGTAACCCTGCTGCGTCGTGCGGAAGCAGTTCAGGAAGTTCTCGCCCGTGCAAAGCGGCGTCGGGTTGCCGTTGGCCAGGAAGGCCACCTGGTTCTGCGCGAGGTTCACGATGCTGGGGCCGTTGTAGCCCAGCAGGTTCTCGCCGCCCAAACGGTTGAAGTGCACATAGCCGATGCCGTAGCCGGCGCGCACCACCGTCTTGCTGGTGAGCTGATAGGCCATGCCCAGACGCGGCGCCCAGTTGTTGTAGTCCGGATGCACCCGCGAACGGTCAAAGAGGCTGCCGTCTTTGGCCTGGATCAGCGTGTTGGTCGCCGGGTCAAAGCTCGCCAGGCGGTTCTTGGCTTCGTACTGCGGAGTGGCGAATTCGTAGCGCACGCCCAGGTTCAGGGTCAGCTTGCTGTTCACCTTCCAGTCGTCCTGCAGATACGCAAAGTGCATCCGCTGGCGATAGTTCAGGATCACCTGATTGTTCAACTGATAGGAAGAACGCGCGCCGAACAGGAAGTCGGCCATGTTGTAGAGGTTGTTGTTGGTCGAAATGCCCGCCGGGCGCGAGAACTGGCCGCTGTAGCTGTCGTTCCCGTACTGCGGATTGAAGTCCAGAATGTCGGTGTCGATGCGCTGATATTCGTAGCCGCTCTTGAGCGTGTGCCGGCTCAGCACCTTCGAGTAGTTCACCTTCGGGTTCCACGTGGTGGGGTTCTGGAACTGCGGATTCGAATCCTGACGGCCGATCGCGTTGTAGCCGCTGATGCCCTGCCGCGTCAGACCGCCGCCGATCTCCGGCGAATCCGGCAAACCGGGGATGCCGTACTCAGCCAGCATGTTCGGGCGCTCGCCGCCGAGGGCGCTCTTGCCGCCTTCGAACACCGAGTAAGCAATGCGGAAGTCGATCAGCGCCGTGGGCGAGACGTTGTAGTTGAAACCGGCCGCGGTCTGCTTGTTCAGCACCCGCACGTTACCGTTGGCGTCGCCGCCCGAGGGACCCGGGATCACGCTATTTTCCACGCGATTCAACAGCCGATGGCTGTAGCGGCCGAACAGATTCAGCTTCGACGTGGCGTAGTAGTCGAAACGCACGTCGCCCTTATCGTCCTGCCAGGAGGTCGGCACCAGGTTGTCGTAGTTGTTGGAAGGCAACACGCCCGGCGCCGTGCTGCGGATCGGCGCCGGCAGATCGCCCAGCACGCGGCGCGCAAACGGCGTGATCTGGCTCGCCGGCACAATGCCGTTCGAATACAGTTCGCCCGTCAACGGGTTGCGGATCGGAATGCCGATGTTGCCCTGGCGCTGTTCCAGCGTCGGCAGGGTCGCGAATTGCAGCGTGCGGTCCACGCGGCGGAAGCCTTCGTAGTCGCCGAAAAGGAACATCTTGTCCTTCTTGATCGGCCCGCCCAGCGTGCCGCCAAACTGGTTCTGCACCAGGGTCGGCTTGCCGTTGCTCGGCTTGAAGAAGCCCACGGCGTTCAGCTTCGTATTGCGCAGATACTCCCAGGCCGAACCATGCAGTTCGTTGGTGCCGCTGCGGACCGAAGCATTGATCACCGCGCCGCCGGCGCGGCCATACTCGGCCGAGAAGTTATTGGTCTGCACCTTGAACTCCTGCACCGCGTCGGGCGTCAACTGCACCACCTGGTTCGAGAAGCCTTGGTTCGAGGTGCCGTAGGCGTTGTTGTCCACGCCGTCCACCATGAAGTTATTCAGCGAGTTGCGCAGGCCGTTCACGTTGAACGAAGCATCGCGGTTCGAGATGTTGCTCTTGCGCACGCCGGGCGACAGCAGCGCCAGGTCCGCATAAGCGCGGCCATTCAGCGGCAGGTTCACGATCGCCTCGCGCGTGATCACCTGGCCGCGGTCGCTCGAATCGGTCTCGAGCTGGTTGGCGGCGCCGGTCACCGTGACGTTCTCCGTCACCGCGCCCACTTCGAGCGTCAGGTCCACGCGCTGGCGGGCATTCACCACCAGGGTGAACGACTCGGAGGTCGCCGTCTTGAAGCCCTGCAAGCCGGCACTCACCTTGAAGGTGCCGATGCGCAGGTTAAGAAATTGATAGTTGCCGGATTGATCCGTCGTCGTGGTTTGCTTAACACCGGTCTGGATATTCTCGAGCGTCACATTGGCACTCGCAATCTGCGATCCGGAAGAATCCTTCACCGTGCCAAGAATCGTCGATGTATCGTATTGGGCTAGACACAACAGGGGTATGGCCAATAAGACCAGAAGCGCTTTCTTCATATGCTCCCATTCTAACGGGGGTTGATTTCAGACAAATGAACGCAAGTGGATTGTTCCGTCAAGATAAGACTCCCTTGCAATCGTTTGCATTCTATCCGGTTGGTTCTAGAATCGCAACTTGAGCGCCACCTGCAACGACCTCGGGCCACCCACTTGATAGAGAGAACTTAATCCGCTCAAGCCCGTGCCGGCCATCTGCGTTGCCCGTCCAAAAACACCCGAAGTCAGCACGCCCGTCGGGTTCGCAAAGTTCGCGTGATTCAGCACATTGAACGCATCGACACGAAACTGTAACCTCATGCGCTCGGTGAGCGCGAAGTCCCGCCGCACCGACAAATCCACCTGCGTCAGCGGAAAGCCACGCAGCACGTTGCGTCCCAGGTTGCCTTGCCGCCGCCCGTTCAGCGGACCCGTCGCATCGAACGCCGCCGGGTTAAAGCGACGCCCGCCCGCCTGCGCCGCGTCCTCCAGATACAGCGGTTGCCCCGGCACCACGTCCGGCCGCGCCACCGTCGTCAACCCGATGCCGAACGGATCCCGATTCGTCAGCACGTTCACCGGCGTCGCCGACATGCTCCGCAACATGCCATCGAGCCCGAACTTCCACGGCAGTGCGTAGCTCACCGCCGACGTCAGCGTATGCCGCACATCGAACGTCGAGGGTCCCCGATCGGCGCTCGCCGAAGTCGATGGCGCTTGGAAATTGTTGATCGACTCTTCGGACACTGTGTCCAGACTCTTCGCCCACGTATACGACAACAGCGCCTGCACGCCTGCCGCCAACCGCCGCTTGTACTGCACCTGCAGCGCGTTGTAGCTGGAGCTCGCATCGTTGGTCACCGCGTCGAGGCGCGTAAAGTTCGCATTCGGATTCCGGTAGCTCGTCACCCGGCCCAACCGCCGTCCCACGGACCCCACATACGCCGCCGACACCGTATTCGCCCGGCCCAGCGGCTGCTCAATCAGCAGGTTGTACTGCAGCGTATAGGGCAGCCGGTAATCGTCCTGATAGCCGAACAACCGCGGATACGGCGGATTGCGGTTTACCGCCGGTGGCTGCGACTGAAACACTGCATCCGTGTAGTTGATCCGCGCGAAGTCCACCCGCCGCGCATTCGGATACAGGCTCGTGCTGAAGGCATTGCCCAACAGGCTGGTGCCCAGGTCATAGAACACGCCGAAGCCGCCGCGCACCATCGTCCCGTGGCGCGCCCACGGCTGATACGCCACGCCCACGCGCGGCGCGAAGCCGCGATAGTCGGTGTCGTAGAACCGCCCGTTGGCCGGCGCCAGCGTCACCGTCGCCGGGTTCGCCAAACCGCGCACCGCCGGCGGATAGTGGCCGCCCGCTTCGGTAGGCGCGGGATTCACGTCCCAGCGCAAACCCGTGGTCAATGTGAAGCGCGGCGTCACCCGCCACGTATCCTGCACGAACGAACTCACGTTCAGATAACGCGGCGCCAGCACAAACTCCGGCGACAGAATAAACGCATTCGCCGATACGCCCTGCGTCAGGAGCCCGATCGAATTCGGATTGAACTGCCGCCGGTAGCTCCCCGAATCCGACAGCGGCGACAGCCGCCGGTAGTCGAAACCCAGCTTCAGCGCGTGCGCCCCCACGTTCCATGACAGCGTATCTACCACGTTGATCTGTGTCTGGCGATTGTCCGCAAACAACCCGTCGCTCAGCGTGTTCTCGCCGGCCGCATCCACCTGGATGTACATGTAGCCCTTCGTGCCATCGGTGAAGTTCGGATAGAGCGTGCTCGCCGCAGGCACCTTCGCCCCGCCAAAGGTGTCCATGAAGTACGAAAGCACCGTCTTGTTACGGCTGTAGTTGAAGCGCACGTCGTTGGTGAGCCGCGAGCTCAGCAGCATCGTTGAGCCCGTCGTCAGCGTCTCGGAGCGCGATGCCGT
Source organism: Bryobacteraceae bacterium (assembly GCA_965229305.1). Classification (GTDB taxonomy): domain Bacteria; phylum Acidobacteriota; class Terriglobia; order Bryobacterales; family Bryobacteraceae; genus JALHNI01. The sequence goes on along the minus strand of CBDDIZ010000027.1, from coordinate 36,136 downwards.
CACCGACACGCAACTCGCCGCGCAATACTTCGCCCGCTCCTGATTCTCGGACGGCGCGTAGTTATAGCGGCCGAACACCGTCCAGCGCGCGTTGAACGCATGATCCACCCGGAAGCTCGTCGCATTCATCGTCGAAGGATTCGAGAAGCTCGCCTGATACATCGCCGCCGTCGGATCGCCGGCCACCGGTCCCCCCGTCGGCAGTGGAAACGCCTCCAGCAACTCCTTCACCGGCCCCGTCGCCGCCGCCCGCGCGGCCACCGTGGGCACCTGCAGCGGAATCGTCACGAACGGCTGCCGCAGCCGCAGGCCTTCATACGACACAAAGAAGAACGTCCGGTTGCGCCCGTCGTAGCCCGGCACGCGCACCGGCCCGCCGAACACGCCGCCAAAGTCGTTCTGCTTCACGGCCGGCCGCGGCAATCCCGCGGCGTTCGCGAAGAAGTTATTCGCGTCCATTTTCACATTGCGCAGATAGTCGAATGCCGTCCCGTGATACTCGTTCGTCCCGCTGCGCGTCACAATTGCGATCTGCCCGCCCGGCTGCCTCCCGTACTCCGCCGCATACGTCGACGTCTGCACCGTGAACTCCTGCACCGCATCCACTGACGCCAGCGTATTCGTACTCCCCAACGCCGACAGCGCCGGCACCCCGCCGCCATTCTCATACGGGGTCACCGAAGCCGACGTCGCAAAGTTCGCGCTCACGCCATCCACCGTAAAGTAGTTCGCATTGCCGCGCTGCCCGTTGATACTGAACTGCCCCGGCGTCACCAGGTTCGCCGCCGTCGGCACCGTCCCCGGCGCCAAACTGATCAACGCCTGAAAGCTCCGCCCGCTCATCGGCTGATTCTCGAAGAACTGCCGGTCGATCGTCGTCGCCACCGCCGGTGACTCGCTCACCAGCGGCGCCACGCCGCTTACATCCACGGACTCGCTCTTCTGCCCCACCTCCAACCGCACCCGCACCGATCGCTGATCGTTCGCCGCCAGCACCACGTCTTCCATCACCGCCTGCTTGAAGTTGTCCCGCGCCAGCGTCAACCGGTACTTCCCCGGCGCCACCTGCGCAAACAGAAACTGACCCGCCTCATTGCTCGCCGTCTCGCGCGACAGCCCCGTTGCCACATCCGTCAACGTCACGCGCACCGCGCCCACCGCGGCTTCGCCCACATCCTGCACGCTACCTCCCAACGTCGCCGTATCGGCTTGCGCCCAGGCGGCCATCGCCGCGCACACCAACCAGATCGCAGTCTTCATACAACTCCTGTGGGCGGACACACGAATCCCGTCCGCCCGCCGTGCGGGCGCCGGGCGGTCCTTTACTTATGCTTTGGAACGAAAGATTTGGGCTTCGGGCATGCGACCCACCTTCTCGGCGGTCGCGAGCAAGTTCTTCGCCGGCGTCTCCAGCATCGTCTTCAGAAACTCGGGCAGCAATTCCACCTTCAGTTCCTGGCCGCTCTGCTTGTTGCGCACCACGCTGTACATGGCGGCCGAGGCCACCAGCTTCAGATTCAAATTGCCCAGGCTCGCCCCGGTGGCGGCCTGCAAACCATCGACAATCGCGCAGTGCGCCGCGCTCGCCGGCGCATACTGCACCACTTCGAGCGAGGCGTGCGCCCGCGTCAGCTTCAGCTTCTTCAGCGCGGCATCGCCGATGCGATAACCCGCCACCGCCAGCGGACTGGTGCGCCCATGAATGAAGTACGTCCGGTCGATCGCCGGATCGCCGTCGTCATCGTGCGCCAGCGCCGGCACCGTTGTCGTGGCCAGCGCGGCGGCAAAGTGTCTGCGGGTAGGTTTCATCGCGGAGAAATCTCGAAAGTCAGGCTCGCCCAAAAGCTCTCCCAGTCGAAGGCCGGGTCGGCGCAGCGTTCCATCATCAGCGTGTGCAGCTTCCAGGTGCCGGCTTCGCCGATCGGCACGGTGAACTGGCCGCGCGCATCGGTCCGGCCCGCCACCTGACGTCCGGCCTTGCCGCTCTTCGGCAACCACGCCATCTCGATCTGCAGGTCCGCCGCGGGCTTGCCGCGGAACAACACCTGAATCGGCAGTTTCCCGCCGGGCCGCACTTGGCCCGGATCCGCCAGCGGCAGAATCTCGATCGGCAAACCCACCACGTGCTGATAGAAGTCGCTCGGCGCGCCCACCGCCACCAGCGACTTCACGTACTTGCTGTAGCGTTCCTTACCCGGTGTGTCGCTCGCGCCGCTCTTCTCGCGTGCGGCGATCACGTCCCGCAAGCCTTCGTGCTTCAGATAGCTGAGAAATTTCGGCGCCTCGAGCTCGATCGCGTTTGGCTTCGTCTGCACCGTGACGACCATCGTGCCGGTGCCGGTGGGCCGCACTTCGGCGCGGGTCACCTTGCCGTCGGTCCGCAGCTTCACCAGCGGCTGCGTGCCCCCGGCCGCGATCAGCCGTGCCTCCAACAGACGCTCCAGCCGCGGCGCGGCCGCGCTCTCCGGAAAGTCGTCGCCGTTGTGCAGGGCGATCTCGATCGTCCCGCCGGCTGTCACCTGGAATTGCCGCGGCATCACGTAGAGGTCGTGAGCCGTCATAGTCAGCGCGAAACAAAAAACAATGAAGCGCATGGGCGTGAACAACGACTCCTACGAGAGGAACCGCCGGTTGGATTTCACGGTAGCACGAAAATCACTTCCATGCTACGACCTCGCGTTATTCGTCGACGATCCGCCCGTCGCGCATATGCACCGTGCGATCCGCAAAAGCCGCCGCTTCCGGATTGTGCGTGATCATCACGATCGTCTGCTTCATTCGGCGATTCAAGTCCCGCAGCAACTCCAGCACCAGGTTCGAGTTCTCGGTGTCCAGATTTCCCGTCGGTTCGTCCGCCAGCAACAGCGCCGGATGATTCACAATCGCCCGCGCGATCGCCACGCGTTGCTGCTCGCCGCCGGACATCGCCCGCGGCTTATGATTCAGCCGGCTCGATAGGCCCAGGATCTTCAGCACTTCATCGAACGACGAGTCCGTCGCCCCGTTCGCCCCGGCAATGTACCGTGCGATCTCGATGTTCTCGCGCGCCGAAAGCGTCGGCAGCAAGTTGTACTTCTGGAATACGAAGCCCACCGTCCGCTTGCGCAGATTGGTTCGCTCGGAGTCGCTCAGCGCCAACAAGTCCTGCCCGGCCAGACGCACGGTTCCGGCCGTCGGCGGCGTCAGCCCTCCCAGAATGTTGAAGAGCGTCGACTTGCCGGATCCCGAAGGTCCGACAATCGCCACGAACTCGCCTTGCGCAATTTCCAGATCCACGCCGCGTAGGGCGGATACTTCCACGTCCCCCTGACGGTACTTCTTCGTCAGGCCCTCGATCTTCACCATCGGATCAGTCATACGACAACGCCTCGATGGCATCCTGCTTCGCGGCTTTCATGCCCGGATACAAAGTCCCCAACAGCGCGCCCAGCAACGCAATCGCCAGAGCTCGCGGCCACCACTCGGGGGTAATCTTCTGCTGCATCGACGCCGGAATCAGCGCCAGAAAGATCATCCGCGTACCGAACGAGAAAATCACGCCGGTGATGGCGCCCAGCAACGCCAGCAGCATCGATTCGCGCAGCAGAATCCCAACGATAAAGCCCGGCGACGCGCCCAACGCCTTCAAAATGCCGATCTCACGCGTGCGCTCCAGCACCGCCGTGTACATCGAAAGAAAAACGAACACAAAGCCGATCGCCACCGAAATGCCCACGATCACCTTGATGAAAATCGCCAGTTGCGGAATTTTGTCCGCGCTGAAGAACGAAAGCACTTCTTCCATCGTGTTGATGCCGTAATCCGGCTGCTTCGCCTTCAAATCCGCCACCACGCCCGCAATGTTGCTCGGCTGATCCACCTTCAGATAAATCTGCGTCACGCGCCCCGGATTGCTGGTCAGATCCTGCAGCACCGGCAGTTGCACGAACATGCGCCCCAGCTTGCCGCTTTCCACAATCCCGCGCACCGTCCACTCATGGTTCAGCAACGACACCTTCGAGCCAATCTTCAGCTTCTTTTCGCGCGCATAGAACTCGTCCACGATGATGTCGCGCGGGTCCTGAAACGGCCCGCCTTCCACAAACCGGATGCCGCCGGCCATGCGGGCGGAGCGTTCCAAGTCAATGCCGTGCAGCGAATTCGGAAACTGCAGACTGTGGATCAGCACCCCCGCCGCCATCGTGATGTGCGGCTGCGTTTCGAGAAACGGCACCAGCTTTTCATTCAGCGGCGCAGAGCCGCCACCCGTGCCAAACGATGCCGTGGGAGAACGAAAGATAATGTCGGCGCCCGCGCCGCGCGCCCGGTCCCGCTGATCCTCCAACATGCCGTCGCTCAAACCGACGATCGTGAGCACCAGGGTGACGGAAAAGGCAATAGCGAGAATACTGAGGCCCGTTCGAACGGGTCGATGTTTTAGATTTTCAACAACAAGATGATTGATCAATGTTTTTAGTTTAGCTTTTCCGCTACTCCCGCCTGCGCAAAGGTCGCCATCTCCAGATAAACCCGCAACGACGTCTCAATCAGGTTCATCATCAACGCCGCCCCGGATCCTTCCCCTAACCGCATCCCCAAATCCAGCGCCGGCTCCACCCCCAACGCCCCCAGCAACGCCACATGACCCGGTTCCGCCGACCGGTGCGAGAAAAACGCCGTCCGCAGCGCCTCCGGCCGTAGCCGCACCGCCGCCAGCGCCGCCGACGAACTGATAAACCCGTCCACCACCACCGGTAGCCCGATCTCCGCCGCCGCCAGAATGAACCCCGTCATCGTCGCAATCTCAAACCCGCCGAGCGCCGCCAACACCGCTTTCGGCTCCCGCGACTCGTGCCGTGCCAGCGCCCGCCGCACGACATCTGCCTTCCGCCGCACCCCTTCTTCGTCCAACCCGGTCCCCGGCCCCACTGTCTCCGCCGGCTCCGTCCCCGTGTAAGCCGACACCAGCGCCGCCGCCGACGTCGTATTGCCGATGCCCATCTCGCCCAGTCCCACCAGGTCGAACCGCTCTTTCGCCGTATGCGCCAGCATCCGGCCGCGCTTCAAGCGTTCGTCCAGTTGCGCGGGCGTCATTGCCGGCTCCACCGCGAAGTTCGCCGTCGGCTCACCCACGCCGCAATCCACCACCACCGGCTCAATCTGAAATTGCCGGCACAACACGCTGATCGCCGCACCGCCCCGCTGATAGTTCTCCACCATCTGCGCCGTCACTTCGGAAGGGAACGCGCTCACCCCCTCCGCCACCACGCCATGATCTCCGCAGAACAGATACATCCCCTTGCGCGGCAACGGCGGCAGCAATTCCCCGCTCAGCAGACAGTACTTGGCCGCCAGCCGCTCCATTTCCCCCAAACTCCCCCGCGGTTTGGTCAGGGAATCAAGACGCTGCTGGATATCTTCGGCAAGAGACACAGCTTCCATCTACCCACTAAACTGGTAGTTATGGCAACTTTCGCCTCTTCGCTGCTCGCCCGCCCGATGGTCCGCGTGGAACCCGTTCGCCGGCGCCACTCCGTGGCCGTCAATGTCGGCGGCGTGATGGTCGGCGGCGGTCACCCGATCATGGTCCAGTCCATGACCAATACGGACACCGCGGACGTCACCGGCACCGCCAATCAGATCATGGCCCTCGCCAAGGCCGGCTCCGAAGTCGTTCGCGTCACCGTCAACACCGATGAGGCCGCCCAGGCCGTCCCCCGCGTCGTCGACACCATCCGCCTGCATGGCTTCACCACGCCCATCGTCGGGGACTTCCACTACAACGGCCACCAGCTCCTCAAAAAGTATCCCGCTTGCGCCCGTTCCCTCGCCAAGTACCGCATCAACCCCGGCAACGTCAACATCGGCAAAAAGCACGACGACAACTTCCGCACCATGATCGAGTGCGCCATCGAATACGGCAAGCCCGTCCGCATCGGCGTCAATTGGGGCTCCCTCGACGGCGCCCTGCTCACCGAGATGATGGACGAAAACGCCCGCCTCGCCGAGCCGCTCGACGCCAAGGAAGTCACCATGAACGCCATGGTCGTCAGCGCCCTGCTCTCCGCCGAAAAGGCCGAAAGTTATGGTCTCCCGCACGACCACATCATCCTCTCCGCCAAAGTCTCCGGCGTTCAGGACCTGATCATCGTCAACCGCGCGCTCGCCGCCAACTGCGACTACCCCATCCACCTCGGCCTCACCGAAGCTGGCCTCGGCTCGAAGGGCATCGTCTACTCCACCTCCGCCCTCGGGGTCATGCTGCAGGAAGGCATCGGCGACACCATCCGCTGCTCGCTCACCCCCATGCCCAACGGCGATCGCACCGAAGAAGTCATCGTCTGCCAGCAGATTCTCCAGGCGCTCGAACTGCGCGCCTTCACCCCGCAAGTCACCGCCTGCCCCGGTTGCGGCCGCACCACCTCCACCTTCTTCCAGGACATGGCCGACCAGATCCAGCGCTATCTCCGCGAGCAGATGCCCGTTTGGCGCGAAAGCTACACCGGCGTCGAAGAAATGAAGGTCGCCGTCATGGGCTGCATCGTCAACGGCCCCGGGGAGAGCAAGCACGCCAATCTCGGCATCTCTCTGCCCGGCACCTTTGAAGATCCGGTCGCCCCGGTCTACGTCGATGGCAAGCTCGCCAAGACCTTACGCGGCGATCACATCGTCGCCGAGTTCATCGGCATGCTCAACACTTACGTCGAGTCTCATTACACGAAGTAACCACGCCTGACGCGCGGCGGCCTTACCGGTCGCCGCGAATCAGAATGTCGATCTGCTCAGCCTGCACCGCGCTCGACGATCCCCACAGCGCGCTTGAGCCCCACAACGCCGAGGAACCCCAAAGCGCCGACGAGCCCCATAACGCGGACGAGCCCCACACGGCCGAAGAACCCCACAGGGCACTGGAGCCCCACAACGCGCTCGAACCGTTCACGAACGCATTGCTGCCCCACACCGCCGAGGACCCCCACAAAGCCGACGAGCCCCACAACGCGGACTGGTCGTTCACCAGATACACCTGGTTCGTCTGCGGATCGAACCGCACCTCCGGCGACAGCGCCGGCTTGCCCGCCACATCGTTCGAGTTCAGCGCCGCCCACACATCCAGATAGCCCGCGCCCACCGTGAAGATGTCATACTGCGCCACGTACACCGCGCCCGTCACCGGGTCGATCGTCGTGCTCGTCGTCGGGAGGTTCTTCGCCGCCGACTTCATCAGCCGCGCCTTCACCGTATCCGGCGAAAGCGATCCATCCTTCTGCAGCATCAGCGCCACCGCGCCGCTCACCACCGGCGTCGCCATGCTCGTGCCGCTCATCCGGTAGTAATTCGTCGACGTCGTCAGGCCCACCAGCGTGTAATAGCTCGCCGGAATCTCGTTGCCCGGATAGTTCTGCCGCAACAAGCCGTTCAGCGTCAGTAGCGACGCCACGCGATTGCCCGGCGCCACAATGTCCGGCTTCGCCACGTGGTCGATCACCGTCGGGCCCTTCGAGCTATAGCTCGCAATCTGATCGTCCTCGCGCGCGTTGGTCTCCATCGTCTTCATCGCGCCCACCGTAATCACCCGCGGATGATTGCCCGGCGAGGTGATCAGCCCGTAGCCCTGCGTACCGAACGTGTTGTCGCGGCCATAATTGCCTGCCGCCGTCACCACCACGATCCCCGCTTCCACCGCCCGGTTCACCGCGATGCCCAGCGGATCGCGCTCGTAGCTCTCCATCACCGGGCGCCCCAGCGACAGATTGATCACGCGAATGTTGTAGCGGCTCCGCAGCGCAATCGCCCGGTTGATCGCCGCGATCACGCCACTGTCAGTGCCCGCGCCGTTCTCGTCCAGCACCCGCAGGTTGATGATGTCGGCTTCCGGCGCCAAGCCACGAAACGTCTTCGTGTTGATCACCAGGCTCGAAGCAAACCCGTTGCCCGCGGCGATGCCCGCCACGTGCGTCCCATGGCCGTAAGCGTCGTTCGTGCTGCGGTCACCCGGCACGAAGCTCTCGGAATAAACCACGCGCGAGCTCAACAGCCCCAGCAATCCGCGCTCGCTCAGATCGAGCTGCGGCGTCACGCCGCTGTCGATCACCGCGATCCCGATGTTGCGGCCGGTGAAGCCCAGGTTCCGCGCCATGTCGGCGCGCACCGCCGGTTGAATCAGATCGAGAAACGCCCGCACGGGCCGGTCCGGCGTGATGTACTCCACTGCCGGGTCCGCCGCCAACGCCTCTAACTGCGCCGGCGTCACCTGGTAGACCGTGCTCTCGCCCAGGTCCATCCGCTCGGCCAAACCTTTGGCCAGCAGGCGAGCGCGGCCCAGTTCCCGGCTCTTCGCTCCTGCCTTGAATTGCACGATTACCGGCGTGGTACTTTTACCCCCACGGTCCCGTAAAGCCTTCAAATCAGGCGATAGATCCACGCCCCAGGCAGGTGCCAGGGACAACAGCATGGCAATCGTACAGCACTTCATGCCGCTTCTAAGTGCAACTCTTAGGCCACAAGAAGTTTTAATGAATTCTCAACACTTAGGAGGATTACCTGAGTTCCCGGAAGACAATCTGTCCTCGCCCGGAAGGACAGATTGTCCCCAATGGGCGACAATAAGGACGTGAGTTTGTTGGGTCTCGAAATCGAAGAGCTGCGCCAGGCCATGGGCCCCGCCACCAAGCTCTACCACGCCCGCCAACTCTATAAGTCCCTTTACGCCGACCGTGCCGATCACCCCGACGCCGGCTACCTTCGCGAAGCCTCCCGTTACGCCTCCACCGACGGTACCGTCCGTTATCTCCTCGCCTTGGCTGACGGCAAGACCATCGAGACCGTCTTCATCCCCGAAGAGGACCGCGACACCATCTGCATTTCCTCCCAGGTCGGCTGTCCCATCGATTGCCGCTTCTGCCTCACCGCCCTGATCGGTCTCGAGCGCAACCTCACCGCCGGCGAGATCGTCGGTCAGGTCCTCCACGTCATGCGCCGCCATCGCCTTGACCCGCGCACCCGCACCATGAACATCGTCATGATGGGCCAGGGCGAGCCCCTCATGAACCTCGACAACGTCCTCAAGGCCACCCGCCTCCTCGTCGATCAACGCGGTCTCGCCATCGCCGAACGCCGCATCTGTGTCTCCACTTCCGGCCTGATTCCCAAAATCGAAGAACTCGGCCGCGCCGCCATCCGCCCCCGCCTCGCCCTCAGCCTCAACGCCTCTTCCGAAGAACAACGCCGCGAGGTCATGCCCATCACCCACAAGTGGCACCTCGCGGACCTTCTCGAAACCTGCCGCCGCTATCCGCTCCGCCCCAAGGAGTTCATCTTCGTCGAATATGTCCTCCTGGGCGGCGTCAATGACTCCCCCGACGATGCCCGCCGTGTCGTCGATCTCCTCGCCGGCCTCCGCTGCAAAGTCAACCTCATTCCCCTGAACCCGGGCCCCGGCATCCCCTTTGTCGCCCCGGCCGAAGATCGCATCAGCTCGTTCCAGCAGATTGTCATGGAACACATCCCCTGCTACGTGCGCCGGGCCCGCGGCCAGGATATCTACGCCGCCTGCGGTCAGCTCAAGCGCATGTCCGAGCTCGTCACGCTTACCTAAGATTCTTTAATCTGCGCTACACTGAGGGTCCATATATGGGTCAAACTAAGGGGTACCTGAAGTCGGATGCGTCGGCCGGCCTAGTTGTCTTCCTCGTCGCCCTTCCCCTTTGTCTCGGAATCGCGCTGGCCAGTGGCGCGCCGTTGTTTTCCGGCATCTTAGCCGGCATCATCGGGGGCTCCATCGTGGCGATGCTCTCCGGGTCGGAAGTCAGCATCAGTGGCCCCGCCGCGGGCCTGGCAGTCCTGGTGGCCGGTGCCATCCAGCACTTCGGCAACTTCCCCACCTTTCAGGCCGCAGTCGTTCTCGCCGGCTGTATTCAGCTTGCGTTTGGCGCGCTCCGCTTCGGTTCCGTCGCCAACTATGTCCCCAGTTCCGTCCTGAAAGGCATGCTCGCCGGCATCGGTTTGGTGATTATTCTCAAGCAGATCCCCCATGCCGTCGGTCGCGACGCCGACTTCGAAGGTGACTTCTCCTTCTTCGAGAAAGCCGGCGAAAACACCTTCACCGACATCATCAAAGCCCTCTACAGCAGCAACCCCGAAGCCATCCTCATCTCGCTCAGTTGCTTCGGCTTGCTCCTGGCCTGGGACTCCAACCGCCTGAAGGCCCTCCGCTTCACCCGCATCTTCCCCGGCGCCCTCGCCGCCGTGATTCTGGGAACCGCCCTCAACGAGATCTTCCGCGCCCTCTTCCCCAACTTCTACCTCCGCGCCGAAGACGGCCACCTCGTCGCCCTCCCCGTCATCGACGGACTCGGCGCCCTCGCCGGCTTGCTCTCGTTTCCCGACTTCTCCGCCCTCCTGCGGCAGGACGTCTGGGTCACCGCCATCACCATCGCCGTCGTCGCCAGCCTCGAAACGTTGCTGTCACTCGAAGCCGCCGACAAGCTCGACCCCTACAAGCGCGTCTCCTCGCCCAACCGCGAACTCTTCGCTCAAGGTACCGGCAACATCGCCAGCGGCCTGGTGGGCGGTATCCCGATCACCTCCGTTGTCGTCCGCACCTCAGCCAACATCTACGCCGGCGGCCGCACCAGGATGTCCGCCATCTTCCATGGCTTACTCCTCCTGCTCGCCGTGCTCGCCATCCCCACTCTGCTCAACCGCATTCCCCTTTCCTGCCTCGCCGCCATCCTCATCCTGATCGGCTACAAGCTCGCCAACCTCAAGCTCTTCAAACGCATGTACGCCGCCGGGCACGCCCAGTTCCTGCCCTTCATCGTTACCGTCGCCGGCGTCGTCCTCATCGACCTTCTCAAGGGCGTTCTGCTCGGCCTCGCTGTCGGACTGTTCTTCGTTCTCCGCGCCAATCACCACCAGGCCGTCACCGTGGTGAACGACGGCAACCTCTATCTCCTGCGCTTCAACAAGGACATGTCGTTCCTGAATAAGTCCGACCTCAAGCTCCACCTCTCCGCCATTCCCGATGGTGCCCAATTGGTGATCGATGGCCACCACGCCACCTTCGTCGACACCGACATCGACGACGTCATTGCGGACTTCCTCGAAAATGCCCGGCATCGCCGGATTAAAGTGGAATTAATCAAAACGAACGGCTCGGCGAGGAATCTTCCCTCCGCAGCCATTGCGAAGGGATAGTTAAATGGAAGCCCACAAAAAACTTCTTCTGGCCAACAAGGCCTGGGTCAAGGACAAGCTCAGCATCCATCCGGAGTACTTCTCCCGGATGGAGGAGACCCAGAAGCCCGATTACCTGTGGATCGGTTGCTCCGACAGCCGCGTCCCGGCCGAAGAAGTCACCGGGCGCGAACCCGGCGAACTCTTCGTCCACCGCAACGTCGCCAACCTGGTCCTCCACACCGACTTCAACGTGCTGAGCGTCCTGCAATACGCCGTAGAGGTATTGAAGGTCAAACACGTCATCGTCTGCGGCCACTACGGCTGTGGCGGCGTGAAGAACGCCCTGGCCACTAAGCACCTGGGCTTAATCAACAAGTGGCTGCGGCACATCAAGGATGTCTACCGTTTCCATAAAGCGGAAATGGACACGCTTACCGATGAAAACGAGCGCTGGGAGCGGCTGGTCGAGCTGAACGTGATGGAGCAGGTGCAGAACCTGGCCAAAACCTCGATCATCCAGCGTTCCTGGAAAGCTTCGCAGTTACCCGTCCTGCACGGCTGGGTCTACGATCTCCGCACCGGTCTCCTGAAGGAGCTATCGCTGGTGGACTCCACCACCAAGCTCGACCCCCTGTACACCCTCCAGTTTGGAGATATGGAGGACTAGTCGCGCGTACTGCCGATCGACTCGAGCTCTTTCCACATATCGCCGTGCTCGTCCCATTCGGGAGTCTCATGGCCAGTGATTTGCAGTTGCGCCACGTTCATCGTGCCGTGGCCATAGGGACAGATGTATTCCATCTTCGGGCGGCCAAACAGCGTCGCCCGGCCCCAGGACCCGGTCGCCACCGGCATCCTTAACCGGCACGCGCACGCCCGACACCGGTAGCGCTGATCCACCACCGCGGCCCAGCAAAGCCCGCAAATCGCCAAAAACCAAAAGGCGATGATGAAGGTCCCACCCAGGTCCGTGCCTAATGGATGCCGTTTCACCGGCATCAGATACCGCACCAGCCAATGGCTCGTGACTGCAAACGCGGCTATTCCCGCGACCTTCGCCAACAGCAAACCCCAATATTTCATGGCATCGAACTTCCTCGGGGACTCTACACTCTCAGACTGATCTATCGGAAAAAAGTTCCCAAAACTTTCGTTAACCCCCTCGCTCCGTCCCTCTGCCGGAGATGTTCATAAATGCAACGTCCCGCAATTGCCACGACGGACCTGCACTTCCTCCGAAAACGCGATATGCTGAGCGACCATGAAACCCATTCTCCTCGCTCTCGCCTTCGCGAGTTTCCTCGCGGCCGACGTGGCCTCGGACCAGAAAGCCGTCCTCGCCAATGTCGAGAAGCTGGCTGCCGCCATCGAAAAAGGGGACACCGCCACCATCGCCCCCCTCATGGCGGAGGACCTGATGTACAGCCACTCGAACGCCAAGCTCGAATCGAAGGCCGAAGCGCTCAAAGCCATGGCCACGGCCAAGAACAAGCTCTACTACTCGCCGGCCCCCACCATCACCATCCACGGCAACACCGCCACCGTCCGCGGCTATGTCACCACCAAAAATGCCGCCGATGGCAACACCCTCAAGCTCAACATTCTGCAGGTTTGGAGCAAGGTCGATGGCAAGTGGCTGCTCGTCGCTCGCCAAGCCACGCGCCTCATTCCGCAGTAGTGCCTCCCCGGAACCCCTATAATGGGCGGTTCTGAGGAGTTTTCGTGCAGCTAACTTTTCTCGATTGGGCCGTCGTCGCTCTCTACTTCCTGTTCAACATCGGCATCGGCTTCTACTACAAGGCCCGCGCCGGTAAAAGCACAGGCGAGTTCTTCCTCGGCGGCCGCGATATTCCCTGGTGGTTGGCGGGCACTTCGATGGTCGCCACCACCTTTGCCGCCGACACGCCCCTCGTTGTCACCGGCATCGTCGCCCGCAATGGCATCGCCGGCAATTGGCTCTGGTGGAACTACATCGCCGGCGGCATGCTCACCGTCTTCCTCTTTGCCCGCCTCTGGCGTCGCTCCGGCGTCACCACCGACATCGAATTCTCCGAAATCCGCTACGCCGGTACGCCCGCGGCCTTCCTCCGCGGCTTCCGCTCCGTCTACCTCGGCCTCCCCATCAACTGCATCATCCTCGGTTGGGTGAACCTCGCCATGGTCAAGATCCTGATGCTCGTCCTCGGCATCAACAAGGAACAGGCGCTGGTGGTCGTCATCGGCCTGATCGCCGTCACCTCCTTCATCTCCACCCTCTCCGGACTCTGGGGCGTCCTGGTCACCGATGCCTTTCAATTCGTCATCAAGATGGGCATGGTGATTGTCCTCGCCGTCGCGGCTGTTTCCGCCGTCGGCGGCCTTGATGCTCTCAAAGTCAAACTCGCCGCCCTCGACGCCGCGCGCGGCCAAGGCTCCTCGCTCGACATGGTCCCCGACCTCAACTCCGCCTGGATGCCCCTCGTCAGCTTCTGCGTCTACGTCGGCATGCAATGGTGGGCCAGTTGGTACCCCGGCGCTGAACCCGGCGGCGGCGGCTATGTCGCCCAGCGCATGTTCTGCGCCAAAGACGAACGCCACTCCTTGCTCGCCACCCTCTGGTTCAACATCGCCCACTTCGCCATCCGCCCCTGGCCGTGGATCCTCACCGCGCTCGCCTCGATGGTCCTCTACCCGGACTTAGTCGACAAAGAAACCGGCTACGTCAAAGTCATGATCGACTATCTGCCGCCCTATCTCCGCGGCCTCATGCTCGCCGCCTTCGCCGCCGCCTACATGTCCACCATCGCCACCCAGCTCAACTGGGGCGCCAGCTACTTAGTCAACGACTTCTACCGCCGCTTCCTCAAAACCAATGAAACCGACGCCCACTACGTCAAAATGTCGCAGGCGGCCACCATCCTCATCACCCTCGTCTCCATCGTCGTCACTTATAATCTGAGCTCCATTGAAGCCGCTTGGAAGTATCTCCTCGCCATCGGCGCCGGCACCGGCCTCGTCTTATTACTCCGTTGGTATTGGTGGCGGATCAACGCCTGGAGCGAAGTCTCCGCCATGATCTTCGCCGCCGCCGTCTCGCTCTATCTGCAATTCGGCACGTCCCTCAATGGTGACGACCCGCGCGACTTCGCCTGGATCATGATCTACACCACCGCCGCCACCACCGCCGGCTGGCTCATCGTCACCTTCCTCACGCCTCCCGAAAATGAAGAAGTCCTGAAAGCCTTCTACCGCAAGACGCACCCCTCCGTCTTCGGCTGGGGACCCATCGCTCGCCAACTCCCCGAATACCAGCGCGGCGGCGCCGGCTCCCATGACTTATTCTGCTGGCTCGCCGGCTGCATCCTGATCTACGGCTGCCTCTTCGGCGTCGGCAAGATCTTACTTGGCTCGCTCGCCGAAGGCATCGGCATGCTCGTCATCGGCCTGGCCGCCGGAGCCTACATCTACCGCGACCTCACCAAGCGCGGCTGGAGCACCGTCGTCGACTAACTAAACTCCGGCGCCGTCTGGCTGGCCGAAGTCACGCCCGGCGGCAGCTCCATAATCTTGATACTCCGGAAATGGATCTCCGCCCCCTCGGACTCCAGGCACAGATAGCCCTTCTTCTGCGTCGACTTCGCAATCCCATTCACGAACTTACCGTTTACCGATAACTTGATCACCCCATCCACGCACACCACGATGTAAGTATTCCACTCGCCCCGCGGCTTGCACAGATTCTCAATCGACTTACTCCGCTCGCCCCGCGGATTATCCGGCACCGTCTTCACCCCACCCACCCCGAATAACTCACCATGCACATACGCAATCGGCGGCACCACGCCGTTCTTCGTATTCAGCTTCACCCAGTCGAGCTCCAGCATCTGGACTTCCACGCCGTCCGGCAGCCGATTCGACCCCGGCCGCGCCGCGCTCCACACGAACATCCCCGAGTTCCCGCCCGGCTCCATATGCCGCCACTCGATCTCCAGCATGAAGTTCTCGTATTGCCGGTCGCTCCGCATCACCCCGATCGGATGCCCGCTGCACACCAGCATCTTGTCGCGCACCTTCCACGTCGCCTCATCCGTATTCACCCGGCTCCAGCCCTTCAGGTCCCGCTTGTTGAACAGATCGCGCCACACCGGCAGCGCCGGCGATGGTTCGTCCTTCGCCTTCGCCCCTTCCGCCGGCTTGGCCAACCCCAACCACCCCATCCACAATGCCGCGCGCCGGCTCAGATCAGATCTCATCCTGTTATCCTACGCCCATGCCGACCGAAAACATGCTGGGTGCCTACGGTGAATGGGCCGCCGGCCTCGCCGCCGATCCGCCGCGCCTTTCTTTCCGCCACCCCAGCCACACCAACCTCGACACTTGGCGCAAACTCGCCCGCGAACGCTACCGGCAATCCCTCCTCCAACCTGCCTCCGGCACGACCCCCAACGTCACCGTCAAACGCCAGTTCGACTACGACGGCCTCTCCATCGAGGAACTCCAGTGGCAGCTCCCCTACGGACCGCCCACCCAAGCCCTCCTCCTCAAACCCCGCGGCGCCAAAGGCAAGCTCCCCGGCATCGTCGGCCTCCACGACCATGGCGGCAACAAGTACTTCGGCTTCCGCAAAATCACCAAAACCAGTGACCATCCCCATTCGCTCATGGTCTATCACCAGGACCATTACTACGGCGGCCTCCCCTGGGCCAACGAGCTCGCCAAGCGCGGCTACGCCGTCCTCGTCCACGACACCTTTACCTTCGGCAGCCGCCGCGTCCGCCTCGGCGACGTCCCGCCGTCCCTCCGCCGCGACCTCCGCGAAGTCGACCCCGAAAACCCCGACGAGATCAAACGCTACAACCAGTTCGCCTCCAGCCACGAACACGAAGTCGCCAAAAGCCTCTTCTGCGCCGGCCTCACTTGGCCCGGCGTCTTCACCTCCGACGACGAACGCGCCACCGACTACCTCGCCAGCCGCCCCGACGTCGACGCCAACCGCATCGGCTGCTGCGGCCTCTCCGGCGGTGGCCTCCGCACCGTCATGCTCACCGGCCTCCACCCCCGCATCAAAGTCTCCGTCTGCGTCGGCATGATGACCACTTGGCGCGACTATCTGCTCAATAAGTCCTACACCCACACCTGGATGTGCTACATCCCCACCCTGCCCCGCGACCTCGACTACCCCGAAATCCTCGGCCTCAACGTCCCCCAACCCGTCCTCGTCCTCAACAACAACCAGGACACCCTCTTCACCCTCCCCGAAATGCAGCGCGCCGATCGCATCCTCACCGACGTCTACAAAAAAGCGAAAGCCAGCGATCGCTATCGCGCCTCCTTCTACGACGGGCCGCATAAATTCGACATCCCGATGCAGAAAGAAGCCTTCGATTGGTTCGATCGCTGGCTCAAAGCCTAGCCGGCCGGTAAAACTACCAGTCGATCACGCTACCGTCGTCCTTATCGAACTGCGGCAGATACGGCCGCGGCTCGCCCACCTGCGCCATCAGCTTGTTCTCATCGATCGTGATGCCCAAGCCCGGCTCCGTCAGAATCGGCCGATACCCGCCCTTGATCGGCGGCAGCGGCTTCGCCAGCAGGTCGCTGTACTCGTTGTCGCCCCGCTCCTGCACCAGGAAGTTCGGCACCGACGCCGCAATCTGCAAACTCGCCGCCAGCGAACACGGACCCTGCGGATTATGCGGCGCAATCGGCGTATAGTACGATTCCGCCATCCCCGCAATCACCTTCAACTCCGTGATGCCGCCCGCGTAACAGATGTCCGGCTGCAGGATCGTCGCCGCCCGCTTCTCCAGAATCTCCCGGAAGCCCCACTTCGTGAAGATGCGCTCGCCGGTCGCGATCGGAATGTGCGTCTTCTTCGCCATCTCCGCCATCACGTCCACGTTCAGCGCCTGCGCGATCTCCTCGTAGAACCACGGATTATGAGGCTCCAGCGCCTTGATCAACACCATCGCCGTCGTCGGCTGAATCGCCCCGTGGAACTCCACCCCCACATCCACATTCGGACCCTGCCGCCGCCGCAACTCCTGGAACTGCTCCACGCAAGCCCCGATAAACGCGCTGCCCTCGGCATACTTATACGCCGCCCGGCCGCCCGGCCGCAAAATCACCTTCATCGCGTTCACGCCGTTCGCCGCATTCGGCACGCCGTAAACCCGCACCCGCTCCCTCGTCGGACCGCCCATCAGCCGATGCACCGGCACCCCATACGCCTTGCCCGTGATGTCCCACAACGCCTGGTCAATGCCGCTCGAAATCGCCGTCTTCACCGGACCGCCCCGATAAAACGCCCCCCGGTGAATCGCCTGCCAATGATGCGTCACCCGCGTCGGATCCTGCCCGATCAGATAATCGCCCACCTCCAGCGCGCCCGCCGCACAAGCCTTCGCATCGTCCTTCAGCATCTCGCCCCAGCCGGTAATCCCGGCATCGGTCGACACCTTCACAAACACCCACGAATTCTTCAGCACGAAAGATTCAATCTTCGTGACCTTGATCTTGTCCTTCGGACCAATCTGCGCCGCGTCGCAGTGATGCGCCGCAAACGTCGCGTCCAGTCCCAGCAGCGCCGCCGGCGTCAGCAGACCCCGCAATACTGAGCGCCGGTCCAATCCTCGCTGTGCCATCAAAACCTCCCTCAAACCTCAGCCCTCTTGGGCCGCCTCTCATTCTATGCCGCTAGATCACGATCCCGTCAGAACGCCTCGGCCGCCGCACCGGCACAAACTCCGGAGCCTCCCGCGGCTCGAGCCGCGCCGCCCCCGTCCGCCAAAACTCCCCGAACGCCCGCTTCTCCCCCGTCCGGTAAAAATGCTCCAGATACGCCGCGTCGCTCGCCGCATAATCCGAGAACCACCCATCCAGCTCCGTGATCCCCACCTCATGCAGCATCCCCAGCGCGTACTCCGCCGCCTCGCGCTCATACTCGAGCAGCCGCCCCACCAACTCCGGCTCCACCGGCGGCGTCTGCGGCTGTCCCAGTTCAGAATCCCCCGTATTCCACTGCACCGTATGCCCGAACAGATGAGCCAGCAGAAACAGCCGCTCCTCCGCCGTCAGCAGATAATCCACCTCGATCGCCGCCCCATCCAGATCCCCCGTCAGCGGATCCGGAATGTCCCGCGTCACCACCGCAATCCCCCGCCGCTCCAGGTACGCCTGCACCCGCGCCGCGTATTCCCCAAAAGGAATCAAGCCACCCGCGCCTCAATCAAACAAATCGGACCCGGCGTCCGCTTCACCCCCACCAACGCCAACCCCGCCTTCGCAAACAGCTCCGCAAACGCTTCTTCCGTCCGCTCCTTGCCCCCCGGCGTCATCACCAGCATCTCCACATCCAGAAACTTCGCCGGATGCGGCTCCGGCGTCCCCGGCACGATCATCTCCGCCAGAAACACCCGCCCCGTCTCCGGCGCCGTCTTTGCCAGCCCCTCCCGCATCAGCCCCAGCACCTTCACCGAAGCTTCATCGCTCCAGTCATGAATGATGTGCTTCATGATGTACGCATCGCACCCCGCGGGCACCCGCTCGAACATGCTCCCCGCCTCGAACGTCATCCGCCCACCCAAGCTTCCGTCCGCCACCTTCTCCGCCTGCGCCACCACTTCCGGCAAATCGAACAGCACGCCCTGCAACCCCGCATTCCGCCGCAGAATCTGCGACAGCAAACTCCCGTGCCCGCCCCCGACATCCGCCAGCCGCGTAAACCCACTGAAATCGAGCACCGGCTCGAGCAACGCCCCCTCGATCGCCGAGTAGTTGGACATCCCCTCCTGGAAGTTCTCGAGCGACTCCGGATGCCCCGCGATCACCTCAAAGCCGTTCCGCCCGTAAGCCTTCTCCACGCCGTTCACGCCCGTCTCGAGCGCATGCACGATATTCTCGTACCCCCGCATGTGCCACTCATCCGTATGAAACCGCGCCATCCCGCGCACCGTGTCCGGCGCATCCCCGCGCAAACATTGCGACAGCGGCGTCAGCGTGAACTGCTGCCCCTCCTGCTCCGCAAACACCCCGATCCCCGCCAGCATCCGCATCACCCGGTACAAGCTCTCCGGATGCGCCCCCACGGCCTTCGCCAGCGCCTCGGCCGTCTTCGGCTCGCTCGCCGACATGTGATCGGCCACCCCCAGCTTCGCGATCCCCGAGATCGACGTCGCGATCGTCTTCCCCCATAACAGGTTCATCATCTGGACATGCGGCGGCAGGCTCGGAGGTGTCATCTGGGCCAGTATAGCCCGCCGCCCGTCCGTTAGCGCGCCGCCAGCACGTCCTCGAAGAACTTCGCCGCCCGCGCATCCTTGCTGTGGCTCAACGCCGCCAGCGCCTGCTTCCGCACCGCCTCATTCTTCGTCCCCCGCGCCAATTCCATCAGCAACGGAATCCCCGCCCCCTCCGGCATCTGCACCAGCGCCGACACCGCCTGCCGCTTCACCCCCGCCTCCGAATCCTGCTCGATCGCCCCCCGGATCGCCGCTTCCGCCGTCGCCTTCGGCGCCCGCCGCGCCAACCAATGCAACGCCCGGCCCCGCACCCGCGCCGACCGGTCCTCTTTCGCCACCCTCACCACCAACCCGATCGCCTCCGGCTGCTTCGTCCTTCCCAACGCCTCCATCGCCATCTCGCGCACGCCGTCGTTCGGCTCCTCGCGCACCAGCTTCGCCAGCGTCTCGTACCCGTGCCGGCCCCGCGCCCTCCCCAACCACTGAATCGCCTGCCGCCGCACCGTCTCCGGCTGCTCCGCCTGCGCCAGTCGATCCAACAACCCATCCGCTGCCGGATCCTTGTGCAACGCCATCGCCGCGATCGCCCCGCTCGCCAACCGCCGCTCCCCCTCCAGATTCGTCTGCGGCACCAGCGACGCCAGAAACTGCAAGCTCGAAGCCGCCGTCCCACCCGTCAGCCAATACAACGGCAACCCGCCCCCATCCACCGCGCAATCCATCGAAAACGTCCGCACCTTCTCCACCCGCTGATTCTCCACCCGCAGAAAGATGTAGAACTCCGTCCCGCCTTCCAGATGCACCGTCCCACTCGGCGCGATCGGTGCCGCCCCTTCCCCCCGCGGCTCGAGCGCACACCCTGGCGAATCATCGCTCCAGCAGCACATCTGCCGCTCCCCCGCGATCATCGGCGCCGCATACGCGATCCACGCCGGCTCCTTCTGCCCGGCGACGATCCCCCGGACCGTCGCCTCCACGCTCCCCGTCACCGCCCTCGCCTGCTGCTGCACGTTCTGCAACTTCGGCTGCGCCATCGACCCCGGCGTCATCCACCACGCCGCCATCGCTCCCAGCACCCACCCGCGCCGCCTCATTTGTTCAACAACTCCACCAGAAAGTCGTTCGCCTCTTTCGACTTCGAACTCGCCAGCCGCTGCACCGCCCGCCGCTTCAAATCCGGGTCGCTTTCCTTCCGCGCCACTTCCACCACCTGCTTCACCGCGTTCTGCTGAAACAACGCATCCATCAGCGCCGCCCGCACACTCGTCTCGCTCTCGCTGCCGTACATCGCCACCAGCTCATCCGGCGTGATCTCCTTGCGCATGCCCCCCATCTGCCGCACCGCCGCCAGCCGCAGCCGGCTGTCCTTATCGCTCTTCGCCACTTCCAGCATCTTCGCCGCGCTATGACTCCGCCCCATCGCCCGCAGAATCCGCTCCTTCCACTCAAACGACGTCTCCGCCGCATACAGTTGCGCCAGCTCGTTCGCCGCCTGCGTCGACCCCAACCCGTCAATCGCCTCGCGACGCAAATCCTGGTTCGTCTCGCTCCGCGCCACCGCCAGCAAATGCTCCGTATCCCGTCCCTGCTGATACCCCCGCAGCACCGCCCGCTTCACCGCCACATCGTTCACACTCCCGTAGATCTCCGCCAACACCTGCTGGCTCTCCTTCGTCCGGAACTGCCCCAGATACTCCACCGCATGCAACTGCAGATCCGGATTGCTCCCGTTCTTCGCATACTGCCCCACGATCCCCCGCGCCTGGTCGCTCCGCGATTGCGCCAGCACAAACAGCGCCTTCTCCTTCAGCCGCGGCGACGTCTTCGCCTCCCCCAACAGCTTCTCCAGCAGCGGCACCGCCCGCTCCGGATCCGAATTCACCAGCGCATTGATCGCAAACAGCTTCAAATCCTCATCCGACTGTGCCTCCGGCGACACGCCCCGCCCCGCCGCCTGCTGCACCTCCACCGTCAACGCCTTCGCATCGTTCAACCACCGGCTCTGCGGATACTGCTTCCCCAACTCGCTCAACACCGCCAACGCTTCCTCGCGCTTCCCCAGCTTGTTCAGCGCATACGCCTTCCAGTAATAAGCGCCCTCCGCCCGCGGCGACTTCGCCTGAATCACCCGCTCAAACGCCTGCACCGCCTCTTCATACTCGCGCCGGTCCAGCGCCCGCGTCCCGTCCTGATACCCATCGCGGCCCCCGCGATAAATCATCACCGCCCGCCGCGACTCCTCCGCGCCCCGCCGCGCGTCCTCTGCCGCCCGCCGCGCATCTTCCTTAATCCGCTGCTTCAGCTCTTCCTTATCCACCTGCGCCATCAGCGGCAAAGCGAAATCGAAATCCACCCGCGGCAGTTGAATGTCGATCTTCATGTCCTGGTCAAAGGCGAACTCAAAGTGCGGCGCCGCCAGCTTGGGCCCCACCCAGTCCAAATGCGGCACCGCCGGCCACGCCTTCACCTTCGGCACCGGCATCGGCCCCGGCTTGACAACCGGCATCGGCGCCACCTGCGCCACCGGATCCGGCTTCACCGCCGGCACCGGCTCCACCTGCGCCCCCAGCCATCCCGGCGCCGCCAGCCATACGGGCGCCGCCACCTGCACCACCCACTTCGTCATCGTTTTCTTCATACTCGTTTCCTTCACTTACAAGCTGTGCGAAGTGCTCGCGGGCGGCGCCGCCTCACGACCCTCGAACTGCGAACTAAACACCTTCACCTTGAACAGCAAGCTCCGCTCTTCAATCCTTTGCCGCAGATCCTCGATCTGCCCTTCCGGCACCGTCGCTGGGCTGTGCGCTAACTCCAAAAGCACCCGCTCCAACTCTTCCAGCAGCGCCGACACCTGGTAATTCCCCGCGCTCGACGCCGTCTGCCGGTACAACCGGTTCGCGTCCAGCAGCCGCGCCGCCGCGTCCTGCTCCATCGAAATATCGAATTGCCCGTTCTGCGGCTGCGCGTTCGCCAACTCCGTCAGCATCATCTTCGTGCGCTCCAGGTGCGCGCCCAGCGCCACCAGCAGCACCCGCTCGCGCACCTGCGCCGGATCCTTCACCGCCAACGTCGTCTTCTCTTCCGGCGTCGCCGGCTTCCACGTCCGCCCCGCGAAAAACGCCCCGATCACCAACGCCGCCACGCCCGCCGCGGCCGCCACCGGCCGCCAACCGAAACTCCCGAACCATTCGCGATACCACGGCTGCTTCACCGGCAGCTTCGCCGCCACCGCCTGCCACACCCGCGCCTCATAATCCGCGCTCCGCTCCGGCACCGGCAGACTGTCCACCGAATTCAACACCCGCTGCAGCGTGTGATACGCCCGCCGGCACTCCTCACACTCGTCCAAATGCGCCCCGCACTCCGGCGCGTCGCCATAGTAATAAAGCACCAACTGCTCTTCTTGCGGATGCTGACTCATGCTTGATTCACCAACGGTTCCAGCGCGCGGCGCAGCTTGCCCACCGCGCGGAAAATACTCTGCTTCGTCGAGTTCGCCGATACCCCCAGCGCCTCGCCAATCTCTTCAATCGATTGCCCCTCAAAGTGCCGCAGCACAAACGCCGTCCGCTCCATCTCGGAACAGGTCTCGAGCGTCGCCGCCACCTGCCGCTGCACCTCGCTGCTGTACAACAGGCGATCCGGCCCCGGACCCTCCTCTGCCAGCGACTGCATCGTATCCCTCACCTCGTCCTCCACCTTCACCTCAAAGCTCACCGCCGCCTGCCGTTTCCGGCTCCGCAGCAGATCCAGCGCATAGTTCGAGGCAATCCGGTACACCCACGTCCCAAAGCTCGACCGCCCATCCCACCGGTTCAAATGCCGATAGGCCCGCAGAAACGTCTCCTGCACCACATCCTCGGCATCTTGTTCATTCCCGGTCATCCGGAACGCGAGTCGGAACACACCTCGGCTGTAGCGTTCCACCAGCGTTCGGTAGGCGTCCCCGTCGCCCCCTTTCGCCAGAGCGACCGCCAAGCTATCTTCCATTCCTCCGATTAGACTCCACCCCGCCCCCCGCGGTTAGCAAACCCCGTTTCCCTCTCCCAGATCACGTCCACCAGCCCCCGGCGGTAGCCGGGGGTCCCACTCCCACCGCACCACCATCTCCCCCAGTGGGGTGGGCCTCCAGGCCCGCCCATCCCACCACCGACCCAACCCCACCCGCCACCCCTAAAAAAACATCAATCCACCCGCCCCCCGCCCATCCCACTCTCTGCGGATAACGCGGCACGCCGCCCCTAGACAACCAATCCAACTCTTTCTCGATCCGCGCCACGGTGCCGCCGGCGAGCCGTACCAGAAAGCTCCTCGCGCTATTCCCCCGCTCCCCAGGCCGCAACACCACCGGCTCACCCTCCCCGGGAGCCGTGCCGGCCCTCTTCCACGCTGGGCGACTCCCCCGGAGAAAATTCCCTTCCCGAGGCCACTGCAACAGACAGTCCTGGCAAAACCAGTTCGGAGCCCGGCTGATGCATTCCCCGAACACCACCTTCCGCTCCTTGGCTGTCTTCTTCGCTTCCGCCGACGGCCGACCATACACCATCCGCCAAACCGCGCGGGACCGACAATCGGCACACCGTGGCGCCTCCTGCTTCATCATTTCCCCGCAATAAAAATACGTCGCTAACTCTTTCGGCGCTCTCGGTAGACATACATGGGATTCTTCTTTCCATCCCACAACAGGTCATCTCGAGTCGGGAAACAAGTATGACAGACGTGAAGCTCGTACCGACTTACACGACATTGAGGCAATTCGCTACAGCGTAACTTAAAACTCGGAGGTCAACTCAAATTAGTAACTATGGTCGGGACTCTTGTTATCCGCGTACAAAATCCTGTTCATATCTATTCCCCCATTTTCTCCATCAAATCCCCACAAGAAAGAGCCGCAAAGCAGTCAAAGATTCGATAGGCTATGAGTTCATCACGAAGCCTTAGTTTTTCATGCGGTACTTCTCCCACTCCAAAGGCGCCAACGGCCATCCGAAACTACTCCCGCACCATCTTCGCGAAGTTGCCTCACTCACTCGGACCTACGCCAGCGTCTTCGGCGCCGGAGCTCAAGGCTGGCTCGCCGGACTCCTCCATGACCTCGGCAAGTACGGTGAGCTCTTTCAACGACGCCTCACCGGCCAGGAATCGGGCATTGACCACTGGACTGCCGGAAGCGCCGCGTGCCAACCGCACCTGAATCGCCACGCGCTTGTTTCAGCCCTCGCCATTCTGGGTCACCACATCGGCCTGCCAAAAGCTGACGCTCACTGGCTGCGCCACAGCCTGGGGAAATCCCCCAACCCGAGCCACTTACGTTTCTCCCATGGCCCCGCTGGCTGGGAATCACTCCTCCCCCTCTGGCAAAACGACTTCGGCGACCTCCCGATTCCTCACGAGGGCGTCGGAACCGTCGCCACCTCTCGTTGCGCCTGGATGCTCGATATCCGGATGCTATTCTCCGCCCTCGCCGACGCCGACTACCTCTGCACGGAAGCCCACTTCGACGGACCCGGCCTCGGTCGCGACGCCGGCCCAGTCCTCGATCCGGCCGCCCTCACTCGTGCCGTCGACGAGGAGATCGATGCCCTTCGAGCACCCAGCGCCGAACGCATCCAACAACTCCGCCGCGACATCCTCGCCGACTGCCGCCGCGCCGCGGATCTTCCGCCCGGCCTCTTCACCCTCACCGCCCCCACCGGCGCGGGCAAGACCCTCAGCGCACTCCGCTTCGCTGCCGGACATGCCCAGGCCCACGGCCACCGTCGGATCGTCTACGTCTCGCCATATCTCTCGATCTTCGATCAGACGGCTCGCGTCTGGCGGCGTGTCATCGAGCGCCTTGGCCTGGATGCGCCAACCACGGATCGTTATCTCCTCGAACACGCCAGCCTCACCCGTCTCGACTTCGAAGCCGACTCGGAACAGCCAGACGCACCCGACACCGAAACTCGGCGCACCCTCCAGAGCCGGTTCTCCGAAAATTGGGATGCCCCCCTTGTCCTCACCACCAATGTCCAGTTCTTCGAATCGCTCTTTGCCAACCGGCCCAGCAAATGCCGCAAGCTTCACCGGCTCGCCCGCACCACCATCCTCTGCGACGAGATCCAGACCCTGCCGCCCAACTTGGCCTGCGCCACTCTCGCGACCCTCAAGCGGCTCAGTGAGCCGCCTTTCCACGCCAGCGTCGTCTTCATGACCGCCACCCAACCCGCCTTCTCCAGCCTGAATACCGCCCTGAAAAAGCATTGGGGCGGCGTCACTTGGGAACCTCGCGAGATCATCCAACAGGTCGACCAGCGCTTCGCCGCCGCACGCCGCTACCAAACCCGCTGGCCCGCGACGGCGGAGACCTCCACTTGGGATGACGCCAGCCACTGGCTGCAACAGTTGGAAGGTACCCGCCAGGCGCTGGTCATCGTCAACCTCAAGCGTCATGCCCGCGCCCTGATCGAGAAGGTTCGGGAATGGACGGAACCTCTTCACCTCTCAACCTCCATGTGTCCCGCTCACCGCCAGACCGTCTTGACGGAGGTCACGCGCCGGTTGCACGCGAACGAGCCGATCATCCTGATCTCCACCCAATGTGTCGAAGCTGGCGTGGATTTAGACTTCCCTTACGTTTTCCGGGCCGTCGGCCCGCTCGATTCGCTTGCCCAAGCCGCCGGCCGTTGCAATCGCCATGGTAACTTCGAGACCGGTTACTTCCGCGTCTTCGAACCAGAAGACCAAGGGCTCCCAGCGGACCTGAGTTATCGGGCCGCCACTGAGCGCACCCGCGTCATGCTGCGTCACCGCGGACAGCTCGACCTCGACCAACCGGCCACATTCGAAACCTATTTCCGAAGTCTCTACGACGTCACCGGTCTCGGCACGGTGCCAACCGATCTCAAACAAGCCATCGACTCCTATGATTTTCCTACCGTCGCTCGGGAGTATCGGCTGATCGAGCAAAATACCGTCCAGGTCGTGGTCCCGTATCACCCCGAAGCCTTCCAGGACCTGGACCGATCGTGGCGTGAGGACGGACTCACCGCCGAATGGATTCGTCGCGCGCGACCCTATACCGTGAACGAATTCCGTGGCGATCGGGTCGCTCAGTTCTGCCAGCCAATCTGCATCCATCATCGCGGCCAAGAAATCCCCACGGGCTGGTGGATTCTTGGCAACCCCGCCCATTATCAACCCGACCTCGGGCTGCAATTTCCTAACTCAGGAGGACTGGACTACCATGTCGACTGACCACTCTACTCGCGTCTTTCGCCTCAAAACTTGGGGTTCCTTCGCATGCTTCACTCGGCCCGAACTCAAGGCCGAGCGATTCAGCTACCCCATCATGACGCCCTCAGCGGCTCGTGGCGTCTTAGACGCCATCTACTGCAAGCCGCCCGAATTTCAATGGCGCGTCCATCGCATTGAGATGCTGGCGCCGCCCCGCTATATCGCCCTCCGCCGCAACGAGGTCAAGGAAAAGGCCTCGGTCGGCTCCGTACAGCGTTGGATGTCTGGCGCCGAGGAACCGGAACCCCTTTGGGCGGACGGAGACCGCGAGTTCTCCGGCTCGGACGAAAAAGGGCGAACCCAACGCCAGACCATGGCGCTCAAAGACGTCCGCTATCGCCTTCACGCCTCCATCCGTCGCTGGCCGGGCTGCGCGCACAATCAGGCGGCCTTGGAGGACCAATTCCTCCGTCGTGTCCGGGCTGGTAAGTGCTTTCAACAACCCTATCTCGGCTGCCGGGAGTTTCCCGGCTACTTTGAACTGGACGACGAAACGCCAGAACCACCTTTCGCCTACAGCGCTGACGTCGGCTTGATGCTCTACGACGTGTTCGATCTGGCCCGTCCCTCCAACGGTTCCGCCCCCCCGGCCGTCAGCCTGTTCCGCGCCCGCATCGAACAGGGCGTGCTCCACATACCGGCCTACGAAGACCCTTCCGTACTCAAAGGCCTCACCGCGGGGGGCACGATCTGATGCTGCACGAAATCGTCGCCTACGCTCGTGCCAAAGGACTTGACACGGAACCGGGCTTTGCACCCAAAACCGTGAAATGGTCCATCCAACTCTCTCCGGAGGGCCAGTTTCTGGGGCTCACGTCCCTCGCGGCGGACAAAAAAAGCAAGGGAAGGGACTTCACCAAATGTCCGAACCTTAGTCACCCCGAGTTGACGGGCGGGACCGCGACGAAATGTCACTTTCTCGTGGAGAGTCTGAGGGTGGTCGCTCATCTCCTTCCCTCAGACAACGGGGACCTTTCTCCCGAGGACAAGAAGGCACGTGAGACAGTAAGCCGGAAGCACACTTACTTCCGGGAAATGTGTACCGTCGCTGCCGCTGCGGTGCCGACGCTGGAAGCAGTGGCTTTGATGCTCTCCAATGAATCGGAACTTGCCAAGCTCCGCACCCGCATCGAAAATGAGAATGCAAAAGACATCGACTCTGTGACCTTCTATGTCGAAGGTCTCGGCTATCTCGTCGATCGTCAGGATTGGCACGATTGGTGGCGAACGTTCCGCCGCCAACTGCGTTCAAATTCTGAGGCGGACGATAATGCTGCGGCTACCGGCACCGTGCGTTGCTTCTTAAGCGGGGAACTCGTGACACCAGCGGCGACCCACGAGAAGATCAAATGGCTTACCGACGTAGGTGCTAACGCCGCAGGGTCCACCCTGATATCATTCAAGCCTCCGGCTTTTTGCTCTTACGGCTTCGACCAATCCGCGAACGCGGCCATGTCCGTTGATTCAGCAAAAGCCTACGTCTCCGGCCTGAACGATCTTCTCCAGAAACAGAGTCGTCGCTTTACCGCAACCAAAATTGCGTTCTGGTATCGCCAGCCTCTCTCGCCCGCCGAAGACGCACTGTCATTTCTCGAGAGCGGCAACAATTCCGCTGAAGCCGCCGCACTCAGTCGCTTCCGAGAACTTCTAGGGGCCGTCCGCACTGGCTTACGCCCCGACTTGGCAGAAAATCAGTACCTGGGCTTGGAAATCAGCGGCAATGCGGGACGCGTGGTGGTGCGCGGATGGTGGGAGGGCTCCTATCAGGGCCTCCTCCAGAACACAATCTCCTGGTTTGACGACCTCTCCATCGTCGGGGCGAATGGCCACTCATCCCCACCTCCGCGGTTTGGGGAAGTTCTTCGAGCCGCGCTTCTGAGAGAGTCCAAGAAAAAAGCAGATCAAGATACCAAGGAGGAGACGATACCCGCAAGCCTCGAAACCGCCTTGTGGCGTGCTGCACTAGAGGGTCTTCCCATTCCCGACGCGTTCCATACGAAGGTGCTAATACGCGTCAGAACTTTAGCCACCACTGGCGAACCGATCTCAAATATTCAGGCGGGCCTGCTCAAGGCCTTCCATCGAAGGAGAGGCAACTATATGCCTGATGTGCAAGTCGATCTAGACGGGCCCGTGCCCTATCAATGCGGACGCCTGCTGGCCATGCTTGCCAACCTGCAACAAGAAGCCTTGGGCGATGTCGGAGCAGGCGTTGTTGAACGCTACTATCCGGCCGCGAGTTCTGCCCCGGCCCTCGTATTGGGTAGGCTGATTCTCAACGCTCAAAACCATCTTCAAAAACTGCGTAGCGACGACAGGAAAGGATTAGGAGTCTGGTTCGATAGGCAATTGGCTGACATACTCAGCCGAATTCCCATCGAGGTACTGCCGAAAACCCTCAACCTCGAAGATCAAAGTCTGTTCGCGCTCGGCTATTACCAGCAGAAAGCCAGGCCGAGCAAAGAAACTAGCGGTGAGGAGAAAGAAGGATAACCCATGATCAGTAATCGTTACGAGTTTATTTTCCTTTTCGACTGTGAGAACGGAAACCCGAACGGAGATCCGGATGCTGGCAATCTGCCCCGGATGGATCCGCAAGATATGCACGGGCTGGTCTCTGACGTCGCGCTGAAGCGGCGCATCCGCAACTACGTCCAACTGGCCAAAGGTAACGTCATGCCGAACTCGATCTTTATCGAGCAAGCGAGCAACCTAAATTATCCTATCGCTCGCGCCCACCAGGAAACTGGCGGTCAGCCGGGGCCGAACGGGCCTAACAAAGAAAAAGTACGAGACGCGCGTGCGTGGATGTGCGCAAACTTCTTTGACGTGCGAACCTTCGGTGCCGTCATGAGCACCGGGGCCAACGCGGGCCAAGTACGCGGCCCGGTCCAGTTCGCATTTGCGCGCAGTGTCGATCCCATTCTGGCCCTCGACGTCTCCATCACCCGCGTAGCTATTGCCGACGGCAAGGACAAGAAGAGAACGGAGAAAGACTTCGAGAAGTACTTTGCCGAAACGCCGGAAGATAAGCTCCGCACCATGGGACGCAAATCACTCATCCCCTACGGCCTCTACGTTGGCCGCGGCTTCATCAGCGCTCACCTCGCCCAGGAAACCGGGTTCTCCGACGGCGATCTCCAACTCTTCTGGCAAGCCTTGGCCGGCATGTACGAACATGATCGGTCAGCCAGCAAAGGTCTGATGAGCGTCCACGCCGATCACTCCTTCGTGTTCAAGCATGTCGGGAAGAACCCGAGCGACCCCGGCAACCATCGCGAGGCCATGCTCGGTTGCGCTCCCGCCCATAAACTCTTTGAACTCGTCGAAACGCACTTGGTCAAGAACCCCGACGTCCAGGCTCCTCGGAAGTTCGCCGACTACCAAAAACCGAACCTTGATCAGATTCGCGCTGCCTGCCCCCCCGGCGTCGAGGCTCACCGCCTCAGCGATCTCGCTGGCTAACCGCCAACGCCATGTTTGACGAGTCGGCCCTTCTTCCTCTCTCTGGTCTGCAGCATTTGGCTTTCTGCGAACGCCAATGGGCACTCATTCACCTGGAGCAGGCGTGGGCCGACAACGTCCTCACCGCCGAGGGGCACATCTTACACGGCAAAGTGGACGAACCCCATTACGAAACGCGCGGCGGCAGTCGGTTAGTCCGCGCGTTGCCCCTACGCTCCCTGCGGCTCGGCCTTAGCGGACGCGCCGACTTGGTCGAGTTTCCCCTTGATGGCGCGCCCCCGCTCCCCGTCGAATACAAGCGCGGGCGCCCCAAGTCGACCGACGTGGATCGAGTCCAGCTTTGCGCCCAGGCTCTTTGCTTGGAAGAGATGCTCGGCGTTGCAATCCCCCTGGCCATGCTCTACTACCATCAAACTCGCCACCGGCTCGACGTCGATCTCGCTCCGGACCTCCGTCACCGCACCGAAGCCTTAGCGGCCCGCATGCACCGTCTCTACGCCGCGCAACTCACACCGCGTGCAGTCCGCGAGAAGAAATGCGACCGCTGCTCCCTGCTCGATCTTTGTCAGCCGCAATGGCTCACCGATCTCACCGATCCTTGGACCCGGTGGAAAAAGCTCGCCGCGGAGCGCACCCCTTGAAAAAGCTGCTCAATACTCTCTTCGTCACCCGCCAGGGAACCTATCTGGCCAAAGACGGCGAATGTATTGCCGTCAAAGAGGACGACACCACCCTGCTCCGCATCCCAATTCATACCCTCGAAACGGTACTCTGTTTCGGCCGCGTCTCGGCCAGTCCCGCGCTCATGGGCTTCTGCGGCGAGCATCGCGTCCTCCTGAGCTTCTTCACCGAGAACGGACGGTTTCTCGCCCGTTGTCAGGGACCCGCCGCCGGCAATATCCTGCTCCGCCGCGAACAATACCGTGTCGCGGACTCACCAATCCGCTCCGCCGCCGTGGCCGGCAACATCATCCTGGGCAAGATCGCCAACAGCCGGATTGTTCTCCAGCGCGCCGCCAGAGAGCGCGAATCTACCCCGCTCACTGACGCGGTTCGCCAACTCGCTCAACTCCTCGACCGCGTTCCCCGAGCCAACAACCTCGACTCGCTTCGCGGTCTGGAGGGCGAAGCTGCGCAAATCTACTTCGGCACCTTCGACGAGATGATCGTCAGTCAGCAAGAGGCGTTCCGGTTCACCGTACGCTCCCGCCGTCCGCCCCTCGACCGCACCAACGCCTTGCTCTCCTTCGTCTACACCCTCTTGGTCAACGACTGCGTCGCCGCCCTCGAAAGCGTCGGGCTCGATCCCTACTGCGGCTTCCTCCATCGAGATCGTCCCGGACGGCCCAGCCTCGCGCTCGACCTCATGGAAGAGCTTCGTCCGGTACTGGCCGATCGCTTAGTTCTCACCCTCATCAACCGGCAACAGTTGAAGCCCTCCAGCTTTCGTCAGGAGGAAACCGGTGCGGTATGGCTCAACGACTCCCCCCGCAAGGACGTCCTCGCGGCCTGGCAGGAGCGCAAACGCGAAGAAGTACTTCACCCACTTCTGAATGAACGCGCCGCCTTGGGCCTTTTTCCGTTCCTCCAAGCTCTCCTTCTTGCTCGCCACCTACGCGGTGACCTTGAAGGCTATCCCTCCCTTCTCTGGAGATAAAGAAGTCATTGGTCGTTCTCGTAACCTACGACGTCTCCACCCAAACGCGGCAGGGCGCCCGGCGCCTCCGGCGCGTCGCCAAACTCTGCGAGGATCACGGTCAACGAGTTCAAAACTCCGTCTTTGAATGCCTCGTTGATGCGGCACAATGGGTGAAGCTTCGCGCGGCCTTGATCGCGGAAATTGACCTTTCGGAAGACTCTCTCCGCTTCTATTCACTCGGCAACGATTGGCAGCGGCGCGTCGAGCACCTTGGCGCGAAACCCTCCTACAACCCTGAAGGCAACCTCATTCTTTGACCCGCGCGAACGCTAAGTACACGGCGTTCCCTGCATCCTTTCGCGCGCGCCCTAAGACGTTCATTCAGTTGATCCTCATCACTTCCGATCAAGTTAATCGCCATCCCTGAAGCAGAGGTTCGCGCGAACCTCGCGCTAAACTCATACAGGCGAAACAGATAACTGCCTCGCCGTCGCGCCCCACACGGGCGCGTGGATTGAAACTGCGATGACTTTCGAGCAGGCGCTACGCACGAAGGTCGCGCCCCACACGGGCGCGTGGATTGAAACGATTTGAGCACCGCCCGCAAGGTGCTTCCGCGCGGTCGCGCCCCACACGGGCGCGTGGATTGAAACCCGAATTGCCGTGCTGGAGGAACGGCGGCTGTACCGTCGCGCCCCACACGGGCGCGTGGATTGAAACCTTGATTTTCTGTTGCCGGACGTAATCAGACAACGTCGCGCCCCACACGGGCGCGTGGATTGAAACGTCATCGGTCGCAACGTAGCGCCCATTGAGCAACGTCGCGCCCCACACGGGCGCGTGGATTGAAACCGCTCGGGCGCGCGCGGCACTTCCGACGAGGCTCGTCGCGCCCCACACGGGCGCGTGGATTGAAACTCGGTCACCAACTCGACCACGACTCCGACGCTGGCGTCGCGCCCCACACGGGCGCGTGGATTGAAACTTCCGCGCTTGGTCAGCCTTCTCGCCCTCCAGGACGTCGCGCCCCACACGGGCGCGTGGATTGAAACTCGGGACCAGCCTCAACCCGGCCGCCCTGTCGAGTCGCGCCCCACACGGGCGCGTGGATTGAAACTTGCCGTTGATGTGGTCCCAGAGCCTCGCGTAGCGTCGCGCCCCACACGGGCGCGTGGATTGAAACCGGTTCCGCCGATCCTGCTGGGCCGGCTGATGGCGTCGCGCCCCACACGGGCGCGTGGATTGAAACGCCGATACAGCGGTGGCGGCGCTGACGGAGATCGTCGCGCCCCACACGGGCGCGTGGATTGAAACCACCAACTGAAGCCGCGCCACGGCCCCACCGGGGTCGCGCCCCACACGGGCGCGTGGATTGAAACCTCAGCAAGCCGGACGCATCCTGAGCGGTTCGAGGTCGCGCCCCACACGGGCGCGTGGATTGAAACGCCATGCGGATATCGGACCAGCCCATGATTGAGCGTCGCGCCCCACACGGGCGCGTGGATTGAAACGTGTTGACGGTGCCGCTGGCGCTCGGCAACGTAAGTCGCGCCCCACACGGGCGCGTGGATTGAAACCTCTGATTGCGTCGCCTGCTCGCCGCGCTCTCGGTCGCGCCCCACACGGGCGCGTGGATTGAAACAAGAGGTCTGGCCGCGAGTTTGTCATGAAGGACGGGTCGCGCCCCACACGGGCGCGTGGATTGAAACCTGTAGGCCTCGGGGTGCTTCGAGTTGTTGGCCGTCGCGCCCCACACGGGCGCGTGGATTGAAACCGTTGCTCATTTGGTCTTCCTCTTGGGCTTGCGGCGTCGCGCCCCACACGGGCGCGTGGATTGAAACTTCTCGCGTCCGCGCCGCCCGAGACTCATGGACGTCGCGCCCCACACGGGCGCGTGGATTGAAACCTGGTAAGGACCCGAGTGAGGCGCAGCGGCTCAAGGTCGCGCCCCACACGGGCGCGTGGATTGAAACACGCGTTTCAGCATCTCGACGAGCCTGGTCTGCGTCGCGCCCCACACGGGCGCGTGGATTGAAACACGATTCGCATCAGCCGGTCAGCCTCGTTCTCCTTGTCGCGCCCCACACGGGCGCGTGGATTGAAACATTGCTCCGTCAACAGATGCTCTCTATGTCGACGTCGCGCCCCACACGGGCGCGTGGATTGAAACCGACGCAGGTCACGATCCAAGACGCGGCCGTGACCGTCGCGCCCCACACGGGCGCGTGGATTGAAACTTAATCGAGTCCGGCGGGTTCGCTTTTCCCGTAGTAGTCGCGCCCCACACGGGCGCGTGGATTGAAACAGCGCGGCAAGCCGGACGCGCAGGGGCTCTTCGCGTCGCGCCCCACACGGGCGCGTGGATTGAAACGATGTACTCGCGCAGCGTCGACGGACTGATCCGGGTCGCGCCCCACACGGGCGCGTGGATTGAAACGCGCAATCGCCGAGTGGCTGAATCTCGCCGAGCAGTCGCGCCCCACACGGGCGCGTGGATTGAAACCTTTCGTTGACCTGTGTCCCGGCCACGGTCCGGATGTCGCGCCCCACACGGGCGCGTGGATTGAAACATGAACGCCCCTAATTGATCCACAGCCAGCAGGGTCGCGCCCCACACGGGCGCGTGGATTGAAACCATTACGCTCACTTGGCCGACACCAGAAGCTGGAGTCGCGCCCCACACGGGCGCGTGGATTGAAACAGGAACAGTACACTTACCGCCGATTTCAAAGGCTTGTCGCGCCCCACACGGGCGCGTGGATTGAAACTCCAGGTGCCGCCGAATCTGCTCCGTCTGCTCGGGTCGCGCCCCACACGGGCGCGTGGATTGAAACAATTACGGGTCCCCCTATTACACGCAGACGACCGTCGCGCCCCACACGGGCGCGTGGATTGAAACATTGCGCCTGGGCGGCTAACGGAACCGGCTCATTGTCGCGCCCCACACGGGCGCGTGGATTGAAACCCGAGTGGGTCGCGCAGGACCTGTTCTGCCCCATGTCGCGCCCCACACGGGCGCGTGGATTGAAACGCGATAGCGCGCAACTCATTCCACTGCGTCAGGTGGTCGCGCCCCACACGGGCGCGTGGATTGAAACCGCCTGAATGAGGCGCTCAAACTGAAGAATGCGAGTCGCGCCCCACACGGGCGCGTGGATTGAAACGCTTCGATCACGGCTCCCCTGGTTGGCGCTGGCGTGTCGCGCCCCACACGGGCGCGTGGATTGAAACCGGCTGCACCAGTCGCAGGCGATCGATCGGCGAGTCGCGCCCCACACGGGCGCGTGGATTGAAACCGCTATCAGCTTGCCGGCACGCAGGGCGCGGCCAGGTCGCGCCCCACACGGGCGCGTGGATTGAAACTAGAGAAGCTGTGCGATCTGAAAATCCGCATGGAGTCGCGCCCCACACGGGCGCGTGGATTGAAACCGAAAAGGTGGCCCCGTATTGGTCAATCAGATCACGTCGCGCCCCACACGGGCGCGTGGATTGAAACTCGATTGGGTAGATGTAGCCGCCGTGCGAGGTGTGTCGCGCCCCACACGGGCGCGTGGATTGAAACTGGTGCGTTGTTCGCCAGTACGAGGGCGGCGTCGTCGCGCCCCACACGGGCGCGTGGATTGAAACCTCATTGAGGAGATCAACTCGGCGCTCCTGAAGAGTCGCGCCCCACA
The DNA here is from genome assembly GCA_965229305.1 of Bryobacteraceae bacterium. Taxonomy (GTDB): domain Bacteria; phylum Acidobacteriota; class Terriglobia; order Bryobacterales; family Bryobacteraceae; genus JALHNI01. Next base: position 707 of record CBDDIZ010000027.1, on the reverse strand, counting down.
CGGGCGCGTGGATTGAAACACGTCCTCGGAGTCGAACACACCGTCACTGCGCGCGTCGCGCCCCACACGGGCGCGTGGATTGAAACTCCCCACGCAGGTAGCAGACGCCGTCAATCTCTTCGTCGCGCCCCACACGGGCGCGTGGATTGAAACTCGCACTTCCGTCGCAAATGACTGGAGCAGTGAGGGTCGCGCCCCACACGGGCGCGTGGATTGAAACTTGGCCTCTCTGGCCACGCTCTACGCCCAGAACGTCGCGCCCCACACGGGCGCGTGGATTGAAACGCCCAAGCCCAGTAGTCGGCATAAAGGCTGCGTAGTCGCGCCCCACACGGGCGCGTGGATTGAAACCGCCAGCGTGCGCAGGAACGGTTCGTCGCGGTAGGTGTCGCGCCCCACACGGGCGCGTGGATTGAAACACCTGGACGACCGCGAACAATATCGCGGTGGCGGGGTCGCGCCCCACACGGGCGCGTGGATTGAAACCGCCCGGTAGCCGATGTGGCGACCGGCCTCATGGTCGCGCCCCACACGGGCGCGTGGATTGAAACCACGTGGAACCCGTCGACTCACTACCGCTCGGGAGTCGCGCCCCACACGGGCGCGTGGATTGAAACTTCGGCGACAGCACCACGAACACTTGGCAGATGATCGTCGCGCCCCACACGGGCGCGTGGATTGAAACAGCAGCAGCGCGCAGATGGCCA
>CBDDIZ010000026.1:0-170332 GCA_965229305.1 Bryobacteraceae bacterium | reverse complement strand
CGTCGCTGATGGTGGGGGCGTGTCTGGTGGCCGATGGTGGACAAGGGCATAGCAACATCTAATGGCTATAATTGCGGGCATGCCAGTTGACGACGATCAACTGCAATCCACGAAGCTGGAAGCGCTCGGGCGGCTGGCGGGTGGCGTTGCGCACGACTTCAATAACCTGCTGACGGTGATTGAAGGCTATGCGCGTATGCTGCGCGATGAGCCGGAACTCGAGCGTGAAGAAGCCGCGGAGTACGTGGACGAAATCATTCGCGCGGCGAATCGGGCGAGCGATTTGACGCGGCAGTTGTTGGCGTTCAGCCGGCGGCAGGCGGCGCAACCCAGGGCGCTCGACTTAAACGAAATTGTGCGGAACACGAGCGGCATGCTGCGGCGCGTGATCGGCGAGGACATTCAACTGCAGGCCGATCTGGCGGAGGAAGCGTGCATGGTGTTCGCGGATCCGTCGCAGATCGATCAGGTGTTGATGAATCTGGTGGTGAATGCGCGCGATGCGATGCCGAAGGGGGGCGTGATCCGGCTGGGGACGCGGCGGCTGGGGGGGATGGTGCGGCTCGAGGTGCAGGACCATGGCGGGGGGATTCCGCCGGAAGTGCGTGAGCGGATGTTCGAGCCATTCTTTACGACGAAGGAGAGCGGGAAGGGGACGGGGTTGGGGTTGTCGCTGGTGCATGCGATTGTGATGCAGTCCGGTGGGCGGATCGACTTGGAGTCGGCAATGGGGGAAGGGACGACGTTCCGGATCGATTTGCCTTGGTATGCGGGGGAGGCGGAGGGCGAGTCCGTGGGGGCGGAGGCGGAGTTGCCGCGGGGGCGCGAGACGGTGCTGGTGGTGGAAGACGAAGAGCCGTTGCGCGCGCTGATCCGGCGGTTGCTGGAGCGGGGCGGCTACCGGGTGCTCGAGGCCGGCGATGGCGAGGAAGCGTTGGCGGTGGCGCGGGGCAGCGACGGGATCGATTTGCTGCTGACTGATGTGATGCTGCCGCATCGGAATGGGCGGGAAGTGGCCGAGGCGGTGGCGGCGGTGTTTCCGGACGTGCGGATTCTGTTTATGTCGGGGTACGGGGAAAATACGCCGCCGGGTGCGGCGCGGTTGGAGAAGCCGTTTGGGCCGCCGAAGCTGGCCATGACGGTCCGCGAGATTTTGGATCAACGTTAGATCGGATCAAGATGCAACGACGCGATTTTTTGACACTCAGCGCTGCCGCGGCTTTGAATGCGGCGGAGACGACGCCACCAAACGTGGTGATGATTTATTGCGATGACCTGGGTTATGGCGATTTGGGCTGTTACGGGTCCAAGATTCCGACGCCGAATCTGGACCGGATGGCGGCGCAGGGGGTGCGCTTCACGCACTTCTATTCGGCGAATCCGGTGTGTTCGCCGTCGCGGGCGTCGTTGTTGACGGGCCGCTATCCGACGCGGGTGGGCGTGCCGAGGGTGTTTTTCCCGGCGGACAAGACGGGGCTGGCGCAGGACGAACAGACGATCGCGAATGTGCTGAAGGCGCGCGGGTATGCGACCAAGTGCGTGGGCAAGTGGCATTTGGGACACGAGCCGGCGTATCTGCCGACGTCGCGCGGGTTCGACGAATATTTCGGGATTCCGTATTCGAACGATATGAATCCGCGGCTGATGCTGAAGGACAAGGAGACGGCGGAGCAGGTGGCGTTGCTCGAGACGATCACGCCGAGGTATACGGAGCAGGCGGTGTCGTTCATTGAGCGCAATAAGACGAAGCCGTTCTTTCTGTACATGCCGCATACGTATCCGCACATTCCGCTGGCGGCGTCGGACCGGTTTCGGGGCAAGTCGGCGCATGGGTTGTATGGCGATGTGATCCAAGAGATCGACTGGAGCGTGGGGCAGGTACTCGACGCGCTGAAGAAGAACGGGCTCGAGAAGAATACGCTGGTGATGTTCTCGTCGGATAACGGGCCGTGGTTCCAGGGGAGCCCCGGGCCGTTGCGCGGACGGAAGGGGCAGACGTACGAGGGCGGCGTGCGGGTGCCGTTTATCGCGCGGATGCCGGGCAAGATTCCGGCGGGCCGGGTGCTCGAGGCGATCGGGTCGACGATGGACATTCTGCCGACGGTGGCGAAGCTGACGGGCGCGTCGCTGCCGGCGAAGCCGCTGGATGGCGTGGATATCTGGCCGCTGCTATCGGGACAGAAGAAGGAGCATACGCGCGAGGCGTTGCTGTACTTCGACAACTGGGATTTGCAGTGCGCGCGGCTGGGCAAGTGGAAGCTGCACGTGGGGCGGTATAACAGCTTCATTTATGGACCGGCGCCGGCGACGGGGCGGGTGAATCTGCGGCTGCGTCCGGCGGAGCTGTATAACCTGGCGGAAGATCCGGATGAGAGCTTCGATGTCTCGATGAAGTATCCGGAGATTGTGAAGGATCTGGAAGCGCGGATTGCGAAGGCATTGCCGTCGTTTCCGGAAGAAGTGCAGAAGGCGTGGCGGGATACCGAGGGGCGGAAGACGGGTCCGAGCGAGCCGGGGCGGTTGCCGCGGCTGCAGGGCTGAGCGCGGTCTTAAGTTAACTCGATACAATCAGGTCTGACCCATGAAACCAGTCGTTACTTTTGGTGAAATTATGCTTCGCCTGGCACCGCCGGGCTTTGAGCGCTTCCTGCAGTCTCCGCAGTTCCTGGCCACTTTCGGTGGTGGCGAGGCGAACGTAGCGGTGGCGCTGGGCGGCTTCGGCTATCCGGCGCGCTACATTTCGGTGCTGCCGGACAAGAACGCGATCACGGATGCGTTTATCGGCGAGTTGCGCCGCTTCAATGTGGACCCGTCGTTCATTGTGAAGGGGCCGGGGCGGTTTGGCATCTACTTCGTGGAGCCGGGAGCGAATCAGCGCGGCGCGAAGGTGCTTTATGACCGGGATTACTCGTCGATTGCGCAGGCGGGCCCGGGGGCGATTGACTGGGCGAAGTCGCTGGCGGGCGCGGGTTGGTTCCATACGACGGGGATTACGCCGGCGTTGAGCCAGTCGACCGCGGACTTAGCTGTGGAAGGCATGCAGAAGGCGCGCGAGATGGGCTTGACCGTGTCGTGTGACTTGAACTTCCGCAAGAATCTGTGGAAGTACGGCAAGAAGGCGGCGGAAGTGATGCCGCGCCTGGCCGAACTCACCGATGTGCTGATTGCGAACGAAGAAGACTGCCAGATGGCGCTCGGCGTGAAGGTCGACGTCGATGTGCATTCGGGCGAACTCGATCGGGCGCAGTATCAGGCGTTGGCTGAGGCAGTGCTGAAGTCGTATCCGAAGGTGAAGAAGATCGCGATTACGCTGCGCGAGAGCAAGAGCGCTTCGCACAATGGCTGGAGCGCGTGTCTGCACAACCGGAAGGACTTCCTGTTGAGCAAGCACTACGAGATCACGCACATTGTGGATCGCGTGGGCGGCGGCGATTGCTTCGCCGGCGGGCTGTTGTGGGGCTTGCTGACGAAGGACAACGATCAGGATGCGCTGGAGTTCGCGGTGGCGGCTTCGTGCCTGAAGCACTCGATTCCGGGCGACTTCAACCGCTTTTCGGCGGAAGAGGTGGAAGGCCTGATCAAGGGCGGCGGATCCGGCCGCGTGCAGCGGTAACGGGGCGTTGGTCGAGCGGATTCTGAGAGGGGAGGCGCGGGCGGTGGCTCGCGCCGCCACTCTGGTGGAGAACCGGTCGGCCGAGGCGCGTGAACTATTGAAGGCGTTGTTTCCGCATAGCGGGAAGGCGCTGGTAATCGGGATTACGGGGCCGCCGGGGGCGGGGAAGAGTACGCTGACGGATCAGTTGGCGCGGGCGGTGCGCGCCGAGGGCGGCAAGGTGGGGATCATCGCGGTGGACCCGAGCAGTCCGTTTACGGCGGGGGCGATTTTGGGGGACCGGATCCGGATGCAGTCGCATTATGCGGATGAAGGGGTATTCATCCGGTCGATGGCGACGCGCGGAGCGTTGGGCGGGTTGGCGGTGGCGACGGGGGATCTGGTGGTGCTGTTGGACGCGGCGGGCTTTTCTACTATTCTTGTCGAAACGGTGGGTGTGGGGCAAGACGAGGTGGAAGTCGCCGGGCTGGCCGATGCGACGCTGGTGGTATTGGTACCCGGCATGGGGGATGACGTACAGGCCCTTAAAGCGGGTATTATGGAAATCGCCGATGTCTATGTGCTGAACAAGGCCGATCAGCCGGGCATTGAGAAGCTGCAGAGCGAAGTGGAATTTCTGTTGGGATTGGCCCATCGGCCCGATGGCTGGCAGCCGCCGATTGTGCGCACGGTGGCGCACGAGGGTGCGGGAATCGCAGAAGTGCTTGAAAAGGCAAGAGGTTATGCGGCGCGCGAAGGCCGCGACCGGGCTCGCCCGTGGCAGGGTCGCTTGAGGGCGATGTTGCGGGAGCGGCTGACAGAGAAGCTACCGGCGGCGGTGGTGGAGCAGGCGGCGGGCCAGGTGGCGCGGCGCGAGCGGGATCCTTACACGATCGTGAGCGAATGGGTAGGACGGATCGAACGTGGACAACCAATTTCCGATTGACCATTTAGGGATTGCGGTGGCTTCGCTGGAAGGCGCGCTGCATTTCTATCGGGATCAATTGGGGTTGCCGGTGACGGCGCGGGAGACGGTGGCGGGCGAGCGGGTGAACGTGGCGATGCTGGCGGCGGGGGAAAGCCGGATCGAGTTGTTGGAGCCGACGGAAACCGAGTCGGTGATCGGTAAGTTTCTGGAAAAGCACGGGCCGGGGCTGCATCATGTGGCGCTGCGGGTGCCGGATCTGGAAGCTGCGGTGGCGCGGCTGAAGGCGGCGGGGAGCCGCGTATTGAATGAGCCGCGCATCGGGGCGGGCGGCCATCGTTATGTCTTTATCCATCCGGCATCGACCGGAGGAGTCCTTCTGGAATTAGTGGAGAATTCGTGAGCGCAAAAGCGAAGATCGGGATCATTGGCGGCAGCGGACTGTATTCGATGCCGGGGTTTGAACTGCAGGAAGAAGTGGTGCTGGAGACACCGTTCGGGGCGCCGTCAGACGCCTACATGGTGGGGAAGCTGGCCGGGAAGGACGTGGCGTTTCTGCCGCGGCATGGCCGGGGCCACCGGATTTCCCCTTCGGAGCTGAACTTCCGGGCCAACATCCATGGGATGAAGCAGTTGGGCGTGGAGTGGATTCTGTCGCTGTCGGCGGTGGGGTCGCTGAAGGAAGAGCACCGGCCGCTGGATTTTGTGATTCCGGAGCAATTTTTCGACCGCACACGTGGGCGGGTGTCGACCTTTTTTGGTGACGGTCTAGTGGCCCACGTCAGCTTTGCCGATCCTATTTGCAATGAGTTGGCGGACGTCGTCCATCAAAGCTGTGGCGACTTGGGCATTACGGCCAAGTTGGGGGGCACCTATCTGTGCATGGAAGGCCCGGCGTTTTCAACCAAAGCCGAGAGCAACGTGTACCGGAGTTGGGGCATGGACGTGATCGGGATGACGAATCTGCAGGAGGCGAAGCTGGCGCGGGAGGCCGAGCTTTGCTACGTAACGGTGGCGATGGTGACCGACTACGATTGCTGGCACGAGGATCACGATGCGGTGACCGTGGCGGACATCATTGCGAATCTGACGAAGAATGCCGAGAACGCCACGAAGTTGGTGAAGCACGTGGTGGAGCGGCTGGAGACGGAGAAGTTCCGGACCTGCAAGTGCTCTTCGGCGTTGGCGCACGCGCTGCTGACCGATCCTAAGGCGGTGCCGCCGGCGACGAAGAAGAAGCTGGAGTTGATCGTTGGAAAGTACCTTAACTAACCCCATCGCCGAGCATGTACTCGAGCAGTGTGTCGCCGGACACATGTGGTCGAAGGAGGACGTGAACGCCATCCGGGGCGACGCGTCATTGATTCGCGTGGTGGCGGAAGGGCTGGCCGACCGGTTCGACCCGCGGCTGTGCGATGTGTATGCGGAGATGTTTTCGTGGGTGCTGGCGCAGGAAGCGCGGGATCTGAACGAGAAGGATCTGCTCGATCATTACCGGCGGATGCGGCGTCCGCGGCTGTATCAGGGGAAGGCGCCGGATTCGGTGCGCGACGTGTACGTGCTGTCACGCGTGACGCTGGGGGCCGATATCGCGGTGACCAGCGTGATGATTGACGGGTTGAAGCGGCGGTTCCGGAATGCGACGGTGTGGCTGATTGGCGATCGCAAGTCGTATGAGCTGTTTGAGAACGATTCGCGCGTGGGCTTCTATCCGATGCCGTTCAAGCGGGGCGCTCCGCTGTACGTGAATCTGATGGAGCGGCTGAACCTGAAGTCGGGGATTCTGGTGGATCCGGATAGCCGGATCAGCCAGTTGGGCTTGTTGCCGGTGTGTCCGGAGGAGAATTACTACTTCTTCGAGAGCCGGGCTTACGGAGCGGGTACGAATGCGGCGCTGCCGGTGCTGGCGGCGCGCTGGATCCGCGAGACGTTCGGGGTGGATTCCAAGGCGTACATCGATCCGATGTCGAAGCCGCGGCGCGAGAAGTTCATTACGGTGAGCTTCGGCGTGGGCGAGAATCCGGCCAAGCGGGTGAACGATCCGTTTGAGCGGGAGTTGCTGCGGAAGCTGGCGCAGCGTGGGATGCCGGTGGTGGTGGATCGCGGGCCGGGCGGCGAAGAAGCCGAGCGGGCGGAGCGGGCGGCAGCGGGGATTCCGGGTGTGGAACTGCATCGCGGGAGCTTTGCGCAGTTTGCCGATCTGATCCGGCAGAGTGCGTTCTATGCGGGTTATGATTCGGCGGGCTGCCATGCCGCGGCTGCCTCGGCCATTCCGCTGATGGTGTTCTTCAAGGGCGCGGTGAACCAGACGTTCTTCGAGCGTTGGAAGCCGTCGGGCGTGGGGAGCCTCGACGTGATTCGGATCGACGAGGCGGAGCCGGATCCGGCGCGGATTCTGGCGATGGTGGACTAGTTGACCGGCCAGGGGGCCGGTGGCACTTAGCGTTTCAAAAAGAGGATGGCGGAGCCCAGGAGAAGTCCGAGGGCGGCCTGATATTCCTGGTTGCGGCGGTATTGGCTCCAGCGGAAGGGTTCGCCGGTGAGACCGGTGCCGAAGCGGGGCCAGAGGAGCGGGACGCGGCGGGCGTAGTCCGGGAAGTCCTGGGGAAACAAATTGCGCAGATGCTGTTCTTCCTGCTCGATGGTGGGGAAGTAGATCAGGAAGAAGGCGGCGCCAAAAAGAAGGGCGAGTTCCCAGCGGCGGGTGGCGAGGACGAGTCCGGCGGCGACGGTGAGGGTGCCCAAATACAGCGGGTTGCGGGTGATGGCGTAAGGGCCACCGGTGGCGAGGCGCTGATTCTTGTACAGACAGCCGGCGGCCCAGGCGCGCAAGGCCAGTCCGGCCAGGGCCAAGGGGAGGCCGAGGGCGAGGGATTGAGCGTTGGGTTCGGCGAGCCAAGCGAAGGCGCCCACCAGGACGAAGCCCAGGGGGACGCGCAGCCTTTGGACGGCGTCAGCGTAGGGTTTGGGAAACCAAGTGGGGCGCGAGGGCGGCATACACCTGTGTGGGCGTCAGATCGCGCATGAGCGGATCGAGCGTCGTTCCTCTCTGATAGGTAGTGATGGCATGGGGGTGGCGGAGCACTTGGAAGGTGCCGCCGTAGGGGCCGTTGCGGGCAGGGTCCGTGCCGCCGAAGAGGGCGACGCCGGGTTTGCCAAGGGCCGCGGCGAGATGCAGGGGGCCGCTATCGACGCCGACGACGGCGGTGGCGCGGCGGGTGGCGTGGATGAGTCCGGCGAGGGAAGAGACGTGGACGTGACCCAGGCCGGCGACGTCAGCGGCCTGGTGGGGCGCTACGTTGAGGACGAGGGGGACGGGGAGGAGCTTCGCGAGGGTGGCGAAGTTTTCGAGGGGCCATTGCTTGGAAACCCAGCCAGCAAAGGGGCTGGCGAGAACGAAGGGGCCGGAGGGGAGTTCGCCTTCGGGTTGGCCGGCGGGGAGATGAATGGGCTTAAGGTCAGTAACCTGGGCGAGGTCCGCGTGCTGGTGGACGATGTGCGTGGCGCGGCTGGTGAGACGTTCCTGATAGAACCAAGCGGCGGGTGTTTCGCGGGGATTGGCGGAGCCGACGATGCGGCGGGCGCCGGACAAGCGGGCGACGAGGGCGGACTTGATGAGGCCTTGGAAGTCGAGGGCGAGGTCGAGGTGGAGGCGGCGGAGGTCGCGGCGGGTTTCCAGCAAGGCGGCCAGCGAACGGCGGTTGAAGGGAAGCAGGCTGGCGAGGGCCGGATGGCCGGCGAGCAGCGGATGCCAGCGGGGTTCGGCGATCCAGTGGAGGCGCGCGGCGGGGTAGCGGCGATGCAGGGCTTCGACGGCGGGCAACGTGTGCAGAATGTCGCCCATGGCGCCGAGGCGGATCACCAGGATGTTCATAGGGCGGGAGTGGCGGAGCGATGACGGACGCGCTCGATGAGTTGACGGCGCGTGTCGAGGTCGGCGGCGGTGAGGTCGGTGAGGGTTTGGGCCTGCGCGCGGGCATCGCCGAGGATGACGGTTTCGACGCTGGCCAGGGCGGCGACGAGTTCGGCGCGGGCGCGAAGGGGCAGGAGGGCGCCGGGCGGGTCGAGGAGGCTGACCGTGCAGGGAGCGAGGGCTTGGAGGCGCTCGACGTGCGCGGCCACGACGGGGTCAAAATAGCCGAGGACTAAATGGGGAATGCTGCGGCTCGCTGCCTGCTCCAGCGAGATGATCTTCGAACGCGTATCCAAGTCGGGTCTCTTTCTTCTATTGTGCCAGTTGCAGGCTCGCTTGGGGCCGCAAGGTGAGGGGAGCGAAGTCGCGGCGGGCGAGTTTGGGGAAGGCCGCGGCGGCGATCATGACGGCGTTGTCGGTGGAGAGCTTGGCTTCCGGGAAATAGATGGGGTAGCCGAGCTTGAGGCGACCGGCGGCGCGGCGGAGTTCGGAGTTGCAGGCGACGCCACCGGAGACGATCATCGATTGGGCGTCCATTTCTTCGGCGGCGCGGGTGGCGCGGCGGAGGAGTTCGGTGACGACGGCGTGTTGAAAGGAAGCCAGCAGATCGCGCGTGGGCTGGGGGGTGAGGGCAAGCCATTGGTGGAGGGGCGCGCGGGGTTGAGCGGCGAAGAGGGCCTTGCGGGCGGCAATCTCGGCGGTGAGGTCGCGCGCTTCGGTCCAGCGGAGGACGGCGGTCTTCCAGCCGCTGAAGCTGTAATCCTGGGAGGCGCCTTTGATACGGGGGACGGTGAACTCGGAGGCGAAGGCCTGGGAGTTGCCGTGGGGCGCGATGGCGTCGATGAGGGGGCCGCCGGGATAGCCGTAGCCGAGGAGTTTGGCGACTTTGTCGAAGGCTTCGCCCGCGGCATCGTCGCGGGTGCGGCCGAGGAGGCGATAGCGCCAGCCGGCGGCGACTTCGAAGAGATGGGTGTGACCGCCGGAGACGACCAGCGCGAGAGCGGGCAAGGCGGGGTCGGCTTCCATGACGGCGGCGTGGATGTGGCCTTCGAGATGATTGACGGCGATTAACGGGAGGCCGGTGGCAAAGCTGAGGGACTTGGCGTAGGTGAGGCCGACGAGGAGGGCGCCGTTGAGGCCGGGTCCTTCGGTGACGGCGATGGCTGAGAGGTCAGACCAGCGGAGGTTGGCCTGGGTCATGGTTTCGCGGACGACGGGGACGATGGCGCGGAGGTGTTGACGGGAGGCGAGTTCCGGGACGACGCCGCCGTACTTCCCGTGGGTGTCGAGCTGGGAGGCGACGGTGGAGGCGAGGATGCGTCCGCCTTGCTCGACGACGGCGGCGGCCGTTTCGTCGCAGGAGGTTTCGATGCCGAGAATCAGGGGCTGGGGAGGGGGCATTAGCGAGCGATGAACCAATCCCACTGAGCGGCGGCGTTCTTTTCGAGCTGATCGGCTTCGGCGGCGAGGAGGAGGCGGCGGGCGACGAGGTCGCGGATGGCGGCTTTGGTCTTGGTGAGGTACTCTTCGCGGGTGCCGTATTTTTCCAGGATTTTGGCTTTGGGGAAGGGAATGGTGGCGCCGACCATGTTGTAGGTGTCGGTGGTGAAGACGTCGGTGCGCGGATTCCAGCCGGTGTAGCTGGCGAGGGGGACGGCGACTTGAGGCAGCTTGATGCCGGCGATCTCGTTGCCGTCGTCGTCGATTTGGGGGACGAGGGCGGGGAAGGGCTCACCGACGGTGGGCGGCTCTTTAGCGGCGATGCCTTTGGTGGCGAAGTCCGGTCCGAAATCGAGGCGGAGACCGGTGGAGGCGCGGGAGGGGGTGGTGGTGCTGATGGATTTGGGGAAGCTCCAGTAGCTGGCAGGGATGAGCTGCTTTTGGTCGAGGCGGGGGTAGACGGAGTCAGGGGGCGCGGTGCCGTCCTTGAGCCATTCGTGGAAGTCGATCAGCAGGGCGCGGTAGAGGGGGCGATAGTCGTTGGAGTTGGCGAGGTGGGCAGCGTTTTTAACGGTGGCGGGCGGGAACTTCTGGGGGCCGTGCTGGGAGCCGGCGACGAAGTAGATGCGGGTGTTGGGGGCGAGGGGGGCGTCGGATTTGCCGTCGGGAGAGGTGTGAATGAGCGACGCGGCGCGGCCCCAGTATTCGTAGCTGCCGTTGGTATAGAAGATTTTGGGCGCGTGGGCCGGGTCCGGGAGGAGGCCGGCCGATTCGCCGGTGACGGGGTCTTTCTCGGGAAGATCGGTGAAGGGGAAGATGTCGGTGGGGTAGAAGAAGTTCATCGTGGGGTGGCCGTCGCGGGAGGCTTGGGCGAAGCGATGATTGAAGCTGCCGCGGCCGGCGCCGGCGACATTGGCCCAGACGCCGTCGAGGGCCATTTGGCCGCTTTCGTCGGTGTTGAGGCCGTAGAAGAGCATGGTGCGGAGGAAGCGTCCGCTTTGGGAACTGCCGTAGCCGATGGCGCGTTTGAGGACGCGGCCCTGGTCGGCGAGGGGCAGTTTGGCAGTGGTGCCGGTTTTGAGGTAGGCGACCCAGTCGCGGGTGGCGGCGATGCCCAAACCGACGATAGCGGGGTCGCGCGAGGGGTAGATGAGTTCGTAGGTGGAGCCGACTTTGAAGCCGGCGGGCATTTCGAGCTGGGTGCCGTTCAGCTTCCAATTGGCGGCGGGGACGACGGTGCGGGGGCCGGCGGGGGTGTCGCGGACGGTGAGCTCTAGGCCTTTGGGGTTCGCGACGGGGTAAGCCTGGTGGTCGCGGTCGGCGAGGTTCATGACGGTGGTGGGCTCATGAATGGTGAGCTGGGCGCGGACGAGGCCTTCGACGCCTTTGGCGTGAGCGGGATACAGGCGGAGCTTGGTGGGGCTGGGAGGGACGTCCCACTGCCAGCCGACGCAGGCGACGGTGAAGCCATGCTGCATGAGGAAGTCTTCGGTGAACATGCCCATGGTTTGGCCGCCGCGGTTGATGACGTCGAGGAGGAGGGTGCCGTTGGCGTGGGCGGGGTCGCGGGGTTTGAGGATTTCGATGTCGGCGGAGAACTCGACGAGGCCCTGGGCATTGCGGGGGGCGAGTTCGAGGTCGCGGATGTTGCGGTTGGCGGGGAGCTTGGGGTCGAGGCGGAAGGTGGCTTTGCCGCGCAGGCGTTCGTAGCGGGAACCGACGTCCTGGCGTTGGGTGATCTCGAGGCCGGTGAGAGCGGGGAAGATGGGAAGCGCGGCCAGGAGAAAAACGACAAGGCGGGACATGGCGTTCATTATAGGGCGTTGGCGGCGGGAACAAAAAAGAAGCGGGGCCGGAGGCTTGCGCACCATCCGGCCCCGCTGGGGTCCCTGGGAGGGGTCCGAGAGTTAGAGTCGGCCGGCTCCCAGTCCTCCGAGACGGCAGGAGCGGCAGATGCCGAAGCCGCTGCCGATCGCGTTGATTTGCGTGCAGCTCTGCGAGAGGCGGGCCAACTCGCCGATGTCGAGACCGACGCCAGGGGTGACGCTCAGGGTGCCGCGAGCGAAGGGCGTTTCGGTGATGACGGGGTTGGCGGTGACACCGGTGTGAATGGTAGTGGCCCAGGCGTGCATGCCGGTGGTGAGCTGGTTGGCCGCCGGGGTGACGGTGAGCGGGGTGACGGTGGTAGCCGAGTTGCTGCAGCCACTGGCGCCGGAGGCGGGGATGCTGGCGACGAGCTTGACGACGATCGAGGTGGGCACGGCCGGGGTCAGCGTGTTGCTGATGATGTCGTTTTTCGCCGAGAGCGAGACGAGGCCATTGGGCGTGACCGGGCAAGAGCAGCAGCCGATCATCTGTTCGTCGGGCGAGAAGGCGTAAACGTTCGCGCAGAGAGTGCCGGTGGTGCTGGTGGTGGTGCCGGCGTAGACGCTGGCGCCGCGAGCGCCGGAGTTGGTGATGTTGATCACGGAGTCGCCGATGTTCAGGTTGGAGATATAGCGGAGTAAGTAGCTATCGGTGGGGTTGGGTATGGTAATACCAGAAGTACTAACATGGATTGTAACTCGACCCACTTCCTGATTAGCACCGTTGTAGGCGACGAGTGAGAAGGTGTAGTGGCCCAGCGCGTTCGGATCGAAGGGGATACCGCCGGGGTTCTGATAGCCCGCAGGAGCGGCGTTCACTGGGGGGACGCTGCGCAAGAAACCAAAGCCCAGATTCCAGGAGTTTTGAATCACGCCGACGGGAGCGGCGACGTCGTTCAAGGCGGTGGTGACGTTGAAGTTGCCGAGGGTGGCGGCGTCGTTGAAGCTGGCCGGATTCATGTCGTAGAAGAGCTTGAACGTATACAGGTCCAGGGCGCTCACGGAAGGGTTGAGCGTGTTGTTGGCCTGGACGTAGAAGTTGAAATTCCACTGGGCATAGCCGAAATTGGGGGCGTCGCCGGGGCCGGCGGTGGCGAAATAGGTGCCGGCGCCGTTGTTGGTGACGGGCGGAGCCGCGTAGCGCTGGGTGGCGTTCATGGCGAGGGTGAGATTGTTGCCGCCGTTCTGGAAACTGCTGACCGCGACTGCGTCATTGGGAATGCCAGTGCCGCCCCAGGTGGCGGCGGGGAAACTGACGAGGGGGCTGGTGGCAACTAGGCCTTGGCCAAAAGAGAGAGCTGCCGATAGGCAGGCGATAGTGATCGACTTACTCAACATGGGGTTCCTCCAAAACGACCGTGCGAGAACTTATTACTGCGGGCTGATGTCACGGGTCCAAGTCAATGGCCCACAGTAATGGGAGCTTATCAGTTAGATGGATTACTTTCCAAGGGATTTATCGAGTACTGATCGTACCGAATTTTACAGAAAACTGAGTAAATGTAGATTTTAGCTTCAGTTTTATGTTTAAAGGCGAAGAATTTCGTGATGAATTACGGCAGGCGGACGACGAGGAGACCGTTCTGACGGCGGTCAGCGGAGTAGGTGAGGGCGATGACGGCGTTGGCCCGGAGATTGGCACGGAGATTGACTCCGGCTGCCGCGGCGCCGCCTTGGCCTCCCCCCTGACCGGGGCCGCCGGGCTGACCGGGTTGACCGCCACCGGCACCCGGGGCGGCGGCGACCGGAGCACCGACGAAGGCGACGCCATCGGGGTTCTCGACGACCTGGAGGTCGCCGTTGCGGAGGTCATAGATGAGGAGTTGAGTGCCGGTGTTGCCGGGGCGGGTGCCGCGGGCGATGACTTTTCGCGTGGCGGGGAAGACGTCGACGATCTGGACGGCGGTGAAACCATCGGGGGTGGGAAAGAGGGTGCCTTGGCCCCGGGCGAGGTCGAAGACGACGAGGCCGGCATCGCCGGGCTGGGTACGTTCACGGGCGAGACCGATTAAGAGGTTCATGGAAGGGACGGAGCGCAGTTGAGCGAAGCCGCTGAGGCCGGCGGGGAGGTCGATGCGGAAGGCGGTGCCGGTGACGCCGTCGAGCATATATAAGGTGTCGGCGGTGCCCTGGCGGGAGGGGTCGATGTTGGAGCCGAAGATGTAGTCGTTCATCTCGTCGGTGCCCTGGGTGGCGCTGAACTGGCCGGCGCCAGGAAGAGGGACAGCGGAGATCTTTTGGTCGTCGAGGTCAAAGAGCAGGAAGCCGGAGGCGGAGCAGGCGGTGGTAAAGGCGCGGTCGGCGCTGTTGGAGGCGAGGAAGCCGAAGCGGCGGACGAGTTCGACATTGAAGAAGCGGATGTTGGCGGTGCAGGCGGTGGCGAACCAGCCGTCGGGGAATTCGAGGGCGCGGACTTCGTCGCGGTCGGTGCGGACGGCGATGAGGCCATGGCGGGAGTTGTCGGCGCGGCGGGCGATGACGTAGTAGGTGCGCTGGGGGCCATCGAAGATGGAGGTGACCGAGAGGCGGGTGAGGGCGGCGGGGAGTTGCGCGCCACCGGGGAGGCCGACGCCCTGAGGGGCGGGGGCGGCGAGGGGGAGCCAGCCGTCGGGAAAGTCGCGGGTTTGGGTGACGGCGTTCTGGGGATTGAGGGCGACGATCTTGGCTTTGGTGGGGTCGTCGGTGCTATCGCCGACGACGGTGAAGCGGGTGCCCTGACCGACGCCGGTGGGTTGGGTGAGGATCTTGTTGAGGCCGTTGCCGAGGTCGAGGGTGGGGAGCGCGGCGCCCAGGTTGGCTCCGCCGCCGGGGAGTGCCCCTTGGAGGGCACCGGCAAAGAGGCCGGCGGGATTCTCGAGGGTTTTGACTTCTCCGGAGGCGGCATCAATGGTGACGGCCTGGTTGCCGGTGAGCAGGGCGGCGAGGTTGCCGTCCGGTGTGGAGACGAGAAGTCGGCTAGCGGCGGGGAGCTTGACGATACGGGGCTCGGCTTGGGTGGCGTTCCAGAGGTAGACTTGGTCGCTGATCTCTTCCTGGCTTTTGGCGGGACCGACGAAAGAGGCGAGGACGGAATTGTCGACGGGGGCCTGGAAGGGCGTGAGGGCGTTGGCGGTGTCGGCGGCGAGGCACTCGGGGAGCTTGGCGGAGGTTTTCGCGGCGAGGTCAAAGAGGAGGCCGGTGTAGCAGCCGTTCGATGCGCGGACGCCGGTGGCAGCGAGGAAGGTGGCGCGGAGATCCGAGGAGAGAATGGTGCGCAATTCGGGGGTGCCGTCTGGAAACGACATAAATAGAGAATCTGGCTTGGCCAAGCTGCCAAGGACGGCGGGGTTTGAGCGGCGGCCATCCTGGAGGACGATGATCGGATCGCCGGGAAGGGCCTTGGCGGGTGTCTCGAGCTGAAGTTGGAAGACGCCGGGCTGGTCGGCTGAATGGGTCACGCGGGCGTTAGCGGGCCAGCCGCCGATGAAGACCCGGAGGGGAGATTTGGGAGGGGCGTCGGAGCGGGCGTCGCCGTCGGAGAGGGCGGGGTCGGTGGGGCCGAGTCCGGTGAGAGAAAGGGCGGAATCCTTAGAAACGACGGGGCCGAAGCCGGAGTCAGCGGTGGTGCGGAGGCTGGGGAGGGAGGGGACGAGGTTGATGCGGGCAGGGCGGGAGGTGAGGTCGCCTCGTTTTACTACAATTATCGAAAGTCCTGGTGGGGTGTCATAGGGGACTTGGGCGAGGATGCGGTCCGGGGAGACGGAGTAGAGGGCGGCGGGACGGTCGTTGATGCGGACTTCGAGGCCGCCGAGTTGTTTGGGCAGGGGGAGACCGGAAGCGGTGATCTCGGAGGTGGGGCCGAGGTTGATGCCTTCGATCGAGATGAGGGCGCCGGGTGAGGCGACGGACGGGGCGGGTTGTTGGGTGAAAGCGTTGACGACGCCGCGGGGAGTGACGACGGGAGGGAAGGTCTGGGCGAGGGAGGCGACGAGGAGGACGAGGCTCGGTGTCACAACTCAATGTAAACCCTACTTGAGGCAAACGTTTCGCGGAAAGAGAAAAGACGGGTGAGGGGTTGAGTTTCATTGACTGATCAAGGATTATGGAGGGCACTTATGTACCAGAGCACGAATCCGATTGACGAGTTGGTCCACCTGTACGTCGATGGGGCGTTTGATCGACGGGAGTTGGTGCAGCGAGTGGTGAAGGTGACGGGCAGCCTGACGGCGGCTTTGGCGGCGCTGGGGGGCTTTGAGGAATTGAAGGCCCAGGCGACGGCGTGTCCGGCGGATGTGAAGGTGCCGGCGGATGCGGCAGATCTCGAGGGGCGCGACGTGGAGTTCCCGGGACCGGCGGGGCGGATGTTGGGATATCTGGTGAAGCCGAAGGGGATGACTGAGGCGCAGCCGGCGGTGATCGTGATTCACGAGAATCGCGGCCTGGTGGAGCATATTCGCGACGTGACGCGGCGAGCGGCGCGGGCGGGGTTTGTGGCGTTGGGGGTGGATCTACTTTCGCGGCAGGGCGGGACGGGAGCGTTTCCGGAGCCAACGCAGCAGACAGCCGCCTACAATCGCACGACGCCCTACGAGCGGCGCAGCGATCTGATTGCCGCGCTGGCGTATTTGAAGGGGTTGGAGGGGACGGTGATCCACGACCGGATTGGCACGGTGGGGTTCTGCGCGGGTGGGCAGAACGTGTGGGATCTGATTGTGGGGTTGCCGGAGATGGCGGCGGCGGTGCCGTTTTACGGGTCCGCGCCGATTACCGAGGCGGAGATCGCGCAGATTCGGACGCCAGTGCTGGGGATGTATGCGGAGCGCGATCGGTCGCTGACGGCGCGGATGGCGACGACGATGACGCTGATGCTGAGTCAGCAAAAGGTGTTCGGGCTCAATGTGTACGAGGGCGTGGGGCACGCCTTTCACAACGATACAGGAGCGGCTTATAACGCGACCGCCGCGTGCGACGCATGGCAGAAGACGATCGCGTTTTTCAATAAGTTTTTGCGAGCGCCGCGGACCTAGGCGGGGCGCACTAGCGCTTGGTGAGGTCGCGGAGGAGGATGTCCTTGAACTTCATGTTGCCGGCGCCGCCGGAGTGGAGTTGGAGGGCAATGGGGCCGTCAAAGGACTTGGGGTTGGGGTCGGTGAAGTCGATCATGACGACGCCGTTGAGGCGCGAGATGTAACGGTTGCCGACGACCTTGAGGACCATCTCGTTCCAATCGCCGCGGCGGACGACGGATTCGTTTTCGGCGGTGGGCCAGACGACCCAGCCACGGCCATCGCCATAGATGCCACCGGTGTGCTCGTTCAAGGTGCAATCGACTTCGAACTGGAGGCCCTGGCTGACGTCCGGCGTGCCGGGTTTGAAGCCGACGTGGAAGAAGACGCCGCTGTTGCCGGTGCCTTCGCACTTGAATTTGAGGGCCATTTCGAAGTCCTGGTAGGTCTTTTCGGTCTGCAGGTAGCCGTACGCCTTGGTGATGGCTTTGCCATGGAGGACACCGTCCTCAACTAACCACTCCTCTTTGCCGATATTTACCCAGCCGTTGAGCGACTTGCCGTCGAAGATCGGCTCCCATTTCACCTGCGGGCTTTTTTGCTGAGCGGGGAGAAGGGTGACGAGGGTAAGGAAGGCGAAGACGATGGTACGGAGCATCCTCAAGTTCTAACGCAATCGGCTGGGCGGGCGCAAATGGGAGCCGACTTTAGTACGAGATCGTGTGGGGATACTTAGAACTGACTCAGGTGAAACGATGGTTCATCTCAGGGTTACTCCGAGTAGGAAGCGTACTGGAACTCGTCCAAACTCGAATCAAAGCAAAACATGAAGAGCCAAGCCGATCGCGGCGAGGGGCCAGTATTCAGGGCTCTGAACGCAGCGAGGAGTGTTGGCCACCCCGAGGAGACGAGATGACGAAGCCGAACGCGATGCCGAGCACGACGCAGGGTGCCTTGGCGCTCGATACGAAGCAACTGGAGCCGCAAACCGCCGAAGTGAGCGAGATGGGCGAACCGTCGACGCCGGCGGCCCTGGGCCGGGCCGGTGACGACGAAAGCAATACGCCCACGGCGAAGCGGACGATCCGGGTGCTGATCGCCGACGATCATCCGATCGTGCGGGATGGGCTGCGCCGTTTGTTGTCGCTCGACGAGGACATCGAAGTGGTGGGAGAAGCCGGGGATGGCCGGGAAGTGTTGGAGCGGGTGACGGCGCTCGAGCCGGACGTGCTGCTGCTGGATTTGCGCATGCCCAACATGGACGGTTTGACGGCGTTGCAGACGTTGCAGCACACCAACCGCAAGACGCGGGTGATCGTGTTGACGGCGTCAGAAGACAAGAACGAATTTGTGCAGGCGATGAAGCTGGGCTGCAGCGGCATTGTGCTGAAGCAGACGGCGCCGGATCTGATTGCGAAGTCGATTCGCAAGGTGCATTCGGGCGAGATCTGGCTGGATTCGCATACGACGGCGGCGGTGATGCGTCAGTTTGCGACGCCGGGCGAAGCGATGGCGGCGGCCTCGGGCGGCAAGAATCGCGAACGTTCGCCGCTTTCGACGCGCGAGCGCGAAATCGTGGCGCTGGTGGCGCAGGGTTATAAAAACAAGGAAATGGCCGAGAAGATGTTTATCAGCGAGCAGACGGTGAAGAACCACTTGCACAACATCTTCGACAAGTTGGGTGTGTCGGATCGCCTGGAACTCGCGCTGTATGCGATTCATAAGGGCTTGCATCTGGAATCGCCCAATCGCTAACAAGTTCATCCCAATCAAGTGAAGTAGCAACGGCCGCCGGAGGGGAGCTCGCTCCCGGAAGGCGGCCGTTGCTGCATCGGGGGACCCCTTACAATGAGTGCTATGTCCGCTTCCCACTACGACTATGACCTGCTGGTGATCGGTTCCGGACCGGCGGGGCAGCGCGCGGCAATTCAGGGCGCGAAGCTCGATAAACGCGTGGCGATTATCGAGAAGAAGACCGTGGTGGGCGGAGTGAGCGTGAACCTGGGCACGATCCCTTCCAAGACACTGCGCGAGGCGGTGTTGGATCTTTCGGGCTATCGGGAGCGGGAGTTTTACGGGGCGTCCTACCGGGTGAAGCAGGACATTACGATGCAGGATCTCCTGCTGCGCACCAACAAGGTGATTCAGCATGAGATCGACGTGACGCGGCATCAGTTGATGCGCAATGGCGTGGAGTTGATCGGCGCGGCGGCGAGTTTTTGCGGGCCGGATGCGGTGCACCTGGAGTACGTGGACGGCAGCACGTCGCGCACGGTGCGGGCGCGAAAGATTGTGATTGCGACGGGCACGGAAGTGACGCGCGATCCGCACATTCCGTTCGACAATCAGCGGATCTTTACGAGCGACGATGTGCTGTATCTGGACAAGCTGCCGAAGTCGCTGGCGGTGGTGGGCGCCGGCGTGATCGGTTGCGAGTATGCGAGCATGTTCGCGGCGTTGGGCGTGCGGGTGACGCTGATCGATAAGCGCGAACGGCTATTGCCGTTTGTGGATCATGAGGTGGCCGACGCGCTGACGTATCACTTGCGCGAGGATCGGGTGACGCTGCGGCTGAATGAGAGCGTGGATCATCTGGAACTGATGGAAGACGAGCACGGGCAGCGGGTGAAGATCTTCCTCGATAGCGGTAAGCAGACGGTGACGGACAAGGCGCTGTACTCGATCGGGCGGACGGGGGCGACGGGCAGGCTAGGGCTCGAAAATGCGGGCCTAGTGCCGGACGATCGCGGCCGGCTGAAGGTGAACGAGTATTACCAGACGTCGGTGCCGTCGGTGTATGCGGTGGGGGATGTGATCGGCTTTCCGGCGCTGGCGTCGACGTCGATGGAGCAAGGGCGGATCGCGGTGTGCCATGCGTTCGGCGTGCAGGCGCGGAGCGTGCCGGAGTTGTTCCCGTATGGCATCTACTCGATCCCCGAAATTTCGATGGTGGGGAAGAACGAAGAGGAACTGACGCAGGCGGGCATCGGCTACGAGGTGGGGAAGGCCCGGTATAAGGAAATCGCGCGCGGGCAGATCATTGGCGATACGACGGGGTTATTGAAGCTGATCTTCCGGTCCGATACGCGGGAGTTGCTGGGCGTACACATCATCGGCGAAGGGGCGAGTGAGCTGGTGCACATCGGGCAAGCGGTGTTGAGCTTTGGGGGCAAGGTCGATTACTTCATCAACACGGTGTTCAACTATCCGACGCTGGCGGAGTGCTACAAGGTGGCGGCGTTCGATGGGATTAATCGGCTGGGGCTGTTTCCGGAAGAGCTGAATCCGATTGAGCCGGCGACGGTGGCCTAATTCTATATTTATAGAGCAAAAGCGATGAGGGTTTCGGGCGAGGGTTCGGTGGTGGCGAATTCGGGCTCTTTTATTTCTACTATTGTCAAATTTATTTGCTCCGGCGTGGCGGTTGTGAAGCAGCGGTGGCAGGGATCGGTGCGCGTGGAGCCGATTTGGATGAGCGGGCCGGCGAGGCGGCAGGCGATGGGGCGGTGGTGGTAGAGGCGGCAGGAGCCGGTGGCGAGGTCGAGGACGGGGCAGGGGAGCCCGGTGTGGCGGGCGAAGAACCAGTCGCGCCATTCGGTTTCGGGGGTGAGAGTGGCGGAGGCGAGGTGACCGGGGAAGTCCGGGGAGAGTTGGGCGCGGGCGTCGGCGGCACGGCGGCGGAGGTCCTGCTGGAGTTCCGGGGGTAAGAGGGCGAGGCCGCGCTGGAGGCGGGCGGCGTCGGTTTGGGTGATGGCGAAGGGGCGCCGGCAGCATTCGTCGCAGCCGGAGCGGCAGACGAGCCAGTCGCCGGCTTTTTGGCGTGCGGCTTCGAAGGCCTCGTCGACGGCGGCGAGGAGACGAAATTCGACACCCTCAGGGTTTGGGGGGATCATCTAAAAAAGCGTGATCGAAATCCTCAGCATCTTTTCCATTTTCGCGCTGTTCTACGGCATCGCGGTGTGGGGATGGGTGCGGGCGGGATTGCGCGACCGGCAGGCGGCGCGGATGCTGGACCGGGTGCTGCCGCCGCTGCTGGGGCAAGGCGTGCAACAGGCGCGGCAGGTGTTGGGGGAGCCGAGCCGGATTGAGTTTGGGATGAGCGGGAGGCGGCTCTACATCTGGCGGCCACCGGTGGCTTTGGCCTTGCCAGAGACGGTGGATCTGATTGTGGTGACGCTGACGGTGGAAGCCGATGATACGGTTTCGGGGACGTCCTGGAAGGTCGACTAGGAGCGGGTGAGGTAGGCGGAGAGCGGGACGGGCGAGAGGGGCGGGCGTTGGGTGCCAGGCTGCCAGCCGAAGAGGAATTCGCAGGCGGGGGAGCAGACGCGGCCTTGGCAGGGGCCCATGCCGCAGCGGGTTTGGAGTTTGGCGTCGCGGCATTCTTCGGAGGCTTGCAACTGGGCGAAGCGGACGTCTTCACAGCGGCAGACGATGGTGTCGGGTTGGGCGAGATGGCGGAGTTCGTAGCGCGGAGCGAAGGTGCGCGCGAGCAGGCGGCGGAACTCAAGCAGCTTGAGGCGTTGGGGAAGGAGGCGGGCGATTTTGACGGTTTGCGCGGTGGCGGCATAACCGGCCAAGCGGCCTTCGACGAGGGCGAGCTCTTCGCCGCCGATGCCATTGAGTTCACCGGCGGCATGAATGTCGGGGACGGTGGTGCGGCAGAGTTCGTCGACCACGACGACGCCTTTGCGGAGTTCGCAGCCGAGGGCGCGGGGGAGATCGAGGTTGGGGATGAGGCCGAAGCCGCAGGCGAGGTAATCGCAGGGGACGGTGCGACCGTTGTTGAGGGTGACTTCGCCGGGCTGGGTGGAGGTGACCCAGGTGCCGGGGCGATAGCGGGAGCTTTTTAACTGCCAGAACAGGCGGCCGGCTTCATTGATCTTGTTGGCTTCGATGCCGGTGGTGAAGAGCAGGAGTTCGAGGGCGGTGGTCTGCTCGGCGATCAGGGGGATGACGGCGCCCTTTTTCTGAAGGTACGAAGCGACGGCGAGCAGGAGGGGACCGGAACCGGCGACGACGACGCGTTTGCCGCGGATGGGAAGGCCGGATTTGACGAGCGCTTGCAGGCCGCCGGCGCCCAGGACGTGCGGCAGGGTCCAGCCGGGGAAGGGGAGGAAGAGTTCGCGGGCGCCGGTGGCGAGGATGAGCTTGGCGTAAGAGATCTCCGCGGCGACGCCTTCGCGGAGGACGTGGAGGCGATGGTCGCGACGGGCGTCATAGACGGTGGTGTGGGGGAGATACTCGGCGCCGGAGACTCGCATGCGCGTGGTCCAGGAGTTGGACTCAAGGCGCCAGATCTGACCGCCGGGGGTGGGGTTATCGTCGAGCAGGGCGACGCGCGCGCCGGATTCGCCGGCGGCAATCGCCGCGGCTAAACCCGCCGGACCAGCACCGACGATGACGATGTCGAAGGTCAGCTGACTTTCTCCGCGATGGACTTGGCTTGGAGGAACTGGAGGAGATAGTCGGGGCCGCCCGCTTTGGAGTCCGTGCCGGACATGTTGAAGCCGCCGAAGGGGTGGGCGCCGACCATGGCGCCGGTGCATTTGCGGTTGAGGTAGAGATTGCCGACGAAGAACTCGTTCCGGGCGCGTTCGAGGTGGGCGGGGTTCTGGCTGTAGATGGCGCCGGTGAGGCCGTAGTCCGAGTGGTTGGCGAGGGCGAGGGCGTGGTTGAAGTCGCGGGATTTGGTGACGGCGAGGACAGGTCCGAAGATCTCTTCCTGGAAGAGGCGGTGGTCGCCTTCGATGTTTTGGAAGATGGTGGGTTGGAGATAGTAACCTTCGCCGGGCGCGGGGGCGCCGCCCGTGACTAACTGACCTTCCTGACGGCCCACGTCCAGGTAACTGAGAATCGACTTACGAGCGGAGTCACTAATGACGGGACCCAGGTAAAAAGCGGGGTCATCGGCGGGGCCGATGGTGAGGGCTTCGGTTTGGGCTTTGATCATTTCGACAAAGGCGTCGTGGATTTGGGCGTCGACGATGACGCGGGAACAGGCGGAGCATTTCTGGCCTTGAAAGCCGAAGGCAGAGGCGACGACGCCCTGCGCGGCGGCGGCGAGGTCCGCGTCGGCATCGACGATGATGGCGTCTTTGCCGCCCATTTCGGCGACGACGCGCTTGATCCACTTTTGGCCAGGCGCGGTTTGTGCGGCGAGGGCGTTGATGCGGAGGCCGACGTCGCGGGAGCCGGTGAACGAGACAAAGCGGGTGAGCGGATGTTGGACGAGTAAGTCGCCGATGACGGCACCGCTGCCGGGAACAAAGGCATAAGTGCCGGGAGGGAAGCCGGCGTCGGTGAGGAGTTCGACGAACTTGGCGGCGATGGTGGGCGTTTCGCTGGAAGGTTTGAGGACGACGGTGTTGCCGGCGACCAAGGCGGCGACCGTCATGCCGACTAAGATGGCGAGCGGGAAGTTCCAAGGCGGAATGACGATGCCGACGCCCAAGCCGAGGTAGCGAAGGTGGCCGCGTTCGCCGGGCATTTGGACGAGGGGTTCGGGGGCGGCGTGCTTCTCCATGAGGCGCGCGTAGTATTCGCAGAAGTCGATGGCTTCGGCGGTGTCGGCTTCGGCTTCGTTCCAGTTCTTGCCGGCTTCGAGGACGAGCCAGGCGTTGAACTCGTTTTTCCGTTCGCGGAGGAGGCGGGCGCAGGCGATGACTTTGGCGATACGCTCGGCGGGAGGCGTGGCGGCCCAGGCGGGGAAGGCGGCGTGGGCGGTTTGAATCGCGCGCACGGCGAGTTCGGCGGTGGCTTTCTGATGGCGGCCGACCAACTGAGAAGGGTAAGAGGGATTGAAGCTGGGATGCTTGCCGTCGGTGAGGATGGCTTCGCCGTTGATCAGGAGGGGATATTCACGGCCGAAGTCGCCGCGGACGTGGGCCAAGGCTCGTTCCATGGCGGCGCGATTTTCGGGCAAGCGAAAGTCGGCGTACGGCTCGTTCCGAAACGGTGGCAACATAGTCCTATTATCGCCACATGACCTTTCACGAACTGCCACCTCCATTGCCGGAAGATTTGCTGCGTTTGCGCGGGGAGTTGCCGTTGAAGCCGGCGCCGGTGACGTTGGTGGGAAGTCGGGTGGAACTGCGTCCGCTGGATCTGGACGCGGACGCGCAGCGGCTTTTTGAGATCTCGAACGGGAGCGCGCAATTCGGAGCGCCGGAGTATGATCCGGAGCCGGTGGTGTGGCGGTATATGGGGTCGGGTCCGTTTGCGGATGTCGCGGAGATGCGGCAGTTTCTGGGGAGCCTGGCGGGGACGGCGAACCTGTTGCCGATGGTGGTGCGGTGGAAGTCGAGTGGCGAGGCGATCGGCGTGCAGACGTTCATGAGCAATGCGCCGGCGGATTTGAAGATCGAGTTGGGGCATATCTGGTACACGCCGGGTGCGCAAGGGACCGGAGCCTTGATGGAAGCGACGTACCTGATGCTGCGGCACGCGTTCGAGTTGGGATATCAGCGGTTGGAGTGGAAGTGCAATGCGCTAAATGAGCGCTCGCGGCGGGTGGCGCTGCGGATGGGGTTCAAGTTTGAAGGGGTGCAGGAAGCGCATGTGATTCTGAAGAATCGGCGGCGCGATACGGCGTGGTTTCGGATGCTGGCCGATGAATGGCCAGAGTGCCGAGAGAAATTGGAGACGATGCTGGATGCTTTTGAAGAACGCTAAGGGCGGCTATCACTTTTGGAAGGGCATTGCGCCTTATTCGGCAGGAGTGGTGGCGGAGGCCGGTTATGAAGTGGTGCATGCGCGGTTCGTGAAGCCGGTGCCGCTGGCGGCGGGGTTGGCGCGGGTGCGCAGCGAAGTGCTGGCGGCGAAGCGTCCGATTGAAGCGTTGTGTGCGATGGAGTTGCGGTCGCCGAAGCCGTTCACGTTTACGGGCTTCAACCAGTTCAACGCGGGCTACGTGAAGACGCTGGTGGAGTGGGGTCTGCTGGTGGATGGGCAGAATCCGGTGGCGCGAACAAATATTGCGCCGGCGGTGGGCGCGCCGGCGGAGCCGTCGATTTATGGCTTCTCGTACACGGTGCCTTCGTCGGTGAAGGCGAAGACGTTCGTGGTGGCGGGGGCGGGCGAGTTGCCGGAAGGGTCGCTCGATCCGCATGACGTGGTGAAGCTGGGCGATGTGTCGCCGGTGGGATTACGCGAGAAGATCCGGTTTGTGATGGGGTTGATGTCGGGGCGCCTGAAGGGATTAGGCGTGAGTTGGGATCAGGTGACGACCAGCGAGGTGTACACGGTGCACCCGATCTGCGCGGACGTGGAGAAGGAAATTATCCGACCGATGGGGGGCGGGGCGATGCACGGTTTTACGTGGCATTACTCGCGGCCCCCGATCGAGACGATTGAGTACGAGATGGATCTGCGCGGCGTACGCCGCGAAATCGTGCTCGATTAGCCCTGCATGATCTCCCGGCCGCGCTCGAACATGTCGGCGGCCTCATCGGCGATCTGACGGCCGCGCTCGTAAAGATCGCGGCCCTTTTCCATCATTTCGCGGCCTTGCGACTGAAGGCGATGGCGGCCGTGGCGGGCCTTATGGGCGATCTTGCGGCGCGTGTCCTGGCCGGAAGCGGGCGCATAAAGGAGCGCGATGGTGCTGCCGATGGCGAGGCCAGCGACGAACCAAAGAGCGCCGGAGGTGTTGTCACGTTCTTGCATGGAGATCCTTTCGCCTTTAGTGTAGCCGGTTGGCATAGAGTGGATGACCATGAAGTTGTCGTGGTGCGTTTGGATGGCGACCGCTGTCGTGTGGGGCGCGACGCCGGCGGTGAAGGTGGAGCGACCGATGGCGCCGCCGGAATGGGCGTTGGCCGAGCGGGCGCTGCTGAAAGCGTATGCCGAAGCGGCGGATGAGTTCGCGGCGAAGTACGTCGATCAGCGCGGGTATTTCCGGTGCGTGGAGCGCTGGGGCGGCAATGATGGTCCGGACGATGTGATGGAGACGTTCGACACGTGGACCTTACTCCACGCGCTGGGCGCGCCGGACGGGATTCTGCAGCAGTACCGGCGGATCTGGGAAGGGCATCTGCGGCAGTTCACCGCGGCGAAAGCGCCATCGACGCAGGCGGCGAAGGACGGCATGTTCTTCAAGGAATTCGTCACTTCGTTCGATTGGGAGCACACGGGCGAGGGACTGGCGGCTTTTCATTTTTATGCGCTGTCGGCGCCGGGGGATGGCGAGTATGTGCGGCGGATGCGTCGTTTTGCGGGCTTCTACATGGGTGAGGATCCGGGGGCGGCGAACTACGACAAACAGCATAAGATCGTGCGGAGTTTGCTGAACGGCAGCCGTGGTCCGATTCTGACGCCGGCAACGGTGTTCGATTGGGGCGGGGAGGTGGTGGAGGGTCATCCGGAGAGGCATGAGCGCTATCGGGCGGCGAGCAATGTGCGCGGCGATCATCCGTTGAACATGGGGACGTGTTCGCTGGGGTTCAATGCGTTTGCGTTGACGGGCGAGCGGAAGTATCGGGATTGGGTACTGGAGTATGCGGGGGCGTGGCGGGATCGGATTCTGGCGAACGGCGGCAACATTCCGACGAACATCGGACTCGATGGCAAGATCGGCGGGGAGTGGGGCGGCAAGTGGTACGGCGGGACGTTCGGCTGGAACTTCGATCCGAAGGTGAGCGGCCGCAATTACTATATGCGCGGGGCACGGACGGGGCTGGGCGAGGCTTATTTATTGACGGGAGACGCGAGTTACATCGAGCCGTTGCGCAAGCAACTGGCGAATCTTTACGCGGCGAAGAAGGAAGAGAACGGGCGCTTGCTGTTGCCGCAGAAACACGGGGACCAGGGTTGGTATGGCTATACGCCGAATCAGTATTTCGACGTGCAGAGGGATTTGTATTTATGGAGTTTTCTCGAGAGCGACCGGGAGCACTTAAAGAATGATCCGTGGTTGCGGTATTTACAGGGCGGAGATCCGGGGTATCCGGCGAAGGCGCTGGCCGGGGACTTTGAGCGGCTACGACGCCGGGTGGCGGGGATGAGGGCGGACGAGAGTACGCCGGACACGCGGCCTTCGGATGGGGCGCAGCGGTTCAATCCGGTGGCGACCGAGACGCTGGTGAATTTGATGTTGGGCGCGAACGATCCCGGGTCGTCCGGCAACGTGCTGCACGCGCGGTTGCGTTACTTCGATCCGGTGGCGCGACGGGCGGGATTGCCGGAAGACGTGGCGGCGTTGGTGGAGAAACTGACGGCGGACAGCGTGACGGTGACGCTGGTGAATACGAGTCCGGTGCATGAGCGAGATGTGACGGTGCAACTGGGCGCGTTTGCGGAGCATCAGGGAGTGGCGGTGACGGTGGACGGGAAGCGGACGGCGCTCGAGGGCTCGCACTTTGAGGTGAAGCTGGCGCCGGGGGCGGGGGCGAGTTTGCAGATTGCGATGAAGCGTTATGCGAACGCGCCCACGGCGGCGTTTCCGTGGGCGCGGTAGTTATTCTTCGCGAAGGGCGACCAGGGGATCGAGCCGGGAGGCGCGCCAGGCGGGGATCCAGGCGGCGAGCAGTCCAGTGACGAGCAGGATGGCAATGGCGATGAAGAACTGCGCGGGGTCCGTGGCTTTGAGTCCGTAGAGCAGCGTGTCGACGAAGGTGGGCAGGTAGTAGGCGGCCGGGAGGCCGAGCAGAATGCCGCCGGCGACTAGCAGCAAGCTTTCGCCGAGCACGAGGCGGATAACCGTATCGCGACGAGCACCAAGAGCCAAACGGACGCCGATCTCCTGACGGCGTTGCGCGGCCTGGTAGGCCATGACGCCGAAGATGCCGATGGCCGAAAGGAGGAGAGCAAGCGCGGCGAAGGCGGCGCCGAGGGTGGCGTACAGGCGTTCGGCGCGGAGGGATTCGTCGACCTGCTGGTCAAGCGTGCGGAGTTGCACGAGGGGGATGTTGGGTTCGATCTTGGCGACCGCGGCGCGAAGTTGGGGAAGCGCGGCGGAGGGCGCCAGCGCGGTACGGACGATGAAGGTGAGCTCTTCGGGCGCGGCAGTTTGTTGTGCGGCAGGCAGATAGATGGTGGGCGTGAGGCGGCGAACACGGTCGTAACGGGCGTCAGCGGCGAGACCCACGATCAGGTAAGGGATTGCTTGGCGCTCTCCGAACTGGAGGGTTTCGCCCACGGGGTTGCGGTTGCCGAAGCCCTCGCGGGCGACCGTTTCATTGACGACGACTACGCGCGCGGACTTGGCATGGTCGCGTTCATCGAGGTCGCGGCCGGCGAGGAGGCGGACGCCCATGGTGGTGGCGAGGTGGGGCAGCGCATGGTGGACGCCGACGACCATGCGATGGCGGCCGTTGTGGTTGAGATTCGGCGACGAGATGTCGTCCCAGTAGCCACCGCCAACCAAGGGACGCACGGAGGTTCCGGAAACGCTGCTGACCCCCGGTACGGCTTCGAGCGCGCGGGTGGTGCGCTCGTAGAACGTCGCACGGCGCTCGTCGCCGTAGCCGACTTGCGCGGCGTTGAGGGTGAAGAGCACGAGGCGTTCGCTGGCCCAGCCGAGGTCAGCGGTCTTGAGATTGATGAGCGTGCGGACGAACATGCCGGCGCCGGCGAGCAGGATCAGGGAAAGGGCGACCTGACCGGCGATCATCAGCTTGCTGAGTTGGCCGCGGCGGCGGCTGGTGCCAGCGCGGAGGCTGCCGGAGTTTTCTTTGAGGGCGCCGGTGAGATGGAGGCGCGATGCGCGCCAAGCGGGGATGGCGCCGAAGAGGAAGGTGACGGCGAGAGCAACGGCGGAAGTGGCGAGGAGCAAGCGCCAATCGAGGCCGTAATCGAGGACGACGTCGGGGCTGGGGCCGGAAGGCAGAACGGTGATCAGCCAGGCGGGGGCATAGGCGGCGACGATGAGCGAAGCGAGCGCGCCGAGGAAGGCGAGCAGGAGGAACTCGCCGAGAAACTGTCGCCAGATGCGGCCGCGGGAGGCGCCGAGGGAAAGGCGGACGGCGATCTCGCGTTGGCGGCCCATGGCGCGGGCGAGCAGCAGGTTGGCGACGTTGGCGCAAGCGATCAGGAGGACGAGCGCGGTGGAGGCGAAGAGAATGGCGAAGGCAGTATCGATGCCGCGGCGAAGGCCGCTGATGCCGCGAGCGGCGGGTTCAAGCAGTAGATGCGGGACGGCGGCCGGGTTCGTCGGCAGCGTGGGAATCGAATTGAGGAAGGCGGGCGTGAGACGAGCTTCGAGCGCATTGAGGTTTGCGCCGGGGTCGGCGAGGCGGGCGAGGATCTTGATGGACCAGGAAGTGGGGTCGGTGAAGGGCGCCATGGCCTCGACGTAGTGCGGGTCGATTTCGGCAAGGTGGAGGAGCGAGACGGTGATGTCCGGCGAGGCGCCGACTTCGTGACCGAAGAAGCCGGGAGGTGTGACGCCGATGAGGGTGGCGGCGCGGTTGTTGAGCCGAATGGAGCGTCCGATGAGTGAGGGATCGCCGCGGAGAGCGTTCTGCCAGAAGCGGTGGCTCACAACGACGGCGAGGGGCGCGGCGGGGGCATCGTCGGAGGGTTGGAGCAGTCGTCCTAAATGAGGTTGCACGCCGAGGACGGCGTGGTAGTCACCAGTGACGAGTTGACCGGTGACGGCGTGGGTGACGCCGTGGGCCGCAACACTCAAAGAGCGGATGCTGCTGAAGCCAGCGACGTGGCGGAACTCAGGCTGGTGGCGAAGGGCCTCGAAGGCCGGGTAAGAGAAGGAATCGCCGGTGACGCCTGGCGGGTGCTGCGAGCCGTCATAGCGTTCGGAGAGTCGGGCGCGCTGCCGGGCGTGCCAGTTGAGGACGGTGAGTTCGGCGGGACGGGTGACGGGGAGTTCTTTGAGGAGGAGCGCATCCAGCAGGCTGAAGATGGCGGTGTTGGCACCGATGCCGAGGCCGAGCGAAATGATGGCGGCGGTGGAGACGATGGGGCTGCGGAGGAGCACGCGCCACGCGTAGTCGAGGTCCTGGAGCAGGTCATGGAGCCAGCGGGCGGGGCGGGAGTCGCGACATTGCTCAGTGATGGAGTCGACGCCGCCGAATTCGAGGCGGGCTTGGCGGCGGGCTTCGGCGGGGCGGAGTCCTTGGGCGATGAGGGCGTCGGCGCGGGCGTCGAGGTGGTAGCGGAGTTCTGCGTCGAGGTCGCGATCCGCTTGGCGGCGGAAGAGTGTTTTGAAAAAGCCGCGGATCATGACTTACCTCCTTCGAGGGCCATGATGAGGCTGACGGCGGTGGAGAGGCGCTGCCAGTTTTCGGTTTCGGCGGCGAGTTGCTTCTTGCCCGCGGCGGTGAGGCGGTAGAACTTGGCCATGCGTCCGTTGTCACTTTCGCCCCAGTCGGCGGCGAGCCAGCCACGGTGTTCGAGGCGGTGGAGGGCAGGGTAGAGACTGCCCTGCTGGACTTGGAGGACTTCGGCGGAGACTTGCTGAATCCGCTGGGAGATGCCGTAGCCGTGGACAGGACCGAGGGCGACGGTCTTGAGGATGAGCATGTCGAGCGTGCCCTGGAGGAGGTCGGATTTTTTCTCAGGCATGGGTTCTCTCTATGGCGTTCTACATATCAATAACAGTCCGATATGTAGAATGTCAAGGAGAGAGGCGAGCCTGGATCTACCGGAGGTTAGCGCGTGGCCTTGGGCCAAACGACGCCCTGGTCTTTCTTCGCGACGGGGACGAGGCCGCGGAAGTTGAACTTCTGGACGCGCTGGCCACGGTAGGTTTCGGTGGTGTAGATGTTCCCTTTGGAGTCCGTGGCGATGGAGTGGACGGCATAGAACTGGCCGGGCTGGCGGCCGCCGTCGCCGAAGGAGGTCAGCTCTTCGAGCGTTTCACGTAGAAGGATGTGGATCTTCATGTTGGAACCGTCGGCGATGTAGAGGTACTTCTGCTGCGGATCGCGCGAGAGAGCCACGTCAAAGGCGGCGCCGTCACCGAGGGTGGGCTTGGCGACCCAGGTTTCCTTGAGGTAGGTGCCGTCGGTCTTGAAGACCTGGAGGCGATTGTTGGTGCGATCGCAGACGTAGAGGAGACGGTCGTTGGAAAGAGCGATGCCGTGAACGGGCGTGCGGAATTGCTTGGGCGCGGGGGCGTTGGGGTTGTAGGGGCCGAGGTCCGTGTCGTCAGGCTTGTTGCCGTAGGCGCCCCAGTGGCGCTTGTATTGGCCGGTGTCGGCATCGAAGACGATGACGCGGCGGTTGCCGTAGCCATCGGCAACGTAGAGTTCGTTGGTTTGGGGATCGACGAGGGACTTGGCGGGCAGGCGCAGATTGGCGACGTCGTTGCTGCCTCTGCTCTCAAAGGGCTTGCCGATTTGCATGAGGAACTGGCCGGACTGGGTGAACTTAAGCAGCATGGAATCGTGGACGCGACCGGCGGCGGCCATCTTGCTTTCATCGTGCGCGAGGGCGGCCGGAACGGAACCGCGGCCGTTGCCACCGATCCAGACGTTGCCTTTGTGGTCAATGTCGATGCCGTGGTTGGAGGACGGCCAAGTGAAGCCATCGCCGCTCTTGCCGCCCCAACTGGCGATGAGGTCGCCGGCGGAGTTGAAACCGAGGACGGGCGGCGCGGCGGCGCAGCACTCGGAGGCTTTGGGACTCCAAGTGGCGTACTGCTCTTTCTCTTCGAGGGAACCGGGCCGATGGACGATCCAGATGTTGTCCTTCACGTCGACGCCCAGGCCAATGGCGGCGCCGATGACCCAATGATTGGGAAGCGGTTTGGGCCAGAAGGGATCGACTTCGAAACGCGGGGCCATGGTGGTGGCGGCCTCAACGGGAGCCTGTTTTTCCAGGTGGTAAACGCCGGCGGCGAGGGCGAGGAAAGCCGCGACGAAGGCACTGGGTTTGCCGTAAGAGTGCGCCATGGTTTCGCTATGATACACCCTTGCGAGTTGTCATTACGGTTGGTTGGTTGATGGCGGCGGCGATGGCTTGGGGCCATGATGCGCCGGCGCAGGTGACGGTGCACCTGCAGATGCGCGCGGTGGGCGGGACGATGCGCGCCTACGTGCGGGTACCGCTGGAAGCGGTGCGGGATGTCGCCTTCCCGACGGTGGAGGGCGGGTATCTGGATGTGGCGGCGACAGCGCCGTTGCTGACGGGGTTGGCGAAGGTGTGGGTGGCGGACGCGATCACGGTGTACGAAGGGCCAGTGGCGACAGCGCGGCCACGGGTGGTGGCGACGCAGATCTCCCTGCCTTCGGACCGGTCATTTGCGAGTTACGAAGGGGCGGAGGCACGAATGCGGGCGCCATTGCCGGAGAATCGGGAGCGACTGTTCTGGAAGCAGGTGTTCTTCGACGTGGCGCTGGAGTTTCCGCTGCGAGAAGCGAACGCTTCCTATGCGGTGCATCCGGCGTTCGCGAATCTGGGGGAGCGCGTGGATACGGTGTTGCACTACGGGGAACGCACTTATTTGCTGCGCGAGGATCAGGAGGCGTTTCCGCTCGAGCCGAGTTGGGCGCAGGCGTCCTGGCTCTTTGTGAAGTTGGGATTCGTCCACATTCTCGAGGGGACGGATCATCTGCTGTTTCTGTTGTGCCTGGTGATGGCGAATCGGCGCTTGCGTTCGCTGGTGGGAGTGGCGACGGCGTTTACGGCGGCGCATTCACTGACTTTGGCTGCGTCGGCGATGGGTTGGGCGGTGGATGCAGCGTGGTTTCCGCCGGCGGTGGAGTTGGCGATTGCGGGATCAATTGTGTACATGGCGCTGGCGAACATCGTGGGCGGGGCGGGGCATGCGTCTTGGCCGATGGCGTTCGGGTTCGGATTGGTGCACGGGTTCGGATTCTCGTTTGCGCTACGAGAGTCGATGCAGTTTGCGGGGGCGCATCTGGGGGCGGCTTTATTCGCGTTCAACGTGGGGGTGGAGTTGGGGCAGGTGGCGGCGCTGACGGCGATGGTGCCGGCGGTGGTGCTGCTGTTCCGCTATTGGGTGGAGGAGCGCAAGGGAACGATCGTCCTTTCGGCAATCGTGGCGCACACGGGATGGCATTGGATGGAAGAACGGTGGACAGTGCTGCAGAAGTATCCGTGGACGGCGCCCGCGGGATCGTTGTCGGGCGCGCTGAAAATGGTGCTGCTGGCGATGGCGGCGTATGCCGTGGTGTGGGCAGTAAAGCGCTGGAGGTTACTTTTTGTCGAGAAGTGAGATGCCGTGGGCGTTCTTGCGGCGGGTGAGCGCTTCGCCGCTGTACTTGATGATAGTGACTTCGCCTAGGTAGAGGATGCGGCAGCCGTTTTCAAGGTGGCCGCCGAAAGCGCCCAGGCGAGAGTCCGCGAGGCTGAGGTGAATATGAGGTTCGCCGTCGGCGATGATGCCGCCGCCATGCAGGATCTCGAAGGGGCCTTTGACGGTCTTGAAGAGGTCGCGGGGCTTGAGTGCGGTGGAGGCGACGAAGTGGTAAGTGCATTCGCTGACGGAGCCAGCAGTGATCTGCACGTGACCGTCACGAATGCCTTTTTCAGCGATGACCTGTTTGATGGATTCGAGCAGGAGGGCGTTGCGGTCCAGGACGACGCGGTGGACGGCTTCGATCTGGGCGGCTTCAAAGACGCGCGGTAGGGGTGCGGTTTGCGCAAAGCAAGAGGCGGCAGCGAGTAGGAGCAAGGTGCAACGGAGCATCTGAGAATTCTCGCAGAATTAACCAGGCGAGACAGCGGAGCGTTCATACAATCGGGATAGATGCGGACCTGGCTTTACGTGTGGTGCATGGCGTTGCCGCTGGTGGCGCAAACGGGCGAGATTCGGTTGGAGCCGGTGGTAACGGGCTTGACGAATCCGGTGGATATACAGAGTGCGCGCGATGGATCGGGGCGATTGTTCATCGCGCAGCAGAGTGGCTTGATTCGCGTGTGGCGGAATGGACAGCTGAGTCCGTTTCTGGATTTGACCAGTAAGACGATGCGGAGCGGGGAGTGCGGACTGCTGGGCTTGGCGTTCCCTCCGGGGTTTGCGACGAAACGCCACTTCTATGTGAATTACACGGACCGGCAGTGCCGTAACTCGATCGTGGCGCGATACCGGTTGGCGACGGATCAGACGGCAGATGGCGCGAGCGAGCAAGTGGTGCTGCAGGTGGCGCAGCCATTCACGAATCACAATGGCGGGCAATTACGTTTTGGGACGGACGGGTTCCTCTATTTGGGATTTGGGGATGGCGGGAGCGGGGGCGATCCGCAGGATAACGGGCAGAACCGACGGTCGCTGCTGGGGAAGATTTTGCGGCTGGATGTGGAGAGCGGGGACGCGACGTATCGGGTGCCGGGGAACAATCCGTGGGTGAGCGACGGGTCTGGACTGCCGGAGATCTGGGCTTATGGGTTGCGCAATCCCTGGCGATTCTCATTCGATCGTGAGACGGGAGATCTGTGGATCGCCGATGTGGGGCAGGACCGGGCGGAGGAGATCAACGTGCAGCCGGTGGGGAGCCGGGGCGGAGAGAACTATGGCTGGCGCGTGATGGAAGGGTTTCGCTGCCGGACGGCGGGCTGTAACTCGACGGGGAGCGTGCTGCCAGTGCACGAATATACGCGAAGTCAGCGGGACTTATCGGTGACGGGTGGCTTTGTTTACCGGGGGCCGAACGGAGGGAAACTTACGGGGACTTACTTATACGGTGACTATGTGAGCGGACGAATCTGGGGGATCGATCGCGGGGGGCAGAATCGGTTGTTACTCGAAAGTGGCCTGAGCTTGTCTACGTTTGGGGAGGATGAGGACGGGACCATCTACGTGGCGGACTATGGCGGTGGAAGGGTGTTGCGCGTGGTGCCGATGGCGCGGGAGCAACTGGTGCTGTCTGTGGTAAATGGCGCGACGTTCCTGCCAGGCTTGGCCGCGGGTGGGATTGGCACGGTGTTTACTCGAGGGGTGGTGCCGGACGAGGGTGTGGTGGCGGCGTCGACGGTGCCGCTGCCGCGGAGCTTGGCGGGAGTTCAAGTGACCGTGAATGGCCGCGAAGCCCCTTTATACGCGGTGGCGAAAGTGAACAGAAGCGAGCAGGTGAACTTTCAAGTGCCTTGGGAGACGGCGACGGGGGCGGCGATAGTGCGCGTGAACGGCGTGGAACTGGCGCGGGTGGAGGTGGGAGCGGCGGTGCCCGCGGTGTTCTTGGCGAATGGCGTGGGTGTGGTGGTGCATCATGCGGACAATACGCTGGTGACGAACGAGCGGCCGCTGGTGGCGGGGGAGTCGGCTTATCTTTACGCGACGGGTTTGGGTGCGGTGGAGAATCAGCCGGTGACGGGTGAGGCCGCTTCGACGACGCAACTGTCGCGGGTGCGGAGCGTGCCGACGGTGACACTGGCGGGACGAAGTTGCGAAGTGCAGTTTGCGGGGCTGGCGCCGGGATTGGTGGGCGTTTACCAGATCAACATTCGCGTGCCGGAAGGGATAACCAGTGGGCTGCCGCATCTGACGGTGACGCAAGGCGGGCAGGCGAGCCGTCCGGTGCCAGTGGCGCTGCGCTAGTCAGATTCGAGCAGGGCGGTAGCGGCGTCTTCGGCCTTTTTCAGGGCTTTGGCGAGGCGTTGAACGTCTTGAGGCGAGAGTGCGTCACGGAAGGTCTGTTGCGCCTTTTCCCAAAGGTCATAGCTGCGGCGGAGGCGGCGGAGGCCGGAGGGGGAGAGGGCGAGGAGGCGCTCGCGACGGTCCTTGGAGGGGGCGGCGGCGACGAGCGCGGCGGTTTCGAGAGGACGGAGATTGCGGGTGAGCGTGGTGCGGTCCATGCCGAGGCGATGGGCGAGGTCCGTGCGGCTGATCTGGCGGGGGCGGGCAATGTTGACGAGGATGGCGTGCTGGGTGACGGTGAGTCCGGCGGAGGCGAGGGCGGCGTCGTAAAGGCTGGAGACTTTGCGCGCGGTGCGGCGGAGCTGCGAGCAACTGCAGGGGCCGAAGTCGCTGGGAAGGTCCCATTTTTCTGGAGGAGGCATAGCAAAAGCGTGTAATTACACGCATCTGCTAACATCATAGCTGATGACGAGGCGAATTCACTATGCGTGGGTGATGGCGGGCGTGACTTTTCTGGTGCTGCTGGTGACGGCGGCGGTGCGGGCGACGCCGGGCGTGCTGATGGTGCCGTTGCGCGGAGAGTTCGAGTGGAGCACGGCGGCGATTTCGGTGGCGATCGCGATCAACATTGCGCTGTTTGGGTTGATGGGGCCCTTTGCGGCATCGCTGATGGAGCGGTGGGGAGTGCGGCGGACGGTGGCCGGAGCTCTGCTGCTGTTGAGCGCGACGGTGGCGGCGACCACGAGAATGAGCGAGCTTTGGCAGTACTGGCTGTTGTGGGGAGTGGGCGTGGGGGCGGGGACGGGCGTGACCGCGATGGTGCTAGCCGTGGTGGTGACCAACCGTTGGTTCGATGCGCGGCGCGGAGTGGTGATGGGCGCGCTTTCGGCGGCGAACGCGACGGGGCAGTTGTTGTTCCTGCCGACGATGGCCGGGTTGATCGAGAGGGAGGGTTGGCGCAGTGTGAGTTGGATGGTGGCGGGCGTGGCGGCGGCGATTTTATTGGTCGTGCTGGTGTTGATGCGAGACCGGCCGAGCGATTTGGGGCTGGAGCCTTATGGGGCGATGGGGCGGGGTGTCGTGAAGCCGAGTGTGAACGCGTGGGAGGGATTGCGTCTGGCGTGGCGGTCGCCGGCGTTCTGGGTATTGGGCGGCAGCTTCTTTATGTGCGGGGCGAGTACGAACGGATTGGTGGGGACGCATCTGATTCCGGCGTGCCACGACTTTGGGATTCCCGAGGTGAGGGCGGCGAAGCTGTTGGCGCTGATGGGGCTGTTCGATATGGTGGGTACGACGGCGTCAGGATGGTTGACGGACCGGACGTCGAGCCGGCATCTACTGTTCGCCTACTATTCGCTGCGCGGGGTGTCGCTGTTGTTCCTGCCGACGACACTGGCTACCGGAGGGGAGCACCTGAACTGGTTTGCGATCTTCTATGGTCTGGATTGGATCGCGACGGTGCCGCCGACCGTGCGGTTGACGAGCGATGCGTTCGGTCAGGAAAACGCGGGAGTGATCTACGGGTGGATTGGGGCGATGCACCAACTGGGTGCGGCCCTGGCGGCATTGCTGGCGGGGATGGTGCGGACCTCGATGGGCGATTACCGTCCCGCGTTCTGGGTGGCGGGAGTGCTGTGTTTTCTGACGGGCTTCGTGTTTCTGGGGTGCCGGCGCTGGCTGGAACGTCGGGCGACGCCGGTGATGGCCTAACAGTTTCCTTGAACAATGGGCGGCGGCCGAGCGTCTTGGAAAGAGGCGCGAGAAAAATTTTTGTCTTTGGCTAACCAAAAGCCTCGATAGTAGTCTCACACACACGTATAGTAGATCTTGATGGCTTTCCCGAAACTCTCCAAGCTTGAACTGCGCATCATGGATGCCTTATGGAAAGAAGGCATGCTTTCGATTCGCGAGATTCAAGAATCGTTTCCGGCGCGCAACCGGCCGGCGTACACGACGGTGCAGACCACGGTGTACCGACTCGAGGAGAAGGGCGCGGTACGGCGGGCGAAGAAAATCAGCAATGCGCACATCTTCGAGGCCGTAGTATCCCGCAAGGCGGCGAGCGGGCGGCTGATCGATGAGTTGCTGAGCCTGTTCGGCGGGCGGACGCAACCGGTAATGGCCCATTTGGTAGAGACCGGGAAACTCACGATGGACGATGTACGGGATGCCGAGAGGCTGATTCAGGATCTGGCGCGAAAGGACGAGGGGAAATGAACGGGCTAGCGAATCATTTATGGCAATCGACGCTGTTTGCCGCTCTGGTGGCGGTGGCGGCGTGGCTGTTGCGGAAGAATCAGGCACGGACGCGCTACGCGCTGTGGATGGCAGCGTCGCTGAAGTTTGTGGTGCCATTTTCCTGGTTGATGGCGCTGGGGGCGCGCGTGGACGCGCCGCCGGTGGCCCGGGGTTGGCGCGCGACCGCGGTGGAGCAGGTGACGGCGTCGTTTGCGCCAGCGCCTTTGATGGAGGGTACGGCGACGGCATCCCCCGCGCTCGACTGGCGTTGGATCGTCGTGGGGTTGTGGGCGCTAGGCGCAGTGCTGGTGATGGCGCGCTGGGCGCGCGAATGGTGGCGAGTGCGGCGGATGGTACAGGGGGCGGTAGCGCTTTCTACCGAGGGCGCGTTGCCGGTGCTCGAGGCGGAGACGGCCATTGAGCCGGGCGTCTTCGGCATTTGGAAACCGGTGCTGTTGCTGCCGCGCGGAATTCGCGAGCGGCTGACGGCTGAGGAACTGGATAGCGTGCTGGTGCACGAGCAGGCCCATGCGGAGAGGCGGGACAATCTGACGGCGGCGATGCACATGGCGGTGCAAGCGACGTTCTGGTTTCATCCGTTGGTGTGGTGGATCGGCACGAAGTTAGTGGAAGAGCGCGAGCGAGCGTGTGATGAAGCCGTGCTGAGCCATGGCCGGGAGCGTCAAGTTTACGCGCAGAGTATTTTGAACGTTTGTAAGTTCTATGTGGCGACGCCTTTGCCGTGTGCCGCCGGAGTGAGTGGCGCCGACTTGCGGCAAAGAATCGAAGAGATCCTGACGCGGAGCAATCCGCTACGCTTGACGGCGGCCCGCGCGGGTCTGCTGGCCTTGGCCGCGGTGGCCGTGGTGGCCACGCCGATGGTGATCGGAGTGTTACGGGCGCAAACGCTGCCGCCGCCTCCGCAGTACAAGTTCGACGTGGCATCCATTCGACCGGGAGACCCGGACTCGCGGCAGGTGCGCATCATGCCGGGGCCGCAGGGTGGGTTGCGGACGGAGAACACGTCGCTGTCCTCACTGATCGGGTTTGCCTATGACATTCGGCCGTTCCAACTCGTGGGCGCGCCGGCGTGGACGCAGAAAGAGACATTTAACATCACGGCGACGCCGGATCAGGCGGAGGAGGGACCGAGTCCCACGATGCCGCGCGAAAAGATGGAGAGCATGTTCAATCGGCAGCGCCAGCGGATGCAAGCATTGCTGACCGAGCGATTCGGATTGGTGCTGAAGGCGGAAACGCGCGAGATGCCGATTTATGGGCTGACGGTGTTGAAGAGCGGCCATAAGATGAAGGCGACCGAGGATCAGGTGAGGGGACCGATGGGCATGCGGATTGGTCCGGGTAAGCTGACCGGGAGCGGGGCTTCGCTGAAGATGTTGGTGAACGCGCTGTCGCAACTATCGGGGCGAACGGTGGTGGATGAGACGGGGTTGCCGGGCGCTTTTGATTATGAGTTGAGTTACACGCCGGACAATCGGTCGCCAGGTGACTCTGGTGGCGAGAACGGACCTTCGCTTTTCGCCGCGTTGCAAGAGCAGTTGGGATTGAAGCTGGAGCCGAAGA
Organism: Bryobacteraceae bacterium; assembly: GCA_965229305.1. Lineage (GTDB taxonomy): Bacteria > Acidobacteriota > Terriglobia > Bryobacterales > Bryobacteraceae > JALHNI01. Next base: position 131,291 of record CBDDIZ010000026.1, on the reverse strand, counting down.
AGGGACCGGTGCCGGTGTTTGTCGTGGAGAAGGTCAATCGGCCGACGGAGAACTAGGGATGAAGTTCGTATGGATGTTGATGGCCGGGATGCTGGGGGCGCAGACCGAGAAGTTTGAGGTGGCGTCAATTCGACCGGCGTCGCCGGACGCCCGGGGTGTCAGCATCCATACGACCGATGGTCGCCTGCGGACGGTGAATACGTCGTTTTTCGACTTGATGGTGTTGGCTTACCGGGTGCAGCCGTATCAGATCACGGGGGCGACCGGCTGGATGCGCGATGAACGGTTCGACATCAACGCAACGTTCGATCAGACGGAAGACGAGAAGATCGCGCCGACTGACCTGAAGAAGCAGGAAGCGCGCGATGAGCGGCTGCGCAATCGCGTGAAGAACTTACTTTCCGAACGCTTTCAACTGAAGTTCCGGGAGGAACTGAAGGAATTGCCGGTGTTCGCGCTCGTGGTGGATAAGACACATAAGTTGAAGCCGCCAAGTGGGGAAGGGAACATGAACATCAATCAGAATAACCGGGCGGGTAAGTTACAGGGTCAAGGGGTGACGATGGGGCGATTGAGCGAGACGTTGAGCCGGTTGGCGGGGAAGCCGGTGTTGAATGAGACGGGACTCGACGGGCTGTTCGATGTGGACTTGGAATGGAACGATGCGCCGGGCGGAGAGGGACCTTCGTTGTTTGCGGCCTTGAAGGAGCAGGCGGGTTTGAAGCTGGACGCGAAGAAAGCCCCGGTGAGAAGCCTGGAGATTGAGAAAGTGGAGCGCCCGTCGGAGAACTAGATGTTGAAGTTCCTTTGTTGGGCGATGCCCCTGATGAGCTTGGCGGCGGAGCATCGGGGCGTGGTGAAGTTTGGTGGCTTGCCGGTACCCGGAGTGAGTGTAACGCTGACGCAGGCGGGCAAGAAGACCGGGGCGGTGACGGATCCGCAGGGGACTTACCTGATCCAGGTGGAGCCGGGAGCCTTTGCGGTGGATGTAGAGATGCAACTGTTTGCGCCGCAGCATCGCGAGTTCAGTGCCGCGAGCGGGCCAGCGGAGTGGACACTGGAACTGCTGGCGCCCGAACAGATCGCCGCGCGAGTGACCAAGCAGACGGCGACGTTTCAAAGAACCGAAGTGGCCGTCAGTAAGCCTGTGGCTAAGCCCGCGCAGACGGCGTCGTCTCCAACAGCCGAGCCGCCTCCGCCGAGCGAGTTGGCGCAGAAGGCGGCCGATGGTTTGTTAATCAATGGGACAGTGAATAACGCAAACAGCTCACCGTTTGCGCAACTGCCGGCGTTTGGCAATAACCGGCGTGGGCAGCGGTCGCTGTACAACGGCAACCTGGGGCTAATTCTGAACAATGCGGCCTTTGATGCACGATCGTTCTCTCTGACGGGGCAGGATACAGTGAAGCCGCAGTATAGCCGGTTGCAGGGGTTGTTCTCGTTCGGCGGACCGCTGAGGATTCCCGGGTTGCTGCGGCGGAATGGGCCGCTGTTCAGCGTGAACTATCAGTGGACGCGAAACAGCAATGCGTCGACGCAGACGGGCTTGATGCCCACGGCGCAGGAGCGGCTGGGTATTCTTGGCGACCGGGTGATCCCGCTGAGCCAGATCTCGCCGCAGGCACGGCGGCTGCTGGAGCTCTTTCCGCTGCCAAACTTTACGGGCAACACTCGCTATAACTATCAGGTGCCGATTGTAAGCGGCTATCATCAGGACGATTTACAAACGCGAGCGAACAAGCAGTTCAAGAAGAATCAGGTGTCGGGCAACTTCGCGTGGCAGAGCACCCGGACAGACACGCCGGACATTTTCGGGTTTCTCGATACGGGCCGGGTGAACGGGATTAACGCGGGAACGAGTTATCGCAGGAGCCTGTCGCCGCGGTCGTTTGTGACGGCCGGGGTGACGTTCAGCCGGTTGACGACACGGGTGACGCCCTATTTTGCGGAGCGAGAGAATGTGTCGGCTGAGGCGGGGATTACGGGGAACAGCCAAGCGTCGACGGACTGGGGACCGCCGAACCTGCTCTTTTCCAATGGCATCAGCTCGCTGAACTCGGCGCAGTCATCGTTGTTGACGAATCAGACGCTGGGCGTGTCGGCGGATTGGTTTGTGACGCGGTCCGGGCACAACGTGCAGTCGGGGGTGAGCTTCCGGAAGCAGCAGTTCAATGTGCTGGCGCAAAAGGATGCGCGGGGGACGTTCTCGTTTACCGGAGTGACGACGGGGAATGACTTTGGGGGCTTCCTGCTGGGGGTGCCCGATGCTAGTTCGATTGCGTTTGGCAATGCGGATAAGTATCTGCGCGGGCGAATCACGGAAGCATATGTGAACGATGATTGGCGGGTGAACCCGAGCTTGACGTTGAATGTGGGGGTGCGTTGGGAGTATTGGTCGCCGGTGAGTGAGCGGTATGGGCGGTTGGTGAATTTGGACATTGCGCCGAACTACAGTGCGGTGACACCGAGCCGGACGCTACCGCAGCCGGATCGAAATAACTTGGCGCCGCGGCTTTCCTTTTCCTGGCGGCCGGCCAAGATGACGTCCACCATCGTGCGCGGCGGTTATGGGATTTATTACGATACATCGATCTATCAACCGATTGCCATGGAGATGGCGCAGCAGGCGCCGCTTTCGAAGAGTCTGCGGGTGTTCAATAGCGCGGCGACGCCGCTGACGTTGGCCAATGGGTTCGGCTCGCCGGGAACGACGACGGCGACGACGTTCGCAGTGGATCCGCAGTTCAAGATCGGTTACTCGCAGAATTGGCAACTTTCCGTGCAGCGCGACTTGCCGGCGGCGTTGCAGATGACGGCGACTTATAACGGGTCCAAGGGCGCCAATGGCCAACAACAGATTTTGCCGAATACATTTCCTGTCGGCGCGGTGACGCCCTCGGGCTATACGCTGCTGATCTCGGATGGGAGTTCGAGCCGCCACGCCGGGCAGGTGCAACTACGGCGGCGCATGCGCGATGGGTTGACGGCGAGCGGGCAATATACATGGGCGAAGGCTTTGGACAATGCGCTGCTCGGCGGTAAGGGGCGACCGATGACGGCGCAAAACTGGCAGCATCTGAGGGCGGAGCGGGGACGGTCCGTATTCGATCAACGGCATGCGGTGACGGGCAGTTTGCAATACACGACTGGTATGGGCATGCGCGGCGGGATGCTGGCGCGGGGACGGTTTGCGGCGTGGTTGAAGGAGTGGACGTTGGGGTCGCAGGTGACGTGGGGAACGGGGTTGCCGTTGTCGCCGATTTATCCGGGCGTGATTCCGGGGACGGGCGTGACGGGTATCTTGCGGCCGGACTATACCGGGGCGCCATTGTACGACGCGCCGGCGGGATTCTACCTGAACCCGGCGGCTTACCGGGCTCCGGCGGCAGGAGCATGGGGGAATGCGGGGCGGAACTCGATTACGGGTCCGCGGCAGTTGGTGGTGAATTCGTCCTTGGGACGGACGTTCCGTTCGGCGGAGCGCATCAGTTATGACTTCCGAGTGGACGCGACGAATTCGACAAACACGCCGACTTTTCAAAGCTGGAATACGGTGGCGGGCAGCGCGCAGTTCGGCTTGCCGAATGCGACCAACCCGATGCGGAGTTTGCAGATGACTTTCCGGATGAGGTTCTAAGAAATGGCACTTCTGGCTTGGATGCTGTGGCTCGCGCAGGTGGGGACGAATCAGAACGCGGAGGTGCCGACGTTCAGGTCGAGCACGAATCTGGTGATCGAGACCGTGACCGTGAAGAACAAAGACGGGAAGGCGGTGACCGGGTTAACCGCGAAGGACTTCACGCTGACCGAGGACGGCGTGGTGCAGCAAATCAAGTTCTTCGAGTTTCAGCAGATGCCGACGGAGGCATTGCCGGCCCCGGTGCCGACGAACCTGCGGGTGGCGCCGATTCCGAAGCTGGCGCATTCGCAGATTGCACCAGCCGCGGCCGGCGACGTGAAGTATCGCGACCGGCGGTTGCTGGCGATCTACTTCGATTTGACGGCGATGCCATTGCCGGATCAGATTCGGGCATTCAATGCGGCGAAGAGATTTGTGCGGACGCAGATGAGCGCGAACGATCTGGTGGCGTTGATGGCGTTCCAGAGCGGGTCCGTGCAGGTGTTAGAGGATTTCACCGCTGATCGCGAGCGGTTGCTGGGGACGATCGAGACGCTGATTGTGGGTGAGGATGAGAACGCGGTGCTGGACGCGCAGACGAAGGCGGACACCGGCGCGGCGTTTGGACAGAACGACGCGGAGTTCAGCATCTTCTTTACGGATCGTCAGTTGGCGGCGCTGCAAACGGCAGCGACCATGCTGGGGCGATTGAGTGAGAAGAAGTCGTTGATTTACTTTGCGAGCGGCTTACGGTTGAACGGGACGAATAACCAGGCGCAATTGCATGCCACGATCAACGCAGCGATCCGGGCGGGGGTGTCATTCTGGCCGGTGGATGCGCGGGGACTGATCGCGCAGGCGCCGTTGGGCGATGCGACGCAGGGATCGCCGGGTGGGCAGGCGGTTTATTCCGGCGTGACGGCGAATGCGGTGACGAGTGCGCTGCAACGGTCGCAGGACACGATGTGGACCTTGGCGGCCGATACAGGTGGGAAGGCACTGCTCGATCACAATGATCTTTCTCAGGGGATTATCCAAGCGCAGCAGGCGACGACCAGTTACTACATTCTGGGCTATTACTCAACGAATGAAAAAGCCGATGGGAAGTTCCGAAAGGTGAAGGTGACGCTGAATAACGGGATGGCAGCGACGCTGGATTACCGGCAGGGCTTCTATGCCGGGAAGGTGTTCGCGAAATTCACAACGGCGGACAAGGAGCGGCAATTAGAGGATGCGCTGATGCTGGGCGATCCGATTACGGAGCTCACGATCGCGATGGAGTTGGGCTATTTTCAGCTGAATCGGGCCGAATACTTTGTGCCGCTGACGGTGAAGATTCCGGGGAGTGAGCTGGCTTTGGCGCGGAGGCGCGGGGCGGATCATGCATTGATCGACTTTGTGGGTGAGGTGAAGGACGAATTCGGGTCGACGATGACGAATCTGCGCGATAAGGTGGATATCAAGCTCACCGATGTCACGGCGGCGGAGCTGAGCCGACGGCCGATTCAGTACGATACCGGATTCACGTTGCTGCCCGGTAAGTACCGGATCAAGTTTCTGGCGCGCGATGCGGAGACCGGGCGGATTGGCACTTACGAGATGCCGTTCACGATTCCGAATTTGAATAAGGAACAGGCGCGGGTGGCGATCAGCTCGGTGATTCTGAGCAGTCAGCGGGTGGAGATGCGCGAGGCGTTGTTCACGGCTGGCAAGGAGAAGGGGGTGCAGGCTCATCGGCTGAGTCCGCTGGTGCAGGATGGCCAGAAGCTGATTCCCTCGGTGACGCGGGTGTTCAGCAAGGGCAGGGAGATGTTCGTTTTTCTGGAGGCGTATCAGCAGGGGACAGAAGATGCGAAGCCGGTGCTGGGTTATGTGACTTTCTATCGCGATGGACAGAAGGTGTTTCAGACGTTGCCGATTCAAGCGGAAGGGGCGGCGGCGAATCGGCTGAAGACCGTGCCTCTCCGTTTCACTTTCCCACTGCAGCAATTGGAAGAAGGCGAATACACGTGTCAGGTGACGGTGCTCGAGCCGAGCGGCCAGAAGGCCGCCTACTGGCGCGGCGCGCTTTGGGTGACGCGTTAGGTTACTCGTAGCGCAGCGCAACCATCGGGTCGATGCGGAGCGCGCGCCGGGCCGGGATCGCGCAGGCGAGGAGGCCGGCGGCGAGCATGACGAGTGAGACGAGCGCGTAGGTGAGTGGGTCCGTGGTGGAGATCGTTTCGACCAGGAACTCAGCGAGGGGACGTGTGAGGAAGAGGGCGGCAACGAGGCCCAGGGCGAGTCCGGTGCCGATCAGCCAGGCGCCTTCGCCGAAGATGAGACGACGAATGCGGCCGGGGTTGGCACCCAACGCCACGCGGAGGCCGATTTCACGAATGCGGCGGGTGACCGAGTAAGCCATCAGGCCGTAGAGGCCGATCGTGGTGAGCAACAGGCCAAGGAGGCCCATGATGCCGAGCAGACCGGCGCCGACGCGGCTGGGAAGTAGGGCGAGGCCCATGGCTTGAGCGAGAGGCTTGACTTCGACAGCGGCGGAAGAATCGAGGCTGAGCATCGCTTGGCGCAGCGGGCGGACGAGGGAGTCCGGATCAACGCCGGCGCGCACCATGAAGACGAGCATCGAAGCGCGATTGCCGGAGGCGGACATCTCGTAACGCTCGAAGACGGCCGGCCGCTGATGGTCGTTCATCCAGGCGTATTTGCTGTCGCGTACGACCCCGACGACGGTGCGTCGGTGATCGTCAAAGATGATCGATTCGCCGATGGGGGAGTGAACGCCGAAGACCCGGCGGGCGAAGGACTCGTTGACGATGACTTCGTCGATGCCTTGGGGCGTGAACTCGCGGCCCGCGAGGAGGGGGATACCGAGCGTGCGGAAATAGCCTGGGCCGACGCGGCTGTAGTAGTGCGGTACGCGGATTTTATCTTTCGAGAGAGTGGTGCGGAGCATGCCGCCGTGCGTGGCGTCGTCGTTGAAGGGGATCATTGACGCGGCGGCCGTGGAGGCAACGCCGGGCACCGTTTCGATCAGCAGGCGGGCGCGTTCGGTGATGGCCTGACGGCTCTCCACTGTGGGATAGCTTTCGGGGACGAGGCGAAGGCTAACGTAAACGGTGCGATCAAGGTCGAAGCCCGGGTGGAGGTGGACCGCGGCGAAGAGGTTGCGAGCGAAGAGAGCGGCGGTGGTGAGGACGATGATGGAGGCGGCGACCTGGGCGATGACCAGAAGGCGACGGAGAGTGAGGCGAGAGCCGGTTTGGCGCTGGTCCTGCTTGAGTGCTTCGGCGGTGTCGCCGCGGCTGGTGCGCCAAGCGGGAAGGACGCCGATGAGGAGTGCCGAGATAAGTCCGATGAGTGAGGTGTAGGAAAGGAGGCGCCAGTCGGGCTCGAGGTTGAAGGCGACGGGGACGGGGAGGCCGAGGTCGATTTGGCTGATGAGGCGGGTGAGGAGAACGTTGAGCAGGAGTCCGGCGACGACGCCTGCGCCGGCGAGGAGGAAGCTTTCGGCGAGGAGGAGGCGGATGAGGCGTCCGCGGCCGGCGCCGAGGCTGGTGCGGATAGCGAACTCCTGGACGCGGGTGGACGCGCGAGCGAGGAGGAGTCCGGAGACATTCAGGCAGGCGATGCCGAGCAGCAGACTGACTACGGCGAGAAGGACGCCAAAGAAGACAGCGACGGATTGGAGGTCGTTGAGCAGATGCAGACCGGCGACAGGATTGACGCGGACTTCGTCCGCGAACTTGAAGTCTTTCTCGGGCATGACCTGGTCGAGTTGGCGGCCGAGGTGGACGATTCGTTCGCGGACGGCCGAGAGCGCGAGGCCAGCCGGGTGGCGAAGGAACAACTGAAGGTTGATGTTGGCGCCGGCAGATACCGGGACATAGAGCGCAGGCGCGAAGCCCATGCCGGAGAGGGTGCGATGGTCCGCAGGCAGGACTCCGGTGACGATGTAAGGCTCACCATCGAGGATGAGTGCGTGGCCGAGGATGGCAGGGTCCGCATGGAGCTTGGCTTGCCAGAATCGGTAAGAGAGCACGACAGAGCGGGCTTCGCCGGGCCGGAAGCCGCGACCCAGTTGAACGGGAACGCCGACCACATCGAAGAAGTTGGGCGTGACGCGCATGGCGAAAACGCGCTGGGCCTCGTCGCCATGACGCCAATTCACTTCGCCTTCGCGGGTGCCGGCAATGGGCATGACATTCAAATTTTGAAGGTAAGTGAGAGGGCGAAGGTTTACGTGGCTGTTGCCGCCGAGGCGGGCGCGAACCAGGGTGGAGGAGTCGTGAACGGAAGGAGCGCTGACGAGGGCTTCCATGGCGAGGCTGAAGATCGCCGTGTTGCAGCCGATGCCCAGGGCGAGCGAGAGGACGGCGACGGTGAGGAAGAGCGGCTCGCGACGAAGAGCGCGCGCAGCATAGCGGAGATCGGCGAGGAGGTCTTCGAGCCAGGGGAACTGCCACTCGCGGCGAGTGTCCTCGGCGGCGCGGGCAGGAGAGCCGAAGGCAGCGCGGGCGCGGCGGAGGGCTTCCTCACGGGGGACGCCCTGCCGGACGAGGTCGTCGGCGTGCTCCTCGAGATGGAGGCGGAGTTCTTCGTCGAGGGATTCGTCGAAGGCAGACCGATGGCGGAAGAAACGGAGTTTGGGGAGTTTCATGCGTGATCCAGGACGAGTTCAATGGCGCGGACCATGCGGCGGAAGTCGTGATCTTCCTGCTGCAGTTGCCGGCGGCCTTCGGGGGTGAGTTGGTAGAAGCGGGCTTTGCGGTTGGATTCGGAAACGCCCCATTCGGCTTGGAGCCAGCCCTTGACGAGCATGCGATTGAGTGCGGGGTAGAGCGAGCCTTCTTCGACGAGGAGGAAGTCGCCGGAGGCTTCTTTGATGCGCTTGACGATGGCGTAGCCATGGAGGGGGCCAGCGGCGAGGGTGCGCAAGATGAGGAGGTAGAGGGTGCCGGGCAGGAGTTCTGGAGACATCGTTTCCTTGTCTGGACTAGGTATAGTCCGGACAGGGAGAAAAGTCAAGAGAATTTTGCCGGGCGCGAGGCGTATTAAGGGTGATGACTTTTGGGAACTGGCGCGATGAAGTGAGGCAGGATTGGCGGGCGGCTTGGCGGGCGGCGCGGCGCGAGCCCGCTTTTTTTGCGACGGCTCTGGCGATCATCGCGTTGGGAATCGGGGCCAACACGACCATGTTCAGTATGGTGCATGGCATCCTGTTTCGTCCGTTGGAGTTTGCGCATGCTGAGCGGCTGGTGTGGGTGGCGAATCTGGGGAATGGCGATGGCGGGTTGTCGTCGCGCACGTCGCGCGTGGCGAACTATTTGGACTGGAAGCGCATGTCGCAGACGTGCGAAGACATGGCGGCGTACTTCGCTTTCTTCGACTATGGGACTTACACGATGTCGACCGGCGGGGAACCGAGCCGGATGGTGGGCGTGGGGGTAAGCCAGAATTTGCTATCGTTTCTGGGCGTGAAGCCTGCGCTGGGCCGCAACTTTACACCGGAGGAGGCGCGTGACTTCTCCGTGCCGGCGGTAATTCTGACGCACGGCCTGTGGCAGAGTCGCTTTGGCGGCGACCCCAAGGTGATTGGGCGGACGGTGACGCTGAACGATCATGCCTCGACGGTGGTCGGCGTGCTGCCGGTGTCTTTCGATTTCCGGTCCGTGTTCGCGTCACAATCCCGGGTGGATCTGCTGGTACCGTTTCCGCTCAACGAGCAGACGGACCGTTGGGGCAACACGCTGGCGATCATGGCGCGGCTGAAGCCCGGGGCGACATTGCCGCAGGCGCAAAGCGAGTTTGACGTGATGACCGCGCAGATTCGCCGCGAACATCCGGAGCGCTATCAGTTCGGGGCGAGGCTCACGGGCTTGCAGGAGCATTTGACGGCGCGCTTCCGCCAAAGCCTGGTGGTGCTGCTGGCAGCGGTGGGCGTGGTGCTGCTGATTGCTTGCAGCAATCTTTCGAATTTGCTGTTGGCGCGGGCATCGTCCAGGAAGAAGGAACTGGCGGTGCGGTCTGCGATGGGAGCGAGCCGGGCCAGGTTGACGCGGCAATTGCTAACCGAGAGTCTGCTGATATCGCTGCTGGGTGGAGCGCTGGGCGTGGGCTTGGCGTGGGGCGTGCTGCAGGTGCTGACGACGTCGCAGGACTTGGGTATTCCTTTGCTGGCAACGGTACGGCTAGACGGGACGGTGCTGTTGTTTACAGTGGCGGCGGCCATCGCGACGGGGTTGCTGATGGGGATTGTGCCGGCCGTGCAACTCTCGGCGACGAGGGAGACCGAGGCGTTGAAGGATGCGACGCGAGGGACAAGCGAAGGCCGCGCTGGCGGTTGGACGCGCGGGGCGTTTGTGGTGGCGCAGTTGGCGATGGCTTGCGTGCTGCTGGTGGGGGCGGGGTTACTGATCCGGAGTTTCCAGAAACTGCTGGAGGTGGATATGGGCTTCCGGCCGGCGCGAACGGCGACGTGGCGGGTGGAAACGGGAACGCGATTCAAGGATGCGGTGTCGCAGCGAGCGTTTTTTGAACGGGTGGCGCAGCGAATGGCGCAGGTGCCCGGGGTGGAGTCCGCGGGGCTGACCGATGCGCTGCCATTGAGCCGGGATCGCAGTTGGGGGTTGACGGCGAAAGGCGTGCGGTACGCGCCGACGCAGTTCCCGCTGGCGCATCCGCGCATTGTGGACTTCCGCTATGCGCGGACGATGGGGATTGCGTTGAAGGAAGGCCGATTCTTCGAGGCGAGCGATACGGCGGAGAGCGAAAAGGTGCTGGTGCTGAATGAGAAGGCGGCGAAGCGGCTCTGGCCAAATCAGGATCCGATTGGCCGGCTGGCGAACTTCAATGGCGAGCGCAAGGTGGTGGGCGTGGTGGCGAACGTGCGGCACGAGTCGCTTGAGCAGGAAGGGAATCTCGAAGCGTATATCCCGATCACGCAGGCCAATACGAACTCGATGGAGCTGGTGGTGCGTTCGCGGCTGGAAGCGACGGCGATCGTGCCGGGCGTGCAAGGGGCCTTGCGTGAGGTGGATGCGTCGTTGCCGGTGGCCGAGTATCAGACTTTGGACGATCTGGTGGATCGCGCGGTGTCGCCGCGAAAGCTGCTGACGCTGCTGTTGTTCGCCTTTGCGGTGTCGGCGCTGCTATTGGCGTCGGTGGGGATTTATGGCGTCGTGTCGTATGGCGTGGGCCAGCGGACGCAAGAGATCGGCATTCGGCTCGCGCTGGGGGCGAGTCCGGGGACCGTGCGCGGGATGGTAATGCGGCAGACGGCGTTGCTGGCGGGGGTGGGAATCGGAGTCGGCGTGCTGCTGGCACTCGGGTTGGGGCAGGCGATGGCGTCGATGCTGTTCGGACTCGAGAGCCGTGATGTGACGTCGTTCGCGGTGGCGGTGGGAGTCCTGGGAGCGGTGGCGATGGCGGCTGGCTTGTGGCCGGCTTGGCGGGCGTCGCGGCTCGACCCGATGACGGCGCTGCGCACGGAATGAGGCGACCGCGGCACGGGCTTATCCTGAAGGGAGGAGGCACGTAATGCGGCGAGCAGCAATCGGCATTTTGTTAGCGACGGCGCTGGCTTGGGGGCAGGGCCGGCGGTCCGGCGCGCCGGGCGCGGACCTCGATATCCTGCAGACGGCGGTGGCGTCGATCGATGGGACGCTGCGGTCACTCGACAAGAAAAAACTGCTGATCGAGTTGAGCGAAGAGCAGAGCATGACGATCGAAGTGACGCGCAAGACCGAGTTCGTGAAGCAGGGAAAGACGGTAAAAGCGGCCGACCTGGAAGTGGGCGTTCCCGTTACCGTAGAGGCGAAGAAGGTAGCGAATCAACTCGTCGCCGTGCGCGTGCGCATGCGCTAGAGAATGTGTTATCCTCCGATTTCATGTCCGTTTGCCGTCTCCACCACGTGCACCATCACCATCACCGGGCGACGTGTGCGCGGGGGACCAACGAGTAGAGAAACTGATTGAAGATCAGAAAGGTTGCCCCGCCGAGAGATCGGCGGGTTTTTTATTGCCATGGGCCTAGATGACGCAATTGCAAAGTTGGATTTTGCCAAGCTTGACGGATTGATCACCACGGTGATTCAGGATGCGGCCACGGGGCGCGTGCTGATGGTGGGATTCATGAATGAAGAGAGCTTGCGGTTGACGGTGGAGACCGGCAAGGCGGTGTTCTACAGCCGCAGCCGCAAGAAGCTCTGGCGCAAGGGCGAGAGCTCCGGACATTGGCTGTTGGTGAAAAACATCCAGACCGATTGCGATACCGATGCGCTGCTGGTGCAGGTGGAAGCGGTGGGGCCGGGCGTGTGTCACGCCGGCTACGAGAGCTGCTTCTATCGGACGCTGAAAGAAAACGAGTGGGTGGAGACCGAGGCGCAGACCTACGATCCGAACCAGGTATACGGGGGCTAACGAGATGAGCAAGATCAAACTGGGATTGCCGAAGGGAAGCCTGGAGAACGCGACAGTAGAGCTGTTTCGGCGCGCGGGCTTTCAGATTACGATTTCGTCACGGTCATACTTTCCGGCGATCGACGATCCGGAAATCGAGTGCATGTTGATCCGGGCGCAGGAGATGGCACGCTACGTGGAAGACGGCGTGCTTGATGCGGGCCTGACGGGGTACGACTGGGTAATGGAGACCGGTTCGACGGTGGAGACTATCGCGGAACTGGTGTATTCCAAGCAAAGTTCGCGCAAGGTGCGCTGGGTGCTGGCTGTGCCGGAGAATTCGTCGATTCACAGTGTGAAGGACCTTGAAGGCAAGATTGTTTCAACGGAGTTAGTGAACTTCACGAAGCAGTATTTGGCGAAGCATGGCGTGACGGCGAAGGTGGAGTTCAGCTGGGGGGCGACGGAGGTGAAGCCGCCGTATCTGGCCGATGCCATTGTCGAGGTGACGGAGACGGGGTCCTCGTTGAGGGCGAATAAGCTACGGATCGTGGAGGAGTTACTCGAGTCCAATACGCAGTTAGTGGCGAATGTGGATAGTTGGAAGGATCCCTGGAAGCGGCGAAAGATCGAAGATCTGAAGATGCTGTTGGAGGGAGCGATGGCGGCGTTGGGCAAGGTAGGGCTGATGCTGAACGTGGAAGAGGACAACCTGGAGCGAGTGCTTTCGGTGTTGCCTTCGCTGAAGAATCCGACCGTCTCGAAGCTGAGCCGGGGCAATTGGCTGGCGGTGAATACGATTCTGGAAGAGACCACGGTGCGGCAACTGATTCCGCGGCTGAAGGAAGCCGGCGCACAGGGCATTGTGGAGTATCCGCTGAACAAGATTGTGATGTAAGCATGCTGCGAATTCTTGAGTCGAAAGAAGCTGGAAAGTTATTGGCGCGCAAGGCGGCCCGCTTCGATGAGGCTGAGCAAGTGGTGCGGCCGATTTTGGAGGCGGTGCGGAAGCGCGGCGATCGGGCACTGCTGGAGTATGCCCGGCGATTCGATGGGCTCGAACGGAAATCCGTGGTGGTGCCGGTGGAGGAGTTGAAGCAGGCGGAGCAAGCTGTTTCTCCGGTGTTCAAGAAAGCGGTGCGGACCGCAGCACGTAACATCCGGACGTTCGCAAAGTTACAACTACCGGTGGCGAAGCAGACGAAGATCGCGTCAGGGATCACCGCGGGCCAGATCGTACGACCGCTCGAGGCGGTGGGTTGCTATGTGCCGGCGGGGCGTTATCCGCTGCCCTCGACTTTGCTGATGACGGTGATTCCGGCCCAGGTGGCCGGCGTGCCGACGGTGTGTGTGACGTCGCCGAAGGTGGTGCCGGAGATCTACGCGACGGCAAGTCTGTTGGGCGTGGAGCGGATGTTCCAGATCGGTGGGGCGCAAGCGATTGCGGCGTTCGCGTACGGGACGCAAAGCGTGCCGAAGGCCGACCGTATTGTGGGGCCGGGCAACATTTATGTGGCGGCGGCGAAGAAGTTACTGGCGGGCGAAGTGGGCATCGACTTTGTGGCGGGTCCTACGGAGATTCTGATCATCGCGGCGGACGGCGATCCGAGTTGGATTGCGGCCGATATGTTGGCTCAGGCCGAACACGATACGGACGCGTCGGCAATTCTACTGACGACTTCCGAAAAGCTGGCGCAAGCGGTGCAAGCGGAGGTGGAGCGACAACTGGCGACGCTGCCCACCGCGGCGACCGCGCGAGTGGCGATCAAGAAAAACTCGGCGGCACTTTTGGTGCGCTCGCTGGAGGAGGCGGCGGAGCTTTCGAACCGGTTTGCGCCGGAACACTTGAGCTTGCACGAGCCGTCGTTACTGCCGTTGATCCGGCATGCGGGCGGCGTGTTTTTGGGTGCGGCGAGTCCGGAAGCGGCGGGCGATTATGCGGCTGGGCCGAATCATGTGTTGCCGACGTCGGGAGCGGCGCGGCTGCGCGGGGGGCTTTCGTCGGCAGACTTTGTGAAGGTGATTGCGACGCAGACGTTGACGCGACCGGGCTTGCGGGGCTTAGCGCCGGCGGTAACGACGCTCGCGCGGGCCGAAGGTCTGGAGGCGCATGCGCGGTCCGTGGAGGTACGTCTGTGACGCCGCGGCCGGCCGTGCTGCGGATGGCGCCTTATCATCCGCCGTCCGGAGGCCGAGCCGGTAAGCTGCGGCTCGACTTCAACGAGAATACGGTGGGCTGTTCGCCCAAGGTGGCCGAGTATCTGCGGGAAGTGCTGACGCAGCCGTTGCTGGCGGTGTATCCCGAGTATGAAGAAACGCGGCCGGTGCTGGCCGAGTTCTTTGGCGTGACGCCCGACGAGTTACTGCTGAGCAACGGGACCGACGAAGCGATTCAGGTACTGATCAACACGTTCGTCGATGACGGGGACGAGGTGTTGGTGCTGACACCGTCGTATGCGATGTATCGGTTCTACGCGGAACTGGCGGGCGCGACGGTCCGCGAGGTGCCTTACGAGGCCGAGACGCTAGCCTTTCCTGTGGAGCAACTGCTGGCGGCAGTGGGCCAGAAGACCAAAGCCGTCCTGGTGGCGAATCCGAATAACCCGACGGGTAGCGGAATTGGGCTCGAGGTGGTGGAGCGGATTCTCCAGGCGGCGCCCCGGGCCTGTGTGCTCATCGATGAGGCTTACTACGAGTTCTGCGGACGGACGGCGCTGCCGTTGATCGCGCGCTATGAAAACTTGTTCGTCAGTCGGACGTTCTCGAAGGCCTACGGTATGGCGGCGATGCGGATGGGTTGTTTGATGTCGTCGGCGCCGAACATGGCTCACATGCGGAAGGCTCAATCGCCGTACAGTGTCAACTTACTGGCGGCACTGGCGGCGAAGGTGGCGGTAACTGATACCGAGTATGTGAATTCGTTTGTGGCGGAGGCGATCGCCTCGCGGGAGACCTTGTATCGTTTCTTTGACGAGATGGGAATTGGCTATTGGAAGAGCGAAGCAAACTTCGTTTTGTTCAAGGCGGACGAGCGGGCGGTGCCCATTCGCGATGAGTTGAAGCGGCGCGGAGTGTTAGTGCGCGATCGTAGTTACGAGTTGCCGGGTGCGGTTCGAGTGACCGTGGGACGAGCAGAGCAAACAGAGCGCTTCATGCGTGAGCTGCGGGAGATCTGGTAGATGGCTGAGCGGATGATTGTTTTCGACATGGACGGGGTGCTGGTGGATGTCAGCGAAAGTTACCGGGCCACGATTGTCGAGACGGTGAAGTTATTTACCGGCCAAACGATTGCGCGTGAGCTGATTCAGGACTACAAGAATCAGGGCGGGTGGAATAACGATTGGGATCTCTCCCAGAAAATTTGTGCGGACCTTGGTTCGCGCGTGGATCATGACACGGTGGTGGCGCGGTTCAACGAGATCTTCTTCGGCGATGAGAAGCGCCCGGGGCTGATGGAGCGTGAGCGGTGGCTGCCGTTACCGGGCATGCTGGAGCGTCTGCACAGCCGATTTGATTTCGGCATCTTCACGGGTCGGCTGCGGTTTGAAGCGCAGATGACGCTGGACCGTTTTGCGAAGTCGTTGCCGATTGCGGCGATGGTGGGTGCCGATGATGTGGTACAGCAGAAGCCGCATCCGGAGGGGCTTTTGAAGATCGCCGCGCTAGACCGGGAACGGCCGCTGATCTACGTCGGCGATACGGTGGACGATGCGCGGGCGTCGCGCGCGGCGGGAGTGCCGTTTGTGGGTGTGGCGGCGGAAACGCACGGGCATCGGGCTGAGTTGATCCGGCTCTTTGAGCAGGAAGAGGCGGCCCACATCGTCGACAACGTGAACGAATTGGAAGGGATTCTCTAAGCGCATGCGCCAAGCCTCCGTAGAGCGAATTACGAAAGAGACGCAGATTACCGGCAAGTTGAAGCTGGAAGGGAAAGGGCGCTATAACATCTCGACCGGCGTCCGCTTTCTAGATCATATGCTCGAGCTGTTCACCAAACACGGCGGGTTCGATCTGGATCTGAAGGCGACGGGCGACCTGGACGTCGATCAGCATCACACGGTGGAAGATGTGGGTATCGTGGTGGGGCAGTTGTTTGCGAAGGCGTTGGGCGATCGCAAAGGGATTAATCGGGCCGGATATTTCGTGCTGCCGATGGATGAGACGCTGGCCGTGGTGGCGGTGGATCTGGGTGGACGGCCGGCACTGGTGTATCACGATGCGGTGAAGGTGCGCTACGTAGGCGACTTACAGGTGGAGTTACTGCCCGACTTTTTCGATGGGTTTGTGGTGCACGCGGGGGCGAACCTCCATACGAAGATCATGTACGGCCGCAGCAATCATCACAAGATCGAGGCGATCTTTAAGTGTTGGGCCCGGGCGATGCGCTACGCGTGCTCGAAGGATCAGCGGCTGAAGGATCAGTTGCCATCGACGAAGGGCCTTTTATGATCTCGATCATCGACTATGGCGCAGGAAATCTGCGGTCGGTGCAGAACACGCTGAGTGAGATCGGCGCGGGGTACCGGCTGATCGATAGCGCCGAGGAGATCGAGAAGTCGGAGAAGCTGGTGTTGCCCGGCGTGGGGCATTTCGGCCAGATGATGCGGGCGATCGACGCGATGCGTTTGCGCGAGCCGATTCTGAACTACGTGCGCGGCGGACGTCCGTTCTTCGGGATTTGCGTGGGGATGCAGGGACTGTTCGACGGCAGTGAAGAGGCCGAAGATGTGCAGGGGTTAGGCATCATACCGGGGCGATTGCGACGTTTTGGCGCCGAGGCGCGGGTGCCGCACATGGGCTGGAATGAGATTCGGCCGACGCCCAGTTCGCGGTTACTGGCGAAGATCGGGGCGAGGCCGTTCGTTTACTTTGCGAATAGTTACTATGCGCCGGTGGTGCCGGAGGCCGCGGCGACCTGTGAGTACACGATGGCGTTCTCCGCCGCGATTGAACGAGAGAACGTTTTCGGCGTGCAGTTTCATCCAGAGAAGAGTGGGCCCTTGGGTTTGGCAATCATGCGCAACTTCGTGGAGTTATAGAGTGCTGACGAAGCGAATTATTCCTTGTCTTGATGTGACGGCGGGCCGGGTGGTGAAGGGGGTCAACTTCGTCAACCTGAAGGATGCCGGTGATCCGGTGGAGTTGGCGGACCGCTATAACCAACAGGGCGCCGACGAGCTGGTGTTTCTCGATATTACAGCGTCGAGCGATGAGCGCAATACGATGGCGGACGTGGTGTTTCGGACGGCACGCAAGGTATTTATCCCGTTAACCGTGGGCGGTGGGATTCGGCAAGTGACGGATGCGCGGCGGATTCTGGTGTCCGGGGCGGATAAGGTGTCCGTGAACACGGCCGCGGTGCGGCGGCCGGAGCTAATCACGGAACTGAGCCGTGAATTCGGAGCGCAGGCGGTGGTGCTGGCGATTGACGCGCGACGGAATTCGACCGGCGGGTGGAACGTCTTTACCAAGGGTGGCCGTCATGATGAGGGCATCGACGCGGTGGCCTGGGCGGCGCGCGGCGAGGAGTTGGGGGCAGGCGAGATCCTGCTGACCTCGATGGATGCCGACGGCGTGAAGACGGGGTTTGATTGCGAATTGACGCGGACCGTGTCGCGAGCTACGCGCATCCCGGTGATCGCTTCCGGTGGGGCGGGGAAGCCGGAGCACTTTGAAGCGGTCCTGACCGAAGGGGAGGCGGACGCGGCGCTGGCGGCGTCAATCTTCCACTACGGTACTTACACGGTGAACGACTTAAAAGAGTATCTCGACGCGCGAGGCATCGCGGTGCGAGTGACAGGAGCGCGCAGTTGATTATTCCCTGCATTGATTTGATGGGCGGCAAGGTGGTGCAACTGGTGCGCGGCCAGAAGAAGGCGCTCGAAGTGGACTCGGTAGACGAGATGATCGAGCGATTCGCCGGCTTTCCGGAGATTCAGGTGATTGACCTCGATGCGGCAATCGGGACCGGCGCGAATGATGATCTGGTGACGCATGTGGCGAGCCGGGTGTCAGCCCGAATCGGCGGCGGCGTCCGCAGTGGGGAGCGCTTTCGGAAGTTAGTGGAGCAAGGGGCGAGCCGGGTGATTGTGGGTACAGCGGCCTTCAATGCCGAGGGGATTAATCATGAATTCCTCAAACAACTGGATCCAGAGCGGACGTTGATTGCGCTTGACACACTTGGCGGCAAGATCACGGTGAAGGGCTGGCGCGAGAGTCTGCAGTGGACGGCCGAGCAGGTGGTGAAAGAGCTCGAGCCTTATGCCAAGGGGTTTCTTTGCACCTACGTCGATAAGGAAGGCATGATGCAGGGCACGGACCTAGCGTGGTATCGGCGCATGCGCGAGGCGACGGCGCACGAGATTACGGCCGCCGGCGGGATTTCGAGTTTCGCAGAAATCGATACGCTGACGGCGCTGGGGATTCATTGTGCGCTCGGGATGTCGATTTACACGGGCCACTTATCGCTGGCGGAGTTGCGCGAGCGGTACGCGAACTAACTGAACAGCGAAGGCTGGTCGAGCGGACGTCCGCCGTTGCGGGGGACGTTGAAGTACTGGTAGGCGCGATCAGTGCCCATGCGTCCGCGGGGCGTGATCTGGATGAAGCCAAGTTGGATGAGATAGGGCTCGTAGACTTCGGCGATGGTATCGGCCTCTTCATCGATGGAGGCGGCGACGGTGGACAGACCGACGGGGCCGCCGCCGTACTTCTCGAGAATCGTGAGCATGATTTTGCGGTCGATTTCGTCGAGGCCGTAGCGGTCGACATCGAGTAGGTCGAGGGCGGTGCGGGCGATTTCCGGATTGATGGAGCCGCCGGCGCGGACTTGCGCGTAGTCCCGGACGCGACGCAAAAGGCGGTTGGCGATGCGCGGGGTGCCACGGCTACGGCGGGCGACTTCCAGGGCCGCTTCGGGATCGATGGGGGTGGCGAGTAACTTCGCCGAGCGCTGAACAATCAACTGTAAGTCGCCGGGCGCATAGGGTTCGAGGCGAAGGACTAGGCCGAAGCGGCTGCGCATGGGTGCACTGACCAAGCCTTGACGCGTGGTGGCGCCGATGCACGTAAAGCGAGGCAGGTTGATGGAATGCGTGCGCGCCCCCGGGCCCTGGCCGATCAGGATGTCGACGCGATAGTCTTCCACCGCGGCGTAGAGCATCTCTTCGATGGCCTTATCGAGCCGGTGGATTTCGTCGACGAAGAAGACCTGTTTCGCTTTGAGATTGGTGAGGACGCCGGTGAGATCGAGCTTTTTTTGAAGGACGGGGGCCGAAGTCTGGTCGAACTGGACGCCGAGTTCGTTGGCGATGAGCGCGGCGAGGGTGGTTTTGCCGAGGCCGGGGGGGCCGTAGAGCAGGACATGGTCCAGGGCTTCGCCACGCATGCGGGCGGCTTCGATGGCGATGCTGAGGTTCTCTTTGAGTTTGGGTTGGCCGTTGAAATCGAGGAGGGTGCGCGGACGGAGGCCCGCTTCAAATTGACGCTCGTCGTCTTCGAGATTGCCCGACAGAATCCCCCGGTCAGCCATGGAACTTTCAGGTTAGCGCAGGAGTTCGAGGGCTTTGCGAAATAGAGGTTCGAAATCGTCGCCGGCTCCGGCCGCCTGAGCTTTCTGCAGGGCGGCTTCGGCGTTGGGCCGGGCGGCCCCGAGGTTGCCGAGCGCGGAGAGGATGTCTTCTTCGAGGGCCGTAAAGACGGGACCTTTGGGGACGATGGGAATCACCCCGGGGCCAGCGGCGAGGCCGTCGACTTTGTCGCGCAGTTCGAGAACCATGCGCTCGGCGGTTTTTTTGCCGATGCCGGGGACTTTGACAAGTTTGGCGACATCGCCAGCGCGGAGGGCAGTGACAAGATCGTTGGCGGCGAGACCGCTGAGAACGGTGACGGCGAGCTTGGGGCCGATGCCGCTGACACCGATGAGCTTTTCGAAGAGCTGTTTTTCGGTGTCGGTGGCAAAGCCGAAAAGGGATAACGCGTCCTCCCGGACGTGGGTGTGGATGCGGAGCTTGATCTCGGCGCCCGCATCCGGGAGTTTGGAGAAGGTGGTGACCGGGATGGTGACGTCGTAACCGACGCCTGCGCATTCAACGATGACTTGGTTGGGGTGTTTTTCGAGCAGGGTGCCGCGCAGGTGAGCGATCATGAAACTTCGATTCTACATGGCGCGGCGACTTTTCTTTGTATCTGAGATTCATTCGGGGCACGCGGAACTGCGTGGCGAGGAGGCGAAGCATCTTTCGAAGGTGCTGCGTGTGGAGGCGGGGCAACAGTACGAGATTTCCGATGGCGAGGGGCATTACCTGGCGGAGGTGGAGACGGCGCATCGCGAACTGGTGAAGTTTGTCGTGTTGGAGAGGATTCCCGTGGTGCCGGAGCCGTTTGAGGTGACCTTGGCGATTGCTTTGGTGAAGTTTGACCGGCTGGAATGGATTCTCGAAAAGGCGACCGAACTGGGGGCGCACCACATCCACCCGTTCTGGTGCGATCGCAGCGAACATGGGCTGGAGCGGGCGGCCGCGAAGCGTATGGAGCGATGGGGGCGCATTCTGATCGAAAGCAGCCAGCAGGCGCGCCGGATTGCGGCGCCCGACATTCATGAGCCCGTGAGCTTCGAGAGCATCCTGCGGTGGGAGGGCGGACCGCGATACTTCTTCGATGAGCGTCGGGAGGACGATGAATTTACGCCGGTGCCCGCCGAGCACTCGCTGTTGATCGTGGGGCCGGAAGGTGGGTGGACGGACCGCGAGCGGGCGTTAGCCGAGGGCTGCGTACGCGCGTCGTTAGGGCCGCGCGTGCTGCGGGCGGAGACGGCGGCGGTGGCGGCGCTCGCGATTCTCGGCAATCGGCTCAGACAAAAACACGGCTGACGCGGGCATTGATGCCGCAGAGAATGGCGTAGGCGATGGTGCCGGCGGTGCGGGCCATCGCTTGGGCATCGAGTCCCGGGCCGAGCAGGGTAACTTCGTCGCCGATGTTGAGATGGGGCGCGGCGGTGACGTCGATGGTAGTGACGTCCATGGAGACGGCGCCGAGCATGGGGACGGTTTGGCCGGCGGCGAGGACTTGGCCACGGTTCGATAGGCGGTGGGGCAGGCCATCGGCATAGCCGGCGCCGATGATGGCAATACGGGTGGGCTGATCGGCGGTGTAGAGGCCCCCGTAGCCGACCCGGGCGCCGGCGGGCAGTTCCTTAACAAGCAAGATGCGAGCTTTCCAGGTGAGGGCGGGGGAGACATCGAGAAGTTGGGCGGGAGCAGCGCCGCGCGAGGCCGAGACATAGCCATAGAGGGCCAGTCCGGGGCGAACGAGGTTACGCCAGGCTTTACGCATGCCGAAGTGGATGGGGCTGGTGCTGGAGAGATGAACGTACTCGACGGAGAGGCGTGAGACGAGATCTTCGAAGGTGGCGACCTGATCGTTGGTCTGGCTGGAAACGAAATTCGCGGAGGAGGCGAAGTGGGTCATGATGCCTTCGAGCGGCGTGCCGCGAACGGCGGCGACGATGGCTTCAGGTTCGGCGCGGACGCCTAAGCGCGACATGCCGGAATCGACCTTGAGGTGATAGTTTAAGCCGCGGGGCAGCGCGGCGATGTCTTCGAGGCGATGCAGGACGGGCGTGAGGCGATGCGTTCGCCAGGCGTCAGCGCCGGCGGCCAGGGTGTCGGCCATGACGAGGATGCGGGAACGGAGCCCTTCTTCGCGAAGGCGAATGCCTTCCTGAACGTTGCTGACGGCGAGCCAGCGCACTCCTTCTTCTTCGAGGCGATGGGCCACGGCGCTGGCGCCGTGGCGGTAGGCATCGGCTTTGACGACGGGCATCACTTCCACGTCACCGACGGTTTGCTTAACGGCCCGGTAGTTGGCCGCAATACGATCCAGGGAGATTTCAACCCAACTGCGCAGCATGCTTTTTCATTGTGACAATAGCGGCATGCCAATCTTTGGACTGAAGGAATACGAACAGATGCCGCTGGAGGCGCAGCGCGTGCTTGACGACATCATGGAGACGCGCCAGATAAGGACCGTGAACAACTTCTGGAAGATGTTGGCGAATCATCCGCCGACGCTCGAACGGATCTGGGGGAGCGTGAAGCGAGTGATGGGCCCCTCAAAGGTAGATGCGCTGACGAAGGAGATGATCTACGTGGCGGTGAGCGTGACGAACAATTGCGAGTACTGCATCCACTCGCATATCGCTTCGGCGCGCAAGCTGGGGATGGATGACGAGATGCTGGCCGAAATATTGGCCGTGACGGCGCTGGCGAACGAGACGAATCGGCTGGCGAATGGTTATCGCGTGCCGGTGGATGAGGCGTTCAAGTAACTGGAGCGCAAGAAAAATGCGCCCGACTTAGTAAGTCGGGCGCGGCAAAAGAGAGACGGTTGGTCTATGGAGGAAAAGTTGAGGAAAACCGGTGGGACAGACGGCAGCGACTAGTTGCTGCCGCCGACGTTGGTCGCTTCACCAAAGACCAGCTTGGTCTTCGTGCCGCCCAGGCGGATTTCCTTGAGATTGTACTTGCCGTCGCCATTGGCATAGCGGACCGACGTGGCGCCGAACTTGGCATCGGTATTCTCCACGCGCACGGCGGATTCAACGCTATCCTTGCCGCGACTGATGACGGCCTTCGAGTCCGTCACTTCGACCTTATAGTCACCCGGCTTCAGTTCCTTGCCGTTCAGCACGGTGGGCTGATAGAGGGTGATGCGATGGGTTTCCGCGCTCAGGGCCAGGGCGAGGGTGGCGAGAGAAAAGATGATCTTCTTGGTCATGTGAGTGGACGCTCCTACTGAGAGTTTGTTGAACTGTTCTTGCTTCGTGCTCTTAGCGGCACATTGGAATATACGCGGAGGTCCGAAATTTGTTCCGTGGGGGAACGCGAATTTCCTGAAGTTTATTTTGAGCCGCGGCGAACGGTTTCTACGCGTGAATCAAGAAGTTACGGACATGTTCGGAAGCGAGACAGTGGATATCCAGTTGATTCCCAAAACCGGACAGCCAATGAACGCGAGGGTCGCGCCGGAACCAGGTCCACTGACGTTTGGCGTAGTTGCGGGTGCGTTGCTGGGTGTCGGCGATGGCGGCGGCGAGGTCCCATTCGCCGGAGAGGTGTCGAGCGGCTTGGCGATATCCGACGGCTTCGAAGGCTTTGACGCCTGCGTGGTAGCCCTGGCTGTAGAGGCGATGAATCTCATCAAGCAGGCCGGAGGCGAACATCTGTTCAACTCTGAGATTGATCTTGTCGTAGAGGGCCGCGCGGGGCGGATCGAGGCCCAGGAGGAGTGAGCGGAAGCCGGTGAGGGCGGTTCGCCCCCGTTCGGCCTGGAGGTCAGAGAGGGCGCGTCGCTCGAGCAGGCAAATTTCGAGGGCGCGGAGAACTTTGTTGACGTCGGCGGCGGCGATCCGGTTGGCTGACACGGAATCGAGACGCTGGAGGCAGCGGTGGAGCCGGCCGGGGCGTTTGGCTTCGATGGCGGACAGGCGGGCGCGAAGGCCGGGGTCGGCGGGCGGCGCGTCGAACAGACCGTCGAGCAAGGCGCGGACATAGAAGCCGGAGCCGCCACAGACGATCGGCAGGCGGGCGCGGGCGGTGATCTCAGCGAGGAGAGGTCGGGTGCGGCGGGCGAATTCACCGGCGGTGAAGACTTGGTCGGGCCGCAGGAAGTCGAGGAGGTGGTGGGGGACGCCCTCGCGGTCGGCTAGGGGGACTTTGGCCGTGCCGATGTCCATGCCCTGATAGAACTGCAGGGAGTCACAATTTACGATCTCACCGTTATAGGTGCGAGCGAGATGAATGGCGAGGTCGCTTTTGCCGGATCCCGTTGGACCGACAACGAAAAGTAGAGGGGACGAAGCAACGGGAGGAAACGGATGATGGATTGGCGGCGTTATAATGACAGTGTAACGATCCGCGAAGTGTCTGCTTCGGGCGGGCACAGAGAAAGTACAGGTGCACATGGCTACGCTACGGCGTTTTCTCGTCCTTACGGCCACACTGGCGACCAGCGTCGGGCTTTTGAGTGCGCAGGCGCGGCCCGCGCAGCAAAAAAAAGCCGGTGCGGCGACGCCGGAACCTTCAAAGAACGGCAAAGCGGACGCTTACTATAACTTTTCGATGGCCCATCTCTATTCGGAGCTGGCGGCGCAGTACGGCAACCGTTCCGAGTACTTGCAGAAGGCGATCGACTTCTATCGCGCAGCTATCAAGGCGGATCCGTCGGCGGGTTTCCTGAGCGAAGGGCTTTCGGATCTTTATATTCAGTCCGGTCAGATCCGGGCGGCGGTGCAGGAAGCCGAAGACGCCTTGAAGGCGAACCCTGAAGACCTGAATTCTCGCCGCGTACTCGCGCGCATCTACTACCGCCTGATTGGCGATGCGCGGCAGAATCGCGTGAATGAAGAGATGGTGCGCAAGGCGACCGAGCAGTATTCGCGCATCGTCGAGAAGGAACCGAACGACGTCGATAGCTGGAACACGCTGGGGCAATTGCACCGCATGAGCCAGAACGTTAACGAGGCCGAAAAAGACTACCAGAAGGCGTTGGCGCTGGACGCGGAGAACGAAGACGCGCTGACCGGCTTGGCCGATGTCTACGCGAGCCGCGGCGACAACAAGAAGGCGACCGAGTTGCTCGAGCGCGCGACGATGAAGAACCCGTCGCTGCGGACCCTGGCCGAACTGGCCGGGAACTACGAGCAGATGCGCGATTACAAGCTGGCGGCCGAAGTGCTGAAGCGGGCGTTGCAGATGTCGCAAGGGAATCCCGAATTGCGCCGGGCCTTCGCGGAGAACCTGTTCCGAAGCGAGCAGTTCAACGAGGCGCTGTCCGAGTATCAGCAACTGGTGGAAGACGAGCCGCGCGACTGGCAGGGTTGGTTGCGCATCAGCCAGATTCAGCGCCAGAACGGCAAGATGGCGGAAGCGCGTGCGGCTGTGCAGAAGGCGCGCGAGGCGGATCCGAACAACTTGGAAGTTCGCTATCAGGAGATCAACCTGCTGGAGAGCGAAGGCAAGCAAGCCGAAGCGATTCAGTTGTTGAAGGACATGATTGCGACCACCGCGCGCAAGAGCTACACGCCTGGCGAACAGCAGAATCGGGCGTTGTTGTTTGAGCGGCTAGGGCTGTTGTATCGCAGCAACGCGCAGTACAAGGAGGCGGCCGATTCGTTCCGTGAATTGGGTGCCCTGGGGGTGGACTTCGGTCCGCGGGCGGCGGCACAGTTGATGGAGACGTGGCGCGCGGCCAAGGACTGGACCAAGGCCACCGAAGAGGCCGATGCGGCGAACAAGAAGTTTCCGAACGACCGCATGGTGAAGCTGGTGCGGGCCAACATCCTGGCCGAAACCGGCAAGAGTGACATGGCGGCAACGGAACTGAAGTCGCTGTTGGACGGCAAGAGCGACCGCGAGGTCTATCTGTCTCTGGCGCAGATCCACGACAAGGGCAAGAACTACGTCGAGATGGCCAAGGCGATCGATCAGGCGGAGAAACTGTCCGAATCGTCGGAAGAGAAGGAAGGCGTGTGGTTCACCCGCGGCGCGATGTACGAGAAGCAGAAGAAGTTCGACATGGCTGAAGCGGAGTTTCGCAAGCTACTGGCGCAGAATCCCGAGAACATTGGCGCGCTGAACTATCTGGGCTACATGCTGGTGGACCGGAATGTGAAGCTGGAAGAGGCGCTGGCCATGATCCAGAAGGCGGTGCAGAAGGATCCGGAGAACGGCGCCTATCTCGACAGCCTGGGCTGGGCATACTATCGTTTGAACCGCTTGCCCGAAGCGGAAACGACGCTGCGGAAGTCCATCGACAAGGTGCCGACGGATCCGACGGTGCGTGACCATCTGGGCGATGTGTATTACAAGATGGGCAAGCTGAAAGAAGCCGTCAGCGAGTGGCAGGCTTCGATTCAGCAGTTCAAGGCTGCGGCGGCCCACGAATATGAGCCCGCCGACATGAATCGCGTGCAGCGCAAGTTGGACAATGCCCGCGTGCGCGCCGCGTCGAAGGATCCGGCGCCCAAGAAGCCGTAGCCCGCTCCGGTGTCTGCCTCTCGGAAGCTTCTCACCATCTCATGTCTGTGGCTGGGCGCCGCCTGGGCGGAACCGCCCCCGCGGCCTGAGTTTCAGTCTGTTCTGGTGCTGCCTTTCGCGAACGCAACGGCGGTGCGGGGGCTCGACTGGATCGGCGAGAGTGTCGCCGAGACCCTACGCGACCGACTGGTGGCCGCCGGCTTCCCCCACGTCTTTGAACGAACGGAACGCCAGGAGGCTTATCGCCGGCTGAATGTCCGCCCTTATGTTCCATTAACCAAAGCGACGGCACTCAAAATCGGTCTGTCGGTGGATGCGGATCTGGTTCTCTACGGCGACTACGAGATTCTGGCGCCGGCGTCGACGGCGGTGACGGCGGAATCGAATGTCCGCTTCACAGCCCGGGTCCTCGATGGCCGGCTGATGCAGGCGGGGCTCGAGTTCGCCTCGACCGGACGGCTGGCCGAATTGGCCGTGTTGCAGAATCATCTGGCTTGGCAGACTCTGCAGGCACTCGCCCCAGCCTTGGCACCGTCGTTCACCGAGTTTGATCGGAGCTACCCCGCGATCCGCGTCGATGCGATCGAAAGCTATGTGCGGGGGTTGCAAGCGACCAAGCCGGAAGAAAAGTATAAGTATTTGCATGAGGCGGCCACGCTTGACGAGCGTTATTCGCAGGCGCGGTTCGAACTGGGCCGCCTGCAACTGGAGCGCGAGAACTTCCGTGATGCGGCCCATTGGTTGGAGCGGGTGCTGCAGCCGGACGTACACTATCTGGAGGCTTCGTTCTTCCTGGGGATTGCGCGTTACAAGGCGGGTGAGTATGCCGCGGCGGAGCAAGCGTTTGAGCGCGTTCTGGCCGAGTTGCCGCTGAGCCGCGTGCTGAACAATCTGGCGCTGGCGCAGGCGAAGCAGGGCAGGGCGAAGTTTGCTGAGAACTTGGCCCGGGCGCGGGACGACAATCCGACGGATTCAGATTACTTGTTCAATACCGGTTATCTGCTGTGGCGCGAGGGCAAGTTCAAGGAAGCGGTACCTTCTTTTGAAGCAGCGCTCGCGAATAACTCCGAAGACACGGAGGCGGCGATGTTCCTGGGGCTGTGCCGCAAGGGCGATACGGCGAGCTTGAAGGAGGCTCCGCTCGAGGGCCGGGAACGGCTCAAGACTCGACTGGATGAGACCGCCTACCGGCAACTCAAGATGCTGGTTGAGGGGTCGAAGTCCCGCTAGCGCGACGCCAGAGCGCTAAGCCGGCGACCAGGGTGGCGAGCGAGATCCATTGCGTGTTCGACAGCCCACCAGTGAGTGCCTGTTCGTGGTGCCGGACGAATTCCACCAGAAAGCGAAAGATCGAGTAGAGGCTGAGGTAGGCGGCGAAGACGAGGCCCGGCTGTGGGCGCTTGTTCCAATACCAGTACAGGAAGCCGGCGAGGAAGAAGTTGAAGACCGACTCGTAGAGCTGCGTGGGGTGCAGGGGAACTTCGAGCGGTACGCCGGTCATTTTGTAGGCCTCGACGTTCGAGAACTTGACGGCCCAAGGGCGGTCGCATTCGACGCCGTAGCAACAGCCGGCGGCGAAGCAGCCGATACGGCCAAAGGCATGACCGATGGCGATCCCGGGGGCGAAGATATCGAGGGTCGTTAGCAGGGGCAGGGCATGGCGCCGGATGTAGTAGATGGCGAAAACCAAGGCCAGCAGGAAGCCGCCCTGGTAGACGCCGGCCGCCTGAAGGGTGGAGAGCGAGAGGAAGTCGCTAGGCTTGGCCATGAAGGCGTTCCAATCGAAGAGGAACATGAAGAGCTTGGCGCCGGCTAAGCCCATCAGCGCGCAGTAAATGACGAGGTTGGTGATCTTTTCGTCGTTGAGGGGAACGCGGGCGGCTAGCCGGCGGACAATCCAGAGGCCGGCCAGAAAGCCGAGAGCAACCAGGACGCCGTAGGTGGGGAGAAAGAAGCCGCCGAATTCGAAGAGTTTGGGGAACATGTCAGGTGGTGCGGACGCGAGCTTGTTGCCGGTGCTGGAGGAGGGCATCCAGCGTGAGGAGCCCGGCGCCGATGCAGATGGCGCTGTCAGCGACGTTGAAGGTCGGCCACTCATAGGTGCCGAGGAAGACCTGTAGGAAGTCAGTGACGTGGCCGTATAAGATGCGGTCGTAGAGGTTGCCGAAAGCGCCGCCCAGGACGAGCGAGAGTCCGAGGCGGGTGAGGAGTGGACCGCCGGCGGCTCCGGTGGCCTGCCAGAGCATGTGCGCCAGCAACGCGGTAATGCCGAGAGCGGCGACGATCAGGACCAGCAGCCGCACGGTGGGTGAGGCGTCCGCGAGGATGCTGAAAGCGGCGCCGGTGTTCCGGGCGTGCGTGAAGTTAAAGACGCCCGGCAGGATCGAGTAGACCTCATAGAGGCCCAGGCGGCTTTCGACCCACCACTTAGTGAGCCGATCCGCCAGAAAGACGCCGGCGATGATGGCCAGCGCCTGATAGCGCAGGCGAGTCATCCGCCCATCTGCTCCACGGCCGCCGCGCAGGAGGCGCAAACGGTGGTGTACTTGGCGTTGGCGCCAATGTCGACTTTGTACTTCCAGCAGCGTTCGCACTTGGCGCCTTCGGCCTTCAACACTTCGACGGCCAAAGTGGGCGATTGGTTGGCGAGTTCGACCTGCGAAACGATGAACCACTCGGGCAGTTCGCTGGCATACTCGCTAAGGAGCCGGTACTGGTCGGCGTCGGCGGTGAGGCGCACCTTGGCCTCCAGGCTCTTGCCGATGAACTTCTCCTGCCGCTTGGTTTCGAGGCTCTTGAGGACTTCGTCGCGAATGGTGAGCAGTTGTGACCAGTTGTTGAGCCGCTCCCTCTGGGCGGCGCTGAGCGACGAAGCCAGGGTGCCCGGCTCCGGGAGAGGGGCCAGATGGATGCTGACGGGGTCGCCTTCTCTCTTCGCGAGGAAGCCCCAGGCTTCTTCGCTGGTGAAGGCCAGGATGGGTGCGCACAGCCGCAGCAGGGTGTGAGTAATGAGATAGAGGGCCGATTGACCGCTGCGGCGGGCATGCGAGTCCGCGGCTTCGGTGTAGAGGCGATCCTTCAGGACGTCGAAGTAGGTGGAACTGAGATCGACGGAGGCGAAGTTGTAGATAGCCTGATAGACGCGGTGGAACTCGAAGTTGTCGTAGCCCTGCCGGCAGCGTTCGACGAGGTCGTCGGTGCGCTGCAGGATCCACTGGTCGACTTCGCGCATCTCCGCGGGCGGGATCATGTTCACGGCCGGATCGAAGCCGTCGAGGTTCGAAAGGGCGTAGCGGAAAGTGTTGCGCAGTTTGCGATAGGCCTCGGTGAGGCGCGAAAGAATGACGTCCGAGATGCGGACGTCTTCGTTGAAAGCGACGGAGGAAACCCAGAGGCGAAGGACGTCGGCGCCAAATTGCTTGATGAGCTTTTCGGGCTCGACGACGTTGCCGACGGATTTCGACATGGCACGGCCTTCGCCGTCGAGCGTCCAACCGTTGGTGGCGCACTCGCGGTAGGGCGAGCCGTTCTTGAGGCCGACGCCGACCAGCAGCGAGGAGTGGAACCAGCCGCGATATTGGTCGCCGCCTTCGAGGTAGCATTCCGCCGGCCAACTGAGGTCGTTCTTTTCAGTGAGGACGGCGAGATGCGAAGCGCCGGAGTCGAACCAGACGTCGAGAATGTCGGTTTCTTTGCGGAACGTCTTGCCGGCGCATTTCGCGCAGCTATAGCCGGGCGGAAGAAGTTCCTCGGCGGTGGAGCTATACCAAACGTCGGCGGTTTCGCGGCGGAAACGGTCGACGACGGGGTCGAGGATCTTCTTATCGGTGACGGCTTCGTTGCAGTTTTCGCAATAGAAGACGGTGATCGGCACGCCCCAGACGCGCTGACGGGAGATGTTCCAGTCCGGGCGCGAGGCGATCATGTTGGTCATGCGCTCGTCGCCCCAGGAAGGCATCCATTTGACGTGCTTGATGGCTTCGAGCGTGCGTTCGCGGAGCGTGCCGCCATAGGGGCCGGTGCGTTCCATGCCGATGAACCATTGTTCGGTAGCGCGGAAAATGGTGGGGTTGTGGCAGCGCCAGCAATGGGGATAGCTGTGCTGATAGTCGTGGGCGAGAAGCAGGGCACCGGCCTGCTTCAGCAGGTCGATGACGACCGCGTTGGCATCCCACACTTTCTTGCCGAGTAACTCGGCGGGGAGTTCGCCGGGGGCGTTGGAGACGACGAAGAGTCGGCCGGCGGGGTCCACCGGGTTGTAGGGCTCGATGCCGTACTGTTTGGAGATGACGTAGTCGTCCATGCCGTGGCCGGGCGCGGTGTGGACGGCGCCGGTGCCGGCGTCGAGCGTGACGTGGTCGCCGTTGAGGCCAAGCGAATCGCGCGCGATGAAGGGATGGCGGAAGACGGCGCGATCGAGCTTCGAACCAGGAAAGGTGGCGAGGACTTTGGTGTCGCTCCAGCCGAGCGCCTGACTCACGGCGGGCAGCAATTCGCTGGCGATGAGGTAGACGGCGCCGCCGACTTCGACGGCGGAGTACTCGTACTTAGGGTGGAACGAGATGGCGAGGTTCGCCGGGATGGTCCACGGGGTGGTGGTCCAGATGACGCTGTAGACTTCGCGGCCGGTGAGGGCCGGGTCGATCGCGGCCGGGTCCGACGTGAGGCGGAAGCGCACGTAGATGGACGTGCTGGTGTGGTTCTCGTACTCGATTTCGGCCTCGGCGAGCGAGGTGCGGCAACTGATGCACCAATTGACCGGCTTGAGGCCTTTATAAACGTAACCCTGATCGAGGAAGTCGACGAAGGCTTGGGCAATGGCAGCCTGGTATTCGGGCGCCATGGTGAGGTAAGGATCTTCCCAGCGACCGAGAATGCCGAGGCGTTGGAAGTCCTTGCGTTGGAGGTCGACGAACTTGGCGGCATACTTGCGGCACTCCTGCCGGATTTGGGCCGTGGTCATCTGGGCTTTCTTCGAGCCCAATTGGGAGTCGACTTTGATTTCGATGGGGAGCCCATGGCAATCCCAGCCGGGGATGTAGGGGGAGTCGTAGCCGGCCATGGTCTTGGACTTGATGATGAAGTCCTTCAGCAGCTTGTTGAAGGCGTGGCCCAGGTGAATGTTGCCGTTGGCATAGGGCGGGCCGTCGTGGAGGACGTAGCGGGGGCGACCGGCGCGGGCGGTGCGAATCTGGCCATAGAGGTCCTCAGATTGCCAGCGGTTGAGCATCAACGGCTCGCGCTGCGCGAGGTCGGCTTTCATCGGAAAGTCGGTTTTGGGTAGATTAACGGTCTGCTTGAGGTCCATCGGGTGGCTAACTTTGATTATCGTATAGGTACCGCAAGTGACGCGATTCGTGGCTAGTTTGGTCGGCTTGGTACTCCTGGGTCAGGAGCCGACGATTTCCGTTGATGTGCGGTTGGTGCGGGTGGCTTGTACGGTGACGGGTAAGAACGGGCAAGTGGTTCCTGGGCTGGCGAAGGAAGATTTCCGGGTTCGGGATCGCCTGGTGGAGCAGTCCGTGAGCTATTTGTGGCGGGAGAACGATACGCCGCTGACGGTGGGGTTGGTGGTGGATATCTCCGGATCGCAATTGCGGAACCTGGCGAAGCATCGCGCGACGATCCGGCAGTTTCTGAAGCAGGTGCTGCGCAAAGGCGATCGCGCATTTCTGGTGAGCGTGTCGACCCATGTGCGCCTGGTGCGCGACTTTACGGACGATGCATCATTGCTCGCCGACGATGTCGACTTCCGTTTGCGCGATCGGGGGACGATGTTGGGGCCGGAATGCGTGCCGCAGGGGGTGCTGCCCGATGGGCGGCGACGCCGGACCTGCGGAGGAAGCGTCATCTGGAATGCGGTGTATACGTCGGCGGAGAAGATTCGGGATGCGTCCGGCCGCAAAGCGCTGCTGGTGCTGACCGATGGCGTGGACTCCGGGAGTGACCATCACCTCGACGACGCAGTTCGCGCGGCCCAGGAGGCCGAAACGGCCGTCTATTCGATCGGCGTAAAGGGTGAGCAGGCGAGCATCGGGCTGGTGGGGCCGGTACGAATTGCGAAGACCGGTTTGAATCGGGAGGATCTGCGCGACCTGGCGGAGGACACGGGTGGGGCGGCGTTTCTCGATAAGCGATCACCGGAGAAGATCTTTGCGCAGATCGAAGAAGAACTGCGAGGGCTCTACCTGATTGGCTATACACCCCGAGCAGTGGAGTGTGACGGCCAGTTCCATCCGCTTGCGATTTCGGTGGCGAAGAAAGACCTGCGGGTGCGAGCCCGGAAGGGCTACTACTGCCGGCCATAGCCGGGGTCGCTACACTGGAAGTTCATGGCGAGGATCCTCGATGTCGGTTGCGGCATCAACAAATACCCGGGGTCGATCGGGATCGATGTGAATCCTCGGACCAAAGCGGATGTGGTTTGCGACCTGGATGCCTTTCCGTATCCCTTTCGCGACCAAAGCTTTACGGAGATCCGCGCGATTCACGTGATCGAGCACGTGGCCGATGTGATTCGGATGCTGGAAGAGTTCTACCGGCTGCTGGAACCGGGCGGCAAGGTGGTGATTGCGACGCCCCATTACACAGATTTCAGCTCGTTCTGCGACCCGACGCATCGCTGGCATTTGAACAGCTACAGCCTGCGCTACTTCGGGGAACGGAATGCCGGCTATGGCTACTACTCCGGAGCGCGCTTTGACGAGACGCGGGTGTACGTAAAGTTGCTCGCGCTGTGGCGTTATGTGGGGTTCGAGTTTTTGGTGAACCACTTCGAGCGGTTCCGGCGATTTTGGGAATACTATCTTTGCTACGTCATTCGCGGCAAGGTGATCGAGTGGGAGCTGAAGCGCGTCTAGGTGGATTTCAAAGACCAACTCAAGGCGCAGGTGAGCATCGTCCGGGTGGTGGGCGAGTGGGTGAAGCTGCGCCGTGCGTCGGCGAGCCGCTATAGCGGGTTGTGTCCGTTTCACCAGGAGAAGTCGCCATCGTTCTCGGTGAGCGAGGACAAGGGCTTTTACTACTGCTTCGGTTGTAAGGCTTCGGGCGACGTTTTCAAATTCGTGCAGGAGATCGAGGGAGTCACCTTCTTTGAAGCGATGAAACTGCTCGCCGAACGGAACGGAATTCAGATGCCGGCGCGGCGGGACTTGACCGATGAGGCCACCGAACTGAGAGGCGCTCTGCAAGGGATGTACGACCTGGCGGGGCAGCATTTTCAGCAGATGCTGGCGAGTCCGGCGGCGGAACTGGGTCGCGCATACCTGCAGAAGCGAGGGCTCACCCGGCGGGCGGTGGAAGAGTTTGGCATCGGGTTTTCCGATGGGGGTGGCGCGACGCTGCTGAAGAAGCTTCAGCAGTCCGGCTTTTCTTTGGATCAGATCGAGAAGAGCGGCCTGGTGCGGAAGCGCGAGAGCGGCGGCCACTACGATTACTTCCGCAATCGGCTGATGTTTCCGATTCACAATGAGAGCGGCAAGCTCATTGCTTTCGGGGGGCGTGCGATTGGCGACGAGGAGCCGAAGTATCTGAACTCGCCGGAAACGCCGCTCTACACGAAGAAGCAGGTGCTGTACAACCTGCATCGGGCGAAGCAGCCGATACGAAAGACCGACTACGCCGTGATCGTCGAAGGCTACATGGATGTCATCGGGGTTTCGATGGCCGGTGTGCAGAATGTGGTGGCGCCCTGCGGTACGGCATTGGGGAACGAGCAGATTAAGGCGATTCGCCGGCATTCGGATAAGGTAGTGGTAAATTTTGACCCCGATAATGCGGGAGCGAATGCCACGGAGCGCTCGATTCAACTACTGTTGGACGAAGAGATGCACGTGCGGGTGTTGGCGCTGGAGGGCGGGCTCGATCCCGATGAATATGTAAAGGCGAACGGCCCGGATCTTTACCGGAAGCGTTTGGAGGAGGCGCCCCGCTATTTCTTCTGGCTGGCGGATCGGGCGCGGGCGAAGTTCGATGACGGAACGGCCGAGGGGCGCATGCAGGGTTACCGGCAATTGCTGGAGCCGGCCATCACGCGGATTCCCAATTCCCTCGAGCGGTTGGCTGTGGCGAACGAAATTGCCGCTTATCTCGGGGTGGACGCGGGCACGATCCGCGACGGTTTCCGGAAACAGGAGGCGGTGAAGCGGGTGGAGAAAGCTGCCCCGAACCCGCTGGCGGCGATCTCGGACTCGGAACGGACGTTACTGAAGGGAATTTTCGAAGATGAATCCGTTCGCCGGGTGGTGCTGGAGTGGCTGAAGCCCCATCCGGTGCTGGAGACACTGGCGACGCGAGGTCTGTTCAAGGCGATGATGGCGCTGGCGGACGGAGGCGGGACGTGGGGCTTCAGCGAACTGGAAGCGCGGCTGAAGGAAAATGACCGTGCCCTACTGGCCGCTCTGATTCTCGCCGATAAGGCTTCTGAACGCGAAACAGAAGGATTTACGGCGCAGCAAGCCGCGGCTTGCCTCGCCGCGCTCGATCAGGTGTGGCGGAAGCAGGAAATACTGCGACTGGACCTACAGATCAAGCAAGCCGAGCGGGATCGCGATCTGACATTAGCCATGCAATTGATGCAGGAAAGAAAGAGACTCGAACGGGGCCGCTGGGGCGGCGCTGGAGGCGACGCATGATCTCGCAAGGCTGTTGTATTCTAGGGGAAATCGGAGAAACTCTTTCCGGTGGTCTCGACCGTATGGCGAACTGGGGCTTCCGTGGCAAGTGAACAAAAAACAGGTCGGTTGAAGAGCCTTTTGGATTCCACTGGGAAGGAGAAGGGCTATGTCAATTACGACGAACTCGACCGCGCGTTGAACGACGACTTCGCCGCCGGAGCCGATATCGAGGAATTGATCGGCGACTTTGACGCCTCCGGGGTGGAGTTGCTGGAAGACGTCGATGTGAAGCCGAAAGGCGAGGAAACCGAGGAAATCGGCGAACTCGAAATTCCGGCAGACGTCGCGGACAAGACCAACGATCCTGTGCGCATGTACTTGCGCGAAATGGGTACAGTGCCGCTGCTGACGCGTGAAGGCGAAATCGACTTGGCGCGCCGCATCGAACGTGGCCGTAACGCCGTGGAGCGGGCGATCTCGCGTTCGACTCTCGTGGTGCTCGAAATTCTTAGCCTGCGGGAAGAACTGGCACGCAACGATCTTTTCATTGGCGAGATCCTGCAGATTCCGGAGAATCTGAACGAAGCCGACGATGAAGACCCGGGCGCGCAGGTGGAAGCCGAATTTGCCGCCGCGCTCGACGACATCGAGCATGAATATCGTAAGGCCCAAAGTGCCCGCCAGAAGATGCTGGCCGTTTCGCGCAGCTTGAAGCCGAAGCAGCATCGGGCACTGCGCTGGGCGCTGGCGCGTTCGGTGGTGGCGATTTCACGCCGCATCCGGCTGGTGCCGTTCACTCATCAGATGCACCGCCGGTTCATTCATCGTCTGCATTCGACGGTGGAAGAGCTGCGGCTGCTGGAACGGGAAGTTTCGAAGGCGCAGCGCAAGAGTGAAGATTTTGAGGCGCCGGATTCGGCGACTCGCGATCGCCGCAAAGAACTGAAGGTGGCGCAAAGCCGCATTCAGCAAATTGAGGAAGAGGCCGGTGCGACGGCGTCGGAACTCCGGCGGACGCTGCAGATCGTCGATCGAGGCGAAGCCGAGAGCGTTGCGGCCAAGAAGCAACTGATTGAAGCGAACCTGCGATTGGTGGTTTCGATTGCCAAGCGCTATACCAATCGCGGCTTGCAATTCCTGGATCTGATTCAGGAAGGCAACATCGGCCTGATGAAGGCGGTGGACAAGTTTGACTATCGCCGCGGTTATAAGTTCTCGACCTACGCCACGTGGTGGGTCCGCCAGGCGATTACCCGGGCGATTGCCGACCAGGCGCGCACGATCCGCATTCCCGTGCATATGATCGAGACGATCAACAAGCTGGTGCGCACGCAGCGGCTGATGCAGCAGGAACTGGGTCGCGAGGCGACGACCGAAGAGCTCTCGAAACGGCTGGAACTGCCGGTGAACAAAGTGCGGAAGGTGCTGCGCATTGCGCAGGAGCCGATCTCGCTCGAAACACCGGTAGGCGAAGAGGACGAGTCGCATTTGGGCGACTTTATCGTCGACAAGCGGCAGACCTCCCCATCGGAGGCGGTGATCAATCTGAATCTGCGTGAGCAGACGGCGGAAGTGCTCAAAACCTTGAGCCCGCGCGAAGAGAAGATCATCAAGATGCGTTTCGGCCTGCAGGATGGCAGCGAGCATACCCTCGAAGAAGTGGGCCAGCACTTTATGGTGACTCGCGAGCGCATCCGCCAGATTGAAGCAAAAGCGCTACGGAAATTGCGTCACCCGAGCCGCAGCCACCGGCTGCGGGCGTTTCTCGATACCGCTAGCCACGACTAAACCGGAACGCGTACAGCTTCGCGCTGCGCATCTTGAAGTGCAAACGAATCGTCTTGCCGGCCAGGGAGGACACGTCGCTTTGGCCCTTCCAGGTCACCGTCCAGCGGACACGATTGCCGTTCAGGGGATCTGCATCAGCCAGGGTGTAGCCGGGGAGCGGGGCACCTGACTCATCCAGCAGTTCGACTCGCCCAAGGCCACCGGCACCGGTATCGAGGTTCAACTCGAGACGGGAGCCGTCGAAGTGCAGAGGGGGCGTCAGCAGTGAACCACCGCTATAGGCGAAGTCTGCGGAAACGAAGCCATCCAGGCGCATCACGGCGCGTGAGATGCCTTCCTGAGGGGCTTTCGCCAACGGATCAAGCCGGCCGCTGTGGTCGGCGTTGCCGCCATAGTAGTAGACCCATAATTCATCGCCCATCTCGATGGGGCGGGGCAGTGCCCAAACCCAGCGCGAGTCGAAGGTGCCGTTGGGGCCGAGGCCCAGGAACGGTTCGCGTTGGCCGGGCATTCGGAAGTGACGCGCGTCGCGACTGAGCCCAAGGCGCACATCGCCGGTATCCGGACCGTCGGCAAAGGCGTGATGGAACATCGACATGAGCGAGACATAGATGTTGCCGTAGGGGAACACACCGGCGCCATACATGTCCGACGGCGCACCGGGGTGCGGCACTTGGTCTTCACCTTCGGCGTACTTCTTCTCTTCCAGTTCGCGGGCGAGCGTGGGTGGCATGAGGCGTTCGCCTTTGACGATCATTTTCGTGATGTCGACCGGCGGACGTTCGTCGCCAGTGAAGTCGAGTTCGTCGGGGCCGAGCACGATGGTGGAGTTGCGCCAAGTGTGTAAGTCGTCGGACTCGTTGTAGCTCACCATGCGCATTTGCCGGGCGGGACGAAGCTGGACCCATTCGCGAGTGAAGCCGAGGTACCGGGCGAGTCGCGAGTCCCAGAACCAGGAGGATTGGGTGTCGGCGGCGCGGAGGCCGGTGACGAGGTGCGGCGAGAGGGTCCAGTGTAGGCCATCGGGGGAGACGAGGACGCGGTGGGGACCTTTGACGCCGGAGTCCTTTTTGCCATAGGTCTTCTGCCAGGTTTTGTAGCGGGCGTCGGGAGGACAGAGGGGATTCTCGTCCCGCCAGACCGAGCCGCCGCCCATCGCATAGAGGCGCGGATCCGTGGGCATGACGAGGTTGTTTTGCTTGGATCCGTTGAACTCGACCAAGCCTAGGACAGGCTTCTCGAAGTGGACGCCGTCCCGGCTTTCGGCATAAGCGACGCCCATGAACTCGGGGTTCTTGCCCGGTTCGTGCTTCCGCTCGAGCACGTTGTACCAGAGGCGAACTCGGCCATCGGGCTCGCGCAGGATGGTGCAGTAGCTGCCGAGCCGGAGGTCTTTTTCCCACGGGGCGTCGGCTTTTAGCAGGATCTCGCCGGTGCGCGCGGGCACGTGCATGTTGAGGGCGACGCCCTCGGAGGACTCAATGAACTTGTGGTCGATAAAGAATTGCTTTTGGCCCCCGATGTCTTCGGCCGCCCAGGCCGTACAGCACCAGAGCGCGAGGAAGGTGGTCCAGCGCATCGTTTTATTGTGATACACCAAAGCATGCGTTTTCTGCTGTTCTTGCTCTGCGGGGCCTTGGCTTACGGCGAAGATTTGCCGTTGGTGGCGAAGGTGGAGTTTCAACCGTTGGCGGCGCAGGTGACGCGCGTACTGCAGGCGCTCGAGTTGATCGGTGAGCCGCTGCCGGCGGCGACGGCGGCTGAGGTACGGAAGATTCTGGATACGGGAGCCGGGGGCGTAAAGGAAGCGACCCGCCTGCAGGAGCTTCTCGACCCTTATTGTCTGGTCGGCGTAAACATCAATCCTGAATCGCGGGTAAAGGTGCAACAGGGGCCAGTGGCGGCGAATCTGGTGGAGCAGGGTTGGCGCGCCTTTCTGGTGAAGGTGCATAACGAGGCCGGGGTGACGGCGGTGCTGGCGGCCGACAGTCCGAACCGCGGGCAATTGGCCAATACGTCGTCGAACGTGGTGGGGCGACGTTGGATGGACCTGGCGATGTTCAACAAGCAGCCCATGCGGGTGCACCTGTCGGGCTTGGAACTGGAATACAACATTCTGCAGGTCTATTCCAAGGA
Source organism: Bryobacteraceae bacterium (assembly GCA_965229305.1). Lineage (GTDB taxonomy): Bacteria > Acidobacteriota > Terriglobia > Bryobacterales > Bryobacteraceae > JALHNI01. Next base: position 92,700 of record CBDDIZ010000026.1, on the reverse strand, counting down.
CGCGGGAAAGCGCGAGGGGAAGCTGACGTTCGACGTGGGGCAAGGCTCCCAGGATCTTGGCTTCCGCAACGAAGTGGACGTCCTGTTTACGGCGTCGGCGTCGGCGAAGGTGACGTTTCGGGTGAAGGACGTCGATGGGCGGCCAACCACGGGCTCGTTCCTGATTCGCGACGCGAAGGACCGGGTGTATCCGTCTCAGACGAAGCGGCTGGGCGGCGACTTTTTCTTTCATCCGCAGGTGTATCGGGCCGATGGCGAGTCCGTGGCCTTGCCTCCGGGGACTTACACCATCGAGTATGGACGCGGCCCCGAATATCTGACGAAGAAACAGACTTTGACGATTGCGGACAACAAGCCGCGAACGATGAACGTGCAGTTAGAACGCTGGATCGATCCATCGAAGCTGGGTTGGTACTCGGGCGATCATCATATTCATGCCGCGGGTTGCGCGCACTATGAGCGACCGACCGAAGGCGTGTATCCGCAGGACATGATGCGGCATGTGCTGGGTGAGGATCTGAAGGTTGGCTCGGTGCTGACCTGGGGGCCGGGGTGGTATTTCCAGAAGACTTTCTTCGAAGGTAAGGAGAACAAGCTATCGACGCCTGAACATCGTATTCGCTACGACGTCGAAGTCTCCGGGCATCCTTCGAGCCATACCGGTCACCTGATGTTACTCGGGCTGAAACAGCAGGACTATCCAAATACGCAGCGGATTGAGGATTGGCCTTCGTGGGGTTTGCCGATTCTGCAATGGGCGAAGTCACAAGGGGCGGTGGTCGGTTATACGCATTCTGGCTGGGGATTGCAACTGAAGGAGCCGAAGTTGCCTTCCTACGAGATCCCGCCCTTCGACGGTATCGGGGCGAATGAGTATATTGTGGCCGTGACGCATGGGGCGGTCGATGTGCTGTCCACGGCAGATACTCCGTATCCCTGGGAACTGAACATTTGGTATCACGCGCTCAACATGGGTTATCGGACCCGGATTTCCGGAGAGACGGACTTCCCTTGTATCTACGGCGAGAAGGTTGGACTGGGCCGCAGTTACGTGCGGCAGAAGGTCCTCGATTACGAGGATTGGGTCAGGGGGCTGCGTGATGGCCGTAACTACGCGTCCGACGGCAAGAGTCATCTGATTGACTTCCGGGTGAACGGTATCGAAATGGGGAGTCAACAGGACGTGAATCTGTCCGAGGCGGGGCAAGTGCAACTGACGGCGCGCATCGCTGCACGGCTCGACGAGACGCCCAACGAGGAGATTCGCCAGAAGCGGCCTGACCAGAAGCCTTATTGGGATGTGGAACGGGCTCGGGTGGGCAACACGCGGACAGTGCCGGTAGAAGTCATCGTCAATGGGCAGGCGGTGGCGCGGCGCGAGATTGTGGCCGACGGGCAACTGCGGGATGAAGCGTTTGAAGTGAAGATCGATCGCTCGGCTTGGGTGGCGCTGCGGATTCTGCCTTCGTCGCATACGAATCCGGTGTGGGTGAATGTCGGCAAGCAGCCGATCCGCTCTCGGCGCAGCATCGAGTGGGCGCTGAAGTCCGTGGAGCAGTGCTGGACCCAAAAGGTGAACCGGGTGCGCCTCGCCGAACAGGGCGAGATGAAGCGCGCCTACGACCATGCCCGCGCCGAGTATCGGCGCTTGCTGGGCGAGGCGCAGGACTGGTAGCTAACGCCGCAAATCGAGCGTGTAGGGAAACCGCGGATTGCTCTCCTCGGCGGGTGTCGGCATGGTGCCCGGTGTGTGGCCGAAAGGGAAGAAGCGACCTACGCGACGCGCTTGCGCTTCGTTTCCGTTGACGGGGAACGTCTCATAGCTACGTCCACCGGGGTGCGAAACATGATACGTGCAGCCGCCGAGCGAACGTAGGTTGGCGGTGTCGAAGATGTCGAAGACGAGAGGCGTGTGGACACCAATCGTCGGATGCAGGCAGCGGGGCGGCTGCCAGGCGCGATAGCGGACGCCGGCGACGAACTCGTTGGCGACGCCGGTGTTGCGCAGCGGTAACCGGCGGCCGTTGCACGTGATCAGGTAGCGCTCCCCGATGAGCCCGCTTACCTTCACTTCCAGGCGTTCGACGGACGAATCGACATAGCGCGCGGTGCCACCGGCCGCGCCTTCTTCTCCGAGGACGTACCAGGGCTCCGCGGCCTGATGCAGCGTCAGGTGGATGCCGTCGTACTTCACTTCGCCCATGAAGGGGAAGCGGAACTCGAAGTGGGCATCGAACCAATGCGGATCGATGTGATAGCCGGAGGATCTGAGGTCGGCCAGAACGAGCTTGAAGTCTTCACGAAGGTAGTGCGGCAACATGAACTGGTCATGCAGCCGCGTACCCCAGTGAATGGGTTGTTCGCGGTAGGGATGACGCCAGAAGTGCGCTACCAAGGCGCGGATGAGCAACTGCTGCGTGAGGCTCATGCGGGCATGAGGTGGCATTTCGAAGGCACGCAACTCGAGCAGTCCGAGACGTCCGGTGGAGGAATCAGGCGAGTAGAGTTTATCGATGCAGAACTCCGCGCGGTGGGTGTTGCCGGTGACGTCGACCAGGAGGTTGCGGAAGACGCGATCGACGAGCCAAGGTGCGATCGTCAGTCCGGAAGACGGGTCGGGCACGAGGCCGAAGGCGATCTCGAGTTCGTAGACAGCGTCGGCTCGCGTCTCGTCCACCCGCGGCGCCTGGCTGGTAGGGCCGATGAACAAGCCGGAAAACAGGTAACTGAGCGACGGGTGATTGAGCCAATAGCCGACGAGGCTCTTCAGCAGGTCAGGCCGGCGGAGGAAGGGGCTATCGACGGGCCGGGTGGCGCCGAGGACGATATGGTTACCGCCGCCGGTGCCGCTATGGCGGCCATCGAGGAGGAATTTCTCCGTTCCGAGGCGGGCTTGATGGGCATCCTCGTAGAGGCCGGTGGTGTTATCGACCATCTCGCGCCAAGTGCGCGCCGGATGAATGTTGACTTCGATGACGCCGGGATCCGGAGTGACTTTGACAAGTTGCAGGCGATGGTCCGGCGGAGGGGTGTAGCCTTCGATGATCACCGGATAGCCGGTGATCGTGGCCGTGTCTTCCACAGCGGTGAGTAGATCCAGGTAATCGTCAGCCGAGCGCAGCGGCGGCATGAAGACATGCAGGCGGCCTTGCCTGGGCTCGATGGCCATGGCGGTGCGGACGACCCACTCGGCGGACTCGCCGAACTGGGGAACGTCCTCGGAGAGACGCTGCTCGTTGACGTTCTGACGAAGATTGTCGGGCGCGGTAGCGGTGGCTTGCGTCATCTGTACTTCCGGCTTGGGACGCGGGAGGCCAAAGGGCGGATGGGGCGCAAACGGATCGAGCGTCCAGACGTGCGAAGTATCTTTCGAGGCGGCCCAGGGAAGGCTGGGCAAGGGTAAGCGCAGGCCAACGGGCGAATCGCCGGGAACCAGATAAAGATGGCGGGCGCGCAGCATCCAGAGGCCGCTTTGCCAGGCCGGACCGTCGGTGTGCCAAGTGCGCTGGATGGGGAGTACGAACCCGGTCGGATTGCCCAGACCACGTTCGAAGGCGCGACGGAGGCGTTCACGGTCCTCGGGGCTATCCAGCTTGTTATCCCGGGGATCGACGTTGACAGGTAGCTGCCGCTCCTTGTGAACGTACTCGAGCGGATCCTCGTAAGCCGCGATGACGTAGTCAGTGTCGATACGTAGGCGCTCGGCGAGGGTGTCGGCGAAGCGCTCGGCCTCTGCATCGCCGAAGCCGTAATCACGGTCGGGATCGGCGAGCAGGGTGGGGTCGCGCCAGATCGCATAGCCATCGGCGCGCCAATAGCAGGTCATGGCCCAACGGGGCAGGCTTTCTCCGGGGTACCACTTGCCTTGACCGATGTGTAGAAAGCCGCCTTTGCCCCAGCGCGCATAAATACGCCGGATGAGGTCGCTGCCGCGGGAAAGCTTTTCGTCGCCGAGAGCTGCCGTGTTCCACTCCTCACCGTCCATGTTGTCGATGGAGACAAAGGTCGGCTCCCCGCCCATGGTGAGCCGGACATCCTGCCGGCGTAAGTCCTCGTCGATCTGCTCGCCGAGACGATCGATGTCGGCCCATTGCTCTTCGGTATAGGGCAGCGTGACCCGCGGCGACTCGTGCACCCGGCGGACGGCCATATGGTGTTCAAAGCGAACTTGGCAAGGGTCGACCAAGCCGGTGACGGGCGCCGCGGAGGTCGGGTCCGGGCTGGCGGCGAGCGGGATGTGTCCTTCGCCGGCGAACAGACCGGAGGTGGGGTCCAGTCCAATCCAGCCGGCGCCGGGTAGATAGACTTCGGCCCAGGCATGCAGGTCCGTGAAGTCTTCGGTGGGCCCAGAGGGACCATCGAGCGCCTTCACGTCGGCGCGCAATTGAATGAGATAGCCGGAGACGAAGCGCGCGGCGAGACCGAGATTGCGTAGCGCCTGGACCAGCAGCCAAGCGGTATCGCGGCAGGAGCCGCTGCGGGAAGTCAGGGTGAATTCGGGCGTTTGAACGCCCGGCTCCATGCGGATCAGATAGCTGACTTCGCGTTGCAGGCGCTGATTAATGCCGACCAGGAAGTCATTCGAGGATTGGGGCGTTCGATCGACCGAGGCGAGCCATTCGGCGAGCAGGGGGCCGGGTTCAGGATGAGCGAGGAACGGCGCGAGCTCATGAGCGAGACCGGGTTCATAGACGAAGGGAAACTTCTGGGCGTACTCTTCGAGAAAGAAGTCGAAGGGGTTGATCACCGTCATGTCGGCTACCAGATCGACTTCGACTTTGAAGTGGCTGGTGACTTTGGGAAAGACGACGCGGGCAAGGTAGTTGCCTTGGGGGTCCTGCTGCCAGTTGAGGAAGTGCTCGGAGGGCTCCACCCGCAGGGAGTAGCTGATGATCGGGGTGCGGCAGTGGGGAGCCGGACGGAGGCGAATTACTTGTGGTCCGAGGTTGACCAGCCGATCGTATTCGTAGGTGGTTTCATGGTGCAGGGCTACCCGGATACTCATTTACGCTGACGATAGCATGCGGCACCCAAGGGCCGAAATCGAAAGTTCTATGGGGGGCTATACGGCGCACCGAAACTGGCGTCCCAGCGTCGGCCCATGGGACGACGAACTTCGGGTGGGGCGGGGATGGCGTCAAGCGGGTCGACGCGCACTTCGACTTCGATGGTGTGCTCGCCGCCGCCCATGGTGATGCCTTTGACGGGGGTGACGTCGCCATAGTCGCGGCCCCAGGCAAGGGTGACATGGCTGGTGGAGACGACGACGTCGTTGGTGGGGGTCCAGGTCCACCCAACCGTGGCCCGGCACAAAGACGCCGACCCAGGCGTGCGACGCTTCGGCGCCGACGCTGCCGCTACGCAGATAGCCGCTGACGTAGCGAGCGGCGAGGCCATTGCCGCGCAGCATGGCAATCAGCAAGTGAGCGAAGTCCTGGCAAACGCCGCGGCGGGTGCGGAAGACGTCTTCAACTGAGGTGTCGATGTCGGTGGACTCGGGCTTGTATTTGAAGTCGTGAAAGATACGGCTCGAAAGCTCGATGGCCGCTTCCAAAATCGGTCGGCGCGGAGTGAGGCTGGCGCGGGCGTACTCGGCGATGCCGAGATTCCATTTGACGAAACGCGACTCGGCCGTGAATTCGAAGGCCGCGAGGGCTGCCGGGTCCTCGAAAGAGCGCAGGCCGAGCGCGACGTCTTCCCAGGGCAAGGTAGCGGCGGGCATGAGCGGATTCGTTTCTCGAACTTCGACAATGCTTTCGCCGACGATGGCGAGCTCGTGATGGGGCGTGAGGATTGAGCAATAGCGGACCGGATTGCCGTAGTAGTCCCGGAACGCCCGCATGGTTTCGAACTGCGGATCCACGGTGACGGTGCTGCGGACGACGTGCTGCCAGGGCAACTCACGCGGCGTGAGCTTGAGTTCGCTATGCGTGGCGGAGACCGAAAGCGCATACGAATAACGCGTGAGATGGCGTACGTGATAAATCATGAGGAAGCCAACAAGCGAGTGGACATCGAATGGCTGAGGTAACGGCTGCTGAGGGCGTTAGACGCTTCGAAGAGGTCTGTGCGAAGTTGGTCCAGGAACTCACGCAACTGTTCGCGATCGGGCGCCAATTCGTTCGTTCGCGCCAAGCGCACCGCGGTGAGCGCTTTGACGACGCGCAGTTGCTCCTCCGGTAGACGCGCGGCCTGATCCTGCCCGGGCAGGCGCTTCAGGTGCACGGCTAGCGTCTGGATATTGAAGCCCACCGAGCGCGGGTTGGCTTCATCAGCGAGCAAAAGGTCCAGCACGAGATCGCGCTGCATGTTCGTGTAGTAGCGCGTGCGATAGGTAATGGCGCTATCGGCAATCTGCAGGAGCAACTCGAGCGCGGATTGCTCGTCGGTCATCACGCCAGCGAGACCATGACGGAGCAATTCGCTCAACTGCAAAGAGCGTTCGAGACGGCGGCCGATGTCGAGAAAGCGCCAGCCCTGGCTGCGCGTCATGTTTTCCATCATCAGGCCGGAAAACGAAGCGAGGGTGAGAATGGCGCGGTCGAGCGTATTCACCTGGTTAAGCAGATGCGCTTCGCCGCTGAGCATGGCGGAGGGGAACTCCTGATCCAGGCGATTCAACAGTCTCCAGGCATCGCTCGAGAGGCGCTCCTTTAGGCTGCGGGCAGACCGGCGGACTTGGTTGATGTTCCAACTGAGCGCGTTGACGCGTTCCGTATCGAAGACGATCCAGCGCAGCACGCGTTCCAGCCAGCGGCGCTGCTCGAGCACGGGGGCATCGCTCATTTCGACGGGCAGGTATTCATAGCCGATCAGCAACTCCACACTGGATTCGATGGAGAGACCGCCGCCGAGATCGCCTTCACTCGAAAGCGCCGGCAGAATTGCGCGAGCCAAGCGGGCCAGGGACTCTACCCGTTCCAAATAGCGTCCCAGCCAGAACATGTTGTCGGCCACGCGGCTGGGGAGGTCGGGCGTGCGGGTGACGTCCACCTGCGGACGCACGGGCTCAGAGGTGGGCGGCTCCTCATCATGGTGCGCCAGGACCCAGGTGTCCTTGCTGCCACCGCCTTGCTGCATGGTGACCACGAGCGAATCGGCGGAGGTGGAAATACGGGTGAGCCCACCGGGCATGACGACGTAGCCATCACCGGACCAGACGGCGAATACGCGCAGGACGACATGGCGGGCTTCGAGACCGCGGTCCGAAAGAACGGGGGCGGTGGAGAGCTCCATCTGTTCCTGCGCGACAAATTGCGTGGGGTTTGCTTCGATGCGGTGGCGAAGCTCATCACGCTGAGAGAGGGACAGGTCGGCGCCAAAGATCGGGTGCAGTCCGAACCGCGGGAACGTGGGCTTGATCACCAGCCGTTCGAGGTTGTTGACGACGTAACGGCGAGCTTGTTCCTGGCCACACCACCAGGTGGCAAGCGAGGGCAGCTTGAGTTCCTCGCCGAGCCGGGTGCGGCAGAGGGGTGGCAGGAAGCCTGACATGGCGGGGGTCTCGATGACGCCGGAGCCGAGTGCATTGGCGACGACGACATTGCCGGCGCGGACAGCGGCGACGAGTCCGGGGACGCCTAAAACGGAGTCGCCACGGAAGGAGAGCGGGTCACAATAGCTGTCGTCCTGCCGGCGGAGAATGATGTCGACGGGGACCAGGCCGCCCAGCGTCTTCAGGTAGACGCGCTCTTCGCGCACCACCAAGTCCGCGCCTTCCACCAATGTGTAGCCGAGATACTTGGCGAGATAGGCGTGCTCAAAATAGGCTTCGTTGAACGGCCCGGGAGTGAGCAGAACGACCCGTGGATTCTCGCGCTTGCCGCGGGTGAGTTCGAGAAGTCCCTGTCGATAGTCGTGGAAGTAGCGATTGAGCGGCCGGACGTGAGAGCGCTTAAACGCCTCGGGTAGAATTTGGGCGCTGACCATGCGGTTCTCGAGCGCGTAGCCCAAGCCGGAAGGAGTTTGCGTGCGGTCCGATACGACCCACCATTGGCCGTCCGGAGACCGGCCGAGATCGGCGGCATAGTGATGCAAGTAGGCGCCTTGCGGCATGGGCAATCCATGGCAAGGGCGCAGAAAACTGGGGTTCTCGACAATGAGTTCGGGGGGGAGGGAACCGTCGCTTAGCAGCCGCTGCGGACCGTAAATGTCCGCGAGCATCAGGTTGAGGAGCGAGGCGCGCTGCTGGATCGCGGCTTCGATCTGATCCCATTCGCGAGTGGAGAGCACTAGCGGGATCGGGTCGACGGGCCAAGGACGCTCCTGGCCGAGGGGATCGCCGTACACGTTGTAGGTGATGCCGTTGGCCTGGATGATCTGACGGCCGTGTTGCCAGCGGCGGGCGAACTGCGTGGGACCCATCCGGGTCATGATGTTCACGAGGCGGCGCCAATGCTTGCGCGGCCGTCCGCGGGCATCTAGCACTTCATCGTATTCGCCGGAGACCGGAGAGTAGGTCCAGGTGGTGGGCGCTGCTGCTTCAGTCACTCTATTCTTGACATTGGAACACAGGTTGCCAGACTACTGCGTCTTGAGGGCGGGGGCCGTGGCGCCGCCGAGTCCGGCAAAGGCCTCTTTGATTCGGACGACTTTGTCACCGTCGAAAGTGACGAAGGTGATTTTACCGGGCGCCTGACCGTAAACCCAATCTTCCAACTCCACACCGTCCTTGGTTTCGCGCGATTTCGAGCGCGGTTTGCCCATGGACATCACGACTTGTTCACGATCCATGCCTTCGAGGGCACGTTGTTCCTTGATCGCCTGCTGCACCTCCGGCTTCATCTGCTCGATGTAGTTTTCCGTCGCGCTCCGCTGCTTTTCGAAGTCAATGGCGGGCGCCAGCCACTTCTTAACCTCCGCGACGGAGATGCTCTCGAAATCCTTGGGAAAGAACAGGACAACCGACGTGCCGGCGGGTCCACGGCGGCCGTTGCCGCCGATGGGTGCGGTGCGGGTGGACGAACCCATACCTCCTCCGACCTGAACATTTTCGTACCACTTGCGGCCGCCTTTGTAGCCACCGTTGATTTGCAACGTGACTTTGTCGTCTTCGATGTCGACTTTGGTGATTTGGACGAGGTCGCCGGTGCGGGCGCAGGGACCTTCGTCCCGTAGGCTTTCGGCCCATTTCATCCGGTCGGGTCCCTGGTGGGCCTGAATGGGCAGCGGTTTCTTGGACCGCGGCACGACGATCTTCGCCGTCCCATATTCGGAGAGCAAGCCGCGCAAAAGCAGAATCCGTTCGTCGTCAGCGATCTTGCCGGCCTGAAGAAGAATCGGCCAAGCCGCAAGCAAAACTATGGCTGGTTTCATGGAAACCTCCCGCATCCCTATTGTGGCCGATTCTTCGGGTGCCGGTGCGGGTGTAAATTTGAATCAGCCCTATGCTGCGCTATTTAATGGTTCTGGCCCTTGGTTTGGCCCCGGTTTTTGGCCAGCCGGTCGACTTTGTCCGCGATGTTCAACCGATCTTCGTCAAGAGCTGCAACGGCTGCCATGGCGAAAAATCGCAGCAAGCCGGTTTGCGCCTGGACGCGAAGGCGCTGGCCCTGGCGGGCGGCCAATCGGGGAAGGTAATTGTCCCGGGGCAAGCCGCCGCCAGCACGCTCTACCAACGAGTGGCTGGTATCGGCGATCAAGCCCGCATGCCGATGGGCGCCAAGCCGCTGCCTGCGGAGCAGGTGGACATCCTGAAGCGTTGGATTGAGCACGGCGCAGTCTGGCCGGATAGCGCCAGTGCCGCGGCGACGGCGATCAAGAAACATTGGGCCTATGTGCCCCCGGTGCGTCCCACTTTGCCTGCCGTGAAGAATGCCGCATGGGTGAAAACGCCGCTCGATCGCTTTATTCTGGCGCGACTGGAGCAGGAGTCGTTGAAGCCGTCTGGCGTAGCCGCGAAAACGACTTTGCTGCGCCGCTTGAGCCTGGATCTGACGGGCTTGCCGCCCTCGATCGACGAGATCGACGCGTTCCTGAAGGACCCCAGTCCGCGCGCTTATGAGAAGCAGGTGGACCGTTTGCTGACCTCACCGCACTACGGAGAGCGCTGGGGGCGCCATTGGCTGGACGCAGCTCGATACGCCGATTCCGATGGCTTTGAGAAGGACAAGCAGCGCTCCGTCTGGTTTTATCGAGACTGGGTGATCAACGCGCTGAATCGCGATCTCCCGTACAACAAGTTCATCATCGAGCAGTTGGCTGGCGATTTGTTGCCGAACGCGACTCAGGAGCAGAAGGTGGCGACCGGCTTCCTGCGCAATTCGATGATCAATGAAGAAGGCGGCGTGGACCCCGAGCAGTTCCGCATGGAAGCGATGTTCGATCGGATGGAGGCGATCGGCAAGGGCGTGCTGGGCGTGACTATCCAGTGCGCGCAGTGCCACAACCACAAGTTCGATCCGATTACGCAGGAAGAGTACTACAAGATCTTCGCGTTCTTGAATAACTCGAGCGAAGGCAGCTTGGCCGTCTACGGGCCGGAAGAAGAGATGCAGCGCGCGAATATCTTCCGCAAGATTCGCGAGATCGAGACCGAGTTGCAGCATCGCACGCCGGATTGGAAGTCGCGCATGGCGAAGTGGGAAGCTAGCGTGAAAGACAATCAGCCACAGTGGACGGTGCCAAAGGTGAGCATCGACGACATTTCCACGGGCGGACAGAAGTTCATCCCGCAGCCCGATGGCAGCGTGCTGGCGGCCGGATATGCGCCGACCAAGTCGCGGGTGAAGTTCACGATTCAAACGAAAGACACGAACATTCGCGCGTTCCGCTTGGAACTGATGAACGATCCGAACTTGCCGCTCGGCGGCCCGGGCCGCTCGCCGAAGGGTACCGGGGCGCTGACTGAGTTCGAGGTGGAGGTGGCGCCGGCAAGCGACCCCGCCAAAACGCGCAAGGTGAAGGTGATTCAGGCGACGGCAGATCTGAACCTGCCGGAACGCGAGTTGGACGCGATGTTCTACGACAAGTCCAACCGGCGGCGCGTGACGGGGCCGGTCTCCTACGCGATTGACGGTAACGACGATACGGCCTGGGGTATTGATGCCGGTCCGGCCTTGCGCAATCAGCCGCGCAAAGCCGTGTTCGTCCTGGCTGAGCCCATCGGCGATGCGAGTGGGGCGATCATCGATGTCTACCTGAAGCAGAATCACGGCGGCTGGAACAGCGACGATAACCAGTCGCACAATCTTGGCCGGACTCGGTTAGCCTACACGACAGCGGGGCAGGCTGTGGCTGATCCGCTTCCGGCGAAAGTCCGTGAGTTGGTGGGACTGGCTTCGCGCACTCCGCAACAGGACCAGGTGGTGTTCAGTTATTGGCGTACCCTGGTACCCGAGTGGGTGGAAGCGAGCCGGCAGATCGATGAATTGTGGCGGCAGCATCCGGATAGCGACTCGCAGTTAGTGCTGGCGGAGCGCGACGATATGCGCAAGACAACCATGCTGATTCGCGGAGACTTCCTGAAGCCCGGTAAACCGGTGGAGCCAGGCGTGCCGGCATTCCTCAATCCCTTACCGCCGAACGCGCCGAAGAATCGGCTGACGTTTGCCCAGTGGCTGGTCGATCGTCAGGCGCCCACCACGGCCCGGTCGATCGTCAATCGGATTTGGCAGAGCTACTTCGGTACGGGTATAGTGTCGACGAGCGAGGATCTCGGTAAGCAAAGCGACGCGCCCTCGCATCCCGAGTTACTTGATTGGCTGGCCGTGGACTTCATGGAGCAGGGTTGGAGCCTGAAGAAGTTACACAAGCAGATCGTCATGTCGGCGACCTACCAGCAGTCGTCGCAAGTGACGCCGGAGTTACTGGAGAAGGATCCCGCCAACCGTCTCCTGGCCCGTGCGCCCCGGTTGCGCGTGGAAGCCGAGATCGTGCGCGATATTGCGTTGGCGGCGAGTGGCCTGCTGAACCCGCGCGTCGGCGGAGCGAGCGTTTACCCGCCATCGCCCGAGTTCTTGTATCAGCCGCCCGTGAGCTATGGTCCGAAGATCTGGAAAGAAGAGAAGGGTGTGGCGCGGTATCGCCGCGCGATGTATACGTTCAGCTATCGTTCCGTGCCGTATCCGGCGTTGCAGACCTTCGATGCGCCGAACGGCGACTTCTCGTGCGTACGTCGCTCGCGAAGCAACACGCCGTTGCAGGCGTTGACGACTTTGAATGAGCCGCTGTTCCTCGAAACGGCGCGCGCACTGGCGCAGACCGCCATGCGCGAGGGCGGTAAGTCCGATGCGGAACGGCTCAGCTATGCTTTCCGCCGCGTGTTGACCCGTGCGCCCGAACCGAAGGAAGCGACCGAGCTGTTGGGTTTGCTGGACCGGCAGAAGGCTCGCTATGCGGGTGCCGGAGCGCATCTGGGCGAAGTGCAGGCCTGGACGGCTGTCTCGCGCGTGTTGCTGAATCTGGATGAGGCCATCACGAAGGAATAGTCACATGAATATTGCACGTCGTTGGTTTATGCAAGAGTGTGGCGTGGGCATGGGCGCCCTGGCGCTGCATCATCTGATGGCGGAAGCGGGCGTGGCGGCGCCGGCCGGCAGCGGGGATCCGTTGGCCCCGAAGAAACCGCATTTCGACGGGAAGATCAAACGCGTCATCTACCTGTTCATGGCGGGTGCGCCGAGTCATCTGGAACTGTTTGACAACAAGCCCCAGCTGGCGAAGTTCAATGGCACGCTGCCGCCGCCGGAGTTGCTGAAGGGCTATCGCGCGGCGTTTATCAATCCGAACTCGACCTTGCTGGGACCGAAGTTCAAGTTTGCGCGTTATGGCAAGAACGGGACGGAGCTATCGGAGTTACTGCCGCACACGGCCAAGATCGTGGACGACTTGACGATCGTCAAGTCGATGTCGACCGATGCGTTCAACCATGCACCCGGACAGTTGCTGATGAACACCGGCAATATGATTTTCGGGCGGCCCAGCTTCGGCTCCTGGGTGACGTATGGCTTGGGCAGCGAAAGCCGGGACATGCCGGCGTTCGTGGTGTTTTCGACGGGCAAGAAGGGTCCGAGCGGCGGGAACTCCTGCTGGGGCTCCGGCTTCCTGCCGACGGTGTATTCTGGCGTGCAGTTCCGCAATGTGGGCGATCCGGTGCTGTATCTCTCGAACCCGCCCGGCATCGATGGCGAATTGCAGGAAGAGACATTTTCGACATTGAAGCGGATGAACCAACTGCGTCTGGAGTCGATCGGCGATCCGGAGATTTCCACGCGCATCAGTTCTTTCGAGATGGCTTCCCGCATGCAGACGGCAGCGCCGGAAATCATGGACATTCGTAACGAGCCGAAGCATGTGCTCGAGGCTTACGGAGCGGAACCCGGCAAGCCGAGCTTTGCGAACTCGTGCCTGATGGCCCGCCGCTTGGTGGAACGTGGCACGCGTTTTGTGCAGATCTACCACGAGGCGTGGGATCAGCACGGCGCCCTGACGCGCGACCTGCCGATCAACTGTAAGGACACGGATCAGGCTTCGGCGGCTTTGGTGGCCGACTTGAAGCAGCGCGGGTTGCTGGATGACACTTTGGTGTTGTGGGGCGGCGAGTTCGGCCGCACGCCGATGGTGCAGGGCGGCAACGACGGTCGCGACCATCATCCGAACGCGTTCACGATGTGGATGGCGGGCGGCGGCTTCAAGCCGGGCCTGGTTTATGGCGAGTCCGACGAGTTGGGCTTCAACGTCGCGAAGAACAAGGTGCATGTGCACGACTTGCACGCCACTATCCTTCATCAGATGGGCTTTGACCATACCAAGCTCACCTATAAGTTCCAGGGCCGGAACTTCCGGCTCACCGACGTGCATGGCAACGTGGTACACGATCTGATTTCGTAGATCGACCGCGGAAGTGAACGGCCGGGTTAGAATCGCAGGTGCAATGAAAATCCTGCTCCTTCTTACGTTACCTTTGCTTCTGGCGGCGCAGAACAAAGCCAAGGTCGTGGTGATTTCGCTGGATGGCTTTCCGGCCTACGCGCTCGACGACCCGAAGCTTCCCATTCCGACGTTGCGGGCTTTGATGCAGAAGGGCATCAGTGGCCCAATGACCGCCATCAACCCGACGGTGACGTGGCCGAACCATACCACCATGGTGACCGGCGTCCGCGCCGATGAGCATGGCTTACTCGCCAATGGAACGATCGTGCGCACGGGCGGCTGGCCGCCGGTGAAGGTGGATCCTATGGTGCCCAAGGCGCAGATGGTCCACATCCCGACGGTTTACGATGCCGCGCATCAGGCTGGTCTGACGACGGCGCAGGTGGACTGGGTGGCGATCAACGATACCCCGAGCATTACCTGGGCGTTCCGCGAGTGGGCCGGTACGGACGGGTCGCTCGAAAAAGAAATGGTGTCCAAGGGCGCCTTGACGTCCGCCGACATCGCGAACTTTTCGAAGTCCAACATTCTGTTCCGCGATCAGATCTGGACCAAGGCGGGGGTGTATCTGATCAAGAATCACCAGCCGGATTTGCTGCTGCTGCATTTGCTCTCCTTGGACTCCGAGCATCATCAGTATGGACCGAACACGCTGGCTGGGCGAACGGCGATGGCTTTCCTCGATAGCTGTGTGGAGAAACTGGTGAACGCCGTGCGTGAGGCGGGTCTCGAAAGCCGCACCACCTTCTTCATCGTGTCTGACCATGGGTTCAAGGCTTACAAGAGTCAGATTCGAGCGAATGTGGCCTTGGAAGCGGCGGGCCTGGGAAAGCAGGTTTACGTGCTGCCGGAAGGCGGTTCGGCCTTCGTCTACTTTGACGATCCGCAACTGACGCCGAAGGTTCGTCAGGCGCTAGAAGGGATTGAGGGCTTGGCTGGCATCTATGGTGTGGACGACTACGCGACGCTGGGGTTGCCTCGTCCGGAGAAGGATCCGCAGTTCGGCAGACTGCTTTTGGCCGCGAAGGATGGCTATTCGTTTTCCGGCGCCACCGGAGGTCCGGTGACCGCTGCTGTCCCTCAGGTGGGAGGCAGCCACGGCTATCTGGCGACAGAGGCTGATATGAATCCGATCCTGATCGTCAGTGGCGCGGGCGTCAAGGCGCGGGGCACTCCGGGCTTGATGTCGAACCTCGATATTGCGCCGACGGTAGCACAACTGCTGGGCGTCAAACTGCCTACCGCCAAGGGCAAGCCGCTGCCGATTCGTTAGCGCAAACTGGCTTGGCGCGCGGGCAGGAACTCGTCGTTCGGGCGCCAAGTGAACAGGAGCGGTGTATTGGCGGCGTTGATGCCGAGCGTCAGTCCGACGCGGGCCACATCCTCCACGCCGGACCAATCCCAATCCTCGCGGAACTCGTCTGAGGGCTGATGGTAGTGCTTCGCATTGTGCTCCTGCCGCTGGGCATGAGCGCGAGCTGCGTTGACGCCTTGGTAGTCCGCGCCGAGGTTCACGGTGAAGGCAGGCACGCCCATCCGGGCGAACGAGAAGTGGTCCGAGCGGTAGAAGATACCTTGCTCCGGCCGCGGATCGGGGCTCAAGACGAAGTTGAACCGCTTGGCGACTTCCTGCACCAGGGGCCAGGCGGTGGTGCGTTCGGCTCCGGTGATCACCAGATCGCGAGGGCGACCATAGGGCGGGATGGCGTCAAAGTTGATGTTGAGCTGCGTTTTGCCGAGCGGGATCAGCGGGTGCCGCCCATAGTATTCGCTCCCCCGGAGACCGCCTTCCTCGGCGGTGACGGCAAGGAAAAGCGCACTGCGGCGGGGCTTCTGAGGTAAGGATGCCCAGGCACGGGCGACCTCCAGCAAAACGCCGAGGCCCGTGGCGTTGTCGACGGCGCCGTTGTAGATGCCGTCGCCGGTCGCTGCGGGGTTCATGCCGAGGTGGTCCCAATGAGCGGAAAAAATGACGGTTTCCTGTTTGAGATCGGTTCCCTCGACGATCGCCGCGACGTTCTGGGAACGAACCTCGCGCACGTTGGCCAGCGCCCGGATATTGAGTTTTTGCTCGAGCGGTCGAGCGCGAAAGCCACGCTGATCAGCGGCGGCGAGGAGTTCGTTGATATCCACCTTCAGTATGCGCTGGGCGGCTTCGGCGGTCAGCCAGCCGGCGAATCCCAGGGCGGGTTGGTTCGCCTCCACCGGGATCTGGGTATCTTCCTTGCCCCAGGAATTGCGGACGACGTCCCAACTGTAGCCGGCGGTTGGATCGGTGTGAATGATCAGACAGGCGAGGGCGCCTTGCCGGGCGGCTTCTTGATACTTGTAGGTCCAGCGGCCGTAGTACGTGAGCGCTCGTCCGCCGAAGAATTTATCGTCCTGAGAAGGCGGCTCGTTGGTGAAAAGGACGACGATCTTCCCCTTCACGTCCACGCCTTGATAGTCGTTCCAGCGAAATTCGGGAGCATTGATCCCGTGGCCGACGAAGACCACCGGAGCATCGAGCTGTTCGTCAGCCTTTTGCCGCTGTGAGGTTCCAACAAAATCGGCCAGATAGGAAAGCTTGGTTTCGCCAACGGTGATGGTGGAAGCCGGCAAGGTGGTGACGCCGCGCAACAGGACTTGTTGCTCGTAAGTCCGACGACCATTCTGCAAATCGCCCGCGGGCTGGGCGCCAGCGGCGGCGAAGGCGACGGCCAAATATTCGGCGGCGAGTTGTCCGCCGCGCGTCCCGACACCGCGTCCCTCCAGCAGGTCAGAGGAGAGGAACTTCACGTGCGCGCGAATGCGGGATGAGGCGATGTCCTGGCTGTTGAGCGTCGCCAGCAAAAGCAGCGGAACGAAGAGCATTCCGCTAGTCTATAGCTACAGCTTGAGCCTTTCGAAAAGGCGGTCGCGATAGGTGCGGCTCAGGGTGATCTGTGAGCCGTTATTCAGAACGACTTGGTAGTCGCCGTGGAACCAGGGGTGCAGTTCCTTGATGCGGTCAATGTTGACGATCTTGGAGCGATGAACCCGTACGAATTTGTCGGGATCTAGCCGGGACTCGATCGAATTCATCGTCTCGCGGACGAAGTGCTGCTCGCTGTTGATGTGCAGGCAGACGTAGTTGTCGGCGGCTTGAATCAGGTCGATGTCTTCCAGGCGGACAAAGAAGAGCTTGTTCGCCGTTTTGACCGCGAAGCGCGACGGTCGGGCCTTCAGATTGCGCAGTTCGTCGGCCAGTGCCTTCATGTCTTCCTGGCGCTGCGCCCCGTCCCGGGCATCCATCAGCGCGCGGACGCGGTCCAGGCACTGGCGAAAACGTTCGCCGTCGAAAGGCTTCAGCAAGTAGTCAACCGCGCGCTGTTCGAAGGCTTTCACGGCATATTCATCGTGGGCCGTCACAAAGACGAAGAGGGGCATGCGCTCGGGCGGCAGGGCCTGAATCAGTTCGAAGCCGTCCATTTCAGGCATGCGGACGTCGAGAAAGAGGACGTCGACATCTCCAGCAGCGAGACGATCACGCGCTTCTACGCCGGAGCGGCATTCGCCGAGGAGGACCAAGTCAGGTTCGGCTTCAACGAAGCGTCGCAAGCGATCGCGAGCGATCGCTTCGTCGTCGGCGATCAGGACGTTGATCAGTTTGGGGGTGGAACTGTTGGACATGAACCTCACACTCGCAAAACGATTTCATTGGTAGACGAGTGATGAGGGGTTTTGTGCCACACAAAACTTCACGAAGTGAGATGGGTGGGGCGAAGCGGACCATGTAGGGTGCGAGTCGCCCCAGTCGGTCAGAGCGTGCGGGTGACTTTGCTCAAAGCGCGCGGCGCATCTGGATTCAGACCCTTTTCGGCAGCTAACTTTGCTGCCAGAATCTGGCCGGGAATAATATACGGGATCGGCGTGTAGAGGTCTTCAAGACCTTTGCTGGCCGGTGGCTTGATCGGGATGACCAGGCGGCGCTTGCGAGCCACCGCTTCCGGATTGCGCGGATCCGTGATCACGAAGACGTCCGCGGAAAGTGACTCCAGCTTCTGCAGCATCGTCGAGAGGGCGGGCCAAGTGGGGCCGGGCGGGGCGAACAGGAAAACGGGGAAGGCAGCTTCCACCATCGCGATGGGGCCATGAAGCAGATCCGCGGAGGAAAAGCGCTCGGCGACGACGTAACAGGTCTCCATCAGCTTTAGTGCCAATTCAAAGGCGTTGGCGTAGTTCAAGCCGCGGCCGACGACGACGGCATGGCTCATGAAGCTATAACGCGCAGCCAACTCAGTGACTTCAGGCTCGAGTTTGACGGCGGCGGCGGCGAGGTCAGGAATCCGTTCCAGGCTCTCGAGGGAAAAGCGCGCACCGAAGGCAGCCGCCAGCAGATAGACCGAAAGCAACTGACCAGTGTAGGTCTTGGTGGCGGCGACGGACTTTTCTTTTCCGGCGCGCACCAGCAGGACGTGGTCGGCAATGCGAGCGAGGGTGCTGCCGGCTTCGTTGGTGATGCCCACGGTGAGCGCACCCTGTTCCTTGGCTCGTTCGAGGACGAAATTGGTATCAGTCGACTCTCCCGATTGAGAAATCGCCACGACGAGCGCGTGCGAAAGGTTCACCTTCGCGCCGTAGAGAGTGTTGATGGAGGGGGCGGCGAGAGAGACGGGGATGCCGGTCTCGATCTCGAGGAGGTAACGGGCGAACTGCGCCGCGTTATCGGAAGTGCCGCGAGCGGCGAGGACAATCAGCGAGGGGCGGCGGGCCTCGATGGCTTTCTTTAGCTTCTTGACGGCGGGAATCTGGGCTTTCAGGGTCCGCGCGAGGGCGGCCGGCTGCTCCAGGATCTCAACGAGCATCTGGGATCTAGTCACCTTACTACTGTAACGAAACAGGGTACTTAGGTTGGATTAAAGTCGGGCGGGGAAGCAGCCGATTTCCCACCGTATGCCTCCTTCGGAAGCTCTGCGTTCGCGCTTTACCCCACCGACCCCCCAGAACTACGAGGAACTGGGGATCTCGCAGTCGCTGGTGCTGGACCTGATGCTTCGCCGGCTGCTGATGGAAGGCTTCAGTACCCTTGAGTCGCTCGCGCAACAACTGCGCGTCTCGATCCCGATTGTCGACGTCGCCTTCCGTCACTTGCGCCAACAGCAATTGGTGGAAGTGAAGGGAATGATCGGCAACGACTATTCGTTCGTCCTCTCGCAGGCGGGTAAGCAATTGGCTTCCGACCGTTTGCAGATCTCGCAATATGCCGGTGCCTGCCCGGTAGGACTGAAGGACTATCACGCCGCCACCAAGCTGCAGGCGGCGAAGGTGCAAATCGACCGGCGTACCCTGCGCATGGCGTTCTCCGATCTGGTGGTGACCGACTCAATGCTCGACGCCGTCGGTCCGGCGCTCATCACGCAGAGTTCGATCTTCTTATACGGCCCTTCCGGCAACGGCAAGACGTCGATCGCCGAACGCATGCTGCGCGTTTATCAGGACGCGGTCTACATCCCTTGGGCCGTGGAAGTCGACGGACAGATCATCAACCTGTATGACCCGGTGGTGCATCAACGGATCGATATCGACGACCCCGATGTTGACCCGCGATGGGTGCTCTGCCGCCGGCCTTGCATCGTAGTGGGCGGCGAGTTGGTGCCCTCGATGCTCGAACTACGCCTGGACGATGCTTCCGGCATCTACGCCGCGCCGTTGCAGATGAAGGCCAACAACGGCATCTTCATCATCGACGACTTTGGCCGCCAGCTCATGTCCCCGCGCGACCTGCTCAATCGCTGGATTGTCCCGCTCGATCGTAAGGTGGACTATCTCACGCTGCGCTACGGCGTGAAGTTCCAAATCCCGTTCGAACTGATGGTTGTCTTCTCCACGAACCTGGATCCGTCGGACTTGGCTGACGAGGCGTTTCTGCGCCGCATTCACAACAAGATCTTGGTGGAGCCCGTGGCGCCGCATGTCTTCGACCAGATCTTCCAGCGGGTGATGGTGGCGCGTGACGTACCGACCGAGTCCGATTCGGCCGAGTTTCTGCGCAAGCTCTGTCTGAGCGACGGCCGGAACGAATTGCGCGCGTGCTATCCGAACGATATTTGCAGTTTGCTGATGTCGATCAGCCGTTACGAGCATCGCCCGGTGGAAGCGACGAAGCCGAACCTCGAACGGGCCGCGCAGCTCTATTTCGCCAAAACCTAACTACCAGCCGCGAGTTTGCCGCAGCGCGGTGACGTGCGCCACATGATGGCGTCCGTGCCAAGCGTAGAGCTCCAGTTGTCGGCTGAGTGAGTTTTCACCGCTTTCCGGGTGATGGAAGACGCGCGCGAACTGGGTGTCATCGAGGGATCGCCAAAGAGCGGACCAGCGCAGGTGCAACGACTGGAGCAAGGCGAGGGATGGCTCTATGGGCCCGAGCTTCGCGTCGGCAAGTTCGGCCCACGCGACCTCGTCATACGCCTTGATCATCGGGCTCTCTTCCGTCAGGGCCCAGCGCGTTCGGATGTAGCCGTTCATGTGACTATCGGCGACGTGATTCACTACCTGACGCACCGTCCAGCCACCTTCGCGATAGGGCGTATCCAGCTGGGCATCGCCCAAACCGGTGACTGCAGAGCGCATCTGGGCCGGGAGATTGGCGACGTCGCGGATCAAGGCATGGCGGCGTTCGGGGGAACGGTCCTGACTGTCGGTGAACTTGCCGATTGGGTAACGCGGATCCATATCCCTACGAGATTAGCGCGAGGGATAAGCTGGAGAGGATGAAAATCGTCCGCGTAGATGCGCACCTGCTGTCTTACCCGTTTGCTCAACCGATTGAGTTGAAGTATCACGGGGGTGACCGGAAGATTGTGAAGCGTGACGCGATGCTAATTCGCGTGGAGTGCTCGAACGGGCTGGTGGGTTACGCGCCAGGGTCGGCCACCGAAGCCGTACGCGACTTGATTACCGGTAGCATCGCCCCCTTCCTGGTCGGCCAAACGCTCGGCGACCCCGACGCGCTTCGGGTGCGCTTCGCCGTGGGCCCCGGTGCTGACGCCCGTGTGGCTCGGGCCTACACGATGGTGGAGATGGCGCTTTATGATCTGGTGGGGCGGGATCGCGGTGTGCCGGTTTCGGAGTTGCTGGGCGGACGAGTCCGCGACCGAATTCGCTTGTATGCCAGCGCTGGGATGTACCAGTCGCCCGAGTCCTATGCGGAGGAAGCCCAGGCGATCCGCGAATTGAAGTTCAGCGCCTACAAGATGCGTCCGGGCTTGGGTCCCGACGAAGACGTCCGTGCGGTGGAACTGATGCGGCGGGCGACCGGTCCGGCGTTCGACCTGATGGTTGATGCTCACACTTGGTGGCGCATGGGCGACAACAGCTACAGCGACGCGACGGTGACCGAACTGGCTGGTCGCATGGCCGAGTACGAAATCGCCTGGCTCGAAGAGCCTTTGCTGCCGGACCGCCACGAGGCTTACGCGCGTCTGAGGGCGACCGGCGTGGTTCCGATCGCGGGGGGCGAGCACGAGCCCGACGAGAACGGTTTCCTCGACTTGATCCAGCAGGGCTGCGTCGACTACGTGCAACTCGATCTGCTGTGCCAGGGGGGCTACGGTGTGGCGCGCCGTGTCTTTGCGGAGACCGCGCGCCAGAATCTGCGGTTTGCATTCCATAGCTGGGGCACAGATCTGGAGATTGCCGCGGCGGCGCAACTCGGGGTGTGCTGGCCGGAGGAGGTTGTCGAGTGGCTGGAGTATCCGGTTTACACGACTGAGAAGACCAAGTCGATGTACCGGTTTGACTTGGCAAGGGAAATTTTGCGCACGCCGCTCGACATCGAGAACGGTGAATTGCTGCTAAATCGGAAGCCGGGCTTAGGCGTCGAGGTGGATGAGAGCGTGATTACGCGTTATCCCTGGATCCCCGGCCCCTGGAGCTATTTCTCGCTGCATTCGCCGGCGGAGACGTTCGCGGTGGTCGGCGACCACAGCATCAAGTTCGCATGATCGGGTGGGCGTTTACGGCGGCTGCATTTGGGTTCGCCGGGACGGCAGCCTGGGCGGTCCGCGGGCGAAGTTCGTCTTTGCTCGGTCCGGTGACTTGGCAAGGGCCTACCGCGGCCAAGGCGATCGCCTTGACGTTCGACGATGGCCCCAGCGAGAGCACTCCAGAGTTGCTCGATCTGCTCGAGGCGCACCAGGCACGGGCGACTTTCTTCGTGTGTGGGCATCACGTGCGGCGGCTGCCGCAGGTGGCGCGCGCCATCGTCGAGCGAGGTCACGAGATCGCCAATCACACGGAGACGCATGCGGCGCTTTACCTCAAGTCGCGCGACGCAATTCGCCGCGAGGTGAGCGAGGCGCAAGTGGCCATCGCGGAGACGACCGGTGTACTGCCGCGCCTGTTTCGGCCTCCGTACGGCTGCCGCTGGCCGGGTCTGCACGGCGCGCTCGACGAGCATGGGCTGACGAATGTGATGTGGTCCGCTATTGCCGGGGATTGGCATTTGCCGGCCGAGGGAATTGTGCAACGGCTCTCGCCAGCGGTCCGGCCCGGGGCCATCTTTTGCCTGCACGACGGCCGCGAACTGGCTCACCGGCCCGACATCTCCTCCACGCTTGGGGCAGTTCGCGTTATCATGCCCAGATTAAGGCAACGCGAGTTTGTTTTGCCGACCGTAAGCCAACTTATATGTCCGATCAAATCACCGAACGAGTCATCGAGGTAATCACCAAGACCCAGCACCTGGAGGCTGGCGCCGTGAAGGCGGAAAGCACTTTCGAGGAACTCAAGATCGACTCGCTCGATGGGCTCCAGATTCTTTTTGCGCTCGAAGAGGAGTTCAACGTCAATATTCCGGACGACGCGGCGAAGCAACTAAAGAGTGTTGCGGACATTGCCGCCGGGATTCGCACCCTGATCGCGGAGCAATCGGCTGCCGCCCAGGCATGAAGCGCGTTGCGATTACGGGTCTGGGAATCGTCTCGGGGATCGGCTCCACGCGGGACGCATTTTGGCAGTCGCTAGCTGAGGGGCGTTGCGGGATTCGTCCCATTAGCTCCCTCGACGTTTCCACCTTGAAGGCCCAGCGTGGCGCGGAAGTCTCCGGCTTCGACCTCAAGGACCATTTCACGCCTAAAGAGATCGATCAAGTCGACCCATTCGCTCTCTACATGTCCGCCGCCGCGGCCGAGGCCCTGGCCGACTCGCAGTTGGAACTGACCGCCGAGGTGAAGGAACGCACTGCGATCGTCACCGGCTGCAGCCTCGGGGGCAAAATGACCGAGGACCTCGGCTTCCGAGAGCTCTACGCCGACAAGAAGCCCCGGTTCAATCCACTGACGATTCCCCGGGCGATGTCGAACGCCGGGACGAGTCACATCTCCATGCGTTTTGGCTTCACCGGGCCGTCGCTGACTGTGTCGACGGCGTGCTCGTCGGCCAATCACGCGATCGGCCAGGCGCTGTGGATGATCCGCAGCGGCGCGGCAGATCTGGCGATCGCTGGAGGGGCGGAAGAGCCCTTCACCAATGGTGTGGTACGCGCCTGGGAAGCGATGCGCGTAGTGGCGCCGGACACGTGCCGCCCGTTCTCGAAAGATCGCGCCGGGTTGATCCTGGGCGCGGGCGCGGGCATCTTGGTCCTGGAGAGTTGGGACCGGGCGCAGGCGCGCGGTGCGCGCATCTATGCAGAGTTGGCCGGTTGCGGCATGACGGCGGATGCGCACCACATCACGATGCCTTCGTCCGAAGGTGCGGCCCGGGCGATGACGTTGGCCCTAAAGGATGCCGGGCTCGCTCCCGAGCAAGTCGGCTACATTAACGCCCATGGCACCGGCACGCAAGCGAACGACTCTACGGAGACCCGAGCCATCCGTCAGGTGTTTGCCACTCCGCCGCCCACCAGTTCCACCAAGTCGCTGCACGGCCATGCGCTCGGCGCCGCCGGAGCGCTCGAAGCTGCCGCCACCGCGCTCGCGCTGCATCACGGCCTCCTGCCGCCGACGGCGAATTACACAACCCCCGATCCGGAATGCGACCTCGACGTGATTCCGCACCGTGCCCGTGCCTCACGGGTGTCGGCCGCGCTGTCGAACTCTTTTGCTTTTGGCGGTTTGAACGCTGTGTTGGCGTTCCGGTCCGTTTAGCTAACGGCCGAAGATGAAGCGGCCGCGCCGCAGATCAGCCCCGCCGTTGAGTACGCCATCTTTGATCAAAATTACCGTGGGCGCTGAGCCGTTCGACCACGGTCCCGTCACCTGGATTTGGTGCCCCTTCATTCTCAGTGCGTCGATGGTCGCTTTGGGGAAGCGCTCTTCCAGGTTCACTTTGCCGGGCATGAACTCGTGGTTGGCGAAAGACGCATAAAAGTGCTCCGTTTGAAACCGCGGCGCTTCAACGGCTTCCTGCGGCTGCATGTCAAAGACGAGAATATTCAGCAAGACTTGCAGCATCGCCTGATCCTGGTTATCGCCGCCGGGGGTCGACATCGCCATAAAGGGCTCGCCGTTTCGCAGCACCAGCGTCGGGCTCAGCGTCACGCGGGGGCGCTTACCGGGGGCCAACTGATTGGCGTGGTCGGGCGTCAGGACGAACGATTGCAGGCGGCTGGAAAGCGGAAATCCAGTGCCGGTGACGATCACCGACGGCAGCCAGGCGCCCGAGGGGGTCGCGGAGAAGACGTTCCCCCACTGGTCCACTACGTTCACGCAAGTAGTGTCCTGGGCACTCGAGGGCTGCGTGGAGTCGCCCAGGGACAGGGCAGGGAATCCATTGAGCTTCCCGGGACGATGCTCAAGCGAGGCCCGCTCGGGGTTGATCTGCGACCGGCGGCCCGCCGCGTACTCCATGGAGAGCAACGTTGCTTCCGGAATCTGGCTGAACTTCGGATCGCCGTAGTAACGATCGCGGTCGGCGAAGGCGAGTTTCACCGCTTCGATCACCGTGTGCAGGTAGGCCGGCGAGTTGTGCCCCATCCCTTTGAGGTCATAGCCGGCGAGAATGTTGAGGGCCTGCAGCATCACTGGTCCCTGAGTGAAGAAGCCGGGCTTGAGAACGTCGTAGCCGGCGAACATGGTGGCGCGCGGCGTGTCCCATTCGGCTTTGAACTTGGCCAGATCATCGGCCGCGATCAGACCGTCATTCGAAGTATTGAAGTCTGAGATCTTCTTGGCGAACGCGCCCTTGTAGAGATAGTCGTGTACGGCCGCCAGCTTCTTCACGCGATTGCCCCGTGCCTTCTTTTCGATGGCGGCGAGTTCGCGCAGGGTTTTAGCCAGGTCCGGCAGGCGATACAGGCTTCCCCGGGCCGGAAGCTTGCCATCGGGGAAGAAAAAGTCACGCGAGGTGGGCCACAACTGCATCACGCGGCCGGTGGTGCGCAGGAAGCTGACAAACTCTTCGCCAATCGGGAAGCCTTCGGCATACCCGATGGCCGGTGCGGCAACCTCGGCAAAGCTCTTGGTGCCGTGGTCGGAGAGCGCCACCAGCACCGCGCTCGGAATGCCGGGAAGAATTGCGCTGTGGATGCCGAAAGCCGGCACCGGTGGGAAGTCGTCGTTGCTCTCCCACACTTCCTGCTTGCGGCGCTTATAGTAGTCGACCGTTGCTTTGGCGGGAGCGGTGCCAATACCGGAGAGAACCCGCGCCTGCTGCCCTTTCATCTTGACGATCAGCGGCACTTCGCCGCCCAGCCCGATGCGAGCCTGCTCCGTCACGCAAGCCGCCAGGATCGCCGCGACACCCGCGTCGACGGCGTTGCCACCCTGCTGCAGCATCCGGTAGCCGGCCTCGACCTCGAAGTTGTTGGCGGCTGCCACCATCTCCTTGGTCCCGCGGACGGGCGGGAACAGCGTCATTTGTGCGCCAATCGCTCCGGCGAGCAGGAGGGGAAGAGCCAGCTTCAGCTTCATTGCTCCCTATTCTCGCCTAAACGCCGATACTTGCGGAGCAATTCATAGAGGACAATGCCGCCCGCCGTCGCGACGTTCAACGAATGCTTCCGGCCGAGCATCGGGAGGCGGACGTGGGTGTCCGCCGCTTCGAGCAACGGCCCTTGCAACCCGTCCACCTCATGTCCGAAAAGGACGCACACCGGGAAGCGGGGCTGCCAGTCAAAGAGATCGACCGCCTGCGGGCTCGTTTCGATCGCGGCGATCTCCCAGTGACGGGAACGCAGGTCCTCGAGGAACGCGACCGGGTCGCTAACGCCTTCCCAGGGGACGGTAAGGTCGGCGCCGAGCGCTGTCTTGGTGATCTCTTTCATGGGAGGCCGCGCGGTGATGCCCGCCAGATAGATCTTTTCAAGCGCCACGCCGTCAGCGGTGCGGAAAAACGCGCCCACATTATACATGCTGCGGACGTTATCGAGGAGGATGGCGGCAGGCAGTTGCAAGCCGTCATAAGGGGCGGCGCCGGTGGTCAACCGGTAGGGGATGCGATCGTCCAAGTCTCGTGTTTGCCTTATCTTAACTAGCCAGCAGGCGGCGGTGATAGTTCACCTGACCGGCATGATAACGCAGGTGGCCATACAAATGGATCAGGAAAAAACCAGTGGTCATCGGTTGGCCCAGGACATTCTCCGGATAGGTCTGTTCCAGGCTATCTGACGTCATGTTTTCGAGAGTCCGGACGGCCGTGCGTGCGGTCTCGACATGCCTCAGCAACTGTTCGCGCGTGAGGTTTCGCGTTGAAAATTCCGCCGGCCGGTCGCGCGTGTATTCGATATTTCCGAGCTGAAAACCGATGTAATGGCGGAGATTCCCGCACAGATGCAGCACCAGATTGCCGCCCGGATTGGCGATTCCGGGCGCCTCCCGCCAAAGCGCTTCGTCGGAGGGATAGAGGCTAACTTCTTTCGCGAGAGCTGTCAAATCTCTATCGAATAGTGCAGTTAAGTCTTTAAGCATCTTTCCTCCCCGCTCCAATCAATAAAATTGATAACCAGTATTTCCCATAGATAATCTCCCGCACTGGACCTACAATACAGGGATCGAGCCTCATAGCTCAACTTGGGGTAAGCGAGGTTGCAACTGTCTCGACGCCGCCTCCTTGCTGGCTTTCCCAAGCTGCCCTGTTGCAGATGGCCTCACCGGCCGCAGCGCTCTCTGCCTTGAGCGTGCAACTCATTCGAACAGGGGAAACAGGTGTGAGGTTAAGCCTTCGCGCTTTACTTTCTCTCACATTTTGCCTCGCTAACGCCTGGGCGCAGTCCACTTATGGTGGACTCCGCGGCATGGTGGTTGACGCAGGTGGTGGCATCCTCGCAAACGCTAAAGTCGGCTTGTTGAATGAAGGCACCGGCGAAATTCGCTCCGCGGTTACGGCCGCCAATGGCGAGTATGTATTCAGTCAGGTAATCCCGGGCACCTACACCGTGGGTGTGGAGAATCCGGGTTTTAAGAAGTACGAGCGCAAAGGCATCCTGGTGGAAACCCAGAGCCAGTTGACGGTGGACGTGAAGTTGGAAGTGGGGAACGTCACCGACAGCGTGCAGGTCACCGAAGAAGTCCCGTTGATCGAAACGGCCACCGCGTCGCAAGGCCAGCTGATCGATCGACAGAAGATGATCGACCTCCCGAATCTCGGCCGCAACCCTTACATGTTCTCCAAGCTCGCGCCGAACGTGCAGCAGGTGGGCAATCCGGCGTATGCGCGCATGCAGGATCAGTCGGGCTCGTCGCAGATTTCGATCGCCGGCGGTCCGGTGCGCGGCAATAACTATCTGCTCGATGGTATCCCGATCACCGACATGACCAACCGCGCCATCATCATCGCGTCGCTGGAGTCGGTGCAGGAAATGAAGGTCCAGGCCAATACCTACGACGCCGAAGTCGGCCGTTCCGGTGGCGGCATGTTCAACGTGTTCCTGAAGAGCGGTACCAACGAGTATCACGGTTCACTGGCCGGCTACATGCGGCAGACGGACTGGATCGCCAACAGCTTCTTCTCGAACCGTGCCGGCCGCGCCCGCACCGATCAGCCCTTCCGCAACTATATGGGCAGCTTCGGTGGCAAGGTCTGGATCCCCAAGCTCTATGACGGCAAGAATCGCACCTTTTTCTGGGCGGTGTTTGAGGGGTACCGCGACACCCAGGCGAATGCCGGAATCACTTCGGTGCCCACTTTGGCCGAACGAACTGGTGACTTCTCAAACTCGCGCACCCAGGCCGGTGCTCTGCGTACGATCTACGATCCGCTGAGCACGCTCGCCGACGGTACGCGGACGCCCTTCGCCGGCAATATCATTCCAGCCGCTCGGATCAATGCCACTGGCCGTCTATTTGCTGCGCAATTTGCGGAGCCGGTCAACGCGGCTCGCTACTACGGCGATGCCAACCGACCGTATTCGGGTCAGTTGCCATCCAAGGCCGATCAGCACACGATCAAGTTCGACCACCGCTTTACGAGCTGGTGGAATGCGAATCTTTCTTATCTGCGGTACAACTCGCTCGAGCCCGGCGAAAACTGGTTCCCTGGCAATGTGGCCTCGCCGCAACAGTGGACGCTGGATCGCAAGGTGAACTCCACGCAATGGAATAACACCATCACGATGGGCGCGACCGCCGTGCTCGCCGTGCGCTACGGCTTTAACCGCTTCCCGAACCTTTCGTCGCAGAAGAGTGCCGGCTACAATCTCTCGCAAACCGGCCTTTCTCCGAACTTCGTCGCCGGCGTTCCGAGCGTCACTTTCCCGCGGCTGGCTTTCGAAAGCTTCTACGTGGGCGACGCGATGGGCACCAACTCGAACAGCGTGATCACGCCTGCTTCCAACAACTTCGGCGCACAGCTGGCGAAGTTCGTCGGCAAGCATAGCCTGAAGTTCGGCTATGACTTCCGCCGGATCAAGATCACCGGCATCGACTTTGGCAACTCCGCTGGTAACTTCACCTTCAATGATCAGTTCACGCGGGCCAACTATCTATCCGGCAACAATCAGTCCGGTGCCGATCTGGCCGGCCTCCTCTTGGGCTTCCCGTCCGCCGCCGACGGCTTCGTGCCTACGAAGATGAACCAGTACATCAACTACAACTCATTCTTCGTGCAGGACGACATTCGCGTGAATAGCAAGCTGACGCTCAACGTCGGCCTTCGCTGGGAACGGGAAACGGGTCTGATCGAACGGAACGACAACCAGATCGTCGGGTTCGACCGCAAGGCTCTGAACTCGATCTCGACGACGTCGGGTGTGCCGACGCCGGGCGCGGTGATGTTCGCCGGGATGAACGGCGCCCCGCGTTCCACTGGTAATCCGGATGGCAACAAGCTCTCGCCTCGGGTGGGCGTCGCTTATCAACTGAATTCGAAGACCACGGTCCGTGGCGGCTACGGCATCTTCTGGGCGCCCATGGTCGCCTACGGTGGTCCGTACCTGACGGAAGGTTTCACGGCCGCGACGCAGGCCGTTACCACGCTCGACGGTGGTCGCACTCCGGCTACCAGCCTCGCCACCATCTTCGCCGCCGGTCTCGACAAGCCCGTGGGTAACTCGCTGGGCGATCGTACGGGCATCGGCAAGGCGCTCACCATCCAGAATCAGGATGCGCGTTCGCCTTACGTGCAGCAATACTCGATCGACATTCAGCGCGAACTGCCGTTCGGCATCGCCCTCTCGGTGGCCTATGTCGGATCGCGCAGCTCGCGCATGACCCTGACGGCGGCCAATCTCAACATCAACCAAGTGGAGGCTCGTAACTTTGGCCTGGGGGCCTCCGCTCTCGCCGCGTCCGTGCCGAATCCCTACTTCAACAAGGGCGGCGCGGTGGGGATCGGGAGCGCCACGGTCTCCCAGGCGCAGTTGCTGCGTCCTTACCCGGCGTTTGGCAACATCAACCTGAGCTTCTCGGACTTTGGCAAAGCCCGCTACGATTCCTTTGTCGTCCGCGGCCAGAAGCGCTTCAGCAGCGGTCTCACATTCCTCTCGGCCTGGACTTACTCCAAGAATCAGGACAACGTGGCCGGCGGTACTGGCAACAACCTAAACGGTGGCAATGTCTCCCCCCAGAATCCGTACAATCTGGCCTCGGAGTGGGGGCTCTCGTACCTCGATGCTACCCATCGCCTGACGACGAGCTTCACCTACGATTTGCCGTTCGGGAAGGGCCGTCAGTACATGGCCAACGCGAACCGCTTGGTTGACTACACCCTCGGCGGCTGGTCGATCAACGGCACCAACATCCTGAACGGTGGCTACCCGCTGATGATCCGGCAGAACTCGAACAACAATTCGGTAATCTTCGCGGCCAGCCAGCGGCCCAACGCGACGGGCGCGGATCCGTACGCGGGCGGCAATCTCACCCAGTGGACCGACGGCAATGCCGGCGTCTACTATCTGAACAGCGCGGCGTTCTCGAACGCTCCGGCGCTCACCTTTGGCAACGTCAGCCGCTCGATCTCGACGCGGTCCTTGGGTACGGTCAATTGGGATCTTTCGATCTTCAAGACCTTCGCGATCACCGAACGGTTCAAGGCTCAGTTCCGCGCTGAGGCGCTGAACGCCATGAACACGCCGCTGTTCCGAGCTCCGAACACGGCTTGGGGCTCGCCAACTTTCGGCCAGATCACCGCTCAGGCGAACTTTTCTCGCATGATCCAGCTGGGTCTGCGCATCGCGTTCTAAAAAATGAGGGGGGCGGACTGGAGCGAGCCCGCCCTTCCTTCCACAGAGGCTACTTTCACAAAAAGGTAAAGAATCGGTATCCGATTGGGAAAGATCGGAATATACTGACAAACGAAGGCATTGAGTTACCACGAACGTAACTTTCTGGACTGCGAATTTTTCCACGAGGGAAGACAAATGAAGCAATTGCTCAATCCTGAAATGCAAGAGAATCTGCTCGACCGCGGATTCAACCGCCGTAGTTTTGGTCGCGTGGCGGCCATGATCACGGCGGGCGCCAGCCTGCCCTTCTACAACGAAGCCGCTATGGCCCAGGGCCTGTCGGCCCTCCGTGGACCCATCCCGGCCGACGCCGTCCGCATCAATGCTAACGAGAACCCTCTCGGACCTTGCGATGCCGCTGTCGAAGCGATGTCCAGCGTGCTGCGCAAGGGTGGTCGTTATCTCTATGAGCACACCTTCGAGTTCGCGAAAGTCCAGGGCGACATCGACGGCGTCAAGCCGAACTACGTGGTCCCCTACGACGGCTCGAGCGCGCCGTTGCACCAGGCGGTGATCGCGTTCTGTTCGAAGGATAAGCCCTTCGTGATGGCCGATCCCGGTTATGAAGCCGGTGGCCGCGCCGCCGAATTTATCGGTGCCAAAACCATCAAGGTGCCGCTCAGCAAGGACCTTTCGCACGACGTGAAGGCGATGGCTGCCGCTCACCCGAGCCCGGGCCTGATCTACGTCTGCAATCCCAACAATCCTGGTGGTTGGCCGACGAAGAAGAGCGATATCGAATGGCTGGTGGCGAACAAGCCGGCTGGTTCGGTGATCCTGCTGGACGAAGCCTACATCCACCTGACCAAGGAACAAGTGAGCTCGGACTTGGTTGCTCAGGACAAAGACGTCGTCATCCTGCGCACGTTCTCCAAGCTCTATGGCATGGCGGGTCTGCGGGCGGGCGCGGCGATCGGCCGTCCGGACCTCCTCGCCAAGATCCAGCCGTGGGGCGCGGGTGCGCTGCCGGTAACGGGCATGGTGGGCGCCACGGCGTCGCTGAAGGAGAAAAATCTGGTTGCCGAGCGCCGCAAGCTGATTGCGGATGTGCGCAACGATCTGTTCTCCTGGCTGTCGAAGAAAAACTACAAGTTCCTCCCCTCGGAGTCCAACAACTTCATGGTTGAGACCGGTGGTCCCGGCCAGAAGTTCGTGCAGGGCATGTTCAAGGAGAAGATCCTGGTGGGCCGCGTTTGGAGCGCCATGCCGACCCACGTCCGGATCTCCGTGGGCACCCGCGAGGAGATGGAGAAGTTCAAAGTGGCCTTCGAAAAGGTCATGAACGGCTAGCTCTTGTTCGCTAAAAGGCCGCCTGAGGGCCGCGCTTCCCGGCGCGGCCTCGGCGTGCCGTCCTCCCACCGGTCGTGCTGTAGCATAGTTTCCCCACTCCCCGTACTGAGAGGGCTTCATGAGGAAGGTCCCGTCCACCTCCGCCTCGATTGAGGTTGATCTGAGACTGAGAAAATTTTCCTACAACTGGAAGGCGTTTACCGGCGACTTCTTTGGTGGTCTCATCGCGGCCCTGATTGCCCTGCCTTATGGTCTGGCTATGGCGACTCTGATGGGCCTCCCGCCCATCATGGGCTTGTTTACGTCTCTTCTCACTTGCCCGATTACGTTCCTGCTGGGGCGCAATCCGGTGCTGATCGGCGGCACTGCCACCGTAACCGTCCCCTTCATTGCCAAAGCGGTTGCTGACTACGGTGTCGCCGGCGCGGCGAAGATTTCGCTGATCGCCTCCGTTTTTATGATGATTTTCAGCGTCCTCCGCTGGGGCCGCTACATCCTGCAGGTCCCGCATTCGGTGGTGTCCGGCTTTTCCTGCGGAATTGGCGTGATGATGGTCGTCGCTCAGCTTAAAACGATCCTGGGTTTGGCGATTCCCGCTTCCGCCACCCAACTCTCGACCCTCGCCCAGTTCTGGATGGTTCTCGAGCGGCTGGAAGGCTTCAAGTGGCCCCCGTTCGTCTTAGGCGTTACCGTGATCGTCGTGGCGTTCTTCGTCGCCTCGCGATCGAAGATGCTGCCCGCACCGCTGATCGGCGTGATCGTTTCAGTGGCCATTGGCTACGGGCTGGGCCTTCACGAAAAGATCGTGGGTCGGCTTCCACTCGAGATGCCGCCGCTGGCGAGCTTCCTGTGGACGCCCGCCGACCTCGACAAGCTCCTGCTGCCCGGCTTAGGTCTCGCCTTTGTCACTGCCGTTAACCTGCTGATTACCTCACGCGTTGTCGACCACTTCCGCGGCTGGCACCGTCCGATGAAACCCTCCGATGCGGATGGTGAGTTGGGTGCCTATGGCATTGCCAACGTCTGCGCCGGCATGTTCGGTGCCCCGATCAGCGTCGGAATTCCCGCCCGCAGCTTGGCGAACGTTCGTTGCGGTGGATCCACCCGAGTGTCGAATCTGATTCAC
Source organism: Bryobacteraceae bacterium (assembly GCA_965229305.1). Lineage (GTDB taxonomy): Bacteria > Acidobacteriota > Terriglobia > Bryobacterales > Bryobacteraceae > JALHNI01. Next base: position 59,794 of record CBDDIZ010000026.1, on the reverse strand, counting down.
GGTCTGGTGCTGCTGGCCACCCTGTACCTGGGGAGCGAATATGTGTCGAAGATCCCGGTGGCTGCCCTCGCCGGCGTCACCGCATATGTCGGAATTTGCCTGCTCGAATGGTCGACGTGGAAGCGTCTGCCTAAGATGCGCCGCCTGGATGCGGCGGCGTTCCTGGTGACCTGTCTCGCGGTGCTGGTCGTCAACGCGGTGATCGCCGTGGGCATGGGCTGTTCGCTCTACGGGCTGCGCTGGCTGTACCACCGCTACTTCATCGCGCCGCCGCAAACTGTGCAGAAACCGGCCTGATTTTTGGTTCGTACACCCGGCTCCCTAACAAAATTTGGTTAAATTGTAGAGGCCCACGCATCTGTATGAGTGTAGGCCAAGGAGCCAATCAAACTATGTCCGCAGTGGCTGCCAATAGCCCTCTTCATCGCACGCTCGAGTTCTGGCAGGCGACGATCGGCAAGAAAACCGTCATGGCCGTGACCGGCGGGATTCTGGTGGGCTTTACTCTGGTACACATGCTCGGCAACCTTCAGGTGTACCTGGGTTCCGAAGTTTTGAACAACTACGGCCGTCTCCTCAAAAGCAATCTCGGTGTTCTGTGGGGTGCTCGCCTGTTCCTCCTGGCGAGTCTGGTGCTCCACCTGACGGCGGCGTTTCAGCTTTGGTCGCTCAAGAAGAAAGCGCGTCCGATTGCGTATCAAAAGCTGGCGTCCAAGCAGTCGTCCTACGCCTCTCGCACCATGTACGTGAGTGGCCCCATCCTGTTCTTCTTCATCGCCTATCATTTGTCGCATCTCACTACCGGCCAGACGCATCCCGACTTTGACGAGGGTGACGTTTACCGCAACGTGATTCTCGGCTTCCGCGATCCGTTTGCCTTTGGAGCCTACGTGGTCGCGATGGCTACGCTCGGCTTCCACATGATTCACGGCGTTTGGAGCGCTTTTCAAAGCCTGGGCCTGAATCATCCCAAGTACACCCCCAAGGTGAGGAATCTCGCCACGGCCCTCACGGCCCTGATCGTCGGTGGCAATCTCTCGATTCCCGTGGCGGTTATGTTCCGCCTTATCGGCAACGACATTCAGTAAAGGAAAGCCATGGAACTCAATTCCCGAGTCCCCTCGGGCGATATCACCACGCGCTGGACTCGCACCAAGTTCGACATGAAGTTGGTGAATCCGGCTAACAAGCGCAAGCACTCGGTCATTGTGGTCGGTTCCGGTCTGGCCGGCGCTTCGGCTGCCGCCACCATGGGTGAACTGGGCTACAACGTCAAGTGCTTCTGCTTCCAGGACTCGCCTCGTCGGGCGCACTCCATTGCCGCGCAAGGCGGAATCAATGCCGCCAAGAACTACCAGAACGATGGCGACTCGGTCTACCGCCTCTTCTACGACACCGTGAAGGGCGGCGACTTCCGCGCGAGAGAGAGCAATGTCTACCGGCTCGCGGAGATCTCGGTCAATATCATTGACCAATGCGTCGCTCAGGGCGTACCGTTTGCCCGCGAATACGGCGGCATGCTGGCCAACCGCTCCTTCGGCGGCGCTCAGGTGTCGCGCACGTTCTACGCCCGGGGGCAGACGGGTCAGCAGCTCTTGCTGGGTGCCTACCAGGCTCTCGAGCGGCAGATCGAAGCCGGTCGCGTGCAGATGTTCTCGCGGCGCGAAATGCTGGATCTGGTGAACGTCGATGGGCAGGCACGCGGCATCATTTGCCGCAACCTCACCACCGGCGCGCTCGAACGCTATGCCGCGGACGTGGTGGTGCTGGCGACCGGCGGTTACGGCAACGTTTTCTACCTGTCGACCAACGCCAAAGGCTCTAATGTGACGGCGACTTGGCGCGCGCACAAGCGCGGCGCGCTCTTCGGTAACCCCTGCTTCACCCAGATCCACCCGACCTGTATTCCCGTGTCCGGTGACTATCAATCGAAGCTGACCCTGATGTCTGAGTCGCTGCGCAACGACGGCCGCATCTGGGTCCCCAAGAAGGCTGGCGACAAGCGGAATCCCGCGCAGATCCCCGAGGACGAACGCGACTACTACCTCGAACGCATCTATCCGAGTTTCGGCAACCTGGTGCCGCGCGACATCGCCAGCCGCGCCGCCAAAAAGATGTGTGACGAGGGTCGTGGTGTGGGCGAGAGCGGCTTTGGTGTCTACCTCGATTTCAGCGAGGCCATCAAGCGACTGGGCGCCGACAAGATCCGCGAGCGCTACGGCAACCTCTTCGAAATGTACGACCGCATCACGGGCGAAGACCCTTACTCGGTCCCGATGCGCATTTACCCGGCCGTCCACTACACGATGGGCGGCTTGTGGGTCGACTACCAATTGATGACCACCGTCCCTGGCTTGTTCTGTCTCGGCGAAGCCAACTTCTCCGATCACGGGGCTAATCGTCTCGGCGCATCAGCTTTGATGCAAGGCTTGGCGGACGGGTACTTCATCGCGCCGGCCTGTATCGGCAACTACCTCGCGTCCACCAAGCTGCCGGCGGTCGGAACCGACCACAGCGCCTTCCAGGACGCCGAAGCGAACGTCACCGGTCTGACCAAGGCGTTACTCGGTGCCAGTGGTAAACGTACCGTAACCTCTTTCCATCGCGACCTCGGCAAGATCATGTGGGAGTACTGCGGGATGGCGCGCAATGCGGCGGGCCTGACGCAGGCCATCGGCAAGATCGACGCTCTTCGCGAAGAATATTGGGCCTCGGTGAATGTTCCCGGCAGCGGCGACGAACTGAATCAGTCACTCGAATCCGCCGGCCGGGTGGCGGACTTCATCGAACTCGGTTCGTTGATGTGCCGCGACGCTCTGGCGCGTGAGGAGAGCTGCGGCGGTCACTATCGCGAGGAGTACCAGACTCCCGAAGGCGAAGCTCGGCGCGACGACGACAACTACTCCTACGTCGCGGCTTGGCAATGGCAAGGCCCGAACAAGGCGCAAACCGTGGTCAAGGAGCCCCTTAACTTCGAATACGTGCATCCCAGCCAGCGGAGCTATAAATAATGCGCATCACTCTGAATGTCTGGCGCCAGAAGAACGCCAACTCGCCTGGCGCGATGAAGCGCTACGAGGTGCCGAACGTCAATCCCGATATGTCGTTTCTCGAGATGCTCGACGTCTTGAACGAAGACCTCATCGAGAAAAAAGACGCCGACGGCCCGGTAACCTTCGAGCACGATTGCCGCGAAGGCATCTGCGGTTCGTGCGGCTTCATGATCAATGGCCTGGCCCACGGCGGCAACGAACGCACCACCGTGTGTCAGCTCCACATGCGCCATTTCAAAGACGGCGACGACCTCGTTCTTGAACCCTGGCGCGCCAACGCTTTCCCCGTTCTTCGCGACCTGATGGTGGACCGCGCGGCCTTCGACCGCATCATTGCTGCCGGGGGCTATGTCTCCGTCTCCACCGGCTCAGCGCAGGACGGCAATGCCATCGCCATCCGCAAGCTGGATTCGGACCTCGCGATGGACAACGCCCAATGCATCGGTTGCGGCGCCTGTGTGGCCGCTTGCCCGAATGCCTCGGCTTCGCTGTTCACCAGCGCCAAAATCGCCCATCTCGGGCATCTGCCGCAGGGCCAGCCGGAGCGGCTGGAACGCGCCAAGGCGATGGTGGATCAAATGAACACCGAGCTGTTCGGCTCGTGCACGAACATCGGCGAATGCGAAGCGGTATGCCCCAAGGGCATCAAGATCGAGTCTATCGCCTTCATGAATCGCGATTACACGCGAGCGTCGCTCTCCGAGCGTCCGGCCTCGGGTGACGTCGGCTTCGGTTGATCTTCTAACGTCCCGGTAGCGGCCGCCCGGCGAAGGGCGGGGCGGCCAGCCGTGGACCCTGATACGCGCGCACCTCTGGAAACCACTCGTGCGTTTCCCAAGCTGTTCGCGCTGCCTGCAGCTCCTCTTGAGTTCGCGCGACGAAATTCCACCACATCAGAATCGTCTCGCCGAACGGCCTTCCCCCAATCAGCACCAGCTTCGCTCCGGTATGGCTCACGGCCGCGAGTTCTTGCCGGCCTGTCCCCAGGTCGTAGAGGCGGTCTCGTTCCAACCGCACGCCATCGATTTCCCCTTCGCCGTCCACCGCCATCACGCCGTACTCAAACCTGGGGTCCAGCGGCATTGCCATCCTTCCGCGCACCACCAGCTCCGCGCCCACCGATTCGCTATAGGCGTGCCGCCCCCCGTAGAAGGTTGTCAGCAGCCCGCCTGGCTGTTCCACCGCCTCCAACCTTTCCGAGCAGTGATACTCGGGCTTCATCTGCCGCACGGAGTCCGGCAGGGCCACCCAAAGCTGTACGCCGTTTAACTGGCCGGAGTTCTCCACCGGCGTTTCCTCAGTGTGTGTGATGCCCGCGCCGGCCGTCATCAGGCTAATCTGGCCTGGCCGAATCAGGCACTCGCTCCCCAGGCTGTCGTGATGCACCACCTCACCGGAGAAGAGCCAGGAGACCGTCTGCAGGCCGATGTGCGGATGCGGCGCCACGTCCATGGGCTTGCTGTCGGTGAAGCTCAACGGTCCGTAGCGGTCGAAGAAGCACCACGGCCCGATCATGCGCCGGCTGCGGACGGGCAACACACGGCGCACGGTGAGGTCGCCGAGCTTCACTTCGCGCTGGGGGAGTTCGGTGACCTGAGGCGGCTCCGGGCCCAAGCCCACGCATTCTTCGGCTTCGGGGCGGGGAAGCAAATTGCTCATTACTTGCCTACTCCCTTCGTGATCGGCCACGCCACACCTAGGATTGCGGCCCACCGTGCCGCCACTTCGCGCATCCCTAGGGCGGGGCTGGTTCCCTTCGCCACGCCTGGACCCGCCAGTAGGTAGGCGGCCCGATAGCGAGTCGGCCAATGGCCGTGATGGCCGGCGGCGATCTCCTTCTCGGTCACGACCGGTCCGCCCGCTTTGCCCGTCGCAAACCAACAGCCGGACGCCGGCTCAAACATCCGGATCTCGGCGGCGGTTCCGGGCAGGAACTCCTCGATCTCCCGCCGCGGAATCTCGCGGCCCACACAGGAGCCGTTTTGCTGCGCAGCCTTCAGCAGCGCCGCGGTCACTGCCGTGTCGCTGGTCGTTAGGTAGCCCCCGAAGTTCTTGGCTCCGTTGGCGGGCAGCTTCTGCTCGGCCAGGAAGGCGGCCAGATTCCAGTCACGCCGAGCCCCTTCGAAACCATGATCCGCGACGATAGCGACCACGGTGTTCGGCGGCAACTGCGCCAGCACCAGGCCGATCAGTTCGTCAGTGCGTTCCAACTCCGCCTTCGCCTCGCGCGAAAACGGACCCATCTCATGCGCCGCCGAATCATGATCGACAAAGTGCAGCAGCGTCAGATCGGGCTGATACCGTCGCAGGATGAACGCCGTCCCCAGCGCGCGCGTCCGGTCGTCCATCCATTGCGTCGCAAAGCTCGGATACTCCTTGGCCATGGCGGCCACCAAGCCGGGCGTCGCCTTTTCCTCAATGCTCTTCAGATCCATCGCGCCGCCCGCCCGGCCCTGGAAATACTCGGGAAGGTTGTAGTCGATCCCGTCGCCCACAGTCACCGGCCAAGTGATCGTCGCCGTCTTCTTTCCGGCCTTCGTTGCTGCTTCCCAGAGCGTCGGAGCCTTCAGATAGCTCATATACCAGTACCGCGCCGAACCCTTTGAGGTCTTTACGTTGTTATCGAGAATGCCGTGTTCCTCGGCGCGCACGCCGGTGACCAAGGTGGTGTGTGACGGCCAGGTTACCGTTGGAACGATCCCCGTCAAGCCCCCCGATAGGTTGCCGTTCGCAATCAGCTTCCTCAAGTTGGGGATCTTCATGCCCAGCGCATCGCGATCCTGCAGGTAGCGATGGTCCATGCCATCCACGGAGATCACCAGAAGTTTGCGGGGTTGAGCCAACAGACAGGCGCTATACGCGAGAAAGAACAGGAGAATTCGCATGACTTCCGCCCAGCATACGACACGCCGGTTAGGAGAATTTTACGGCGACGCAACGATTGTGAATTCCGCCGCATCTTATGCTGGTAGAAGACGGAGGTTATGCCGAAAACTGTAGCCCGGTTGCTTGACGCGGCCGGACACCTGTCTGGCGACGCACTCGAGCCTGTTTCCATTCTCAACCCCGCGCCAACGGAAGAGAACAAAGGACTTCCATGGCTCTGGATCTTCGTCACGGCCTTCACCTTGCTGCTCATCGGCGAGGCTCGTTTCTCGTGGCTGCAAAGCCTCACTCTCTCCTGGCTCGCTTCCAATGCCAAGTATCAATTGGGTTCGGGCACCGGTAATATCCCTGAGGTTTCCGGCGGCCCGTACGACCAGCGGCTAGGCTACTCGCACCTAAACCGTTTCACCCAGCGGTTGACGCGTAATAGCTTCATAGTGGATTCGCAGGCGCGCTGGTCGCCCGAACTGCTGCGCCTGGCGAGTTTCGGTTTACCCCCGATCTATCGCGAGAAGAATCAAGCCGGTCTCACTCTGCTCGACTCAACCGGTCAGCCGTGGTCCGTCGCCCTTTATCCGGGCCGCATCTACCCTACCTTCGAGTCGATCCCCCCCGTGGTGATCAAGTCATTGCTGTTTATCGAGAACCGCGAGTTGCTCGACGAAGAAGCGCCTTATCGCAACCCGGCCGTCGAGTGGGACCGTTTCGCTCGCGCGATTGCCGACTTAGGCATGCGCCAGATCAAAGGCGGCGCGCGTTCGCCCGGCGGTAGCACCTTGATCACGCAGCTCGAAAAAGTCCGTCATTCTCCCGAAGGCCGAACCAGTTCGCCTACCGACAAGCTCAAGCAGATGCTGGCTGCTTCCTTGCGGGCCTATCGCCAAGGCCCTTCGACTGTCGCTGCCCGGCGCCAGGTGGTTTGCGACTACCTCAACAGCCTGCCGCTGGCCTCGCTGCCCGGACACGGCGAGGTGATCGGCCTGGGGGATGGCGTTTGGGCCTGGTACGGCGCGGACTTCGACCGGAGCAACCGCCTGCTGAAGCTGGTGGACGCTCCCGGGCATCGGGCGTCGGCCGATCAGGGTGCGGCCTATCGGCAGGCACTCAGTCTACTGCTCGCGATCAATCGCCCTGGTCACTATTTGCAACGGGACCCCAGGTCGCTCGAGGTCCGGACCGAAGGCTATTTGCGAGTGCTGGCCGACATGGACCTGATTCCGGCAAGCCTGCGCGATGCCGCACTCGGCGCGAAGCTGTCCTTGCAGACCAAGGCTCCTCCCCTTGAGCCCGTCGCCTTCTCGGAACGCAAGGCGCTGGACTCCGTGCGTAACGACCTTGTCAACTTGCTGGGCGTTGAAAGCTATCACCAGCTCGATCGCCTCGACTTCACCGCAAAGACCACCATCGATCGCGCGGCGACGAATGCCACCACCGAAACTTTGCGCCGGCTGGCTGAGCCTGAGTTCGCGGCCGCGAGCGGCATCTTTGGCGAGCGTTTGTTGAAGCCGGAAGCGGCTGCCGGAGTCATCTACAGCTTCACCCTCTATGAGCGTGGCCGCGACGTCAACTTCCTGCGCGTCCAAGCCGACAATTACAACCAGCCGCTCAGCATCAATGAAGGCACGATGCTCGAGTTGGGTTCGACGGCGAAGTTACGAACGCTGATCACCTATCTTGAAGCGATCACCGAGATTCGCGCGAAACTTCTGCAGCAGGATCCGAAAAGCTGGCAGGCGTCGCCCCGCGATGCGTTGACCCAGTGGTCAATCGACTATCTGCGCACCACCAAAGATCAAAGCTTGCGTCCCATGCTCGATGCTGCTATGGATCGCAAGTATTCTGCCTCTCCTGGCGAGGGCTTCTTCACCGGTGGCGGCCAGCATGTCTTTGCCAACTTCGACCCCAATGACAATGGGCGCATCCTCACCGTGCGTGAAAGTTTGCATCGCTCGGTGAACTTAGTCTTTATCCGCTTAATGCGCGACTTAGTCGGTTACTATCTGTGGGGCAAGCTGGGTAAGCAGACCGACATTCTCGACACTGACTATGCGCCAGAGCGTCAGCAGTATCTGGAGCGTTTCGCCGACCGCGAAGGCCGCGAGTTTCTGAACCGCTTCCAGAACGCCTATTCTGGCCTCGACCCGGCGGCGGCGCTTGAGAAGCTTCTCACGGCTCGTGAGGTGACCCCGAATCGCGCGGCCCTCGTCTTTCGCTCCATTCGGCCGGATGCCACCGTGGGCGAATTCATGAAGTTTCTGCAGGCTCACCGGCTTGAACCCGAAGACCCCGAGAAGCTCTTTGACCGCTACGACCCCGCTCGCCTCAATCTCAATGACCGCGCCTATCTGGCCAAGGCGCACCCGCTCGAGATGTGGCTGGTTGCCTATTGGCAAGTTCATCCTGGTGCCGCGTGGGCCGAGATCGAACCCGCCAGTTCCGCCGTTCGACAGGAGAGTTACCAATGGCTCTTCCGGAGTCTGCACAAGCATCCGCAGGATGTGCGGATTCGTACCTTGATGGAGGAGGAGGCATTCGTCGAGATTGCCAAGGCTTGGCGACGTCTGGGCTATCCGTTCCCGAATCTCGTGCCCTCTTATGCCACCGCTCTCGGCAGTTCCGGCGACACGCCGGCGGCCTTAGCGGAACTGGCCGGCATTATTCTGAACGGCGGCGTTCGCCAAAGCGCCTTGCGCGTAGAGCAGTTGCATTTTGGCGAAGGCACGCCTTTCGAAACGCATCTGCATCGCCGGCCGTCGGCACCGGAGCGCGTACTAGCCGCCGAGGTAGCTGCTGTGACGCACGAAGGTATGTTGGGCGTGGTAGCGCAGGGTACCGCCCGCACCGCCTGGAATGCCGTCATCCAGAATGGCAAGGTGATCCCTGTGGGCGGCAAGACCGGCACCGGCGACAACCGGTATCAAACCTTTGCGGCGCCCGGGGTCGTTTCGAACTCCCGCGCCATCAACCGTACGGCCACGTTTGTCTTCACGATCGGCGACCGTTTCTTTGGCACCGTCGTCGCCTATGTGCCCGGTGACCTCGCCCAAGGCCAGCGTTTCACCAGCGCCTTGCCGGTGCAGGTGTTTCGCACCCTCATCCCCGGGCTGGAACCGGTGCTGAACGCCCGTTGATATATTGGTTCGGTCACTATGCCGAACGAAGAACGACGCGATTTTCTGAAGTCTGCCGCGGCTACGGCCGCCTTTACCACCAATCTCTTTACCGGACAGGTGCGCGGCGCGAACGACAAAGTCGCCGCCGCTTTCATTGGCGTGGGCCGCATGGGGTCGTCGAACCAGAGTGTGGCCATGCGTCAGGAGAATCTGGAAGTCGCTGCGGTCTGCGACGTCTTTGAGCCGAATCTGGAAGCGGCCGTCAAGCGTTCCGAAGGCCGGGCCAAGGCGGTCCGCGACTTTCGCGAGATCCTTGCGGACAAGTCCATCGATGTGGTCTGCATCGCCACGCCGGATCATTGGCATGCTTACATGACGGTGGAGGCCTGCAAGGCGGGCAAAGACGTCTACGTGGAGAAGCCGGTTTCCGTTTGCATCGACGAAGGCAAGCGGATGGTGGAAGCCGCGCGGAAGTATAAGCGCGTGGTGCAAGCCGGTACCATGCAGCGCTCCGCTGTGCATTTTCAGAAGGCCGTGGAAATCGTCAAAAGTGGCGTGCTGGGCAAGATCACCTTCGTGCGCACCTGGAACACTGGCCTCGCCGCGCCGGAGGGCATCGGCAATCCCGCGGATTCGAATCCGCCTTCTTCGCTCAACTGGGACATGTGGCTGGGGCCGGCGCCCAAGCGGGCTTACAACGCCAACCGCTTCGGCATCGATCAGGAGCAGATCAACCGCCAGCGCTGGTTCCCGCACTTCCGTTGGTTCTGGGACACGGCGGGCGGCATGATGACGGATTGGGGCGTGCATTGGCTGGACATTGTTCAGTTCGCCTTCGACGAGCAAATGCCCACCTCCTGCGTCGCACTCGGCGGCAAGTACTTCGTCACGGACAATCGCGAGACGCCGGACACCCTGCAGGTCACCTACGAGTATCCGAACAACATGGTGGCCGTCTACGAGAATCGCATGGGCACTGGTCTCGCCAATCCGTACGAGCGGGGTGGCGGCATCACCTTCCAGGGCACCAAGGCGACGATGTATGTCGATCGCTCGCTGTATCGCATCATTCCCGAGGCGAAGTCCGACGTGGCGGCCGTTGAAGTGAAGGCGACTGACTCCGGTAATGACCGGCACTGGAAGAACTTCCTCGAATGCGTCAAATCCCGCGGAACCCCCAACAGCGACATCGAACGCTGCCATCGCTCTTCGTCCACCTGCCATCTCGGCAATATCGCTCTGCGTTCCAAGATGCGCGTGGATTGGGACGATAGCAAAGGCCTGATCACTCAAAGCGAAGCGCGCAAGTACCAGATGCGCGAATATCGGAAGCCCTGGAAGCTCAGCGTCTAACGCTCATCCCGCAGGGCCGCGCGGACGCGGAAGCGCATCGAGATCATAGCCACGCGCTCCGCCTCCACGGCATTGCGCTGTTGCCGGAGCAGGAGTTCATAGTGTTCGAGCGCGCGGCCTACGCGCCGCTCATCGCCGGGCGCGATGGTCGCTGCCAGCCGCAAGAGCTCGCGGTAGCAGCGAATGGCTTCGTCGGGTTGGCGCATCTGCTGGTGCAACAGGCCCAATGACGCCCACGCATCCATTCGCTCGCGCGCCAGTTCTGGCCTTTCCGCATATGTCTGTAATGCTTGTTCGTAGGCCCGAGCGGCTTCGTCAAAGTGCCGTTGAGCGTGATGCAGCATGCCGACATCGTGGGCGGCTTTCCCCGTATCGGCGTGTTGGGAGCCTAGCGTTGCGTTGAAGCGTTCGTAGGCCTCCGTCAGGAACGGGCGGGCGCGTCCATAGTCCTTCTGGTCAAAGTAGAAGACCCCCAGGTTGCCGAGCAACCGAGCATAGGTGGGATGGTGCGTTCGTCCAGTCTGACCCCATAAACGCACGCTTTCGTGCATGAGTTCCGCCGCGGCCCGTCGCTTGCCGCGACTCGCGTAGACTTGCGCCAGATTGCTGCGGGCGGCGATCGTCTCCGGGTGCATCTCCCCGGCCAGGCCGCGGGAGCGTGCCAGCGCTTCGCGCAACAGGCGTTCTGCTTCGCGATCGTTACCCTGCCGCCGCCGCACCATGGCCAGATTAATCCAATGCACCGCGCGCTCCGGCTCCGCCCGCAGGACTTGCTCGTGTAACTCAGCTGCCGCCGGTAAATTGCCGATCCTGGTCAACAGGCTGGCTAAGTTAGCGCGGATGTTATTCCCTGCGGGATGGATCGCCAGTGCGGTGGTGAACTTGGCTTGTGCCGCGGCCCACCGGCCTAACTCCTGATCGAGTAATCCGGCGCCGTTCAGTACTTGCGCCCGCACCTTCGATGTCGCCTTCAAGTCCTGGTCCGCGCGTTCGAGCGCCCGCCGAAACCAAGTTTCACTCTCCCGGTACTTTCCCTGGGAGCGCAACGTCGACGCCAGGCTGGACCAATTCGCGATGGTCTGCGCCGCATCGCAATCTGCCTCCGCCAGTTCGCGCCAGGCGAACTCTGCCTCCGCATAGCGCCCTTCGCCGAAAGCCTTCTGAGCCTCACGCGCCAGTTCGATCGGGCATCCAACGGTCACCATCAAGAGGGCATTTGCGAACCACATGCCCCACTCTAAGATTGCTTCTTGAGCTAGGCCAGAGCCACTTTCGGAACGCGGCGCGGGGCCAGTTGCAGATGCTGCCGTAGACCTTCGGCGAGACGCTGCGCCCCAGCCCAAGTCGCCCGTTCGTCGAGTGCCGCGTAGCCAAGCAACAACGCTGGTGGTCGCTGGGTTTGGAGGACATAGTGGGAAATCGGCCGGGCATCCACCTGGACCTTCGCTGCCGCGGCCGCCGCTTCGCGGTCGTCGACTCCACGGGGCAGCCATCCGATCAGGTGCATGCCCGCCGGCTTCGGTTTCACTTCCAACAGACCATTCAGGTGAACCCGTGCCGCTTCCACTAAGTAAGTCTGCCGGCGTTCGTATAGCTCGCGAACCCGCCGGATGTGCTTCGTAAAGTGTCCGCTTTCGATGAACTCCGTGAGCAGTAACTGCTCGAGAATCGGAGAACTCCAGTCCGTATGCGCGCGGGCGGCCGTGAAAGCCGTTACCAAATCACGCGGCACCACCATGTAGCCAATGCGCAGCGATGGCAGCAAAACCTTGCTGAACGTTCCGACATAGATCACGCGGTCCTGCGTGTCCAGTCCCTGCAAGGACGCGATGGGCCGTCCGCGATAACGAATTTCGCTGTCGTAATCGTCTTCTACAATCCAGGCATCCTGGGTGCGCGCCCAATCCAGCAATTGCAAACGCCGTGCCAAGCTCATTGTCATGCCCAGCGGATGCTGATGCGACGGCGTGACGAGCGCGAGTTTCGCCTGAGGCGCTAACCGCGCGGCCAGCCCGATCGGCAGGCCTTCCTCATCCACGGGAATCGGATTCAGCCGCTGACCGCCGCTAATGAACGCACCTTTCGCACCGATGTTGCATGGGTCTTCAAGAATGATCGAATCGCCCGGTTCACAAAGGACTTTGCTCACCAAGTCCCAGGCCTGCTGCGCACCGTTCACGACAATTACCTGGCGCCAATCGCAGTGCACGGAACGCGTGGCCTTCACATGCGTCGCAATTGCCTCGCGCAGTCCTTGATGGCCGGCGGGATGCCCGTAGAAAAGCATTTCCGGCTTGACGTCGCGCCAAGGCTTCACCATCATCTGCTGCATGATGTTGAAGGGAATCGCATCAAGCGCGGGATGATGCAAGCGGAACGGGAGCGGAGTTCGCTCGACTGTGAAGATGTCTTCATCCGCCGGCCGAATTGCACTGCTCGAGATGGGTACTGAAAGATAGGCCTTAGCTCGGCTGGAAATGCGCGGCGGTCCACTGCGGTGTAACTTTTCGCTTCGGCAGGTCGCCCTGGTATGAAGGAGAGAGTCCGGCAGAGTGCACGCGACATAAGTACCGGAGCCCAGGCGTCCTTCCAGATAGCCTTCGGCCAGCAACTGCTCGAACGCCGCCATGACGGTGTTGCGGCTGATCTCAAGAGCTCGCGCCAGTTCGCGGCTTGAAGGAAGCTTGGTATCCGGTGCGATGTCGCGGGCCATGATGAGCTCGCGCAGTTGTTCATACAGCTGCAGATATAGCGGCACGCTCGTCGACGGATCGAGGGCAATCAACAGCTCCGCCAACGCGGGCGGCTTGCTCTTGCGTCGCATATTCGATTGTCCTACTGACTCGTCTCCTACGGTGAGTGGCTCCTCGCGAATTTCGCAAAGTGGCTCCCTCACCGCAAGCAGCTCTTTTACATCTTTTTACTTACCCCACGTCACGTCGCCTCTGTCGTCGGCATCTCTTTGATGGGGAGGTTAAGGGCACTTGGAGGTGCTTGTGCGCTCGGTATTGGGTTTGTTTTGGTTGGCAGCTATCGCTTCGGCGATGGACATCACGGTCGCTACCTCTTATCCGAGTCCAGGGGCGGTGGGGAATCCTGTCACCTGGGTCGCCACGGTGAGCGAAACGGCTCCCGGCACCATTTGGTACCGCTTTCGCGTGCGAGCTCCCTATGGCGACTACAAAATTGTCCGCGATTTTTCTCCGAATCCGACCCTGGATTTCGCGGCACTCGATCATGAAGGCATCTACGAGGCGGAAGTCACGGCCCGCAATCTTGAGGCCGGAGATTCGGTTACCGGTGTGGGCGCCTTCGAGTTCTTGTCTCGCGTCACGTATGAGCCCTTGGTCAACGCCACCGCCCACCCCCTGATCTTCCTGTTTAGTACACCTCCCTGCCAGGAAGGTGCTTCCATGGTGGTGGAGTTTCGCACGGGCACGGCGGTCGCCACGGTAACTCCGGCCAAGCCGTGCGATGGCGCTCGTTCGATGAACTTTCTTTTAGCGGGTCTTCGCGAGTCGACCGAGTATAAGGCGCACTACATTGTCTTCAACAGCAGCGGTCAGGTACGAGGCAACGACCTCACCTTCACCACTGACTCCGTTCCGGATGCTCAGCCGGCTCCACGTGTTCTGTCGAGCGGAGCAACGCCGAGCGTGAGCCCGCTTCTGCTCACCAGCGATGGTGTCGCCACCGACCTCGAAGGTCATCAGGTTTGGTTCAGCTATACCCCCCTCAGCAATATCACTCGCACGGAAGCTGGCGGTTACTTCTGGGGCTACGTGGAAGATCCGGCCGTCGACGTCTCTTATCAGCTTCTCCGCAAAATGAACCTTCTGGGACTCACGGAACTCGAGACGAATGCCGCGCGGGTTAACGAGCAACTTGCCGCTCTCGGCAAGCGTCCGATCACGTCGTTTCATCACGAAGTCCGTCCGATGTCGGATGGCCGCTTTCTGGCCCTGGCCGCCATCGAGGAGGAGCGTAGCGACGTCCAAGGCGCCGGTTCCGTGAACATTCTTGGGGACATGATCCTGGTCTTCGACGAGAACCTCAACGTGATCTGGGCCTGGGATAGCTTCGATCATTTGGATGTGAGCCGTAAGGCCATTCTCGACGAGACGTGCACGCCCACCGCCGGCGGTTGTCCGCCTTTCTACAAAACAACCACGGCCAACGACTGGACCCATAGCAACGCCGTACAGGTCACGCCGGATGGCAATCTACTTCTTTCCTTACGTCATCAGGACTGGCTCATCAAAATCGACTTTTCCGACGGCCAAGGCGATGGCCACATCATCTGGAAGCTGGGAAGAGACGGTGATTTCCGTCTCAACGGTGCTGAGGTCACTGCCTGGTTCTCCCATCAGCATGATGGCAACATCGAGTTTGCCGACCCGACCCGGCTGGCCGTCTTTGACAACGGCAACACCCGCGTGGCGCAGTTGGGGCCAGGGAACAGCCGCGGTCAGGTCTGGAAGCTGGATGAAACCGCGATGACAGCTACTCCCGCTTTGAATGCGGATTTGGGCGTCTATGCAGTCGCCGTGGGTTCAGCCCAACCTCTGCCCAACGGCAACTACCATTTCCATGCCGGTTACGTCTTTGCTGGGCCAGTACCGTCGGCCCACACGTTCGAGATCAATCGCGCTGGCTCTCAGATATACTCGTTGCAGACGGACCGGCTGCTTTATCGCACCTTCCGCCTGCCAGACTTATACAGCCCGGATTGAGTATCAACGTGGATCGTCGCAGCTTTTTTCAAGTGATGTCTGCCGGGCTGGCTGGCGCCGTGGTTCGCGCAGCGGATCCTGCGCTCCCCAACATCCTCTTCATCTACGCCGACGACCTGGGCTACGGAGATATCGGCGCTTATGGCTCGAAGATCAAGACGCCTCATCTTGACCGTTTGGCCAAAGACGGGGTTCTGTTTCGCCAGTTCTGCTCCACCAGTGCGGTCTGCTCTCCTGCCCGGGCCGCGCTCCTCACGGGCCGCTACTCGGTGCGGGTCGGCGTGCCCGACGTCCTCTATCCGACGTCCACCACCGGGTTAGCGGTCGGCGAAATGACGATCGCCGAGATGCTGAAGCAGGTCGGTTATGGCACCATGTGCCTGGGCAAATGGCATCTCGGTGTTCTGGATCGTTACCTTCCCACTCGCCGGGGTTTCGACGAACATTTCGGCCTGCTCGGAAGCAACGATCAGGGCCCGGTCCTGATGCGCAATGGCGAGATCGTCGAGTCGCCAGCTAACCTGGAGACGCTGACTGCCCGCTACACCAGCGAAGCGGTCGACTATCTACGTCGTATGGGCGATCGCCCCTTCTTCCTCTACATGGCCCACGCGGCGCCACACGTTCCGGTGGTTGCCTCGCCAGAGTTCAAGGGCAAGTCCGGCCTTGGGCCTTATGGCGACGTGGTGATGGAAATGGATTGGAGTATTGGCCAGGTGCTGGCCGCGCTGGAAGAGAATGGTCAGTCGCGCAATACACTGGTCATCTTCACGAGCGATAACGGACCTTGGTTCGAGGGCAGCACTGGCGGTCTGCGCGGCCGGAAAGGCGACACCTTCGAAGGCGGCATGCGTGAGCCGTTCGTCGCCCGCTTCCCCGGCCGGATTCCCGCCGGCCGCGTCGTGGACGGCTTTGCCTCGGCTTTGGATATGCTGCCGACGATAGCGGGACTGACCGCCGCACCCCTGCCTGGAAATCCGATTGACGGCGTTGATATCTGGCCCATGATGACCGGTGCCGCGGACTCGGTGGAACGTCCCGCGTTTCTCTACTTCGACAGCTGGAATCTCCAGGCTGCCCGTCTGGGGCCTTGGAAGCTTCACCTCTCGCGCTACAACACGCCGGCCTTTACCGCGACTCCCGCGGTGGGCCGCATGAATCTGCGCCTGCTGAATCCCGAGCTCTACAATTTGAACGAAGACCCGAGCGAGGGTTACGACGTGTCCGAGGACCATCCCGAGATCGTCGCTCAAATTCAGGCTCAGGTCCGACAGTATCTTTTGTCCATGCCCGCTCAGGTTCGCCAGTCTTGGGACGAGACACAACGGCGTCGCGTTCAGGCTAATAATCCGGGCGAGTATCCCCAGCCGGAACCGTAAACCCTAGTCCAATCGCTTGTGGAAGCGCATCGCGCTCGCCGTGAGAATCGTCAGGCCGAGCAAGCCCAGCGCCAGGATCTGGGGCCAGAGCACCTCGAGCCCCACGCCCTTCAAGAAGATTCCCCGCACAATGTCCATGAAATAGCGCATGGGGTTCAGATACGTCACCCACTGCACGATCTCCGGCATATTCCGAATCGGGAAGCTGAAGCCGCTCAGCATAAACGTCGGCTGAAAGAAAAAGAAGGTCGTCATCATCGCTTGCTGCTGCGTGTTCGAGATCGTCGAAATGAACAAACCCGCGCCGAGCGAACAAGTGAGAAAGGACAGGCTCGCCAGCAGCAACAGCAATGGGCTTCCTCGCAGCGGAACGTCGAAGAGCAACATGGCCACCGTGGTAATCACGGCCAGTTGCACCAGTCCGATGACGGCGAACGGCAGCGTCTTGCCCAGGATCAGTTCCATCGGCCGAATGGGCGTCACCATGAGTTGCTCCATCGTGCCGATCTCCTTCTCGCGGACAATGGCCATTGAGGTCAGCGTCAGCGTCACCAACATGATGATGTTGACGATCACACCAGGTACGAAGTAGTTGCGGCTCTTCAACTCCGGGTTAAACCATACGCGCGGTTCAGCCTTTAGCGTGGGCAGGGGCGCGCGTAACGGCCTATCCACGGCGCGACCCACCATCTTTTGCCGGCTCAGCAACTCCTGTCGGGATTGGGCGAATTGCCGAATCACGGTGGAGGCTTGGTTCGAAACAATGTTGGCGGTATTCGAGTTCGACCCGTCCACCAGCACCTGCACCGGCACCTCGCGCCCGCGTGCCAAGTCCGCCGCAAAGCCCGGCATGATGCGCACCACCGCCGCCACTTCGCTGTGGTCGAGCGTATCCTGCGTGTCCTCTTCGTTCTCCAACTCCCGCACCACCGTGAACCTTCCGGAGCCCGCAAATGCCGCTCGCAACTCGCGGCTCTCCTGGCTGCGATCCTGGTCCATCCACGCAATACGGGAATGCTCTACGTCGAGGCTCACCGCAAAACCGAACACCAGCAGTTGGATTAGCGGCGGAACGAAAAGCGTGGCTCTCATGCGGGGCTCCCGCAACGATTGGCGCAGTTCCTTGCGAATGATCTCGCGAATCCGTTCCCACACCATCTCAGGCCACCTTCTGCCGCATCCGGCGCATTGCTAAGAGAAACACCACCAAGCCGTACAACGTCATTGCGAGAATCTCGAGCCACAGAATCTCCCAACCGACGCCCTTCAAGAAGATTCCCTTGAGAATGGTCACGAAATATCGCGCTGGAACGATGTAAGTCACCGCCTGAATCACGTGCGGCATGTTGTCGATGGAGTAAATAAAGCCGCTCAGGAGGAAAGCGGGGAGAAAGCTGCTCAACATACTGAGTTGATAAGCGATCAATTGATTCCGAGCCGCAGCCGAAAGCATGATGCCCCAGCACAGTGCCCCAAAACAAAAGATGGCGGCGGTGAACATCAATAACAGCACGCTGCCGCGCAACGGCACCTGAAAGAGAAATACGCCGGTCACCAAGGCAATCACCATATCCACCATGCCGACCGCGAAGTAGGCAGCCAGTTTGCCGAGCAGCAATTCCACCGGGCGCAGCGGCGTCGAGAGCAACTGCTCCATCGTACCGTTCTCCCATTCGCGCGCAATACATAGACTCGTGAGAATCGCCGCAATGATCATCAGAATGACCGCAATCAGTCCGGGAACGATGTAGTTGCGGCTCTTCAGGTCGCTGTTGAAGATCACCCGAATACGCGGGTCCAGGGACTTCATCTCCGGCGCTCCCAGCCGCTCCCGTGCCGCGGATCGAAGCTCCGCCCCGTATAGCGTCACCAATCCTTGCGCATAACCTAACGCGATATTGGCCGTATTTGAGTCGCTGCCGTCCAAGAGCAATTGCACGGACGCCTCACGGCCGGCTTTGATGTCGCCGCCGAACCCCGGCGAAACCAACAAGCCCACCAACGCCCGGCTACGATCGATTGCACGGTTTACGTCCTCCGGCGACGATGCCTCCTCAATGATGCGGAAGTAAGTGCTCCCGCGGAAGCGCTCAACGAGTTCCCGGCTTTCTGCGCTTTGGTCAAGATCGTAGACCACCGTGGGCACCTGATCCACGTCGAGGCTCAGGGCGTAACCGAAAAGCAGCAAGAGCAACAACGGGGTGGCCAGGGCCATGTACAGGCTGCGTGGATCGCGCCCAATGTGCAGGAACTCTTTGCGCGCCACGGCTTTCACGCGACGGATGTTCATGCCGCGTCCTCCCTCTCGATACTTGCCACGAACACCTGTTCCATGCTCGGCTGTTTCATTTGCGCCTTGAGTTCTGCCGGTGTCCCCAGGGCAATCATTTTGCCGTGATACAGTAACGCCACTCGATGGCAGTACTCCGCTTCGTCCATGTAGTGCGTGGTGACAAATACCGTCTGTCCGGCCTCGGACAACTGATAGATCAGGTCCCAGAACGCGCGGCGAGCGATGGGATCCACGCCACTGGTCGGCTCATCGAGAAACACGATCGGTGGCTCATGCAGGATGGCGCAGCCGAGCGCCAGGCGCTGTTTCCAGCCGCCGCTTAAAGTGCGCGTCATCACCTTCTCCTGCCCCACCAACCCCGCCATCTCCAAGGCATAGCGCTCGCGCGCCGCGCGCTTGGACTTTTCCACGCCATAGATTCCGCTGAAGAAGTCGATGTTCTCGCCCACGGTGAGGTCATCGTAGAGCGAGAACTTCTGCGACATATAGCCGATGTTCGCTCGCACGGACTCCGGCTCCTGCGCGACATTGAAGCCCGCCACAATCGCCGTACCGTCGCTCGGCGCCAGCAAGCCACAGAGAATGCGAATCGTCGTCGACTTGCCCGCCCCATTCGGCCCCAGAAAGCCGAAGATCTCGCCCTTACGTACGCGCAGATTCACGTCGTTCACCGCGATAAACTCTCCGAATCGCTTGTAAAGATGCTCCACTACGACTGAGTCTTCACTCATGCCGCCGCCTTTCGGATCTCCGCGATCAGCACATCTTCGAGTGACGGAACAATCCGCTCGATCTTCAACTCCGGATGGCCCGCCAGGCGCAACGCCTGACGAGTGGCTTCGATATCGGCTTCGGGCTTCAGGAAAAGATGCAGAACGGCACCACTCAACTGCACATGGCTCACCCCCTCCAGACCCTCGAGCGTGATCTTGGCTGCACGCAGGTTGGGCGCACTTACCGCGAAGCATTGCTCGGGCAGGGAAGCTTTGAGGGCGGCCGGTGTATCGCAGCGAATGATGCGCCCGCGGTCCATCAGCCCGACGCGATCGCAGCGCTCGGCTTCGTCGAGATAAGCCGTCGTCACCACGACGGTCAAGCCGTCGCGCACCAACTCCTGTAGAATCTCCCAGAAGTCGCGGCGCGACACTGGGTCCACACCGTTGGTCGGCTCGTCGAGAAACAGGATCTTGGGTTTGTGGAGCAGCGTGCACATGAGCGAGAGCTTCTGTTTCATGCCGCCCGATAGCTTCGCCGAGGGACGGGTGCGAAACGGGGTCATGCGGGTCATCTTCAGCAACCGTTCTTTCAAGGCTTCGCGTTCGTCGCCGTAGATGCCGAACAGGTCAGCGTAGAAATCCATGTTCTCTTCCACGCTCAAATCGCCATAGAGCCCAAAACGCTGTGCCATATAGCCGATCGCATCCTTCACCGCGTCGAGATTCTCGTTGACCTTGTGCCCGGCCACGACCGCCTCTCCCGCGTCCGGATCGATCAAGCCGCACAGCATCCGCAAGGTTGTCGTCTTGCCGGCGCCGTCGGGACCGACTAAGCCGAACACCTCGCCGCGCGCCACGTTGATACTCACCTGATCGACTGCCAGCAACTCGCCAAAGCGCCGCGTCAGCCCGGTCGCGATCACTGCTTGGTCCTTCATGGCTTCAAGTCGATCGTGCCGTCCACCGGCATGTTGAGCTTCAGTTCCCGTCCCGGATTCTCCACTTCCACCTTGATCCGGTACACCAGCTTCACGCGCTCTTCAGCGGTCTGAATCTGTTTCGGAGTAAACTCGGCTTCGCTGGCGATGTACGTGATCTTGCCCTTGTAAGTCTTTCCCGGGAAAGAGTCTGAATGGATCGCCACCGGCATCCCCAGCTTCACGCGGCCAAGCTTGGTCTGCGGCACATAGCCGCGCAGCCACGGATGGTCGATATCGCCCAGGGTCACCACCGGCGTACCGGCTGCCAGCACCTCGCCCGGATCAGCGGACTTCGTGAGCACCACTCCATCGATCGGCGAACGCGCCAACGTGTCATCTAACTGCGAGTCAATCACGCTCACTCCGCTCTTCGCGCGGGACACATCGGCGCGCCGCGCGGCCAAGTCCTCTTCACGCCGTAGAATCTCCAGGCGTTGCGCCTGGGTCATCTTGAGTGCCGCCTCGGCTCGGGTGACTGCCGCGCGCGCCGCCTCAATGTCCGTCTTGCGGGGGCCTTCGGTGAGCAATGCCAGCCGCTGCTCGGCGCTAGCTACCTGCGCGTTCAGTGAGTCGAACCGCGTCTGATACTGATCGAACTGATTCTGGCTGATATCTTCTTTTGCGATTAACTTACGGCCGCGCTCGAGTTCTTTGCCGGCTTGCTCTCGCAGCGCCCGCAGATCGCTAACCGCCGAACGCGCTTGGGCCAACTCTTGCGGGCGCGTGCCATCGAGTAACTCCTGCAACTTCGCCTTGGCTTGCCTTAACTCGCTTTCCCGCACAGCAGTTTCGCCCGCCGTCATCTCCTTCTGATAGCGAATGGCCGTTTGCATCTGGACTAACTGGCTCTCGGCGGAGTCCACCGTAGCCGCGTCGCGCTCCCGCATGCGCGTCATCTGCTCGCGGTCCAGCCGTGCGATCATCATGTCCTTGGTGACGTTGGCGCCTTCGTCCACCGTCAGCTCGACCAACTTACCCGCCGTTTTGAACGCAATGTCCACCTTCTTGAATTCGATATTGCCGCTCAATCGGATGCTGTCCGGGTCCTCGGCATGCGTTCGGTTCCACCAGAAATAGCCGGCGACGGCCGCCAGCAATACCAGGATCGGTATGATCCGTTTCATCGTTTCTCTCCCATGTTCTGTACGGCGGCTTGCATGCCGCCGGTTGCCGCGGCTAAATCAATGCGCGCCACATTGAACTGATAAAGTGCCGTCAGGTGGTTGTCCCGCGCCCGGCTCAAGCGCGTTTGGGCATCGGTCAACTCCAGGCTATTGGCCACGCCCGCCTCAAACCGCCGCTGCGCCTGCGCCAGTTCGTTCTCCGCCAGTTCCAAGCCTTGCCGCGCGGTCGCGATTTGCTCTCTCGCCGACTTTAAGTTGTTGTAAGCCACCCGGACCTCCAACTGCACCTGCTTCGCCAGGTCCTCCGCGCGCAACCGCTCCTGCCGTTGCAGGACGGCTCCTTCCGCCTTGCGTGCCTCACGGCGGCCGCCGTCGAAGATGGGCACCCGCAAACTAATCCCGACACTGCGCGTGGGCAGCATATTGTCTGACCCGTTGCCGATCACGCCATAGTCGCCCGCGACCCCCAAGGATGGCAGCCGCTCCGCGCTGATGCCCTTCACGTTTAAGGCCGCTACGACTTCTCGTTTCTGTTGCGCCTTCAGATCCTGGCGCGCGGCCAACGCGGCCTGGAGCGTTTCGTCGAGCGCCGGTGCCGCCTCGGATCCGTCGTTCACGCGATCGCTCAGTTCGAGCGTCACGCTGAGATCCAGCCCGATCGCTCGGGCGAGCTCAAGATGCGTCCGTTCGCGATCGTTGTTCGCTACCAGCAGCCGTTGTTGCTCGTTCGCCAGTTGGACGCGTGCGCGCGTCACATCGATACCGGTACCGACGCCGGCGTTCTTTTGCGAGTCGGCCAGCTTCACCAGAGCTTCGGCGAGCTGCAGGTTCGCCTTCGCTGTATCCACGCGAGCTTCGCTTTCGAGCGCTGCCACATAGGCGCGCGCCACCAATTGCATCGTCTGATTGGTCGCGTGCGCACTCTCGAGTTCCGCCACCGTGATCATGCCCTTCGCCGCCCGGTACCGCCGAATGCTCGCCAGATCCAGCAGGCTTTGCGTCGCGGAAGCCCGGTAGTCCACTACCGTGAACGGACCCGCAAAAGTCGGAAAGCTCAGGCCTGGAATGGTGGGAAATTGAATGCCGAACGCCGCCAGGTTTCGTGTCTGATTCGACGCCCCCGCCGTCCCTTCGATGTTGGGAAGAAAAGCGCCGAAGGCCTGCCGCTTGCGCGCGTCGGCTTGCGCGATTCCTTCTTTTAAGAGCTGTAACCGTAGGTTGCCGTCTTTGGCGGTTGCCAGAGCCACGGCTTTCTGAAGAGTCAACGGCAAAGTCTCGGCACTGACGCTCAGCGCGAGCAACAGGCCGGCCAACGTTCTCATAACTTCTCCTGACTCGGAGCGAGGAACCCGGCCTTGGCATACGTCTTCACCTGCGTCAGGACCTCCTCCATGTTTTCTCCGTCGCACAGCTTGCCGGAGATGATGCTCACCTTGCGCGAACTGCCCAGTGCATGGGCGAGCAGACCTACGCTCAGGTACATGCGCCAGAACAATTCGCGGGCCGACAGCTGCGGCAGCGTGCGGCTGAATGCCTTTTGGAAGCGCGCCGCCACCGGCGCGATCTCGTCCGTGAAGACGCGATCCACCACTGGATGCGGATCCGTGTACATCCGCCCGATCAGCTTCGTCATCGGGATGCCACGGGCTGCCAACCGGCCTGCTTCGTTGAGGACGGGAGCATAGAAAGCGTCGAGCAAATCGTCGATTGCCACGGGCTGGTCGCCCGCGCGCTCTTCCATCTGCGTCAGCCGCTCCAGGCGCTCCTGGTTCATTGGGCGCAGGCGCCGCACGTAAACAGCCCGAACGAGTTCGTCCTTGGTTTGAAAGTGATAGTTCACCGCCGCGAGATTGACTTCGGCTAGCGCGGTGATCTGACGAAGGCTAGTGGCGTCCAAGCCCAGGTCGGCAAAGAGCCGCTCTGCGGCGTCGAGAATACGATCTTTAGCGCCGGGTGTGGAGCGAACGGCTGTATCATTCATACGTACGTTTTAATTATTTGTTCAAAACATACGTTTGTCAATGCCGTTTCTCAAAAATCTAACCCAGCCGCTCCTGCAAGAAAGTCGCGGCGACCCCCACGTCCCCCACCGACCCCTGCGCCAAGGTCTTCCCGCCGCCGCCCTTGCCACCGGCTTGCGCCGTCAGTTCGCGGAACAGCGCTCCCGCATCGAGTCCGCTCTCCGGCCCCGTCGCCACCAGCACGGTGGCCCCGGCCGTTAGCACCGCCACCGAATTCCCGGTTGCCGTAAAGCCCTGCGCCATTGCCTTCGCCTCCGCCGACAACTCCGGTACGGCCGTGCGCCACACTCGGCGTCCGTCGGCATCGGGCTCCGTTGTCGAATACTGCTCGGCCCCTCGTCGTGTTGCCGTTTCGAGGCGCAATTTCTCGAGCGCTTTCTCTGCCGAAGCCAGACGGCTCTGCAGCGCCCCGACGCTCGCCGGCACCTGCTCCAGACCCACACTGAAGAGCTTGGCTGTTCCAGCGAGAGTCTCGTAATCCTCGCGCGCCCGGCCCACCGCGCGGCCCCCGCACACAAACTCGATGCGTTGCGATTGCCGCACCTTCTCCACCTTGCGCAACTGCACAAATCCGACTTCGGCGGTGCCTCGCACGTGCGTGCCGCCGCAGGCGGAACGGTCGATCCCCGCGATCGTCACCACGCGCAGCACCCCGGACCGTTCGGAAGCCTTCCGCAACCCCGCCGGCGACTCTTCCATCGCCACCGTCACCGCTCGGTTGGCCCACACCTCACGGTTGACGGCCTTTTCAATCGTCGCCAAATCCAGTTCCTTGGCCGTCACATCGATCGTCGAAACGTCGCCCCCCAGGTGAAAACTCACCGTATCGATGCCGAACTGCTCAGCGAGTACCGCGGACAGCAGGTGCTGACCTGTGTGCTGCTGCATGTGATCGAAGCGCCGCTCCCACTCCACGGTGCCCCGCACCTGCGCGTCGTACAGCGGTGCAGCGAGCCGGTGAGCGATTCGCTCGTCCTCATCGACCACCTCCACCACCGCGATGCCGTTCAGCGTTCCCAAGTCATGGGGCTGCCCGCCGGACGTCGGGTAAAAGGCCGTTCGGTCCAAATACAAAGTGGTCGCCTGCTCATCGCGGGCGACCACCTGTGCTTCGAAACTAACTAGCGTCGAATCGGTGTAGTAGAGTCGTTCGGTCATTGCGGGGCGAGAGCGATCCGGGCACTGTTGCTCTGGAACGACTCTACACCCAAGGATATCGGAACCGCATCACCGGTCGGTACGCCGGCCGGCACCACCACGTTGATCTGGTAGAGGCCCATGAAGCCCGGCACCAGACCCGCAAAGAACGGATCCGCCGTGAACATGCTGAACGGCCCCGGGGTACCGAAGATCACCACCGGATTGGGCTCCACCTTCGCCAACGGATCGGACGGCGACGCTGCCCCGCTCGCCACCGTCGGGTTGGTTGCGCCCAAGCCGATCGCATAGATCACCAGTACGTCGCCTGGCTTCGCCGGCGCACCGCCGGGCACTCCCAGGCTGGTGGACAGCGGATAGCCGCCGGTCGACGCATTCACGATAATGCCGTAGTTGCCGGGGAAGCTGCTGAAAAGCATGATGCGCGGTACGCGCTTCTCGATGGTGACACTGGCGGTATTTCCGCGCTGGCCACCGCGGTCGACGCGAATGGTCGCCTCCCCCACCGGCGTCTCGTACGGAATCAGGAAGTTCACCTGATTGTAGGAGACATAGTAGAGCGGTGCCGGCGTGTTGTTCACGAAAACCTGCACGCCGCTAATCGTCGTCGGATACGGCGTGGATTCGGCCCCCGCCGGCGCCGTGCCCAGTGGTACGAATTGCTCGCCGAACACCGCGGTGGCTCCACCAGGAGCCAGCGGCTCACCGGTCGCATAAGTTCCAATATTGAGCACACTGCCGATGCTGATTTGCGGGGCACCTGCGGCGATCACCTCGAGCGTTGCGTTCACGCGCGTCGGGCCGTTCGCGGCATTCGAATTCACCGTGACGGTACCGCTATAAGTTCCCAGTGCTAACGTGCCTGCGTCAGCCTCAGCTTTGATCAGGCTGGTATTGGTCGGTTCGGGCGTTAGCGTCAGCCACGTCCCGCCGGTGCTGCCGGCGGCGAACGTCGCCGTCGACACAGTCAGCGTCCCCTGGCCCCGATTGCTCAGCACCAGATACTGCGAAAGCTTGCCCGATTGGGGAACGCGGAACTTCAACGTCGCCGGGCTTGCCGTCGCAATCGGGCTCGACGTGACGTTCAGAGTCACTGGAATCGCGCGATTCTCGGCGGCAAACGTGGACCCCGAAGTTGTCACCGTCCCTTGATACGTTCCTACCGGCGTCGATGCGATCTGTCGCCCTACGATGCGGTACGGAAAACTGAAGCGGAACGTCCCGGAACCTTCGGCAGCTACGGCGAGCCACGCGCCTCCCGACGTAGTATTGGCCGAGGTCTGGATCGCGTTGGTCGTCGCAAAGGCCACTTCCTGCGTCCCTCCGGTCGGCGGAAGATAGAAGTCGACGCGATCCGGGACCGCTCCGCCGGCTTGTATCGTCACCGTGACATACTGCGGCGCGTCAATCGCATTCGGGTCGCGCACCGTGAGCGTGCCCGTATACGTCCCCCTGGCGAGGGTTGTGGTTTGGAACCCAATGTTGATCGGCACGCAGGTTCCAGTAAAGCCTGCACTGGTGCAAGTGCGCGAGGCGCCAACCAGAGCCGCCATCCAAGGCACGTCAGACGCCACTGTTAAATTCAAACTGCCCGTTCCCGCGTTACGGGCCTCAACCGTCTGTCCGCCCGCCAATGCGCCCTGTGCAAATGGCACCGGACCCACCGTAGTCGTGGAGAGGCGCAGCTTCGGCTGTGCCCAGGCGCCCGTCGCCATTACTAAGAAGAGGAATGAAGTGCTTGTGAGCCGATTTGACACTCGGAATGCTCCCTTTTCGTAAGCCCAAAACGAAGTCGACAGCGATCTCCCGTGGCCAGCGCAAGGCTCATTTCTCAAAATCATCTCATGGGGAATTGTGATGACGGAAGAGCAAGCTACGCGAAGCAACTTGCGGAATCCGACGCGGGATGGATTCCAACTTCTACGCTGGACGGTCGTGAGGAACGCCGTCGTTCAACACCGTTAGTATACCAAGGCTCCCCCTTTTTCCCTACGCGTCCCCGCGTTGTTTACGCCACTGTTAACAGCCCGTCGCGGAAGGCCACGCCCCTCCTCGCCATGTTTCATTTGCGCTACGCTCAAGGCGAGCACGGTATGAGTCACTGGTTCCTTCTTCTAGCCTTCGCGTTTGCCGATTCGCCCCAGGAGTTGCCTTACTACATCGCTCCTTGCACCAAGGCCGAAGCCGCTTCCGGTTGCAATCCCGCTGACGCTGAGCTGGCCATCTATGCGCTCGAAGCCTGGGAGCGCGCCGCATCCGGTAAGCTGAAATTCCGGCGAGTGGACGAGGCGCAAGACGCCCGCATTCAGATTGTGTGGGCTTCGCCTTTTGGCGGCCTCTATGGCGAAGCCGAACCGATTCTCATCAACGGCAAGCCCGGCGTACGTCTGGCGATTCGCCCTGTCGGACGGAATGTCACTGATCCTCTGCTGCGCGACACGATGGTCTATCTCACGGTGCTGCACGAAGCCGGTCATGGCCTCGGTTTGCGCCACACCCGCGAGTTCACCGACATCATGTACAGCTTCCAATTCGGCGGCGACCTGCGTGAATACTTCGACCGGTATCGCCGCAAGCTAAATTCCCGTGCCGACTTCGCGCGTCACTCCGCGATTTCCGAAAACGACCAGCGTCAGTTTGACGCGATCCTCGCGAAAGACCGCTAGGCCAGCCACAGCGTCAACGCCCCGGCGCTCAGCATCACCACAAACGACAGCAGCACCCGCACGCCAAATCGATGATTGCGGCCGGCATAAGCCAGCCCTGTCTTAAACACCGCATTCATGGCCAGCGCCACCAGAATGGCCTGCTTCGCCCCCACGTCGCCGATTCGTCCGGCCGCCTGCACTTCGGACGTCGACACCACAATGCCATCCACGTCGATCAACCCGCCGATCATGCTCGTCACCAACAGCGCTGCTTCTCCGTAGACTGCCGCGGCGGCGCGCGTCGCCACCATCATCACCGCAAACACCAAACCGAATCGCAGCGCCGGACGCAAGCGAAACGGGTTGCGCAGTGGTACGGTCGGCGTCCCGGGCGCTACCGTCGGGCCGCTGGGCAGCGGCAGGAAGCTAACCACCACGCCGGCGGCGGCCATCGCGAGCAGCGGCCAGAACAGCGCGTAAGCCAAGGGCCAGTTGAGCGCCGCAATCAAAGTCAGCACGCGGGGAAACTGAATGGCATTGGCCAGTGTCGTCGCCTGCCACAGCGCCACCATCCGGTGCGGATTCTCCCGCGCGTCCTTGGCAAACGCACCCGTCGCCGCAGTCGTTGAGGACAAGCCCCCCAGCACCGCGGTCAGGCGCAAGCCCCACGTCCCGCCGACGAACTTCTCGAGGAAGTAGCCGACGTAGGAAATCGAAGACAACAGAATGACGAACACCCAGATCTTGCGCGGCTCAAACGCTCCGTACGGACCAAAGCGTCCATCCGGCAGCAGCGGATAGATCACAAACACGATGCCCAGGAACTTCAGCGTGTCGTTGAACTCGGCATCCGTAATCACTTCGCGGAAGAATTTGTGAACCTGCCGCTTCATCTCGAGCACGCCGGCCGCAATCACGGCCAACGCCAGCGCTACCGGTTCCGCTTCCGGCACGCCCGGCATGGTGGCGAGCGCCGACAGCAGAAAAGTGGCGATCGCCGCCAGTCTCGTCGTCAACCCGGATGTCTCATCCGGTCGGTCATGAAAATGCGGCCACGCGAGCGCCGCTACGCCCATGGCGGCCACGGTCACCAGCGGTTGACCCAACATGCCGCACACCGCGCCGATCATCGCCACCATTAGGAAGTCGCGCAGACCCGATGCCGACGCGGGCAGGGAAGTCTCCCGCTGCGCGCCGAAGATCAAACCGATCAGCAACGCCTCCGCGGCTGACTTCCACAAACTAGGACTTTCCGGCACCGGCGGTGTGGCTGACGCGGCCAGAGTAATTAAATCCATGACACCTGAACCGATCATCGCAAACCTCTCTGATATCCTGCGAAACAATGAGTTCCTACACCATCGGGCTCGATCTCGGCGGTACCAACCTGCGCGCCGCCGTCGTTACCGCCTCGGGCGAAATGCTGGATCAGGTTTCGCGGCCCACCGACGTCAATTCCGGCCGGGAGGCCATGCTGGACAACATGGCGGAGGCCATCAACCTCCTTCGTGACCGCCACGATAAGGACCATCTCCTCGGGGTGGGGGTCGGGGTGCCTGGGTTTATCCGCCTGCGCGAGGGCGTGGTCCTCGGCTCCAACAATCTCAAGCCGCTCGAGGACTTCCCGCTCCGTGACGCCATCTCCCAGAAGCTGGGCACGCCCGTCTTGCTCGAAAACGACGCCAACGCGGCCGCGCTCGGCGAGAAGTGGCAGGGCGCGGGCCGCGACGTCACCGACCTGGTGCTCTTCACCCTGGGGACTGGCATTGGCGGCGGTATCATCCACCACGGCCGCGTCATTCATGGCGCCGAAGGCATGGCCGGCGAACTCGGGCACATCACCGTCGTACCCGATGGCAATCCGTGCGATTGCGGCAATCGCGGCTGCCTTGAGAAACACGCCTCCGCCATGGCGCTCATCTCGATGGCCAAACTGATCCGGCTTGGCGACGACCTCACGCCCGTCGAGATCGCCCAACATGCTCGCGAAGGGGATCCCCGCGCCGTCCAGGTCTACGAGAGCATGGGGCGCGCTCTGGGCATTGCGCTCGCCACGGTCATCAACATGTTCAACTATCCGCTGTATCTGTTGAGCGGCGGCCTGCTGCCCGCCTGGGACCTGTTCGCGCCCACCATGCTGGCCGAAGCCAAGCTGCGCAGCTTCACCTATCGCAACTCCCACACCCGGATCGAGCAGGCTACGCTCGGCAATCTTGCGGGCCTCTACGGCGCGGCCTACTTACCGCATTTGCCCACTCGCTACTAGACGCGGTCCATGGCCAGGAACTCTTGAATGTTCGGGTCATCCGTCTCGGGCAATTCCTTCACGGATCCGAAGTAGGCCACCCGGCCCTCGTGGAAGAAGATCACGCGATCGGCGACCTTCCGCATCAGTTCCAGGTCATGCGTCACCACCAGCGACGTTAATTGCAGGTGTGTCTTCAGCCGCAGCAGCAGATCGCCTAACTGATCGGACATGATGGGATCCACCATGGTCGTGGGCTCGTCGTAGAGCACGCATTCGGGCTGGGCGGCCAGGGCACGGGCAATGGCGATCGCCCGCTTATGGCCCACTGCCAAGTCCGTCGGATACCAGTCGCGTGTATCGAGCAGACCCACCATCTCGAGCAGACCGTTCACCACGTCTTCCTTGTTTTCCTCGTCGTAGTCATCACGCAGTTCAAGGGAGGAGAGGATGTTGTCGCCCACGGTGAGCGAGTCGAACAGAGCGCCGTTCTGGAAGACCATCGTCACCTTCCGGCGGATCTGCCTCATTTCTTTCTCG
The DNA here is from genome assembly GCA_965229305.1 of Bryobacteraceae bacterium. GTDB lineage: Bacteria > Acidobacteriota > Terriglobia > Bryobacterales > Bryobacteraceae > JALHNI01. The sequence goes on along the minus strand of CBDDIZ010000026.1, from coordinate 29,552 downwards.
GTAAAGTCCGTGATGTCCCGGTGCGAAACGATCACCCGTCCGCTGTCGGGCTTCAGGAAGCCCATAATGTGTGCCAGCGACACCGACTTGCCCACACCACTGCGTCCGATGATCGCCACCGTCTCGCCGGCATTGACATAAAAATTCGTGTCGACTAAAACGGGCCGATCGAACGTCTTATAAACGTGCCGAAACTCGATGTAGTGGGGAAACTGTTCCGCCATCTATCCCCCCGCCTCGACCGCGGCCCATTCCAACGGCGTATTTGCGTTGTAAACCAATTGCGGATCTCCCAGCGGCCGAGCCTGACATTTCAATCGTTTAAGCGCCTTTCGCACCGAGCGCTCCCCTTCGGCGAACGCTTTTCGCAGGACCGGCAGGCTCGCCGTCCGGTACACGGCGCACAACGGCTCCCCTCCGCGTTCGGACCCGGCCATGACCACGTCTGCCGCCACTGGCTGCTCAACCAACCCCTTCAGCGCCTCCACCGTCAAGCTCGGCATGTCGCACGCGACGATCAGGCAGCGTTCCTCTCGCGCGGCCCCCAGCGCGGCGAGCAAACCGCCCAACGGACCTTCCCCCGGCCGTTCATCTTCCACCACCGGCCAGCCCAATTCCCCGTAGCGCGCTTGCGGACCCACCAGCGTCGCCGAGCCGGCAGCCTCGGCCACCAACTCCGCCACCCACGTCACCAGCGGCCGTCCTTCGCGCTGCAACATGGCCTTATCTTGTCCCATTCGCCGGCTCTCGCCGCCGCACAGGACGAAGCCCTGGCATCCCGTCCTCACGTACGAATCATAACATCCTGGTATAATCGCTTGATAAGAAGCATCTTGACTCGTCTTTTTGTGATCCTCTGTTGCGCCGCCTGGACACTCGCGGCTGACCCCGGCCCCGTGACGGCTGCGGCGAAAGCTGCGCCCAAAACCAAAACGGTGCTCCGCGTTGACCCCAAGACCGGGCGCCTCGTCCGCAGCACCTTCGCGCTACCCACGCCAGCCCCCCGCCCGTCGGTGGCGCTGACTCCCGTGCCGGCTCCTGAAACCGCCGCGCCTGCCCCAGCCGTGGCAGCCTCTTCTACCACCGTGCAGGTCGTCCCGCGCACCGTTGAGCCCCAAGTGGTTGCCCCAATCAGCATCTCCGCTTCCGGTTTGGTCGCCCCCATGCCGAAGGTCCCCAAATACACGGTTCCACCCGAACGCATCCGCGCGATCGTGGAAGAGAAGTCGCGCCAGCACGGTCTCGACCCGTTGCTGGTGCACTCCGTCATTCGTGCCGAAAGTAACTACAACCCCTACGCGATCTCGCCCAAAGGCGCCGAAGGCTTAATGCAGTTGATTCCCTCCACCGCCCGCCAGTACGGTGTACGCAACTCCTTCGATCCGGAGCAGAACATCGAAGGCGGCATCCGCTACCTGAAGTACCTTCAGACCCTCTTCACCGACGAGCGTCTGGTCTTGGCCGCCTACAACGCCGGCGAAGGCGCTGTCGCCAAGTACGGGTGGATCCCCCCTTACGCGGAGACCCAGGACTACGTCTACAAGGTCGGACGCTACTATGGCCTCGCCAAGCGTGAACAGCCCCCTGCCGCGGCCCCGGCGCCGATCCCCTCGAAAGCCGCCGTGCCGGCCCCAGTTTTACAAGAATTCGTTGACGGTGAAGGAAGAGTCCATATAACATTGCGGCAGGTCAACGACTAGCCTCCCCCACACTGTGGGGGGCGCGTGCCGAATTTTTCCTCCCCTCTGATAGGGGGTAAGGTCAGGGTAGACTAGTGGTCATGGCAAGTAGCCGGATTTGGCGACGCGGGGTCGGACTTTTGGGTCTGGCCGTCGTTGCCGTCTGCGCGCAACCGATTGAATCGGTCCGCGACGTCCGCTTCACGTCTCAATCCGACGTCACCCGCGTGGTCATCGCGCTGTCGAGCGAAGCCGTCTTCCGCACCGAACGCATCGACAATCCGGACCGCGTCTTCTTCGATCTCCCACGCTTCGTCCCTCGGTTAGCCGCCGGCAAGCAGCGCAGCGCCCAGTTCATGGTCGGCGACCGCAACATCCGCCAGATCCGCGTCGCCGAGAATCAGCCCGGTCTCACCCGTCTCGTCTTCGACATGGAGTCGCCCGACGTCGTCTACAAGGCTGTTTTCGCGATGGACCCGCCGCGAATCATCGTCGAGTTCCGCCGGAATCAGAGCGTTCCGCCGGGCACGATCGAGCGCCAAAAAGAACTGATGGCTGCCGCGCCGGCTCCCGAGGTGAAGCCGCAGGAAGTCCGAAAGTCAGAGACGAAGCTGGCCGTCCGCCATTTCGACCCCGCTACGATTCCGGTCCGCACCTCGCGCCGTCAACCCGTCATTCTGATGACCACGCCGCCTGAGTTCCAGGTCTATCCGCGCGTTCCCGCTCGTCCGGCCATCGCGCCCTATCCGCAGTTCGCCTCCATCACGCCGCCGGCGCGGGTGACTAAGGCCTCCATCGTCGAGGATCCTCTGCCCAGGCACCTTCCGGAGGCTCCCGCTCCCAAGAAGGCCGAAGTGACCACCATTGCCGCCTCGCTGCCGAAGCGCAACGTGGCACCGGAAATCATCCCGCCCCCCGTGCCGGATCGCACGGCCGTGCCGGACCGTTCAATGATCCGTGCCCTCGGCCTCAAGGTCAATCGCATCGTCATCGACCCCGGCCACGGTGGCCAGGACTATGGCACCTCCAGCCCCAGCGGCCTGCACGAAAAAGAACTGGTGCTCGATGTCAGTAAGCGTCTAGCGACGCTCTTGCGCCAATCCCTCGGCGCCGAGGTCATCCTCACCCGCACGGACGATACCTTCGTTTCGCTGGATGACCGCACCATCATGGCCAACCAGCGAAAGGCCGACCTGTTCATCTCCGTCCATGCGAACTCTTCGCCCGCGCGTTCCGCCTTTGGCATCGAGACGTTTTATCTGAACTTTGCCGCTTCCGCCGGGGCCCTCGAAGTGGCCTCCCGCGAAAACTCTTCGGCCCGCAAGAACGTCCACGACCTCAACGACCTGCTGCAGAAGATTGCCCTCAACGCCAAGCTCGACGAGTCCCGCGACTTCGCCCAGAAAGTGCAGAACGCCCTCGTCGCCGGTGACACGACGCGCGGCCGGAACCGCGGCGTGAAGCGCGCTCCGTTCATCGTGCTGATTGGGGCCGATATGCCGGCCATCCTCACCGAAATCGGCTTTGTGACGAATCCAGCTGAAGAAACCAACCTGCGCAAGAGCGAATATCGCCAGAAGATCGCTGAGCAGATCTTCAACGGCGTCGCGGCTTACGCCTCCTCGCTCAATCCCACCCAGGTCGCCCAGCGCAACAGCCAGACCGCTGCTCCCGCCACGGCCGACGCCCGCTAGCCCAGTAGCCCCCGCACCAACCCGCCGTCCACCGCGATTGACGCACCCGTCACATAGGCCGCTTGCTTCGACGCCAGAAACACCACCATCGACGCGAACTCCTCCGGCGTCCCCACGCGCTTCACGGCTGTCTGCGCGCCCCACGCGGCTTCTATCGCCTCGGCGCTCATACCTTGATCGCCCGCCAGCTTCCCCGCCAATGACTTCAAGCGATCCGTCGCCGTAAAGCCCGGGCACACGTTGTTCACCGTAACTCCGAAAGCGCCATACTCATTCGCCAGAGACTTCACCAAGCCTGCGACTGCCGCCCGCACCGAGTTCGACAAAATCAGACCGTCGAGCGGCTGCTTTACTGATACCGACGTGATCGTGAGCAGTCGCCCCCATCCCTGCGCCTTCATTCCCGGCAACACGGCCTGGGCAAAGTGCAGCGTGCTCATCAGATTCAACTTCACCGCGGCTTCCCAGTCGCTGGTGGTCGTCTGCTCGAAGGTCTTCGAGGGCGGCCCGCCGGCGTTGGTCACGCAGATGTCCACCCGTCCGAACTTCGTGCGCACAGCTTCCACAAAAGCACGCACCGCAGCTTCGTCGCTCACGTCGACGGCCTGGGTGTAGAAGTTGGTGCCGGCGCTGGCGGCGGCCAGTGCGCCTTCTTCCCGTGAGCAGATGGCTACGTGGCAACCTTCCGCCGCCAAGCCTTTGGCCACTGCTAAGCCGAGTCCTTTGCTGGCGGCCGCGACAATGGCCACCTTTCCGCTCAATCCCAGGTCCATGGACCTAGTTTATGCGCGTTCGTGCATCCGGCCAGCCCAGCGCAGAAACCGCCACAGTTCGTCACGATGTTGCCAAGAGAACCGGAAGAACTTCCGCATGTCGATCTCATCGGCATGCAAGCCCCAGTAGGTCTCCATGCGCCATCGCAGGTATGGGCTCGCCCACGGCCTCAGCGGATAGCCGCGCACCGAGTTCCAGAGGAAGTTCAGCATCAGTAGTTCTGCGAGAGCTTCTTGGTATTCGGCTCCCGCTGATTCGGTGTGGCGTAGTAGCCGGAGCGCGTGCGCACTACGGGGTTATTCGGACCCTTCGCTGTCACTTTGATGGCACGGTAGGTGCCATCGAGTGCCGGATTGAGCGGCGAGTACGTGATCACGTACTGGTTGCGAATATCGTGGGCGACCTGCAACGCCAGCTTCTCGACCTCTTCCAGCTCATTCGGGAAAAAGCTCAAGCCGCCCGTCGACTCCGCGATCTGCTTCAATGCCCGTTGCGCCTTGCGCGCCTCACGCGGCTCTTCCTTCGAAAGCAGGCCGATCACATGGATTACCACGTTCGCCCGTCCCGTTTTCGAAAGCAGCTTTTCGAGCGTCGTCGAACTCGCGTTGTCGTTGCCGTCGGTAATCAGCATCAGCACGCGCTTATCGTGCTTGCCCTTGGCGACGTTATCGAGCGACAGGCTGATCGCATCATAGAACGCCGTGCCCCCGCGGGAATCGATCCGCGCCAGGCCCTCTTCCATCTTCTTGACGTCGGACGTGAAGGGCACGTCCTCGAAGGCTTCGTCGTTGAAATTGACGATGAACACCTGGTCCTTCGGGTTCGAGGCTTTCACCATCGCGATAGCTGCGGCTTCCACTTTCGCGCGACGATCGCGCATGGAACCTGAGTTGTCCACAATCAGTCCGAGTGACACCGGAACGTCTTCCCGCAGGAAGCCCTTAATCGGCTGCTCGACGTTGTTCTCCATCACCTTGAACGCGGTGCGCGGGAGATCGGTCACCAACTGACCTTTCGAGTTCACTACCGTGGCATAGAGCGGCACCAGACGCGTATCCGAACGGAACGTCGGCTCCGGCTCCTGGCCGTAGGCGACCGCGCTGGCGGCCATCCCAAGGAACAATCTTCTACTGGGCAGGTGCATAGTAGCCTTGCCGCCAAGCCGGTTTCAGCGGCGGCAATCCTTTCGGTTGAATCAGTTTCACTTGTACGCGCCGATACTTCCCGTCGCGTTCCTGGTTCAAGGGCGAATAGCCCAGGACATACTGGTTCCGGAGTTCAATGCCGATCTTCGCGGCCACGTCCGGCAGTTCGTTAATGTTCTCAATCGGAAAGTGCCGGCCGCCGGTCTGCTCCGATACTTCGGTGAGCAGTCCCGGACCTGCCATTTCCTCCGCGGAACGGCCGCGCGCCGACACCGGCTCGAAAATGCCGATTGCATAAATCTGGACGTCCGCCTCACGAATCAGGTTCCGAATCTCGCTCTCCGTGTATCTGGAGGAGTTATCGCCGCCATCGGACAGAATAATAATCGCTTTCCGTGGATTCTTGGCCTTCTTCATTTGGGTCATGGCTGTGTAAACACCGTCCAGCAACGCCGTTTTGCCCTTCGCTTGAGTAAACGTCAAACGATTCTGGATTTCCTCAGTGGACTGCGTAAACGGCACCACCAACTCGGGCCGGTCGTTAAACTGCACCAGGAAAAATTCGTCTTCGGGGTTCGCCGTCTTGAAGAACTGCGCCGCGGCTTGCCGCGCCTTCTGCAACTTCGAGCCCATGCTCGAACTGGCGTCAAACACCAAACCAATCGACAGCGGCGCATCTTCGCTCGCAAACTGCACGATCTTCTGCTCCACCTTCTCTTCGAACAGGCGGAACTGCTCCTTCTCCAGACCCGTGACGAACCGATTGAGCGGATCGCGCACGGTCACATTGATCAGCACCAGGTTGGTGTCGACGCGAATGTTGGGCGTGCGAGTTTCGGCTTCGTTGACTTTCGGCACGGCCGTGGAAGTTCTTGGCTCAATGCCAACCCGTGCGGGGGGCAGGGCAGTGGGAGGTTGTTCCGTCGTCTTCGCCGGCTCGGTGCTGTCTCCCGCCTTTTTCTTTTGTTCGAGTTGGGGCTGCGCGTTTTTCGTGATCCGGTCTGCCGCCGGAACGCCGATCGCCAACAAGAAGAAAAGACTCGTCCGAATTCGCCCGCTGGGAGTTAGCATAGACACCATCCCGTTCGAGAAAGTCTCGATTCTCCTTCACGATATCATCAAATCGCGACCCACGATCCCGCCTCCCGGTGAACTTTTGCGGGTGAAATTTGACCCATCGGAGGGCTGCCCCGTGTTACCATCGAACGTGCCGCAGCGCATACTCGGCGTTATTCCTGCCAGGTTTTCTTCCAGCCGGTTTCCCGGTAAAGCCCTCGTCTCCATCGCCGGCAAACCCATGATCCAGCATGTGTGGGAACGTGCTCTGGAAGCCCGCTATCTCACCAATGTGGTGGTTGCCACCGATGACGATCGCATCGCTAGCGCCGCTCGCGAATTTGGTGCGCAGGTCCGGCTCACCCGGTCGGATCATCTCTCCGGAACGGATCGTGTCGCGGAGGTCGCCTCGGCCGATCCCGCCTCCGTCGTGGTGAACATTCAGGGCGATGAGCCGCTCATCGATCCCGCGGCGATCGATGCCGCCGTACTGGCCCTCCTCGACAACCCCGACATCCCGATGGCCACCCTCAAGCGCCAGATCGAAGACCCCGCTGACATCGACAACCCGAACGTCGTCAAGGTCGTCACCGATCGCGCCGGCAATGCCATCTATTTCTCCCGTTCCACCATCCCCTTCCATCGCGGCTCGCGTTCCACTTACTACAAGCACATCGGCTTGTACGTTTATCAGCGCGACTTCCTGCTGAACTACTCGGACCTTCCCGTCGGCCCGCTTGAGCTCGCCGAATGTCTCGAACAGTTGCGGGCCCTGGAGAACGGCCACCGCATCCGCGTGGCCGAAACTGAATACGAATCACTCGGGGTCGATACGCCCGAGGACTTGGCGCGTCTGCGCGCCTTCTTTGAAGCCTCTTTATCCCGGCACCTTTCCGTACCCAATCCTCAATCGAACAATGGCTAAATTCATCTTCGTGACTGGCGGCGTCGTTTCTTCTCTCGGGAAAGGCATCGCCGCAGCGTCGATCGGCTGCCTGCTCGAAAGCCGCGGTCTGCGCGTCTGCATGCAGAAGTTTGATCCCTACCTGAACATCGACCCTGGCACGATGAGTCCCTTCCAGCACGGCGAAGTCTTCGTGACCGACGACGGCGCCGAAACGGATCTCGACCTCGGCCACTATGAGCGTTTCACCCACTCCCCGCTCTCGAAGGCCAATAACCTCACCAGCGGCCGCATCTACGAGCAGATCATCATGAAGGAGCGGCGTGGTGACTACCTCGGCAAAACCGTGCAGGTCATCCCCCACGTCACCGACGAAATCAAACAGGCCATGCGCAAAGTGGCCGAAGGCGTCGACGTCGTCATCTGCGAAATCGGCGGCACCGTCGGCGATATCGAAAGCCTGCCCTTCCTGGAAGCCATTCGCCAGATGCGTCATGAAGTCGGCCGCACCAATGCCTGCTTCGTGCATCTCACGCTGGTCCCCTGGATTGCCGCTGCTCAGGAACTGAAGACCAAGCCCACGCAGCACTCCGTCAAAGAATTGCGTGCTCTGGGCATTCAACCTGATGTCCTGCTCTGCCGTTCCGAGCGTCCTTTGGCCGACGACATGAAGGGCAAAATCGCCCTCTTCTGCGACGTTGACCTCGACGCGGTTGTCACCGTCATGGACGTCGATAGCGTTTACGCCGTGCCCCTGGTGCTGGCGGATCAGGGTGTCGACGACAAGCTCTTGCGCATCTTCGAAATGGATGCCAAACCGCGTGACATGAGCGCCTGGGGCCAGATGCTGGAGCGCATGCGGCAGCCTGCTGACGTCGTGCAGATCGGCCTTGTCGGCAAATACGTTGAGTATGAAGATTCGTACAAGAGTCTCAAGGAAGCCCTCATCCATGGCGCGCTAGCCCACAACCTGCGCATCGAGTTCAACTGGATCGAAGCGCAGACCCTGGAATGGCCCTCCTGCGCCGAAGTGCTCAATCAGTTCGATGGCATTCTGGTCCCCGGCGGCTTTGGTTCGCGCGGCGTCGAAGGCATGCTCCACGCCATCCGCTACGCCCGCGAAGAACGTGTGCCCTACTTCGGCATCTGCCTCGGCATGCAGACCATGGTCATCGAGTTTGCCCGTAACGTCGCCGGCCTCAACGGGGCGGACTCCACCGAATTCAACCCCGCGGCGCCCCATCGCGTCATCTACAAACTCCGCGAGCTACTGGGCGTCGACGAACTCGGTGGCACCATGCGGCTGGGTGCCTATCCCTGCCAACTGAAAGAAGGCAGCTTGGCGCGTGCTGCGTACGGCGAAGCCAACATCAGCGAGCGGCACCGTCACCGCTTCGAGTTCAACCGCGAGTACGAAAAGGTCCTCACGGAAAAAGGCCTCCAGATCTCCGGCCAAACTCCCGACGGCACCTACGTCGAGATCTGCGAAATCCCGGACCATCCCTGGTTCCTCGGCTGCCAGTTCCACCCCGAGTTCAAATCGAAACCGCTCGAGCCGCATCCACTCTTCACGGCCTTTCTCGGTGCCTCTTACGCCAACCGCCAAAAGCGTCTGGACCGCCTCGAGCAGCCCTTGTTCTCCCGATGACCGCCCAGCTCGAACTCTCGCGCGACCTCAAGCTCGGCGGTGGCGCGCCCCCGATCCTCATCGCTGGTCCCTGCGTCATCGAGAGCGAGGAGCATTGCCAATATCTCGCCTGGGAAATCGGGCGCATTGCCGGCCCCTTTGTCTTCAAGGCTTCGTTCGATAAGGCCAACCGGTCGAGCGTCGAGTCGTATCGCGGACCCGGCCTCGAAGAAGGCTGCCGCATCCTGCAAGGGCTCCGGCAGCAAGGCCACACCGTGCTCACCGACATCCACGAACCCTGGCAGGCCGAGCGCGTCGCCGAGTGCGTCGACATCCTGCAGATCCCGGCTTTCCTCTGCCGCCAAACGGACCTTCTCGTCGCTGCTGGCCGCACCGGCCGCGTCGTGAACATTAAAAAAGGGCAGTTTGTTGCCCCCGCCGACATGCGCTACGCCGTCGAAAAAGTCACCTCCACCGGCAACCATCGCGTCTGCCTCACCGAGCGCGGCACCAGCTTCGGCTACAACAATCTCGTCGTCGACATGCGTGGTCTGGTCCTCATGCGCGACCTGGGCTACCCGGTCATCTTCGATGCCACCCATAGTGTCCAACTGCCTGGTTCTACAGGAGCCAAGAGCGGTGGCCAGCCCCGCTTTATTAAGCCGCTTGCCTCGGCCGCAGCTGCCGTGGGCATCGATGGTCTGTTCGTCGAAGTTCATGAGGCGCCAGAGCGCGCCCTCTCCGATGGCGCCAATGCCCTGCGTCTGGATCTCCTCGAAGATGTCCTCAAAACCGTTCGCTCCATCGCCCAGTTGACCTAACATTTGTTTACACGTCATTGATTCGTTACTCCTGCTGTGATACAAGCGTGTTGCTCGCTTTGGGCATACGTTTAAAAAATTCAGGAGAGCGCCTTGAATTACCCTCAACTTCTCAGTCGCACCGCCCTTGTGGCCGCGTGCCTTTTCGTCACCGGAGGAGCTTTTGCACAAACGCTGCAATCGATCCCGTTCCGGGCCAACTTATCCACCGCCAATGAGGTTCCGCCCCTCGGCCTCGCCGCCACTGGTTCCGCCACCGTGTGGATCCACGCCGTGCGCAGCGCCAGTGGCGCGGTCACCGAAGCGGTCGTCGACTTCAACGTCGACTACAGCTTCCCCGGTGGCATCAAAGTCACCGGCCTTCACATCCATCGCGGCATCCGCGGTCAGAACGGTCCGGTGGTCCTCGATTCCGGCGTCCGGTCTTCGGAGCCGGTCGATGACCCCACCGGCAAAGCCGGCATCGTTCGCCAGTCCGCCAAGCTGGACTCCGCTACGGCCATCTCTGCCATCAACGACCTCCTCCTCGACCCCAGCCAGTTCTACGTCAACCTGCACACCACCGTGAACCCCGGCGGCGCCATTCGTGGCCAGGTCCTGGCCACCACCATGACCACCGTTCTCACCCAGCTCTCCCCGGCCAACGAAGTTCCGGCCATCGACACGACGGCCAAGGGCTTTGCCGCTGTCACCACCATCGTCGGTCGCGACACGGCCGGCGTCATTCAGTCGGCAGAAGCCATCTTCGACGTCTCCTACAACGGCTTCCCCAACGTCACCGACTTCACCGGCCTGCACGTCCACACGGGTGCTGCCGGCATCAACGGCCCTGTCACGGTGAACTCCGGCCTCTCCGGCGCCGTCTCCGCTCCCACCAGCGGCACCGGCACCCTGCGTTACGTCAACCGCATCTCCGCTCCCAGCGCGGCGACGCAGGCCGCTCTCGCCGGCCTCGAATCGAACCCCGCGGGCTACTACATCAATCTGCACACACGCCTCTATCCCGGTGGCGTGATCCGCGGACAGGCCGTCGCTGCGGACTCGTCCTCCTTCAACGTGCTCATGTCTCCCGCCAACGAAGTGCCGCCCATCGACGGTTCCACCAATAGCGCCGTTGCCACTTATGGCGTGCGTTCCCTTCGTGGCGCCGATGGCGCTCCGCTGGCCGCCGTCGCCAGCTTTGACGTCTATCATCGCTTCCCTGCCAACACCACCTTCACCGGCCTCCACATCCACTCTGGCGTCGCTGGTCAGAATGGCCCGGTCGTGATCGATAGCGGCATCAAGGCCGCCGATGGACTCACCTCCGCCTCCGGCGTCGGCAATCTTTATCGCGCCGTTCTCACCACCGCCGTCTCGACGTTGGGCGCGGTGGCCAACAATCCGTCCACCCACTACCTCAACCTGCACACGTCGGTGAACCCCGGCGGCGCCGTGCGGGCTCAGCTTTCGGCCACTTCCTCCGCCACGGCCCTCCCCACCATCACCCGCGTGGAAGCGGTGGTCGGCGGCGGCACGGTCCGCTCCGATGGTCTGATCCGGATCGTCGGTACCAACCTCGCCGCTGTCACGGCGTCGGCCGCCACCGGTGTTGCGGGCGGCGTTCCCACCCTGGCCGGCACCGCGGTGAAGGTCGGCGGACAGGATGCTTCCATCCGTTCCGTCTCGCCCACCGAAGTCGTCGTTCAGATCCCGCGTAACGTCGGCCTCGGTGCTCTTCCGGTCGCCACGTTCCCGGTCATCGTCACCACCCCGGGCGGCACGTCGAACGTCGGCAACCTCGTTCTCACTGTCTCCGGTAACTAACTCCACAAAAAGCAAAAAGGGCGGGTCGTCCGACCCGCCCTTTTCTTTTGCCTGCCTGCTTCCTACCGAGCCGCCGCCTGCACCGGCTGTCCCGACTTCAGCTTCGCCGAGTCCAGCACCCAGCGCCGCAGGATTTCGTAACCCCGGTCATTCGGGTTGAACCGGCGTCCCCCCTGGTGTCCGTCTTCCTTGCCGCTCTGCACGTTCAAGGGCTTCCGCAGCAGCTTGCTGGTTTCCACGCCCGTCTCATTCACGCGTTCCATCAGAATCTTGTAGTTCGTCCAGAGCGCCTTCTTGCTCATGTAGCCGTTCGGGTTCGGACCCTGCAACTCCATCGACGGCACTCGCCCCGGCACCGCGTGACAGCCCAGGCACGAGAGTTGATCGTTGCGATCCACCTTGCTCATCTCCGGCGCCAGCCAGTTCTGGAAGTATTCCCAGTTCTCGCGCGCCGCGCCCTTCAGCGCCTTCGCTTCCGGCGGATCCTCTTCGTAATACTGCGGCTGCTTCGCCTTCAGCACTGGCTCCACCTTCGGATGCTGCCGCACGATCACGTCATTGGCGAGCGCCATCGCCGCATTCCGCAAGCGCGGATCCACCTTCGGCGCCTCCAGGGTCTTCACCATCAGTTCGGCGATCCGGTTCTTTTGCTCCGCCGCAATCTCCGCGCCTTTCACCGGCGCGTGGACCTCCGGAATCTCCGTTCCATGCCGCAGCAGCCAACCCAGGCTCGGCAGCCAGAAAGCCTCGTCCATCGGTGTCGTGAACGTCGCCGGCATCTGCTTCAGCAACGTCGGCGTCTGCAGATCCTGATTCCCGTGCACCACCCCTGCCAGCGACCGCGCCACATACCAGTCCACCGAATCGGCGTCCATCTGCAGCGGCGTCCGCGTATTCTCTTCCAACTTCCCGCGCTCCGGCGCAAAGTGCGGCAGCAGCACGTTGAAGAACAGCTTCTGCTGCTCTTCGCTCTTGGGAAGATTCCAGCGCGCGCGTCCAAACAACTTCAACAGCGGACCGGCCAGTTCGCCGCGCCGCTCCGTCTCGCCCGCGCCGCGATAGAACTGCTCCATCAACGGCCCCAGGAACTCATGCGTCCCCTGCAGTGCAATGATCCGCGGGTCGGAAATTGACGTGGCCGCCAGCGTGCGATACGCCTCCGGACCTGTGCTCGAATAATTCAGCAGACGCTTCTGCAGCGGATCGTTCATCACGTTCGCCGCCGACTCGATCGCAAACCGCAGCGTCGCATCGTCCTTCGAGACTTCTGCCCGGTCCCAATACCGCAGCACGGCCTTCGCCATCATGGGCGCTGCGTGTTCGGTGATGTAGCCCATTTGTCCCGGCCCGCCGTCGCCGCCCGCTTGGTTGTAGAACGTGCCGCCGATCGCCGTCAGCCGGTCGATCATCCGCTCCGGCACTTTCTGATCTAGCCGCTTGGAGATTGCCTCGAACAGTTGCGACAACTGCGGATACTGGTGCTCCGCGCTCGGGTTTGCCTTTTGTCCATTCGCGATGAACAGCGCCTCGATCTGATAACGCTTTGCCTCTTCCGTCAGGAAATTGTCCTCGGGCCGTTCGAGCGACGTCATCACCGCCTCATTCACCGCTGCGCGCACCGGAGGATTCCACACCCACCAGTTCCACGCCGCGCGAGTTGACCAAGCCCGCACCCCCGGGTGCGGATCGTCGTTCATCATCTTCCCGAACAGCGCGCCCAGCCGGGCATGTCCCACGTTCGAACGCGTCATCACGCTATCGGCCCGCATGATCAGCGCTCCGGCCATCGCCTCGCGCGTCCGGTCGTCGCCCGTTTGATACTTCGCGTAGAGGTAGTCCCAGCCCTTATCGTCCAGCAGCGTCTGCCGCATGCCCCAGCGCGCAGCTTCCCGCACCATCTTCACCGGATCGCCCAGGCCGCCCAACTGCGCCGTCACGCCGCGCTCATCGTGCAACGCGCCCAGCGCGATTTGCGCCCAGTAACGCACCTGCGCATTCGCGTGTGTCGCCCCCGGCAGCACCAACTCCAGGAAAGCCGAGTCATTCGCGCCCAAGCCCAACTGCGCCATCGCCCGGAAGCGCGCGATCGTATCCAATAAGGACTCGCCCGCCACCGGCGCAAAGTCCTTCACCTCCGGTGCCCGCGCCTTCTCCGGATACAGCCGCGCCAGCGCATGCTCCGCATAAGCCGTCGTCACAAAGCCGGTCAGCGCATTGCGGTTCCAGCGGCCGAACGTGTCCTGCATCTTCAGCAAGGCCTCCACGCCGCGCTTCACTGCCGGCTCGGAGTCCGTGTACCCCAATGCCGCCAAGGCAGTCAACGCCAGCGACGTCGGCGCGGGATCGATGTCCTTGGGATCATTCGTCGTCGCCACCCAGCTGTTGCCTTGCCGCTTGCCCGGGTCAAAGCCCCACCAGCCATCGGACTTCTGCATCGCCCGGATGCGCGCTTCATCTTCCTTCACCTGCGCGCTCACCTTTGCCAGAAACTTCTTTACCTCTTCGGTCTCGCCGCGTACCTTGGCGTAGTCGGCCGGAAACACATCGCGGAAGAAAAGTATGCGGTTTGCCGGATCGTCCAGGTAGCGCACATTGATCTCCAGAATCTTCTGCGCTTTCTCTTCCAGCCCCCTCAGATACTTCTCATCGTGCGTGTCGTTCCACGCCCTCCGCAAGATCTCGCCGGAGAACCGGTACACCACCGCCGCGCCGACATTCGAGCCCGGTCCGGCGGCGTTAATGCCGCTCGGGTCGGCCGATTGCAGTACGAAGTTTGCCGTGCGCACCTGTTGCGCCGAGTGCAACTTCCGCGGAGCGACATAGCGCTCCGTCATCACCACGTTGAAACCCGCCGCCCGTGTCCCTGCCGGACCATCGCCCAGATCCAGCGGCGAGAGGCTTGTATTGTTGGCCGCATCCTGCAGCACGTTTGTCGGCCGCAGGCTCTCGTACATCAAATTCATCAACTGGCGCAGGTTGCCGACGTTCTCCGGCTGATAGCCATGCACGAACGCGCCCATCGGTCCCCACACGCCCGATTGCGTGTGGCAGCTCATGCAATGCGTCCCCAATAGGGAACCCGTGTCGCGAATGCGCCGGTCCACCGCCGCGCCGCGCGGCCGGTTCAGCAGCCACGCATGCACCTGGCTCGAATGGTCGTACATCGCCTGCTTCACCGCATACCGCGGGTCCGTGTACGGGCCCAACTGCCGAATCCGCAACTCCACCTCATAACCGGGTGAGTTCGACTCCACGCGCAGATAGTAAGTGCCGCCCGGCTTCAGCGTCCGCGACATCGCTGTCCGATGACCTTCCAACTGCTGATGCACCCGCTCGTTCGGGTTCGCTCCGTCCCGATACTCCTTGCCGTCAGCCGTAAACATCTGCAACTGCGCCACCACCAGCGGATCCGGCAGATAGAGGTTGCCCGTGAACAGCCGCGGTTCCTTGCCTTGGTACACGATCTTGAACCAGTCGTCGCCCGCCTTCCCGAACTGGCCATTGTCGAAATACTCCAACTCGTCGGCGCCACCGGTGATGTGCAGCGTCTCATCCTTGCCCGAAGCACCCACCAGAATCGGTTGAGCCTCGGCGATCGAGTTATTGGGCTCGAGCTCCACCTGCATGCCCCGCGTCGAGTTACCCAGATTCACCGGCTTCACCGACAACGCCACTTGCGCCGTCTTGCCGGCCGGCCACGGCGTGCGCCGCGGAAACTTGTACACCTTCTGAACTGACCCCGTCTCCCGCCACCGCGGCTGGTTAAAGATCGCCTCTTCGTCTTCCACCACGGTCGCCTTGAGGACGAACTTGCCGGCTTGCGGCGCCCTGTACATCAGGTGAAAGTCGGGATCAAGGGCGTGCAACACCTTGCGGAAGCCGCCGAACTCCACTGCGATCCGCGCATTCGGGGGCAGGGCACTCGGCTGCGCGATGCCGGCGGAGACTTCCGCCACCGCTCCCGCGGCGAGCGTAATCTCCTGCGCCGCCGTTCCCGGCAAAGTGTACGTGCGTTGCGCCCAAATCGGCGTCACCAGAATGGCTTGCGTGCAGACGAGAATCGTCCAATACCAATGCTTCATAGGAGTTGCGCCTATTATATTCCGCCTCTCTAACATTGGGGACTCTTCATTCAATTCCTGGAACGAATTCGCCTCACCTCTCACCTTGTTTTGATATTCAGTTGCAAAAGTGATTTGATCAAGGCATACTGGACTGGAACAGTCCTCGATTTTGGACCCCCGCTTTAGTTGCTGTTTTTCGGCCTTTAGCTGCCCGTCCGACCTTCAGGCTGCTTGCGCATCTTCATGCTTTTCTATTGCATCTTCCTCCTGGCCAGTCTCTCGGCCTTTGCCCAAGTTGTTGATTCTGTCGGCGGAACGGTCCGCGCCGCCGGGGGCATCGGCATCGCCGGCGCCCAAGTCTCGGCCGATTGCACCCCCGCCACCGCCACCACCGACGAGCGTGGCGCCTTCATCTTGACCGGCCTGAAACCGAACTGTGTCCTCACCGCCCGCGCCGACGCCTTTGAGCCGGGCACCCTCACCTACGTCCCCGGCCGCCCCCTCGACCTTCAGCTCACGGTCGATCCGCTTCGGCAAACCGTCACCGTCATGGAGTCGAGCCCCCTGGTGAACAACAACCCGGAACTCGCCACCGCCATCGACACTCGCACCCTCTCGGAACTTCCCTCCTCGATTCGCGACATCAACCGCTTCGCCATGCTGGACCCGCGCGTCCGCAACACCGGCTCCCTCGGCACGGACGGCATCTACGGCACCCGCCTCACCGTCAACGGCCAGCTGTTCCGCTACACCCAATACCGCTTGGACGGTCTCTCGAACTACGAACCGGCCCTCGGTAACGGACCGCAGCAGGTTCTTTCCATCGCCTCGGTCGCCGAGTACAAGGTCGCCGTGAATCAGTACGGCGCCGACCTCGGTCGCTCGGGCGGCGGCATCATCTCCGCCGTCACGCGTACCGGCACCGACCGTTGGCACGGCGAAGGCTTCTATTTCCTCCGCCCCAGCGGCCTGCAAGCCGCTCCGCCCATCGCCACCTTCCGCGTTCCCAATGAGCGCCACATGTGGGGCGGTGCGGCCGGCGGGCCCGTCACCCCCACCTTCCATCTCTTCGCCAGCCTCGAAGGCAACCAGCAAACGCGCGGCGCCTACATCCAGTCACCCACCCCGTCTTTCTACCCTGGGCACCAAAAGCAATGGTTTGGTCTGGTCAATCTCGACAAGCAATGGAGCGAGAAGCACTCCATCTATCTGCGCCTTAACGCGCACACCACTGTCAGCGACAACTCGAACGATGCCGTCGGCGGCTTCAATCAGCCTTCTGCGGCCCGCCGGGACTCCGGCCAAAACGTTGGCTTCCAGTTCACCCACCGTCTGATCCTCAGCCCCACCCTCCTCAACGAGTTCCGCGCTGGCTCCGCGAAGAACGTTCCGCTTTCCTACTACGCGCTCACGCCGCAAACGCAAATCGTTCGCCCTTCGTACTCCACCGATGGCCTCTCGGACTATTTCGATACCCGCGTCATCACCTGGCAAGGCGCCGACGTCCTCACGTGGCAGCACGGCGCCCACGATGTCCGCCTCGGTGGCGACTTCATCCGCAATAAACTCCGCGACGTATTTCTCTCCCAGTTCGGCAGTTACCGCATGGCGGCCGGCCCACCGCGCGCCGGCGAAGTCCCCGTGCAATACACGCAGACCTTCGGTGCCGCCCCCGTTCGCTACGGCGACACTCTGGTTTCGGCCTTCATCCAGGACGATTGGCGCGCCTTCCCCCGCCTTACCTTGAACCTTGGACTGCGTTATGACTATCAGTCCACCACCCACGACACCAACAACCTCGCTCCCCGCTTCGGCTTTGCCTATGACCTGTTCGGCTCCGGACGCACCATCCTGCGCGGCGGCGCCGGCCTCTATTACGACCAGATCTTCCTGCAGGTCGTCCGTGGCGCCCTCCAGCAAGGTCCCGGCTCGCTCCAGGCGACCTATACGCTGCCCTACGGCGTCGCCGGCTTCCCGACCTTCCCGAACTCACTCACTGCGCCGCCGACCGGTGCCGGCGACCGCCGCGACCTCGCCCTCTTTGCCGACCGTCGTCTCAGTCCCTACACCGCGCAGTTCAGTTGGGGCTTCCAGCAGGTCCTCGGTCGCGACTGGACTTTGTCGGCGAATATCTCCCACAACTTCAGCCGCAAACAACTTCGTTCGCTCGATCTCAACGCCCCTTCGCTCTTCGTGCGGACCGCCGCTGGCCAGCGACGCGCCGCCACCGCTGCCGATGCCACCCGTCCTTACACCACTTACGCGGGCGTTCCCGTGCGCCTGGTGGGCTCGATCGAAAGCACCGGCAGCAGCCGCTACACCGCCTGGGACGTGCAACTCGCCAAGCGTTTCACGCGCCGCTTCCAGGTCCTCGGTCACTACCTGAACAGCTCCTCGGTCACTTACGTCTTCTTCACCGGCGGACCCAACACCGGCGCCCCCAGCAACTGGGGCGCTCCCGGACTCGACGAACGCGGCCCCTCTGACTTTCACCAGCGCCACCGCTTCACGGCCCAAGGCATCTACGAACTGCCCTGGGGCCTGCAACTCAACGGCTTTGTGATTGCGGCCTCCGGCCTGCCCGTCAACCCGCTCACCGGCGTCGACAACAACGGCGACGGCATCGTCGCCGATCGTCCGTTCGGCCTCGGCCGGAACAGTTTTCGCGCGCCCTCGCAAGCCACCGTCGACCTGTCGCTCCTGAAGCGCTTCGCCCTCACCGAACGCGCCCGGCTCGAGCTTCGCTTCGAAGGTACCAACCTGTTCAACAAAACAAACTTCCTGCGCGTCAACACCACCTTTGGCGACGCCGCCGCGCCGCTTACCACCTTCCTGCAACCCGTCGCCGGCTTAGCCAATGCGGATCCCGCGCGCCAATTGCAGCTCGGTCTGCGGCTCACCTTCTAACTCGATGACCAAGGCGCTGCAAGGCTGGTGGCATGGTCCGCGCGAGCAATGGCTCCGCCGGGCCCTCTTCCAACTCCACCTGTGGGTGGGCCTGAGCATTGGCCTGTACCTGTTCGCGATGGGCATCACCGGCTCGTTGCTGGTCTTTGAAGAAGAACTGGATGAGCTCTTCCATCCGCAGATCTTCCACGTCAGCGGCCCTCGCGAGCCCGCCCTGCCGATCAGCCAGCTGTTGACCGCCGCGCAAGCCCAGTATCCGGACCGTCAAGCCACCGCCATCTACGGACCCACCGCCGCTCGCGAAACCTACGTTGTCTACCTGCGCCGTGGCGACGAGATCCTGCATGCCTTTGTCCACCCCGCCACTGGCGTCATCGTCGGCACTACGCTGCCGTCCACATCCTTCGTGCGCTGGATTCAGGACTTCCACTTCAACCTCTTTAGCGGCCGCGGCGGCCGCACCGTCAACAGCCTCGGAGGCTTGCTGTTGTTCCTCCTTTGCCTCACCGGCCTTCTCTTGTGGTGGCCGGGAGTCCGTCACTGGCCCGCCGCTCTCCGCGTCTCCTTCCGGCGTACTTGGAAGCGCGTCAATTGGGATCTCCACTCGGCCGCCGGCTTCTGGACTCTGTCTTTCCTCACCATCTGGGGACTCACCGGCTTTTACTTCGGCTACGCCGCTGAGGTCAGCGCCTTCGTCCACCGCCTCTCCCCGCTCTCCCAAACCGAAGCCCCGTCTTCGCGAGCCGCCGCCGGCCCCCGCTTCCCGGACCTCGACCAAATCCTCGCCGACGCCCATACCCGCGCTCCTCGCTATCCCTTCTACGGCTTGCAAATGCCGCTCAACAAACGCGGCGCCTACACCGTCTTCCTCGCTCGAGAATGGCCGGCCGAGAAGCGCGATTGCGACTACCTCTACTTCGATCAGTACTCTGGCCAGTACCTCAAGACCTGGCATCGCGGGGTGAATGCCTCCTGGGGCGACACCGTCATCAGTGCGATGGTCCCCCTCCACTTCGGTACCTTCGGCGGCACGTTCGTCCGCGCTGCCTGGTCCCTTCTCGGCTTGAGCCCCGCCCTCATGTTCCTCACTGGCTTCTTCATGTGGTGGAACCGCGTCCTCGCCAAACGCTACCGTGCTCTAACGGACCGCCCGGGCGCGGCGCTACCCCAAACGGTGGACTGACGCCTACCGGCTGCGCCCTGCCGCGCGTACCCGTTCCAACCCAGCCTGCAGTTGCCGCACCCGTTCCGGATATCTCTCGGCCAAGTCCGTCTGTTCTCCGCGGTCCCGCGACACGTTGAATAACTGCGCTGTCTTGGCATTCCCCAGCTCTGTATTCGTTGACGGGTTCATCCGCGGACCATCGCTCGCTTCAATCATCTTCCAGTCGCCCTCCCGGTAAGAAAGTGCCCGCGCGTGTTCCACCAAATGTGTCCGGCCCTGTTTCGTCTTGCCGAGCAGCGCGTCCAGCACGTCGACGCTGTCCGGCGCCGCATCCGCCGGCAGCGCTTGGCCCACTAACTTGGCCAGCGAAGCCAGTAAGTCCTGCTGCCCCACCATCGCGCCGGACACCCCTGGCTTGATCTTCCCGGGCCAACGCACGATCCACGGCACACGCGTGCCGCCTTCGAAGTTACTGTACTTACCTCCGCGCCATGGCCCCGCCACCCGATGCGCCCCCAGCTTCTTCACCGCCTCGTCCTGATAGCCGTCGTCCACCACCGGCCCGTTGTCGCTCGAAAACATCACCAAAGTATTGTTTGTCAGCCCCAATTGGTCCAGCTTGTCGAGGACTTGGCCCACGCACCAATCGAGTTCCGCGATCGCATCGCCGCGCGGGCCCATCGACGTTTGCCCCGCGAAGCGCGCATTCGGCAGGCGCGGCACATGGATGTCGTGCGTGGCGAAAAACAGGAAGAACGGCTCCCGCTGATGCTGCTCGATAAAGCGCACAGCTCGCTGCGTCAGCACATCGGCCATCTCCTCATCCACCCACAGCGCGTTCTTGCCGCCCGACATATAGCCAATCCGGCTCACCCCGTTCACGATCGACATATCGTGCCCGTGGCTCGGCCGCATCTTGAGTAACTCTGGATTCTTGGCTCCGGTCGGCACACCCGGAATCGGCCTGGCATAATCCACCCGGATTGGATCCTGCGGGTCCAGGCCCACCACGCGATGATCCTCCACATACACGCAAGGCACACGGTCTCCCGTCGCTGGCAGCAGGAAAGCCGTATCGAACCCGACCTCCAGCGGCCCTGGCTTGATCTCGCCATTCCAGTCCAGTTTCCCTTGCCCCAAACCCAGGTGCCACTTACCCACCACGCCTGTCCGGTAGCCGGCCTTCCGCAGCATCGCCGGTAGCGTGTACCGCCCCGGCTCGATGATCAACCGGGCATCTCCGGGGAGCACGCCGGTCCCCTTGCGCCGCCACGCGTACTCGCCGGTCATCAGCGAGTACCGGCTCGGTGTGCAGGTGGCCGATGAGCTATGCGCGTCCGTGAAGCGCAACCCCCGCGCCGCCAGCCGATCCAGGTTCGGCGTCTTCACCGCCTTCGCCCCGTAGCAGCCCAGGTCGCCGTAGCCGACGTCGTCGGCATAGATCAACACGATATTGGGGCGCGCCGGCGGCGCCGCCATCGCTCCCGCGGTCACGTTGGCAAGAAACGAGCGTCGGTTCATGACGCTTCTGTTGTACCAGGAGTTCTCACGCTCCGCCGTCTCACCCCCAGGGAATGTGGTCCGCTGGTCAGGACTCAGTAGTCCTGTAACTTTTGTAACGGTACTTTACCTACTTAGAGTACAATCGAGCGGAAATGGTCTGGTGGGTTCTGTGAATACCAAGCCGTTCCGGGTCGGTTTGCTTCTCGCCTGTCTGGCTGCCACGCCGCAGATCACGAAAGCTCAAATTCAGATCGAGCAAGTTTCGGGACAGGCTGTCGTAGCATCAGAGGTTCTAGTACGTCTAAAACCAGGCATCTCCGTCAGTCAGCTCTCCGCCGCCCTCGATGCTTCCGCGATCCTCCCCGCCGGTAACTCTGGCTGGCTTCGCGTTCGCTCCCGCTCCATTGCGGCCGGCGCCCTCATCAATGCCGCCGCGCTCAGTCCTCTGGTTGCGGAAGCTCATCCCAACTACGTCATCCAACTCAACGAAACCGTTCCCTCCGACTCTGACTTTGCCAACTTGTGGAACTTACGCAACACCGGCCAAACGATCAACGGCAAAGTCGGTTTCGCCGGCGCTGACGTCGCCGCCACTCGCGCTTGGGACATTACCCTCGGCTCTCGCGCCAACTTAGTCGGTATCGTCGACACCGGTATCGACTATCGTCATCCGGACTTAGTCGACAACGTTTGGTCTGCCCCGGCTCCTTACACCATCACGCTCGGCAGCAGCACTTATACTTGTCCTTCCGGTAGCCACGGCTTCAACGCCGTCGGCCTCAACTGCGATCCGCTCGACGACAACAATCACGGCACCCACGTCGCCGGCATCGTTGGCGCTCGCGGCAACAACGCGCTCGGCGTCACCGGCGTCAACTGGAAGACCTCGCTGATCGCTCTCAAAGTGCTGAACCTCTTTGGTACCGCCTCCATGGCGGATGCCATCAACGGCATCGAAGCCGCTATCCAACTCAAGGCGCAGGGCTACAACGTCCGCGTCCTGAATGCGAGTTGGTCCACCAATTCGGTCATTCCTCCGCTGGAGCAGGTGATCGCCGCGGCGAATACAGCCGGCATTCTCTTTGTCGCCGGCGCGGGAAACAACGCCGCCAGCAACGACGGCGCGAATCCCACTTTCCCAGCCACCTTCGCGCAACCCAACATCATCTCCGTCGCGGCCACCGACAATCGCGACCAGCTCGCTTCGTTCTCCAGCTATGGACCCACCACCGTCCATCTCGGCGCCCCCGGCCAGGATGTCCTCTCCACGTTCATCGGCGCCAAGTACTTCACCCTCAGCGGCACCTCAATGGCGGCCCCGCACGTCACCGGAGCCGCTGCCTTGGTCCTCTCACGCTGCGCGCTCGACACTGCCGCCCTCAAACAAACTCTTCTCGCCAGTGCGGACCCCGTCCCCGGCTTGGCCGGCGTCACCATCACCGGCGCCCGCCTCAACGTCCATCGCGCCTTGCAGCAATGCGGCGCCACGCCCACCCCGGACTTTGAACTCTCCATCAGTCAGGCCGCCCTTAGCGTCGCCCCCGGTACCACCGCTCAACTCACTGTCAACGTCCAACAGTTCTTCGGCCTCACCGGCGCCGTCAACCTCTCGGTGTCGGGCCTTCCACCCGGAGTGACGCCGCTTTTCAGCCCCTCCATGCTCGCGGGCTCTGCTTCCTCCACGCTCTCCCTCGCCGTGGACCCCGCCGCCGCCCAAGGTACCTACCCCCTCCTCCTCAAGGGCGTCGATGCCCAGTCCGGCGTCGTCAACACCGTAGCGCTGTCGCTCTCCATCTTCGCCCCGGACTTTGCCCTCGCCGGTCCCTCCTCTGGCCAACTCACCTCCGCCACTCCGCTCACCTTGCCGCTCGCCGTCGTCACCGTCGGCGGCTTCGCCGGCAACGTCCAACTCACTGCTACCGGACTCCCCGCCGGCCTCACCGCGAACTTCGCTCCCAGCACCGTCGCCGCACCCGGCACCGCCACCCTCATCCTCACGGCCAATAGCCTCACTCCCCTCGGCAACTTCACCGTCAATGTCCAAGGCGCCTCTGGCAGCCTTATCCGCAATCTCCCCCTCGCTCTCACGATCGCCGCTGCGCCGGATCTCGCCCTCACCCTCGGCTCTTCGCAACTGACGGCCGCACCTGGGGGACCCGTCTCCACCATCCTCCAGGTCGACCCGGTGGCCAAGTTTTCCGGCACCGTCACCTTTGCCGCCCTGGGCATGCCCGCCGGCTTCACCGCTGCGTTCTCCCCGTCCACTGTCACCACGGTGGGCAGCACCCTCGTCACGCTCAGCGCGCCAGCCAATGCCGCCCTCGGCTCTTACCCGATCATCTTGCAAGCCACCAGCGGCGCCCTGGTCCGCAGCGTCAACCTCACGCTCAACGTGATCGCCCTGCCGTCGCTTTCAGTCACTCTCCCCGCGACCCTCGAGCCGGGCTCGAGCGCTGTCGTCCAAGTGGCCTTGCCTTCGCCCGCCCCGCTAGGCGGCTTGGACATCGCCCTCACCAACAGCAACCCCGCGGCCGCCTCGCTCAGCCTCACCAGCCTCTACGTCCCCGCCGGACAGACCAGTTCCACTCGCGCCCGGCTCACCGGCCTCAGCGCGGGTGCGGTCACCATCGCCGCGCTTTCCAGTGGCCTGGGGCCGGGCAGTGCTTCGGTCCAGGTGGGTAGCACCGTGGGCGCTCTCAAGTTCGTCCCCTCCTCGCTGACGCTTACTCCGTCTTCCATCCAGAACCTCACCCTCAGCCTCGCGCCGCCCGCGCCTCCCGCTGGCCTCCTGCTCTCCCTCTCGTCCAGCAACCCGGCGGCGGCCACCGTCCCTGCCACCTTCGCCGTGCCGGGCAACGCGGCCTCCGTCGCCATCCCGATCGCCGCCCTCGCCAACGGCACCGCCACCCTCACCGCCTCCGGCCCCAACTACACTCAAGCCACCGCTGCGCTCACCGTCGCCTCGGCCACTCCTTCAGCCCTCACCATCACCACCTCCACCCTGCCCACCGGCCAAGCCGGACAGCTCTTTAGCCAACTCCTCAGCGCCACCGGCGGCACCAAGCCGTACACTTGGTTGCTGAACTCGGGCACGCTCCCCTCTGGCCTCACCCTGAACCCTGCCACCGGCCTGCTCAGTGGCGTGCCGCTCGCCTCCGCCTCCGCCGCGCTCACCTTCCGCGTCACCGATTCAAGCCCCACCGTTCAAACCGCCTCCGTCACGTTGCCGCTCACGATCCTCGCCACCTCCACCGTCTCCAAGGCCATCGGACTCCCGGCCAGCCTTATCCTCAACCCCGGGTCGGACTCGTCACTGATCATTCAACTTTTCACGCCCGCGCCCACCGGTGGCGTACTTCTCAACCTCACCAACGGCAGCCCCGCCATCGTCTCGTTGAACACCACCGCGCTTTTCATTCCCGCCGGCCAGTCGAGCTCTTCGAAGGCCCGCGTTACCGGCCTCACCTCCGGCGTCGCTCAGATCACCGTCAGCGGCGATGGCTATGGCGCCGCCGCCGTCAACGTCCAGGTGGGCGGCTCCACGGGCGCTCTCTCCCTCAGCCCCAGCACTCTCGCCCTCACCGCCCCCTCCACGCAAAACCTCACCCTCACGCTCTCGCCCCCCGCGCCGTCGACGGGCCTCACCGTCACGCTCAGTTCCACGAATCCCGCCGCTCTCACCGTACCCCTCACGCTCAGCGTTCCCGGCAACGCCGCCACGCTGGCCGTACCAGTCACCGCCGTGGCCCCTGGTCAGGCCACCATCACCGTCGCCGCTGCGAATTACGCTCCCGCCACCGCGACGATCACCGCCGCGGGCGCTCCTGCCGCTCTTACGCTCACCACGAATTCTCTGGGCTCTGGCACTGTCGGTCAGCTCTTCTCCCTGTCTCTCGCCGCCACCGGGGGTACCAAGCCCTACTCGTGGACCGTCGCCGGCGCCCTCCCGGCCGGGCTCACCCTCAACAGCGTCTCTGGCCTGCTGAGCGGCATCCCGCAAGCCACCGCCAGCGTGATGCTGCAGCTCCGCGTCACCGATGCCAGCACGCCCGCTCAATCGGCCACCGTCACTCTGCCCCTCACCATCAACGCCGCCCAGTCCATTGGCCCGTCGATCACCCTCACCCCCCTCGCCACTCTCCTCCCCGGTCAGGACGCCGCCCTCATCATTCGCCTCTCCACTCCGGCTCCCGCCGGCGGACTCGACCTCGCCCTAATCAGTAACGATCCCTCGATTGCCTCCCTCAACCTCACCAGCCTCTACATCCCCGCCGGGCAAACCAGTTCCTCGCGCGTCCGCGTCCTAGCCAAGGCTGCGGGCGTCGCCGGCCTCACCGTGACGGCCCCCGGCTACCTTTCCGCCACCCTCCCCGTACAGGTTGGCGCCGGCCCGATTTAGTGATACGAATAAAGACCGCCGTGGTGAAGCCCGCTGGTTGTTACTCCCCAACCGCTCTCGCCCGACGAGTTACTGCAACGAAATAGGGAGTCTCTCCTATGCCTGCCTCGCTTCGCTGGGCGCCTCTCGCGGCGACCCTGATTCTTGCCGCGCAAACGCCACCCAATCCGGAACAACAACGCCGCACCGCCGAGGATCATCGGCAGATGCTCAATCAACTCGGTATCCGCGCTCTCCGGCCCGGCCCCAGCGGTAACGAGCAGGCCCCGAATCACGCCAACTACGACGAAGCCGCCGCTAACCCCTTCCCCGACTATCCCGAAATCCTTCGCCTCAAGAATGGCCGGCCCGTCACCAAAGCCGCGGTCTGGTGGAAGCAGCGCCGCGCCGAGATCGTCGAGGACTTCGAACGCGAAGTCCTTGGTCGCGTCCCTCGCCGAGTGCCCCCCATCACCTGGACCGTCGTCCGCGAAGCTACGGAAACGGTCGGAGGCCTGCCCGTCCGCGCGCGCGAACTCAAAGGCCACGTCGACAACCGGCTCGCCCCGGATATCACCGTCGATCTGCAGATGGTCGTCGTCACCCCCGCCTGGATCGCCAAGCCGGTTCCCATCATGATGATGTTCGGCCGGGCGGCCTTCCCCTCGGATCCTGTCCCGCCCGCCTTCGCCCGGTTCGCCGCCCTCGCTGGTCCGGACCCGCCCGCCACCGCCCAACTCATCGCCGCTGGCTGGGGCTACGCCACCCTCACTCCCGCCAGCGTTCAGGCCGATAACGGTGCCGGACTCCGTCAAGGCATTATCGGCCTTGTCAACCGCGGCGCGCCCCGCCGCCCCGACGATTGGGGCGCCCTCCGCGCCTGGGCCTGGGGCGCCTCGCGCGGCCTCGACTATCTCGCCACCGACGCGTCCATCGACGCCCAACGCGTCGGCATCGAAGGCGTCTCCCGCTACGGCAAAGCTGCCCTCGTCACCATGGCCCTGGATCAGCGCTTCTCGGTCGTCCTCATCGGCTCCTCCGGCGAAGGCGGCGTCAAGCCGCACCGCCGCAACTTCGGCGAAGCCGTCGAGAACCTCACCGCCGCCGGTGAATACCACTGGATGGCCGGCAACTTCCTCAAGTACGGTGCTGCTGATGCCACCTTCGGCAGCCGTAGCGCCGGCGACCTTCCCGTCGACTCCCACCAACTCCTCGCCCTCTGCGCCCCCCGGCCCACCTTCGTCTCCTACGGCGTGCCCGAAAAGGGTGACGCCCGCTGGCTTGACCAGCAGGGAAGCTTTATGGCCACCGTCGCTGCCAGCCCCGTCTTCGAACTGCTCGGCGCCCGCGGGCTCGGCGTCGTCGGCGACTATCGGATCGCCAAACTCCCGCCCGTCAACCACAGCCTCCTCGACGGCGCCCTGGCCTGGCGCCAACACGATGGGGGCCATACCGACGGCCCCAACTGGAAGCACTTCATCCCCTGGGCTGCCCGCCAACTTCGCTACACCGCTCCCCCCGCTCCAACCCGGAACTCGCTAGACTGAGGGTTTGACTACCCGGGTGCCGTTCTTCCCGGTTGCAGGAGCCTCTTTGCTATGAGATGGACCCCAGGTGGAAGCCGTGAAGACATCGAAGATCGCCGTGACGACGGAGGCGGTGGCGGCGGCTTTAGTTTCGTCCGTCCCCGCGTCGGCATCGGTGGCCTGCTTCTCCTCGGCGTCCTGAGTTTCGTCTTCAAACGCGACCTCATCACCCCCTTCCTCGGCGGCGGCGACGCTCCGGTTGCCAGCACTGCGGACCCCGCCCGCACCCAGGCCGAACAGCCTCAGGTCGAGTTCGTCACCTTCGTCTTCAACGACGTCCAGAAGACCTTCACCCAAACCGTCCCCAACTACCAGCGCACCAAGCTCGTCCTCTTCCGCGACGTCACCCAGTCCGCCTGCGGCACCGCCGAATCCGCCACCGGCCCCTTCTATTGCCCCGGCGACGCCAAAGTCTACATCGACCTCGGCTTCTACGATGAGCTCAGCCAGCGCTTCGGCGCTCCGGGCCAGTTCGCCCAGGCCTACGTCCTCGCCCATGAAGTGGGTCACCATCTGCAGAACCTTCTGGGCATCGAGCGCAAAGTGCGTCAGATGCAGCAGCAGAACCCCTCGCAGGAAAACGCCCTCTCCGTCCGCATGGAACTCCAAGCCGATTGCTTCGCCGGCGTCTGGGGCCGCTCGACTCAAGAGCGCAATCTGCTCGAGAGCGGCGACGTCGAAGCCGGCCTCGGTGCCGCCGCCGCCGTCGGCGACGACCGCATCGCCCGCATGAGCGGCAGCCGCATCGCCCCCGAGCGCTTCACCCACGGCTCCTCCGCGCAGCGCGTCCAGTGGTTCAAACGCGGCATGTCCGAAGGCACGCTGCAAGCCTGCGATACCTTCGCGCGTTAACCAGCCCTGCTGAGCTCGCGATATCGTATGGAGGCACGCTATGCTTCGCCTTGCCTTCTTTACCCTCTTCGCCCTCAGCCTCTCCGCCCAGGACCGCGTGGGCACCATCCAGGTCCGCGTCTCCACGGACCACCCCGATTGGCGCTACGAACCCGGCCAGCCCGTCCGCTTCCGCATCGTCGCCGTCCAGGATGGCCAGCCCCTCAGCGGCGTGCGCCTTACCTATCGCCTCGGTCCGGAGATGATGCCGCCCGCGGTCGAGCAAACCGTCACGCTCACCGAAGCCGGCGTCACGGTCGATGGCGGCACGCTCCAGCAGCCGGGCTTCCTCCGCTGCATCGCGACCGTCGAACACCGCGGCAAAATCTACCGCGGCCTCGCCACCGCCGCCTTCCGGCCGGAAGCGATCCAGCCCACCCAAGCCGATCCCGCCGACTTCGACCAGTTCTGGGCCGCCGGCAAAGCCCAGCTCGCCAAGCTCCCCCTCGATGCCAAAGTCACCCCGCTGCCCGACTACGGCAACTCCGGCGCCGATTGCTATCACGTCAACCTGCAGAACGTCGGACTGGGCCAGCTTCCTTCGCGTTTCTATGGTGTCCTGTGCGAGCCCAAAGCGCCTGGCAAGTATCCGGCCCTCTTGAGCGTCCCCGGCGCTGGCGTCCGTCCCTACCGCGGCCTCGCCGCCCTCGCCGCGCGCGGTATCATCACGCTCCAGGTCGGTATCCACGGCATCCCCGTCAACCTCGACCAGTCCGTCTATGACTCGCTCGGCGTCGGTGCCCTTGCCGGCTACAACACCTTCGGCCTCGATAACCGCGACCGTTACTACTATCGCCGCGTCTACCTCGGCTGCGTCCGCGCCAACGACTTCCTGGTCCGTCATCCCAAGTGGGACGGCGAGAACCTCGTCGTCACCGGCGGCAGCCAGGGCGGCGCCCTCTCCCTCGTCACCGCCGCGCTTGACCCGCGCGTGAAAGGCCTCGCCGCCTACTACCCCGCGCTCGCCGACGTCACCGGCTATCTCGCCAACCGCGCCGGTGGCTGGCCGCACATGTTCCGGGCCACCGAAGGCGTGCAAATGCACCGCTCGCCCGACAAGATCGAGACCACCCGGTACTACGACGTCGTCAACTTCGCCCGGCGCGTCAAAGTACCCGGCTTCTACACCTGGGGCTACAACGACGAAACCTGCCCGCCCACCTCCATGTACTCGGCTTACAATGTCATCCCCGGCAAAAAGCAACTCACGCTCGCTCTCGAAACCGGGCACAACAATGTCCCCGAGCAAGTCGCCGAAGTCGAAGCCTGGCTCCTGGCGTTTCTGAAAGTCCCGCCGCCGGCGCAGTAAGTTACTCGGCCACCGGCTCCAGATAGCCGCACGACGTGAGAAACTCATCGGCGCCTTTCAGTGTGCGGCGATAGTAAACATCGCCGTTGCGCCCATAGTTGAAAAACCCGTGCTGCTGATCGTCGTAGCCCACCAACTCGCACCGCGCCCCGGCACCCTTCATCTTCTTCGTAAATGCCTCCACCGTGCTGTAAGGCACCGTGGTATCGGCCCGGCCGTGGAAGATGATCGTCTGCGGTGCCG
>CBDDIZ010000025.1:0-145974 GCA_965229305.1 Bryobacteraceae bacterium | reverse complement strand
CGATGCGCTCGGGCGTGTTCTTGCTTGCCAGATCGTTCGAGGCAAAGCCGGACATGATGGGATTGAGAGCCAACTAGATCACCTCGAGGTCGGCTTCGAGAGCCGAGGCGGCGCGCAGGTTCTGGAGGATGGCGATCACGTCGCGGGCGGTCGCGCCGATCGATTGGAGCGCTCTAACGAGTTCTTCGACCGTGGCGCCGCGTTTGAGCACGAGCGACTTGGCTTTCTCCTCTTTCACCTGGACAGTGGTGTTCGGAACGACGGTGGTCGCGCCTTGGCTGAGCGGCGCCGGCTGACTGACGTCGTAGGTGGTTTGGATTTCGATGCTGAGCGCACCGTGCATGATCGCGACCGGCGAGATCTTGACCTCTTTGCCCATCACGATGGTGCCGGTGCGTTCGTTGACGACGATGCGGGCGGTACGGTCGGCGAGCACGGTGAGGCTTTCGATGGCGGCCATGAACTCGACGGGTCGGCCGGCGTAGTCGGGCGGCGTTTCCACGCGGATGGAGCCCGAACTTTCGGGCGTGGCACGACCGGCGCCGAAGCGTTCGTTGATGGTGGCGGCAATGCGGGCGGAGGTGGTGAAGTCGGCTTGGCGAAGCTGGAGCCGGACGGTGGGGCCGAGGGCGACGCTGGGGGCGGGTCGTTCGACGAGCGCGCCACCGGGGACGCGTCCGGCGGTAGGGTGATTGAGCGAGGCGCTGGCCCCGGCGCCTTTGGCGACAAAGCCGCCGGTGACGACCGAGCCTTGGGCGACCGCGTAAATCTGTCCGTCGAGCCCGCGCAGCGGGGTGGCGAGCAGAATCCCGCCCTGGAGATTGGTGGCGTCGCCGATGGCGGCCGCGGTGAGGTCGATGCGCTGGCCGGGCTGGGCGAAGGGGGGCAGGTTCGCGGTGATCATGACGGCCGCCATGTTGCGCACCAGGACGGCGGTGGGGCTGACTTGCACGCCCATCCGATCGAGCATGTTCGCGAGCGTCTGCGTGGAGAAGAAGGTCTGACGTTTGTCGCCGGTGCCCTGCAAGCCCACGACCAGGCCGTAGCCGATCAGTTGGTTCTCGCGGACCCCTTCGACGGCGATCAGTTCCTTGATGCGCGTGGCGGTGGGGGCGGGCGACGCCGCCAGCCACACCAGCAAGGCGGTGGTTAGAATGGCAGGACTCCGAGTAAGAGGCGATAGAGAATGTTGGGCCGCCGCACGACATCTTCGACAACGCCCTTACCGGCGACGCGGACTTCGAGTTGGGCGATGCGGTCCGAACGGATGAGGTTGGTGGGGGAGAGGTCGTTCCAACGGATGACGCCGCGCACGGTGACCGTCTGCCGCTCCGAGTTGACGGCAACCTGTTTGGTGCCTTCAACGACGAGGTCGCCGTTCGGCAGCACTTCGGTGACGCGGGCGGAAAGGGACGTGGAGAGCGTGTTGGTGCGGCTGGTTTCGCCCTGGCCCTGAAGCTGGGATTGCCCGTTCAGGCCGGCGAGGCTGGCCAGCGCGCCGGCCGCCTTGGTGGGGCCGGCGAGCGAAGAGATGCTGGCGTTGGCCGAGCTCTTGCGCGTGGCCGTGGTGACGCCCTTGTTGACGGCGGAGGCACTATCCTGCACGACGATCGTGACGATGTCGCCCGGGCGGTTGGCGCGAAAGTCGCGTGCGAGGTCGCCCAGGCGGCTGCCCGGGACGAAGCTCGAGCCGGGCGAGAGCGGGGCGGGCGGCTCGACTTGTCGCGCGGCGGCGATGTGGGCTTCAAGCGGCGTGGGCACGGGCTCGCGTTTCTTCTTCGCGAAGGCGATGCTCAGCGTGAGCAGCAAAATCAGGCTAATGCGCAACGGCGGGATCCTCCGGAGGATGGTCGAGGGTGGGAAGCAGAACGGCGCGCCCGGGAGCGGTGACCTTGGACGGGAAGCGTCGGCCGTTGAGCGGATTCTTGAGCAGGACGGTGTCGCCCACCCGGCCGGGCGATTCCGCACGGGCGGTGAGTGTGGCTTCGCCGGGCAGCGCGACGGCGACTTCGTCGCCGCGTTCGATGTCGCGCTGGGGGGAGAGCAGATGGGGGAGGACGGGCATGTGCGCGGGCAGGGCGCGCCGGAGGCGGCGGCCGAGCAGAGTGGTGGAGTCCGCGAGCGGGGCGGTCCAGCCGGCGTACTCGGCGACTTCCTTTTGTTCGAGGTCGTCAGCCGCCAGGAGCTGTCCGGCTTCGAGGTCGCGCCGCGCGGTGACGACCGGTCGCGTGACGGCGATCCGGGCGCGGACCCAGACCGGGATGGAACGGCCGAACTCCGTGCGCAGGCGTCCGCGCCAGACGACGATCGGAACGCCGGGCTGACGCGGCAGCGGCGGTAAAGTCTTCGCGGTGAACTCCAACTGGCCGGGTGGCGCCTCAGCGGGGCCGTAGCTGAGCAATTCAATCTGGGCATGGGGGATGGCGGTGGCCAGGGCGGTCAGGAGGTCCTCCCGGGGTAGGGCCGCGACGCGACGGGTGAGGCAGAGTCCGCTGGCGGGCACCGACGCCGGGGTGACGTCGACACCATGCTGCCGGGCAAAGCGGGTCAGGTCGCCGGCGCTGAGCCAGCGGGTGACGCCGGGCACCGGAGCCCAGCCCAAGCGTAGGTCGGGCGCGAGGCTGGCGAAGGCCGGGATGGCGGGGGCGAGGTCCTGAGGAGTGATCTGTTCGCCGCGAACTTCGACGCAGGCGGCGGCCAACAGCGTGCCGGCCAGCGATCCGGCGATCAGGCAGCTAGCGAGCCACATTGTTCACCTGTTGATACATTTCGTCCGCGGCCTTTACGACCTTGGTGTTCGCTTCGTATGCGCGTTGACTGACGATCATGCTGATGAACTCTTCGACCACGTTGACGTTCGAGTTTTCGACGTAGCCCTGGAGCAGGGCGCCGAGCCCTTCCTGGCCAGCGGGATTGCCGACGACCGCTTCGCCGCTGGCGTCGGTGGGCGCATAGAGATTGCGGCCCAGGCTGTTCAAGCCGGCGGGGTTGACGAAGTTGGCCAACTGAATCTGTCCGGCGACTTGCGAGGCGGCCTGGCCAGGCAGGTTATAGCTGACGGTGCCGTCGGCGGCGATGGTGATCGACTGGGCTTCGGGAGGGACGGTGATCTGCGGCTCGAGCGGGTCGCCGTCCTGGGTGACGATGTTGCCGTCGCGATCAAGATGGAACTGTCCGCCGCGCGTGAAGGCGACTTCGCCCGTCGGACGGCGGATCTGGAAGAAGCCTTTGCCTTGCACGACGAGGTCGAGCGAGTTGCCCGTGAGTTGGAAACTGCCCTGCTCAAAGATGATCGAGTTGGACGAAGCGCGCGCCCCCAGGCCCAATTGCAGGCCAGTGGGGATGACGGTTTGCGCCGTGGCGGCGGCACCGGGCTGGGCGAGCGTTTGGTAAAGCAGGTCCTGAAACTGCGTGCGCCGCATCTTGAAGCCGACGGTGTTCGCGTTCGCCAGATTGTGGGCGATGTTATCGATGTTGATCTGCTGGGCGACCATGCCGCTGCCAGCGCTATAAAGTGCTCGGATCATGAATTCCTTGAGTAACGGGACTTAACTGACTTTGGCGACTTCCTCGACACTGCGCCGGTTCATCTCGCCGCCGATCTGCAGGGCCTTCTGCAGACCTTCGAACTGGCGCATGACGTTGATCAGGCGCACGGCGGACTCGGCCGGGGTGACGTTGGCGGCTTCGAGTTTGCCTTGCTGGACCATGGCACGCGTGGAACGCGGAGCGACAACTGGCTGGTCGAGCGCGAAGTAGTTGCCGGAACTCTTTTGTAACCGCTGGGGCGTCGCGGGTTCGGCGATGAAGAGGCGGTTGACGACGGCGCCGTCCTGACGAACGGTGCCATCGCGGCCGATCTCCACTGGCCGTCGGGGGTCAAGTTCAATGGGCTGGCCTTCGTTGCCGCGGACGATCTGGCCGTCCTGAGTCTCGAGCCGCGATTGGCCATTCGCTCCGGGCACCAGACGGAAGTGGCCGTCGCGCGTATAGAGCGGCGTGGCGCCGTTGCCGACGGTGAAGAAGCCGGGGCCCTCGAGGGCGACGTCGAGCGGCTGCCCGGTGGAGGCGAAAGCGCCTTGCGTGAAGTCGGTCCAGCGGGAGTCGATGTCGGGCTGTTGGGTCGGATCGAACTCGCCGGTGGAAGCGTCATAGGCGGCGTCGGCGGCATAGCGGCGGTAGAGTTCGCGATCGGCTTTATAGCCGGTGGTATTGGCGTTCGCCAAGTTATTGGCGAGTAGATCAAGAGCTTCTACGCGAGAGCGAATGCCGGCGGCAGCGGTCGAAGTGAGCGCATCCATACGCGAGGTTGTAAGCAATTGTCGTGCCGAAGGTCGCGTGGACTTTGGCCACGAAACTGCATTGGCAGGGCCGTGCCTGCTGTAAACACCCTCGCCCGGCCCGCTGATGCAATGGCGGCGCTTCCGGCGGCCCAGGATCAAGGCAAACGCGGCGCCGCCGGCCGATTTACGGGCGAATTCAAGAAGTTTCTGACCTCGTCGGACGAGTCTGCGTCCGCCGCGGGGGCCAAGGAAAGGGCCGAAGACAAGAAAGGGGATTCCCGATCCGCAACATCGTATCCGTTTTGGATTCCGAATTGGTACACGCCATCGACGGCGAAGGCGAGTGCGGCGTCGCTGATGGGTGACGGGCTGATGACAGACGGCAAGATCTTGGCGCCAGCGAACGGGGCGGCGCATGCTCAAGCTTCGGAGCCCGTCCTGGCCGCTGACGGCGGATCGGCTGCGGGCGTAGCGGATTCGAGAGGACCGGTGTTGAGTGGACCGGTGTCGAGTATGCCGGTGTCGGGCGCGGCAGTTGTCCAACTGGTGGTGCCCGGCGTTGTGGTGCCCGGGGTGGTGGCGTCCGGTGAGATGGCACTCGCGCTAGTGGCGCCCGGCTGGGGATCGAACGGCGCGATCCTCGCTGCGCCCCCCTCAGTTTCCTCATCGCCCGCAGCGGACACTTCTTCAGTGAATCATGGCGCGTTGACGGGCGAGGTTGCCACGGCGGTCGATGGTGAGGCGAAGGGGCTGGAACTCGACCGCGAGGATTGGGAACCGGCGGAAGGGCATGAAGTGCTCGCAGCGGCGACGCCGCTCGGTCAGGCGTGCGCCGCCCCCATCGAGGCGCAGCCCGCGAATTTAACGGCCAGGCAAGCTACTGAGGAACAGACGCGTCAAGCGAGCGCCAGAACGCTGCCTGGTGCAGCGGTGATGCCGGACGCGCTGTTCGCCGGAGCGAGGATGGCTCCCGAGGCTGTGCCGGAGCATCCGGTCTCGTTTGTGGCGCGGCTGACCGCCAGCGAGGGCGAGGCCGCCGCGGATCGCTCCGCCACTGAACCGGCGCACTCGCCGCAGTTGGGAACCCAGGTGCAGGCGGAGCGCGGGCATGAGCCGGGCAACGAAGCCGGCGGGCAGCCGGCGGACCATCAGGCTCCTCATGAGCGAGCTCAGGAGACTACGTCGCTGCGGGGCGATGCCGCACCGGTGACAAGTCATGAGGGGGCGCTGGCGGATAAGGCTCATGAACGATGGGCGGACTGGCGCCGCGAGTCAGTGGAAGGGCGCAGCGAGAGCTCGGCGACGGGGGTGGCGGAGGTGAGGGAAACCAACTGGGTAACACCGTCCGTAGGATCGTCCGCGGCCGACGTGACCGCGGGTGCGGCCCCTGATCCGGCACCCGTGTCGGCCCCCGAGGTGCTCCTGCCGGACGTTCCGGCAGAGAGGCTGACCGCTCCGCCGCGCGAACTGGTGCTAACGATTCCGTCGGCAGACAACGACGGCTTGATGGCGAGCGTTCATGTGAAGGACGCCAATGGCGCCGTGGAAATCGCCGTGCGGACGCCCGACAGCCAGTTGTCGAACTCGCTTCAGGAGGGACTGCCGGACCTGGTGAGCCGCCTTGAGACCCCCGGCTTCGAGGCGAGCGCCTCGCGGGGCGATCAGGGCGACCATCAGCCGACCGACTGGAGTGGCGCGCAGGAGCGCGACCGGCCCTCGCAGGAGGAGCGGCGCGGGCAGTCTCGGCAGCGACAACAGGAGCGGCGCGTCCGCTGGCAGGCGGCGCTGGGCGCCACCGCACCGGTTTAGGAATAACGAAAGGAACCTGATGATCAACCCATTGGCCACCGATAGCACCGGCCGCAACGAGGGCTCGTCCTCATCTTCGCAAACGAACACGATTACGAAGGATCCGCTAGCGAACAAAGAAGTCTTTCTGAGTTTGTTGGTCGCGCAGATCAAGAACCAGGATCCGATGAATCCGACCGACAGCGTGCAGTTCCTGACGCAGCTTTCGCAATTTACTCAGACCGAGCAGACGCTGGGAATTCGCGAAGACTTGAAGGCCATTCGATCGGCGATTGAAGCGCTGGGACCGACAACTAGTTCATAAGTTCTGTAAGTGCCTTAATTTTTCTATTTACTACTGAAAGAGAGACCGATGTTTACTTCCTTTTCTACTGCCCTTTCTGCCTTGGGCTCGCACTCGACCGCGGTCGATGTGGTGGCCAATAATCTGGCGAACCTGAATACGTCCGGCTTCAAGGCCAGCGCCCTTTCCTTCTTTGACCTGGTGTCGGAGTCGTTCGGCCAAGGCGATACGCAGATCGGCTTCGGTGTGGCGCGGCCCGTGACGGTGCGTCAGTTTACGCAAGGGGCGATTCAGGCGTCCAATGGTCCGCTGGATGCGGCCATCCAGGGCGATGGCTTCATGATCATCCGTACGGCGGCTGACGGTCTGTTGTACACGCGCGGCGGTCGGCTGACGGTGGATAAGGCCGGCAACCTGCTGACGGGGAAAGGCGAGAAGGTGCAGGGCTGGGCCGAGCAGAACGGCGTGCTTTCGACCAACGGGCCGATCGGCTCGATTGTGGTGCCGGTGGGGACGATCCGACCGCCGAAGGCGACGACGAGCTTCGACTTCGACATGAATCTGAATGCGGCGGCCAGCGCCGGCCCGCCGCCCGATACGTTCTCGCAGTCAATTCAGGTGTATGACTCGCTGGGCAGTCCGGTGGTGGCGACGGTGAACCTGACCAAGAGCACGACAGCCAACGCCTGGGACTACTCCATCTCGGTGCCCGACTCGGCGGTGACGACGCCGGTGACGCCGGTAACCGGGACGTTGACCTTCGACACGGCCGGCCGCTTGACGTCGCCTTCAGTGACGGACCCGCAGCCGGCGATCTCCATCACCGGCCTGGTGTCCGGCGCGGAACCGCTAAACCTGACCTGGAACCTGTTTGACGGGGCGACGCCACGCGTGACGCAGTATGCGGCCAACTCAGCGGTGGCGGCCAACTCACAGAACGGTGCGGCGGCTTCTCAGCTAACTCAGGTGCGTCTGGCGGATGGCGGCCGCGTGGTGGCCATTTACTCGAATGGACAGCAGCAAGTGGTGGGTCAATTAGCGATGGCGTCGATTCGGAACCCGGAGAGCTTACTCGCGGTTGGCGATAATAACTTCCAGTTGAGTGCGCGGACGGCGTTGCCGGCTATTGGTGAGCCCAATACCGGGAGCCGGGGTCAGATCTTAGGCGGCGCGCTCGAGAGTTCGACCACTGACATTGCGCGCGAGTTTACTAACTTGATCGTCTTACAACGCGGTTACCAGGCGAATACACGCGTAG
The DNA here is from genome assembly GCA_965229305.1 of Bryobacteraceae bacterium. GTDB lineage: Bacteria > Acidobacteriota > Terriglobia > Bryobacterales > Bryobacteraceae > JALHNI01. Next base: position 138,341 of record CBDDIZ010000025.1, on the reverse strand, counting down.
TGACGACGGTAGATGAAATGAGTCAGGAGACGATCAACCTCAAGCGCTAATCCTCTTCCCGATGTAAGCCGATAGACAGATGGCGGAAGCGATGGATCATCTGAAGGAAATCGAGCATTTTGCGGAGATCCCGATGGATGTGGAAGCCGAGCTCGACCGCAAGACGCTCACCGTGAGCCAGATTCTCGAACTGGAAGCTGGTTCGGTGATCAAGCTCAAACGCTCGGCCGGCGAAAACATCGATTTGCTGATCGGGGGCTCGCTGGTGGCGGTGGGCGAAATTGTGGTCCTGCAAGAGATGATGGGCGTGCGCATCACTGACTTCCGCCAAGAGACTTACTGAGGAGTGTGAATTTGGAACTGACGCGCGAGATCGCGGCCGTGGTCCTGGTGCTGGGACTCCTGGTGGCGTCGCTGCAGTTACTCCGGCGCTATCGTCTGCCACGCGGCCCGGAAGGCGAGCCTTTGCGGCCGCTTTCGCAAGTGCGCCTGTCGGCGAACTTGGTGGTGCATGTGATCGAGTGCTCCGGAGAGCGCTATCTGTTGGCCGAGCAGAAGTCGGGTTGCGCGTTGCTCCGGCTCTCCCCGCCGGAGAAAGCATGTTAGTTCTGGCGGCGTCCGAACTGCGGCTGACCACGCCGCTCGAGATTGTCGTCGTTCTCTCTCTTCTCGCGCTCCTGCCGGCGGCCATCGCCAGCCTGACGCCGTTCCTGCGCATCACGCTGGTTCTGCACTTTCTCCGTCAGGCCCTGGGCACCCAGACCGCGCCGTCGAATCCGGTGTTGCTGGGACTGGCGGTCTTTCTCACGATGCTGGTGATGCAGCCGACCACTCGTGAGTTACAGGCGAAGGCGCTCGGTCCTTATAGCCGGAATGAGATGACGCTGACGCAGGCGCTCGAAGCGGCGCATGATCCGGTTCATCAATTTCTGCTGCGCTTTGCGCGTGAGAAGGATATCCAATTGTTTCTTGAGCTCACCAAGACGCCGGCGCCGAAGCGCCCGCAGGAAGTGGAGTTGCGGGTTCTGATGCCGGCTTACGTGCTTTCGGAATTGCGGGCGGGCTTTCAGATTGGCGCGGTGTTGTTTCTGCCGTTTCTGGTGATTGATCTGATTGTGGCTTCGGTGACACTGTCGATCGGCATGGTGCAGTTGCCGCCGGTGATGGTGGCGGCGCCCTTCAAGATCCTACTGTTCGTGTTAGTCGACGGCTGGAATCTGGTGATTGGTTCGCTGGTCAGGAGTTTTCAAGGATGACCGCACAGATGGGAGCCGAGTTGATTCGGCAAGCCTTGTGGACGGCGATGTGGGTGAGCTTGCCGCTGCTGGGGATTGCCTTGGTAGCAGGTATCGTGATCGGGCTGGTGCAACTGGTGACCTCGATTCAGGACCCGGGGTTCGGCACCGTGCCGCGGCTGGGTGCGTTCCTCGGCGCCATGATTGTATTTCTGCCCTGGATGTTTGTCGAGTTGATGAGCTATACGACCAAGCTATTCTCCGATCTGGCCCGCTATGCCCGTTGACGCTTCGTTCGCGCTGCGGCTGCCGGCCGAGGCGACGGCGGTCTGGCCGCTGGCAAGCGCGTTTCTGATTTGTCTGGTGCGATTGGGCGGACTGTTCGTGTTCTTTCCGTGGCCGGGAGGCAAGGCGACGTCGGTGGTGCCACGGGTGTTCCTGACCGTAGCGGTGTCGGCGTCGCTGGCCCCGCGACTCGAGGCCGGCCCGTTGCTCGCGAATGCCGGGACGATGACGCAGGTCCTGTTGGGGGAGGCGGCGTTGGGCTTTAGCGCCGGCTTGGTGCTGTTGTTCATGATGGAAGCGCTCGGCTTTGCGGGCCACATGATCGGGATGCAGGCCGGCTTCAGCTACGCCTCGTCGATCGATCCGACGACCGAAGCCGACTCGGCCATCATCCCCGTGATGATTCAGTGGCTGGGGAACGTGCTGTTCTTCGTGGGCGGATTCGATCGTTGGCTGATGCGGGCGATGGTGACGAGCCTGGACCGGATTCCGCCGGGCGCCTGGCAGTTGAGTGGCGGTTCGTTTGAGATGGTGACGCGGCTGCTCTCCGACGCTTTGGCGTTGGGATTGAGACTGGCCTTGCCGGTGGCGGGGTTCCTTCTCTTAGTGGATCTGACGCTGGCGGTGGTCGGCCGGCTGAATGCGCAGTTCCCGCTGTTGAACATGGCGTTCCCCTTGAAGACGGGACTGGCGGCGTTGTCGCTGGGCGCGACGATTGGGCTGGTGCCGGGGAACTACGCGCGTTTGATGGAGATGGCCGGAGAAGCATTGGGAGGCGTGCTGCGCTGGCCGTAGGCGCGGTTTGAGCCATGGCAGAGCAAGGCCGGACCGAGAAACCGACTCCTCAGCGCCTGAAGAAGGCGCGTGAACAGGGCCGTTATGTTTCGAGCCGCGAACTGATCTCTTCGCTCGAGTTTCTGGCGGCGATCTATGTGCTGACCCACTTCGGACCAGATTGGTTTCTCGGTTTGCGCGCACGGATGGGCGCTTGGATCGAACTGGCCTTTCGGGCGCCCGAACTGACGGCCAACGAATTGACGCGGCTCGGGCGCGAACTGATCGTGCAGGACTTGGGGCCGGTATGGGTGTCGGGTTTAGGACTGGTCTTTGTTGCGCTGGCCGCGCAAATGGCCACCACACAGTTTGGCTTCGCGACGGCGAATTTGGCTCCGCAACTGAATCGGCTGAATCCGATGAGTCGGCTGAAGGAGTATCCGGCGCAGGCGGCGCGGCAATTCGGGCAGGCGCTATTGGTGTTAGCGCTGGCGGGACTGGCGCTCTACTTAGTCGCGCTGCACAAGTATCCGCTGATGCTGAGTTGGGGACGAGGCGGAGTGGCTTCCGGCCTTAGTGGCTTTGCGGCGACGGCGGGTGATTTGCTCCAGAAGGGCGCCTATGTGTTTGCGCTGCTGGGGGTGGCCGATCTGGTGCGGGTCTATCGGCGTTATCAGAACGAACTGATGATGACCAAGCAAGAGATCAAGGAAGAGATGAAGGACGCCGAGGGCAGTCCGGAGGTAAAACGCAAGCTGCGGCGTATGCAACGCGACCGTTCGCGCCGTCGGATGATGGCTGACGTCGAACGCGCCTCCGCCATCATCACGAATCCGACGCACTACGCAGTGGCGATCCGGTTTGACCTGGCGACGATGGCGGCCCCGAAGGTGGTGGGGAAGGGCAAGAACTTTCTGGCGCGCCGCATACGCGAGCGGGCGGCGGCGAAGGGCATCCCGATTGTCGAGAATCCTCCGCTGGCGCGCGCCCTGTATGCGTCAGTCGGGGTGGGCCAGGAGATTCCGGCTCATCTTTATCGCGCGGTGGCCGAGATTCTGGCTTATATCTATCGCCTGATGGGCGGAAAGTTACCGAACTAATCGATGGCTGAAGCAACCCTCAAACTCGCCTCTCCGGGCTGGCAGCCGCTGCGCTGGCGCGAAGCGGCGATCCCGCTCGCGGTGCTGGGCATTGTCCTGGCGATGATCGTGCCGTTGCCGGCGCTGGTGGTGGACCTGTTGATCAGCGCTAACATCTCCATTTCGGTGGTGGTGCTCATGGTGGCGATGTACATTCGCCGCCCGTCGGAGTTCAGCCTCTTTCCCACCACCCTGCTGCTGTTGACGCTCTTCCGCCTGGCGCTGAACGTCTCTTCCTCGCGTTTGATTCTGATGAACGGGAATCGCGGCACGGCCGCGGCGGGGGGCGTGATTGAGGCGTTTGGCAACTTCGTGGTGGGCGGCAACTTCGTCATCGGGCTTGTAATTTTCCTGGTGCTGATTGCCATTCAATACGTGGTGATCAATCATGGCGCGGTTCGCATTTCGGAAGTGACGGCGCGCTTCACGTTGGACGCCTTGCCGGGCAAGCAGATGTCGATTGACTCGGACTTGAGCGCGGGTCTGATCGATGAGACCGAAGCCAAACAGCGGCGGAAGCAACTGACGGCGGAAGCGGAGTTCTACGGATCGATGGACGGCGCGTCGCGCTTCACGCAGCGTGATGCGGTGGCGAGTATCCTGATCACGCTGATCAACATCGTGGCCGGGTTTCTGATTGGCGTGCTGCAACTGGATATGGATCTGGTGCGGGCGCTCAAGACCTATACGGTACTGACGATTGGGGATGGTCTGGTGACGGTGATTCCGGCGCTCATGGTGTCGGTCTCCGGCGGCCTGATTGTGACCCGAGCCTCCGGCGAACTCGAGTTGGGCGAGCAGTTTGAGCAGCAGTTACTGGCGAACGAACAGCCGCTGTGGCTGGCGAGTGGCATCCTGCTGGCGCTGGCGGCGTTTCCCGGATTACCGAAGATTCCATTTTTCCTGTTGAGCGGGGGCTTAGGTGCGATGGCCTGGAAGCTGCGGCAAAAAAATGGCGCTGCCGAAGAGTTGGCAGCCAAGCCGGCCGCTTCGTCGGGGCCGCCGAAGGAGAACGTCGAGCAGTTGTTGAAGGTGGAGCCACTGGCCGTGGAGGTTGGTTTGGGCCTGGTACGTCTGGTGGAGGGGGGGGCAAACTCGCCGCTACTGCGGCGTATTGCCGGCATCCGACGACAGTTGGCCGGGGATCTGGGTTACTTGCTGCCGCCGGTGCGGGTGACCGACAACTTGAGCCTGCGGTCACGCGAATATGTGGTGCTGCTGAAGGGGACCGAGATTGCGCGCTTCGATCTGCCGGCCGGAATGGATCTGGCGATCTCGAGCGCGCTGGGCCGCAGTTCCGGCGACGGTCCGGTGCCGGGACCGGCGGGCGGGCAGCCCACGCGCGACCCAGCGTTCGGCATGGCGGCCTGGTGGATTCCCACGGCGCAGGCCGAGGCCGCCCGCGCGGCCGGCTTCACCGTCGTGGATGCGGTGAGCGTACTCGGTACCCACTTAGGCGAACTGATTCGCCGTTACGCGCACGAGTTACTGTCGCGGCAGGACGTAAAAGCGCTGCTCGATCGTGTGTCGCTCGACAATCCGAAGGCGGTGGAGGATTTGGTCCCCAAATTGCTCCCCATGTCGACGGTGCAAAAGGTATTACAGAACTTACTGCGCGAACGTGTTTCGATTCGGGATGCGAGTTCCATTATGGAAGCGCTGGGCGAGGCGGCGAATGCAACTCGGAACATGGTGTTACTTACGGAGTACGTTCGTCAGACCTTGCGGCGCGCGGTGGTGAAGCCTTATGTAACTCCCAAGAATGAGTTACCGGTTTGGATGTTCGATCCGGGAACGGAACAGGCGCTCGAAGGCGCGGTGGAACACGGGGAGCAGACGAGCCATCTGAATCTGGCGCCGGCGCGGATTCGCGACTTACTGGACCGGCTGACGCGGGTGTCGCCGAGTCCGGATGTGCCGGTGGTCGTATTGGTGAGCGCTCAGGTGCGGTTCTTCCTGCGGCAACTGACCGAAGCGCTGCCGGGGCAGTTCGTCTTTCTCTCGCACGCCGAGATTCCGTCCGGGGTGAATGTGATCACGTTGGGAACGCTCTAGGAGACAGATGCGGATCAAATCCTATTTTTCAGGCACGGTGGAAGCGGCGATGGAGTTGGCCCGCCGCGAGTTGGGTGAGGACGCGGTGATTCTGAACTCACGGCCGACGCCCGCCGACGCGAGGCATCTGGGGAACTATGAGGTGGTTTTCGGGATCGACGACCGGCCGGCGCCCGCCGCGGCGGCGACCTCCGGAGCGCCGCCCGCGCCAGGGGAGGACCGCGGCCATCGCTTCGAGATTTTGGAGGGAGAGATTGTCGCGCTGCGGCAGGAGTTGCGAAAGATCTCGCGGGGCGCCTTGGCGCCATCCTTGTGGCGGGGCGACGAAGCGGAGGCGAACTCGGCCAGCCGTCGTCAGGACGAGCAGGAACTGACCGAATTTTTGCTGCGACGCGATCTGCCGGAGCGCGCGGCCCGAGAACTGGTGCGCCGTGGGCAAGAGCAATGCCGGGCTGGCGCGCCGATTCGTCCGTTTCCCCGGGTGAGTGCGCAGCCCTCGGGAGGCTTGTTCGGGCAGGGAAGCGGTGTGTTTCCGGCGCAGCCGGGCGTGCTTGCGGAGACGTTCGCCGAGACGAGTCCGCTGGCGGCGGCCGTGCTCGATCAGTTGGCAAGGGTGCTGCGGATCGATGCGAGTTTGGGGCGTCCGAAGGCGGCGAGCAAAGTCGTGGCCCTGGTGGGTGCGCCGGGCGTCGGCAAGACAACGACGCTGGTGAAGTTAGCGGCTCACTACGGATTGCGGACGCGCCGTCCGGCGCACATCATCTCGACGGACAACCTGCGCGTCGGCGCGGCCGAGCAACTGCGCTCCTATGCCGCGATTCTGGGGGTGGGGTTTGATCTCGCTGAGACGGCTTCGGCGCTGGGGCAGTTGTTGAATGAGCACGCGAGCAAGGAACTGATTTTGATCGATACGCCGGGGCTGGGACCGGGACAGATGGCGGACGGCGCGTCGTTGGCGCGGTTCTTCAGCAGTGATCCGCGGGTGGATTGCCACTTGGTGGTGCCGGCTTATCAGAAGGGCACGGACGTAGCGCGCCTGCTGGATCGTTTTCATGACTACGGAGCGACGAAGGTGATCCTGACGCGGCTGGATGAGACGGAGGCGATCGGCGGGCTGCTGCTGGCGCTGGACGAAGCCGAGGCGCGCGTGTCCTATCTGGCGATGGGGCAGACGATTCCCGAGGATCTCGAGCCGGCCACGATCCCGCGGCTGTTGGACTTGATGGTGGGCGACCCGCCGATGGGCGCGTTTTTGGAGAGCGCGCGACGCCGGCAGACGGCGACGGCCTCGTAAGGGGCACAAGGAAGTGAGAGGAATGGCGAGAGGCTTGGGGCGATATACGGAAGAGTTGGACCTGGACACGCTGGCGGTGATCGAGCCGGCAGCGGCGGAAGAACCAGGCGAGACCGCGACAAAATGGACGCTGACCCCCGCTGAACGGGAGCAGCGGATTCTCGAGCATCTGCCGCAGGTCCGGTTGATTGCGCGGCGGATTCATGAGCGGCTGCCGGAAAGCGTCAGTATCGACGACCTGATTTCGACGGGCATCGTGGGCCTGATCTCGGCAATCGACCGCTTCGATCCGATGCATCAGGTGAAGCTGAAGACTTATGCGGAATACAAGATCCGCGGGGCGATCCTCGATAGCCTGCGCGGGCTCGACTGGGCGCCGCGCCAACAGCGGAAGCGCGCCAAGCAGATCGAAGCGGCGATTGCGGTGGCCGAACAGCGGCTGCACCGGGCACCGTCCGAGGAAGAGATTGCGGCCCAGTTGGGCGTGTCGATGGCGGAGTATCACGAGTGGCTGGTGGATATTCGCGGGGTGAACCTGGGAAGTCTCGAAGCCAGCTCAGGCGATGACGACGGGCGTGACCTGCTCAAGTACATTTCGGACAAGGAAGAAAACTGGCCATCGCGCGTGGTGGAGCGCGCGGAACTGGAGCGGCTGTTGGTGGAAGCGATTGACCGGATGCCGCCGGTGGAAAAGATGGTGCTGAGCCTGTACTACCAGGAGGAACTTACCCTACGGGAGATTGCGAAGGTGGTGGGACTGCACGAGTCGCGCATCTCGCAGTTGAAGTCGCAGGCGTTGTTGCGGCTGCGGACGCATCTGGAGAAGTGCTGGCCGATGAAGCGCGGGCAGGTCTAAGGGATGGTGGATCGGCAACGCTGGCTATTTGAGCAATTCGCGGCGAAGTTCGCGGCGGTAACCGGGTCCATGCTGGGCTCGGAGGTGACTGCCACGCTCGACTCGCAGTCCGCCCAAGCCGGGGCGGAACTGCTGAGTTGGGAGCAGAGCTTCGACGCCGGGGAAGGACGCCTGACGGTCGCGGCGCCGGAGGTGAGTTGGGAACGGATTGGCGGCGAGGCGCTGAAGGCGGCGGGGGTCGATGAACTTGATCGCGACAGTGTCCGCGGCACGTATCTCGAACTGCTGAGCCAAGGCTTGTCTGGGGTAGCGTCGGAGATCGGCGCGCTGCTGGGCAAGAATGTTTCGGCGACCAACGGCGCGGAGAAGTCCGGGCAGGTATCGCAGGCGATTCGCGTGGTGGTGAACGGCGAGCCGGTGTTGTTGTTTGCGGGTGTGGAGGCGAGCCTGGTGGCCCTGCTCTCCGCGGTGGACGCGCCACCGGCGCCGCCTCCGGCGCCGGCCGCGACGGAAGGACAACCCGAGCACATCGAGAACTCGAAGACGCTGGGTTTGTTAATGGACGTGGAGTTGCCGGTGAGCGTCAGCTTCGGCCGGGCGAGCGTGCCGCTCAAGGACGTGATCAAGCTGACCTCGGGGTCGGTGGTGGAACTCAACCGCGGCGTGGCGGAGCCGGTGGAACTGATCGTGAACAACTGCGTGATCGCACGCGGCGAAGTGGTGGTGGTGGAGGGAAACTACGGGGTGCGGATTCAACAGATCATCAGCCCTCGAGAAAGGCTGCGGACGCTGAGCTAGATCATGCTGATGCTCGGAATTTTTGGTTTTGTAGCGCTGTTAGCCCTGGCCGGCGCCGGAGTGGTGGGTTGGCTGGTGACGCGCCTGTCCGAACGGGTGACCGCGCTCGAAAAGCAGAACCGCACCCTGGCACTCGAGTGCCGGACGCTGCATCAGCGGATGGACTTACTGCCGCCCGCTCCCCCGGCCGAAGCGCCGCCGCCGGCGATGCCCATCAACCTGACGATGGAGACCGGGATGAACTTGAATAAGCGGGTGCAGATTCTCCGTCTGAACCGCCGCGGCGAGTCGCCGGCGCACATCGCGAGTGTGCTGCATCTGCCGCTGGCCCAGGTGGAACTGGTGCTGAAACTACAACGGCAGGAGGCCGAAGGCCCCCTGCCGTCGCAACCGGTGGGTTAGAGACTAGGCTTCGACGGTGACCGGGTTGGTGAGTTCGCCCAGCCCTTCGACGAAAACGGTGCAGACGTCCCCGGCGCGGAGATACCGCGGGGGCTTGCGCGCGAAGCCGACGCCGGGAGGCGTGCCGGTGGAAATGATGTCGCCGGGTTCGAGCGTGATGACCTTCGTCATGTATTCGAGCAGGGCGGGGATGTCGAAGATCAGTTCCTTCGTGCTCGAATCCTGGAGGACCTCGTCGCCGATGCGGAGGCCGATGCGGAGATTGTGCGGGTCAGCAATCTCGTCAGCGGTGACGATGGTGGGGCCCATGGGGCAGAAAGTGTCGCAGGCCTTGCCCATCAACCACTGCGGCGAAGCGAGTTGCAGGTCGCGCGCGGAGACGTCGTTGATGATCGTGTAGCCGAAGACGTACTCTTTCCAGTCGGCGCCTTTGACATGCTTGGCCTTCTTGCCGATGACGAAGGCGAATTCGGCTTCGTAGTCGGGCTGAGCGGTGGCCTTGGGCAGCACGATGGTGTCCCCGGGGCCAATGATCGAGTTGTCGAATTTGTTGAAGACAGTGGGCGTGGTGGGGATCGCCATGCCGGATTCGATCGCGTGGTCGCGGTAGTTCAGGCCGATCATGAACAGCTTGGGCGGGTTCGGGATCGGGGCATGCAACTTCACCTGCGAGACCGGGATGCCACCGGGGTGCTGCGCGAGATGAGCTTTGATGGTTGCCGCGGCGGCCGCGCCGCCTTCGATCACCGGCAGCAGCGAGGAATAGCCGCAGCCGGCAATCGAAATGACATGATCGTTGACGAGCACGCCGGCCTGAGGCGCGCCTCCATTGTGGCTGTAAACCAAAAACTTCATATGAGAGAAAGGCTATCATGCCCCCGCCGGGGGCCTACTTTTTGGCCAGGAACTTGACGCAGACCGGGACGCCCACTTCGACCTTTTCGCCGGTGGCGGTGAGCTTGCCGGTGGTCTGATCGATGGCGAAGACGGTGAGGGAGTCCGAGCGTTCGTTGGCCGCGATCAGGAACTTGCCGCTGGGGTCAATGTTGAAGTTGCGGGGCCATTCCCCGCCAGTGGGCGTCTGCCCGAGCGAGGTGAGGCGGCCATCCGCCGCGATGGTGAACGCCGTGATGGACTGGTGGCCGCGGTTGGAGCCATAGAGAAACTTCCCACTCGGATGGACGACGACTTCCGCCGTGTAGCTCTCGCCGCGATAGCCGTCGGGCAGGGTGGAAAGGGTCTGGAACTCCTTCAACTCGCCGGTGGAAGCGTTCCAGGTATAGCCGGTGACGGTGGAGGCGAGCTCGTTGATGGAGTAGGCGTACTTGTTCGAGGGGTGGAAGGCGAAGTGGCGCGGGCCGGACCCGTCTTTGAGTTTGGCGCGCGAGATGGGGGAGAGCAGGCCGCCCTTGGTGGTGAGGCGATAGGTGATGACTTCGTCGGTGCCCAAGTCGGCGGCGACGGCGAATTTATTGCCTTTGGCGACGTTGATGGAGTGGGCGTGCGGCTGGCCCTGGCGGGGCGTGGTGCCCTTGCCGCGATGCTGGACGACGTTGGTGGCTTCCTGCAGATGGCCATCGGGGCCGATGGGGAAGATGCCGACGTTGCCGCCGGTGTAGTTCGCGACCAGAAGGAACTTCCCGGTCTTATCGATGGACAGATGGCAGGGCGCGGCGCCGTGCGAAGAGATGGTGTTCAGTTCAGTGAGCTTGCCGGTGGCTTCGTCGAGGGTGAAGGCGGTGAGGCTGCCGGCGCGCTCACCTTTGTATTGCGCGTCCTCACCGACGGCAAAGACCCATTTGCGGTTCGGGTGGATGACGAGATAGGAGGGGTTGCTGGCCTTTGCCGCCAAGCCCAGGGAGGTCAGCTTGCCGGTGTCGGAACTGAAGCGGTAGGCGTAGATGCCTTCGCTCTTGCCCCGGGAGTAGGTGCCGATCAGGACGAGCGAATCAACAGAGAAGACGGGGACGACGGAAAGGCCAACCAGGGCCAAGGCGGCAAATTGCATGCCTACCAGTTAAACATCACCCAGCCCCCAAAATTCTCATCATCCGTGCCGAGGATAATGCCGCCGAGGCCGGGGACCAGTTCGAGAGCTTCGATCTTGTGGTCGGGAATGGTGCGGAGGCGTAGAAGGCGAGGGTGCGGGCGGAAGTCGAAGCCGCCTTTGGGGCTGGGGCGGAAGATGCCGCCGAGGTAGATGGCGGAGGCGAAGGGGCCGTCGTCGCCGGGGTCCGAGGCGGCGGCGATGAACAGGACGCCGGTTTCATCCACCTTCATCTCGGAGACGTGGCGCACGTATTGCGTGGGCCAGGGGACCTGCATGGCGATGCTGCGGACGTGCTTGACGGCGTAGGGCTGGGGCTGGAACTCGCCGAAGTAGATGCGGGCGGGGCGGGGTCCGTCGCCGCGGTCGGCCCAGGCGATCAGGAACCGGCCGTCCACCATTTGCAGGGACAAGCCTTCGAAGTTCTGGTTGGGAGGCGGGTCCGGGAGGCTGAAGTGGCCGAGGGTTTCGAGGTGGAGATGATCGGGGGCGAGCTTGAGATGGAAGGCTGTGCCGCGGCTGATGAGGGCGACAAACTCGCCGGGACGACCGGGGAAGGCGGCGATCGATTCAAGGTCGATGACTTCCTTCTCCCACTTCCACTCGACGGGCTGGTAGACGACCGGCTTGGGGCCGGAGACGGTGATCAGGCCGATGCGAGGTTCGGACGGCGCCTTGTTGTCGTGAACGACAAGGAAGGAGCTTTTCTCGGGCGAGTGCTCAACCAGGGCGAGGTCGCTGATGCCGCCGGTGATACCGCCGCGGACGGGACGCCACTCCTGCGCCGCCATGAAGCCTGCCGAGGCGATGAACAACAGCAGAACACGAAGGAACATGAGCATTCATGGTAGCGTAGCGCCATGCTGGTCCGGGTAAGCGAGCGAATTGAAGAGCCGAGCCGTCACGGGACGCCGAAGGCGGTGATTGTGCGGGGTGGCGTGCTCCCGAATGTGACGCAGGTAGCCGTGGCGACGCTGCAGGAAAGCGATGTGATGGAGCCGCATCGGCACGAGACGATGTACGAGATCTATTACGTGCTCGAAGGCGAGGCGGTGTATCACGTGGCCGGCGAGGAGCATGCGGTCGCGCCAGGCGACTTTCTGATCGTGCCGCCGGGGGCGGAGCACTTTCAGCGGGTGACCAAGGGGCCGCACAAGATTTTCTACTGGGGGATCGCCGTTTAGGCGGTCTGACGGACGTAGTCTTCGGCGTCGAAGTGGCCGAAGGACTGGGCGATGAGGCCCTCCGGCGACATCAGCCAGGACTCATAGCCGCTGACTCGGACCGGCCGACCGGTGGCGGCGTAGGTGCCGGTGAAGGTCCAGTGGTAGGCGAAGCGGTCGCCGTCGGGTCGAAGGTCATCCAGGGTGAGCGCCAGATCGGGGATGGCGGTCATGAAAGATTGCGCGACCGCGGTGATGGCTTCCCGGCCGATGGCCGGTGCGCCGCCGTTAATGGCCAGCGAGCCGTCGGCCGAGAAGTGCGCGGCCACTCGGGCGGGGTCCTGACTGCCCCAAGCGTCGGTGTAGCTTTGGGCGAAGGTGTGCAGGTCCATGTTCTACCAGGCGCGAGCGGTGCGGTAGGCGTAGGGATCGGCGCCGGCTTCGATGATGCCATTGGGCGTGACGCGAATCATGACGGGGGCGGCGTCGTAGGTCCACTTGGAGCGCGTGGCGACGCGATGGCCGCGCTGGCGAAGCTCGAGGATGGTCTTCGCCGGGAGGCGGTCGTCGAGCAGCAGGTCGCCGGGGTTCATGGCGTGGTTGTCGAAGCTCGAGACGAGATGGCGGGTCTGGAGGCGCGGGGACTCAACCGCTTGCTGGACGTTCATGCCCTGGTCAATGACATCGAGCAGTAACTGCAGCAGAGCCTGATCCTGGTTGTCGCCGCCGGGCGTGGAGAGCGTGAGGAAGGCCTTGCCGTCTTTGGTGACCAACGTCGGGCTCAGCGTGACGCGCGGACGCTTGCCGGGGGCGAGTTCATTGGGGTGGCCGGGAATCAGGAAGAAGCTCTGCGCGCGCTGCGTGAGCGGGATGCCGGTATCGCCGGCGATGACCGAAGGCAGCCAGGCGCCAGACGGCGTGGCGACGAACATCATGCCGCTGGCGTCGACTGCGTTGAGGCAGGTGGTGTCGCGGGCCATGAGCGAATCATCGATTTTGATGCGCGCCATTTCGATTTCCGCGGGATGCTTGCCGATCTTGCCGTTGACGGTGCCGGGGCGAAACTCGAGCGAGGCGCGCGGACCGATGGCTTTGCGCCGCTCCGCCGCGTACTCTTTCGAGAGCAGCACGGCGGCGGGAACGTTCGTGAACTTGGGGTCGCCGTAGTAGGTATCACGATCGGCGTAGGCGAGCTTGAGGACTTCGGTGATCTGGTGGACGCTTTCGGCGGACTGATAGGGCAGGGCAGAATGATTGCCGGCTTCGAGCATATTCAACGCTTCGATCATCGAAGGGCCCTGACTCCAGAAGCCGGGCTTGTAGACGGTGTAGCCGTGGTAAGTCGTCGAGACGGGCTCTTCGACGGTGAGCTTGAAGGCGGCCATGTCCTCGTAGCGGAGGAGGCCGTTGTTCTGCTTGACGAAGGCGTCGATGCGGCGGGCGATGTCGCCGCGGTAGAAGAAATTGCGGACGGCGTCGATTTTAGCGAGGCGATTGCCGCCGGCGCGCTTCTCGGCGTCGGCCATGGCACGGAGGGTTTTGGCGAGGTCCGGCTGGCGGAAGATGGCGCCGGGCGCGATCCGGTCCGCGCCGCCGATCCAGTGCGCCTCGGAGGTGGGCCAGAGTTTGAAGAAACGGCGGCCGCTGTTGATGGTCATCGCGCGCGATTCGTCGAGTGGGGCGCCGTCAGCGAGTTCGATGGCGGGGGCGATCACTTCGGCGAAACTCTTGGTGCCGTATTCGCGCAGGGCGAGCAGGCCGGCATCCACCATGCCGGGCACCAGCGCGGGCATGATGCCGGCGCCGGGAACAAACTGAGCCACGCCGCCCGGCTCGAGGTATTGGACTTCGCCGGGAAGGAAACGCCGCTTGCGGAACAGGTCCGCGGTGGCGGCTTTCGGCATGGTGCCGACGCCGGCGATGGAAACGACCTTGCCCTCTTTGGTGCGGATCAGGATGGGAGCTTCGCCGCCAAACCCGAAGTGCGAGTACTCGACGATGGAGGCGGCGAACATCGCGGCGACCCCGGCATCGACGGCGTTGCCGCCCTGATGATAGAGCCGCATGCCGGCTTCGGTGGCGGGCTCACTGCCGCCGGCCACGGCACCGCGCAAGCCGCGAACCGCGTAGCGCGCCGGTTGCTCCGGCGGAGCTTTCTGGCCGAACGTCAGCCAGGCGCCAGCCGCCAGAATCGCGAGAAACGTGCAAAACCTTCCGCGAGATCGCATACCTCAGTTTATACTGTGACAATCGTCAGCAAGCCCCAACCCGCGCCTCCTGCCGCCCAGCCCTCGCCGGCTGAACGAGAGCCTATGTTGCATTGCCCGGTGTGCAGTCTGCGCCTGCAGCAGCGCAAGTGTAAGCTCTTTTGCGAAAGATGCGGCTACTATCTTTCTTGCAGCGACTATTACTAAGACTCGAGGCACCATGTTCGTACCGCTTACTCCTTTGCGCTGCCTGAACCGGGCAGTGGATCTCTTTGGCGATCGCGTCGGGGTGGTGTCTGGAGACCGGCAGTTCACGTATCGCGAGTTCGGCGACCGCGTGGGACGCCTGGCCACGGCGCTCAAGAAGATTGGCATTCTCGCCGGCGATCGCGTGGCCTATCTCAGCTTCAATACGAATCAGTTGCTCGAAGCCTATTACGGCGTGGTGCAGGCGCGCGCGATCGTGATGCCGTTGAACGTGCGTCTCTCGCTGCATGAACTGGCGACGATTTTGAATCATTCGGGCGCGCGGATGCTGGCGTTTGAGAATGATTTTGTGCCGCTGGTGGAGAAGCTGCGGACGATGTGCGGCGGCATCGAGTTCTTCATGACCCTGGATGCGGAGAAGCCCGCGTGCGCCGATCTGGTGTACGAGGACTTTCTGGCGACGGGCGAACCGGAGCGCGCGGACATCGGCTCGGTGGATGAGAACTCGGTGGCGGAACTGTTCTACACGAGCGGCAGCACCGGAACGCCGAAGGGTGTGATGCTGACGCACCGGACCTTGTATCTGCATGCGATCGATATGGCGGTGCTGCTGGAACATCGGCGCGACGTGGTCGACCTGCATACGATCCCGCTGTTCCATGCGAATGGCTGGGGCCGACCGCAGGTGAGCACGATGATGGGTTGGAAGCAGGTGATGGTGCGGCGGTTCGATCCGGCGTTTGTGCTGGGGCTGACGCAACAGCACCAGGCGACTTACATGTGCCTGGTGCCGACGATGGCCAATGCGCTGATCAATCATCCAGGCATCAAGGATTACGACGTCAGCAGCTTGAAGCAGATCATTCTGGGCGGGGCCGCGTCTTCGCCGGAATTGATTGACCGGCTGGAGCAGGCGATGGGCTGCGAGTGCATCTGCGGGTACGGGCTCACGGAGACCGCGCCGTTGTTGACGACCTCGCGCTGGAAAGAGGGCGTGGACTACTCGGTGAAGCCGGAGCGGCTACGGCGTCAGGCCATGGCGGGCTGGGCTTCGCCCGGGGTCGAGGTGCGCGTGGTGGACGGCGAGATGAACGACGTCGCGCGCGACATGGAGGCGATCGGCGAAGTGGTGGCGCGCGGGGATCATGTGATGGAAGGCTACTATCGCGAAGCCGAGGCCACGCGCGCGGTGATGGAGGGCGGTTGGTTTCACACCGGCGATATGGCCGTGTGGGACGAGCATAGCCAGATTCATATCGTCGACCGGAAGAAGGAGATCATCATTTCAGGCGGCGAGAACATCTCGTCGATCGAAGTGGAGAAGGCGATCTTCTCGCATCCGGCGGTGTTCGAGTGCGCGGTGGTGGCGGCGCCCGATGAACGATGGGGCGAAGTGCCGGCGGCCATTGTGGTGCTGAAGCAGGATGCGGCGCTGACGGCCGAGGAACTGATCGAGTATCTCAGCACGCGATTGGGCCGCTTCAAGATGCCGCGCCTGATCGAGTTCTCCTCGGAGCCGCTGGTGAAGACCGGCACCGGCAAGATCAAGAAGATCGTGCTGCGAGAGAAGTATTGGACCGGTAAAGAGAAGCGAGTGCAGGGTTAGTGTTCACCGTCCGTATTGGGTGTGAGGCGGAACAGCAGGACGCCTTAGTGGCCGACTTACACGAGGCCGGTACTTTGGGCGTGTTACAGGAAGACTCTGAGTTAGTCGCCTGGTTCGCAGACTTCGACACCGCGGCTCAGTTCGGGACGCCCGAGGCGGCGCCCAGCGAGGATTGGAGCACCGCCTGGCAGGAGAACTGGCAGCCGCGCCTGGTGGGCGAGCGCTTCTATCTGACGCCCGCCTGGTTGACCGAGCCAACGCCCGAGGGACGCCTGCGTCTGGAGTATCAGCCGGGGATGGCGTGCGGAACGGGTGAGCATCCCGGGACGCGGCTGGCGATGATGGGGCTCGAAGCGGCCGTGCGCGCGGGCGATCGCGTTCTCGACGTGGGTTGCGGCTCCGGAATTCTGTGCGCCGCGACGGGTCTCTTGGGCGCGCGTGCGATCGGCTGCGACATCGAAGAGGCCGACGTACGCGTGGCGCGCGAGCACATTCCCGTCGACTACTTTGTGGGCTCGGCGCGTGCGGTCAAAGCGGCGAGCGTCGATGTGGTGACGGCGAACATCAATGCCGAGGTATTAGTGACTTTGGCGCAGGACTTACTCCGCGTGACGCGACGGGCGGTGATTCTATCAGGCTTTCGGCCTTCGAGTGTCGCGCGCCTGGAAGCCGTTTTCGGCCCCGGCCGGCAGTTCGACTTAGAAGGCTGGTCAGCGTTGCTGATCCAGAAAGTCGAGTAACATCGCCGAAGCTGCTTTCACTCCGTGAACGAGTGCGTCTTCGTCCATATCCATGTCGGCAGTGTGCAGGCCGCCGGTGATGCCGCGTTCCGGGTTCGCGATGCCCAGCCACCAGAAGAAGCCCGGGATCTTGAGCTGGTAGTAAGAGAAGTCCTCGGAGACCATCGCCGGCGGACTGGCCTTCACGTTGTCCTTGCCAAGCACGCGCTCGAGCGATGGCACGGCCTTGGCGACCAACGGCGGGTCATTCACGACGGGCGGATTGCCGACGCCGATGAAGTTGAGCTCGTAGGTGCCGCCCAGCATGCCGGTGCAGTTAGCGAGCGTCTGTTTCATCATGGTGCGGACTTCTTCGCGGGTCTTCTCACTGAAGGTACGGAGCGTGCCATCCATGCGGACTTCCTGGGCGAGGACGTTATGACGGTCGCCGCCGGCGATCTTGCCGATGGTGAGGACCATGGGCTGCTGGGCGTCGATGCGACGGCTCTTGATGAGTTGCAGACCCTGATAACACTGGGCAGCCATGGCGATGGCGTCAATCCCCTCGTGAGGATTGGCGCCGTGGCTGCGCTTGCCGCGCAGGACGATCTCGTAAGTGTCCGACGAAGCCTGAGAAGGTCCGCTGGTGTAGCCGGCGGTGCCAGCGCGGCCGCCCATCGACATGTGGAGCCCGAAGATGGCCTGCACCTTGGGCCGGTCGAGGACGCCTTCCTTGATCATCAGCGGGGCGCCGCCCTCTTCTCCCGGCGGCGGACCTTCTTCGGCCGGCTGGAAGATAAAGACGATGGTGCCGCGGATCTGGTCGCGCAGGCTGCTGAGGATCTCGGCCGTGCCCAGCGCGACCGAGAGGTGTCCATCGTGCCCGCAGGCGTGCTTGGCGCCGGGGTTCTGGCTCTTGTACGGGATGTTCATCGTCTCGTTGATCGGCAGGGCATCCATGTCCGTCCGCCAAGCAACCACGCCGCCAGGGAGCTTGCCCTTGAGAATGCCGACGACGCCATGGCGCGCCACGCCGGTGCGGACTTCGTCGAAGCCGAGCGCGCGGAGGCGCTCCGCCACCACCTTCCCGGTTCGCGCTTCGCGATTCGAGAGTTCGGGGTGCATGTGAAAGTCGCGGCGCGTATCGATGAGCTTGGGCTTCATCGACTGGGCGGCCTGCGCCAGGCGGGCGTCGCGCTCGGGAGAAGCCGCCTGGAGCAGGACCACGCCCATCAGCGGGAGAAGACGATTCATAATTGCAGTATATGGGTGTGTTTTATGAGCGCGCGGATTTAGTGGCGCAACGTGAGCGCTGGCGGGCCGAAGGGCGGCGCGTGGTGTTCACCAACGGCTGCTACGACATCCTGCATCCGGGCCACATCCGGTTGCTGGAGAGCGCGCGGGCGCTGGGCGATGTGCTGATTCTGGCGTTGAACACGGATGCGAGCGTGCAGCGTTTAAAGGGTCCTATGCGGCCCATGCTGCCGGAGCAGTCGCGCGCGGGCATGGCGCTGGGCCTGGCGGCGGTGGATGCGGTGACGCTGTTCGACGAAGACACGCCCAGGGAACTGATCGCCGAGGTGCTGCCGGACTTTCTGGTGAAGGGCGCGGACTGGTCGCATTTCATTGCGGGGCGTGAAGAAGTGGAAGCCGCCGGCGGGCAAGTGATGGCGCTGCCGCTTGAGCCGGGCTACTCGACCACCAACATCGTGGAATTGATTAACTCTCGTCCGGAATGACCCATCCCGCCGTCCGAGATCTGTTGCAGTCCGCCGCGCGGCATCCTCATTTCGAGGAACTGATCCACCGTTTTCTGCAGAACGCCGGGGCCCAGGTGGAACTGAATGGGCTGACGCTGACAGCCAAGGCGCTCTACCTCGTCCATCTGTGGCAGGCCACAGGACGGCAATTGCTGGTGGTGGTGGACGGCAATCAACAGGCGGAGGCGCTGTTCGATCCGCTGAAGACGTTCTTCGACATGCTGGCGCCCGAGGGCGAGCCGGTGCCAATGGTGCTGCCGGCCTTTGACGTGCTGCCGCACCAGGGTCTGTCGCCGCATGACGAAATCAGTGAGCAGCGCGCGGTGGGGCTCTGGCGGCAGGCGAGCCAGCGGGTGCCGATCGTGATTGCGCCGGTGGCGAGCGCGCTGTTCCGCGTGGAAGACGCCGAGGCTTACCGCCAACTGGCGTTGCACCTGAAGGTGGATGACGAGGTGCCGATCGAGACGCTGGTGCAGCATCTGCAATCGATCGGCTACGAGCCGCGCGAACCGGTGGAGATGGTGGGCGAGTATTCGGTGCGCGGCGGCATTGTGGACATCTTTCCGCCAGAGGCTGGGCGGCCGATTCGCATCGAGTTCTTCGGCGACACGATCGATTCGCTGCGGCGGTTCGACATCGCCACGCAGCGTTCCGTGACGAAGGTGGACAGCGTGCTGGTGCTGCCGCTGACGGAGTTTCCTCGGCCGATGGAGATTGCAGCGCAGCGCTCCGGCTGGGAGTTTCGCCGGGCGCTGGAGCATCCGCGTTCGCGAGCGCTGTTTCAGCTCTTGTCCAAACCGCTGATCGTCTGGGATGAGCCGGAGCAGACCAAGGGCGCGGCCGAGCGCTATGCGAAGCGGCTGGCTGAGGACTCCGACTTAGCGGAAGCGAACTTCTTCCAATGGGGCGAGTTTCATGGCCAGGCCGAAGGGCTGCCGCAACTGACCTTGCGCGAGTTGGGACTCGGTTCGGGCGAAGATGCTCTGACGATTCCCACGCGGCCCGCACTGACCTTCCGCGGCAACGTCACGCAGGCCATCAGCGAAGCGCGCACCTGGGCGCATGAAGGCGGACGGAGCATGTTCTTCGCTCCGGCTTCGGGCGAAGTGGAGCGCCTGGCCGACATCTTCAAACAGTACGAAATGCCCTATCAGTTGGGCATTGTCTCGAACGAAACGACGCCGGCGATGCTCGCCGACCGGGCCTATCAAGGCGAGATGGCTTCCACCTATCTGGTGCGCGGCGCCATTCGCCGCGGCGTGACTCTGATGGACGCGCGCCTCGCGCTCTACGGCATCGACGACGTTTTCGATTCGAGCGGCGTGGTGGCCGCCCCGCAGGTGCGAACCAACCTGGGCGCGTTCGCCATGGATGTGGCGGATCTGAAGCCGGGCGATTACGTAGTGCACGTCACGCACGGCGTGGGTAAGTTCGTCGGCGTCCGCGAGATCAAGCAGGGCGATCAGCCGGGCGACTTCATGCTGCTCGAGTACGCGGGCGAAGCGAAGCTGTACGTGCCGCTCACGCGGCTGGACCTGATTTCGAAGTATCGCGGCGCGGGCGATGCGGCGCCGCCGCTCGATCGCATGGGCGGCGTGACGTGGACCAAGACCAAGGCCCGCGTGAAGGCGCGCATGGTCGATATGGCCGACGAGTTACTCAAGCTCTACGCCGCCCGGAAGATGGCGGGAGGCTTCTCGTTCTCGCCCGATTCCAATTGGCAGCGAGAGTTTGAAGACTCGTTCGAGTACACGGCGACCAAGGATCAGTTGAACGCCGTCCGCGACATCAAGCGCGACATGGAAGGCGAACAGCCGATGGACCGGCTGCTGTGCGGCGACGTCGGCTTCGGCAAAACCGAAGTCGCGATGCGGACGGCCTTCAAAGCCCTGGGCGACGGCAAACAGGTCGCGTTGCTCGCGCCCACCACCGTACTCGCGTTCCAGCATTTCGAAACCTTCAAACGGCGTTTTGCGGCCTTTCCGGCGCGCATCGAGCATCTGTCGCGGTTTCGTTCCGCCAAGGAGGTGAAGGAAGTGCTGGCCGATCTTGAGTCGGGCAAAGTGGACATCGTGATCGGCACGCAGCGCATCCTCTCGAAGGACGTGAAGTTTGCCGACCTGGGTTTGTTGATCGTCGACGAAGAGCAGCGCTTCGGCGTGCGGCATAAGGAAGCGTTGAAGCAGATCCGGCATAACGTCGATGTGCTCGCCATGAGCGCGACGCCCATTCCGCGCACGCTGCACATGTCGTTGCTGGGGATCCGGGACATGTCCGTCATCGAGACGCCGCCGAAGGATCGCCTGGCGATCCACACCGTGGTGGCGCACTTCGATCTGAAGCGGGTAAAGGAAGGCATCGAGCAGGAGTTGAGCCGCGGCGGGCAGGTCTACTTCATCCACAACCGTGTGGACACGATCTTCATGCGGGCAGCCTCGATCCAGGAAGTCTTGCCGAATGTCCGTATCGGCGTGGGCCACGGGCAGATGGGCGAGGCGGAGCTCGAGAAGGTACTGCTCGGCTTCATGCGGCATGAGTTCGATGTCTTCGTCTGCACGACGATTGCGGAGAACGGTCTCGACATTCCGAAGGCGAACACGATCTTCATCGAGAATGCGGAGCGATATGGCTTGTCGGAGCTGTACCAGTTGCGCGGGCGCGTGGGCCGCTCCAATCGGCGCGCCTATGCATACTTACTCGTGCCGGAAGATACGGAACTGACCGAAGTGGCGCGCAAGCGTCTGGCGGCGCTCAAGGAGTTTAGCGACCTAGGCGCGGGCTTCAAGATCGCCGCGCTCGACCTGGAATTGCGCGGCGCCGGCAACTTGTTGGGCGGCGAACAGCATGGCCAGATTGCGGCCGTGGGCTTTGAAACCTATCTGAAGCTGCTCGAGGAGAGCGTGCGTGAGTTGAAGGGCGAAGAGGTGCCGCTCGAGATTCATTCGACGCTGAATCTGGGCATCGATGTGCGCATTCCGCCCGAATACATCAGCGACGAGAATCAGCGGCTGCGCGCTTACAAGAAGATCGCCGACGTGAAGGACGCGGCGGCCGGCGAGAAGTTGCTGGCGGAACTGGCGGACCGCTACGGTCCCACGCCCCCCGGCCTCACGACGCTGATCGAGTTCGCGCTGCTCAAGTGCCTGGCGCAGCAAGTCGGCGTGGAGGCGGTGGACCGCCGGCATGGTTTCTTTAACATCAAGCTGCACGAGCGCGCGCAGATCGAGCCGATGCGTTTGATGGAGTATGTGAAGCGCACGCCGCAGGCGCAGTTCACCCCGGCGGGCGTGCTGCGGATTGTGGCGCCGGCCTTCAGCCAGCCCAGTGAGTTGCTGGCGTATCTCAAGCGGCAGTTGGACGCGATTCGGGCTTAGTAGACGGAGAAAGAGAACGCCTGATTTGAACCGTCCGGCGACAGCGTATATTCGCCGTTCTGCAGCGTTTCGGAGAGTTCCATGCGGTAGAGATTATCCTGGACGCGCGTCACGTTCATCCGCATGGGGCGAGGCGAGTTCTTGCCGGGTTTGGCTGGCAGTACCAACTGCCGGCTGCCGCCCTTTACTTCCATGCGGTAGCAACTGAATTTTTCGGCGGAGAGCTTGTCGACGGCGATTAAGAAGATCGGTTCGGAGAGCGGCGTGCGAGCCCGCGCGGCACTGCCGCTAACCGTATACACGGTGTCGTTCTTGGCCTTGCTTTCCTGCGCTTCGCCCGCGTCGGTTTCGACGAGGTTGTTGGCGTGGAGCAGGTAAGGAATGTCGGTCTTCGGCGGGCGGGGGCCCTTATAACGATCCTGCGCAAACAACGCGCCGACGATGGCCAGCGCGAGCAAACTCTTCTTCATGTTCACTATGGTCCCACCGATTTTGACGTGGGAGGGCTGGGAAACGTTTCAGCCGGCGACGACGGCGGCGAGCCCATCGACGTCGGTGATGACGGGCAGGCCGGAGCCATCCACCCAGTGGGCGCTGCGCGAGTCTGCGAGCCACACCAGGCGGCCGCGCCGGCCCAGACGATTGGCGATGTCGAGCCAGCCGCTTTGGGCCAGGCTGGCAGAGCAGAACACCAAGTCGAAGGGGACGCGCTCCAGGCGGTCGGCCGCTTCATCGACCGTGGTGGCCGGAAGCGTGCGGATGCCGCGGTCGCCCAGCGCGGCGAGATAGCCGCGGCGCAGGTTGAGGTCCGGCTCCAGCAGCAGCGTGGTGCGGATGGGGCCGACGGGAGCGACGTCGACGTGGGTCGCGAGGTGGCGGTCCTCTTCGCGCATCATGGCGCGCAGCCGGTCCACTAGGGCGGGGAACTGGCCCTGCTGCTCAATCTCGCCGATCACCCGGTTCAGCACTTCGCCGACGGCTTGCCGCTTTTCTGTCCGAGCCTCGAGTTCGCGGCCCACGCGAGCCTCCAGATGGGCCAGCGCGGCGCCTACCTGATTGGCCAGATGGCTGAGCGCTTCGGCGTCGGCTTCTCCCAGACTTTCGCCCCGCACTACAAGCACGCCATGCGTATCGTCGTTCAAGCCGCAGGGCAGATAGTGGATGGTCTCGGCCGTACCGGGCGGCCGCAAGCGCGACGGCACCCGATGGCGGAAGGCCAAGGCAATCATGGCCGGTTCGCCTTCGGCGGGCGCGTGGACGGGGATGATCTCCACGCCGGCTTCGAGCGTGCGGCGGGCGCGTTCGTAGAAATACAGGCGCCAGTTCACCGGGCCGAGCGCGCCGGGCAAGTCCTGTTCGAGCACGTCGGCGACAGCGCGTCGCGATTCGGCGGCGAGTACTCGCGAGCCAATCCGGTCCAGCTTACGGGTAAGGTCGCGCAGCGCTTCCAGTTGCCGGGTGCCCGATCTCCATACCCAGAAGACCGCGCCCACGGCGAGCAGAATTACCGCGTACCAGGCTGTTGCGTCAGGAGCCATGAATCAAGCCTCGGATCAGAGAAGTGGGGAACCTCGAGATCGACGGGGCCGCCCAGATCGGCGAGGCCCGCGCTGTTGATGGCGACGACGCGCATACCAGCCGCCCGCGCGGCCGCGAGGCCCGTGGGCGAGTCTTCGAAAACGATACAGTCGGCCGGCGAGGTCTCGAGCAGATCCGCCGCCTTCAGATACATGTCGGGATGGGGCTTGGGGCGTTCCACCTGATGGCCGTCGACGATGATGCGGAAAGCCTCCTTCAAGCCGGAACCGGTGAGGACGAACTCGATGTTGGCGCGTTCGGCATTGGAGCCCACACCCAGCGGATTCGCCGCGTGGCGGCGGATGAAGTCCTCCACGCCGGAGATCATGAACTCGTGGAGACGGCCGGTCATCAACTCGCGGAAGAGCTCCTCCTTGCGCGCGCCATGGGCGAAGACGGTCTCGTCGTCGAGGTGGCGGCCGAACAGGTCGCGAACGAGTTCGTCATTGCGCTTGCCTTGCATGCGCTTGGCGGCGGCGTCGGGCGGCAGGCCATGCGCGCTCAGATGCGCTTCCCAGGCCTTGGTG
This sequence comes from Bryobacteraceae bacterium, assembly GCA_965229305.1. Taxonomy (GTDB): domain Bacteria; phylum Acidobacteriota; class Terriglobia; order Bryobacterales; family Bryobacteraceae; genus JALHNI01. The sequence goes on along the minus strand of CBDDIZ010000025.1, from coordinate 114,315 downwards.
TGTAGGGGCATGGAATCGACGATGACGCCGTCCATATCGAACAAAAGAGCCAAAGAAGGGTGGGCAACGGCGCGCCCGGAGTGCGTGTGCTGAGGTACCAAACCTCAAGTCTAACAAAAGGCTAATTTTGCGGGCTCTGTGCGATAATTCATCTAGTCCATCCATGGATCTCTTCGACGAAATTGTCCGGCTCCGGCGCGACGGGCAAAAATGCGCACTCGCGACCATTGTGCAGGTGAACGGCTCGATTCCGAGCTATGAAAGCGCGAAACTGCTGGTGCGCGAGGACGGTTCCATGGTGGGCACCGTCGGTGGCGGCTGCGTGGAGGCGGAAGTGTGGAATGCCGCCCGCGAAGTAATCGAGACCGAAAAACCGCGGCACTTGACCTTTTCGCTCGGCCAGGATGCGGCCTACGACAACGGTCTCATCTGCGGCGGGCAACTGAACGTCTTTGTCGAACCCATCGTGCCGCAGCCGCACGCCTTGATCTTCGGGGCGGGTCATGTGTCGAAAAGCCTGGCGCAGGTCGCGCAACTGGCCGGCTTCCGCGTCAGCGTGATCGACGATCGCGAGCAGTTTGCCAATCGCGAACGCTTCCCGCAAGCCGAAGAGGTGCTGGCCGACGAGTACGAAACGCTGTTTCCGCAACTGCGGGTGAACGCCAACAGCTACGTGATCATCGTGACGCGCGGGCATCGGGACGACATGCGCGTGCTGCGCTGGGCCGTAGGGACCAACGCGAAGTACATCGCGATGATCGGCTCCAAGCGCAAGACGATCGCCATCGTGAAGGAACTCGAACGCGAGGGCTTCTCGCGCGACCTGTTCGAGCGGATCTATGCCCCCATGGGGCTCGAGATTGGCGCGGTGACGCCCGAGGAGATTGCGGTCTCCGTGGTGGCGGAGATGATTGCCATCCGCCGGCAGCCGGCTTCGGACTGGAAGGCGGTCTCCAAGTCGTTATTCGCGAATGAGCAGACCCGGGCGCTACTGAAGTGAAACCGGCGGCCATCCTGCTGGCTGGCGGCGCCTCCACGCGCATGGGCCAGCCGAAAGCTCTGCTCCCCATCGCCGGCCAGACGTTCCTCGGCCGCTTGATCGCCCTTTACCGTCCGCATTGCGACCCGGTGATCGTGGTGTTGGGCCACGCGGCGGACGCGATTCGGGCCGGTGTCTCCGCCGACGGCGTGCAATGGGTCACCAATCCGGCGCCCGAACGCGGCCAGTTCAGTTCGCTGCAGACGGGCCTGCGCCAACTGCCGCCCGCCTGCGACTGCCTGTTTCAGCCCATCGACTATCCGGCGGTAGCCGCCGAGACCATCGCCCTGCTGGCGCGGACCGCGGGCGAGCTCGTCATTCCGCGGCACGACGGCACCCGCGGCCATCCGGTGCGGCTCTCGCCGCCCTTGATCGATGAACTGCTCGCCCTGCCCGCCTCCGGCCAAGCCCGCGACGTCATCCGCTCGCACTATCCGGCGGCGACGTTCGTGGACGTCGCCGACCCGGGAATTGTCACCGACATCGATACGCCGGAGGACTTTGCCCGATGGATCGCCTGAAACGTTGGCGCAAGGCGCTGCTCTGGCTCGCCTTGGGAGTCGTGCTGTGGCGCGTCTACGAGGCCGAGTTCTGGCAGGCAAATCAGTTCCGCGAGCCGATCCGGACGGCCCTCGAACGGGCGCTGGGCCGGAAAGTGGAGATTCAGGGCGACCTTTCTTACAGCCTCTGGAAAGGCCCGGGCTTCGTGGTGGAGAAGGTCATCGTGCATGAGGATCCGGCCTACGGGCTGGAGCCGCTGGCCTACGTCACCAGCCTGGAGGCGCGGCTCAGCCTGCTGCGGCTGCTCACTGGGCGCATCGAGTTCGGCACGCTGCGGCTGGATGAGCCCAGCGTCAACCTGTCGCGGCAAACCGAGGCCGGCGCCAACCTTTCGCCGCTGATTGTGCGGGCGTTGACGCCGCGGTCCGATACGGCCATGCCGGACGTCGAGGTCCGCAACGGCCGGGTGAATTTCGTCTTCAACCGGCGAAAAAGCGTGTTCTACCTGAACGGCGTCGACCTGGACTTTACGCCCGTGGACGGCAAGGCGTTCCGCGTGCGGTTCGAAGGCGAGCCGGCCCGGACGGACCGGCGGGCGCTCGGCTTCGGGCGCTTCCAATCCACCGGCAGCATTCGCTTCCCTGGCGGCTCGGACCCCGAGGTCGACTTGAGCCTGGATCTGGACCGGACGTCGGCGGCCGAGGTCGCCACGCTGTTCGAGCGGCGGGCCAACAATCTGGCCGGACGCATCAGCACTGAGGCGCGCCTCCGCGGGCCCATCTCGGCCGTCGTGATCGAAGGCAAGCTCACCTTCGAGCCGTCGCGGCGCGATCTGAACCCGCTGCGCGACGCCGGCTTACCGCTCTCCTATCGCGGCCAATTGGACTTACGGCACGAAAAGCTCGCGCTCGATTCGCTCCCCCAGGACAATCCGCACCTGCCCGCCCTGTCGCTCCGCTTCCGCTCTTCTGAAATGTTGCGCGATCCGCGTTGGGCCACTCTGCTGACTTTGCGCCAGCAGGAAATCCAGCCGGTGGTAGCGTTCTTGCGCAGCTTCGGCTATGACCTGCCCGAGCCGGCTCACTTTGGCGGCACGGTCTCCGGAACGTTCGGGCTCTCGCGCCTGGGCTATCAGGGCATCGCCGCCTATGATCGAGCCCCTCGCCCAGACCCTGCCCAAGCCGCAAAACCAGATTCTGTCCCTGCCAGCACCGAAGTCGCTGGCCCGGCCGTCACCAGCGCCAACGTGCTGGTCGATGGGTCGCACCTCACCTTCGACACCACCTTCCGGGAACTGCGTGTAGAGAATTTCCGCAGCGCCTTCAACAGCGTCTTCGGCGAATGGTCCCCCGGTTTCGTCTCAGACATTTCCAAAGGCGACCTCACCGGCAACCTGCGATTCGACCTGCGCGGCGAGCTAGGCGCCTGGTCCGGCAGCTTCCGGTCGACGCCCGTCCTGAACGTCGAAGGGTTGGCCTCCCCCGTGGAGATGCAGCCGGTGACCGTGGAACTGGCCGCCGGCCGCATGACCGTCGCCCCGTTCAAGGGCAAAGTCGGCGGCGTCGAGTTTGAGGCCAGCTATCGTTACGAGCCCGGTGTCGCCATTCCCCACGTTTTCAGCGTCACCGTGCCAACCCTGGACGTGGCGGAACTCCAGCGCCTGTTTGCTCCCACCCTCAACCGCCAAAGTGCCGTGGCGCGCACCTTTGGCCTCTCCGGCAACGTCCCCGAGTGGTTGGAATCGCGCCGAGCCGAAGGGACGCTCCGGGCCACCACCTTGCTTTGGAACGGTAAAAAGTACCCGAACGCCCGTGCCCGGGTGCGCTGGGTGGGGCCGCTGGTGGAATTCGATGGGGTGGAGATGGGTTCGGGGCGGGGCAGTCTGAAAGTGAACCTCACCTCAGGCGCCCCCGCTTATGAAACGTCGGGGAATCTTCCTCGGGAAGACTAAATAATTCACCTTAGGCCTGTACCGCGGCAGCCTCTCGTACGATATACATAGCGATGTCTGTGCAAGATCCTCTCTTTCGAACTCTCGCCGAGGCTAAGACTGCCGCTCGCGACCAGATTCAGGCGGCCTGGCAACTCCAGGTGGACCGGGTCCAGGACGCCCTGGCCAAGGGCTGGCTGGAGAACCTCGAGCGGATTTTCGACGAGCGTTTTGCCGACATCGGCAAACAGGTCCGGCTGGACCTCGAAAAGCTGGAGCAGGAGCATCGGCTGGAGGGCGAGACCCTCGAGGTGTGGCGTGCCCGCGTCGCGGAACTCGAGTCATCGCTCGACGCTGCTCTCTCCGACCGCCGCAATGCGCTCGACGCGCATGAGGATCTGGCGAAGCAGTACGAAGCGCAGCTCAAGCAGATCGAAGAGTTGGGTTCGCAGTTCGCCGCGGCGACCGCTGCCTTGGCCGATAAGGACGCCTATCTCGAACAGACGCTAACCGAGCGCCAGCAGGAACTGGTGACGGCGCTGCAGGCTCGCGAAGGCGAGTATCAGGCCGCGCTCGAAGCCAAGAGCAAGGAACTCGAAGAGGCGCTGGGCGCCAAGGAGTCCGAGTTCAGCCATCGCTATGAACAGGTGGCGTTGCGCGCCCGGGATTCGATTACCGCAGCCGGGCGCAGTGCCAGCCGGGAACTGAGCGAACGGGTGAATCAGGCGGCGCGCCGTCTACATCAGGCCGAATCGCTCGAACAGTGGCAGTCCGCGCTGCTCGATGGCGCGCTCCCGTTCTCGCAGGTCGCCATGGTGTTCCGTATCGCTGGTCGCACCGCCGTCCTCGAAACCGCGCGCGGCATCGAAGCCACGCCGTTCGAAGTGGAACTGCAGTCCGCGCCGGCGCTCGCCAACGCCATCGAGTCTCAGGACACGGTGGTCGCGGTGCGCACCAGCAGCGAGTTCTCCGAGACCATCGCCAATCTGAATCCGGAAACCACGGGCGCGAAAGTCTATCTTTTCCCGGTGGTGGTGCAGGACAAAGTGGTCGCCATCCTCTATACGGAGCCTGGCGAAGCGCCGCTCGAACCGAGCGCGCTCGAACTGCTCGCCAACGTGGCCGGCATGGCCTTGAGCCTGCGCCGCGCCAACGAAGCCAAGGCTCCGGCCGGTCTGGTGCGCATCGAGCAGCCCGCGGCGACGGCCGATCAGGGCAAGAGCCTCGTGAACCTCATGGCGTCGCTCAGCCGGGAGGATCAGGAACTGCACGGCCGGGCGCAGCGGTTTGCTCGCGTGCAGGTGGCGGAAATGCGGCTCTACAAGTCGAATCTGGTGAAGGCCGGCCGCGAGAACGCCGCCCTTTATCCCGCGCTGCGCGCAGACATCGATTCGGCGCGCGAGGCCTATCGCACGCAGTTCCTCGCCGATCGCAGCAAGGAAATGTACGACTACCTGCACGTGGAACTGGTGTCCTCGCTCGCCAGCAACGACGAGTCGTTGCTCGGGGCGGAGTTTCCGGGGCCGCTGGCGACCGTGCCCGCTCTGGCGGCCCGCTAGCTCGTGGCCGGCGCTTAGCGCCGCCCGCCGAACGTAAAGCCCACCATCCCGGTAAACCGGTTGTCCCGCGGATAGGTGTGGATCGCGCGGCTAAAGCGCAGCTCCGGCGTGATCGTCACGTAGCGTGTTTTGAACTCCAGGCCGGCACCCGCCGCCGGGCCGCCCCGCATCACGGAGCTCTGGTTGTAGAAGTTCCCCGGTAAGAAGGCCGAGGGCGCCGGGGCGCAGGAACTCTGGGTCGGGCCCGTGCACTCGGAGATAGCGGTGTTTTCTCGATTTTCATGCGTAAACTGCCACCCGCCGCTCACAAAGGGTCGCAGGTTGCCGATCGCGAAGCGGTACTTCAACAGCAGCGGAAAATCCCATGAGCGCGTCTTGGTGACGATGCTGGCGACGTACGGCGGCAGGTTCTGATCGTAGCGCGCGGTGTAGCTTTGGTTGCTGCGCTCCTGGCGGTAGAGCGCATCGAACTCGATGGAAAAAGCGATAGGGCAGGTGCAACTCGATCGTGGGGCCGCCCGTCCAGCGCCCTTGCTGATAGGTCGTGCGGTAGTTGACCTGACTTTGCGGGTCGTTAATGGGTGAGCCGAGCTTGAAGCCATAGGAAAAGGATCCCGGGCGGTAGTCCTGCGCGAGCAGTCCCCCGAGGGCGAGAGAAAAGAAAGCAATACAACGCATGCCCGCTGGCGTTGCACGGGCTCGGCCATCGTCGCAAGATGAAGAAAAGCCGCGGCTCTGGCGGGTCGCCCACGGGCGTGAGTCGCCCGTGTGTGCCAACGGTGCCACGCCACTTCGACGATCTTGTGGTCCCTGGTCGTCTCAGCCGTATTTTACGGCGGGACGGTAAAGCAGCTTTGGCCCTCGCCGCGCGCGAGGGACTGCCTCTTCTGCGAAAAAGGTGAGCAACTGGCGACGACCGACGCTGGCGCCGGTGACCTGTCCGGCGCAAGCCCTGACTGGCGCCAGGAAAAGCGGCGCGAATGAGGGGATCGGTGCCGCTTTCGCCGGTGCTCTCCTCGGCCAGCAAGTCGATTCCTCGCTCGTGCCACGGCACGGCAACTTCCCAGCCACCGCGCAGTTGCTCAGCTTCCGGTTCTCGTCCTCCCGCGCCTTCCAGCGCTTCGCCTCATCCAGCGTGGGTGGCGAATGTTCGGTCAGCGTTTGGCCGGCTGCAGCAGGATGCGCGTTTGAGCCGCCTTCTCGACGGCGGCGCGTGTGTAAAGCAGCGGGAAGTATTCGCCGGAGAGCCACCAGGGGGCGAGGTCGCGATAGTGAGGGTCGTCGGGGTTGCCGGACTGGCCGGGGAAGTTCATAGCCCGCGAGTTGTCCCAACTGCCGACGTCGAGCACCATGCGAAACGACGGGCCGGTGGTGAGTTGAAAATCGGCGGCCCGGTAGGTAGACAAGTTCGGTGTGTACCCTCCGCCCCCTTTCGGATACGGGCCGGGCTGGAGCCGTTGGCGGAGGTCCCCGGTGAGTGCGTCGCCCAGCAGGTGGGGCGGAAGCGCGTGATGCATGCGGCCCCACTGCCACTTCTGCGGATCGGCTCCCTGCCGCGACTCCATCTCGCGGTAGGCGGCTCCCAGCGTCGGCAAGAGCACACGGTCGCGGACCTCCCACCCGGGCTTCTCGAGAGCCTCGAGCATCACGGCCATGTCCGGCGTCGCGACCGCCGCAGCCGCCAGCCGCGGGAGAGTGGCAGCCAGAAAGGCCTTCGGCAAATGGCGCGACATCCAGACTTCCGCCAGTGCCGCTTGCGCCGAGCCCGCGCTTTCGACGCCGTCCCAGCCCCGCAGGAGCTCAATGGCGGACTGGGTCTTGGAATCGCTTGACTTCACCGTGGCGAGCAAAGCCGCCAGGCGCCGGCCCGGAATCGAGGTGAGGTCGTTCTGCAGCCGCATCGAATCCTCGAGCGTCACTTTCGCCAGCGGCTTCAGCACCTCCTCAATGCGCGCATGGCGCGACGGATTCACCCATTCGAAGCCGAGCTTGCGCTCCGCGTGCGGGTAGCCGGAGGGCAGATTCATTTCGTTCGAGGTGCTCATATAGCCCGCCGGCAGATGGTCGAGACCAGGTAGCTTGTCCGCCGGCCAGAAGCCCGCCCACTCGAAGCGTCCGTCACCGGGCACCGGCAGGAGGCCATCCCAGTTCGGGCGAATGGGCGCGAGCCCCGCCGCAAACCAGCCGGTGTGGCCGCGGACGTCGGCATAGACGTAGTTCAAGCCGGGAGCGGCGGACGCCCCGCGGCGCAGTCCGGCGAAGTTGCGGGCGGTGGCGTACCCGGCGCTGCCGAAGTAGGCCGCGGTCCCGGGTTCGAGCCAGCCGGAGCGCACGGCATACGCGCGGTTGGAGCCGGGTTGGCGGTAGATCACCGGCCCGTGGCGGGTAAACTCCAGTTCCGCTTCCACGGGCGCGGCGCCTCTCACGCGGATGGTTTCGCGCACCACGCGCATCGGTTCCCACGCCTGCCGGTAACGGTACTCGCGCGGGTTGGCCGGGTTGAGCTCGTAGACGTAGAGGTCTTCCTGGTCAATGTAGAAGCGGGTGATGCCGAAAGCGATGCTGCCGTTGTGCCCGATGGAGATGCCCGGCAGCGCGGGCTCGCCAGCGCCGATGAGGTTCATGCCCGGCGCGCTGACGTGGGCAATGTAACGCAGGCTCGGCGTGCTGTAGGCGCGATGGGGATCGTTGGCCAGGATCGGGCGGCCGGTAGCGGACTTGCTCGGCGCAATCACCCAATTGTTACTGCCATCGATCTCGTTGCCATCGATTTCGGAAGGCGGGTGGCCGGCGTCGGCGCGCAGCAGATCTTTACCGAAACGGACGTTCGCCGTGGCGAGCGTGAAGACCTGGAGGACATCGGGCGGCAGGCAGGGATCGAGCCCTTCGGGAATCCGGGCGGTCCAGGCGGGCTCGAGGCGGAGGCGGACCTGGTCGTAGGCGAGTCCGTTTTGAGGATCGGTCTTGCAGACGACGTTCGCGCGCGCCACTTCGCTGGTGAGGTTGCCGGTGAGTCCGTGGCTGCGGATGCGGACGACGTCGCTCGCCTCCCAGGGAGACGGCCGGTAGCCGAGGTGTTGGAACTCGGGCGGCAGCCGGTCCGGGTGGTTGGCGAGCCAGTCGACATAGGCATTGATGCCGGCGACAAAGGCGGTAGCGATGCGCTGCGCGTCGGGCCCGTAGGCGGCCCACTCTTTCTTCATATCGCCACGGTAGAGAAAAAGCCGGGCCGCCTGATCCTGCTTCACATAAGCTGGGCCGAGAACTTCGGCGAGTTGCCCGAGGCCGCGACGGCGCCAGAGGTCGATTTGGAAGAGGCGGTCTCGGGCGACGTTGAAGCCTTGCGCGAAGAAGGCGTCGTGGCGACTGCGGGCGAAGATGTGCGGGACGCCCCATCGGTCAATGAGGATCTCGGCCGGCGCCTTGAGCCCGGCCGCCGGCATGGTGATGTCGGCGCCCGTGATGTCGGCGCCGGCGCAGCCGACGACCGTGAGGAGGAGCGTGGAGCGCACAATCAAATTCATCGCTGGTGAATTATAGCGGCTGGGTCACGCCTTGCGGCGCAGGACCCACGTCGTCATCGCCCGTTGGTTCTGGACGACCGTGGTCTTCAGCGGATCGAGCAACTCGCCGCCAAGTTCCGAGGTGACTTCCCCCAGCAACGGCTCGTCGACCAGAAAGCGCTCGGAGCCGTCGGGCAGCAGGTGACGGCGTCCGCCGAGCGGCCGGACCTGACTCTCGATCCCGATGGTGGACGCAAGTCGGCAGAAGAGGAGACCGCCACGGCTGAGAACGCGCCATGCCCCATGGACCATGGCCCGGAAGTGCTTCTCGTCGGCGGCAAAATGCAGGACGGCGCTGAGGATCACCACGGAGGCGCAGCCATCGGGGAACGACATGCGCTCCACCGGCTCGATGCGGAAGTTCTCCGCGGGGAGCGCCGGGGCCAAAGCGGCAGCGAGGCGGCGGGTTTCGGCGACGGCTTCCGCGTCACGGTCAGCGGCAAGCACCTCATACCCCTGACGCAGGAAGTAGACCAAGTTGCGGCCGGAGCCGCATCCCGCATCCAGAATGCGGTCACCCGGCCCGATGCGTCCGCGCAGCAATTGGTCGAAGAGGTAGATATCGATCGGGCCGAACTGTTCTCGTAAAGTGACCATCCCTGGTGATGATACGCCCACGGAATGCCAATCGGCCATGTCCGGGGTGATAGGCGATAGGCGGCGATAGGCCATGTCCGCCGACGCAAGTGAGGGCACCGACCGCCCCCGCGGCCCGCCCGGCGACTTTCTTCGCGACCAACAACATCCACGCCGGCCGATTCCACACCTCCCCCGACCGCACCCGCTCCAGATCCGCCGACCACCACTCCGCCGACCCCACCAGCTTCGCCCGCACCGGATTCAGTTCCACATACCGCAGAAACGGCCTAAACCCCAAGTCATCCAACAACTGCGCATCGAACTTCTCCTCCGCACCGCGCGTCTCCGGCTGCGCCGAATCCGAGAGTTCGTGTAAGTCGGTTCGCTACCCCCCTCTGAGGTGAGTCATGGAGCGCAGGAATGCCCGCCGATAATTAACAGACTTTTGTCTGTAATTCGCTTGCATGTGGGGGGGATTCGTTGACAATTGGGTTCGGCGGAAGTCATGAAAGTACTCTTACTCTTACTTGTTCCTGCTCTCCTCTTCTCGCAAGCCCAATTCCGGAAAGTCGATCCCACCCTGACTCACGAACGGATCGTCGCCTTAGTTCCCATGGTCGGCTCGGGGACTGGAAAAGACCCAAAAAGACCCATGTTTTCCGACTTACCCGGCTTACTCGGCTACACTGCTGAGTTAAGCGACGATGGCCGCCTGGCCCTCGTCGAATTTGTCGTCAAAGACCGCAGCCTGCTGGATCGGGTCATGTCCGGCGCGCAGCGCGCTGTCCGTAAAGACTCCGCCTCCAAAGACAGTATTTACGAAGAATTCAAGCAATTAAAACGTAATTTCCGCCCCGAGCGCTTTGGCGTCGCCATCCCGTAACCCTGGGGACTGTCCCCCCGCTCCCAGACACTGTCACGAACTATTGAAAACCAGGGGACTGTCCCCAGGTCACTTGCCGTCCTTCTTAACTTCATCCCCACGAGGTCCCCATGCGCACCCGTCTCACTCTTGCCGTCTTCGTCGCCCTGATTTTGGGCGTCTATTTGGCGTTTGGTAACTACACCAGCTTCACGCCCAGTGCCTACTGGACCAACATGGGTACCTTCCCGCTCTTCAGCGACGGGTTCATGGTCTCCCAAACGAGCGCCCCCGACGGCACCAGCGATTACGAGATCTCCACCACCATCCCGGCCACGTGCAGCCAGGGCGGCTCCGTCTGGGACATGCATCATCATCTTCTGCGAGCCACCTCCGACTACGCGGGCACCGTGGGCTCCGCTTACGACATCGTTCTCGACACGAATAAATGCGGCCTGAATGGCAATCCCCGCCTCTATGTCTACAAAGTGGTCAGCGGCTCGGCCACCACGCTCTTAAACGTCGAACTGGCTGGCTCGCAGGCCAGCCAACCCTTCACCAGCTTCATTCGCCAGGACGGCGCGAATCCCGGCATTCATGTCAAGCTCGGCTACAACGAATGGCATGTTTCGGACACCAGCATCACCAGCGGCTACCCCGGCCACGTCAGCTTCAACAGCATCATGTATCCGCCGCTCTATCGCGACCTAGACCGCACCGCGCCCACCAACCCTTCGAGCCTCACTACGCAACCCTGGCCCACCGTCATCGACCTCCAATGGACCGCCTCCACGGACTCCGGCAGCGGCGTCACCAACTATCTCCTCTACAAGAACGGCACCTACGTCGCCTCTGTCCCCGCCGGCACCAATGCCTACAGCTTTGGCGGACTTACTCCCGGCACCAGTTACACTTTGGGCGTCGTCGCGCAGGACCGGCACTTCAACATCTCCTCCACCGTCACCACCACCGTCAGCACCTCCACCCACAGTCCCAATGTCCCCATCGTCCCCACCCGTCTTGGCATTCATCGCTTCTCGCAAAGCTGGGGCGCGGGGGATCTCGGCGAAGCCATCGACACTCTCTCCGGCAATCTGAACTTCGCCCTCCCCGGCCTCAGCATCAATCTGCGCGGCGGGGGCAGTGTCCCCTTCGCCTTCATTTACAACGCGCAAATCTGGCGTAAAGACAGCAGCATCGTCAAACGCCTGGCCGGCGACCTGGGCTTCGGTTACGGCTGGCGTCTGCAAGCCGGTGCCTTAACGCCGATCTGGAACGGCAGCGCCTTCTCCCACTTCGTCTTCACCGACGCCACCGGCGCCGAATACAACCTGGCCACCAACACCGGCGGCGTCTGGACCGGCAAAGATGGCGCCTACGTCAGTTACGACCAGAACACCCGCCGGCTTTGGTTCAATAGCGGCATCTTCTGGCAGATGGATTGCGTCTCCGGCTCTACGGAAGTCGATGCCGGCACGCGCTACCCCACGCGCATTCAAAATGCAAACGGGAACTACGTCGACATCTCTTACAAACCGGCGATTGGCTCTTCCACGGCCAATACCTCGGCCCGCATCGAATTGCTCGTGGATCTGCGTGGGACCATGGCGAGCGTCTACTACAACTCGGATCCCATTCCGCACGCCACCACCCTCAACGGCTTCTCGGCCGGCTTTAGTCGTACCTTCACGTACACCAGCGGCACGCTCGTCGACCCCTTCGTGGCCGGCAGCTACGGCAGCCAGAAGTTCCTCACCAGCGTGAGTATCCCGTCCACCCCTACTGGCGCGAACTACACCTTCACTTACAATGCCTCCGGCGAAATGCTCACCGCCAAGCTTCCCCGCGCCGGTGAACTGCGCTACACCCACACCAGCACCAACCTCGCCAACAGCATCACCATCCGCGAACTGGCCGATCGCCGCCTCGTCAAGCAGGCCGGCGCTTCGGAAGTCGTCTACACCCTCACCCGCGATGCCGCGGACTCGACGCAAGTCATGCACTCGAGCCTCGAACTCACCGACCCCTCCGGCGTGGGCCGCAAGCGCTGGATCTTCTCCACCGCCAACGACTACACGCGCGGCTTCCTGAACGAGTTCTACGAACACCCCACCAGCACCGGCAACAGCAACATCCTCCGCAAACATACCTACACCTACACGCAGGATGCGAACCAGATGCCCTACGTGCAAAGCGTCACCACGGATCTCGATCCCGGCACCGCCAGCGCCAAGACCATGAAGACGGACCAGACGCTCGATGTCTATGGCAACGTCACCCAAAGCCGGGTCTACGAGTTCGGCAATCTGACGACGCCAGCCCGCACCACCAACTGCGCTTATTACAATCCCGGCACCCACTACCTGCGCAGTTATCCGACTGGGTGCGCTCTCACCGACGGCACCAACACCATCACGCTCTTTTCAAACACCTATGACTCGTACGGCGGCAGCAATCCGCTGACCCAGGTAGTCGGCTCGCCGGGCATGCACGCCACCGGTACCTACAGCACTGCCTACACCGCTCGGGGGAACGTCACCCAAACTACCAGTCCGGCGAAGTCCACCGTTCTCACCTACAACATTCTGGGCGAAGTGATCAAAGCCGTCACCAACGGGCAGACCGTCCAATGGAACTACTCGTCGTCGAACAACTTCGGCGCGCCGCTCTCGATGACGCCGAACTCGAACAGTAATCTGCAGATGACCATGAACTGGAACTCGCTGCTCCAGCCCACGTCGAGCTCCACGCCCAACGGTAATTCGTCGGCTACCAGCTACGATAGTCTAAATCGAGTTGTCCTCCAAGGGAACGGGGATGGTGTTCAAGTGCAGACGTCCTACCAGGATGATGTGAACCAATCGTTGACCTATTCGTCGACCTCGAAGGCACGCACTTACTACGATGGCCTTGGCCGTCCCCTCAAGGTCGAAACCCTGGACCCGTCGACCAACGCCGTTAAGTTCACCGTCGAAAGCGAATACGATTCCTGCGCCTGCTCGCCCATCGGCAAGCTCAAACGGCAATCGATGCCCTATGCTCCCGCCGGCACGGTGCTCTGGACGCAGTATGTCTACGACGGTCTCGGCCGCACCTTGCAGGTCATTCAGCCTCATACTTCTGGCTCCGGTAGCGCCGGCACCACCACCTATGCCTACGCCGGCAATCAGGTCACCGTCACCGATCCGGCGAGCCGCTGGAAGAAGCACACGCAGAATGCCATCGGCAATCTGGTGCAGGTCACCGAGCCGGACCCCGGCGGCGGCTCGAACTTCGAAACCTATTACACCTACAACCTGCGCAACCAGCTCACGCAGGTGCAGATGCCGCGTCCTAACTACTACGGCGGCACTTACACCCAGACGCGCACCTTCGTCTACGACGCCACCACCGCGTTTCTCACGTCGGCCACCAACCCGGAGAATGGCACCACCACCTATAACTACTCGCCCACTACTTATCTCTTGAACTACCGTCAGGATGCCAAAGGCCAGAAACTCGAATATACCTACGACGCGAACAATCGCGTCACCAAGATCACGCCGAAGGACGCTTCCGGCAACGTCCTGCCCTGCGAAGTCACCGAGTACTTCTACGACCTCGGCACGAACACCTATGGCCGTCTGGCCGCCGTTCAATACGGGTCGAAGGATCTGAGCGGCGGTGGCGCCATCTTGTGCCCCAACGGCCTCCATCGCGAAGAGTACACTTACACGGCCGGAGGCCGTCCCACCAACAAGACCCTCAAGCTCACGCGTAAGTTCGCCGACCTCTCCTACGCCGAGCGCACCGCCCAGATCGCGATCGACTATGAGTACGACACTTCCGGCGACAAGCTCTTGAAGAAAGTCACTTACCCGACGACGCATACGCAAACCGGCGGCAGCGGCCAGCCCGTGCTCCCGCTCACCGGCTCTATCTATCAGTACACCTTCGATAGCATGGGCCGTCCCACCGGCGAAACCCGCACGGACCCGTCGCTGTCGCCCGTCACCCTGGTCGACCAGGTGACGTACAATACCTTTGGAGCGCTGACGCAGATGCGCAAGACGATTCCGAACCAGACCGAGACGCGGTCCTACGACGCGTTCCAGCGGATGACGTCGATGACGATGTTCGATCAGACGGTGATTGCGTACAACTACGCCTCCACGGCGAACGACGGCAAGATCGTCTCGCAAACCACCACGCCCGGCGGCGGCATCGCCGAAACCGTCAACTACACCTACGACTCGCTCGGCCGCCTCACCCAGGCCGCCACCGCCGGCGCGGGCGGCTGGGGAATGTCCTGGATGTACGACGGCTGGGGCAATCGCCTGCAGCAGTCCGCGGTCAAAGGGACAGTCCCCACGATCACCACCACCACGGACCCCGCCACCAACCGCATCGCCGCCCACACCTACGACGCCAACGGCAACACCACCTATACGCCGCTCCAGGGCACGATGACTTATGACGCCCTGAACCGCCTCTCCACCGTCGCCTCGGATACCTACGGTTATGACGCGGGCAACAAGCGCATCTGGAAGAATACGGAGTTTACCTTCTGGGGTGCTGTCGGGGAGCGGATCGGGCGCTATTCGGCCGTGAAGTTGGTGAACGATGCCAGTCAGCATGTGTTTGTGTTCCAGAAGGTGGCGGTCGATGAGTACTTCGGCGGTCGGCGGCTGACCACTCAGGATCGGCTGGGGTCGGTCGGAGGGTATTACCCGTATGGCGAGTCGAAGTCGGGGACGGTCTCCAATGCCGATTCGTTTGCTACCTACTATCGAGATTCTACAGGGTTGGATTATGCTCGGAATCGATATTATATGTTATCCTCTGGCCGATTCTCTACTTCCGATCCATACCAAGCTAGTGCTGTAGTGGCTGCACCCGGAAGTTGGAATCGTTATTCCTATGTCCAAAACGATCCGGTCAACGGTTCTGATCCGACGGGTCTCTATCAGCAGGTCACATTATGTCTTGATGGCGATTGTGGCGGCGGGTGGGGAATACTCCAGGATGTTATCGGTTCGATCCAATACTATTACGGACCTGAAACATCCGGTATCTTGTCCGTTGATATTTCGTTGGGCGCGATAATTCCGATGGGTGGGGGCGGGACAGGCCCGCAAGGCGGCGGGCCGCAGGTCTCCATGCCAGCAGCGCCGGGCCCGCCGCCTGCTACTCCGGCGCCAGTTGTCACGATTCTTACTGGCTATACTCCGCCACAGAATCAGCCGTGTTCGCAGTTGACGGGCCTCAGTGGTGGCCTTTCTGTAGGTCAACAGGCCGAAATTGGAGCTGGGCCGATTGCTGGAGCGAGTCTTCAAAACAGTGCGAATTATGGAGTGTACCTAAACTCACAGACCGCTCCGACGCTCGGCATTACGAATACTTATGGAGCGACTGCCTACGCTGGTCAGAGCAATATCGGCGTTCCATCTCAAAGCAATCCACTCGTGCTGGGAGCTCAGACCAACATTGGCGCTTCAGTGTTTGTATCAAACGCGGGAACTCCCGGCTCTTCTCTCGGAACTTTTACTTCGATCAATGGCGGGCTTGGCTTTGGGCCTGTTCAGGGATCGGTCAATTTGTCTTTCGGTCAGAATTCGAACGGTCAATTCATCTGGCAGGTCTCAGCTTCCGCGCCATTGATGGGTGTTGGTGGCGGACTTGGCGGCCTTTCGGTCATCACGACTAACACTATCCCAGCTTCCCCTAACCTCGCGAATGGAGGATGTCGACCCTGATAATGAATGGGTATGATCCTGTTGCGACAGATGGCAAGGCGGTCATTTTACTGTTCGCCTCGGCATTTTTCTTTTGGTTTGCACAAGACGTACGAAGAAGGATGGAGTTTCTACACAGGATCTCTCGAAGTGCGCCCCTTGAGATGAGTGTAACTCGCGAGAAGTTGATGACGTGGAATGCGTGGATGATCGCGACTATAACTCTAGGCTGCGTCGGCTGGCATTTTGTCAAGCGCTGGTTCGACTAGCGGTGGAATGACGGTAGAAGGACGGTGACGGTGAAGGACGGTGACCGGCACCAGGAGAAGGACGCCGCAGCGGCCAGCCCGTGCTCCCGCTTACTGGCTCTATCTATCAGTACACCTTCGACAGCATGGGCCGCCCCACCGGGGGCATAGGCCGTGTCCGGCACCAGAAAAGAAACGCCCATGCGGGGACCGCCGACGCAAACGAGGGCACCGACCGCCCCCACGGCCCTCCCATCGCCAAATGTCCACCGACCGCGGACATAGGCCATGTCCGGGGCCATAGGCCATGTCCGGCACCCAGAAAAGAGACGCCAACGCGGGGACCGCCGACGCAAGCGAGGGCACCGACCGCCCCCACGGCCCACCTGCCGCCAATTGTCCACCGACCGCAACCCTAGCTCGCCATCGCCACATCCACCCGGCCACGCCTCCAGAGCCCCAGACCCCAAACTCAGCCCACGGCCCGCCCCGCGACCTCCTTCGCGACCACCAGCATCCAAGCCGGCCGATTCCACACCGACCCCGACCGCACCCGTTCCCAATCTGCCGCCACCTTCTCCGCCTCAATCGGCGCCCGCAAAAACGCCCCCCAATCCAACGACCACCGCGTAAACTGCTCAAAACACAACACGCCCGTCGGATCCACACCCTCCACATGCGCCCGCGCGCTCGACCAAGCCCACCGCTCCGCCGACCCCACCAACTTCGCCCGCACCGGATTCAGCTCCACATACCGCAAAAACGACTTAAACCCCAAGTCACTCAACAATTGCGCATCGAACCGCGGCGACCAGTTCGTCGGCCCCGCGCGCAAGTAGCGCGTCCACCTCAAGGAGTACACTACGATTACACGGGTTGCGACGGAAACACGTGGAAAGACTGGCCAGATGGGCGACGTACTCCTAGAAAATGAAACAACATATAGATCGGTGTGTTGACGTGACGTTAGGAAGCCTTGATCTTAGTACTAAGTGGTTGCGTGAGGAGTTGCTGCGCTACGGATGTTCGAATGGCCTTCGTAGCGCGCTTGTTCCGAAAGCAACTGTTGGCCTTATTACTTCCATTCCAACAAGTGTGATATCAGCGGTGGTTCGGACTCAGGACTCGAAGGCGTGGAACGGCTCACTTCGCTATTTCGGAATGTCAGACGACGATATGGCCGAGAGCAGCCGTCGTGAGCGACGATTTCTGAGGAGAGTGTTATCAATCGATCGAGCGGACGAACTGAGACTCTATTCCTTCCGGCCTTATCGGTGGTGCATCCGCGGTCGGGCGCTAAGGACGGGTGCGAATGAGCGTGTCAATCTGTTGAGTATTAATCCGTCGCTTGAGGAATCGGAGTACGAAGGCTGGTCCGAGCATTGTGATCAAGAGCCTCCAGACGACGAGCAAGTCCAGGAAGTCCTGGCTTATTCAACGCTGCCTTTTCCGCCAGGAGTGAGTATTGTTTCTGGCGTTTCCCGGCCTTTGGATACGAGGTACGAGAGTGTCACTATTATCGATGAAAGATGGAAGCGTCGGCGTCTTGAGCGACTTCGGCTTATCGTGTTGCGGGGATTTGATAACGATAGTTTGTTGATGTATTGGCCCATCGGAATGGAGGGTTCAACTGAATTCCTCGATTGCGCCATGGAGGCCAAAATGAATGTGATTTTGCCAGAGGAACGGGGGTAAGGGTGGGTGACGGTGCCGGCACCATAAAAGGGGTATTGTCCGGCACGGCCATAGGCCATGTCCGGCACCAGAAAAGAGACGCCAATGCGTGGACCGCCGGCGCACGAAACCGTAAGCATGGACCCTTCACTCGTGCGATAACATCAAGCCCATGCGCTGGTTGTCGCCCAGGGCTTGCATCGCGGCCTCTTCATCCTCGACTTTGCCGTCTCCACTCCCTGGACGGGTCAGCATGCCGTGCCCCAGATAAAAGAGTGTTTACGAAGTCAAGCTCGCCGGAGAATTCCGTGTCACGCAGCAGATCATTGACACAGCTCAAATTGCCTCAGCAAAATGGATACCGATATGTCTTGTACTTGGTTGAAGAAACGGTCCTCTCGGCTGAGACGGCCAACATGCTTTCAGCCATGGGAGTCACGGTAGAGAGGTTTCAGCCCTATATATGAACCCAATTGATGAAGAAGTCCGAATGCTCAGATATCTGGAAACAGAAGCCGGAATCACGCTAAAGAGGCTGGCCATGATACAAGAGGTAAAAGGCGGTGAGCGAGAAAAAGTGTTACCGCTCGTAGTCTCTGTCATTGAGAGTGGATGTGATCCCACCATCCGAGACATTCTGTTTACCGCGTTTCACCATTCAGGAGCGAGCGCCTACCTGCCGAAACTTCGAGAGTGGTACCTTCTAGTCGCGGGTCAATCATCATATGCACAGGAAGTACTCACGGCGAACATTATTAACAATAGCAATCCGAGGCAGCATGTCGAGGTAGCGCTGTTTTTCCTCAGTAGCCCTCAGTTGCTCGGAATTGCAGGTTTGACGTTTACCTTGAAAGTTGCCAAGCGGCATGCCAGTATTCGCCAGAAAATTCGAGACTTAAGTCATGCCGCTTTACTGCCGTCGGATATCGTGTTGTGTGTTCGGAACAGCAGACCTGATTTAATCGAGATCATTGATGGCCCGGTATTGTCAGACCTTGCCGATACGGAACCAGCAACCGGCCGTACTCTGATTCGCCACGCTGGTTCCCAATCGGGCGCAAACCGACTGCACCGACGGAGAAAGCCTTAACCCGGTAATGGGGCATAGGCCATGTCCGGGGCATAGGCCTTGTCCGGCACCAGAAAAGCTTAGCCAATCAACAGATTAAGAAATGCTTCGGTGTTTGGAAATGATCATTCCTCGACCAGTTCGTCTATTGCTTATGGTGATGATTACGATGTCGATGGCATTCGGTGCGGACACAGTCGTCAGAAGAGTAGACAAGCCATTCGCTGCGAGTACCGTGATCCGGATTGCTGCGAATGATTTTACTAGAGAGTATCTTCTCCAACGAAGCACGGACCTCGTGAGGACGCCAGCACGAGGTATCCAGCGGGTGACGTTCGTGGTGGAAAGAACAGACCTGTTTGGTCTGGATGCGATGTTGGAAGCGCGATTGGACGGGTGAGTGAAGGAGTGCAGAAAGGATCCCGGGAATCCGGTTCGTGTGGCGGAATTCACCCAAATAGGCAACCGAGCGTGGTTGCGGATTCGGATCGGAGCCTCGATAGAGCAATTGGTGATCAAACAAGGCGACGCAGAACTGTGGGAACAGGTTGAGATGGCCTATGTTCATATTGACGGGCAGAGTCCTCTTGTATGGATATTTCTCCGAAGCAGCGGTTCGCCAGCTCTTGATGCCGCTAGACGCAGGTACGGTGAACTTGTAGATCGACTAGGGACAACAAGCTTAGTTATGGTGTTAGCTGACAAAGCAGCATTCTATTTCGGTGGTGCGCCGCCGGCTTCTTGCTGGTGGCTCACCCAAGAGGTAAGGGAAAGAGTCGATACTGCATCTAGCTCCGGCGTAGATACTGTAAGTTGTTCTACCATCGGTGGTGCTATAGGCTGTCGCTTTATCGACCGGCGGAGACGACGGTGACCGGGGGAAGTAGAGCATGCCAAGGACGGTCAGTGCCGGGCTGAGCGCCGGGATAAACCGGCATACGGTAGGGGATGAAGAGCCCTACAGAAAGGCATGGTGCCCGGCTTTCTCTGAAACGCTTCCGAGTCCCCAGCCGCGGGCATCCGGCCGGACAAGCGAGGGCAGCCGGCCGGCGACCAAACCATGCCCCGCCCAACTGTCCCAAGTGCAACGCGATCCCACATCCACCCGGCCGCGCCAAGGGCATAGGTCATGTCCGGGGGGGTAAGACCATGTCCGATAGTATTACGGAGAAGTTGGAAGAACAATGTTTCAAATAAGAGTCTGTCTAAAAGTATTCTGTTTTACTGCTTGGGTGTTCGTTTGTTTGGGGCAAGAGACCAACAAGCTGTGCGCCGTTACCTTTCGGGTTGTCGATGTGTCTGGTAGGCCGCAGCCCTACGCCGTAAAGGCATTCACTTACGATGCTGGTCCAGACGAGTCAGGTCGCTTTCAGGGCGGGCTTCGGGGTACGGTTCCCTGTCGTATCGGGATGTACTCCTATACGCTAGAACGCCTCATGGGTTCGCCGCGTGTCGTGGCCATGACAAAAATGGAAGGTAAGATCGGCGCACGGGATCCTGCTAACTGGCTGACGGTCACCACTGATCCCACGGCGATAGTGAGTCCAGACGGTCGTCAAGTAGGATCGGTGAATCAATCTGGTCCAGCGAACTACGTATGGACTGGAAAAGTGTTCAACGGCGGCGGAAGGCGCTTATGGATCACTTTTCGATCTGTCGTTCCCAACCTAAGAACGGAGGCGCTGCTTGAGTCGGAAATCGATGAAGACGGGACGTTTAGAGTCTTTCGTGGTTTTCGGCCAGGAGATTATATTGTGCATGTCACTGATCAGAATAGTCGCATACTATATTACAGCGTTGCAAAAGTGAAGCGGATGTATCCTGAGAAGACGATGGAGATTACTCTTTCAAGTGCACCACCTGCATCGATTACCGTCGAATGAGGCCATAGGCCAATAGGCCATGTCCGGCGCCAGGAAAGACGCCATTCTCGTGCTGCGAGTTCGCCGACAGGAATCAAAGCACAACGTCTCCTGCTGTTGGAGATTTATACTGTCGACGAAAGCAGGGCGCGCACTCGTTTGTTTTGGGGCGAGACTGGTGGAGAAGTTCATGAAGTCCTTAGGCCGAGTGATTCGAGGATTTGTTCTATTGAGTGTGTCGGCCTGCCGCTCGGAGGAGTTTGTGGCGGATGAGGCTAAAGCATACTCTGCAGTGATGACCTGTACCGGGAAAACGGTCCACCGTAAACTGGAAACCTTGAAGGAGAAGGAGGACAGAGACGGTGAAGAAGAGTCGGTTCAGCGAGGAGCAAATCGTCGCGATCTTGAGGCAAGCTGAGGGTGGTCGGAAGACGGAAGATCTGTGCCGGGAGCAGGGGATCAGCCCGGCGACGTTCTACGCCTGGCGATCGAAGTACGGTGGGCTGGAAGTGAGTGATGCGAAGCGCCTGAAGGCGCTGGAGGACGAGAACCAGAAGCTGAAGGTGCTGGTGGCAGAGCTGTCGCTCGACAATCGCATCCTGAAGGACGTGGTCTCAAAAAAGTGGTGAAGCCTGCGGAGCAGAGAGCGGCCGTGACGTATGTGCTGGGCGAGTATGCAACCAGCGAGCGTCACGCCTGCAGGCTGATGGTGGTGCCGCGAGCCACGTATCGTTATCAGTGCCGACCCGATCGGAGCAAGCCGTTGCGCCTGCGCATCCGCGCCTTGGCGCAGGAGCATCCGCGTTGGGGCCTGCGTCGTATTTGGGAGTTACTCAAAGCCGAGAAACACTTAGTCGGCCGACATCGCGTGAGCCGGATCTGGCGCGAGGAGCGCCTGCAGGTGAAGCGGCGCTTACGCAAGCGACTGGTGCGGCCGAAACTCGCCGCAACGTGTATCCATCGGCCCAATCAACGCTGGGCTATGGACTTTGTGGCTGATCGATTGAATGATGGCCGACCGTTTCGCGTGCTGGTGATCATCGACGTATTTACGCGCGAATGTTTGTTGCTGGAGATCGATCTTAGTTTGTCGGGCGAACGGGTGAAGCGCGCGCTGGCGCGCTTGGTCGAGCAACGAGGCGAGCGTCCCGAAGAAGTGATCTGTGACAACGGGCCCGAGTTCGTTTCGCGGGCGTTGACGAAGTGGTGTCAGGAGCAGCAGATTCGGCTGCTTTATATCCAGCCGGGTCGACCGATGCAGAACGGGCACGTCGAGAGCTTCAATGGGCGATTGCGCGATGAATGTCTGAACTTACATGCTTTCTCGAGGATGAGCCAAGCCCGGCTGATCATCGGTGAGTGGCGGCGGCATTACAACGTCGAGCGGCCCCATAGCGCGCTCGGCAACCTCGCGCCCCGCGACTTTATCGCGAGGCTGTCCTTCGCCCCCAAACAGACTGATACCGCGGAATCCCCAACGACTCAAGGCAACCCTGCGGGCGCGCTCCCGCGCGGCCTTGACTCGCCGAGGATTCCGCAGCCCGAAGCTGAAATATAGGGCGAAGGACAGGCAGGAAGGTTTTGTTGGAAACTCTAGTTTAGGTGGACGGATTTTCCGGACAGGTCAGTGAAACAATACTGGGAGTGGGGAAATTACTGGATCTCTGGAGGTCTAGTGTCCTGAGTGAGAAATACGTTGAATAAGTGAAAATAGAGGCCCATACTAGGGTATGGCAATCGGTCGTCCGACCAAACCCCTGGACCTGACCCCGGAAGAGATGGAGAAGTTGACCAGGTTGGCGCGGCGTCGGAAATCCTCCCAAGCCATGGCCCTGCGCGCCCGCATCGTGCTCGGCTGCGGTGAGGGAATCAGCAATAGCGAAGTTGCCGAGCGGTTGGGGATCACCGGGGCGACGGTCTGTAAGTGGCGCGAACGCTTTCGGGTGCAGCGACTGGAGGGGTTGTTCGACGAACCGCGAGCGGGAGCCCCGCGCCGGATTACCGATGCCCAGGTCGAAGAAGTGGTGACCAAGACGTTGGAAACGATGCCGACCAACAGCACGCATTGGAGCACCCGTCTGATGGCGGCGCAGACCGGCCTCACGCAGAACGCCATTGTGCGGATTTGGCACGCCTTCGGCTTGCAGCCCCATCGCGTGGAGAACTTCAAATTCTCCAAGGATCCGCAGTTTGTTGAGAAAGTGCGGGATATCGTGGGCCTGTACCTGAATCCGCCTGATCGCGCGGTGGTGCTGTGTGTGGATGAGAAGAGCCAGGTGCAGGCGCTCAATCGCACGCCACCGCTGCTCCCGCTCGCTCCGGGCGTGCCGGCGCGGCAAACGCATGACTACGAACGGCATGGAGTCACGTCGCTGTTTGCCGCGATGGACGTGGCGACGGGCGTGACGATCAGCAATTGCTACCGGCGGCACCGTCACCAGGAGTTTCTGAAGTTTCTCCAGGAGATTGAGGCCAACCTGCCGACCGGCTTCGAAGTGCATCTGATCATGGACAACTACGGTACGCACAAGGTCAGCAAGGTGCAGGCGTGGTTAGCGCGCCATCCGCGCTATCACGTGCACTTCACGCCCACCAGCGGCAGTTGGCTGAACTTAGTGGAACGCCTGTTTGCCGAAGTGACGGAACGCTGTGTCCGCCGCGGCAGCCACACCGCTGTCCGCCACCTGGAGAAAGCCATGCTCGACTATCTCGATGACCGTAACCGCGCACCCAAGCCTTTTGTCTGGACCGCGAGCGCCGATCTGATCCTCGGCAAGGTCGAGCGCCTTTGTAAGCGTATTTCTCGCTCAGGACACTAGGGTTTGTCTATCCGGGAGCCTCCTATACGACGGGGCTGACATTCAACGCTCTAGTCTTTTTCTCATCTGCTCGATCAGCGGGCTTACCCATTTGGGGGTTTTGCAGCGAGACACTTCGGGTGTGCCAGTCGTATTATCCGCATTCAGATGGGTCAATTCAGTGGAATGCGTCGACTTCGTTTCGTAAAGGAGAAAGCGAACAGGAGGCATTCAACAGGTTCCGACACCAATTCTTTGTCGAGCAGTTGACAAGCTCGGGGCCTCACCTGCTACTTGGTTTACCGAAGACTTCGGGCAAGCGTGTTGGCGATAAGCGCGAGAATATTGAACCGCTGCAGCGTAAGCGAGCGGCGAACCCATCTTGCGAGGGGAGCGTGCCAGCGGGAAGCTAAGGCATGAGCAGGCGGGCGGAGCAGATGCGGGCGATGGTGGCGGAGTACGAAGCGAGCGGACTGCCGCGGCGGGCGTTCTGCGCGGAACACGGACTGGCGGTGACGACGTTGGACTACTGGCGGCGCGAGTTGGCCAACCGGCCGCAGTTGGTGCCGGTGCGAGTGCTCGACGACCACCCCAGCTATGCGTTGGTGCTCGCCAACGGCCGCCGCATCGAATGCGCAAGTGAAGGACTCGCCAGCTTGATCCGCGCCGCCGAACAAGCGTGATGTTCGGGCTCGGTCCCGCGACGAAGATTTACTTAGGCGCCGCCGCGGTTGACATGCGGAAAGGCTTCGACGGGCTCCACGGCCTGGTGCGCGACTGCCTGCAACACGACCCGCTCAGCGGCCATCTGTTCCTCTTCACCAACAAGCCGCGGACCCGCATCAAGGCGCTGATCTGGGATGGCAGCGGACTCTGGATCTGCGCAAAACGGCTGGAAAAGGGCCGTTTTCGCTGGCCGGAAGCGGCTGGCGCGAGCGTAACGCTACGAGCCGAAGAGTTGGCGATGCTGCTGAATGGACTCGACTGGAAAAACACCCAGCCCCGAAAATGGTTTCGGAACAAAGTAGCGTGAAAATGATGCTGGAACATTTTCCGGACATCGCGTACTATTGATTTTCCCGCATGGATCCGCAAGCCCGCATCGCGAACTTGGAGCAAGAGTTGGCTTGGTCGCGCATGAAAATCCAGCAACTGGAAGAGCGCTGGCGGCGGCATCTGATCGAGAAGTACGGTCCGAAGAGCGAGACGCTGAGCGACCTGCAACTGAACCTGCTCGAGGAAGAGCCCGGCGTGACGCAGGATGAAGTCACGGCCGAAGCGGCGCGTCCGCCGTATCAGCCGCGCGAGCGAAAACCGCATCCCGGCAGAAGACCTTTGCCGGAGACTTTGGCGCGGGTGGAGGAGACGCTGCCGTGTGCGGCGCAATGCGTTTGTTGCGGAGGCGAAACCAAAGTCATCGGCCATGACGTGAGCGAGGTGCTGGATCGCGAACCGGCGCATTGGTTCGTGCGAGTCACCAGGCGCGAGAAGCGGGCCTGCGCCAAGTGTGTAACGGTGCGGATGACGGAGTTAGCGCCGCGCATCGTGGAGAAAGGCTTGGCGAGCGATCGGGTAGTGATCGACACGGTGGTGGCCAAGTACTGCGACCACTTACCGCTCTACCGGCAGGAAGCCATGTTCGAGCGCGAAGCGGGCGTCGAGATCTCGCGCGCTACGCTGGATGGCTGGGTGCTGCGCGTGGGCGAGTTACTCGCTCCGGTCGTGGAGGCGATGCGCGCCGAACTGCTCCGGGAGCCCTATTTACAGGCCGATGAGACGACTGTGCCGGTGCAGCTCAACGACAAGAGTGGCTCGGATCATCAAGCTTACTTATGGCAGTACGGCGCGCCGGGCGGCGCGACAGTCTTCGAGTTTCAGCTGGGGCGCGGACGGGAAGGTCCGCAGAAGTTTCTGGGTGATTGGGCAGGCATCTTACAAACCGATGGCTATGCGGCTTACGACGGCGTGGGCGGCGAGGGCTTGATCCATGTAGGTTGCTGGGCGCACGCGCGGCGTAAGTTTGTAGATGCGGTGAAGGTGAATAAGGACGATGCGGCGTCGATCGCGATGGTCACTCGCATGGACGCGTTATTCTGCGTGGATCGTGAGGCGAAGCGTTCGGCGTTGACGGCGGAAGAGCGGCACGCTTTGCGGCGCGAGCAGGCGTTGCCGTGGCTGCACGAGATCCATGAAGAATGTTTGAAACAAAGCGGCCACGTTTTGCCGAAGAGCGCGGCGGGGCAAGCAGTGACGTACACGCTCAACGCGTGGCCGAAACTGGCGCGGGTGTTCGACCACGGCGTGGTGGAGTTATCGAATAATCTGGCCGAGAACTCGATGCGGCCGGTGGCGCTGGGCCGCAAGAACTGGCTGCATGTGGGGAGCGCGAAGGCGGGTCCGAAAGTGGCGGCGATCATGTCGGTGGTGGAGTCCTGCCGGCGGCTGCGGGTGCCCGTGCGCGACTATCTGCTGGCGATACTCCCGGGATTGGGCCGGCGGCGCTTACCCGAGGTCGCCGCGCTCACGCCATCGGCCTGGTCCGCCCGCCGCTAGGTGGGTTCGCCGTACGCTTACGGTCCAACTCTCTACCCCAGACGCTCCTCCGCTTAACTGACCTCGATTCCTGCTCTTACCCAGCTGGAGTTTTCTAAGGATCGGGGTGGGGGGCCCCGCATCGGAGACGGGGTGGTTCCGGCAAAAGAGTCGGCCTATGCCCCGGACATGGTGACCTGTACCGGGAAAACGGTCCACCGTAAACTGGAAACCTTGAAGGAGAAGGAGGACAGAGACGGTGAAGAAGAGTCGGTTCAGCGAGGAGCAAATCGTCGCGATCTTGAGGCAAGCTGAGGGTGGTCGGAAGACGGAAGATCTGTGCCGGGAGCAGGGGATCAGCCCGGCGACGTTCTACGCCTGGCGATCGAAGTACGGTGGGCTGGAAGTGAGTGATGCGAAGCGCCTGAAGGCGCTGGAGGACGAGAACCAGAAGCTGAAGGTGCTGGTGGCAGAGCTGTCGCTCGACAATCGCATCCTGAAGGACGTGGTCTCAAAAAAGTGGTGAAGCCTGCGGAGCAGAGAGCGGCCGTGACGTATGTGCTGGGCGAGTATGCAACCAGCGAGCGTCACGCCTGCAGGCTGATGGTGGTGCCGCGAGCCACGTATCGTTATCAGTGCCGACCCGATCGGAGCAAGCCGTTGCGCCTGCGCATCCGCGCCTTGGCGCAGGAGCATCCGCGTTGGGGCCTGCGTCGTATTTGGGAGTTACTCAAAGCCGAGAAACACTTAGTCGGCCGACATCGCGTGAGCCGGATCTGGCGCGAGGAGCGCCTGCAGGTGAAGCGGCGCTTACGCAAGCGACTGGTGCGGCCGAAACTCGCCGCAACGTGTATCCATCGGCCCAATCAACGCTGGGCTATGGACTTTGTGGCTGATCGATTGAATGATGGCCGACCGTTTCGCGTGCTGGTGATCATCGACGTATTTACGCGCGAATGTTTGTCGCTGGAGATCGATCTTAGTTTGTCGGGCGAACGGGTGAAGCGCGCGCTGGCGCGCTTGGTCGAGCAACGAGGCGAGCGTCCCGAAGAAGTGATCTGTGACAACGGGCCCGAGTTCGTTTCGCGGGCGTTGACGAAGTGGTGTCAGGAGCAGCAGATTCGGCTGCTTTATATCCAGCCGGGTCGACCGATGCAGAACGGGCACGTCGAGAGCTTCAATGGGCGATTGCGCGATGAATGTCTGAACTTACATGCTTTCTCGAGGATGAGCCAAGCCCGGCTGATCATCGGTGAGTGGCGGCGGCATTACAACGTCGAGCGGCCCCATAGCGCGCTCGGCAACCTCGCGCCCCGCGACTTTATCGCGAGGCTGTCCTTCGCCCCCAAACAGGACTGATACCGCGGAATCCCCAACGACTCAAGGCAACCCTGCGGGCGCGCTCCCGCGCGGGCCTTGACTCGCCGAGGATTCCGCAGCCCGAAGCTGAAATATATGGGCGAAGGACAGGCAGGAAGGTTTTGTTGGAAACTCTAGTTTAGGTGGACGGATTTTCCGGACAGGTCAATGGCCTATGCCGGACATAGCCTATACGGTCGGGGTCGGTGTGGAATCGGCCCGCGTGGATGTTGGTAAGCGTGCGGCGAACCCACCCAGCGGCGGACGAACTAGGCCGATGACGTGGAGCGCGGCGACCTCGGTTGGACGTTCCTGGTGCCGGACATGGCCTACTGCCCCTGCCGGACATGGCCTACTCGGACATGGCCCACTCCGCGGGGTGAGCGTCACATCATCGCTGCAGGACTAGCGCAGGATGAGCGCGAATCCGATCGACAATTATGTCGCCCGTTCCCTTTGGAAACCTCATCCAGCCGCCGGGTGTTGCCTTCCACTCTTCACCATCACGCTGCCAGTTCATTATGCTCGTTTCGTCCGGGCACTCAGATAATACCGGAATCACAAATGAATGATCGTCGGCAAAAGGGATGGTTAGGCGACAGTCGCCGGGTGGAAGCGCCTTATGGTATTCCTCTACAAATCGATTGCGCTTCTTGAGCCTTGTTGCCTCCGGAAGCCCCAGCGACGGCAGCCTCATCAGACGACGAACAGTTCGAACAGATGGCTGCAGCGTAAGCGTACGGCGAACCCACCTACCGGCGGGCGGACCAGGCCGATGGCGTGAGCGCGGCGACCTCGGGTAAGCGCCGCCGGCCCAGTCCTGGCAGGATCGCCAGCAGATAGTCCCGCACGGGCACCCGCAGCCGCCGGCAGGACTCCACCACCGACATGATCGCCGCCACTTTCGGACCCGCCTTCGCGCTCCCCACATGCAGCCAGTTCTTGCGGCCCAGCGCCACCGGCCGCATCGAGTTCTCGGCCAGATTATTCGATAACTCCACCACGCCGTGGTCGAACACCCGCGCCAGTTTCGGCCACGCGTTGAGCGTGTACGTCACTGCTTGCCCCGCCGCGCTCTTCGGCAAAACGTGGCCGCTTTGTTTCAAACATTCTTCATGGATCTCGTGCAGCCACGGCAACGCCTGCTCGCGCCGCAAAGCGTGCCGCTCTTCCGCCGTCAACGCCGAACGCTTCGCCTCACGATCCACGCAGAATAACGCGTCCATGCGAGTGACCATCGCGATCGACGCCGCATCGTCCTTATTCACCTTCACCGCATCTACAAACTTACGCCGCGCGTGCGCCCAGCAACCTACATGGATCAAGCCCTCGCCGCCCACGCCGTCGTAAGCCGCATAGCCATCGGTTTGTAAGATGCCTGCCCAATCACCCAGAAACTTCTGCGGACCTTCCCGTCCGCGCCCCAGCTGAAACTCGAAGACTGTCGCGCCGCCCGGCGCGCCGTACTGCCATAAGTAAGCTTGATGATCCGAGCCACTCTTGTCGTTGAGCTGCACCGGCACAGTCGTCTCATCGGCCTGTAAATAGGGCTCCCGGAGCAGTTCGGCGCGCATCGCCTCCACGACCGGAGCGAGTAACTCGCCCACGCGCAGCACCCAGCCATCCAGCGTAGCGCACGAGATCTCGACGCCCGCTTCGCGCTCGAACATGGCTTCCTGCCGGTAGAGCGGTAAGTGGTCGCAGTACTTGGCCACCACCGTGTCGATCACTACCCGATCGCTCGCCAAGCCTTTCTCCACGATGCGCGGCGCTAACTCCGTCATCCGCACCGTTACACACTTGGCGCAGGCCCGCTTCTCGCGCCTGGTGACTCGCACGAACCAATGCGCCGGTTCGCGATCCAGCACCTCGCTCACGTCATGGCCGATGACTTTGGTTTCGCCTCCGCAACAAACGCATTGCGCCGCACACGGCAGCGTCTCCTCCACCCGCGCCAAAGTCTCCGGCAAAGGTCTTCTGCCGGGATGCGGTTTTCGCTCGCGCGGCTGATACGGCGGACGCGCCGCTTCGGCCGTGACTTCATCCTGCGTCACGCCGGGCTCTTCCTCGAGCAGGTTCAGTTGCAGGTCGCTCAGCGTCTCGCTCTTCGGACCGTACTTCTCGATCAGATGCCGCCGCCAGCGCTCTTCCAGTTGCTGGATTTTCATGCGCGACCAAGCCAACTCTTGCTCCAAGTTCGCGATGCGGGCTTGCGGATCCATGCGGGAAAATCAATAGTACGCGATGTCCGGAAAATGTTCCAGCATCATTTTCACGCTACTTTGTTCCGAAACCATTTTCGGGGCTGGGTGTTTTTCCAGTCGAGTCCATTCAGCAGCATCGCCAACTCTTCGGCTCGTAGCGTTACGCTCGCGCCAGCCGCTTCCGGCCAGCGAAAACGGCCCTTTTCCAGCCGTTTTGCGCAGATCCAGAGTCCGCTGCCATCCCAGATCAGCGCCTTGATGCGGGTCCGCGGCTTGTTGGTGAAGAGGAACAGATGGCCGCTGAGCGGGTCGTGTTGCAGGCAGTCGCGCACCAGGCCGTGGAGCCCGTCGAAGCCTTTCCGCATGTCAACCGCGGCGGCGCCTAAGTAAATCTTCGTCGCGGGACCGAGCCCGAACATCACGCTTGTTCGGCGGCGCGGATCAAGCTGGCGAGTCCTTCACTTGCGCATTCGATGCGGCGGCCGTTGGCGAGCACCAACGCATAGCTGGGGTGGTCGTCGAGCACTCGCACCGGCACCAACTGCGGCCGGTTGGCCAACTCGCGCCGCCAGTAGTCCAACGTCGTCACCGCCAGTCCGTGTTCCGCGCAGAACGCCCGCCGCGGCAGTCCGCTCGCTTCGTACTCCGCCACCATCGCCCGCATCTGCTCCGCCCGCCTGCTCATGCCTTAGCTTCCCGCTGGCACGCTCCCCTCGCAAGATGGGTTCGCCGCTCGCTTACGTTGGACCTGATGGCCAAGGGCCTCGAGGCGCTGGACGAGCCGACGAGTGGCGCGGGCTGGATTGAGGCGGTCGAAGTGATCGTCACCAAGGTCTTTGTACGGAGTGTTGGTACGCAGCATCTCGAAGGCGATAAGAAGAATTTTATGTCCGGTGGCGACGATGGCTTTGCCCCAGCCGCGGCGGGCCTTGACCCGATGAAAGAACGCGCGCAAGTAACCTTTCTTACAATGCGAAGCCGCCCAAGCTGCTTGGGTCAGTATCCGTCGCAGCGTGCGGTTGCCCTTGCGGCAGCGAGTGCTCTGATGCTTTCCGGCACTGACATTCTCACCGGGAACCATCCCCGCCCAGCTACAACAATGGTTCGCATCCGGAAACGCGGCCAGATCGATTCCGAGTTCGGCCAGCAGGTGCCAAGCCACGATTTGCTCGACCCCGGGAATCGTGATCAAGAGCTGGGTCTGAGGAGCGTAAGGCGCCATGGCGTGCGCGATCCGTTGTTCGAACCAAGCGACCTCCTGCGTCAGAAACTGGTACTGGCGATACAGGGCTTCCAACATCATCCGATGAAAATCCTGAAAGTAACCCTTGAGCGATTCTTTGACTACTTGCTCCTTCTTCCGCAAGCGCCCCCTTACCCTCCAGCTCAGAACAGACGCCGATTCTTCACCCGCAATCATCGCTTCGATAATCCGTCGGCCACTGACGCCGAGTAAGTCGCTGACCACTGAAGATAGTTTGACGTTCGCTGTTTCGAACAGGTCACGGATCTGATTGTGCACTTGGTTCCGTTGTTCGAGTACTGAAATGCGGTGACGCAAGAGTGCACGCATTTGCCGGACTTCGGCCTTGGGCACGAAGCTCGCATCGAGCCGCCCATCTTGGAGATACTCGGCGATGCGCTGGGCGTCCCGTCCATCGCTCTTTCGCCCTGCCAGGGCCTTCACCTGCGCCGGATTCACCAAAAGCAGCTGAAATCCTTGGTCTTCCAGAACATTCCACACCGGCCGCCAATAGACTCCGGTCGATTCCATGGCGACCTCGCTCACTTTCAATTGCTTCAACCAGACTCGCATCCGAATCAGGTCATTCCGAAAAGTGCCATACGTCTTGCGAATGGCCTCCCCAGCTTGACCCACCGGCGGCAAGACGCAAACCACAATCGTGTCTCGATGCACATCCATTCCGCAGACGCGGCGATATACTGCATTCATCAGTGCCTCCTGCCGCTCGGCGAAGAACGCTCTAAAGAAATTGGTCTTTCCTTAACGGGCTTCCCCAAAAAACGGCAGGAGCCTCACTCTTCTGTTCCCAGCACGCGTCCCGGACCACATTCACAATCGGCCTCCACCGGCCAGACCGAACCCGGTCTCCATCGCCTGCGGCTCTCCTACTATCCCCCGTTTTCATCCCCTTTTGTGGCCAGCCTTTGGGTGCGCCATACGCCATTCCTTCGAAACTACTCCCCCTCTGAGGCGTTGACGGGTAAGGAGTTAGAAGAAAGAGTGGGAGGAGATTTTGCGTTCTTGGCATGGAGGCAAGGGATGCCCCAGGCGGCACACTTGGGACAAAGCGCGGGACTGGCGGGAGGAAGCTCGGGACGAGAGCGGAAGCGGCGTGCAGTCCCGCCGCGGAGTGCGGATGGCCAGCGAGTGGTGCCGTTGCGGATGGGCCGGGAGGCGGGTTCGGTCGCCAGCGTGACGCTGTAACCCAAACGCTCCAGGCGCTGAGTCAGGCGGCGGGCCGTGCGTTCGGGATGACGCCGGTCGAAGTGGTCGCCGCCGAGTTCCCGATAGACGGTGCCGTCGTGGAGAATGTGCCAGGCAATGCGTAAGAGGCGATGCGCCACGGCCATGGCCGCTCGCTTCAGACCGCGGCGCGCGGCCACGCGCAGAAACAGCGCCGTGAGGAAGCAGTCTTTCTGGTGGGAGATGGCCCAGGCATTCTGGACCAGCAATCGCCGCAGATAACGGTCGCCTTTGCGGGTACGGCCGGATTGTCGCTTCCCCGCGCTTTCGTGCTGTCCCGGGCACAAGCCCGCCCAACTGGCGGCGTGCGCGGCGCTCGGAAATCGGCTCATCTCCGTGCCGAGTTCGGCCAGCAGCGTCCAGGCGCTGACTTCTTGCACGCCCGGGATGGTACAGAGACGGCGGATGGCTTCCGCATGCGGCTCCATCCGTTCGCGAATCCGCTGATCCAGCACATTCAACCGCTGGTCGACCGTGCTCAGTTCATCCAGCAGTTGGCGGAGCAACCACCGGAAGTGCTCCGTGGCAAATCCGTGCAGGGCCCGCGCCAGTTCGGCCTGCTTTTGCTTCAGACGGCCTTGGGCCAAGGCGGCCAGCACCGCCGGAGCCGTCTGTCCATTAGCCAATGCATTGAGAATCAACCAGCCGGTTTTGCCGTCCAGGCTGCTCACCACGGAAGTCAGCTTGAAGTTGGCGGTTTCGAGCAGACGTGCGATCCGGTTGACCAGCCGATGGCGTTCGCCGGTCAACTGGGTACGCCGCCGGGTGAGGTCCCGCAACTCGCGAATCTCGCGCGGCGGCACGAAGCTCCCGCGTAACAGATCATACTGGCCCAGTTCGGCGAGGCGTTCACAGTCCTGCTGATCGGTCTTTCGTCCCGGCAACGCCCGGACCTGCTGCGGATTCACCAGCACCAGGTCGAACTTCCATTCGCGGCGCTCCAACACATTCCAGATCGGCATCCAGTAGACACCGGTGGATTCCATCACGAGCCGGCGAACCCGGTGTTGGCGTAACCAGTCGCCCAGTCGTTGCAGATCCTCGGTGAACGTCCCAAATACCTGGCTGGCCGTTTCCACTTTTCGTCCCTTGCCACTGCGGATACAAACGAACACACTCTTTTTGTGCACGTCCAATCCCGCGCAACGCATATAGGTAATCTTCATCGCGCGTCTCCTTCTACTGCGGACGGAAGGACACCGGATAACCAGAGACTTTCCTTCTCGTGCTCTTCGCCGGCGGCGAAGGCGACATTCCGTTGTGCCTTGCAACAACTTCTTTGCTGGGTGTCCGGACCAGGTTCACGAACGGGCTTCACCTGCGCCAGATTGGCGTCGGCCTCGACTCCGTCCTCAGCTTCTCCAGCTTAGCTCTCCCCCAGTTTCATCCCCCGTTTGTGCCCGTAGGGAATGTTGGTTCACGACCAATTCAATCCCCGTAAATCCAACCAAACAAATAGCAATCCCCAAAAACGCACCCAGAAAATGAGGCCACCCCTGCTACTCTCATGCCTGGAGGACTCCGTCATGACTGCCTACACCGACATCGACTACTACTCGATCCCCGTGCCCAACCACCACGCCGGCCGCCCCTGGACCCAGCTCCCCGCCGCCCAATGGAGAGCCCTTTGCGACGCCCGCCGCCGCGCCGACGAAGAAGAGCTCAAACAAAAGCACCCCGACCACCGCATCATTCTCGTCAAGAGCCATCCGACTTTCTCCCCGCCCCAGGACCACCTCTGGCCCCTCATCAACGACGCCATCATCCGGGTTCTTGAACATCACGAAGACGTCTTTGACGAGGTCTCCCAAGCCGTCACCGACACCGTCAACGCCCACCGTGGCTGGCGCAACCCCCACCCCGCCGACCTCGACACCCCCGACCACCTCGTCGACCCCGCCTTCAAAAAGAAATATAAAAATTGAAAACGAACCCGGCGATCTCGCTCAAAACAAACGATCTTACCTCTCAGGTTCCCGGGTAACCCAAGCATTTCCTTGGACCTTCGCGGCCCTGGCCGCCCCGCTGTTTGCCTCGTAAATCGTCTTCGTTCGCCCGCGTGAGTGGCCGCTTCGACGCCAGTCTATCCAGCCCGCTCCGCAAGATCTTTGCCAATCGAAAGTGAGTGATGAAGTCGTCGGCCGCAGGCCGCGCGCTCGCGTGGCGTTGCGCGCTCCTTCGGTTCAGCCCCCACCGTTGCTTCCGCGGACCTCTGTTCACCCCCAAAAAACAAAAAGGGCCGCCGGTCGGCGACCGGCGGCCCTCTCGTTTGTCTGTCGGAACGCTCTAGAACGTAAAGCGGCCCGTGAACTGAATCTGACGCGGTCTCCAGTACGAATTCTGGAGTTGCACGATTCCGTCGGTCGCGGTGTTTCCGGCCGTCGTGTTCGGTGCCGCCACCAGCGTGGGATTGTTCAGGCCCTGGATGTTAAAGGCGTTAAACGCATCGACATTGAACCGGAGGCGATAGCGCTCTTTGAACGCGAATTCCTTGTAGATCGAGATATCGGCCTGGAAGTTTTTGGGGCCTTGCAAAATACCTGAATTGTAGGGCATCACGCCGGTGGGTCCGGGAAGGTACGAAGTCAGAACCTGCTGGCCGTTGGCTAACGTCTGGGTAACGTTGTTATTGCCGAAGTTCGTCGTCCCGGGTGTGTTATTGATCGGCGCCAGATACGGCTTGTAATCCGAAGGTACACCCTGCACGCCGTTCGGTGTATTGATGACGTTCGGCGGCAGATACCCGTTGAACCAGAGATAGGCGGGGCGGCA
This sequence comes from Bryobacteraceae bacterium, assembly GCA_965229305.1. Taxonomy (GTDB): domain Bacteria; phylum Acidobacteriota; class Terriglobia; order Bryobacterales; family Bryobacteraceae; genus JALHNI01. The sequence goes on along the minus strand of CBDDIZ010000025.1, from coordinate 79,562 downwards.
AACGCCGGAACGGCAGTCGGTGACCGGTGCTCCATCTTTATACATCGTGATCGGGTTGTACTCGCCGAAGTTGGTATTGGTTACCTGGAAGGCTTGCGACACCATCGTACCGACGAAGGCCGCCTGATAGCCGCCCAGGACAGCGTTGACAAATTTGTTGCTGTTGGAGAGGAAACGCCGACCTTTGCCGAGCGGAACATCCACTACCCCATTAAAGGTCAGGCGGTGCAGCGGAATCGCCGTATCGGGCCGGTAGTTCTGCCAACGGTTGAACTCGCGGCTGGGTTCGAGAGCGGTGCCCACGTCCATCCCCTTCGGGATCGCACCGGGAGCGAAGTTCTGCGCCGGATAGAGCGAGTTGTCGCGGAAGGTGTTGCCGCCCACACGGAAGGCCCGCGAGAACACGTAGAAGACCTGATAGCCCACACCCTTGCGATACGGGCGCTGATAGTTCACCTGGATGGCGCTGTCGTTTGAGAAGCCGAACTTGGTGGATTGAGTAATGGTGCCCCAGGTGCGCTGGTCATACGGCCGGGTGGCCACACCAGCGAAAGTACCCGTGGGGGGCACCGTCCCGGTGGTTGCCTGCCACACGTAGGTGGACGGGGCGTTATTCAGCAGCAGGTTCTGGTCGAGGTTCTCTCCGTGCGTGTACACATACGAGAGACGGAGCACCGAGCCATCCTTGAGCGGCTGCTCCACGGTGAAATTGGCCTCGCGCACGCGCGCAGGAGGATAGTTGGGGCTGGCGACTGTGCCTGTGGAGATTCCGGGCAACAGTGCGTTAACAGAATTAGTGTTCACCACATTCTGCGTATTTACGCCGGTCACGATCGTCAGTGGGTTGCGCAGCAGATAATTCGGCTGGCCGTCAGGCGATTGCGCCGCGGACGTGTAGCTCTGCGAGTATCCCGCCGTGAACGGATAGCTGGCGGTCAGATAGCGGATCGAGTTCCGGATCGGTACCGGATACACGTATTCGCCATAGCCGCCGCGAATCACGGTGCCGTTACGGCCAAATGACGGCGTGTAGGCGAAGCCCAGGCGTGGCAGGAAGTTCGCGTTGTAGCTGTTGAGGATGCGCGATTGCAGACCCGCTTCCGACGGACTCATGAACTTCACGCCCAGATTGCGCAGGTTCGTGAGCAGCGCTTCGTGGGTCAGCCCGGCCTTCACGTAGTAGTCCAGCGACTCGGGCAGTACCAGCGCATTGTTCTTGGGGTCGAAGCCCACCATGTAGTTGTTGGCTGCGCGAGCCGACGGATGAGCCTCCCAGCGCAGACCAGCGTTAATCGTTAGCCGCTGACTGACACGCCAGTTGTCCTGGAAGTAGCCGTCGTACTCGATCAGCCAGCAGTTGTTGTAAGGAGCGTTGCGGTTCTGGCTGAAGCTCGACGCCGCGCCGAGGAAGAAGTCGGCGTCGGCGTAGCCGGTGTTGGCCCGTGGATTGAAGTTCGCGCCCGTGGCGGGGTCATAGATGGCCGTAGCCTGGTTGGTGTAGGCGATCTGGTTGGGCGAACGGTCGGAGAGGTAGCCGAACTTCTCGTGCCGCACCCGGCCTCCAAAAGCAAACTGATGCTTGCCCCAGATCTTGTTGAAATTCTGGTCCAACGTCGTGACGCGCTGGCTCATGCCGTAGTACCATTGCGAGCCGCCGTAGGGCATGAACAGGTTGGCGCCAATCGCCGGAAAGCCGTCCTGGCCGAAGTTGTCCGGTAGGCCGAACTGCGCCGAGTAGTTCTTCATCGAAGCCGGATTGCCTTCCACGTACATCCGCTGCCATTGCATGCTGAGAATGGTTTCGGAGAACAGGCTGGGCGAGTAAGTGCGGTTCCAGCCCAGTGCGCCGCTGATAGTCTGCACCGGGATGCGCTGGTAGCCAGTGGCCCCCTCCGGCAGGTCGCTGGTGGCGATGTTGGCCGGCGAGTTCGACGGATAATTGCGGAGCGCCTGCTGCTGCTGATCGATTTCGGTGAAACGGAAGTAGCCGCGGTTCTTGTCGTTGAAGACATGGTCGAGACGGGTAGTGTAATTCGGTACCGTTTGCTGGGTTGGATTTTGGCCGTTCAGATTGAAGTTAACAATGGGATTATCTGACGAGGTAGGAAGAGGCGTCGCCGCATACAGCGTTCTCGCCAGCGGACTAATCCGGGTGAGCGGAATCTGATTGTTGGGGAATGGCAATCGGGCGTAGTTGTTTTCGCGGTTTTGCGTCGTGTTCGGGTCGTACAGCTGTTGCAGCACGTTACTCCCGTTGATCAAACCGCTGAAGTCGCCGTTGCGCATGGCCACGGTTGGCACCTTCATCAGTTGCTGCGCGCTCTGGCGCAGCGAGAAGCGTTCATAGGCGAAGAAGAAGAACGTGCGGTTGCGGCCGTTATAAATTTTCGGGACCCAGATCGGGCCGCCGACCGACCCGCCGAACTCGTTGCGGATCAGTTGCGGGGCTTTGAAGTTGGCCGGATCCTGACGGGCTCGTGCAATGCCGAAATAGTTGTTCCGGGCCGTTTCAAACAGCGACCCGTGGAACTGGTTGGTACCGGACTTGGTGGTGAGAATCACGGTGGCCGGCGTGGCGAACTGAGCGCTCGAGTTCAGCGTCTCGAAGCGCACTTCCTGCACCGAGTCCGGATCGGGAAGGATGGCTTGGGCCGTGTTGCTCGGGCTGCCGAAGTTGCGATTGGTCATCGGGGCGCCGTCCTGCGAGTATTCCATCGCTTCGCCCATCAGGCCGTTGGCGCGCGTGCCGCCGCCTTCGAGGCCGGGCACGGTGTTCTGCGCGAGCCCCAGCACATTGCGGCCGTTCTGCGGCAGTTGCTGAATGCGCGCCGCGTCGAGCTGCGTGTTCACCGTCCCGCTGTCGTAGGTGGCGAGCTGAATCGTCTCGCCGCTGACGCTGATCTTTTCGCTCACTTCGCCCACGGTGAGCTGCGTGTTGAAAACCAGCACTTGGCCGTTCTGCAATGTAATGGTCGATTCGGACGTCTTCATGCCCGGGGCGCTATAGGTCACCGAGTAAGTGCCTGCAAACAGGCCCTTGATCGCGTAGAAGCCACTTTCGTTGGCCGTGGTTTCCGCCGAGACGCCCGTCGCCCGGTTCAGGGCCTTGACGGTAGCCCCCGGCAAAGCTGCGGAAGTAGCGTCCTGAACGGTGCCTTGGATCGTGCCGGCGCCGCTCTGGGCGGACAAGATGCCTGGCAAGAAGGAGAGTAGCAGGGCGGAACACCACACGGTGCACGCCAGACGGAGACGTGATTTGGAGAATAGGCAGAACAAAGCGATTCCCTTTCCTAGCGGGAAAGATTATCACAAGTTAAGCGAAGAAATCAGAAATTTAAGGGAGGTCTGTTAGGATGGCGACGATGGCCTGGCGCCTAATACTCACAGCACTTTGCGCCGTTCCCGGATCCGCCTGGGCCGGCGAAGCAAACGTTTGCGCCGGCTGCCATCGGGAGATTGTCTCGTCCTATCGGCAGACTGGCATGGGGCAATCCTTCGGGCGCGCCACCCCCGCGAATACGCCGCTTAGCCAGCGTCCCTACTACCACGCGCCGTCGGAGAGTTACTTCGCTCTGGTGGCCAAAGGCGGCCAACTCGTGCAGCGCCGCTATCAGTTGGATTCGTCCGGTCGCGAGATCCATGCAATGGAGAAGCGCGTGGACTACGTGCTGGGCTCGGGCAATCATGCCCGCACCTATCTGCACAGCACGCCGCAGAATACTCTCCTCGAATTGCCTCTCGGCTGGTATGCGGAGAAAGGCGGCTACTGGGCGATGAACCCGGGCTATGACCGGCCAGACCACGAAGGCTTCCGCCGGCCGATCACCTACGACTGCATGTTCTGCCATAACGCTTATCCGGCGGTGCCGGCGCGGAACCTGAAGGCCGGCGAGGACGCGGTCTACAGCAGTCCGCTGCCGGAAGGGATCGATTGCGCGCGCTGCCACGGCGACGCGACCCGGCATGTGGCACTGGCCGGCAACCCAGGGACGGCGCCGGCGCTGATCCGCCAGGCCATCGTCAATCCCGCCCGGCTGGGCGTCGAGCGGCAGGCGGAGATCTGCTACTCCTGCCACCTCGAGACCACCAGCTTCCCCTTGCCCAACGCCCTGCTGCGTTACGAGCGAGGGCCCTTCTCGTTTCGCCCCGGCGAACCGCTGGCCAACTTCATTCTGAACTTCGACCACGCCCCGGGTCAGGGCCGTGAGGAGAAGTTCGAGATCGTGAACTCCGCCTACCGGATGCAGCAATCGGCCTGTTACCGGAAGAGCCCCGGCCAGCTCACCTGCACCACGTGTCACAATCCCCACCAGGCGCCGCGAGGCGTCGAGGCCGCGCGCCGCTACGATGCCGCCTGCCGCCAGTGCCACCCCGGCACCTTGAGCGTGGCGTCCCATCCGCCGGAGGTCACCGGCTGCGCGGCCTGCCACATGCCGAAGCGGCGCACCGAGGACGTCATCCACGTCGCGATGACCGATCATCGGATCCAGCGGCGTCCTCCGCCTGGTAACCTGCTGGCCGAATTGGCCGAGCGGCAGGACCACTATCGCGGACCGGTCGTGCCGTTCTACCCGCGCGTATTGCCGCGCACCGCCGAAGGCGAGCTCTATCTCGCCGTGGCGCAAGTGAAGCAGAGGAGCAACCTGAAAGCCGGCATCGCCCAACTCACCGCGGCGATCGCGCGCCACTCGCCGGCCCGAGCCGAATGGTACCTGGAACTGGCCGAGGCCCTGGAGAACGACGGCCAGGCGGCCAAGGCTCTGCCGTGGTATCGCGAGGCCGTTCGGCGCGATGCCGCGTCGGCCTTGGCCTGGCAGAAGTTGGGCACGCTGTTGCGCCGCCTGGGACGCGATGCTGAGGCACTGCCGGCGTTCGAGAAGTCGTTGGCGCTCAGCCCATCGCGCGCCTTGACGTGGCATGAGTTGGGACTCGCCTACCGGTCCCTCCAACGTCCCGCCGACGCGATCGCCGCGCTCGAGAAGGCGCTCACCCATGACGCCGAGTTGCCCGAAGCGCACAGCAACCTCGGCATTCTGCGCCTCGCCGCTGGCGACGTGCCGCGCGCCGAGGCGTCCTTCCGCGAGGCGATCCGCCTTAAGCCGGAGTACGCGGACGCGCACCGCAATCTGGGCAATCTGCTGGCGGCGGCGGGTCGCTCAGCGGAGGCCCGAACGGCGTTCGAACGCGCCTTGCGGCTGCGTCCGAACGACGCGGGGACGCACTACAGCTTCGCCATGCTCCTCGGCCGGGAGCAGCGTTACGACGAGGCCCAGCGCGAGTTGGAAGCGGCCCTGCAGGCGGATCCGGACTTGGCGGACGCGCGGGAGTTGCTGGCCGAATTGCTGATGGGGCGCCAACGCGCGGCCGAGGCCGTGCCGCACTATCGCGAACTCCTCCGGCGGCAACCCTCGTCGCTGCGCGCCCAACTCGGCTTGGGCGCGTCGCTCGCGCTGAGTGGCGATCGAGCCGGGGCGTTGCCCTACCTGCGGCAAGCGGCGGCGGGTCCTGATCCCGGAGTCCGGGAGCAGGCTTTGGGGCTGCTGCGCCAACTGGGCGTGGCGCCTTAAGCGCTAACGGATCGCGGCGGGTTGCCAGTCGCTGCCCCAGCGCGACGGCTTCGGACCCATGCGGAACTTCACCGTGGCTCCGGACTGGATCTGCTCCCAGGTCAGCAGCGGTTCGTTCAGCGGCTGGCCATCGATGGTAGCCGACTGTATGTAGAGGTTGCTTTCGGAGACGTTCTCGGCCTCCACGCGAAACGTCTTGCCGTTCGTCAGCCGCAAGCTGATCCGTCGGAACATCGGGCTGCCGATCAGGTACTCGCCGCTGGCCGGGTTCACCGGATAGAAGCCCATGGCGGTGAACAGCAGCCAGGCGGACATCTGGCCGCAGTCGTCGTCGCCGTCGAGGCCGCCCGCGTCGTAGCCATACTCGGCCGCGGCGATCTGGCGCACCTTGGCCTGGGTCTTCCAGGGCTGCCCGGCGTAGTTGTAGAGATAGCCGTAATGATGGCTGGGCTCGTTGCTGTGGACGTGGTGGCCGCCGCTGAAGTAGGTGTCGAGCTTGGTGCCGTAATTGGCCCGGCCGCCCATCCGCGCGACGAGGCCGGGTTGATCGTGCAGCGCGGCCCAGGTGTAAGCCCAGGCGTCGCCTTCGGTCCAACCGGCGACGGCGCGATTCTCGTTTGTGTCCTGGGCGCCGCCGATCGGAGCCCAACGGCCATCGGACGTCTTGCCGTTCATCAGCCCCAACGCCGGGTTGAACAGGTTGCGGTTGTTGAGCGAACGGCGCAGGAAGAAGCGATAGTCCTCCTCGCGGCCCAAGGCTTTGGCCACTTGCGCCGTGCACCAGTCGTCGTAGCTGTCTTCCAGCGTGCGGGAGGCGGCTTCATCGATCTTGTCGGTGGGAATGTAGCCGAGTTGCTTGTAGAACGTGAGGCCGCTGCGCGCCTCATAGGGCGTGCCTTCTTCGCGATCCAGCCAGCGGCGGGTGGTGTCGCCGTCCGGCGGCACCATGGCGTCCTTGTAGACGGCCTGCCAGGCGAGGTTGCGGTCAAAGCCGCGGAAGCCTTTGCGCAAAGCCTCGGCGACCACCGAGTCCGCATGCGTGCCGATCATGATGTTGGTGTAGGAAGGATTGGGCCACTTCGGCATCCAGCCGCCTTCCTTGAAGTTCTGCAGCAGGGCGGTCACCATGCCGTCCATGCGCTCCGGCGCGAAAAGAGTGAGGAGGCTGTTCTCAGCGCGGAAGGTGTCCCAAAGGGAGAAAGCCGTGTAGCTCTCGCCTTGGTGGATCTGATCGTCAAAGGCGCTGTAGTACCGGCCGTACTCGGAGAAGATCTTCGGGTAAAGCAAGGCGTGATAGAGCGCCGTATAGAGGCGGGTCTGCTCGCGGTCGCTGGCGCCTTCGATGGTCAGGCGGCCCAGCTTCTCGGCCCAGGCCGCATGGGTCTTGGCTCGCACGGCTTCGAGACTCCAGCCGGGGATTTCGCGCTCCAGGTTTGCCCGAGCTTGATCCAGGCTGAGGAAGGACGTCCCGACGCGGAGTTCCACCAGTTCGCCCGGGCGGAACTCCGCGTAAGCGCCGCGGCTGGTTTTCGCCGACGCGTCGTTCAGGCCATAGGTGCCGGTTTTCTGCGGCGCGCGTTGGAACTGCGCGACGAAGTAGCCTTTGAAGTTGGGCAGCTTGAACGAGCCCAGATGGGCGTCCATGCGATGCGGGTTGTAGCCGGTGATCTCGCCGGTCTGCGCGTTCGCCGCGACCGACCCGGCGGTCCCGGGACGCGACGCTTCAATCAGGACGCGGGCGACCCCGGAAGCCGGAAAGCGAAAGCGCAGATAGGCGCAGCGCTCCGTGGCCGTGATCTCCGCGCGGATGGTGGTGCCTTCGGACGTACGCAGATTGACGGAGTAGCCGTCGGCTTGGGAGCGCTCTTCGTGGTGCGAGTACTTGAGGGCGCGCGCTTCCGGCGTGGTGCGCAGGTCGCCGACTTGCGGCACCACGGTGACGTAGCCGTAGTCGCCCATCCAGATGGCCGGCTGGTGCGTGCCGATAAAGCCCGTGATCGTGGGGTCGTCGTACTCGTAGGACGTGACGCTGATCTTGTTCTGCCGTGTCTGCGCCGTCCAGTTGGTCATCGCAAATGGCGGACCAACGAAGGGCATGGTGCCGCCGTAGCCGATCTTGCTTTTCTGCGTGCCGATCAGCGGGTTGACGTAAGTGACCGGATCACGGCCAGCGGCCAGCAGAGAGCCGGACAAAACGGAGCCGGCTAGGAGGAAGCAGGGAAGAAGGCGGGGCATGAACCCGCCATTCTATCGAGTGCCGAGCCGGTTAGCCCAGTTTGAGCAACTTGGCTGCGTTGCCGTAGAGCATCTTGCGAACGGCGGCTGGGTTCGGCGCCAGCCGGCGGACGACGGCGATCTGCTGAGCGCCGGAACATTTCTGGCCTTGTCCGTCGTGGTCGTTGCAGTCACTGCCGTAGAGGAGTTTGTTCTGATGGCGATCGAGGAACTGGCGCGCGTGCGCCTCATCGCGCGTAAAGGCATTCAAGCCGGAGCCGGCGGAGAGGTCGCCGTAGATGTTGGGGTAGTCCGAAAGCAGACGGTCCGTGATGCCGCCCGGCGTCACCGGTCCTTTGGGGTACAAGACGGCTTGCTGGTGGTTCTTGTCGATGTTGCCCCACCACGTCTGCGCGTGGCCGATGAAGTTGACCGTGGGATACTTGGCGAGCATCGTGTGGAAGCGCTCGATGTGGAAGTTGTAGGTTTCGTGCTGGAAGTGCATCAGCACGGGAACCTTGTAGTCGCGAGCGATTTGGGCAATGAGATGCATGTGCTTGGAGTCGCAATCGACCGGGAACTTCTGTTCGCCGATGCCGATGGCGCCCATCTTCAAGTACTTCTCGATCACCTGCTTGGTCTCGGGAATGTCCGGGAGTTCGTTGGCGAAGAAGACGTACTGCTTGGGGTAGGCGCGCGCCATGGCCACCACGCGATCATTGCCGCCGGCGCCCGCGGCGAGTTCGTACTTGGACCCTGCTGGCAACAGGACCGACCGCGTGACGCCCATCGTCTTCTGGTGGGCCACCAACTCGGCGTCCTCGCGACCGCTGTAGGGCGTGTGCTGATGGATGTCGATGATCGCCTCGGGCTCGGCGGCATTGGTCAGGGGGTGACCCAGAAGCGTGGCGCCGGTCATTCCAAGAAACATTCGCCGCGAGGGCAGGCTCGTCGTGTCCATGATCGGAGAATCGCACAGGATCCGGGCCGGCGGCGGGCTCGTTCAGACGAAAGGAGATCCGGTCACGGTGGGCTACGTTAGCATAAGGAAGACGTGCCCGAAACCGAATCCAACGTTGCCACGCAGGCGGAACTCGATGCGCTCGATGCCAAGCTGAAAGCGATTCTGCCGGAAGAATACGAGCATTGCTACGAGGATGTCCAGCCCGTCTCGATGGGCTCCGCGGGACTCAAGTTCGATGCGGCGGGCCGCGTCGCGTGGGATGAGATCTGGGGCAGCTTCTGCGACCTAGCGATGGCCGGCGGGCCGCCCCACAAAGGCACCTTGCTCGAACCTGCTTCCGCCGCGCAGATTGAGGCCGACCCCGTCGGCTATCGCACCGTGGTGGACGAAATCTGCCGGGGCATCCGCATGGTCTGCGAAGTAGCGGTGGAGCCGTCGCCGAACCCGGGCTGGGTCCGCGTGACTTGTCCATTGGACGGCATGGCGCCCTGGCTCACCCGGGCGATCGTCATGGAGAACGTTTCGGCCTTCACGCTGGGCGACATCGTGGAACTGCCCGCCGGTCCGCACTACCGTTTGGAGAAGGAGATCAAGAACGTCATCACCTCCATCGCCAAGACGTCCCATTACTTTGACAGCCACTTGTGGTCCGGCCAGCAGCGGACGATTGCGGAGATGTTTGCGGAGGCGGCCGCGCCGCTGCTGCAGCCCACCCGGCTGGTAGATGGCGTGTCGCCAGAGGCCTTGGCCAAGCAGAGGGAGGCCATTGCCAGCAAGCTGACGGAAGCCACCGGGTTGCCAGGCGGAGGTGCCGAGTACTTTGGCTGGGTGGGCTTGGAATGCCCCAGCGTCCGGGCCGCGATCTGGATGATGCGTGCTCTGGTGGTCGGAAACGCGCTGGCCCGCCGCGAAGGTCAAGTCTTGTACCTGCCGGTGGATGTCGCGCACGATCCCGACGGAGAACGTCTGGCCGTCACCCTCCAGGGGGCCTATCGCCTGGCCGCGGCGCGGGGTCTGTTGAACGCTGGCGAGTAGAACGAGGCTGCGGCCAAACTGTTACACGCGCCGCTCCGCAAAAGTTATCTACTGTAAGAATGGCTCTTACGGAAAAAGACGTCCTCGAGATTATTTATCCCCGAGCCAGTGGCATGCGGGGCCATCGGTTCACGCAGGATACCCCCGTGCTCCCCGACGTCTGGATTCTCTTCGGCACGGAGCCCGGTAAGTTCCACGATCTGATTCTGACTCCCCACAATCAGCACACCGTGGGCGAACTCTTCTGCGCGCTGCGGGAGCGCGCCGAGCGCGAGACTGCGCGAATGAAGACGCGACACAAGGAGTATCGCCTCAGCTACAACGATTCGCATGTGATGTTCCGCACCGATTACGAGGGCTTAGTGCGCATTGTGCTGCCGGTATCCGAATGGTGGCGGAAGCGGATCGCCCTGACTCGCGACGAGATCTTCGCCGGCATCCAGGCGCTGCAACGGCGCCCGGATCTGGTGGCGTTGCTGACGGACTTCACCAAAGTGAACCGCGACGAGTTGCCGTTGCTGACGCAACCCGTGCTCGACATGCTGCGCATTGTGGGGTGCATCGGCCATTTTCAGATGAAATCGCGCAAGCTCAAGAACGGCGAACTGACCCGCGCCGTGCTCGACGGAGCCCTGAGCTATCTCCTGGGGGTGCTGGACAATCTTGATGTGCCGGAGCCCTCGAAGACGCCCGCCGTGCTGTGGAATCTGTTCTCCGATCGCGTGGTGCATAGCGCCGTTTACCGGTCGCGGCTGATTGTGAAGGCGGATGCGGCGATCGAGTTGTTTCGCATCGACACTTCGGATATCTGCTGGGCCGTGATCGATAGCGGGGTCGACGCGCGCCATCCGGCGTTTCGTCTCGGCGACACGGCGGGGAAAGGGAGCGGCTCGTTCGCTGAGGAGACGCGCGTGGAAAAGACGCTCGACTTCACACGGCTCACGGAGTTGACTTCGCTGACCATCAGTCAGGGCAAGACGAAGGCTTCGACGCTCAAGGGGCTCACCGACCAGCAGCGCGAGACCATCGCCCGCGACTTGCAGCCCCGGCTCCTGAATGGCCAGCCTCTCGATTGGGCCGTGCTCGAAGGGCTGTTGAACGTGCCGCATGTCTCCGGCAAGCAAGGCTATGTGGCGCCGAAGGTGGAACACGGGACGCACGTGGCGGGGATCATCGGCGGCAAGTGGGATCGTTCGAAGGATGAGTTGCCCTCGCTGATGGGGCTTTGCCCCGATATCCGGCTCTACGACTTGCGGATCACCGGCGATGACGGCGCCGCGCAAGAGAGCGTGGTGCTGGCGGCGATGCAGTATGTGCGCTTTAAGAATGCCAACCGTGGCCGGATGGTGATTCACGGCGTAAATCTGAGTTTGTCGTTGGTGCATAACGTGAAGAGCTTCGCTTGCGGGCGGACGCCGATTTGCGAGGAGGCCAATCGCATGGTGGCCAATGGTATCTCCGTGGTGGCTGCAGCCGGCAACTCGGGCATGGGCGATGCGGGCGTCGGCGCGGCGAACGATTTTCGCGCCATCAGTATTACGGATCCGGGCAACGCGGAGGATGTGATTACGGTGGGGTCGACGCACTATTCCATGCCCAATCGCTATGGAGTGTCTTACTTCTCGAGCCGCGGACCGACGGGCGATGGCCGCATGAAACCGGACTTGGTGGCGCCGGGTGAGCAGATCCTCTCGGCGACCCCGAATGAGGAAGCGACGGTGCTGGACGGAACGAGCATGGCGGCTCCCCATGTGAGCGGGGCGGCGGCCCTGCTAATGGCGCGTCATCAGGAGCTGCGGGGCGATCCGCTCCGGGTGAAACAGATCCTGTGCCGCACGGCGACTGACTTAGGCCGCGAGCGCGCGTTTCAGGGTGCCGGTCTGCTGGACGTGCTGAGAGCCTTGCAATCGATCTAAGAGTTGGAGGGGCGAGATGATCTTCACATTGGAAGCCTTACAGGCGAAGTATGGCGACAGCCTGATCCTGCATTGGGGAACGAAGAAGGCACCGCGGTTCCTGCTGATCGACGGCGGGCCGAAGGGCGTGTATAAAGAGACGCTGAAGCCGAGGCTCACCGAGTTACACCAGCGTTTCGCCAAGAGCGATGGCAAGTTAGACCTGGAGATGGTGATGGTGAGCCACATCGATGAGGATCACATCAGCGGCATTCTCTCGCTGTTCGGCGAGTTGGAGAAACTCAAAGAAGCGGACAAGGAGCTGCCTTATAACATCAAGACGCTGTGGTTCAACAGCTTTGATGAGACGCTGGGGAAATTGCCGGAAGAGCTTCGGTCCGTGTTGGCGAACTTCAAACGAAGTGCCCTGGACAAGGTGGCGAAGCCGACGGCGATCAGCGGCGCCGTGCTAGCCAGCGTCGGGCAGGGGAGGGACTTGCGAGCATCGGCCGCGCGCGTCGGCGTACCACCGAACGCTGGCTTTCGCGGGCTGGTGATGGCAGGCACGGGCAAGCCGACGGTGGTGAAGCTGCCGGGTGGACTGTCGCTGACGATCCTCACGCCGTCGGCCGCACGGCTCAAGAAACTCGGCGAAGAATGGGAAGCCGAAGTGAAGAAGAAACCGCGGCCCGAAGCGCTCGCGGCCTTTGTGGATAACTCGGTGCCGAACCTCTCGAGCATCGCGGTGCTGGCGAAGACGAGCGATGGAACGATGCTGCTGACGGGCGACGCGCGCGGGGACGATCTGCTGACCGGCTTAGCCGAGGCGAAGTTACTCAAGAATGGCAAGCTCCACGTCGATGTTCTGAAGTTCCCGCACCATGGCAGCAGCCGTAACATGACGCAGGAGTTTCTGGAGAAGATCACCGCGGATCAGTACGTGATGTCGGCTGATGGCTCGTTCGATAACCCGGACGCCGAGACGGTGGAGATGCTATGTCAGGCCCGCGGGGATGCGGCGTACACGCTGATCATTACGAACGAGAAGCTGCGCAATCCCAAGAAGACGGGTTCCGCGGCGGATGTTGCCGCGCGAGTGACGAAGGTGCTGTCGGCGCATCCTGCGCCGAATCGCCAAGTGATTTATCGCACGGAAGGCAAGTTCTCTGTGCTGGCCGAGTTAGGAAAGGACAAAGTCACTTACTAACGAAACTTACTTTGCGAGCGGCGCGCTCGAGTGCGGCGACGGAGTCCGTGAGCCCAGCCCGGCGGGCTGCGGCCAGCGGTGTTTGTCCCTGCCGATCTTGGACCTGCAGATCGGCGCCCAAGTCGATCAGCGCTTCGAGCGAGCGCAGTTTGCCCATGAGGGCAGCGAAGTGGAGAGGTGTCTGCGCTTCGTCGCCGCCACGAAGATTCAGGTCGGCCCCAGCCTGGGCGAGGGCGCGAACGATCTCGGGATGATCGCCGAGGGCCGCGTCATGCAGAGGATAGGTGCCGGACCGGCTCGCCAGATTCGGACGCGCCCCGCGCTCGAGTAAGACACGCACGGTGGGCAGATCGCCGTTCAGCGCGGCATCGGAGAGCGGCGTGGTGCCTTTCTCGCCGAACTGGTTCGGGTCCGCACCGAGTGAGAGAAACATCTTCAGCACTTCGGGTTGCCGGCGCCGCACGGCTTCTTCCAGCGACCATTTGATGGGCTGCGCGGCTTCCGGCACGGTGTCCGCGGAGGGCGGGCGAACGGTATGCAGATAGAGGCGAAGGGTCCCGCGGGTTTGCCTGTCGGCAACCTTGTCAGCAGCGTCCAGCGCGGTGCGGCCTTGCCGATCGCGCAGTTGGCGATCTGCGCCTGCTTCCAGTAACAGGCGCACGCAGGGCAACTCGCCGGCATCAATCGCAACGTGGAGGGGGGTGAGTCCTTCGCCGTTCCAGGTGTTGAGCGCGGGTTGTTGAGCGAGGATCTGACGGACGCGATCTTCCCGGCACGGACTCACGGCGTCGTGCAGACCAGCGGCGGGCAGGTCTGCCGCGAACAGATAAATCAACTTGACACGAAGCAGAAGGCGAAGCATGATTGTAGACGTTCTAGGTATAACATGTAGATAGTCGAGGTGTCCATGCCAAAGCCGTCCGATCTGTTGCAGGGGACGTTGGATCTTTTAATTTTGAAGTCGATCAGCCGCGAGCCGGCCCACGGTTGGGGGATCGCGAAGCGCATTCAGTCGCTCTCCGATGAAGTGTTGGCGGTGCAGCAGGGATCGCTCTATCCGGCCTTGCATCGCTTGGAACAGCAAGGCTGGGTTACCGCCGAATGGAAGGCGAGTGACTCGGGGCGGGACGCCAAGTTCTATACGTTGACGCGCGAGGGACGGCGGCAATTGGAGCGCGAGTTGGAGAGCTGGTCTCGTCTTTCTTCCGCGGTGCAGTTGGTGTTGCAGCGGAACTGAACGGATGAGGTTGCTACGAATTGTTATCCAGCGGCTGCGTTCGTTGCTTCAGCAACGCCAAGTGGATGAGGAACTCGCGCGGGAACTGACCTTTCATCTGGAGCATCTCGAGGCCGAGTTGGTGAACGAAGGACTGACTCGCGCCGAGGCGAAGCTGGCGGCGCGGCGCGCGTTGGGAAATGTGCCCGCGCTGGAGGAGGAATGCCGCGATCATCGGCGGACGCAAGGGCTGATCGACGGGTTCCGCGACTTGGGTTACGCCGCGCGGACACTCGCCAAAGCTCCGTGGTTCGCGGCGTTAGGGGTGATGACGCTCGCCTTCGGAGTCGGCGCGAGCTTAGCGGTGTACGCGCTAGCTGAAGCGCTCTGGAGCCGCTCGCTGCCGTACCCCGAGCCTGAGCGTTTGGTGCGACTGGCCGAAGTGGACCGTAACGGTCACGGTGGCTTCGTTTCGCAGGCGAACTTTCGCGATTGGCGGGCCGCGAGCGACGTCTTCGAACGAATGGCCTTCGCTGAGATGACCCACGGCACCTTCACGGGAACGGACGACCCCGAACGTGTGGAGGGCCGCGCGGTGTCCGAAGAATTCTTCGGGGTGCTCGGGGTCCAGCCGCAGCGAGGCCGAACGTTCGTCCGGGAGGAGCATCAACCGGGCGCTGCCTGCGTGCTGGTGGCGAGCCATGGTCTCTGGCTGCGACGCTGGGGCGGAAGCGCGGACGCCGTGGGCCGTCCGGTCACGATGAATGACCGGCCGTGCGTGGTGGTGGGCGTGATGCCGCCGGGCTTCCGCTTTAGCGAAGCCGGCAGCGGGGTCGCGGAGTACTGGACACCGGTGAGTGTTCGCACGCTCAGCCGTTTGCAGCATCAGTATGCAGCTTATGCGCGACTGAAGCCGGGCGTGTCGCTGGTTACCGCGCAGGAGCAGATGAACGAAATCAGCCGGCGCTTAGCACGCGAGTATCTCGAGAATGAAGGTTGGAGCGCGCAGGTGCGCAGTCTGCGCGAGGATCTGTGGCGGCCGGTGCGATCGCCGATGGTGCTGTTCGGAGGGGCGGCGTTGATGGTGTGGCTGACGGGCTGCGCCAACGTCGCGAGCTTGTTGCTGGCGCGGGGGACCGGGCGATCGCGGGAGATCGCCGTACGTCTGGCGCTGGGGGCGGGGCGCTGGAGAGTGGTGCGGTTACTGCTGGCGGAAGGCCTTTGGCTGGCGGCCCTGGCGTCGTTACTCGGGGTGCTGCTGGCGGGGTGGCTGTTACGATTGGCCACGCTGGCGGCGCCGCCGGCGCTGCAGTTAGGCGAGATGCTGACGCCAGGATATTCGTTGGTGGCCTTCGCGGTCGGCTTCACGATGGTGACGGCCTTAGTTGCTAGTGGCTGGCCCGCGCTGCGGGCTTCGCGCGTGAACCTCGAAAGGGGACTGAAGCAGGCGCGGTCATTGAGCGGCCTGGTGGTCCTGGAAGTGGCGCTGGCCGTCGCGCTGCTCGGCTTCTCCGGCGTCCTGGCGAAGAGCTTCCTGCGGCTGTGGGAGACGAAGGTGGGCTACCGGACCGACCAGTTGCTGACGTTTCAATTGACGTTACCCGACGCGCGCTATCCCACGCCCGCCAGTCGACGCCAGTTTTGGGAGGCGCTGCTGGAGCGGGTGAGGCAACTGCCGGGCGTGGAGAGCGCCGCGGCCTCCGACAGCATCCCGCTAGGCGGCACGCTGATGCGGGCACCGATGGCGGTGGAGGGCCAACCGTCGCCGCGCAACCCCTGGGACTTGTCCGCACGCGGGGCGCTCGTGACGCCGGACTACTTCCGCACGTTGGGCCTCCCGTTGCGCGCCGGCCGCTATTTCAACTTGCACGATGAAGGGGTGGGCGAGCCGGCCGTGGTGGTCAACGAAGCTTTCGTGCGCCAATTGCTGCGCGATCGGCCAGCGATCGGGACGCGCGTCCGGATGGGCCAAGCGCCGTGGGCTCGTATTGTCGGCGTGATTGGCGATACGCGTTACTTCGGCCCCGCCGAGAAGGCAGTGCAACCGGAAGCCTATTTCTCCTATACTCTGGCTCCGCAGTTACAGTTTGTTTCTTTGCATGTAACGTCTCCGGAGGCGGCGGTCCTGAACGACTTACGCCGGGTGGTGCGTGAGTTAGACGCGAGCTTACCGATTATTCGGGCGAGGACGATGCGGCAGGCCGTTGATGACGCGATCGCGATCGAGCGGCAGATGATGCTGCTCGTCACCGGGTTTGGCCTGGTGACGCTGATGATGGCGACCACCGGTCTGTTCGGCATGCTGGCTTTTACCGTGTCGCGTAGGCAGCGCGAGATTGGCGTGCGCATGGCCCTGGGAGCGCGGCCGGCGGATATCGCCTGGGAGGTGCTGCGATCGGCGGGACGCTTGCTGGCCTGGGGCGCAGGGCTGGGGATGTTGCTGGCGATGGCCGCGGGACGAGGGCTCGCCTCCTGGCTTCACGCGGTGCGAGCGGATGATCCTTGGCCGCTGATGGCGGCGGCCGGACTGCTCGTGACGGTCGGCCTGTTGGCTGGTTTGATCCCCGCGCGGCGCGCGGCCACGGTGGAGCCGATGCTGGCGCTGCGGATCGAGTAAGCGAGCCGCGCTAGCTAACGATGTCGCGGACCACCTGTCCGTGGACGTCGGTGAGCCGGAACTGGCGTCCCTGGAAGCGGTAAGTGAGACGCGTGTGGTCGATGCCGAGTAAGTGGAGGATGGTGGCCTGTAAGTCGTGGACGTGGACGCCGTTTTCCGCCACGTTGAAGCCGTAGTCGTCGGAGGTGCCGTAACTCATGCCGGGCTTCACGCCGCCACCGGCCATCCACATGGAAAAGACGCGGCCGTGGTGGTCGCGGCCGTAGCTTTGCGGCTTGTGCTGACCCTGGGCGTAAACCGTGCGGCCGAACTCACCGCCCCAGATGACGAGTGTGTCTTTGAGTAAGTCGCGTTGCTTGAGGTCCTGGATGAGGCCGGCGGAGGGCTGGTCAACGTCGCGGGCCATGGCGGGCAGCTTTTCGGTGAGTCCGCCGTGATGATCCCAGCCGCGATGATAGAGCTGAATGAAGCGGACGTCACGTTCGGCCAAGCGTCGGGCCAACAGGCAGTTCGCCGCGAAGGTGCCGGGCTTTTTGACGTCGTCGCCGTAGAGCTTGAGGACGCTTTCGGGTTCCTTCGAAATGTCCGCCAGATCGGGCACGGACGTCTGCATGCGGAACGCCATTTCGTATTGCGCGATACGTGTTTCGATTTCGGGGTCGCCCACGCGCTCTTCGAGGTGGCGATTCAGCGCTGTCAAGCCGTCGAGCTGGTTGCGGCGTTGTTCGCGCGTAATGCCGGGCGGATTCGAGAGATGAAGCACCGGGTCGCCGCCGTTGCGGAACTGCACTCCCTGATACCGGCTCGGCAGGAAGCCCGCGCCCCACAGGCGCGCGAGCAGACCTTGATCGGGCATGCCGTTGCTGGGCAGGGAATTGAGCACCACGAACGCCGGCAGGTTCTGATTGACGGCGCCTAAGCCGTAATCGATCCAGGCGCCCATGCTGGGGCGGCCCGGCAACTGACTGCCGGTTTGGATGAAGGTGATGGCCGGATCGTGGTTGATGGCTTCGGTGTGTACGGAGTTCAGGACGCAGATGTCGTCGGCGATGCGAGCGTGATGCGGCAACAGGCTGCTGAGCCAGCGGCCGCTTTCGCCGTGCTGCCGATAGTCGAACATCGTGGGGACGACCGGGAAGCGATCTTGGGAAGCCACCATGCCCGTGATGCGCTGCGTCCCGAAGACCGAAGGCGGCACGTCCTGGTCATAGCGCGCCTTCAGGTGGGGCTTGTAGTCGAGTAAGTCGAGGTGCGACGGTCCGCCGGCCTGGAACAGGAAGATGACACGCTTGGCCTTGGGAGCCGCAGTGAGATAGGGCTTGGATTCGGCAGCGAGTGAGTGAAGAGCGGCTGCGCCTAAGC
The DNA here is from genome assembly GCA_965229305.1 of Bryobacteraceae bacterium. Taxonomy (GTDB): domain Bacteria; phylum Acidobacteriota; class Terriglobia; order Bryobacterales; family Bryobacteraceae; genus JALHNI01. Next base: position 61,485 of record CBDDIZ010000025.1, on the reverse strand, counting down.
CATAGGCGGTGCGGGTGAGGAGTTCGCGTCGCGAGGTGGGCCGTTTGAAGTTTCCGCAATGCATGATGGTTAACCCTTCGTGATCACTTCGTCGAGGTTGAGAATAAGGTTCATGACGGCGGTGTAAGCCGCCAATTCACCCGTCGCGAGCCCGGCTTGCCGGGGAGAAGCCCCGACCGAGAGTAAGTCCGTCGCAGCTTTGGTGTCTTGCGAGTAAGTGGCCCGCATGCGCGTGAGCGTTTGTTGTAGGACGTTTTGCTCGGTGGCATCGGGCGCGCGGCCGGTGGCCAGGCGGAAGGCGTAGGCCAGCTTGTCCGCATCCTGTGGGCCACCTTCACGCAACGCCCGTTCGGCGAGCTTGCGCGCGGCTTCGACGAAGATGGGGTCGTTCAGCAAAGTGAGTGCCTGCAGCGGCGTGTTAGTGGTGGAGCGGCGGACGATGCAGAACTCGCGGTCCGGCGCATCGAAAACGGTCATGGTGGGGTGCGGGACGGTCCGCTTCCAGAAGGTGTAAAGGCTGCGGCGATAGAGGTCCGGGCCTTGGCTCTCGTTATAGACGGTGCCCGGGTAGTCGGCGGCGACGACGATGCCCTTGTAGAGACCGGCCGGCTGATACGGGAAGACGCTGGGGCCGCCCAGTTGCTCGGTGAGCAGTCCTGAGATCTGCAGCGCCTGATCGCGGATGGTTTCGGCGGGGAGCCGGAAGCGGGGTCCGCGGGCGAGCAGGCGGTTCTCGGGATCCTTGGCGACGAGTTCTTTGGAGGCCGACGAGTCCTGCCGATAAACGTTCGAAAGCACAATGCGCTTCACGAGCGCTTTGACATTCCAGCCGGAATCGACAAAGTCGCGAGCCAGCCAATCGAGCAACTCCGGATGCGACGGGGACTCGCCCTGCACTCCAAAGTTCTCGCTGGTCTTCACCAAGCCCTGGCCAAAGAACTGCTGCCAGAAGCGATTCACCACGACGCGCGAAGTCAACGGGTGGTCCGGTTTGGTAAGCCACTGGGCCAAGCCTAACCGGTTCTTCGGCGCGCCCGCGGGCCAAGCGCCGAGCAACGCTTCCGGTACTTCGGGCGATACTTTTTCGCCGGGCATGTCGTAGGCGCCGCGTAACAGCACATGGCTCTGGCGGGGCTGCGCAAGTTCCTCCATCACCATGATGGTGGGCGACTCGCGCTGGATGGCGAGCCATTCGGCGCGCGCTTGGGTGAGCGCCTGATGGGCCTGTTGATACTTCTTGTCGTGACGCGCCAGATACGCATCGCGGAGCCAACCGGCTTCCACCTCCGACGGCGACTTCTGCGCCGCCGCATAAGGCAGCGCCCGGCTGGTGAACTGCGCGGAAATCTCGGCTTCGCTGAGCGCGCGCGTAAAGAGCGTCAAGTCGTCGAAGCGACCGCCGTAACGCGAGCCGTGATTGTCCCAGCCGACGCGGAAGCGCTGCATGGCCGGCTTCTCATTCGCGGCCGGCATGGACGCGCCGTCATTCAAAATGCGAATGGGCAACTCCTGGCCATCGACGAACATGCGGACCCAGTTCGCATCGGCCCGCATCAGTTTCGAGCCTTCCGCACCCTGATATCGGAGCGCTACATGATGCCACTGTCCGGGCTGGAGCTTGGCTCCCTGGGAACGCACCACCATTGAGTAGGCCGGCAGGCGTTGGCCGGAACGGAATTCGAGCTCGCCGTCGACGAGGCGAAACTCGGTGCCGGCGCCATAGCCCACCGCGGCGGGGTTCTTCGAGTAATCGATGGTGGAAAGCAGCGCCGCATCGCGATCGCCCGGGGTCGGGCGCAGCCAGACGCTCATCGTCAGCGGGTTGCGCTTGGCGAGTTCGAGCGAGATGGTGGGCTGTCCGGTGCCCACTTCGCAAGCTTGCCCGGCGATACCTTCGGCGAGTTTGAAGTCTTTGGCGGCTTCGCAGTTGAGTTCGAGAGCGGCGCCCGTGGGCGGAGTGACCGAGACTGGCTCTGGCTTATAGCTGCGGCGACGGCGCTCGTCGACCTGATGGCTGTATTTGGCGATCAGGGTGTCCAATTGCTGCAAGCGGGCTTGTTGCGCGGCCGTGGGAGCGCGCATCAGCGGCACGGCATTAGACACGCGTCCGTCTTCGCCCATTTCGGGGACATTGTTGAAGAAGGCGTAGAAGCGGTAATGGTCGCGCTGGCTGATGGGGTCGTATTTATGGTCGTGGCAGCGCGCGCACTCGAGGGTGAGGCCGAGCCAGGCCATGCCGAGGGTGCGGACCCGGTCGGCGACGTACTCGACGCGGTACTCCTCGTCGATGATGCCGCCTTCGGAATTGATGACGTGGTTGCGGCCGAAGCCGGTGGCGATGCGCTGGTCGAGCGTGGGGTGGGGGAGTAAGTCGCCGGCGAGTTGTTCGGTGATGAACCGGTCGTAGGGCAGATTGCGGTTGAAGGCTTCGATGACCCAATCGCGCCAACGCCACATGGTGCGCGAGGAATCGTTATTGAAGCCGTGGGTATCGGCGTAGCGAGCCACATCCAGCCAGTCCGTCGCCATCCGTTCGCCGTAGTGGGGCGAGGCAAGGAGACGATCGACGGCCGCGGCATAATCGGGCTTCTTCACGAACGCGTCGACTTCGGCGGGCGTGGGCGAAAGGCCCGTCAGGTCCAGCGTGACCCGACGCAACCACGCGGCGGGCGTGGCCGGCGGGCTGAGCGTCAGCTTCTCGGTGGCGAGCCGTTGGGTGACGAAGTATTCGATCGGCTCCGCACCGGCGGGCACCGTGGGGCGCACCGGCGGAACGAAGGCCCAATGCTGCGAGTACTGGCCGCCCTCGGCAATCCAGCGTTTCAGCGTCGCGATTTGTTCGGGCGTCAGCCGGCGATTGGAGGTCGGCGGCGGCATCTGCCGTCCCTTGTTCGTGCTCGTGATGCGCTGATAGACGGGGCTATCCTCGGGCTTGCCGGGAATCAGGGCGTGCTTGGCCGTCGCGCCTTCGAAGGTGTCGAGACGCAAGTTCGCCATGCGGCGCTGACTGTCCTGCCCGTGGCAGTGAAAGCAATTCTCAGCCAGAATCGGCCGAACGTCGCGTCCATAATCCAAGCGCGACTCGGCGGCAAAAAACAGGAGTAGGAGTGGGAGTGCGATGCTTTCATTTTCGCGCACTTGGAGCCGCCGGGGATTCCGCGACATCCGGGCGGTGCTATTCTGACGCCAGGATGACCACCAACTGGCGAGGCGTTTTCCCGGCGTTAACGACGCAATTTCATGCCGACGAAAGCTTGAACCTGGACGCGACGCTCGCGCACCTGGAGTTGATGATCAAAGCCGGCATCCACGGCGTGATCATGTTGGGCTCGGTGGGCGAGAATACGGCGCTCAACTATAACGAGAAGCTGGAAGTGCTACGGGCCGCGCACGTGGCAGTCGCCGGGCGCATTCCGGTGCTCTCCGGCGTGGCTGAGTTCACCACCGCGACGGCCTGTCAGTATGCCAAAGATTGCGAGCGCATCGGCATCGATGGCCTGATGGTGCTGCCCGCGATGGTCTATAAGGCCGACGGCCGCGAAGCGCTGGCGCACTTCCGCACGGTGGCGCGCGCGTCGTCGCTGCCGGTGATGATTTACAACAATCCGCCGGCATATTTCGTCGACGTCACGCCCACCATGTTTCAGGAACTGGTGGACGAGCCCACGATCGTGGCGATCAAGGAATCGTCCGACAACGTCCGGCGCATCACCGACCTGATCAATACGGTGGGCGACCGCTTCATTCTGTTCTCCGGCGTCGACGATCTGGTGCTGGAATCGGCGCTGCTGGGTGCGCAGGGCTGGGTCTCCGGGCTGGTGAATGCCTTCCCGGACGAGAATCGTGTGCTCTGGGAACTGGCCCAGGCGGGCCGCTGGGCCGAAGCTCGCGACCTCTACCGCTGGTATACGCCTTTGCTGCATCTCGATACCAAGGTGAAGCTGGTGCAGTACATCAAGCTCTGCATGGCGGAAGTCGGCTTGGGCAGCGAGACTACGCGGGCCCCGCGACTGGCGATTGAAGGCGCGGAGCGCGATGAGACGCTACGCATCATCCGCCACGCGATTGCCTTGCGGCCCGATCTGTCCCAATACGCATGACTCGGCTTTCGGTGATCGACTCGCACACCGGGGGCGAGCCGACCCGCATCGTGATCGCGGGCGGCCCGGACTTAGGCACCGGCGACATGCGCACGCGCCGCGAACTCTTGCGCGACCAGCATGACTGGCTGCGGTCGGCCGCCGTGAATGAGCCGCGCGGCTCGGACGTGCTGGTTGGCGCGCTGCTCTGCGCTCCGGTTGACCCGGCGTGCGCCGCCGGCATCATCTTCTTCAACAACGTCGGCTACCTGGGCATGTGCGGGCACGGGACCATCGGGCTGATGGCGACGCTGGCTCATCAGGGACGGATCGCGACGGGCACGCATCGGATTGAGACGCCCGTGGGCGAAGTGACCGCGACGCTGCATCCGGAGGGGGACGTCAGCGTCGGCAACGTCGTCAGTTACCGGTATGCGAAGCAGGTGCCGCTGGAGGTGGAAGGCTACGGCCTCGTGCATGGCGACATTGCGTGGGGAGGCAACTGGTTCTTCCTGGTGGATGATCATCGGCTGTCCGTAGAGCTCGAGAATCTGGCTCAATTGGATGCCTGCGCGAAAGCGATTCGTCGGGCATTGGACAAGGCCGGCGTTACCGGGGCGAACGGCGAATTGATCGACCACGTGGAGCTTTTCGGACCGTCGCGCGCCGGCGACTCGCGCAACTTTGTCCTGTGTCCGGGCGGAGCTTATGACCGGTCCCCCTGTGGCACGGGGACCAGTGCGAAGCTGGCCTGCCTGGCCGCCGATGGCAAGCTTGCTCCGGGCGCGGTCTTCCGGCAGGAGAGCATCGTCGGCAGCATCTTCGAAGGGACCTACACGGCGGAGGGGCAGGGCATTCGCCCGACGATTCGCGGGTCGGCGTACATCACGGCCGAAGCAACCCTGCTGCTCGATCCACGCGATCCGTTCCGCGAAGGGATTCGGGGATGAGCACGGAGATTGTGGTGGCGGGCGCGGGAATCGTCGGCGCAGCGGTGGCGGCGGCATTGGCGGACGCCGGAGCTAACGTGACGATTGTCGAACAGGCGCAAGTCGGCGGGGGCGCGACGGCAGCGGGCATGGGGCATTTGGTGGTGATGGACGATTCCGAAGCGCAGTTCGCGCTCACGAAGTATTCGCGTGACCTCTGGCAGTCGTTGCTGGGCGAGTTGCCGCGCGAGGTGGAATACGATCCGGCGGGTACGCTGTGGGTGGCGGCGGACGAAGAGGAATTGCAGGCTTGCCGGCAGAAGCAGAGTTACTTTAACGACCGGCGGGTGGTGTCCGAGGTGTTGGACGAGCGCGCGCTGGCGGAAGCCGAGCCGAACCTCGCGCCGGGTATGGCGGGCGGTTTGTTCGTGCCGGGCGATAGCGTGATCTACGCGCCCTGCGCCGCAAAATGGCTGCTGGATTATGCTCTCGAGGCTGGCGCCAAGCTGTTGCGCGGTGCCGTGGAGGCGTTCGATGCCGGGGGCGTGCAAGTTTCCGGCAAGCGTTTGGCCTGTGACTTGGCGATCTGTGCGCTGGGCACCGCCGCGTCACGCTTCTTTCCCGCGCTGCCGCTGAAGCCGCGCAAAGGGCATCTGGTGATCACGGACCGTTATCCCGGTTTTGTGCGGCACCAACTGGTGGAGCTCGGATATCTGAAGAGCGCGCATACGCATGCCACTGAATCGGTCGCCTTCAACGTGCAGCCGCGCAAAACCGGCCAAGTGCTGATCGGCTCGTCGCGCGAGTATGAACAGACGGGTGGCGAAATCAACGACGATCTGCTTCGGCAGATGATGCGGCGCGCCGTGCACTACATGCCGCGGCTGGCGCAACTGAACATCGTGCGCATGTGGACCGGCTTTCGCGCCGCCACGCCCGACAAGCTGCCGCTCATCGGATTAGTAAGACCGGGGCTGTATCTGGCGACGGGCCATGAAGGGCTTGGCATCACCACTTCGCTGGGCACGGCCCGCTTGCTGGTGGATCAGATTCTGCAGCGGCCAACTGACATTCCCGTTGCGCCGTACCTGCCGAGTCGGTTTCAGAGCCGGGAGGCAGCGTGAGAGTTTACGTGGATGGGCAGCCGGTGGACGTCGACCGCGGGGTGACCGTGGCGATCGCGGTTTATCTGGCCGGCGGGACGAGCTTCCGCCGCTCAGTGAGCGGGGAGCCCCGCGCACCGCTTTGCGGCATGGGAATTTGCCAGGAATGCCGGGTACGCATCGACGGCGTGGCGCATGTGAAAAGCTGCCAAACCGTGTGCGACGACGGAATGAAGATTGAAACGGGCGACTGAACGCCCTAGGACATAGCCACCGGCGTGCCGCTGTTCGTGGGCACTTTCGGCGCAGCAGCCGCTTTGGTCTTGCGCGGTTTGCGCTTTTCCGGGGGTGGGGTGCGATCGCTCTTCTTCAAGCTCGGAAGGACGATGCTGAGCACAAACTTCTTTTCCCCGTGGTCATCGAACTTAATCGAGACATGCTCTTCACTGCAAATTTGGACGGAACCCAGGCCGAACTTAACGTGTTCAACTTGAGCACCCGTGGCGAAGGCAGGTTTTGCCGCCATAAAGATGAATTCCTCTTGCCTTATAGGTTAACAGGCGGAGGCCGTTCCTGGCAATTGTAGGCGGTAAACGTCTTGAAATGTGAGTGTTAGCGGACCGGTCGCAGGGTGATCCGCTCGAGCTGCATGGCCTCGGCGCCCTTGACGTTTGTGGTGATTTTCAGCGTTTGTTCGCCGGCGGGTAACGCGATGGTCCCGGCGGCACGGGGCTTGAAAACCCAGTCTCCGCCGGTGGGCTCGATCTTGCCGGTGAGCTTTTGGGCGCCAACGGCGATCGTGTACTCCGCGGTTGGATCGGGACGCCCGTTCTTGCCGTAGCTAATTTCAACGGAGTAGCGCCCACCGTTGGGCGTCTTGAAGCTCCAGGTCGGGACGTCGTCGTTGCGGGTCCATTTGGTGACAAAGACGTGCCCCAGGGCATTCTCCTTCTTGGCGCGCTGCTCGAAGCGAGTTTCGATTTCGCAGGATTCGGCCCCCAGTTCGATCACCCCCGACCGGTTCGGCGCGATCAGATACGGCACGGTGACCGGAGCGGAATCGAGTTTCAAGGCAATCACGCTTGCGACATCGTTCGGCGCATCCTTGGGAAGCGTGAGGAGCACGTCGTCGTTCTCCTTCTTGATGCCGATCACGGCGTTCGGATCGCCCAGCAAGCGCGCGGAGAAAACGGGATTCTTCAAGCCCGGCACGCGCAATTGCCGGTTCTTCGGCCACTCGAAGACGTGCAGGTAGAGGTTGTTGTTCTTCACCGTGGCGCGACCGTAGAAGGGTAGGCGGGCGAACGGACTGGCTGTGGTGCCATAGATCGCCTCCTGGTTCACCTTCATCCAGTTGCCCATCGCTTCCAAGCGGGTGACGAACTCGGGCTGGATGCGGCCATCGGGCGTCGGGCCGACGTTGAGCAGCAGATTGCCGCCCTTGCTCACCACTTCGATCAGCATGCGGATGAGGTCTCGCGACGTCTTGAACTCGGTCTCGTACTTGTTAAAGCCCCAGGAGTCCTGGTTGATGGTGACGCAGGATTCCCACAGCGCCGGCTTGCCGGACGGATCGACGACACCGGTGGCCGGGACAAACTGCTCGGGCGTGCCGAAGTCGCCGCGGCTGCCTGCCTGGCGTTCGTAAAGCCGATCGTTGATCAGGCAGTTCGGCTGGAGGTTGCGGATGAAGTCATAGACTTCGTCGTCGCGCTTGAGGTCCTTGAGCGTGTGCTCCCATTCGCCGTCGAACCACATCATGGCGACGTCGCCATAGCCCGTCAGTAGTTCGCGAATCTGAGCCTTCATGAAGTCGACGTAGCGGTTGTTATTGCCACCGGCTTTGGGCGTTCTCGATTCCCAATCGCGCTTCGGCCGATAGTCGGGGTGATGCCAGTCCATGATGGAGTGGTAGAAGCCGAGCCGCATGCCTTTGCGTTGAGCGGCGTGGGCCAGTTCCTTCAGCGGATCGCCCTTGTAGGGCGTGATCTCCATATCGTAGTCGGAAACCTTGGAGCGGAAGATCGAGAAGCCGTCATGGTGTTTTGAGGTGATCACCATGTATTTGGCGCCCGCGTTCTGAGCGATGTTCACCCACTCTTCGGCGTTGAAATTGACGGGGTTGAACTGCTTGGCGTACTGGTCGTATTCGGCCTGCGGAATCTGAAAGCGCTGCCGGGCCCACTCATGCCGGCCGATCACTGAGTAAGCGCCCCAGTGCAGGAACATGCCGAATTTGGCCTCTTTGAACCAGGCGAGACGTTCGGTTTCGCTGAGCGGCGGCTGCGAGGGTTGTGCGAACAGCGGCAATACGGCGAAGAAGACGAGGCGTCGCATAACTCGTATTCTATCGGCTGATTACGCGCCGGACAGTATGTGCGCGAGGCTGACGAAGGTGAACTCTTCGTGCATCTTCGCCGCTGCAGCGGGGTCCAACTCCCGGACGGCGTCGTCGACGATCTCCACCCGATGGCCGCGCTGGATGAGTCCGCGAGCCGCCTGGAGCACGCAAATCTCGGTCACCACGCCGTAGACCACGCAGCGCTGGGGCTGCAGTTCGTCGAGCAGGGCAGGGAGTTGCGGGTTGGTGAAACAGTTCGTCGATTGCTTGCCGATGAGGGTCTGGCCGCGGCCCACCAGCGTTGCTTCCGGCTTGCGCTGCCCGAACGTCCCGACAATGCAATGGGGTGGCCACACGCGAAATTCGGGGTCGTTCTCCGCGTGCGCATCCACCGTCGAGATCAGCGGGAGGCCGCGCGCGACGGCGACGTGATTCAACTGCGCGACGAGCGGCAACAGGTGTTCGGCGCCGGGCACATAGAGCGCGCCCGCGGGATAGAGGAAGTCAAGCTGGGTATCGATGTCAAAGAATACGGTGCGCACGAAGTTTCTCGCTTACTTCGATCGTACGCGGGTGGCGAGGCTGGCGGGCACACCGTTCGCGTGCGACAGCCACCGGTTCCGCAGTCCGCACGGCGAGCAGCGGCTCACCGGGCAGCACCTCATCGTCGGACGCGAGGACGTCGCGGTCAGCCTGGCGGAAGATCTGCTTCGCACCGCCGAGCGTCGCTTTGCCGGGCGACCGCTTTTCGGGGTAACGCACTTCGCCGCGGCTCTCGTACTCCACCAGTTTGTAGACGGCGGCGAGATTCGGGGCGTCAGCCGAGGTCGCGAGGTGCGTTCCGACGCCGAAGGAGTCCACTGGCGCGTGAGCGGCGACGATCCCGGCCACCGAGGTTTCGTCCAGGTCGCCGGTCACCATGATCTTGACGTTGGTGAGGCCAGCGGAGTCGAGAATCGTCCGCGCCTCGCGCGAGAGTTCGATCAGGTTGCCGCTATCGATGCGAATCGCCGCCAGCGGCAGACCGAGCGCCGCGGCGCGGCGCGTGCCTTCGGCCGTATCGTAGGTATCGACTAACTGCACAGTCCGTTCGCCGAGTAAGTTCTGTAACTGGCGAAAGGCCTCCTGCTCATCGGGGAAGGCGAGTACCCAGGAGTGGGCAGAGGTTCCAAAAACCGGCACGCCGAAGCGCTGACCGGCGAGGACATTGCTGGTACCCGTACATCCACCGATGTAGGCCGCGCGAGCCGCGTAGAGACCAGCCATCGGCGAATGCGCTCGGCGCGAGCCGAACTCGACGACGGAGCGGCCCGCCGCCAAGTCCACCAACCGCGCCGCCTTGCTGGCAATCATCGTTTGGAAACTGAGGGTGGCCAACAGATACGTCTCAACTAACTGCGCTTCGATCACCGGGGCATGAATTGTCAGCAGCGGTTCACCGGCGAACACGACGGTACCCTCGGGCACGGCGCGCACGGTGCCGGTAAATCGCCAGCGCTCCAGATGGTCGAAAAATGACGACGGAGCGTTGGCCAGCACGGGTAGGTCGCGCAGCCAGGCAATCTCCTCGCGGGTGAAACGTGCCCCAGCGAGGAACTCGAGCGCCTGGGCGAGTCCGGCCGCAATCAGGTAGTCGCGTTGAGGCGGCAGGCGCCGTACGAACAAGTCGAAGGTGGCTAGATCCTGCTGCTTCCCGGCGGCATAGTAGCCCGCCGCCATCGTCAGCTGATACAGGTCAGTCAGGAGGACGGAATGTTCGTCCACTTACTTCTTCTTTTCGGCGGCTTCGGGCTTCACGGCGCGCGCGGCGGACTGTAACTCTTCCACCAGCTTATTCTCTACCTCGTACACCGTCGCTTCGCCCGGACGTTGAGCAAGCCACTGCGGACCCTTCTTGCCGAAAGTCACTCGCTCCAGGCCACGCGCGCTGGTCACCGTCACTTCCACCGCCTCCGCCGGCAGACCATCAGTGAGGAAGCGCAAGCTCGACAGATCTCGCAGCTTGTCGATATAGCTTTGCACCGACACGCCGGACATCTTCTGGCTGCCCATCTTCCACTCGTCGCCCTGATGCTCGTAGACCAAGTTCGTGGCGCCTTCGCGGTAGGTGACCTTGCTCACTTCGGCAAAGCCGAAGTCAAAGAGCTTATTGGTGCGTAAGTTGTTCAGCGATTTGTCGAGGCCGTCGGCGAGCTCTTTCGTGACTTTGTGAACGCCCTCTACGCCGGACGCCTTCGCGAGATAGTCGTCCTTCACCTTGCGCACTTCGAGTGACTTGCCGGCGATGCCGACGGTCGCGACCGGCGTGCCGCCAGCAAACGCGGCAGTGAGCTTCGCCGCCTCTTCCGGGGCGAGCGTCATGTTCTGCTTCGCCTCGCTCACCTTGCGGACAATCTCCTCCACCGCTAAGTTGTCAGCGCGGTAGGTCTGTGGCTTGGTGATCTGCCACAAGCCCTCTTTCGAGCGACTGAACTCGGTCGTCGACCCCTTGGCCGTCAGCGTTAACTGCGTGACCTGACCCGCCTCGAGTGGAAGCAGCCGCTTGTCGCGTAGCTCGGCCAGGGTCTTATTCAGATTGCCTTGCGTGAAGGTGGAAATGCTGTAGACCTTCGGGTCGTTGTCGAACTTGGCAAAGTAACCGCCCGACATGCTCGACTGGTCACCCACCAGCACGCGATGCGTCTTGCCATCTTTCTTCGTGAGCACCAGTTCGATGGCGGGAATGCCGAGGCCGTATTCGTCAAGCGATTTCGGCTTCTCGTCGATGGTCTTATCGGCCGTCAGCGAAGCGAGCGCGGTGATTACGCCGTTGGCGGCTTCGCGATCGGCTAAGTAAGCGGTAGGCGCGACAATGCGCCAGTTATCGCCGGCGGTACGCTCGATGACGACGGGGTCGGCTCCGAGCTTCTTGATTTCGGTCTTGACGATCTGCGACGTCGGTAAGTCGAGTAACTTGGTGGCGCCGGGCGCGGCGGCGGCACCGGAGTCCTTGCCGGTCTTTTCTTCTTCCCGGAGCGACCACCAGACGCCGCCGCCCAGGATGACGGCCAGCGCCAACGCTGCGTAAAGTCCGCGGGGATTCATGCGCGCTTATCTCCGCTTCAACCACACCATCACACCGGCGCCGATCGCCATCAGCGGCAGGATGAACTGGCTGAACGTACGGATGGTGATGATCTGCGAGCGTGTGAGGTTCAGGGGACGATTGTCGGGATCTTTCGGCCGAATCGAGATCAGGTCCTCATCGGCGGAGAGCCAGTTGCACATGTTCATGAACAGGTCCCCGTTGCCTTGGAAGCGCAGGATGCTGTTGGTGATGAACATGGACGAGCCGACGACGACGAAGCGGCCCTTCTTGACGGTGCCGGCGGCGGCGATCGCCAGCGGACCCGGCTTGTCATCCTTGCTCGGCGCGATCTGCGCGGCCGACAGGTTGCGGGTCGCAAAGCTCGATTCGAGCGTCGAGAAGAGCTTCTGCACGACGGCGTCGCCGCCGGACTTTACTTCGAGCGAGCGCACCAGCGGGAACGCCGTGGCGACGCGTGTCAGGTCGCGCACGATGGGATGCGAGTCATAGCTGGCCACCAGCGGTGTGGCTTCGCTGAGACCGAACATCTGTCCCGCGCGGCTGTCGTCGAGGACGAGGTCCGCATTGAGCGTCACGCCCCACTTGGCGAGCAATGAGACCAACTCCGGGTTCGGCGCGATCTTCTCAGCGCCTAACTGCAGCGGCGGATCGAGCAGAAAGAGGACGGCTCCGCCTTGTTCCACGCGTTCCTGGATCACTTTGGCTACTTCGGCCGGATAGTCGAAACGAGGGCCGGCCACGATCGTGACGGTGCAGGCGGCGGGAATCTCGCGCCTTTCCAGCAAGCTGATCGTCTCGGTCTTATAGTTATTGCGTTCGAGTAGCGTCTTCGCCTGCGCGTAACCGCTACCCTTGGTGCTGTCGCCGGGGTCGCGCTCGCCGCTGCCTTGAATGAAACAGACCTGACGGTCGGTGCCCTTCAGCAGGCGCACCAGCGCGCCGGTAATCTCTTCTTCGGTGAGCGACTTGGCTTCCTGCCGGTTATTGCCGCTCTCCACGACGATGGTGCCGGGAGCCTTGATGTTCTTTTCGCGGGCCAAGCGAGCCATCTTATTGCCGTCGATGTACTCAACGACGAGCTTCTCAGACAGGCCGTGGTAACGGTCCAGCAGGTCCTTGGCGGCACGGAACTGATCCGGCGTATCCCAGTAACTGACGCGGACTTCCTGCTTGAGGTTCTTGACGATTTTCTCCGTTTGGTCGGAGAGGCTATAGCGTTTGTTCGCCGTGGTGTCGTAAGTCTTCGAGTGCCGGTTGGCGAGCCAATTGGCGGTGGCCAGCACGGCAATCACGATCAAGACATAGCCCGAGGTATAAGCCGCAAACTTGGTTTGACGCTGTTGCATTAGGACCTCCACCGCAGGGATTCGAGCGACCGCGAGGTCAGGAAGAGCCCGAGGAACGTGACGGACAAGAAGTAGACGACGTCCTTGGTATCGATCACGCCGCGGGTGAATGATTCAAAGTGCGGGATCACCGAAATGTAGGACATCACCTTGGCCCAGGCGGCAGTTTCGTAGCCGGCCACCCACTCGAACGTCCACAGCAGCAGCGAGACGGCGAAGGTGGTGGCGCCGGCGATGATCTGGTTGTTGGTGAGGCTGGAGATGAACAGCCCGAGCGACATCAGCGCGCCGGCCTGCAGCATCAGCCCCAGAAACCCCACCAGCATGGGCTTGATGTCCGGATTGCCGTAGGCGAACAGAAAGAAGAAGCTGATGGAGGAAAACAGCACCATGGTGCCGTACATCAGGAGCGCCGACAGCCATTTGCCAAAGAGGATCTGGAAGTCGGTGACCGGCGAGGTGAGCAGTAACTCGATGGTGCCCTGCTTCTTCTCTTCGGCGAACAGCCGCATGGTGATCAGCGGGATGAGAAACAGGCCCACGACGCTCATGTTTTGAATGAGTGGACGAATCACAAACTCATTCACGTTCATGTTGCCGCCCATCTGCATCTGGCGCTGCCCCATCACGGCGAAGTAAGTCACTACGTTCCAGAAGAAGAAGCCGATGATCAGGGAGAACATCGTGAGCAGCAGATAACCAATGGGAGAAGAGAAGTAACTCTTCAGTTCTTTCTTACAAATGGACCAGATGAGGATCATGCCGGCGTCTCCTCGGAGGCAACCGTGGCTACGGGAGCCGCAGCCGTCAGTTCAAGATAGATCTTTTCAAGACCCGAACGCAGTTCGGTGAGGTTGAGATTGGCGCCGACTACGGCGCGGGCGATGTCGCCGCGGGCATCATGGCCGGATTGGCTCTCCACGGCAAAGCGCACGCGATTGTTGCGGACCTCGCCGGTCTGGGTGACCCGTGTGACGCCGGGCGTCTTTTCGAGCAATTGTTTCGCGGACTGGAAGTTGAGCGTCCCTTCGCGGGCCTCGATCTCCACGTCCACTGCGCCCACGCCGCGCGCAATCAGGCGGTCCAGCGGTTCGATGGCGCGTAACTGCCCTTTGGCGATCACGATCACCTGTTCGCACATCGCTTCCACTTCCTGCAGGATGTGCGTGCTCAGGATGATGGTGTGGTCGCCGGCCAAGCCTTTGATCAGGTCGCGCGTCTCCATGATCTGGCGCGGATCGAGGCCGGAGGTTGGCTCGTCCAGGATCAGGACATCCGGATTATGGATGATCGCCTGAGCGAGACCCACGCGCTGCCGATAACCCTTCGACAGCTTGCCGATCAGCTTATTCTTGACGTCGGCTACGGCGCATCGCTCTTCCACTTCGGCGACGCGCCTGGCGAGTTCGGACGAGGGAATCTGCTTGAGCGCGCCCACAAACATCAGATACTCGTTCACCGACATGTCGGTGTAGACGGGGGGCGTTTCGGGCAGATAGCCGATGCGCTTCTTCACCTCGAGGGACTGGGTAACACAATCGAAGCCGGCTACGCTGGCTTTGCCTTCTGAGGGAGGCATGAAGCAAGTGAGCATGCGCATGGTGGTGGTTTTGCCGGCCCCGTTCGGGCCGAGGAAACCGACGATGCGCCCTTTTTCGACTTCGAAGGAGATGCGGTCTACGGCCACATTTTGGGCGTAGCGCTTGGTTAAGCCTTCGACTCGGATCATAGGATGTTTTGCACTCTTGGGTTCTTTGGGTTAGACGCGCAGCCCACGGGTTCGGGCCGCGTTTGCGAAACTATAGTTTATCTCACGAATGCCGAATTTTGATGTCATTGTACTGGGGTTGGGCGCGATGGGCAGCGCCGCCGCCGACCATCTGAGCCGCCGTGGCTATCGCGTCCTGGGGCTCGATGCCCATCCCCGCGGACACGTTCTCGGAGCCTCCCACGGCAAGAGCCGTTTTATCCGCGAAGCCTATTTCGAAAAGCCCGACTACGTGGCGCTGGTGCAGCGGGCGTACGGCCAGTGGCGTGACCTCGAAGCCCGCAGCCGACGGTCGCTGCTGGAGATTACCGGCGGCTTGTGGATGGGCGCGCTGGACTCGCCGATCGTGGCCGGCTCGCGCCTTTCCGCCGAACGCCATGGGCTCGCCCACGAATTGCTCGACGCCGCCACGATCCGCCGGCGCTTTCCGGCACTCTCGGTCGGCGATGATGTGTGGGGCTTGCTCGAGCCCAACGCCGGCGTTCTGAAACCCGAGGACTGCGTCAGCGCCCAGTGCACGGAGGCCGAGCGTCAGGGCGCGCGTCTGCGCTTCGGCGAGCGCGTGATCCGTTGGCACGCCGAAGGCAGCGGCGTGAGCGTAGAGACCGATGAGATGAGCTTCACGGCGGACCGGCTGGTGATCGCCGCCGGCCCCTGGTCGGCCAAAGTGCTGGCCGACCTGCGCGTGCCGATGGAGGCTCACCGCGTCCATTACGTTCACTTCGAGCCGGCCGCTCCCGCGCCGTTTGCGCAACTGCCGCTCTGGCTGATTGCTCTTTACCCGGGCGTGTTCTACTACGGCACGCCGTATCGCCCCGGTGAAGGCCTCAAATTCGGGCTGCATCGGGCGTCCGAGGCTTGTGATCCGGACACCGTCGACCGCACGGTCACCCAGCGCGACATCGACGACTTCCGCGCGGCCGCCGAACAGTTCCTGCCCGGCGCCACCAGCCAGACTCTGTGGGCGGAGGCGTGCCTCTACTCGATGACGCCCGACACGGACTTCATCCTGGACCGGCATCCGGCACATGAACAAGTGGTGTTCGGTTGCGGGTTCTCCGGACACGGCTTCAAATTCGCCCCGGTGATCGGCGAGGCGCTGGCGGATTTAGCGATGAAGGGGAAGAGTGAACTGCCGATCGACTTCTTGCGGCTAGCGCGCTTCGCCTGAGCGCGCTTTGCGCTCGGCTTCTTTTTCGGCGAGAAACTGCGTGTAGGCCGAGCGCTGATTGTCGTTCAACAAAGCCTTGATCGATTCCACCTGCTCGTCGTGGATGCGTTTCATCTCAGGACGATTCCGTTCGCGGACTTCGTTGAAACGGGCACGCGTCACGTCCAGGATTTGGTTGATCTTGGCGGTCTGGTTCGCTTCGAGGCTCAGGCGGTCAGAAAGTTCGGAGACGAAGCGAGCGCGCCATTGCTCGGGCGTTCGCGGCCCCGATTCGGCGCTCACCACGCGGGAGGAGACCAGCCGCTGACCCAGCACTCCGGCGGCAACACCCGAGGCAAAGATTAAAAGGACGTAGAGAGCGATGCTCCAACGTTTCACGTTATTCTTCCTCGACGACGATCCAGGGTTCGGCGCTCGCCGGCGCGGGCTTCGACAGGTCGTAGCTCACCGGGTGGAAGGTGCCGGCGCCTTCGGTGGCGGTTCGGTTATCGGCTTCCAGAACTTCGAGGTAGTCCGAATAGGGAGCGTTCTGCGTGAACAGGAAAGCGCCCATGGCGAGGCAACCAGCAAGAGCGGCGGTCAGCAGACCGTGGGTCCACAGACGGAAGCGACGATCAAAGCTGCGCCGGGCGTCAATCTGCTTCCACAAACCCGGCATAAAGTCCGCGCTGCCATCCGTGTCGGGAAGGGCTTCCCGATACGCCGTGAACAGCGCATCGAGTTCCACCGATTTCAGGTCTTCTTCCATCTCAGTGCTCTCCCATATCATAACGTTTCGCGTCTAAGCAAGGTTACTCGTCGTCGCCGTGCGCGGACGATCCGCCTTTTTGTCTTTCGAAAGCCTTGAGGACACGCTGCCGGGCACGGAACAGCCGCACCTTGATCGCATTTTCTTTAGCTTTATAAATGTTTTCGAGCTCCCGGATGGAAAGGCCTTCCACTTCCTTCAGCGTCAACAAGATGCGGTCCTCTTCGGAAACGGCCGAGAGCAGCGAGTCCACCAGTTCGCGGGTTGCGGCTTTCCGTTGCTCGTCGGTGCCGCGATCCATGGAGGCGGATGCATCGGCGAGAATCACCTGCTCTTCGGAAAGGTCCGCCATGCGCGATTCCGGCCGTCGGCGCTTGCGGCGCAGATAGTCGTAGGAGGCGTTTACCGTCAGCCGGTACAGCCACGGCTCGAACATCTCGGCCGTGCGCAACTGGTCCAGCGACTCGTAAAGGCGGAGAAAAACGACCTGGCCCACGTCTTCCACGTCTTCCGGCCGGCCGATCAGCCGCCCGATCGTCCCGAGAATCCGCCGCCGGTAAGCGCGCACGATCTCGTTGAATGCGGCGTCATCGCCCTTACTCGCCCGCTCGATTAGCGTGAAATCGACCAGCATGAGAGCTTGCGCGCGGGGCTACGGGAGCAGCGTGCTCACATCCTTCCACTCGCGGGACTGGCTCTCGGCGACCGCCGGATAAACGATGTGGCCCTGATAGGTGTTGACGCCCTCGGCGATCGCCGGCGTCGAGCGGCAGGCTTCCGCTAAGCCGCGCGCCGCGATCTTGAACAGGTACGGGAACGTGGCGTTGGTCAGGCCGTAGGTCGACGTGTGCGGTACGGCGGCCGGCATGTTGGAGACGCAGTAGTGCAGCACGCCGTCGACGTAGTAGATGGGATCCGAATGCGTGGTGGCGTGGGCGGTCTCAATGCAGCCACCCTGGTCGATGGCGACGTCCACCACCACGGAGCCGGGCCGCATCAACTTGATCATGTCGCGGCGGACGATCTTGGGCGCCGAAGCACCCGGCACCAGCACCGCGCCGATCACCAGATCGGCATGGCGAAGGGCATCGCGAACGGTATGACTGTTGGAGGCAAGCGTCACCACCTGTCCGTTGTAGATGTCGTCCAGTTCGCGCAGGCGGTTCAAGTTCTTATCGATCAGCGTGACGTGCGCGCCCAGCCCTACGGCGATCTTCGCCGCGTTGTGACCCACCACGCCGCCGCCGATAATGACGACGTTGCCCGCCTGGACGCCCGGAATGCCGCCCAGCAGAATGCCCCGTCCGCCCATCGGCTTTTCGAGATACTGCGCGCCCACCTGCACGGACATGCGGCCCGCAATCTCGCTCATCGGCGTCAGGAGGGGCAGGGAACCGTCCCGCTCGCGGATCGTCTCGTAGGCCACCGCGTCCACCTGGGCGTTTACCAGATGATCGGTGAGGTCGCGCAAGGGGGCCAGATGCAGGTAAGTGAACAGCAGCAGGCCCGGCCGGAAGTGCGGGTACTCGGAGGGTTGCGGCTCCTTCACCTTCACCACCATGTCGGCGCGGCTCCAGACCTCAGCGGCCGAATTCAGGATCCGGGCCCCCGCCTCCTCATATTCCACGTCCTGTATGGAACTCAGCCGTCCGGCGCCGGTTTCCACCAGCACCTCATGGCCGTGTTCACGCAAGGTGGTCACCCCCGCCGGCACTAAGCCGACGCGCGACTCGTGATCCTTGATTTCCTTCGGTACCCCAATGATCATGGGCCTACTCGACTTTCTCGGGAAATTTTCGGGCGTAGCGGACGATTTACGGAATACGCAACGACTGGTGCGCCACCAACTGCCAGGCGCCCTTCGAATAGAACCACACGTGAATGAAACGCAAGTGCGTCGGCGGACCCTTCACGCCCTTGGTGATCGACTCAACGCGCGCGGTGGCTGTCAGGACTGCCGTCGAGCCATACAACCGCACGTCGCTGCCATCGTGGTCGATCTTCAGATACTTCTGTTCCCCAGATTTCAACTTGCCGATGAAAGATGCTTTATCGTCGATCGCCCCGGTGGAGTGGATGTAGTTGAGGTCGTCGGCGAGGAGTTTGCCCAACGCCGCGGCATCCGCTTTCACCGTCGCGGCCGCCCAGGCTTTATCGGCCGCGGTCACCGCGTCCTTGGTCTGCGGTTCGGCGGCGGAGCTCAAAAAGGCCAGCGTCAAGGCCAGCGCAATATGACGGATCATGGCCCTTAGTCTAGCAGTTACAACGGGCTGCATCTCATGCCGTTAACAGAACTTATCAAGGCCAAGAAAAAGGCCGCCCCCCACCGGGGAGCGGCCTTCCCAAAACAGTCTGAAGTGGGGCTTAAACCTTCTGCAGTGGCTTGGCCGGCTCGCGGGAGGTGATGATGCGGTCGACGATGCCGTACTGCACCGCCTGCTCCGCCTCGAGGATGTAGTCGCGTTCCACGTCGCGCGCGATGCGCTCCACCGACTGGTCGGTGGCTTTGGCGAGGATGTCGTTCAGCACTTCGCGCATGCGGAGGATCTCCTTCGCATAGATGTCGATGTCGGTCGCCTGGCCGCCCAGGTTGCTCATCGAGGGCTGGTGGATCAGGATGCGCGAATGGGGCAGGGTGAAGCGCTTGCCCTTGGTGCCGCAGGCCAGCAGCACGGCCGCCATCGAAGCAGCCTGGCCGACGCACGTGGTGACGATATCCGGCTCCACCAGATTCATCGTGTCGAGAATGGCGAGGCCCGCGGTGATCGAACCGCCCGGCGAGTTGATGTACAGCGAGATGTCGCGCTCCGGATCCTCGGCGGCCAGAAACAGAATCTGCGCAATGATCAGGTTGGCGACGTTGTCATCGATCGGCGTGCCCAGGAAGATAATGTTTTCCTTCAGCAACCGCGAGTAAATGTCGTATGACCGTTCCCCCCGCGAGGTTTGCTCCACCACCATCGGCACCAGCACCGAATTTTGGGGTTCGTAAATCTTGGACATTGCTTCTCCTTACGTCACCGCTAAGTCAAGAGCGCGCGGCGACGTGTGCCAAAACACCCATCAAACTGTTGTTGGAATTCAGACCGCGATTCGGACCTCACGCCGTGCCTGCCGACCCGGCGCCGTAACAAGCACCCCGATCGCTCCACTTCCCCCATCATACGGGATTGAAGCGCCTTATTGCGACGCTGGCCCCCCGATAAAACGGTGATAACGCCCTAGCCAATATGCCAGGATGTAGAATCCCCCATCATCTTCGCCCGTGCCGTTGTGGCCACCGTCCAGGCGGAACGGATTGCCGTTCCATTTCATGACGGCGCGTTCGTCGGGTGGGATCCAGTTGCGCAGCTGTGGCTGACGGAACCGGTCCAGCTCGAGGTCGCCCCGCCGGGAGAGGTCAAGCGTCCACTTCACCAGGTCCAAGGGCACGCGCTGGAGCGTGAAGACGGACGCCGCCAAGTCGACCTTCGCTGTCGGGTTCGCGGTCTGGTAGATGAAGTCCCACAGCGGATTGCGTTCCCGCTGGCAGTTCTCCCACCACTGGTCCAGCGCCTGACGGTAGACCTTCAGCATGGCCGCGTCCTTCTCGTACCGGAAGATCAGGTAAAAGGGCAGCATCGCCAGCTCTTCATCCGAGTAGTTGATCTCTTCGCGCAACTCCAAATACTTGGCCGTATGCGCCAGATAGCCCTCGTCGAGTGCCACCCGCCGGTACTCGCGCGCATATTTCTCATCGCCGGTGATGTGATGCGTCGTTTTCAGGAACGAGAGCGCCTCGAGCGCGTTCAGTGGACCATCGGCTTTGTTCTCGCCACGGAAATATTCCCAGTTCCACCAGCCCCAGCGCGTGGGCTGGCCGTCCACATCCACCAGGGTGTAGCCGTGACGGATGATGTAGTCCATCATCCGCCGCGCGGTGGCACTCACCCGGTGGCGCAGGGCTGTTTCCGAGGCCGGCAGCAGATCCCACGCCAGCCCATAGAGATAGAAGTGGCCCACGATTTCGTCCGAACTGGTGTCGCCTTTCCACGTCAGTTGGCCGTCCGCGCTGCGGTGCCATTCGCCATCGCGGGGTTGACGTTCGCCGGGCCGAAGGTAGCTGCGGGCCGGAAAGCCGGGGACGCCGGTCACTTGCTCCAGAAACAGGACGGCCTCAAGCGCCTTCCTTGCCGCGGCAAGAGCGGCCGGCTGGGGACGCACGTTGTATTCGTAAAGCTTGCCGACGGCATACATGGCCGTCCACAGGCCGTCGTTATCGTTCGAAGCGAGCCTGTTCGAGCTGAGGTCGCCGGGACGGTCGAGATCGGAGTCGGCCACCAGGCCGTGCCGGTCATGCCGGGCTCGCACGCGGGCCTCAAAGACATCGGCCTTCTGCTCGAGCGTGAGACGCTTGAACTCGAGGTGCGAAACGCCGGTCCGCGTCCGCACCCAGACGCCCGAGCCGTCCGGAACCACACGGGCAACGTGGTCATCGGGAAGGTAGCGCTGACTCTGAAAAAAGCGCGCGCGATTGCCCGGCTGGCGCTCCTGCGGCGCCAGGCGCAGCAGACCCCGCTCGCTGCCGATCCACGTGGCGCCGTCGGCGGTCGTCACCGGCGCCAGTGTCCCGGGAAGGGGACCCGGCGGTTGGTCGGTCGCCAGCAATTGGCGGGGAACGCCGGGGCCTCCGGCGAGGGAAAACCTGGTCACGATCACCTGAGCGGTGGGCGGGTCCGGCACTGGGACCTGGGCGCCGAGTTGAAACACGGCGAAAAAGGCGACAGAATGGATTAACTCAACGCGCATGTGCATTGACAGGATACGGTGTCAACGCCAACCGGCGCACTCGGGACGACAGGAAGCGCCCCGAAACTAAGGTTTTGCGCGATTCGGGCCGATACGACTCGGAGAGGTTGAATGCCACGTCGAGCCCCCCGATCGCCAGCAGTCGACCCGTTTCGAGTTCGCCCCAGTCTGCAGTCCAAAATAGATAATGGAGATGCCCGGGTTCGGGCTTGATCGCGGCCTTTCATGAGAATTCTCATCGCTGACGACAGTATCGTGAGCCGCCACCTGCTCGAGGCCACCCTTCGCAAGTGGGGGTACGAAGTTGCTGTGGCTTGCGACGGCGCCGAAGCCTGGGAAATTCTCCAACGCGAGTCGGCTCCCGCCATCGCCATTCTCGATTGGGTGATGCCGGCGCTCACCGGTCCGGAAGTTTGCCGCAAGGTCCGCCATCAGCAAGGTCAGGAACCATATACCTACCTGCTGCTCCTCACCTCGAAGAGCATGAAGGAAGACCTGATCGAGGGCATGGACGCCGGCGCCGACGACTACATCACCAAGCCCTTTGACCAGCACGAGCTTCAGGTCCGCTTGCGGGCGGGGACGCGCATCGTCAAGTTGCAGCAGGAACTCCGTCGCCAAGCCGCGCACGATCCCCTCACCGGTGTCCTGAGTCGCAGCAAGGCGTTTGAAATGTTCGACCGCGAACTGCAGCGCTCCATCCGCGAGAACGCGCCGCTTTCGGTGATGCTGGTCGACCTCGACCACTTCAAGTCCGTCAATGACACTTACGGTCATCTGGCGGGCGACGAAGTATTGCGGGAGGCGGCCAAGCGTCTGGCGGACGGCGTGCGCAACTATGATGTGCTCTCCCGCTACGGCGGTGAAGAGTTTCTGATTCTGATGCCCGGCTGTGACGAGCACGCGGCGCGCGCCCAAGCCGAGCGCCTGCGCGTAGCGATCGGCGAGAAGCCCGTGGAGATCCGCTCCGCCAACGGCACGCTGCATCACTTGACGGCCAGCTTCGGCGTGACGATTTCGTCCCCGCTGACGTTGGAGACGCCGGAGTCCCTAGTGCGCGTGGCTGACGACGCGCTCTACGAGGCGAAACGCTCCGGCCGCAACTGCGTTGTCTTCCGTTCTACCGATGCGCTGGTGGAACATGCGGGCGCTTTGGCCCAACTCGACCCGACCCTGGTTCGCTAGACCGGCCGTGATAGCCTAGCGCTCGTGATCGAGCGTCGCACCTTCCTTCAACTCTCTGCTTTGGCTGCTGCCACGCGTTTGCCCGCCGCCCCCGGCTTCAAACTCCGTTTCGGTCCCCCGGTTGGCTGGCTCGCTCCGCTCACCGTCACGGACCAGTTGCAAGCCTACGCCGATGCCGGCTTCACGGCCTTCGAATACAACGGCCTGCCTCGTCACACCATGGCCGAGATCGAGGCGATTCGCAAAAAGATGGACGCGCTCAAACTCTCCATGGGCACAATGGTCGTCAACCGCGGCGGCTGGCGTCCCACGGCGATGCCGGACCGGGGCGGTCACCGACTCTTTCTCGAAGATGTCCGCCAGGCCGTCGAAATCCATCGCGTCGTCGGCAACGAAGTGGCCACTGTTTGTTCCGGGCTCTCGGTGCCTCATCTGAGCGTCGCCGAGCAGACCAACACCTGCGTCGACGTCCTGAAGCGCGCCGCGGAGCTGGTGGAGAAGACGAAGCTCGTGCTGGTGCTCGAGCCGCTCAACCATAAGGTGGATCACGCCGGCTACTTCGTTGTGTACTCGGAGCACGCGGCGGAGATCATCGGGCGCACCAACAGTCCGAACATCAAGATCCTGTTCGACATGTACCACCAGCAGATCTCCGAGGGGAACATCATCAACCACCTGCGGCATTACTACGACTTGATCGGGTACTTCCAGGTGGGAGACGTGCCCGGCCGCAAAGAGCCCTATACGGGCGAGATGAACTACCAGAACATCTTCAAGGCGATTGCGGGGATGAACTATCGGGGCATCATCGGACTGGAGCATGGCATCAGCACGCCGGGTCCGGAGGGCTTCCGGAAGGTTACCGAGCGTTACCGCCAGGCCGACGCCTGGACCTGAGCCACACGCCAATCAGCGCGGCTCCCATCAGCGACCAAGTCGCCGGTTCGGGCACGCCCGCGCTCGGGTTCAGCACCAGGCCGCCCGGCGAGAACGACAACGTGATGTTGTCGAGCAGAAACTGATTCGCTGGCACATCGAACACCACGGAGCGCGCGGTGCCGTTGAACTGAATCGTTACCGCTTGCCAGCAGCCATAGAACCCGCCGTTGGGATTGCCGGGGCAGGAGATCGTCGGCGGGGCGGCGGTCGCCGAGCCCAAGACCGAACCGGTGCCGTTTAAGCCGCTATAGATTGTGGCTCCACCGGTGGGCCCGTTGCCATGCGTGGCGTAGTAGAAGGTCAACGCTTCGTAGAAGCCGCTCGACACATTCATCTGCACCAGGCCCGTCGTCGAGAAGAGGACGGCGAAGTTGCTCGGGGCATTGGCGAAGTTTCCCGTGCCGCCGACATCGGAGTCGATGATCGCCACCGCGCCCGGCGCGAACGACACGCCATAGTTCAGGTAGAAGCTGCCCAGACTGCCGGTGCCACCGTTGTAGAACTCGAGCACTTCCTCGCGGTCGCGCGTCCCGTCAAACCGCAAGATGGTCGCGGCGGAGAGCTGTGAAGCGACCCCCAACGCGATACACAGGAACATTCGGCTGCGAAGCATAACCCTAGCCTAAAACATTTTCGTACGAAAATGTTCTATTCGCGGCGTGTTTCGTGGACCGTGACGCGAGGAATGAACATTTACTGCGGCGGGGCGTCGAAAATGATCTTGCTGTCGGAGCCGAAGCGCTGATACCGCTCGTAGTCCACCTTCAAGCGGATGCGCACGACGCCGCTTTGAAAGGGCAAGTCATCGTCCGCCAGCGTCACCGCCGGGAACCAGAAGCCGTCGGGCATGCGCTGACGGACGGTGGAGAAGCGCGGAAAGAGATTCTCTTCGCGCCGGCCGTTTTTGCGAGTCACCAGCGCCGGCACGGCCTTGCCTTCGGTGCGGATGATCGAGAAGTCGGCTTGCGCCACCCAGATCAGGCCTTCGAAGAAGCGCTGCCCTTCGAGAATCTGGCGAGGCTCGACGGCGATCGCCCAGCACTCGATGCCGTCGACGGCTTCGGCCCCTTTCACGCGGGCGCGGTAATAAGGCAGACGCTCGAGCGTGATCAGTGCGGGCTGGATGTCGCGCAGGTCGGCGAAGTCTTCGGGGGTCAGTTTCAGAAAGCGAAGCGTGTCGGCGGGTTTGCGCAGGAACTTTTCGGTCCGTTCGCCGGTCGGCGAAAACAGCACATCGCGCGTTTCGCTGTAGAGTCCGCCGCGCGCGCCCTGGCTATTCCACTCCGCCAATTCGACAGACTGTCGAAAAGTGTAGTGTGCGCGCGCCTGTTCGGTCTCGGTTTCGCGGGTGGCGACGCGCTTCACGAGGTCGGCGGGCGGTTGTTCGGCGTGGAGCCCACCGGCGATCCCGCATACTAGAAGTCGGATGATCCACCCGTTGCGGAGCTTCTTCTGGTTTGTGGCCGGCTTATGGTGCCTCATGGGAGTTGCTGCGCTCGTCTATGCTCAGCAACAGCATATCCCGCTGGTGACGGTGCAAGCCATTTTGCCGGCGTTACTTTTCGAAGCGGCTTGCTATGTGGCGCCTGGCTTTGCGGCGGTCCGGGAACGGTTGGAACGCTGGCCGAAGCCTCAACTGGCGATCGCGCTGATCGCGTCAGCCGTGCTGCCTTGGCTCCTCTACACCCTCAGTTTGGGGGTGTTCAGCGCCGCCAAGCTGGGGTTGTTGCTCGCACTGGTGGGGACCGTCGCGTTCTGGTATGTCGCCTTGCCGCGCGTCCGCTGGGTGGACGCCGCCTTGCTGCTCCTGCTGGCCATCCCGTTCCTACTGCGTATGTTCATCGACATCTATCCGGCGGCCCCACCGAAGCCAGGACGCATGGACTTTCTGGGGAAGTGGATGTGGATTCGGTTGGGGTTCGCCGTTTTCCTGCTGGTGCGCCAAGTGGAAGGGATCCAGTTTGGATTCATTCCCTCCCGGGCCGAATTTCTGACAGGTCTGAAGTACTACTTCCAGTTCCTGCCCTTCGGCCTCACGCTTGGCTACCTGCTCGGAGTGGTCCAGTTCGGTTTCACCACCAGCGGCCTGGCCTTGGCCGGGCTGGCGGTGGGCACGTTCCTGGGTTTGTTTTGGACGGTTTCGCTCGGTGAGGAGTTCTTCTTCCGTGGACTGATGCAACAGTGGCTGGAAGAATCGCTCGATTCGCCATGGGTCGCGATCGCGATCACCTCGGTGCTTTATGGCCTGGTGCACCTGCCATTCCGCGGACCCTTCAACTGGCGCTACGCGCTTGTGGTGACGTTGTTAGGTTGGTTCTGCGGACAGGCTTACCGGGAGAGGCGAGGCATACGGGCGCCGATGGTGACTCACGCCTTGGCGGCCACGACGTGGGTGGTGGCGTTCCAAAAGGGAGCTTAGCGCTCGTCGGATACGGCCTGGGTCGGGATCGACGTCGTCTTATCCTGCCGCTGCGCGATCAACTTTTCGAGACCGGTGCGGGGGCTGGGATTGACGACAGGTTCCACGACGCGCAGGGCGACGGTTGCCATGCCTAACCACATCAGGGCCAGCACGGCAAATGTTGTGAGTCTCCGATCCATCATGTTCTGTCTCCTCCTGCGCTCTTGTTCCTGTGACGCATTTGAGTCGCGGCAGAGTTTCCGTGGCGCTTGTTAACTTCCTTCGGCCCGTGTCTCTGTAGCGGCTCACTTTGATACGCGCAGTTTCTCCGCCAAAGAGATCACCCTCCTTTACGAAAAATTCCCGCCGTTTGGATGAGGAGTCGAAAAAAAGAGTTGGCTCCCGTCATCGAGCCGTAACGGAACGTCGTAGTCATGCAGGTCCAGACCGGCTCCGGCCACCAGATCGCGCACCGAACTGGAGATCAACACCTGCCCGGGCGGGGCAAAGTCAGCAATGCGGGCCGCCATCTCCACGGCCGGCCCGCCGTGGATGCGGCCTTCGAGAGTGTCGCATTCGCCCGTGTGGACGCCGAAACGCGCGGCGAGTCCGCTGCGCGCCGCGACTCTGGCCAACGCATTGGCGCAGCGAACCGCGCGCGCGGGACCGTCGAAAGCGGCACAGTCGGGCGAACCCTGCACACTGCTGCCGCGATACCAGTCGAACTCGCGATGCATGGCGTCGCGCATCGCGGCGACGTCCCGTCCCGCCACGGCCAGTACGGTCGACAGCACGCGTTCGGTTTCGCGCGCCGAGCGGATGCCGGTGATGAAGTCTTCGATCGCGTCGAGGATTTCGTCCTGGTTGCCGACGAAGGGCAGATGGTCCGCCCCGGGCAGTTCCAGGAACCGCGCCCCGGGGATCAGGCTCGAGACGAAGCGCCCCTCTTCCACGGTCAGGCATTGATCGTCGGTCCGATGCAGCACCAGCGCTGGTACCCGGATGCTGCCCAGCACTCGGCGCACGTCGATCTCGGCATTCATCTTGGTGAGGGCAATGGCCGCCCCCGGACTCGCGCCCATCCGCAGATAAGTAGCCCACCAGTCGCGGAATGCGGCGTCGCCGGCGAGCGACGGCGCCCGGCTCTCAATTCCCACCGGGCCACCCCAGGTGCGGTGAATCTCTTCGAAGAACGCCTCGCGCTCCTCCGCCGTCGGACCCCAAGGATATGTCTCATCCCGCACCCGCTTCGCGTAGGTGCCGATCATCACCAGCGCCAGCGTCTTCTCCGGGTAGGTGGCCGCGAAGAGCGCCGAGAGCGGCCCGCCTTCGCTCACACTGCAGATCGCCGCCCGCTCGCTGCCCACGGCCTCCATCACGGCGCGGACGTCTTCCATGCGTTGCTCGAGGCTCGGCAGCCGCGAGATGGGGACGCGGTCCGAAAGACCGGTGCCGCGCTTGTCGAACAGGATCAGACGCGAGAAACTCGCCAGCCGGCGCAGGAAGCGGGCGAAGGACGGCTCCTTCCAGAAGTATTCGAGATGCGACACCCAGCCCATGACGAACACCAGGTCGATGGGGCCGTCGCCCAGCACCTGGTAGGCGATGTCGACGTCGCCGCTGCGGGCGTAGCGCGTCTCCGGCAGGGGCAGCGCGGGAGAGGTCGGCTCGACCGCCAGCGCTGGAGCCTGAATCCGCATGGGCGCCGCGGTTTGGGTGCGGGTCACCTGGGCGACGAAGCGATAGCCGCGGCGATGCCGCGTCTCAATATAGTGAGGTGTGCCGGACCGGTCGTCGAGGGCTTTTCTGACCTCGGCAATCTGGACCGAGAGGGCGTGATCGTCCACGAAGGTGTTCCGCCACACGGCGTCCAACAGGGTGTCGCGCTCCACCACCTCGCCGGCGCGCTCCACCAGACAGATGAGCACATCGAGCGCCTTGGGCGTGAGCAGAACTTCCTGCTCTCCGCGCCACAAACGCCGGGCCACCCCTTCGAGAATGAAGTCGCCAAACCGGTATTCCATTTTTTTGCTTAATGGATTCTACCCGTTGAATTTGTCCAGCGGAGCGTTTTGAGAACTATTTGAGAACTTTAGCGGGGGTGCTGAGGGTTCGGTGAGGACTTCTCCGCGGCGCTCCCTCTATGCTCAAACTGGTGCTGAAAAGCGGCGCCACTGAGATGACCAGGCTAGCCGCCAATCGGAGGGCGGCCGGCCTGGTGGCGAGAATCATGACTTACGATTTCATCATTATCGGAGCTGGTTCTGCTGGATGCGTCCTGGCCAACCGGCTGAGCGCGGACAGCGGAGCGCGGGTCTTGCTCCTCGAAGCCGGTCCGCCGGCCCAGCACCCTGACATTGAGGTCCCGCTGGCCTTTCCCCGCCTGCAGCGCACGGCGCTCGACTGGGCGTATTACACCGAGCCCCAAACTGCCCTGGGCGGCCGCCGGATCGGCTGGCCGCGGGGCAGGGTAGTGGGCGGCTCCTCCGCCCTGAATGCGATGGTCTACGTGCGCGGTCCCCTGAGTGACTACGCCGCCTGGGGACCGAACTGGTGCCCGGACTGCGTTCTCACCTACTTCAAACGCGCCGAGCATCAGCAACGACCCTCCCTGCGCGAGAGTCCCTGGCACGGCACCCGCGGCCCGCTGAACGTGGCGGACCTGCGTTCACCCAACCCGCTCAGTTTGGCGTTCCTCAAGGCCGCCGAGTCGCTCGGCTTTCGCCGCAACGACGACTTCAACGGCGCTTCGCCACTCGGGGCCGGACTCTTCCAGGTCAACCAGGTCGCCGGCCGCCGCCAGAGCGCCGCCGCCGCTTATCTCGAACCGGCCCGTACCCGGCGCAACCTGCAGACGATCACCCAGGCCCGCGCCCGCCGGATCCGCTTCGACGGCCAGCAGGCCGTCGGCGTCGAGTTCTCCGTGGGCGACGAACTGCTCTATGCAGAGACCGCCGGCGAGATTCTGCTGGCGGCCGGCGCGATCGAGTCGCCGAAGTTGCTGATGCTTTCGGGCGTCGGCGGTGAGGTAGAATTACGCGCGCACGGAATTCGCGTCCGCGTCGCGCGGCCGGAGGTGGGGGCGAACCTGCACGACCATCCGCGTATCGCTTTGCCTTTTCGTTGTGCAGAACCTGTCAGTCTGCTGACCGCCGCCTCACCGGGCGCCCGCGAGGAGTTCGAGCGCGCGGGCACCGGTCCCTGGAGTTCGAACCTGGCGGAGGCCGGCGCCTTCACCGGCGACCTGCAATACCACTTCCTGCCCCTCGACCTCTCGAACGTCGGGCTGGATCCCACCGGCCATCATGGCTTCACCATCGCGCCCACGCTGCTCAGTCCGCGCAGCCGGGGCCGCCTGTCGCTTGCGTCGAGCGACCCGCTGGCCGCCCCTCGCCTCGACCCGCAATACCTTTCCGAGCCCGCCGACCTGCCGGCCTTGCTCGACGGGGTAGCCACGGCCTTCCGGTTGGCGGCTGCCCCCGCCTTCGCCCGTTTCGGCACTCAGGCGGGCGCGCCGCCGGGTGATCTTGAAGCCCTCGTCCGCGCGCGGCTCGACACCTGCTACCACCCGGCTGGGACTTGCGCCATCGGCACAGTCGTCGACCAGGACCTGCGCGTGCGCGGCGTGGATGGCTTGCGCGTCGCGGACGCGTCGGTAATGCCCACGCTGCCGCGCGCCAATCCCCACGCCGCCGTCGTGATGCTCGCCGAACGCGTCGCGGCGCTGATCACCAAGGCTTGAGGTAAAAAGCGAAAGGCCGGATCGCCTGAGCGACCCGGCCTTCCGCACTGCGTGCTTGGGGGATTCTTACGAGAACATGTACAGCGGCAAACCTTCGGTCGCCACCGCCGCGCCACCCGCGCCCACGGCCACTTCGCCGTCGGCCGGAGCCTCCGGATCGATCTGGCGGCAGTAGATGCCGGCATCGCCGAGGTAGACCTCGAGATTGCTAGGACGGGGCAGGGTGCCCTGGATGACCATGTCCGAGAGCGGATCCTCGATGTACTTCTGCAGTGCCCGGCGCAACGGACGCGCGCCATAGGCCCGGTCGGTCGACGTTTTCTCCAGGATGTACTTCGCCGCATCGTCGTTGAGGCGGATATGGATCTGCTTGGCCGCCAGGTTCGCGTTGATC
Source organism: Bryobacteraceae bacterium (assembly GCA_965229305.1). GTDB lineage: Bacteria > Acidobacteriota > Terriglobia > Bryobacterales > Bryobacteraceae > JALHNI01. The sequence goes on along the minus strand of CBDDIZ010000025.1, from coordinate 31,463 downwards.
TGCTCGACCTGCAGGCCGATGATCTTGATCAGGTCTTCGTCCACCAGTGAGGTGAACAGAATGACCTCGTCGAGGCGGTTCAGAAACTCGGGGTTGAAGGCGCGCTTCACCTCGCCCATCACCTGGTCTTCCACCTTCACGGGGATGCCGGTGGTGGACGGAGCGTCGAAGCCGATCCCCTTCTTCTTGTCGAGGAAGCGGGCGCCGAGGTTCGACGTCATGATGATCATGCTGTTCTTGAAGTCCACGGTGTTGCCGAGGCCGTCGGTCAACTGGCCGTCTTCAAAAACCTGCAGCAGGATGTTGTAGATGTCCGGGTGCGCCTTTTCGATTTCATCCAGGAGGATGATCGAATACGGATTGCGCTTCACCCGTTCGGTGAGCTGGCCGCCCTCCTCGTAGCCGACATAGCCGGGAGGCGAACCGATCAGCTTGGCCACCGAATGCTTCTCCATAAACTCCGACATGTCGAAGCGGATGAGATTCTTTTCGCTGCCGAACAGGAACTCGGCGAGCGCGCGGGCGACTTCGGTTTTGCCGACGCCCGTCGGGCCGAGGAACAGGAACGAACCGGCCGGCCGCTTGGGAGACTTCAGGCCGGCGCGGGAACGGCGGATGGCGCGCGCCAAGGCGGAAATCGCCTTGTCCTGGCTGATGACGCGCTTGTGCAGTTCTTCTTCGACGCGCAGGAGCTTGGAGATTTCCTCTTCCTTGATCGAAGTCATCGGCACGCCGGTCCAGCGGGCCACCACGTCTTCGATGTCGTCCTTGGTCACCACGCCGGTGGAGGTGTCGTCGAGGTTGTACTTCTCGCGCAACTGGCGCAGGTTGTCGCGCTCTTTACGCTCTTCGTCGGAGTAGAAGCGCGCCTTCTCGAACTCATGGTTCGCAATGGCGTTTTCCATCCGGTGCACGATGAACTTGATGCGCTTCTGAATTTCGGCCACGTCGGAGGGGAGCGTGGTCTGCTTCAGCTTCACGCGGGCGCCGGCTTCGTCGATCAGATCGATGGCCTTGTCCGGCAGGAAACGGTCCGGGATGAAGCGGTTCGAGGAGTACACCGAAGCTTCGATGGCTTCGTTGGTGTAGGCGACGGCGTGGAACTTCTCGTAGCGTTCCTTAATGCCGTACATGATCTTGATGGCGTCCGACTCGTTCGGCGGCGGGACTTTCACGGCCTGGAAGCGCCGTTCGAGCGACCGGTCCTTTTCAATTGACTTGCGATATTCGGCCGGCGTGGTGGCGCCAATGCACTGAATCTCGCCGCGCGACAGAGCCGGCTTCAAGATGTTGGCCGCATCGAGCGAACCTTCGGCCGAGCCCGCGCCGACGAGCGTATGCAACTCGTCGATGAAGATGACGGCGTTCTGGTTCTCCATCAGCTCTTTCATGATGGTCTTCAGGCGCTCTTCGAACTGGCCGCGGTACTTGGTGCCGGCAACGATGAGCGAGAGGTCGAGCGCGAGAATGCGCTTGTCGGCGAGGAACGATGGGACGTCGCCGTCGGCGATTTTCTGCGCCAGTCCCTCGACGATCGCCGTCTTACCGACGCCGGGTTCGCCAATCAGCACGGGGTTGTTCTTCGTGCGGCGGCAGAGAATCTGGATGACCCGCTCGAGCTCGTAGTCGCGCCCGATGAGCGGATCCACCTGGCCGTCAATCGCGGCCTGGGTGAGGTCGCGGCTGAATTCGGCGAGCAGACTGCTCTCTTTCGAACGATTCGACGAGGACTTCTCGGAGGAAGCCCGCGCGATTTCTTCGCGAACCTGCGAGAGCCGAAGGCCGCGCTCATGCAGGATCTCGGCCGCGAAGCACTTCTCTTCACGCAACAGCCCCAGCAGGAGGTGCTCCGTGCCGATGTGCTTGTGATTGAGCCGCTCCGCCTCTTCGGCGGCGTAAGCGAGAACGCGCTTACATTCGTGGCTCAGCGGAAGGTCGACCGACGTGGAGACTTTTTCGCGGATGGTGGTGTGGGCCTCGATCTGCTTGCGGATCGATTCGATCGCCGCATGAGATCGCAGGAACCGGTTCGCCAGGGCCTTGTCCTCGCGGAGGAGGCCCAGGAGTAAATGCTCCGTCTCAATATACGGGCTGCCAAACTGGCTCGCCTCATACCGGGCGAAGAAGATCACCCGGCGCGCCTTCTCTGTATATCGTTCGAACATAGGATCTAGCCTTATTCTACTCTTTAGGGTTCTGCACGGTATCCGCCGTTTGGGGGAAGACCTTGGTACCAGACTGGCCGTTCGGGGGATGCGGCGCCGGTGTTTCGATCAACCGTCCTTGCTCTAATTCCAACACACGATCACACCTGGCGGCAAAGGTGCGGCTATGGGTGACGTAAACAGACGTCAACTGATGGCGAAGGTGTAGAGTTTCCAACAGCTCCACGATCTTATCGGCAGTTTGGTAATCAAGATTGCCGGTTGGCTCGTCTGCGAACAAAAAAAGAGGATCCGTCACCAGTGCCCGCGCCAGCACGACGCGCTGCTGCTCGCCGCCGGATAGCTCGCCGGACCGGTGCGCTTCCCGCTCGGCCAGCCCGACCTCGGCCAACCTTTGCCTCGCTTTCGCCGCGGCTGGGCCCGGCGCCGTCCCGCGCACCAGCAGCGGCATCATCACGTTTTCGAGCGCTGTGAACTCGGGCAGCAGCGAAGGAATCTGCCAGACGAAGCCGATCCGCTGGTTGCGGAAGTCGGCCAATTGGCGCTCCGAGAGGGACGCCAGATCAACCGAATCCAGGGAGACGACTCCGGCGGTGGGCCGATCCAGCCCGCCCAGCAGATGCAGCAAGGTTGACTTGCCCGCGCCCGAAGCTCCCACCAGCGCCACCCGTTGGCCACGCTCCACGCTCAACTCCAGTTGTCGAAACACCGTCACCGGCCCGGCGGCCGGACGATAAGTCTTTTCGAGATTCTGGACGTGAATCAAAGCCAATGGTCGGTGAAACTCCGTATACAGGATGACATAGCAGTGTGACGGAATCGCCGCGCTGAAATTTCTACTTGACCGCAGCCAGAGTTGCGGCATAATAACGCAATCCGCCGTGTAAGGCCCCGTTGCAATCGGCGGTGGAATGCTATATAAATCGGAGGCCTGTGGGGAGAGTGACACCAAGCAGATTGTCCCGATTCGGCGGTTGGAGCCGGGTGTTGATGTGCGCGGCGGTGTGTTCCGCAGATGCGCAGATTTTCCTGAACAACACGGGAAAGAACGCCAGGCTGGTGGGGACCGACGAAGCAGTGCTGGAAGCGGGGGACCCGCGCACGGACCTGCCGTGCGCCGTCGTCCACCCCAAGCCCATCCTCGGTTTCGACCTCAAATTTCACGCCCGCTACGAAGTCACGGTGCCCATGAAGGAACTCGCCGGGAGCGAGAACCTGTTGAGCATTCTTTTCCGCGTGACGCCCATCGACGCCGCCGGTAAGACTTCCGACACGCCCACCTACTTCGTCCAACGGCTGCGCGTGCCGATGATCGAAGAAGATGCGAAAGGCGATGCCTTTATCGAAGGCTCCTTCGACGTGGGCGAAGGCAAGTTCAAGGTCGAATGGCTGATGCGCGACCGCGCCGAGCGGGTCTGCTCGGACTACTGGGAAGCCGAAGCGTCACTCCCGGCCAAAGACAAAGAGATGAACCTCATGATTCCGCCGGCGCGGATTACGACGACGGAACTGGAGCAGTTTCGCGACGAGCCGCCGGTGGAGCGGACGTCGGGCGATGGGCTCCAGGTGAAAGTATTGGTGAATTTCGCACCGCAGAACGCCCGCTCGGCCACCTTACAGCCCTTCGACACTTCGGCGCTGGTCTCGATCCTGCGTTCGATCTCGCGCGATCCGCGGATTGCCCGCTTCTCGGTCGTCGCCTTCAACATGCACGACCAGAAGGTCCTCTACAAGCAGGAGCACGCGGAGAAGATCGACTTCCCGGCCATTGGCAAAGCGCTCGAAGCGCTGAAACTCGGGACGGTGGACGTTGGGCGTCTGGCCAACAAGCATGGGGAGACCGAATTCCTGGAAGGGTTGCTGAAGACCGAACTGGCCAGTCTGCAAACCGATGCGGTAATTTTCGCCGGCCCCAAGGCGTTGCTTGAACAGAACGTCTCTCAGGAAGCCTTGCGCGGCGTGGGCCCGGTGAACATGCCCGTCTTCTACATGAACTACAATCTGACGCCCCAGGCGTCCCCTTGGCGCGACTCGATCGGCCATGCGGTGAAGTTCCTCCGGGGCGTGGAGTACACGATCAGCCGTCCGCGGGACCTATGGTATTCTGTCTCCGAAATGGTGACGCAAATCGCAAAACAGCGCACCTTACGGGCATCGAACCCGTCGCTTGGCCAATAGCCCTCGACTGTAAACGCTCGTCCCTTCCGGTAACCGGACTTCAAAGTGGCACGTATGAGGGTATGTACGCGTCCCTGGGGTCTATCTATGTTTCTGCGGTCTCTATCCGGTTTAGTTGTATTCGCGGCAGCGCTTTCTGCGCAGATGTCGTCGCTGCAGCCGAAGAGCCTGGCTCCCTATGTTGGCTCGCCCGTACCGGTGGTTGAGCGGATGCTCGAACTCGCCAATCTGCGGACCGGCGAAACCGTCTATGACCTCGGCTGTGGCGATGGCCGCATTCTGATCGTCGCCGCTCAGAAGTATCGCGTCAAAGCCGTCGGCGTCGAACTGTCCGAACGCCTCGCCAACTCGACCCGCGAAAGTCTGAAGAAGGCCGGTCTCTCGGACCTGGCCAGTGTCATCCACGGCGACCTTATGGACGTGAACCTCGCCGCCGCTGACGTCGTCACCCTGTACCTCCTGCGCGACTCGAACGATCTGCTTCGCCCGAAGCTCGAAAAGAGTCTCCATTCCGGGGCCCGCATCGTTTCCCACGATTACGAGATCCGCGGCTGGAAGCCCACGGCCGTCGAAAAGCTCGAGGCTTCCAAACGCGAACACACCATCTACGTCTACACGGCCGGGACGAGCTTTCCTAAGAAGTAGTTAGCGCTCGTCGGCCGAGGGGCCGTAAAGGGCTGGCACCGGCAGATTCAGCAGCCGCAAATATACAGTCAACTGTGCCCGATGATGCACCATGTGGTTCATCACCATGCTGCGCAGGACGGCGATCCGCGGCATCGTCAGAATCACTTGCCCACCTTGGAGCAACTTCCAAGGGGCGAACATCTCTTCGTCGCTCAACGTCTCGAGCGCTCCGCGAAACTTGGGCAGTGCGTCGTCGAAACGGCGCACTAGTTCGGCGGTATTCGCCGCCACGGTGTTGCGCTCGGGGGCCCCTCCTTGGGGCGCCAGGTCCAATTCCGGCTGACAGAGAGTCAGGATGCCCCAGGTGCCCATGTGCGCCAGATGACTGCCCAGTTCGCCGAGCGTCATCGACTTCTCATGAGGCCGGAAGCCGAAATGCTCTGTCGGCAGGCGCTCGAGCAGCTTTCGCGTGCTCGCCATCTCGTGATCGAACTCAGCTAAGAAAGATTGGCCAATGCTCATGGCCTCATTATCAACGGCCCGGCTGAGAATGCCACCGCCAAGCGGTGTGAACAATTTCGTCGATGCTCGACATCTTAGGCTCCCAGCCCAGGACTTCGCGCGCCCGCCGGGCATCGGCCACCAGCGACGCCGAATCGCCATCGCGGCGGGGATTCTCCGCCACTGGTACCGGCTTGCCGGACACTCGCTCCACGGCCTGAATCACCTCGCGGACCGTGTAGCCTTCGCCGGTCCCCAGGTTGAAGGCTTGGGGCTCGCCGCCTTCGCGCAAATAGTCGAGCGCGCGGACGTGGGCATCGGCCAAGTCGACGATGTGGATGTAGTCGCGTACGCAGGTGCCGTCCTTGGTCGGATAATCCGTCCCGAAGACGCTGATGTGCGGCCGTTTGCCCTGCGCCGCCTGAATGATCAGGGGAATCAGGTGGGACTCCGGCGTGTGGTCTTCGCCAATCTCGCCGTCCGGATCGGCGCCCGCCGCATTGAAGTAGCGGAATACCACCCAGCGCAACCCGTGCGCCTTGGCGAACGAGCGTAATGCATACTCCACAAACAACTTCGACTCGCCGTACGGATTGATCGGCAGCTGTTTTTCGCTCTCCGGAATCGGCATCTGCTCCGGCATGCCGTACGTCGCCGCCGTCGAACTGAAGATGATGTCGCGCACGCCCGTCTCCACCATGGTTTCGAGCAGGGTCAGCGTGTTGACGAAATTGTTGCGGTAATACTTGGCGGGCAGTTGGACGCTTTCCCCGACCTGGATGAAGGCGGCAAAGTGCACCACGGCTTCAATCTGATGGCGGAGAATGACCTCCTTCAGCCGGGCGGCGTCGCCCAGGTCGCCGCGCTCGAGCGGTCCCCATTTGACGGCCCAATCATGGCCGAAGGAGAGGTCGTCGTAAACCACCGGGGTATGGCCGCGCTGAGCCAAAAGTTTCGCGGTATGACTTCCGATATAGCCAGCGCCGCCGCAGACCAGAACACGCACGAGTTGGGAATCCTCCAGAGGTTTTGGTTCAGTATAGCCCGGCGGGAGGTTAAAAAGTGTTGCCGATCCGTCACACTGTGAGCCCATCTGTGACCCGCAGTGACAGCTAAATGATTCAAAAGAAAGAATGTTAAATCGGTACTGCCTCGCTTGCAATGAGCCTTGACGCGCTTTTGCGGACGGGCCTAGAATCAGACTAGGCCATTTTGCGTACTGGGTACGAAAGGCCAGGAAGAGAACGAGACATGCGACATTTAGCGCTCGGACTGTTGATCACCGGACTCGCGCTCACCAGCGTGGCCGTGGCGGCTGACAAAAAGGCCGGAGAGAACGGCCAACGGGAAACCATCGCCAAGCCCCTTTCCGAAAAGGACAAACGGCGACGCGAAGAGAAATTGCGCAAGGAGCTCGAAACGCCCTTCCGCAAGTGGCTGAACGAAGACGTCACCTACATCATTACCGATGAAGAGCGCACGACTTGGAAGCGCTTGGCGACCGACGAAGAACGCGAGCAGTTTATCGAACAGTTCTGGCTGCGCCGCGATCCCTCGCCCGATACCCAGGAAAACGAATACAAAGAAGAGCACTATCGCCGCATCGCATACACGAACGAACGGTTCGCCTCCGGTATCCCCGGCTGGAAGACGGATCGCGGTCGCATCTACATCACCTTTGGCCCGCCCGATGAATTGGAAGACCATCCCTCCGGCGGCACCTATGAGCGCCCGATCGAAGAAGGCGGCGGCACGACTTCCACTTATCCCTTCCAGAAGTGGCGCTATCGCTGGATCGAAGGCGTGGGCCAGGACATCATGATCGAATTCGTGGACACCACCATGACCGGCGAATTCCGCATGACGATGGATCCCAGCGAAAAGGACGCCCTGATGATGGTGCCCGGCGCCGGCCTCACCCTTTACGAACAGATGGGCCTTTCGAGCAAGACCGATCGCTTCAGCCGCACGGACGGTACCCGTCTCGGCACCGGCAATCAGGCGCTCCCGATGCGCATGAACCAGTTCGAACGTCTGCAGCAGTTCGCGAACCTGCAAAAGGCTCCGAAGATCAAGTTCCGCGACCTCGAAGCGCAGGTCAACTCGAAGATCACCTTCAACGTGCTCCCCATGCAGGTGCGGGTGGACTATGTGAAGATGACCAACGCCACCGTCAACTCCTACGTGACGATTCAGTTCGAGCGCAAGGATCTGCAATTCAAGCAGGAAGCGAACCTCTCGAAGGCGATGGTGAATATCTATGCGCGCATCACCACGATGACGCGGCGGGTGGCCAACGTCTTCGAACACCCGGTCTCGATCGAAGTGCCCACCGAAATGCTGGGTGAAGCTTCGAAGGGTAAGGCGATCTACCAGAACGCGGTTCCGCTGCCCCCCGGCCGTTACCGACTGAATGTGGTGGCCAAGGATGTCATCGGCGGCAACATGAACAATTTCGAAGTGGCGCTCGATGTCCCCCGCTTCGACGACGAGACGCTGGCGATGAGTTCCGTGATCCTCGCCGACATGATCGAAAAAGTCCCCACCAAGCAGATTGGCGCCGGCCAGTTTGTGATGGGGACGTCGAAGGTCCGTCCTCGCCTCAGCAGCAGCTTCCGCCGCGACGAGAAGATGGGCATCTATGTGAACTTCTACAACTTCTCGCCCGATGAAAAGACCAATAAGCCGAACGGCACGATCGTGTATGAGGTGGTTCGCAACGGGTCCAACGAGAAGGTACTCGACTTTACCGAAGAAGTAAAAGATGTCGCCGGGTCGTCGGCCAAGCAGGTGACGATCGAAAAATTGCTGCCCTTGCAGTCGCTGGAGCCGGGGCAGTATCAGCTCAGGATGAAGGTAACGGATAAGAACTCTAACCAGACTCTGACCCCGTCTACCACATTTACGGTATCCTAGAAACTGCAGTTTTCCTGCCACACGGGAGGGCAGGTAGCCGGTGAAGGATCTATTGCGTCCGTTCGTATTCAGTCTCCTTGCCGCGGGAGCCACCGCTGCCATCGGGCAGGGCGCAGAACTGCGCCGGCTGACGGCTGCTTCCCTCTCTCCAGGTACCGTGATGGGTGTGGTCGCCGATGCGGCGGGCAGCGTCCAGATGGGTGCCACTGTTTGGCTCTTGAACCGTTATGACCGGCCGATTGTCCGGGCCATCACCAATGAACGTGGCCAGTTCGGGTTCGACCAGGTCAATCCTGACATCTACAGCATTAAGGTCACGCTGGCGAGCTTCGTACCGGCCGTGAAGAGCAACATTCAGGTACAGGCCGGACGCGCCAGCTTCCTGAATATCCATTTGGCGAGTCTGCTCAGTTCGGTGGAGCTATTTGTCTCCGCCCCGGGGGCCGCCAAACTGATGAGCGATGACTGGAAATGGGTGCTGCGAGGTTCCTCGGCCACACGTCCAGTGCTCCGCTTGCTCCCCAACTACGACCCCAACCGCCAACTGCCGCCGCCGGAATCCAGCATCTTCACCGACACCCGCGGACTGGTGAAACTATCGGCCGGCGAATCGGCCGGCTATTCCAACCAGCAGGACTTGGGCACCGCCTTCGCGATGGCCACTTCTCTGCACGGCAACACCCATCTCGGTTTGAGTGGGAACGTCGGCTATTCGCCAGCGAACGGTACGCCCACGGCCGGCTTCCTCACCAGCTTCCGCCGCGGGACCGGCGACGCTGCGCTGATGAACCCGGAAGTGACGCTGACAATGCGCCAAGTCTTTCTGCCGATGCGAGCGGGCGCCGGTCTCCTGAACGGCTCGGCCCCGATGCTGCGCACTCTGTCGCTTGCCGTCGCCGAGAAGAAGCAGATCACCGACGAACTGTTGGTGGAGTACGGCTTCTCATTGGACTCGGTGACCTTCATTGAGCGGCTGAATTATGTGAGCCCGTATGCCCGCGCCACTTACGATCTAGGCGGCCTGGGCGCGGTGGAATTCGGCTTCAGTTCCGGTGCGCCGCCCATTGAACTCCTCGAACAGCACGACGACCGTCACGCCGATCTCACCCAGAATCTCGCCCAGCTGGGCATGTTCCCCCGCCTGACCCTGGTGGGCGGACGCACTCAGATGCAGCGGACCGAGAACTACGAACTTGGCTATCACAAGGTGATTGGCACGCACGCCGTTTCGATTGCGGCTTATCGCGAGACGGTACGGAACGGTGCCCTGACCGCCGCCGGCGCTAACGGACTTCTCTCGCCCGCCGATCTGCTCCCCGACCTCAACTCGAATAGCTCCGTCTTCAACATCGGCGGCTACGCCCGCACCGGCTATTCGGGCACCTTTACCGAAAAGCTCAGTGACTCGCTCACTGCCTCGGTGACCGTGGGACGCGGAGGAGTGCTGCGTACTGAACAGCGTGAGCTAATCGTCGTTGACCCTAGCGAAATTCGCGGTGCCCTGCGACGGGCGCAACGCAGCTACGTCACCATGCGTTTGAACGGCACGGTCCCGGTCGCCGGTACCAAGGTCGCGGCCAGCTATCAGTGGACGGATTACCGCTCGCTCACCCCGGGTCACATGTATCTGACTCAGCGGACTTACCCCGAGGCCGGTCTTAACCTAACCGTCCGTCAGCCGGTTCCCGGCCTGCTGGGCATGCCCGGCCGCCTGGAAATTCTGGCCGAAGCGCGGAACATGCTCGCCCAGGGCTATCTCCCGCTCGATACGCCTGCGGGCCGCCGCATGCTGCTGATTCACACGCCACGCTCCTTGCGCGGCGGGGTCAGCTTCTTCTTCTAAGTTCAACGCTTATCGGAAATCGACGCTTCGTGCGGAAACGCTGTAGCCGAGTGTGTCGCCGTCGGCCAGGCCCTGCGCCGCAAAGCGCGTTGGCGGCGCGGCCGAAATCACCAGCAGCAGGTTCAAGGGCAGCGTCGCCGCCGGTTCCGTCGCCGGCAGATTCGCGAGGCTCTCGGCCGGCAGCGTGAAGCGCTGTGACCCCGGCGGGGCACTGCACACCGTGGCTCCGAACGCCGTTGTCGAATGGCTCACGGAAAATGCCACCACGTAAGCCGGCGAGGCGGGGTCGCCGCCTGTCCACTGCACGGCGAGCCCACGCCGCCGGTCGACGAGGTCCGCGTGCCGCGCGCGCAACTCGGCGGGGATTCGCAACTGGGTGCTGACTGCGCCGAGGTCCCGGCCGCCCGGCGCGGTCACGCGGTAGTCGCCGCCTTCCAGAAACAGCGGCAGCGCTCCGCGGGCAAAGTCCGGCCGTTCGCCTCCCAGAAAGGCAAAGTACTCGCCCGTGTGGGGCGCGCGCGGAAGGCTTTTCGCCGCCTTCCCCCGCTCAAGCTTCAGTTCGGGGCCAGCGTCCACCGTCCGGCCCGGCAACCGTGCCTGCAGCATCTCGAGCAGCGTTTGCCGCGCGCCTGCCTCATTCTGATAAAGGCCATGAAACGTCACGCAGGCGCCCGGCGGCGGCAAGACCTGAAGCGCCGTGAGGCCGCCCACTGGCCGGAAGACGTGGAAGGCCGCCTCTTCGTCGACGAACTCCACGAGCGCTTCCCCTGGCATCGCCAGCTTCATTCGCAGCCGCATCGCGGCCAGCAGACCCACGTCCCCGTTTGGCGGACTCGGCGGCCAGATGCTCGCCGACCGGCAGGCGCCTCGGGCGGCGATCGGCAGCGTCACCGTGTTGCTCATCACGCCCCCGCCGTACATCAACCGCAGCGGTACGTGGCAACCCTCAAGGACGTTCGCGGGGAGCGTCGCGTGCACGAGGGCTCGCCCGTCGGCGCCGGCCTCCCAGCGGGCCTCGACGCGCGTGGCGCCCACCAGCAGTCCGGCGGCGACGCTGCCGGTAGCCGGTAGCGCGATCGCCTCGCCCGGCCGCGCCGGATGCTGTTCATTGAAGGTGACGGCGGCCGGTCCCCACCCCTCGCCGTTGCGGCTGTAAAGCCCGCCGGACGCCGCCGCCACCGGCACCGGGTAGGCCCGACTCTCGCCATCGTCATTCGTGATGCGGAGCTCCGCCGGCCCGGCCGGTACATCTTCCGGCATCCGCCATACGAGACGCTTGTCGCCGGCCGGCGTCGCCGCGATGGTCCAACTGCGGGCGCCCATTCGCAACTGCACCGTGGGCCCGGCAGGGAAGCGGACGCCCTCCACCGATACACGGCTCCCCGGACTCAGCGCGCCGCCCGGCAGCGACGGCGGCAGCCGGCTTGCTTCGTTGCGAATCCCTTCCTGCAAAATGGCCGGGGGTTGCGCGCAGCAGAGCGGGACGAGCAGCAGCACAATCTTCGACACGACAGTTTACAGCGTAGCCTAGCCGCTGACTCTCACGATCCGCTTGCGGGCCGATAAGAGGCTTGAAGCAAGCCGCTTCTGATTCACCGATGTATACGACGCTGGCGGATTCGTGTGTTTCCCCGCCGCGCGGACGATGGCGGTCCGTCGGCACGAGCCTTGCAGTGCACGTGGGAGTGCTCGGTGTGGCTTTGGCCCTGGGAGGGCCGGTCTGGAAGGCAGCCTCCACCGTCCGGCCTGTGGTGCGGCTCACCCTACCCTCGCCTCTCGCGCCCCTGAAGACTTTCGTGCCACCGTCACGGGGCCTCGCGCGGGCCAAAGCTGCGGCGGAGCCCTTGCCGGATCTCGCGCCAGAGCCGGCGACGGTCGCGCCGTTACGGCGATGGCAGGCGCCCCGCACTTCGGCGCCGCAGCGCGCCCTGCAGATGGAAGCCCCGCCGGAGATGGCCGTGGTCTCCGCGCCCGTCCTGCCGATGTCGGCGATGCCCGCGCTCGCCGTGAAGCCGCTGGTGCGCACCGGCTTGCTGGACTCCCCCGCGTCTGCCGGTGACCCCGGCGCTAAGCGTGTCACGGCGCAGAACCTCGGCTTTGACGCTTCCGAAGCCGGAGGTTCGACTTGGCGAGGGCGGGGAACCACTGCTGCCGGATTCGGCGACTCCGGCCCAGCCGTGGCGGCCGCGCGGGAGCGCCGTCTCGCCACGGGCGGCTTCGAGCAGACTGACGCCCCCGCAAGTCGCGTGGCGGCGAAGACCGCTCCAGCGCCGTTCGCAGGCATCGAGATTTTGGAAAAGCCGCATCCGGTCTATACGGAGGAAGCGCGGCGCTTGCGAATCGAAGGCACCGTACAGTTGCGCGTGGTCTTCTCGGCTAGCGGGCAGATCAAGGTCCTTTCCGTGGTGAAAGGACTGGGCCATGGGTTAGACGAAGCAGCGGTCCGCGCGGCGGAGGCCATTCGTTTCCGGCCCGCTCAGCGCGACGGCCGGCCGGTGGACGCGCCCGCCGTGATTCAGATTCAGTTTCAGTTGGCTTAGGAGGGAGAGATTTCGATGAGATGGTTACTCTGTTTGGTGGCGGTGACGATGTGGGCGCAGAGCCCCAAGCAAACCGAAGCGGTCAATCGCCTGCTCGATGAGATTGTGAAAAATGAGCAGGACTTTCTCACGCAGATGCGCACGCTCAATCCGATTATCGAAACCTATCTGCAGGTGGACCCTGACGAGGTTGGCGAGGGCCCCCTGGACGACCAGTACTTCCTCGGCCGGGTCAACCTGGCGGGCGGCATCGACTACGATTCTTTTCTCGACGCGGCGGCTCTGCGGCAGCGCGCGCATGGCAAGCAGGTGGTCTTCAAGCCGGTGGGCTTCGCTCAGATGGTGGTCGCCGACGTGAATAACTTCGATCGCCTGACTTACAGGTTCGAATATGTTCGCCGTGAGTTTCTCGGCGACGTCCGTTGCCTGGTCTTCGATGTCGCTCCGCGTGAAGCCGGCGCCGCCGGGCGCTTCATGGGCCGCATTTGGGTGGAAGATCGCGAGCGCCGTATCGTCCGTCTCAATGGCAGTTTCACGCCGGCGAAGGCGTCGCGCTGGGGCGCGAACGTCGAGCTGTACTTCAATTTCGACAGTTGGCGCGTGAACGTCGCGCCGGGTAAGTGGGTGCCGGCGTATGTCTATGTCGAAAACACGAATCCCGCCGTGGGTAAGCAGCGAGTGCCGCGTTTTAAGGCCCAAACCCGTCTGTGGGGTTATGACGTGGGCGGCGGCAGTAAGTTCAGCGAACTGACCAGCATCCTGGTTGAGTCGGAGACGAGCGTGGCCGATGCCGGAGCCGCCCGGCAGAACTCGCCCCTCGAAAGTCAGCGCATGTGGGAACGGCAAGCGGAGGAGAACGTCCTCGAGCGTTTGGACAAAGCCGGCCTGCTCGCGCCCAAGGGCGACGTCGACAAGGTGCTCAACGCCGTCGTCAATAATCTGCTGGCCACCAATCAACTGAACCTCGACGTCGAGTGCCGCGTGCTCATGACCACGCCGCTCGAAACCTTCTCCGTCGGCCGCGCCATCGTCATCAGCCGCGGCCTGATTGACGTCCTGCCTGACGAAGCCAGCTTGGCCATGGTGCTCGCGGGCGAACTGGCGCATATCGCACTCGGCCATCGCACCGAAACGCAGTATGCGTTCGCCAATCGCACGATGCTCACCGATGCGCAAGTGCTGAGCCGCTTTCGTTTCAAGCGTCCGGAGGCAGAGGCGCTGGCGGCCGGCCTCAAGGCCATCGAGTATCTGAAGAAATCGCCTTATCAGGAGAAGCTGGGCAATGCCGGACTGTTTCTGAAGGCCCTGGCCGTCAAGGCCCCGCGTCTTCCGGGGTTGATCCAGGCGAACCTCGGCAACCAGTTAGCCAGCGGCCAGACCTACTCCGGCCTGAGCGAACTGGCGAACCAGGCGCCGGCGTTGGCCGAAAGCCGGGTCGATCAGATTGCGGCGCTACCGCTGGGCTCGCGCGTCAAAGCCGACCCGTGGTCGAACCAACTCACGCTGCTCAAAACCAAGTCCGTTGAGTTACTCTCGGCGCGCGAGAAGTTACCGTTCGAAGTGACGCCGTTCGTGCTTCACCTCACCCGCGCGAGCACCTCCAAGCCAGCGAACACCGCTGGCGAGTAGTATCCTGACGGGATGTCAATCCGCGACTTTTCCGCCGTTGAGTCCCAACTCCAGCCGACGCGGCCGGTTGACCGCCAGGCCGTTATTGCGCAGCTGTTACAGACGCTCGCGTCCAATGACTTCGCTGCGCTCCCCCAGTATCTCAGCGAGAACGTGCAGTTCCAGATCTACGGCTTCCCGGCGTTGAACGGCGCCTGGCACGGTCGCGAGGCCGTGGTCGCGGCGTTGACGGCAAACTTCAGCCGGATCTCCGAGCAGAAGACCACCCTGCGCGGCTTGGTGCAGCAGGGTGACTTACTCGCCTTACGCGTCCACGAAGCCGGCCAACTCGAGGGCACTCCTTACGAAGTGGAGGCCGTTTTCTGGATGGTTTTTGACGGCCCCGTGTTGAGCGAGATCACCGAATTCGTACACTGCCTTTAGATGTGGTTTCATCTTGCGCAGTTCAACGTGGCTCGCCCGCGAGAGCCGCTGACTCATCCCAGCATGGCCGAATATGCCGCGGCCATCCCGCGCGTCAATGCCTTGGGCGAGCAGGCCGAAGGTTTCATTTGGCGCAGCCACGACAACGGTGACGACCCGCTCGTGCTGCCGACGCTGACAGTGTGGGCAAGCCCCGAAGCTTTGCGCGCGTTTGTCTACCGCGGCGGCCACGTTGAGATCATGAAGCGGCGTTCCGGATTCCTGCTGCCCTTCGGCGGACCCACGCTTGCTCTCTGGTGGATTCCCGCCGGCCACCTGCCGAACCTGGCCGAAGCCTGGCAGCGGCTTGAGCATCTCCGCCAGCACGGACCTACGCACGCCGCGTTCACCTTCAACCCGCCCTTTCTGCCGCCCGCATCGCCGGAAGCCGCGCCCGAAACAGCACCTGGCCCGCTGCCGGAGTGGACCTACGACGGACGCCTCTTTGGCCTCGTCCAAAACACGGACAACGGCGACAACCGCCCCGGCGTGACGTTTCGCTATCGTCAGCAAGGCACCCGGGTCTGGGCGACTTACGGCGGCGGCGACGTTCGCTTCGGCGCGCTGGTCGCTCGCGTCAATCCGCAGGGCGAACTCGACATGCGCTATCAGCATTGGGGCCCCGGCGGTCTCCGCACCGGCGAATGCCGCTCCACTCCGGAATGGCTGCCCAACGGCCGCCTGCGCCTGCATGAAGAGTGGCGCTGGACCAATGGAGACCGTACCTCCGGCCATGGCATCATCGAAGAGCTGGGTTGACGCCAACCGCCGTTCCGCGATTCAATTGGGCATGCACCGCCGCAATCTCTTCCGCGCGGCGGCCACGTTTGCCGCTGCTTTCCAGAACAACGCCGTGACGCAGGCCCAGGCCGCGGCACAAGGCACTTGGGGCCAGCCTGCCGACACGGTGGCTCGGGATGAGGACTTCTGGCTCAACATCCGCCACGCGTTCACGGTCGATCGCAACATGATCAATCTGAACAACGGCGGCGTCAGTCCTTCGCCGAAGATCGTCATGGAGACCGAGAAGCGCTATCTCGAGATCTCGAACATGGGGCCGGCTTACTACATGTGGCGCATTCTGGGGCCGGAACTGGAAGTCGTGCGCCGGCGCCTGGCGCAGACCTTCGGCTGCGACATCGAAGAGATTGCGATCACCCGCAACGCGAGCGAAGCCCTGGAGACCGTGCAGTTGGGCATGAACCTGAAGGCGGGCGACGAAGTCCTCACCACCAATCAGGACTACCCGCGCATGATGACCACTTGGCAACAGCGCGTCCGGCGCGATGGCATCGTGCTCAAGCAGATTTCGTTTCCCGTGCCGGTGGCCAAGCTCGACGACCTCTACGAGCGCGTCGAACGCGCCATCACCCCGAAGACGAAAGTCATCCACATCTGCCACATCACCAACCGCACGGGACAGATTTTCCCGGTGAAGAAGATTTGTCAGATGGCCCGTTCGCGGGGCATCGAAACGGTGATCGACGGCGCTCATGCCTTCGGCCAATTCCCCTTCACCCGCGATGAGCTCGATTGCGACTACTACGGCACCAGCCTGCATAAATGGATCCTGGCGCCCATCGGCACGGGCATGCTGTACGTGCGCAAGAAGAAGATCGAGCAGATCTGGCCGCTGATGGCCGCGCCCGAATCGATGACGTCGAACATCCGCAAGTTCGAGGAGATCGGCACGCATCCGGCGTCGCAGCGCAACGCGATCACCGAAGCGGTGACCTTCCATGAGTCCATCGGCGCGGAGCGGAAAGCCGCCCGCTTCCGTTATTTGCGGAAGCGCTGGTCCAACCGTCTGCGCGATCTGCCCGGCGTGAAGCTCCTCACCAGCGACGATCCGGAGCAGAGTTGCGGCATCGGACTCATCTCGGTGGAAGGCTTCGAAGCCGCCGCCCTTTCGAATCATCTGCTCGAGAAGCACCGCATCTTTACGACGCCCGTCGTTACGGAGGGCGAGTACGCCGGTTTGCGCATCACGCCGAACGTCTATACGACGCTTGAAGAAATCGACGACTTCTCGAACGTAATGGAGAAGATCATCAAGGCGAAAAAGCTGGTCTAGGCCAGCTTTCGCAAGCGCAGCGACCGAAACCACGCCTTCGAATCGTGCTGCTGTAGCGCGATCAAGGTGGTCGGCAACGGGCCCTCGCGACGTCGCGCCGCGACCATGGCGGCCGCCGCCCCCACGATCGAGTGCTTCGGATTCACGGCGGCTTCGGTGAGTTTGTGCTTCATCTCGGACGACGTAGGCTGAAACGCCAGGACGCGCTTGCCGTTGATCCAATGCTCACAGCCGTCGCGACTGCAGACCAGGCGGCCGTTCGCCCATTCGCCCAGCCGATAGTCGGGGGCGGCTTGGACGGGCAACAAGCCATAGAGCGAGCCGAGCTTTTGCTCCGGCAAGGCGACCTCGGCGGCCTGATCGTCCGCCAGTTGAAACTCGAGTCCCAC
This sequence comes from Bryobacteraceae bacterium, assembly GCA_965229305.1. GTDB lineage: Bacteria > Acidobacteriota > Terriglobia > Bryobacterales > Bryobacteraceae > JALHNI01. The sequence continues at coordinate 14,139 of CBDDIZ010000025.1, read as the reverse complement.
CGCTCCGTACGATCCCGCGAGCGCCGTGCCCGGATTCAGATACCGCAGCGCGTGCAGCACGAAGTATTTAATGCCCGTATTCGAGCCGGCAGATAAGCGGAACTCAAACGACAGCTCAAAGCTCTGCACAGGCGTCGTGCAGAGGAGATCGCTGCGGCCGCGCGTCCCGGCGACCGTGGCGATGGCGCCGTCCTCGATCGTCCAAGAATGCTTCACCTCGCCGCCGTCCGCCAGCGTCCAGCCGGCGAAGGTCTTCCCATCAAACAGCGGCAGACTGTCGTCAGCGAGGCTGGCGTAAGCCGCCCCGCCGCCGAGCAACGCCCGCCGTGTCAGCACTAGGAGTCCAGCAATTGTGCCAGCCGGCTGCCCGGCCGGACGATGGTTTCCGTCCGTTCGGGGCCCGTCGACACGGCGCCGATTTCGATCTCCGTCCCATCTTCGAGGAACTTCAGATAGTTCTGCGCCGCCGCCGGCAGATCTTCAAAGCGGTTGATGCCGCGCGTGGACGTCTGCCAGCCGGGCAGCGTCTGATAGATCGGCTCCACCGCCTCCAGGCTCGAACGCGTCGCCGGCATGTCGGTCACCGTTTGGCCGTTCACCTTGTAGCCGATGCAGACCGGGATCTCCGGCAGTTCATCCAGGACGTCCAGCTTCGTGACGATCAACGAGTCGATGCCATTCACCGCACCCGTGTAGCGCGCCAGCGGAATGTCGAACCAGCCGCAACGGCGTGGACGCCCCGTCACCGAGCCGAACTCCTTGCCCACTTGCCGGATCTTCTCGCCCAGCGGACCATGATCTTCGCTCGGGAACGGACCCGCCCCCACGCGCGTGATATAGGCCTTCGAAACGCCAATGATGCCGCTGATCTTCGTCGGCGGCACGCCCGTGCCGGTGCACGCGCCGCCGGCCGTCGCGTTCGACGAGGTCACAAACGGATACGTGCCGTGGTCGACATCGAGCATCGCGCCTTGGGCGCCTTCGAACAGCACGCGCTTGCCGGCGCGGATGGCGTTGTTCAGCATGGTGGCCGTATCGGTCACCAGCGGCGCCAGGCGCGCGGCGAGTTCTTCGTACTGCTGGCGGATGGCGGGGAAGTCGATCGTCTCGTGCACGTCGAACGCCTTGGCCAGCGTCACCTTATCGGCGGCCAGGTTGTCGTAATAGGACGCGAAGCCCGCCGGGTCAATCAGGTCCGCCATGCGGATGCCGCGGCGGCCGATCTTGTCTTCGTAGCAGGGGCCGATGCCGCGCGAGGTGGTGCCGATCGCTTCGCGATCCTTGCGGCCCTCGCCGACTTTCTCCACCATCCGGTGGAACGGAAAAATCACATGCGCGCGGTTGGAGATGGCCAACTGCTGGCCGACATTGATGCCGGCTTTCTCCAGGGTCGTCATCTCTTCAACGAGAGCAATCGGGTCAATCACCACGCCGTTGCCGATCACGGCCATGACCCCGGGGCGCAGAATGCCGCTGGGGATCAACTTGAGGATGTACTTGGTGGGCCCGATGAAAACGGTGTGGCCGGCATTGTGCCCGCCCTGGTAGCGGGCCACAATGTCGAAACGGTCAGAGAACAGATCGACGATCTTCCCTTTTCCTTCGTCTCCCCACTGCGCGCCCAAAACGATGATATTGCTCATTGGTATTCAGGGACGTTTCATAGCCCCAGCCAGCCATTGTAACGTAGCGGGCTATGTTACCCTGAGGTTTTCCGAACTTCGCGATCGCGAGCCCGACCTAAACAATCCCCGATATGGTGTTTTCCGACCTTTACATTCAACTCGGCGAGAGCCAGCTTGCGCCGCTGCTCCGCACAATTTCGCTGGGCAAATTGAAGACGTTCCAGATGTTTGACCGCATCAAGACGCGGCTGCATCTCACCAAGCTCAACAACGAGGCGCTCGTCAAAGTGGCCCCGCGAGTCTGGCAGCGGCTGAACAACAAGGAAGAGGCGCTCGGCCAGGATCTTGCCCAATCGATCCTGATTTCGAACCTCGACATGATCAAAGCCGTCCTGGACTTCCTCGAAATGCCCCATGAAGACGGCTTCTTCGCCAAGGACATCGACGCCACCAAATATCTGGTCGGCGACTGGCAGCAGCGCGTCTTCACGCACTTCCGCGGCAAGTATCCTGACGCGCTGCTGGTGTTCTATGTGAACCATCTCGCCTTCGAGTTGCTCGAATCGGCGACGTTCGTACACATGGCCCAAGCATGAGCCTCGCCGAGCTAACGCAGTCCGCCCTGGCCCGCGTCGCCGCTGCGGCGACGGTGGAAGACCTGGAGGCCGTGCGCGTGGAAGTGCTGGGCCGCAAGGGCGCGCTCGCCAACCTCAGCAAGGACTTCGGGAAGCTCACGCCCGAGGAACGTGCCGCCTTGGGCAAAGAGCTCAACGCCGCGAAACAGTCGCTCGAAACCGCGTTCGACGAACGCAAGGGCGCCTTTGAGGCGGCCGCGCTCTCCGCCCGCCTGGACTCGGAATGGCTCGACGTCACGATCCCCGCCGGAGGCCAGCGTCCCGGCAGTCTCCATCCCCTCACGCAGATTCAGCGCGAGATTGAACAGCTCTTCACGTCGCTCGGCTTCGCCGTGCTCGATGGCCCGGAAGTCGAAACCGAGTATCACAACTTCGATGCCCTGAACATTCCGTCGGATCATCCGGCGCGCGACATGCAGGACACCTTCTGGCTGGAAGGCGGCTACTGCCTGCGCACGCACACCTCGCCGGTCCAGGTGCGCGGCATGAAACTGCTCAAGCCGCCGTTCAAGATGATCGCCCCGGGCCGCGTCTTCCGGAACGAAGAAGTCGACGCGAGCCACGAACATACCTTCTATCAGCTGGAAGGCATGATGGTCGATCGCGAAGTCTCGGTTGCCAACCTGATCTACTTCATGAAGACGCTGCTCTCCGGCATCTTCGGCCGCGAAGTGACGGTGCGGTTGCGCCCCGGCTATTTCCCGTTCGTCGAACCGGGTTTCGAGCTCGACATTCAATGCCTCATCTGCGGCGGCTCCGGTTGCCCCGTCTGCAAGCATTCCGGCTGGGTGGAACTACTGCCCTGCGGCCTGGTCCACCCGAACGTCCTCCGCATGGGCGGCCTCGACCCGGAAGAATGGAACGGCTTCGCCTTCGGGGCTGGGCCTGACGCGCCTGGTGATGATGCGCTACGGCATTGAAGACATCCGGCAGTTGCAGGGCGGTGACCTGCGTTTCCTGAAGCAGTTCTAAGCCAATGAAATTCTCCTACAACTGGATTCAAGAGTTGGTGCCATCGCTTAAGGCGCCGCCGGCCGAGGTGGTGAAGCAGATCACCTTGCGCACGGCCGAGTCCGAGGGGCTCGAACCGGTCGGTCAGCATTTTGGCAAAGTGGTTTCCGCCAAGGTGGTGGAAGTGGAGCCGATCGAAGGCTCGTCCAATCGCCGCGTGGTGGTGAAGTCCGCGCAATACGGCACCCGGACCGTCGTTTGTGGCGCGCCCAACGTGCGCGTCGGCATGGTCGCCGTCTATTGCCCGCCCGGTGTCGAGATCGAAGGCCGCATCCTCGAGAAGGCCGTGGTCTCCGGCGTCGAAAGCGACGGGATGCTCGCGAGCGGCAAAGAGCTGGGCATCAATCGCGACCACGAAGGCATTGTCGAAGTGAGCGGCGGCATCGGCTGCACGCCCGACTTCATCATCGAGATCGACAACAAGAGCCTCACCCACCGTCCCGACCTGTGGGGACACTACGGTATGGCGCGCGAAGTGGCTGCCATCTACGGGCTCGAACTCAAAGACCCTGTCCGCATGCGCCCGTTCCCCGAGGAACTCGCCTGCGTCGACGTCGCCATTGCGGACTTCACGCTTTGCCCGCGCTACAGCGCGCTGATGGTGGAGAATGTTCGCGTCGAACCGTCGCCTCTCTGGTTCCAATACCGGCTCGAAAGCCTCGGCCTGAACCCGATCAACAACATCGTCGACGTCACGAACTACATCATGGCGGAGCTGGCTCAGCCCATGCACGCCTTCGATGCCGATCGTGTCCAGGGTGGGATCCGCGTTCGCAAGGCGCACGCCGGCGAGACGATCAAAGCGCTGAACGACGAGACCTACACTCTCGACGACGCCACGCTGCTCATCACCGACGAAAAGGGCCCCATCGCCATTGCCGGCGTCATTGGCGGCGCTGACAGCGCCATCTCCGACGGCACGACCCGCATCATTCTTGAGAGCGCAAATTTCCAGGCCTCCAGCATCCGCAAGACCTCCACGCGCCTCAAGCTCCGCACCGACGCTTCGATGCGTTTCGAGAAGTCGCAGGACCCGGTGAATACGGTCCGCGCGCTGGCCCGCGCCACCGCTCTCCTGCAGCAGGTCTGCCCCGGCGCCCGCGTTATCGGCGGCCTGTCGGACGTTCACGCGCCCTTCAAGCACCCGGAGCCCATCGTGCTGCCGCTCGAATGGCTGGGCGACAAGCTTGGCAACGTCATCCCGGTTGAGATCGCCACCAAGATCCTGCATCGCCTGCAGTTCGGCGTCACCGATCGCAGCGATGGCACGCTCGAAGTCCGCGTCCCCAGTTGGCGCGCCACCAAGGACATCGGCTTCAAGGAAGATCTGGTGGAAGAGATCGGCCGCATGATCGGCTACGACAACTTCACGCCGGTGGCTCCGCTGGTGGCCGCCGCACCTCCGCCGCCCAACCCGTCGCGAGCCTTCCAGCACCAACTGCGCACCATTTGCTCGCAGCAGGGGTACACCGAGGTCTACAACTACTCGTTCGTCAACGCCGAGCAGGCCGCGCGTTTCGGCTTCTCGCCGGAATCGCACGTCAAGGTGCTGAACCCCATCGCCTCGGACCAGGGTTTGCTGCGCCGCAGTCTGCTGCCCGGCGTCTATCGCAACCTCGTGGAGAATGCCAAGCACACCGCAGCCTTCCGCCTATTCGAAATCGGCTACGAGATTCATCCCGTGCACGGCCAGCCGCCGCTCGAAATCCCCGAACTGGCGGCCGCGGTTTATTCGCGCCAGGACGGGGAAGGGAACTTACGCGAACTGAAGCGCCTGCTGGCGTGCCTGAATCCGGCGCTCGAAGTGCGGCCCACCACTGCGCTCGCCTACGAGCATCCCGGCCGCGTCGGTGAAGTCATGCTGGGCGAGACCTCCATCGGCCGCCTCTTCGAGCTGCACCCCACGCTCATCAAGGGCCGCGCCACCGTCGTCGATCTCAACCTCGATCTCCTCAAGCTCGAGACCAAGCAATACAAGCCGATCCGCAAGTTCCCGACCTCGGACTTCGACCTCTCTGTCGTCGCCGGGCCGCGCGTGCTCGTCGGCACCATCGGCGCCCTGCTTACCGACCCGCTCGTCGAGCGCACCGAGTATCTGATGCTGCATCCCCTGGGCGATGGCCGCAACTCGGTGAGTTTCCGCGTCACGCTCGCGGCGCCGGATCGCACGCTGACCACTGAAGAGATCAGCGCCGTTCGTGAACGTTTGATTACGCGTTTACAAGCTGAAGGCCTGGAGCTGCGGTAGCCTGAGGGCATGCCGCGTTTTTTGGCGATCGCCCTGTTGCTGCCACTGGCTTTAGGCGCACAGGACCTTTTCCCGAAGCACTACTTCAACGTTGGGCCAGGCATCGGCCTACCCCGCGGTGAGATCAATGCCTACTTCAAAACCAAGCCGGCTCTCACGGTGAACTACGGCTACCGCTTCCACCGTTACTTTCAGGCCGACGCCGGCTACGATGTCGTCTTCGGCGCGGCCGACGTGAAGGACTACCTCGAGACCCAGATCGGCAGTCTGCGCATCCGCGACTACCAGCACTTCGTCAACCTCGGCGGCCGCGGCGTCATACCCGCCGCGCGCGGCCGCGTCCTGTTTTCTGCCGGTGGCGGCGCCACGCTGATGCACTATCAGGAGAGCGTCCAACAGCCAAATCAGTTCATCCGCTTCGCCTGCCCGCAGTGCACCGCGCGCACCGGCTGGGGCAATTACGCCCTGGCGAGTGTCCGCTTCTCCACGCGCTGGCAGCGTATCTGGTTTGGCGTCACCACCAAAGTCGTCCGCGGCACCACCGAAGGCGACCCTTTCGGCGGCCTTCCCGCCACCAAAACCAAGGACCATTGGCTGAATACCTTCGGCGAAATCGGCTTCGCTTTCTAAGCAGACCTTAATCGTTAACTCCCGCCAATTGGTACCCAGGCGTATTGTTTTTCAGTTAGGTCCTGATAGACTGGCGCTAGCGGGGACAATTTCAGCAAGATGCGGGGACCGTTTCTTCTTTTCTCTCTTTCCCTGACTGCTTTGTTCGGCCAGGAGCCCGAAGCAGTTCCAGATGCCACCCTCGATCCGGGGATCAATTGCTCGTTCCGGGTGAAGCCCGATGAGTTCGTCGATGCCGCCGCCAAGGCGCGCGTCGCTACCTATCAGCGGGTCCTGAAGTTCGCTCGCTCGGCGAGTGCTTCGGCGCAGGGCGGCACCGGCGCCACGCTGGCGCCCTCTGAATTGCCGGTCCGCAACTTCGTCGACGAAGAGATCTTCGGCGCTTTGCAGAAAGCCGGTGTCCGCTCCGCGCGGCTCTCCAGCGACCACGAGTTCGTCCGCCGTATCTATCTCGACCTCACCGGCCGCATCCCCACGCCCACCCAGATCCGCGACTTCGTCGCCAGCACCGAGCCCAACAAACGCGACGTCCTGATTGACCAACTCCTCTACTCGCCCGAGTTCGTCGATCGCTGGGTGATGTGGTTTGGCGATTTGGTGGGCAACGTCAGCACCAACACCTTCTTCAATCTGCGCGCCGAAGGCCGCAACGCCTACTACCTGTGGATGGTCGACTCGTTCTCGAAGGGCATGTCGCTCAAGGACCTCGCCTGGAACTCGATCGTCGCCAAGGGCAACAACTTCGACAACGGCCCCGCCAACTACATCCTGCGCAACTCCACTCCCGGCGGCCCTGCTCAGGATACCTACGACACCTCGGCCTATCGCGCCGCGCGCGACTTCCTCGGCATTGGCCATTACGACTGCGTCCTGTGCCACAACGGCCGCGGCCATCTTGACAGCCTCTCGCTGTGGGGCCGCAATGCCACCCGCGCTGACGCTCAGCGTATGGCGGCGTTCTTCTCGCGGCAGCGCAACGTGGTCCCCACGCAGGACCGCGACGATCCCCGCATCAATAGCCGCAACGTCGGCGACGTCCTGACCGGCCAATACGACCTCAACACCAACTACGGCAATCGCCCGGTGCGCGTCCCCATCGGCACCGTGCGCAACTTCACCCCCGAATATCGCACCGGACAGACGCCCAAAAGCGCGGATTGGCGTGGCGAGTTCGCCGAACTCGTCATCAACGACCCGATGTTCGGGCGCAACTTCGCCAACCGCGTCTGGAAGCAGATCTTCAATCAGGGACTGGTGGAGCCGGTCGACCAACTCGATCCGTTGCGCCTCGATCCAGCGAATCCGCCTCCCGCACCCTGGTCGCTGCAAGCCTCGAATCCCATCCTGCTCGAACGCCTCGCCCAACTGATGTATCAGAAGGATTACAGCTTGCGTGAATTCATCCGCGTGCTGGTGAGTTCGTCCGCCTATCAGTTAAGCGCTCAGTACGACGACGAATGGAAGCTCGACTATCAGCCGCTGTTCGCCCGGCACTACCCGCGCCGCCTGGAAGGCGAAGAGATCCACGACGCGATCCAGATTGCCACCGGCGTGCTCGCCGCCTACCGCGTCACCGGCTTTGGCGACCCCATTAACTGGGCGCTGAAGCTGCCGGACCCGCTGGAAGCCGGTGGCACCACGCTGATGAACACTTTCTATCGCGGTAATCGCGATACCACCAGCCGCCTGCAATCGGGCTCCATCCAGCAACAGCTCGGCCTGATGAACGACACCTTCGTCACCAATCGCATCAAGATGGCGAACTCGCCGGTGCTCAAGAAAATCGCCCTGAACGCGGTCGCCAAGGACTTGGTGGAGGAGCTCTACCTCACCTTCCTCTCGCGTCCGCCCTCCGCACGCGAGTCCTCCGTCGCCATCGCGCTCTACGCCAAGGCGACCACCGCGGCGGCCAAGAATGCCGTCACCGAAGATCTGGCTTGGACCTTAATCAACAAGCTCGATTTCATGTTCAGTTACTAGGGACGAACCATGGCCAACGAATCTCATCTTCGCTCCGGCACGCAGTTCTGGCGCCGTCCGTTCCTCAATCGGCGGCTGTTCTTCCAGCATCTGGGCTCCGCCGTCGGCGGCTATATGCTGATGCCCGCGCGCCCCGGCGAACGCCTCGCCCGCGCGGCCGCGCCAGCCATCAACAAAGCCAAGAACGTCATCTTCGTCATGATGCGCGGCGCGCCCAGCCACGTCGACACCTTTGACCTCAAGCAGGGCCCCTGGCTGCCCGCCTCCTTCAGCCCCACCACTTACGACGGCGTCGCCTTCCCGCAGGGCCTCTTCCCGAAGCTCGCCGAGCAGATGGACCGCATCGCCCTCGTCCGTTCGGTGAAGCCCTGGGTTGTTGTCCACGAACTGGGCCAGAACTGGGTGGAGATCGGCCGCAACCCGGTCAGCGGACTCTCGCGCATTGCCCCGCACATCGGCTCCGTCGTCTCGCTCGAACTCGGCGACAAGACCAAGCCCATGCCCGCGTTCGTCAATCTCAATACGAGCAACGGCCCCAGTTCCGGCTATCTCTCGCCGGTCAACGCGCCGTTCTACATTTCGCCCAACGGCGGCGGACTGCCGAACACGCGCCACCCCGACGCACAAGCCGCCTTCGACCGCCGCTTCGCCCTCCTCCAGGATCTCGATAGCGAAATCCGCGCCGCCTCCACGCTCGATCCGGCCGGCGAAGAGATGCAGCAGTTCAACCTCTCCGCCCGCAAGCTGATGTACAACCCCGACGTCGACAAGATCTTCAACTTCGACGCGAACGAGCGCACCCGCTACGGCAACACCGGCTTCGGCAACGCCTGCATCACGGCGCGCAACCTGCTCCGCTCGGGACTGGGCACCCGCTTCGTGCAGATCAACGTCGGCGGCTGGGACAACCACGTCAACATCTACACCGCGTCGCTCACGCCCACGAATGCCGCCTCGCTCGGCCGTACCTTCGATACGGGCTTGGGCACGCTCATCGCCGACCTCGCCAACGACGGCCTGCTCGATCAGACGCTGATCCTCGCCATGGGCGAGTTCGGCCGCACGACCGGCGCTCTCAACGTCACCGCCGGCCGCGACCACTTCCCCCAGCAGAGCATGCTGGTCGCCGGCGCCGGCATCCGCGGCAAGCGCGCCATCGGCGCCACCGACCCCACCGGCCAAACCATCACCGACTTCGGCTGGAAGAACGATCGCCCCATCCGCACCGAGGACATCGAAGCCACCATCTATTCGGCCCTGGGCATCGATTACCTCACCATTCGCCGCGACGATCCCTTCGGCCGCGGCTTTGAGTACGTGCCCGAAGCGAACGCCGGCGTCTACGAGCCCATCCGCGAACTCTGGGCCTAGCCCGCAGTTGATATTTTGAGAGGAGCCATGCGCGCTCCTTCTCGTCGTACCTTTCTCTCCGCCAGTCTCGCGACGGCCACCGCGGCCTCCGCTCAAACGCCCAAGCGGCCCAACTTCATCGTCTTTTACACGGACGATCAAGGCATCGGCGACCTGGGCTGTTACGGCGCCAAGGACTTGAAGACTCCGCACCTCGATCGCCTGGCCGAGCGCGGCGTTCGCTTCACCAGTTGGTATTCGAATTCGCCGGTCTGCTCGCCCTCGCGCGCCGCATTGCTTACCGGCCTTTATCCGCACCGCACCGGCATTCGCAATTTTCTGCCCGGCCGCTCGAATCGCGACGTGCCCGGCCTGCGCGCGACCGAGGCCACGCTGCCGGCGGCTTTAAAAGCCGGCGGCTATCGCACGGCCGCCGTCGGCAAGTGGCACTTGGGCTCCGCTCCCGCCAGCCGTCCCCTTAAGCAAGGCTTCGACCAATACTTCGGCTTCTACTCCGGCTGGATCGACAACTACTCCCACCGCTATTACCAGATGACCGCCGGCAATCCTCAGGAGATCTACCACGACCTCTGGCGCGACGAAACCGAAGCCTGGGAAGAGCCCACCTATCACACTGAGCTCTTCACCCGCGAAGCCAAAGCCTTCATCGAAAAGCAGACCGCCGCGCAGCCTTTTTTCCTCTACGTGGCCTACGGCGCGCCGCACTACCCGATGATCGCTCCGCAAAAGTATCTGGACCGCTTTCCCGCCACCCTGGACCGCGATCGCCGCTTCCACGCCGGTATGCTGGCCGCCGTCGATGACAGCGTCGGCGAGATCATGGCCGTCCTCAAAAAGCGCGGGCTCGACCGCGACACCGTCGTCTTCTTCCAGTCCGATAACGGCGCCACCAACGAAAGCAGATCGGACTCCTATGGCCGCCCCTACCGCGGCGGCTCCAACGCGCCCTATCGCGGCTACAAAGGCGGACTCTTCGAGGGCGGCATCCGCATGCCCGCTCTCCTCAGTTGGCCTGCCGGCATCTCCGCCGGCCGCGTCGTCGACGCGCCCGCCGCCACCATGGACATCCTGCCCACCTTCGCCGAATGGGCCGGCGTCCCGGCGCCCCCCTGCGATGGCCGCAGCGTCAGCGCCATGGTGAAGAGCGGCGGCCCTTCACCGCACCAGGCGCTCTACTGGGAATACCAGAAGCAAATGGCCGTGCGTCAGGGTGATTGGAAGTTGATGGAAGGCGCCACCACTGGCTTGGGCGAAGCCTCGCCCGCGCCCATCTGGCTTTCGAATCTCAAGGCCGATCCGGCTGAAACCACCAACTGGGCGGACCGGGAGCCGGAAAAGGTCGCCAACCTGAGAAAACTGCTCGCGGAATGGAAGAAATCGACGGGGGCTTGAGGTTATTCGGCGAGGAGACTGAATTCGCGGAGGGGGAGGACTTCAGCGCGGGGGGAGGGTTGCGCGTAAAGGCGAATCCAGACTTGGCCGGCCGGCAGCGGCGGCGCCCGATGCGTCACCGTCCCGTTGACGGGCTTGATGGCGGTCACCTGGATCCGCGACCCCTGCGCATCCACAATCTCCAGCCATCGTGGATCGAGGCCCCGCACATCGAGCTGAAGGTCCACCGGTTGTCCGGCTTGAACGCGGGCGCGGCTGGCGCTTCGTTCGGCGGTCAGCTCGATGCTTTGTGGCACTCGATTGAAGGGGACCAAGTTGTAGGCCACCGTCAGCAACAGCGCGCCCATGGCGAAGGCCAGCGCCCACGCGGGAGCGGAGAAGCGGCGGGCTTTGGGGGTCGGCGGAGGCGCGCCTACCATCTTCCGGGCGGCCGCACGGGTGGAGGCGACGAAGTTCTCGGTCTCCGTCAGCCTGCGGCGGCAATCCTCGCAGAGCAGCAGGTGTTCTTCCACCTCGTCCAGCGCGTCGCCTTCCAGGCGCCCAAAGACGTACTCTTCGAGGTCGTCCTCGCTGGGGTGCGATCCTTCTTGGCCCTCGAATGTCAACAGGGTTTTACTATACCTCATCGTCCTCTCCTCGCACACCGGTCCGCCCGGCTCACGAGTACGGCGTCGTGAAGGGGGGCCGAGTGGCACGCATGGTCGAGGGGGAGGTGCAGATACCATGTGCGCACCTAGCTGCTGGTGCTTTCGTTTAAGCTCTCGAGCGACTGCCGGAGAATGCTGCGCCGGCCCATGGCCCCGAAGCGACCCTTGGCGCGCGACTTCATCAGCCGGAACTGCGTGAGATTGATGTGCATCTCCTGGCAAATCTGCTCCGGCGGCTGTTCGAGCAGGTAGAACCGTGTCAGGATCTCCCGCTCGCGGATCGTCATGCCGCGCATCACGCGCTCCATGATGTCCACCGTTTCGAGATCGATGATCCGCTCTTCGGGACACCCGCGGAAGTCGAGACAGTATTCGGACTCGGCGTCCAACTGCGCATAGTCGCGCCGGCCTTCCACGGCCCCGCGAACATAGGAAGCCACCTGGCGGCGCAGGATGGTGCGGATAAAGCCCATCAGCCGCTCCGGCTCCCGCAACTCGCCCCGCTTGATCGACTCCACCACCATGAGGAAGCTGTCGTGGACGCGGTCGTCCAACTCATCGAGACCCAAGTGCCGGCAGAAATAGAAGCGTGCGCCCTTCGCGAAGAAAACATAGAGGTCTTCCAGGCCCTGCGGATCGTTGGCCTTCACGCGGTCCACCATCTCCGCCCAATCCGGCAGCGGGGCTGCCTGCTTGCGTGTTCCCTTGGTGCGCGTTGACTCCACCCCCAGAGGAGCGGGGTCCGCCGTCGCGAATCCTAAGGGATCAATCGCTGAAGGCTCAGCTTGGGGTTCTAGCGCGGCCCGAACAGCGGCGCCACCTCCGGTTGACTTCGAGAATAGGATCATAGCGGGGGAGTGCTTTCAGTTCCTTCCAGTAAAAAAATACGCCGCCCAGACCGATGCTGGGAGATCTTGTCGAATCGCCGTGATCTGGGCCTGCCGCAAAGCCGCCGCCCAGTGCCCCACCTCGGACTCGCGGACAGAAGAGCGAGCTGGACGGGCATAACGATAAAAATGGGTAAAGAGGGTGCCCGAATGATCGGGCACCGGCCAATGACTGGCCACCACGCCTTGCGCGCCCGAGTGCAACCAAGCGCGCGTCAAACTCAATAAACCTGCCCCTGGCAGAGACTCGCCGCGGCCCGTGCCGCAGCCGCTCATCACCACCAGCCGGGCTCCATGCTGGCTCGCCGAAATCTCATCGGCGCCCACCAGTTCCTGCTGCCGGCTCTTCGGATTCATTCCCAGCGCGATCAACGCATGCCTGGGATCGCCGGGCTCAGGCACCACATGGGTCGCAATGTGCAGCGTAGCGGCGTGCCGGGCCAGCACGCCCAGGAAGGACTCGCGGTTCACGTCGCCGCCGGTGAGGATGATCGGCGCGGTGGGCTGCAGTGTCTCCACCGCTGCGTCCAGTTCCCGGCGCGATCCGGGCAGCCGGGCCAATTCGAAGGTCGCTGGCTTCCGGCGGAAGACGCTCAGCATGTCGGCCCGCTGCATCATCGGTGCCAAGCGCGGGTCGGCGGCGTTATAGATGGGGTCAGCGATCCCCGCAAATGAGGGTCCAGTGGGCACGCTGTCCGGGACTGCCGCGATGGTGGCGACCGAAGGAGCCAGTTGCAGTGTGCGATGCTCGACCAAATACGATTCCGTTCCAGAGCTGGTGGGCCAGGGCAGCGCGGCGAAGGGCAACTCGTGGAGCGGCCCATCCGGTACTAAAGTCCACCGTATATTAGTGTGTTCACGGTGGGAAAATTCTCCGAAAATTTCAATGAAAAGTTCTTTACCTGACTCGGAGGCGAGCGCCTGGCCTTGTTGCGTGTCCCCACGGAACCGCTCCACTTGGCGCATCAGCTTTTGTGAAGAGGGCAGGGAACGGAGTTCTAGCTTCGTCGCCGTGATTAGCCAGGCGAATGAATTGGGATCGCCGGTGCGGAACACGACGAGGGCATCGTTCTCCCGCAGCATCCGCCGCGCTGACGCGATCAGCTCGCGATGCTTCTCCGACGGCGGCAAACCGGCCAGACTTTCCAGCCCCACCAGCCGCGTCCGCAACGATGCCGTCTCGCGCTCGAGCGCCGGATTGTCTTCCGCCAACCGCTGCGCCTGCACGCGCTGCAAGGCATCGAGCGCCTGCCAATAGTCGTCCCGCAGACGTCCGCTTTGGTCAGTGAGCGCCGCCGCGCGACCCTCTTCGCCCGCTTCGAGCGCCGCCACCAGCAGCGTCGCATCGGGCCGTTGGGCGTGCAACTGCTGCGCCACCCGGATCAGCCCCAGATAAAGCGACTGCATCGCGGACTCGGCGCTCGCCAGCAACTGTGCCGCCGGCAAACGATCTGCCCGCGTGCGCCGCGCCCAGTCGATGCCGCGCAGCGAGAGCTCGTAGGCCTGCGCCAAGTGCCCTTCCTTCTCTTCAATCTCCGCGGACACCCGGTACGCTTCCCACAGCGGATAGAAGAGCGGCTGCGCCTTCGCCGCGGCCAGATACTGCGTTGCCCGGCGTCGTGCTTCCGGCAAGTTGCCCTGCGCCAGGGCCAGCCGCGCCAGGCCGTAGTGCACCTGCTCCGCTTCGGCGCGCCGCGCCAGCTTGTGCTGGCG
>CBDDIZ010000024.1:0-166912 GCA_965229305.1 Bryobacteraceae bacterium | reverse complement strand
ACTCGACCCTTTCGCAGATCCAAAAAGCTTTGTCCGAGAATTCATACTTAGTTCACAATTCAGAGTGAACCCCCTTTGAATTAAGCAACTTCGGCTGCGGGGCGAACCGAAAACACGCTAGGACCAGGGGGAATCAGGTTGAGGCTTACGACAGAAGTAGTACCCTGTGCCCCCGCGAAAAAGTCTGCAGTCGTTCCGCCCCCTGAAGCGTATTAGGTTGTCAGAATGGCGAGTTTGCCAGCCTTTGCCGAAATCGTGCACGCCCACCAGAACATGGTGTTTTCCCTGGCCTATCACTCGCTGGAAAACCGCGCTCTGGCTGAAGAAGTCACGCAGGACGTGTTCCTGAGTCTCCATCAGCATTTGCATCAGATGGAGTCGGTGGACCACATCCGGTATTGGCTGCGGCGCGCCGCCGCCAACCGTTGCGTCGACGAAGTGCGGCGGTTGAAGTTCCGGAAGGGGCCTGGCCTCTACCAGGTGCCGGAACCAGCAGCGCTCGACCGTCAGGTCGACCCGCTGATGAACCGTCACTTGCGGGAAAGCCTGGCGGCCCTTCCCGCGACGGCCCGTGTCGTCACCATCCTTCGCTATCAGGAGGACATGGAACCCATGGAGATTGCCGAAGCACTGCAATTGCCCGTCGCGACCGTCAAGAGTCGTCTGCATCGCGCCCTCGGCATGTTGCGCGAGCGCCTGCGGCGAAAGGAGCAGATATGCAAGACATCGAAGTCCAATTGAGGAAGGCCTTACGCCGGCAGGATGCGCCGGCCGGGCTCGCCGCGCGGATCATCGCCAAAGCCGAAGGGCGCCGGCGCTGGACCACGCTGCACTGGCTCGCCGTGGCCGCGATCGTCTTGTTGGTAGCCGGCCTCGGCTGGCAGTATCAGGCGGAGCGACAGCGCCGACTCGAAGCGGAAAATACCGCTCTCAAACTCGAGGAAGCTCTGCGCCTGGTAGCTGACCGGCTGGGCAAAGTCGAGCAGCAGGTGCGAGCCCCCGAAACCCGGGTGATCCATCTGCGCGCCGATCAGAACGAGGAGAACTTGCAATGAAAAAAATCATCATCATGGCGTGTCTGGCGTGGCCCCTGGCGGCTCAGGAAGTCGATCTGAGCATGCTCAAAGGTCTCGAAGCGAAGGCGCGCGAATCGTCCAACATTGACCTCGGCCCCGAGCAGATGAACCTCGTCAAAGGCTTCTCCGGTCTGGCCGGCGGCGACCTCGGCGACGTCGCTCAAGGTCTTCGCCGCGTCAAAGTCTTCAATCTCGAGTTCGACAAGGAAGGCTCCTACAACCTGACCGACGTCGAAGGACTCCGCGGCAAACTGAAGTCTGATTCCAAGTGGACCAGCCTCATCAGCGTCAAAGAACGTAACGGCTTCACCGAGATCATGTTCCACCAGGGACCGGACGGCAAGTCCGATGGCTTTGTCCTCCTCTCCGCCGAAGCTCGCCAACTCACCGTCGTCAACATCGTCGGCGTCCTCGACCTCGCCAAAGTCGCCCGCCTCGGCGGCAAGTTCGGCATCCCTCACCTCAACGACGATCACGACAAGAAAGACAAGGGTAAGAACAAAGACAAGGACGAATAGCCCGCCATGCTCACCGTCATGCTGGCCCTCACCTGCTTCGCTCCCGAAACTTACCTCACCGCGGGCGAGATCATGGAGCGCGTCATCGAAAATCAGACGCGCGCGGGCCGCCCGCCAACGGTGGGTGTTCACCCAGGAAGTCTTCGCCCGCAGCACGCAGCGCAACAAGACGCTCATGCGCGAAGAGACCCGCACCTTCCGCGTGCTGCCTTCTGAAAAGTCGGTCCAGCGCGAGTTGCTCGGTGTGACGGGTCAGCGGCGGGTGAAGGGCCAACTCACCGGCTATCAGGCTCCGTTGCCCGAGGACGAGGACAGCATTGACGACTGGGTCAGCGAACTCGCCGCTGGCCGCGACGAGCAGCACCAGGGCGGCTGGCGCGACGTCTTCGGCCCGAATGTCTTCCCCCTCGCCGGCGACAAAGTGAAGGGCTACAACTTCACCCGCCGGCCGGACTCAGAGTTCCGCGGCCACTCCGTCTACGTCGTCGAATACAAGCCCAAAAAGCACGGCAAGTATCACTACGAAGGCGACCCCGGGGAAGGCGAAGTGCTCGTCGAAAAGGAAACCTTCCAGCCCGTCTTCATCAGCAGCTTCCTCGAGTTCAAAATGCCGCTGGCCATCAAAGTCTTCCTCGGCACCAACCTCCGCGACCTCGGCTTCAAAATCGAATACGGCAAGTTCGGCGACGTCTGGTTCCCCGTCCGCGGCAGTGGCGAGTTCAAAGTCGACGCTATCTGGTTCTTCAAACGCAACGGCAGCTACTCCATGAAGTGCTACGACTTCCAAAAAGCCACCGCCGACTCCACCATCACCTTCACTCAATAAAAGCAGGACACTGGAGCCATGCGGCTCTTCCTGCTGCTCCTTCTCAGCTCCGCCGTGGGCCAGGCGACGGTGTGCGCGACCGGCGCTACCGTCCCCGAAATGTTCGCGCGTTCGAAGGTCGTCTTCGTCGGAGAAATCGAACGCTTCGCCGCCGGCCGTGATCAGGAAGGGGACCCTGAATTTCAGTTCCGCGTTCGCGTCATCGAGCCGTTCAAAGGCGCTAAGCCAGATGACCGCCTCTCCATCCTCGTCCCCTATATCTCCTCCGACTTAGCGGTCGGCAAACGGCAGCTTTGGTTCCTCCAGTATCGGCATCGCTCCCTGTGGATCGATGCCGCCTGTAGCCAAACCCTTCGCCCGAGGCACTTCGGCAGCGATCTGCTCTTCCTCCGGCGCCTTCCTCAGTCCGCCACCGGCAATCGACTCGCCGGAGTCCTCCAACAGCAGGTCTACTCCCCTCAAGCCCAGCGTCGAGTCACTCTTCCCCTCGCCGGCGTCCGCGTCACCGTCCGCGGCGCGAACTTCAACCGCGACACCCTCACCAATCAGGATGGGGCCTACGAGTTCTCCGTCCTCCCGCCGGGCAACTACCGTCTCGACAGTCCGCCCGTGCCCGGACTCCGTTCTCAAGGCTTCTTCGGCTACTACCCCAGACGCCGCGAGTCGCCGGAACTGATCCCTGTCACCGCCACGTCGACCTACGAGGTCAATGCAACCTTCGTCGAAGAAATGAGCATCTCCGGCACCGTGCTCGACGCCGCAGGACGTCCCGCTGAAGGCGTCTACGTTGAAGTTGAGTCCGTCTCCCCGCATCCGCGTGAAGTGTGGCGCCAAGCACGCACCGGTCCCGATGGCCGGTTCCGGGTCGAGGAACTCAGCGTCGGCCAGTACCGGATCACGGCCAGGCGCCCCCGCCAACCGTCCAGCGCCAAACTGCTCTCCATCGCCTCCAAGCAGGCCGTCACCGGCCTCATTCTCCGCCTGCCCTAAAGTCCAAACGGAAAGTCGAAAAGATTCTCCAGCCCATCGGCCCGCAGCACGTAGTTATCCTCCAGCCGCAGACCACCCCCCAAACCCGGCACATATACCCCCGGCTCAATCGTGAACACGTCCCCCACCTCGAACACATCGTCCGTCCCCGGAATGATGCGCGGCGCTTCGTGCCCATGATGCCCAATCCCATGGCCCACATGATGGAAGAAGCTCTTCTCCGTCCAAGCCTGCGCGTCCAGATGCTCCTTCACGGTCTTGTAGACCACGCTCGCCTTCACCCCCGGCTTCACCAGACTCTCGGCTAGCTTCGTCGCCTCGCGCACCGCCAAGTACGCCCGCTCCTGATCCTCTTCGCGGCCGACCCACCGCAAATGTCCGGCACGTGTCCCCAAAGTACAGTGCCGTCTCCGGAAAAATGTCCAGCGGATAAAGATCGCCCTCGGCCAGCACCCGCGCCGTCGGCGCGCCCCCGCCCGCAATTGACCGTTGCCCCACCGCGAAATCGCCCTTCAGCACGGCCGCGCCGCCCGCCGCCCGCACCATCGCCTCCTGCATTGCCACAAAGACGTCGATCTCCGTCAGCCCCGGCGCCATCACCTCTCGCGCCCGCGCATACGCGGCCGAGCACAACCGCAAGCTTGCGCGGATCTCGTCCACTTCATCCTCGTCCTTGGACTTCCGCAGACGCAGCACCGCCGGCAGCGCGTCGCAGCGCTCGCCCGGCAACGTCAAAAGCCCTTCCCCGCCATACCGCCCACCCGACGGCAACTCCGCCAGTCGCAGCGCATCGCCCGGCAGATCCGTAATTGTCCGCTGAATCGAGTACGTCTCCAGTGGCCGGTAATCGTCCACCGGCGCCCCCTCCGGCAACGCCGCGCCCGAAACCAGCCGCGACCGCCCATCGGCCCACAGCACGAAGAAACAAGGCACCTCGGCCCCGCCCAGCACGCCCGTCAGCCAATACACCGTCCGATAGTTCGTCGTGACGAAAAAGTCCCAGCGCTCGCGCTCGAGCACTTCCTTCAAACGTTGCTGCCTGCTCCGGCAGCCGGTCGAGGTCAACATCTAACCCCGCAGCGTCAGGATCGTGTAGCGCGCCCGCGTTTCGCCCACGTTCCGCCAGCCATGCTCCTCATTCGACGCGACATAAGCGATGCTCCCCGGCCCCAGCCGGCTCGCAACGCCTTTCACCGTCACCTCGATCGTCCCCTCCCGCACCATCACAATCTCCTCGTGCACATGCGAATGCGGCGGATGTGGTGCCGTCCCCGCCGCCAACTCCGTCTCATGCATCTCAATCCGGTAGCCCGTGTGCGTTTTCCCGTCCAAAATCGCCCGGGACTTGTTCCCATTCTGAGCATTGCTCTTCACCGGCAGATCCTCATACCGGTACGATTTCGATGGCAGCGCCTCCTGCGCCGGCGCCTGCATCGCCGCCAGCAGCAGTCCCAGTTCTCGTCGCGAGGGGGTCATATCGGCAAAGTATAGCCGTTTGGGGACTCCTCGGCAGGACGAATTCATGATTTGATGAAGGTGGTGTTAACGGCACTTCTCGTCCTAATCTCCCTCGCGGCCGATGCGCCGTTCGAAGACGGGCAAGCCTTCTTAAAGCAGTACTGCGCCAAGTGCCACACTGCCTCCGTCGGCGGGTTCGCCTTGAAACAGGTCGCGACCCCGGAAAGTTTCCGCGCCCAGTCCCATAAGTGGACTTCGCTCGCCAATCGCGTCCGTAACGGCGAAATGCCCCCCAAGAATTCGCCCGCCCCGCCCCTCGACGCCCGCGAACGCTTCACCAAATGGGTCGATACCACCCTCCACGCCGAAGTCTGCGGCACCGGCCCCGTCAAAGCCACCCGCGCGCCCATCCGTCGCCTGAACCGCGATGAGTACACCGCCACCCTGCGCGACCTGCTCGACATGCACATGGACATCGGCGCTTCGTTACCGGCCGATGGCGCCGGCGGCGAAGGCTTCGATAACGCCGCCGAAACGCTCTTCCTTTCGCCTCTCCACGCCGAAAAGTACATGGCCGCCGCCCAGTTCGCCATGGACTTCGCCGGCCGCGAGTTCAAGTCCCGCTACAAAATCCTCGTCGCCAAGCCCGGCCCCGGCGTCACGCCCCAGCAAGCCGCCCGCAAGATCTTCGCGAACTTCCTGCCGCGCGCCTTCCGTCGCCCGGTCACTGAAGCGGACCTCGCCCCCTACCTCGCCCTCTTTGACTCTGCCTTGCGCCAGGGCCAGCCCTTCGAGCCCGCCATTTTCTTCTCGCTCCGCGGCGCGCTCGTCTCGCCCCTGTTCCTCTTCCGCACCGAGCCCCAGAACCCCGGCCCCAACCCCCGCCTCATCGACCAGTACGCCATGGCCTCGCGCCTCTCGTACTTCCTCTGGGGCACCATGCCCGACGAACTCCTCACCGACCTGGCCGCCGCCGGCAAACTGCATGACCCCGCCGTCCTCAGGAAGCTCATCGGCCTCATGCTCCGCAATGACCGGGCGCTCGAGTTCTCCCGCCGCTTCACCGAACAGTGGCTCCACACCCGCGACCTCATGGGCGACAAAGCCCCCGACGCCAAGCTCTTCGCCGCCTACGCCAAAGACGAAGACGTCCGCAGCGACGTCCGCCTCCAGCCCGTCCTCTTCCTTCGTCATCTCCTCGCCAATGACCTCTCGCTCCTCAACCTGATTGACTCCGACCACACCATCAGCACCCGCCACCTCAACAAGCTCTACAACGTCAACATGCCGCTCAACGCCAACGCGGCCACCCAACCCCAATGGGTCTCCGTCCCCGAAGGCAGCCGCCGTGGCGGACTCCTCGGCATGGGCGCCGTGCTGACGGTCTCGTCGTATCCCTACCGCACCAGCCCCGTCCTTCGCGGCGCCTGGATCCTCGATTCGCTCCTCGGCACTCCGCCGCCGCCTCCGCCCCCCGACGTTCCCGCCCTCGAAGAAGATAAGCCCGGCGCCCCCGCCAAATCCGTCCGCGCCCGCCTCACCCAACACCGCGCCAACCCTGTCTGCGCCAGTTGCCACAGCCGCATCGACCCTCTCGGCTTCGCCCTCGAGAACTACGACGTCCTCGGCCGTTGGCGCGACACCGAAGCCGACCAGCCCATCGACGCCTCCGGCGAACTCGCCGACGGCACCAAAATCAACGGACCCGACGAACTCCGCCAAGCCCTGATGGACCGCAAGGACCTCGTCATCCGCAATCTCACCAACCGCATGCTTGGCTACGCCCTCGGCCGCGGCCTCACCCTCGAGGACTCCTGCGCCGTCGACCAGATCGTTGCCGAAGTGCGAGACAATGGCTATAAGGCGCAATCTCTTATTGCGGCCATCGTGACCAGTGTCCCGTTTCGCTATCAACCCGGCGCGCCGCCGGTGGTGCTGAAGGAGCTGAAAAAGCCATGAAGTCGTTCTCGCGCCGCACGTTGCTTCGAGGAGTTGGTGCCACCCTCGGCCTGCCTTGGCTGGAAGTGATGGCCGCCCCCACCACGGCCGCTCCGCCCATCCGCCTCGCGGCACTGTACATGCCCAACGGCGTCAACGTCGACGCCTGGACGCCGCAGGGCTCCGGCCGCGACTTCCAACTCGGCAAGACCCTCGCGCCCCTTGCCCCCTTCAAAGACCAGCTCAACATCTTCTCTAACTTCTGGAATCAGAACTCCAAAGGCGGCGACGGCCACTACGTCAAAGAAGCGGCCATCCTCACCTGCGCCACCATCAAGAAGACCCCCGGCGCCGACATCGCCAACGGCATCTCGCTCGATCAGCAGGCCGCCCTCAAGGTCAAGATGGAAACGCCGTTGCCCTCGCTGGAACTCGGCGTCACCCCCGTCGCCATCGGCGTCGACGCCGTCGTCGGCTACACCCGCGTTTACGGCTCGCACATCGCCTGGGCCAACGCCACCACGCCCCTCGCCCGCGAAATCAACCCCCGCTCGGTCTATGAGCGCCTCTTCGGCGCCGCCAACGGCCAGCAGGCCAAAGCCGCCAAGCTCGATTCGCTCCTCCTCGACCGCGTGCTCGGCGACGCCAAACGCCTCCGTGGCGAAGTCGGCCAGGCTGACAAACTTCGCCTCGACGAATACCTCTCCGTCATGCGCTCGCTCGAAGAGCGCGTCCACCGCGCCCAGGCCGGCGGCGCCCAGGCCTGGAAGCCCCGCGTCCCCATCGACGCCCGCCTCGCCCCCACCGAAAATCCGAAAGACCACGCCGAGCACGTCAAGCTCATGCTCGACATGATGGCCGTCGCCTTCCAAAGCGACACCACCCGCGTCAGCACCTTCATGTTCGGCAACGCCGTCTCGAACGTCAGCTTCCGCTTTCTCGAAGGCGTCAGCGCCGGCCACCACGACGTCTCCCACCATCAGAAGGATCCCGACAAGCTCCGCCAGTACGAAATCATCAGCCGCTGGCATGTGCAGCAGTACGCCTACCTCCTCCAGCGCTTGAGCGAGATGAAGGAAGGCGAATCCACCGTCCTCGACAATTCGATGATCCTGTTCGCTTCCGCCTTGAGCGACGGCAACAAGCACGATCCCCACAAACTCCCCATCGTCGTCGCGGGCAACGCCGGCGGACGCCTCGAAACCGGTCATCACCGCGTCATGGGCGACGACGCCCCGCTCGCCAACCTCTACGTCTCCATGCTCGATGCCTTCGGTGCTCCCGTCGAACGCTTCGCCGACAGCACCGGCCCCGTTCCCGGACTCGTCAAGGCCGCCTCATGACCTGGCTCCTCAGCCTCTGCCTTGCCGCCGACCTCACCGGCATCTGGACCGGCCAGGTCAGCACGCGCCTCGGTCCCCAGGACGTCACCCTCAAGCTCGAACAATCCGGCACCAAAGTCACCGGCAAGCTCTACGACGATCGCGGCAGTTCGCCTGTCTCCGAAGGCAAAGCCGTCGGCGACACCGTCATCTTTGTCGTCCTCGTCCAGGAACAAAGCGGCAACCAGATCAACGACACCCGCCTCCGCTTCACCGGCACTCTCAAGGACGGCGTCCTCGAACTCGTCCGCGACCGCGAAAGCTCCACCATCGCCGGCAACAGCGGCGGCGTCTTCCAGCGCAACAACGGCAAGCAGATTCTCAAACTCACCCGTCTCGATTAGGCTTCCGCCCGCCGGCGTTGCGATATCATTGGCCATGCTCTCGCGCCGATCCCTACTTGCCAGCGCGCTTGCCGCGCCGGCTTTTGCCGCCCGACCGTTCCGGTATGCCGACATCGAGGCCAAGATCGCCAAACGTGACTTCACCGGGATCACCAAAGAGGACCTCCCGACCCCTGCCATGGTGGTCGATCTGCCCACCTTCGAACGCAATCTCAAAACCATGGCCACCTACACCAAGGCCAACGGCATTGATCTGCGTGCCCACTGCAAGATCCACAAATCCACCAACATCGCCAAGCGCCAAGTCGCTCTCGGCAGCTTGGGCATCACCTGTGCCACCGTCGCCGAAGCCGAATTGATGGTCGGCGCTGGCATCCCCAACGTTCTTTACTCGAGCCAGGCGGCCGGCAAGAACAAGATCGCCCGCACCATCGCCCTCGCCATCAAGGACCCCACCTTCATGGCCGTCGCCGATGATCCCATCACCGTCGACCTCCTCGACGAAGCGGCCGCCGCCTCCAAAGTCCGGCTCAACCTCCTGGTCGACTTGAATGCCGGCCTCACCCGCGCCGGCCACGCCAACGGCGCTCCCGGCCTCGCCCTTGCCCAAAGCATCGACAAAAAGAAGAACCTCAAGTTCATGGGCTGCATGGGCTACTCCGGCGGCGCCTCCCACACCAAAGGCTGGGAACAACGCCGCGAAAAGTCCATCCTCGACGTCAAACCCGTCGTCGACACGGCCATGCTCTGCCGCAAGTCCGGCTTGAATGTCGCTATGATCACCGGCGGTAGCACCGGCACCTACAACATCGACAAGGAAATCGGCCTCACCGAACTCCAGGCCGGCTCCTACGTCTTCATGGACACCCTCTATGAACGCGTCGGCGGCAAGTCGAACCCCACCGAATACACCGACTTCAAGCCCTCCATGGCCGTCATGACCACCGTCATCAGCCAGAACCACAAAGGCCAGGTCACCATCGACGCCGGCAATAAGGCCATGCTCAAGCCCACCGATCGTGTCCTCGGCCGCCCCGAAGTCATCGTCGAAAACCAGGGCGCCGAATACGGCATCCTCAAGTGGACCGAAGGCAACGGCTTCAAGCTCGGCGAACGCGTCGAACTCCTTTGCTCGAATCTCGACACGTCCACCAACGTCTACGACCGCTACTACGTCTTCGAAAACGAGAAGCTGGTCGACGTCTGGCCGATCATGGGCCGCGCCGGCGCCTTGCAGCGCTAAGCCCCCCCTGAATCCCGAACCACGCCGTCGGAGTCTAAACCTGTTGTGGACGAAATCCTGCAGCTCATCAAACAGCATGGCCCCGCCCTGCTCTTTGGTTTTTGCCTGCTCGAAGCGTCCGGGGTGCCGATTCCGGCGGCGTTAGCTCTTTTAGCGGCCGGTGCCGCCGCGGCTCAGAAGGTCGTCTCACTCCCCCTGCTGATCCTTGCCGGCTTCACCGGCCTGCTCGTCGGCGACATCGTTCTCTATATCCTCGGCCGCTACACCGGCTGGTGGCTCCTGGGCATCCTCTGCCGCGTCACCACCAACCCCGAAGCCTGCATCCTCACCTCAGCGGAAAAATTCTACAAGCGCGGACGCGTCACCCTCGTCCTCGCGAAATTCGTCCCCGGACTCAGCGCCCTGGCCGCCCCCCTCGCCGGCAGCATGCGCATGGGCGCCCCCGAGTTCCTCGCCCTCGACGCCGCTGGCGCCGCCCTCTACACCGGCGTTTATCTCTCGTTAGGCTTCCTCGCCGGCGACCTTGTCCGCGCGGTCATGCCCGCCGTCCAGGCCGCCGGCCGCGTCATCGAAGTCGTCGCTCTGCTGGGCCTCGTTGGTTTCCTTGGCTGGCGCTACTGGCAGAGCCGCCAGCAAGTTCCTCTCAAGTCTGTGCCCCGCGTCTCCGCCGACGTCGCCGCCCTGGAACCGGACGCTGCCGTTTTCGATGTCCGCAGCCACGGCTATTACGAAGCCGGCGCGCAGCGCATCAAAGGTGCCCAGCGCATCGAGCCGAACCGCCTCGCCGCCGTGGCCCCGGATCTTCCCCCCGCCACCAAGGTCTACCTTTATTGCACCTGCTACAACGAAGCCACCAGCGTCCGCGTCGCTCTCCACCTCCGCTCCTGCGGCGTGGAAACTTACGTGATCGATGGCGGCCTCAAAAGCTGGCAGGACGCCGGCTTACCCGTCGAACCCGTCCCCAGCGAAGACGTCGTTCAACTCCCCGACTTCGGCCGCCGCAAAAAAGCCTCGGTCAGTTAAGCTGCCGCCTCCCAGGCCGCCAGTTCCTTGCGCAGCCGTTCCGTCTCTTCCGCCGTCAGTCCACGCCGCGGACCCACCGCCTGCCCGCACGGAATCCCCCGCCACGTCATGATCTGCTTCAGCGCCGGCAGAATCGGCATGCTCAGCAACAGCCGGATCATCTTGTTGATCCGATCCTGCACCGCCACCGCCTCCGCCCAACGGCCCGCCCGCGCATGCTGATACAGCTCCAGAAACTGCTTCGGCATCACGTTATACGTGCTGCCGATCCCGCCGTGTACCCCCAGCAACAAGCCCGCCGCCAGCATCTCATCCGGCCCGTTAAACACCACTGACCCGCGCAGCAGCAACTGCCGCATCGTGTAGAAGTCGAACGACGTGAACTTCAAGCCAGCCACATTCGGCAAATCGCACAGCACTTCCATCTGCTCGATCGAAAGCGGCGGCGCCAGGCTCGGAAAGTAATAGATCAGGAACGGCGCTTCCGAGGCCGCCGCCAGCGTCTCATAGTAAGCCTTGATTTCGCCGAAGCTGAAGGCCGTGCCCGGCGGCAGGCTCGACACCGCGGCCACCCCCGTCCGCGACGCATGCTTCGTCAATCGCAACGCTTCCACCGTCTGCGTCGACCCCGTATGCACGATCACCTGCTTGCCTTTCGGCGAATTGCGCACCGCCACCTCGGTCGCCAGTTCGCGCACCTCCGTCGACAAGGACAACCCCTCGCCCGTGTTGCCGCAGACGTAAAGGCCATCCACGCCTTCGCCGTACAGATGCTCGATCAGCGCTTCGAACGCTTTCGTATTCAGCGTCTCGTCCGCGTTCAGCGGCGTAAGAATTGCGGGCATAATGCCCTGCAAAGAAGACATGAGAATGAGTGTTCCTTATTTGCGGATGGCGTCGCGGCCATCGGTCAGCCATTCGAGATTGAAGCGCGCCACCGTCAACGCAATCGGCGCAAACTGTTTCGCGCCCTCAGCCGAGCGCTCATAAAGCAGCAGGATGGTCCCATCCGGCAGCACCGCTAAATCGCTATACCCGGAGTAGCCCACATCGATCGGCTTCTTCACCTTCCAGGTCTTGCTTTCGTCGTAACTCAACTGCACCGTCACGTTCTTCCGGTCGCGCGACTTGCCCGGCGCTTCCTTCCCGTCCGCCCGCGACAGATTATCCGGATTCGCAAACAACAGCCGCGTCGGCTTTAAGCTCAACCGCGCCATCGTCCCCATGCAAATCGGCTCCACCAACTGCTCGTGAAACTCCGGCTTGGACCATCCGGTCGCCCCATTGGCGCTCGTCGTCAGCAATCTCCGGTGGACCTTGCTTTCCGTCCGCGAGTTCAGCAGCACCCGACCATCGGCCAACTGCACCGCCGCCGTCTCGTTCGGAATCGTGAACTCGCCTTCGTTCGGCAGCGCGATATCGCCCGCCTTCCAGCTCTTGCCTTCGTCATCCGAATAAATCGTTCCCGCCACTGACGGCCGATGCGCATGGCCGCCCGTCCCCAGCGAGAGCCAAATCGGGATCACCAGCCGGCCGTTCTTCAGCCGGATGCCGTGCCCCGGCCCCGTCGCCAGCACCTTCCAGTCGTACTTCGCGCGAAACCCCTCGAACGCCCCGGTGATCTCCTGCGGCGTCGTGAACGTCAGCCCATCGTCGTCGCTGCGCATGTAGAACGCGCGCATGTACTCCAGGCAGAAAACGAAATGGACCGTCCCTTTCGCCTTCCCCGGCATCGCCACCGGATTGTTGTACGTCACCTCGTTCGTCGTCGCCAGCTTCTGCGCCAACGCCACCGGGTTCTTCGTCTTCGCTCCCGGCACCTGCGCGATCGACCGCATCGCCGACCACGTCTTGCCCCCGTCCGTCGACCGGCGCATCATGATGTCGATCGTGCCCCAGTCGCCGCGCAGCGTCTTCCGCGCCTCGCCATAAGCCAGCACCGTGCCGTTCCCCGTCACCACCATGCCGGGAATGCGATAGATCGCATAACCCTGCTCGCCGGCCTGGAACACGTCCACTTTCTCCATCCACGGCGCGGCGGCCGCGAACAACAACAGGCTAAGTAGCATTCGCGCTCCGCTCGTGGCGCTCCGGCTTTTTCAGCTTGATGCGCACGGGCGTGCCCTTGAAGCCGAAGCGCTTCCGCAATTGATTGATCAAAAAACGCTCGGTCGAAAAGTGCAATTCCGCGCGCGACTCCGCAAACAGCACAAACGTCGGCGGCCGCACGCTCACCTGCGTCATGTATTTCAGCTTGATGTCCGTTTCCGTCTTCAGGAAGTCCAGGAACCGGTTCAACTCGCCCGTCGACGCGCGTACGCCCGCCGACTCAAAGCTCTCGCGAATCAGCTTAAACAGCCGCTTCACGCCCGTCCCCAACTTCGCCGAAATGCACTCCAGCGGCGCATACTCCAGAAACTTCATCTCATCGCGGACGTTCTGCTCGAAGACCTTCTTGTCCTTCTTGCTGATCAAGTCCCACTTGTTGACGCACAGCACCACACAGCAGCCCGCCTCGTGCGCATAGCCCGCGATCGTCGCGTCCTGTGCCGTCGGACCCTCCACCGCATCGATCACCATCAGCACCACATTCGCCGACTCAATGTGCTTGCGCGCCATCACCACCGAGAGCTTCTCCGCCATCTCGTGCGTCTTGCCCTTGCGGCGAATGCCCGCCGTATCGATGAACGTATACTCGCGCCCGTCGTGCTCAATCGTCTCGTCTACCGCGTCCCGCGTCGTCCCGGCAATCGGACTCACGATCGCCCGGTCGCTTCCCGTCAGCGCATTCAACAACGTCGACTTGCCCGTATTCGGCCGTCCCACAATGGCCACCCGAATCGGACGCATGTCGCGCGGCACCATCGGCTCCGGCTCGGCCGTCGGAAAGTCCGCCGTCACATGATCCAGAATCTCTTCCAGCCCGCGCCGATGCTCGGCCGACACTCCGAACAAATGCTCGAATCCCAGCGAGTAGAACTCCACCGCCAGGTCTTCCCGCTTCGGATGATCGATCTTGTTCACCGCCACTGTCACCGGCTTACCCAGCCGTTTCAGTAATTGCGACAGCTCGCGATCCACCCCCGTAATCTCCCCGCGCCCGTCGATCACGAAGACGATCTGATCGGCCTGTTCGAACGCCGTGCGCGCCTGGCGAAAGATCTCGCTCGGGATTAACGCTTGGTCATGTGGCAAAATTCCACCCGTGTCAATCAGGTGAAATGGCTTGTGATCATAAATTGCTTCGCCTTCAATTCGGTCGCGAGTAATACCGGGTTCATCGCCCACAATGGAGCGCCGCTGCCCGATTAAGGCGTTGAAAAGCGTGCTCTTCCCGACGTTCGGCCGGCCGACGATCACGACTGTGGGCCGCGCGGGTGAGTTTTCAGACATGGATTCTCTTATTGTAGCGGCTGCAAGTTCTCACCAGACCTGCGATTCTGGTTAGATAGGATGTCCACTCCACCCTCAAAAGCTAATCAACAGATTCGAAACATCGCCATCGTGGCGCATGTCGACCATGGCAAAACCACGCTCGTGGACGCCATGTTCCGTCAGTCCGGTATCTATCGCGCGAACGAAGCGCAAGCCGAACGCGCGATGGATTCGAACGAACTCGAACGCGAACGCGGAATTACGATTCTCGCCAAAACGACGGGCGTGCGTTACCACGACGTCAAGATCAACATCGTCGACACCCCGGGCCACTCCGACTTCGGCGGCGAAGTGGAGCGCGCCCTGAAGATCGTCGACGGCGTCATGCTCCTCGTCGACGCCAGCGAAGGCCCGCTTCCCCAAACCCGCTACGTCCTCGCCAAGGCCCTCGAAGCCAACCTCAAGCCCATCCTCGTCATCAACAAGATCGACCGTCCGGACGCCCGCGCCCAGGAAGTGCTGAACGAAGTCTACGACCTCTTCATCGATCTCGATGCCACCGAAGAACAGCTCGACTTCCCCATCGTCTACTGCATTGCCAAAACCGGCATCGCCAAAAACTCCCTCGACGATCCCAGCGAAACCCTCGAGCCGCTCTTTGAAGCGATCATCAAGCACATCCCGCCGCCCGCCGGCGACCCCGAAGAGCCGCTCCAGTTGCTGGTCGCCAACCTCGACTACAGCGACTTCCTTGGTCGCCTCGCCATCGGCCGCATCTTCAACGGCACGCTCAAGCACGGCGACGACGTCTCCATCTGCAAGCTCGACGGCAGCATTCAGAAAACGCGCATCACCAAGATGTTCTCCTTCGAAGGCTTGAAGCGCGTCGACGAAACCCATGCCGTTCCTGGCGACGTGCTCGCCATTGCCGGTGTCGAAGGCATCACCATCGGCGAAACCGTCACCAGCGCCGAAACCCCCAAAGCCCTGCCCAAGATCCAAATCGACGAGCCCACGATCGCGATGACCTTCACGATCAACAACTCGCCGTTCTCCGGCCGCGAAGGCCAATTCGTCACCTCGCGCAACCTGCGCGATCGTCTCGATAAGGAACTCCTCACCAACGTCTCGATTCGCGTCGAAGACGCCGGCGGTCCCGATGCCTTCAAAGTCATGGGCCGCGGTGAACTCCAACTCGCCATCCTCATCGAAATGATGCGCCGCGAAGGCTACGAACTCACCGTCGGCCGCCCGCAGATTATCACCCGCGAAATCGACGGCCAAACCATGGAGCCGCTCGAAATGCTCACCATCGACGTCGCTGAAGAGTACGTCGGCGTCGTCATCGAGAAGCTCGGCATCCGCAAAGCCAAGATGGAGAAGATGGTCAACCACGGGTCGGGCCGCGCCCGCCTCGAGTTCCTGATTCCCTCCCGCGGCCTCATCGGCCTCCGCAGCCAGATGCTCACCGACACCCGCGGCACCGCCATCATGAACGCCCTCTTCCACGGCTACATCGAATGGCAGGGCGATATCCCCATGCGCCCCACCGGCTCGCTCATCTCCGATCGCGCCGGCAAAGTCACCGGTTACGCCATGTTCAACCTGCAGGAACGCGGCGAACTCTTCGTCGAACCCGCCACCGATGTCTACGAAGGCATGATCGTCGGCGAACACTCCCGTGATTCGGACCTCACCGTCAACATCGTCAAGGAAAAGAAGCTCTCCAACATGCGCGCTTCCGGTTCCGACGAAGCCATCCGCCTCGTCCCGCCCAAGCTCCTCAACCTCGAACAGGCCATCGAATTCATCCAGGACGATGAACTGGTCGAAGTCACCCCGAAATCGATCCGCCTGCGGAAGAAAATCCTCAAGGCGAATCAGCGCTAACCGATAAGGGAGGGGATGTCTTTGGACATCCTCTCTCTTCCATGACCATCCTGAAACTCCGCACCGTTGACGCCGATACGGCTCTCATCCTTCCTCCGAACGTCCTCCTCGACCTCAAGCTGAAACCTGGCGACGAAGTCGTGGCCGTGCCCATCGGCTCGGGCCTGATGCTCACCAAATGCAGCGCCGAACTCGCCGAGGAGGTCACCACTGGCCGACCCTCCCTGCCCACCTTCCGCCCGCCCTTCCGCGGCTCCCTGAAGCCATAAAGTCCTGGCCTCGTTTGGCTGGCATGTGATATACCATCAAGCCAAATGAAGATCACGAAAGCGACGGCTTTCCGGCTGCCGGGCTCCACCGTCCTGCGCCTCGAGACCGACTCCGGTTGGCGTGGCTACGGCGAGGCACGCCCGCTCGCGTCGTCCGATATCGCGCGTCTCAAGGCCGTCTCCGTCGGCGCCGACCCCTCCAGTTACGAAGTCCTGCGGCTCAAGCTGGCCGACGTCCCGCACCTCCAGGCCGCCCTCAATATGGCCTTCCTCGACCTGCTCGGCAAAGAGTCCAAGGCCCCCGTCTACAGCGTCTTAGGCGGCGCCACGCGCCACAAAGTCCGCATCCTCACGCCCCTCACCGACCTCCCCACCCAAATTCGCGCCGGCGAACGCGCCTTCGTCGTGCCCTTGCCCGAAGTCACCGGCTCCCGCCACAACTTCGTCTCCCGCACCGTCGAACGCCTCAACCGTCTCCGCGAGCAAGGCGGCGATGGCGTCGACTTCGTCCTCGACGCTCACGGCAAGCTCTCCCCCGCCGAAGCCGGCAACCTCTCCGCCGCCCTCGAAAAGTTCCACCTGCTTTGGTTTGACGAACCCTGCGCCCTCTCCAATCTCGCCGCCGTCCGTAAGCTCTCCCGCGAGAACGTCACGCCCTTGGGCTTTGGCCGCACCATCGCCGCCCCGGCCGGCGTCCCCGACCTCTTCCGCGAACAGGCCGTCGACGTCCTCCGCCTCGATGTCCGCCAGCATGGCATCTCCCAACTCCGCCGCCTCGCCGTCGTCGCCGAAACCTATTACACCGGCGTCGCCCCCTTCAACGACGGCGGCCCCATCGCCTCCGCCGCCGCCATCCAACTCGCCGCCAGCATGCCCAATTTCGTCATCCAACAAATCGGCGCCCTCTCGAACGATTTCGCCAGCGGCCTGCCCGCCCCCCGCGATGGCTACGTCCCCTTACCCACCGCCCCCGGCCTCGGTCTCACCATCGACGACCAGGTCCTCGAGCGCTATCCGGAGGCCGCATGAAAAGACGCAACTTTGTCGGCGGAGTCGGCGCCGCCGGACTCGCCCTCCAAGCCCAAACGCCTGGCGCGCCCGTCCGTCCCGTCGGCGCTGACGCCCTCTCCGGTGTCGGTTCCAAAACCCGCATCACCAACGTCAAAGCCTTCGGCGTCACCTACGAAAACAACTCGGACCGTCCCTACGTCTTCGTCAAAATCGAAACCAACGACGGCGTCGTCGGCTGGGGCGAAGGCACCCTCGAAGGCAAAGCCAACGCCGTCATCTCCTGCATCGGCGACTTCAAAGAGTTCCTCCTCGGCGCTGACCCTATGCTCGTCGAGCATCACTGGCAGTCGATGTACGTCCACAGCTTCTATCGCGCCGGCCCCGTCATGGGCTCCGCCATCGCCGGCATCGATCAAGCCCTCTGGGATATCCGCGGCAAGCTCCTCAACCAGCCCGTCTACAAGCTCCTCGGCGGACCCTTCGATCCCGCCGGCGTCCGCGGCTACTATCACGTCCGTGCCAACACCCCCGACGAAATGCGCAGCGTCCGCGAGAAAGCCGCCGAACTCGGCGTCACCTGCGTCAAAGGCGGCATCCCCGGCTATTACGAGTGGATCGAAACCCACGCCAAGATCAAACAGGCCGTCCGCCATCTCGAGAACATGCGCGCCGGCTTAGGCCCCGACATCGACATTGGCATCGACTTCCACGCCAAAACGTCACCCTCGGTCGCCTCCATCCTCTGCAAAGAAGTCGAGCCCCTCAAGCTCCTCTTCATCGAAGAGCCCTGCCCTCCCGAGAACGTCGCCGCGATGCGTAAAATCGCCGAACGCTCCACCACGCCCATCGCCACCGGCGAACGCCTCATTGCCGCTTACTCCTGCCGTGAACTCGTCGAACTCGGCGTCGTCGATATCCTCCAAACCGACATCAACCACGTCGGCGGCATCACCGCCCTTTGGAAGGTCGCCGCCCTGGCTGAACCCTCCGGCATCAAGATCGCCCCCCACGCCTGCGAAGGCCCCATCGGCGCCCTCGCCACCGTTCATGTCGATGCCGCCGCCCCCAACTTCCTCGTCCAGGAGATCTGCAGCGGCGTCGTCGCCAGCAAAATCGAAAAGATGTGGGAAGAGTGGCTCGGCTTCCCCGCCATGCGCATGGTGAACGGCAAGTTCCCCTTGCCCACCAAACCCGGCCTGGGCTTCGACCTCAGCGAGTCCGCCTTCACCAAGTACCCCTTCGCCGGCACCAAGCCCATGGCCCGCGTCTTTCACGCCGATGGCAGCGTCGCCGCCTGGTAGCTAAGCTGCTCAGACATCTCTGGCAAAACAGGCCGGTCAGGAGTTGAGGGGCTGATATCATCGGCCTCATGCGTCTCGCCTTCCTGCTGCTTTGGGCCCTTCCGGCGCTCAGTCAAACCAAACCCCTCATCGCCATCGGCGGTATCGTCCACGAGACCAATACCTTCAACCCCAAAAAGACCACGCTCGCCGACTTCGATTCCGGCCCCGGCAGCGCCAGCGGCATTCTCCGCGGCCAAGCCATCATCGATGTCTCCACCAAGGCCAACAACACCACCGCCGGCTTCATCGAAGGCGCCTCGCAGCACGGCCTCGCCCTCTATCCCACCATCGTCGCCGGCCCCCAAACCATCGGCACCGTCGTCGATTCCGCCTTTGAAACCCTCACCCAAGAGCTCGTGGACCGTCTCAAGCAAGCCCCCAAACTCGATGGCATTCTCCTCTTCCTCCACGGCACGATGGTCGCCGAAAGCTACCCCCACGCCGACGCCGAAGTTGTCCGCCGTGTCCGTCAGGCCATGGGCGACCGGATTCCCCTCATCGTCGTCCACGACTTCCACGCCAACGTCTCCGAAGAGATCGTCAAGCTCACCACCGCCCTGCTCACCTATCAGGAGAACCCCCACCTCGACGCCAAGCTCCGTGGCATCCAGGCCGCCAAGATCATGGCCGGCGTCGTCTCGGGCAAATTCAAGCCCACCCAGGCCATCGTCAAGCCGCCGATGCTCTTCAACATCCTCTTCCACAACACCTATGCGCCCCCGCTCAAGCCCGTCACCGACGAAAGCAAGCGGATTGAGGCCAGCCCCAAGGTCCTCGCCGCCAGCCTCGCCGGCGGCTACCAATACGCTGACATCCCCGCCATGGGCCCGAGCGCCGTCGTCGTCACCGACAATGACCCCGCCCTCGCCAAGCGCGAAGCCGAACGCCTCGGCAATCTCCTTTGGAACCTGCGCGACCAACTCAAATTCGAGGCCCCCACCGCCGCCGAAGCCGTCCGGATGGCTTTGGCCAACGACAAGTTCCCCGTCACCCTCATGGACGCCGGCGACAACATCGGCGGCGGCTCCGCCGGTGACAGCACCTTCATCCTCGCCGAACTCCTCAAACAGAACGCCGACTCCTGGGCCATGTGCATCTCGGACGCCGCGGCCGCCAAGGCGGCCATCGCCGCCGGCGTCGGCGGCCAGTTTGACCAACCCGTCGGCGGCAAAACCGACAACCTTCACGGCGATGCCCTCCGCATCAAGGGCCGCGTCAAGAGCGTCGTCGACGGCCGCTTCGTCGAAACCGCCGTCCGCCACGGCGGCCTCCGCTATTGGGACATGGGCCCCTCGGCCGTCATCGAAGTCGAAGGCTCCACGCCCGACCACCCCAAGCTCCTTCTGCTCACCCCCAAGCGCGTCATCCCCTTCAGCCTCAATCAGTTAACTAGCGCCGGCATCATCCCCACCCAACTCAAGATCCTCGTCGCCAAAGGCACCATCGCCCCGCGCGCCGCCTACGAGCCCATCTCCGCCCGCATCATCGTCGTCGATTCCGGCGGCGTCACTGGGATGAACCCCTCCCGCTTCACCTACCGCCACGTCCGCCCCAACCTCTTTGGCCTCACTCGTTGACCGCTTCGCTGCATCCGAATGGCTTGCCGGTGAATCCAAATGGTAGTAACCTGAAGACTCATTAGGAGAAGTCCGTATATGTTGCAACTCACCGATACCGCCATTTCCAAAGTGACCGAAATTCTGGCCTCCCAGGATCCCAAGCCGGCGGGTCTCCGGATTGCCGTGGTCGGCGGCGGCTGCTCGGGATTCAGCTATTCGATGGCTTTCGAAAACGCTCCCGGTATGCTCGACAAGACGTACAAGTTTGGTGACCTGTCCGTTTATGTAGACCAGGCCAGCATGCTCTATCTCGACGGCGCCGAAGTCGATTACGTCGAAAACCTCGAAGGCTCCGGCTTCAAGTTCGCCAACCCCAACGTGAAGTCCACCTGCGGTTGCGGCAGCTCCTTCAGCGCCTAACCTCGATATTCCCTCCGTAAGCACGCCAAGCTCCGCCTTCGGGCGGAGCTTTTCTATTTAGATTTCCTCTCAGGCTTCTTCCGTAGAACCCGATCTGGTAGCGGTCTACCTTCTGGCCCCCTATCCCTTGTGGTACTGGTGGGGGAATACCGGTGGTTGGATCTTCCAGGGTCCATTTTGTCCTATTACTTTCAACAACTTTCGAGATGCGGTTTTGGTCCCGATGGTACAGAGAACGCTTCCGGTCCACATGCTAAAAATTCTCTAGCGAGCCGACATGATCAGGTCTCGCAAGAATTTTCGGAGGACCTTATCCATGCGCATTCTTTCTACCTTTTTACTTCTCGCCGCTTCCTGCACCTTCGCCAGCGCGGCAAGCGTTAGCTTCGACTGTACGACGTCGGGTGGCAACATCGCCGGCTACGTCTCCGGAGCCGGCACCGCCAGCTTTGCTTGCGCTGGCTTCAACGCCCCGTCGGGCTATGAAATCACCGCGATCCAGATCCTTGGCCGCGTTGACTATCAGTTCGGTTCGAACCCCGGCCCCAACACCGTGCAGGTCTCCTTTGACCTGCCTGCCCTGTTCGTCCCGAACCCGCTGGAAGTGACTCACTCGGGCGGCGTTAGCTCTGTGGGCATCGCTCAGAGCCCCTCCAACCTCGGTGGCGGCCTCCCGGCGCTCACCTACGCCAACTTCAACGTCAACTCCACCTCAAAGATGATTGAAGGCTCGGTTGCTTCCAGCTCCGCCGCTGTCTCAGTCACCTACACCTACGAGGAGACCTTCAACTCCACCGTTCCCGAACCGTCCACCTTCGCCCTCGTCGGCGGCCTCCTGGTTCTCGCCGGTATCCGCCGGGTCCGGAAGTAAATTCTTTCGAGAGTTGACCGCTTCCCCCCATCTGAGGGTGTAAACACCTTCAGGTGGGGGATTGATTTTAAGGTGTTCTTGGGTAGTGAGCGTGAACAAGATATTCCCTTAACAGTAAATGGCTTACCGCTAAAGGTTCATCAGTAGGATAAGTGTTGACAGGGATATGCCCCCATGCTAAATTTCCTACTGAGCCGGAATCTGTCGCCGGTTCGTTTGACCATTTTTTGTCCGGAGGATTCTATCTTGCGCTCTCTCTCTATCTTCGCGCTGCTCGCCGCTTCGGCGTCGTTTGCTAGCGCCGCGACCGTTTCGTTCACTTGCACTGCTCCCAGCAGCGTGATCAACCCTGTGGGTTTGTACACGGCTGGCGCCGGTACCATCGATTACAGCTGCTCTGGTTTCTCCGCTGCTAGCGGTTTTGAAATCACGGCCGTCACCCTGACCGGTGAAATCGACTACACCTTTGCCTCTGCTCCTTCCAACACCTTCCAGGTCTCCTGGACGACTCCTGGCGGTTTCTCGCCCAGCCCGTTGGTTGTTCAGCAGACCGGTCCCGAAAGCTCGGGCCCGTCCGTCACCGGTTCGACGTCCTTGCTCTCTGGCCTTCCTGTTACCTCGTTCTCCAGCTTCACCTCCACCGGCACGGGTTCCACCCCGGTTGGTTCGGTGAGCGCTGGTACGGGCATCCTGACGGTGACCTACACCTACGAAGCTCAGCAGCAGAACGGCGATGTGCCGGAACCCTCGACGCTCGCCCTCGTGGGCGGCGTTCTGGTTCTCGCGGGCATCCGCAAGTTCCGTCGCTAAACACGACCTGTTTCAACAGAACGGCCGGAGCGCAAGCTCCGGCCGTTTTGCTTTTAGCCCCACCCCTCTTTCCCCGCCACTTGCCCACTAAACTGTCGAAAAGTGTCGAATCCTGTTGAGCCTGTCGAACTCCTCTCACCTCCTGTCCCTTCCCAGGCTCGATTCCGCGGCAGCCCCTGAACTGTCGAAAAGTGTCGAAGCCTGTCGACCCTGTCCGCTTCCCCGAACTGCCCCAGCGCGGCCCCGCAACAGCCTCTGAACTGTCGCAAAGTGTCGAATCCTGTCGAGCCCCCAAGAGCCCCCAAAAGCAAACGCCCGGCACCGGGCCGGGCGTTTGTCCAATGAACTAAAGACTGAAGTAGGAACGACTTAGCGAGGCGTCGTCGGAATCTCGCGATAGCCGGTCTCCTGGCCGTAGATCCGCACCGTGCGCCGCACCGGCACCGGCGCAGGAGC
Source organism: Bryobacteraceae bacterium (assembly GCA_965229305.1). Taxonomy (GTDB): domain Bacteria; phylum Acidobacteriota; class Terriglobia; order Bryobacterales; family Bryobacteraceae; genus JALHNI01. The sequence continues at coordinate 144,110 of CBDDIZ010000024.1, read as the reverse complement.
CACCACCGGCAGCGGAGCCGCCACCGCCGGAGCCGGCGCCACCGGAGCAGCCGAGGCCAGCATCGTGCCCGCCATCCGCGCACCCCACACCTGGGCCAACGTCTCTTGCACGTCCGGCATCGGCGCGCGCATCGCAAACCGCACCGCCGTCCCGTTCGGATGTACCTCCAGCGATTGCGATAGCTTCGCCCATTGCGCCTGACCCTCGGGCGTCTTCTGCATGTCCGCTTCAAGCCGCTGATAAAGCGCCATCAACTGGTCGGCCGCCGCCTTCGTCCGCAGATTCAAGCCAAGGTCCAGCGCGATGTTGTCGCGCACCGCAATGCCCAGCGAGAACGAGCGCAGGTTGTCGAACACCTCTTCGATGTCGCCCAGCATACCACCCTGCTTCTTCATCGAGCCGCGCGGCTTCATCCGATTCAGCGGCGCCGGTGACCCGACGATCCAGAAGTCGTTCGTCTCGGCGAGTTCCTTGGCCCGGGCCAGCACCGGAGCTTCGAGCCCGTCGTCGCCCTTCATCCGCTCCACGGCCCCCGCCATCGACTCTTCGTCGCCCAGCAGCAGCGTCCGCCGGTCGATCAGGCGCCAGGCGAGTTGCGGCTGCTGGCTCAGCATCTTGAGCGCCGCCGGCTGATCGAAGTTACCCCGCACCAGGATCACGCCCAACGGCTCGCCGGCCGGTCGGCCCTTCACATACTTGGTGCGCACCGAAACATAGACTTCTTCAATTGTTTCAAGCATTTGCCTGCGTGACGGGTCTAGCCCCGCCTTGCCCAGCGATTGCCGCAGCATGTCGCCCGCCGGCGACTCGGCAATGCGGCGCAGGTTCAACCCCAGCAGCATATCGGCGCCGGGATGCGCGAACCGCCAGTCGACTTCGGCGGAAAGCAAAGAGGATACAACCAGGCTGAATGAGACTATGCGCAGCATATACCCCACCTTACGGCCCTGGCCCCGGCTTGCCCATCGGGCAAAGACCTGATTCGTCCGGATTCGCTACCATAGAACGATGAGCCCTGCGGAAGTGCGGCGGTCGGTCTGCGCGCTGGATTGCCCGGACGCGTGTTCGATTCTGGTGCAAGTGGAAGATGGGCGAGCCTCCCGGCTCGAGGGCGATCCCCAGCATCCGATCACCCGCGGCTTCCTCTGCCCCAAAGTCACTCAATATCTCGAACGCGAATATCACCCGGACCGGCTCCTGCATCCCCTGCGTCGCGTCGGCCCCAAAGGCGAAGGCCGCTTCGAGCGAATCACCTGGGACGAAGCCTTAGAGACCATCGCCGGCCGTCTGCGGGAGACCGTCGCCACCCACGGCCCCGAAAGCGTCCTGCCGTATAGCTACGGCGGCAACATGGGTTTCCTGAACGGCGGCAGCATGGACCGTCGCTTCTTCCACCGCCTCGGCGCGTCCCGCCTCGATCGCACCATCTGCGCCACCGCCGGCGGCACCGCCCTCATGGAAGCGCTCGGCGCCAAGACCGGCACTGAACCCGAGCAGTTCGTCGACTCCAAGCTCATCATCGTCTGGGGCGCCAACGTCCACGGCACCAGCGTCCACCTCTGGCCCTTCATCGTCGAAGCCCGGCGCCGGGGCGCGAAACTCGTCACCATCGACCCCGTCCTTACCAAGACAGCCGCCCTCGCGGACCAGCATCTGTTCATCAACCCTGGCACCGACCTCGCCCTCGCCCTCGGCCTCATGCACGTCATCCTCGCCGAAGGTCTCGAAGACCAGGACTACATCGCCCGGCACACCACCGGCTTTGCCGAACTCGCCGCCCTCGTGCGCGACTATCCGCCCGCCAAGGTCGCCGAGCTCACCGGCATCGCCGCCGCCGACATCGTTCAACTGGCGCGCGACTACGCCACTACGCGACCGGCCGTCATCCGGGCCAACTATGGCTTGCAGCGCAGCGAGCGCGGCGGACGCGCCATGCAGGCCATCGCTTGCCTGCCCGCCCTCACGGGTTCCTGGAAGGACGTGGGCGGCGGCTTCTGCCTCTCGACTTCGGGAGCTTTCACCGTCGACCGCGGCGCGCTCGAACGGCCTGACCTGCAAGGTCCGCGTGAAGCCCGCCTGATCAACATGTCGCGCTTGGGCGAAGCGCTCGAAGAGAAGGACGTCCACGCTCTGGTGGTCTACAACTCGAATCCCGCCGCTGTCGCGCCCAATGCCAACCGCGTTCGCCGAGGCCTGTTGCGGGAGGACCTCTTCGTGGTGGCGCTCGAGCAGTTCGCCACCGACACCACCGACTACGCCGACATCGTCCTGCCCGTGACGACCTTCCTTGAGAACACCGACCTGTACTACGCCTACGGCCATTACCATCTGCAGATGGCGCGCCCGGCGCTGCCCGCGCCCGGCGAATGCAAGAGCAACGTAGAGATCTTCCGGCTGCTGGCCGAACGCCTGGGCTTCACCGAAGCGTGTTTCCGCGATACGGAAGACGACCTGATTCGCCAGGCGCTGGCGAGTGGCCACGCGCACCTCGAAGGCATCACTCTCGAACGGCTCGAACAGGAAGGCTCGGTCCGCTTGAACGTGGCGCCGGAAGGGCAGCCCTACCTGCCGCACGCCACCGGCGGCTTTGCCACGCCTTCGGGCAAGTGCGAGTTCAAGGCGGAGACGCTGACTTACACGCCGCCCGTGGAATCCCGGCAGGGCGATGCCGGTTTGCGGGCGCGCTTCCCGCTTGAACTGATCAGCTCGAAGAACTCCGACAGCATGAACTCCACCTTTGGCCATCGCGACAAGGTGGACGCGCAAACCGCGCGCGCCGTGCTGCATCCCGACGATGCGCAAGCCCGCGGACTGGCGGGCGGCGACTTGGTGCGCGTCTACAACGAACGCGGCAGCATCCGTCTGCAGGTGGAGATCGCCCCTAAGGTCCATCGCGGCGTGGTGCGCGTGCCGGCGGTGCGCTGGGCGAAACGGGCGGGCGATCGCCAGTCCGTGAATGCGCTCACCTCCGAACGGCTCACCGACATCGGCGCCGGCGCCACCTTCTATAGCTGCCTGGTTGAGGTTGAAAAGTGCGGCGACTAGGCTGGTGGAGCTTGGCCTTGCTGGTGGCGTTGGCGGGATGCCGTAAAGGTCCCACGGGCCCGGCCACCATTGAAGAAGAAGCCGCGTTGGCTTCGGTGGTGAACCTGGCCGATCCCCGGCACGAAGTGCAGTTGGTGAAGGGCTTCCACGGCGTCGAAAGCGGATCCTGGCGCTGGACGATGGGCCGTTTCATTGTCAACCTGCGCCCTCCGGCTACCGCCTCCACCAAAGGCGCTGACCTGCTCGTTAAACTCACAGTGCCCGAGATTCTGATCAAAACCAACCATGAAGTCACCATCAACGCGACGGTGAATGGTCAGCATCTGCCGCCCGTCTCCTATGAGAAGGTGGGCGACCAAGTTCTCAAACTCAGCGTTCCGGCCTCCGTCCTTGCCGGCGACGCCGTACGGTGTGAGTTCGTCCTCGATAAGACCCTGCCCCCGTCGCCTCAGGATCAGCGCGAACTCGGAGTGATCGTCTCATCGATCGGATTGCATAAAAAGCCTTAAATGTTCTTTCCAGTTGTGCTCTTTCTCGGGCAGCTGTTGCCGCCCATGCCGCCGAATTCCGTTTGGGAAACGCCGGCGATGAAGGAGGCGCGATCGCTGGCCGAATCGACGGCTCGCGCGCCCAAGGATTTTCTGACGTTGGCCGAGTCGAGCCAGTACACCAAAACGGGCACTTACGCCGAATGCGTGGCCTTCTATCAGCGGCTGGCGAAGTCGTCGCCATACGGGAAGCTGATCACCATCGGCAAGAGCGCCGCCGGGCACGACCTCTACGTCTTCGTCGCTTCCAAAGACAAGGCCTTCACCCCCGAAGCAGCCGCCAAAACGAATAAGCCGATCCTGCTGCTGCAGAACGGCATCCACGCCGGCGAGAATGGTGGCAAAGACGCCGCCATGATGCTGCTGCGCGATGTGCTGGTGACCAAGCAGCATCAAGCCTGGCTCGACCAGGTGATCATTCTGTCGATCCCCGTCTTCAATGTCGACGGGCATGAGAACGTCTCGCCCTATCACCGCATCAACGAGAACGGCCCGATGGAGATGGGCTTTCGCTCGAACTCCGTACGCCAGAATCTGAATCGCGACTACCTGAAGGCCGACACGCCGGAGATGCGCGCCTGGCTGGGCGTCTTTACCAGTTGGCTGCCCGATTTCCTGATCGACAATCACGTCACCGACGGCAGCGACCATCAGTACGATGTGACGTACGCGATCCACACGCAGCAGGACCTGGCGAGCGCTCCGCGTCAATGGGTGAACACGAAGTATTACCAGCAGATGCTCAGCGGCATGGAGAAAGACGGCCACGTGCTGGGCTGGTACATCGGCGGGCCGGGCAACCGTCCGGGGGCGCTTTCGGTGATGACGGCTTCGCCGCGCTACTCCACCGGTTACGCCACCGCGCAGAACCGGCCGTCGCTCCTGGTGGAGACGCATAGCCTGAAGACGTTCAAGGTGCGGACCTGGGCGCACTACGACATCATGCGCCACACGCTCAACCTGATGGCCGCCGATCCGGCCGGCTTGAAGCAGGCGACACGCGCGGCCGATGCCGAAGCCGCCGGCCTCAAGCCGGGGACGAAGGTGTTTCTGGAGGGCGTGCCCACAGGCCCCGGCGAAGACTACGTGATGCGCCAGTTGGAGACGACACGCTATCAGGGCGCTGCCGCGGGAGGGCCCATCTTGAAGTACGAGCCGAAGCCGCTGAACCGCAACGTGAAGGTGGTGGTGGCGCTCGCTCCGAAGGTGGAGCCCGAAGCGCCGGCCGGCTACCTGATTCCACGAGGGTATGCGGCGCTGGGCGAAGTGCTGAGGGCGCATCAGGTGCGCTTTGAAGTGACGACGAAGCCGGTGACAGGCGAGTTTGAAACATATCGCTTTGAAAATGTTTCATTCCCGCCGCAGCCTTTCGAAGGGCGTTTCCAGCCGAATTTTGCGGCCCGCCTGGTGAAGGAGAAGCGGACGCTGCCTGCCGGCTCGCTGTGGGTACCCACCAATCAGCGCGCGGCCCGGGTGCTGATGCAGTTACTCGAGCCGGCGGCGACCGATTCGTTTGCGAAGTGGGGTTTTCTGAACAGCGTCTTCGAGCAGAAAGAGTATTTCTCGGACTACATCTTCGAACCGATCGCCGAGGAGATGCTGCGCCGCGATCCGAAGCTGAAGGCGGAGTTCGAGGAGAAGCTCAAGGACGCGTCGTTCGCGGGGAATCCGCGCGCTCGCCTTGCCTGGCTCCATCAACGCAGTCCGTATCTGGAGCCGGACAAGAACGCTTACCCGATCGTGCGCGTCGCCGCGAAGAACTGGTAGGTTACTTCAGCCGCGCCGGCTTCAAGGTCCAAGCCTGCAAGCGGCCGAGTTCGAGCAAAGCCGAACCGTCGAAGCCCGGCGGATGGATCACCCAGTCGAAGGTCTTCTTGCCGTCGGTCGCGATGTGCCGCTCAAAGGCAAGCGTGCCGGACCGTAGAGGCACGTCGCCCGAGCCTTCGTCGGCGGCGAGCATGGCGGCGAAGTCGCCGAGCGAGATCGTTTCGGCGTCGACGAAGACGTGCGAGGGCAGCCGGCCGGTTTGCTCGATGTGGGCCACGGCTTGCCGCTTGGCGTAGTTGAACTTGACGCGGGAAACCGGTTGGGTGACGGTGGTGGCGACGCGCTCGGACGGGCCGTCGACATAGCGCGGCGTGACGCCGAGCAAGGCCAGCAGCAGGTCCGCCGCGGAGTGCGGGCCGCGCAGGTCGATGGCTTCGCGGAACTGGGCGCGGGCTTCAGCGGCGGTGGGTTTGGTGACGGGGTCCGCCAGCAGGGCGGGGAGTTCGCGCGCGGTGATGAAGCGGACGCCGGGCGTCTTTTTTACGTGCTGGACGAAGTCGAGAAAGATGCGATAGGCCTGGGCCGTGGCTTCCGGAGTACGGCTTTGCGGTTTGCGATACTCCTCCGGCGGCGTATAGCGGCCATGCTTGAAGTTGACGCCATCCCAGAACTCGGTGGTGACCCATTCGGTGGGGTGATAGTAGCTCTGGATGAAACCGGGGCCACCGCGCTTCCGCAACTCGGCGACCGCCTCATCGAACTTCTGTTTGCCTTCGGTGAGATCCTCAGGCTTGTTCAGATTGGCGCGCGGCGAAAACTGGCGCAGGTTGAGCACGTGCAGCACGCCGCCGTACCAGAAGGGCTGCTGATTCAAACCCACCTGGCGCGCTTCATCCATATAGACCGGGATGCCCATGCGCCGCAAGGCCAGCAAGCTTTGCGGACCCCAGCTATTGCCGGGCTGTCCGTAACAACTGGGCGTCTTGCCGAAGATGCGGGCCACGTCCTTCGCGCCGGGCCCTTCGCGCCGTTCAAACTCACCGGCGCCTTCGAGCCAACCCAACGGCCGCAGGTACTCCGAAGGCGTGGGCGGGATGGAGTGATTGTTGGCGTGATAGCCGATGTCGTGCTTGGCGAGCGCGGCAATGACATCGCGGCGGCCGCGCTTTTCGAGGACGCGAGCTTTCTCGCCGACCACTTTGAAAGTGCCGCGGACGCCGAGTTTATCGAGCTCCTGAGCGAGCCGCAGGGCCGCGTCGTCGGTGGCGGGCTCAATGTAGTCTTCGGTGTCGAACCAGAGCAGGTAATAGATCGGGTCCGGCTGTGCGGCCGTGAGTAACGCGCACAGGCTCAACAAGGCGAGCAATCGCATGAGCCTAGAATAAACTCAGTGCCCGCTCGCCGTCAGTTGCTTCTGGCCTTTCTGCCTGCTTTCTTCATCTTCTTGCTGATGGCGGGCGATGGTTTACAGGCGGGGTTGTTTCCAGACGAGATGATGAACATCCACGGCTACTGGAGCCGGACGTGGGGGCAACTGGTGCGAGGCCTCTTCTTTTTCTGGGAAGGCGACTATCGGCCGATGGGCGCGTTCTTTTACCGGCCGTTGTTCGACGCTTTCGGGCTGCGGCCCTTTCCATACCGGTTGGTTTGCTTCGGGCTGCTGACGGCGAACCTGGGTTTGGCGTATCGGTTGGCGTGGCAACTGGCGGGCTCGATCCCGGTGGCCGCGTTCACGGCGTTGGTCTTCGCCTATCACGCTTATCTCGCCGATCTCTATTACAGTTCGGCGACGATCTACGACCTGCTGTGCTTCCTGTTCTTCGCCCTGACGCTGTGGCTCTACATGCGTTGGCGCCACGCGCTGACGGCGGCCCGGTTGGCGATGCTGGCCGCGCTTTATTGGCTGGCCTTGAACGCGAAGGAGATGGCGTTGGGCTTGCCGGTGGTGGTGATGGCGTATGAGCTGACGCGCGCACGGCGCGACCTGCGTTTCGTCGGGCTTTCCGCGTTGTTGGCCACGGCGTCGCTCGCGCCGCGTCTGTTGGGGGCGCAGGCGCTGGCGGGGCAAGCGGGCTACCATCCGGAGCCGGCGCTGATGCTGCAGAACCTGCGGCACTACCTGGGTCTGCTGTTCTACATCCAGGGCGATCTGCCGCTGTGGGCGAGCGTCGCGGTGCTGTTGGCGGCGGTGGGGGTGGCGCTGTGGCTGCGGTCCCCGGCGGCGGTGGTGGGGGCGGCGATGTTCGTGGGGTTGCCGCTGGTGCTGCTACCGATTCCGCCGCGCAGTCTGTACGTTTACTACGTGCCGTACTTCGGCGGGGCGCTGCTGCTGGCTTGTGTGTTGGGCGGGTTTACGAGGGAGCGGCTTTGGGTGCCGCTGCTGTTGCTGACGGCTTTGCTGCTGCCGGCGCATCTTTATCGCAAACCCTATGGCAACGCGTGGGTGGCGGCGGATCAGGCTAAGGTACGGAACGTGGTGGACCAGCTTCGCGAGCAGCTGCCGCAGTTGCCGCGCGGCGTGCATGTGCTGGCCGAGGACGACCCGTTCGACGCCGATGATTGGATCCTGACGTTCATCTTCCGCCTGCACTATCGCGATGAGACATTGCAGATCGGCCGGCGCAAGGCGCCGACGCAGCCGGATCTGGCGAGCCTGGAGCCGTATGGTTGCCGCATCACGCTGGACGGCTATCGGCTGCGGGTGTTGAGTGGCTGCGCGGCGCGATAAATATTTTCTTTGGAAATATTTTCTTTGGTTGTCGTAATCAGGGCTTAACCACCAGTCCTATATGATGTGGTCGCTCCCTTGTTTGGAAAGTACCTCATCAGTGGCTCGCTCACTGGCGCCGAAGTCCAATCTCCTCGTGAAGAGTTGGAGCGTCAGGTGGTGGACCTGTATGAGGAGTTGCGCCATCCGGTGCGGCGTTATCTTTCCGTCATTCTCAGCGATGCGGCGGCCGCCGAAGATCTGACTCAAGAGACGTTTCTCCGCTTGTTTCAACAACTGCAGCAAGGGCGGCTGGTGGCTTCGGTGAAGCCTTGGGTGTTCCGGGTGGCGCACAACCTGGCGTTCGACTATCGCAAGCAGCGCGACGAAGCGACGCCGCTGGAAGCGGTGCATGCGGAGACGCTGTCGGCGCCGGGCGAATCGACGGATGAGCGGCTGCGCCGTCAGCAGACCTATCAGGCAGTGCGAGGCGCGCTGGCCTTACTCTCGCCGCGCGAACGCGACTGCTTGAGTTTGCGCGCGGAAGGCTTGACGTATCGCGAGATCGGCGAGGTGCTGGGCATTACGACCTCCTCCGCCGCGGCGTTCCTGACGCGCGGCATTCGCAAGATCAGCCAGGAGGTAGAAGGCTGATGTGGGGCTGGTTGACGGGCGCCGATCGTCATCTGTCGGACGAGGAACTGGTGTGCTTCCACGACGGCGAGTGTTCGTCGCGGCGAGCCGCGGCCGCGCGCCGGCATCTGCAGAAGTGCTGGACGTGCCGCAGCCGTAGCGAGCGCCTGCAGCGGGCCGTCGGTCTCTATGTGGAAGCGCGGGCGCAGATGCTGGAGCAGATCGGTGCAGCACCGCCGCGAGCGTCCTTCGAGAGCCGCCTGGCACGGCTGCAGCCGGTGGAGCCGGGAGTGCTGGGGCGATTGGTGCAGTTGGCGCTGCCCTCGCCGCGCAAGTGGATGGCGGCGATGGCCGTGGCCGGCGTCCTGGTGGTGTTGCTATTCTTTCGCGTCTCGCCGGCTTCGGCGGAAGAGGTGTTGCGGCAGGCGCAGCGGGCCGAGCGGTTCGCGCGGACCGACTATACGGCGCGCCGTTTGGTGGTGCGCCGAATGCGGGCGGGAGCGCCAGCCGCGGCGGGCGTGTGGGGCGAACGGAATGAGCCGGCGGCGGCGTTACAGGAAGTCCTGGCGCGCAACCCGGCATGGTCCGGCGAGCCGCTTTCGGCGGTGGCGTTTGCGCGCTGGCGCGAGTCGTTGGTGCGGAAGCGCGATGAGCTGACGCAGGAAGCGGCGAGCGTGCGGGTGCAGACCTCGGTGGAAGGCGTGGTGGAGCCAGGGACGATTGCGTCGGCTTCGCTCGTGCTCCGGGAGACGGATTGGAAGCCCATTGGCGAGACGTTGCGGGTGCGCCGGGGCGACGGTTGGGAGACGTACGAAATTGCGGAAGCGCCGCTGGCACCGCGGGAAGTGTTGCGCAGCGAGGCTGGGTCGACGATGGCGCCGGCGCGGGTGATGACGACGCCGAGGTTGGATGAGGCGGCGCCCGTGCTGCCGTTGCCGGCGCGAGTGGAGCGCGCGAGCGAGGTCTCGATTCACGAGGCGCTGCATCGCGTGCGGGCTTGCCTGGGCGAGCAGATCGAAGTGGTCTCCGAAGGCGATCGCTGGGTGGTGCGCGGCGTGGTGGATCTGGCAGCGCGACTCGGCGAGGTGCGCGCGGCACTGGAGGGCCTGCCTGGCGTGGAGCCGCAGGTGAAGCTGGCGACGGAGTTGATGGCGGAGACGGCTGCGCGAGTACCAGTGGCACGCGAAGGTCCGCTGCTGCATACGGCACTGCGCACTGCGCCGGCTTGGATGGATGAGCGTTTGTACGAGCGCTTCCACGCGACGGCGCCCGAAGCGCAGGCGCGGACGATGGCGCGCGAGCATGCCGATCGCGTGATCCGGCAGGCGGAGACGCTGTGGAGTCATGCCTGGGCGTTGCGGCATCTGGCGGAGTTGAAAGATGACTCGCCGGCGCTGGCAGCCATGGTCCGCGAGCATGCCGCGGAGATTGTGCAAGGCCGGGCCGCACTGACGGCGCTGCTCGACGGCGGAGGCGTGATGCCTTCGGCGAGCGAAGCCGGTCCTTGGCGGGCCCGGGTGGAGGCCTTGTTCTTTTCGATCAACACGGCACATGCCGCCGTGATGAGTCTGTATGCCCGGCCCGCCGGCGACCCTGCCGAGATGCGGCGGTTAGAAGGCGCGCTGCGCCAGGCATTGGCTGACAGCGACGGGCGAGCGGCAGCGCTCGTTCGCGACAACTGAAGGAGTTCTCATGTCCAGTTCCACCATTCGGGCGGTTCGCACCGCTCTCCTCCTGGCGACGTGTGCCTGGATGGGCTTGGCCCAAACCGCCCAGATCTCGGGCAGCATCGTGGACAGTAGCGGAGCGGTGGTGGCCGATGCCAACATCGCCGTGAAGAATCTCGATACGGGCATTGTGCGCAGTACGGCGTCGAATGCGAGCGGCGTTTATGCCGTGCCGGGGCTGCGTCCGGGCACTTATGAACTGACGGTGCGCGTGCAGGGCTTTAAGACCGTGAGCCGGGGCGGCATCGTGCTCGAGACGGGCATGGCGCGTGTGGTGGATGTGGAGATTCAACTGGGCGCGACGGTGGAGACGGTGGCGGTGGAGGAGAAGCTGTCGCTCGAAGAGACAAGCACGGCGAGTCTGGGCACGGTGATTACGCAGGAGAAGGTGGCGAACCTGCCGCTGAATGGCCGTAACTTTACGCAGCTGCTGACGCTGACGCCGGGCGCGACGCCGGTGAGCACGGGGCAGAATCGGACGGGGGCGCAGTCGCAGCAGGTGGGGACGATCGTGATGCCGTCGATCAACGGGCAGACCAACCGCAGCAACTCATTCACGCTCGACGGGGCCTTCAACAATGCCGTGTATCAGGGCAGCTACGGAGTGTCGCCCAATGTGGATGCGATTCTCCAGTTCCAGGTGGCGTCGCATAGCGATCAGGCGGAGCACGGCGGCGTGACGGGCGGCGTGGTGAGCATCATCACCAAGGGCGGCACGAACGACTTCCATGGCGCGCTGTATCACTTTCTGCGGAACGATGCGCTGGATGCGCGGGCGTTCTTCTCGGCGACGAAGCCGACGCTGCGGCAGAATCAGTTTGGCGCGGTGCTGGGCGGTCCGGTGAAGCGGAACCGCACGTTCTTTCTGTTTGGGTACGAAGGCTTCCGGCAGGTGAACGCCTCGAACATTCTCACGGTGGTGCCGACGCCGGCGGAACTGGGCGGCGACTTCAGCGGCAGTGCGCGCGCCATCTACGATCCGTTCAGCACGCGCGAGGATCCGGCGCGGCCGGGTACGTTCCTGCGCGACCCGTTTGCCGGCAATCGCATTCCGGCGGCGCGGCTCGATCGCTCGACGCAAGCCTGGGCGAAGGACATCATTCCCGCGCCGATCAATACGGGCTTTTCGAACTCCAACATGCGGAACGCTTCGCCGCAGCGGCGCCCGGCGAATAACTACAACCTGCGCGTGGATCATCAACTCTCCACCAAGCAGTTCCTGTGGGGGCGCTACACGTGGGGCGAGCAGAACTCGGAAGTCGCCTTGGCCTTGCCGGGCACGCGGCAGTTCGAGGATCGGCCGGCGCGCAACCTGGCGTTCAACTACACCAACGTGCTCGACACCTCCACGGTGTTGTCATTTCTGTTCAGCTATTCGAGCTTGCGGCAGGTGAACACGCCGGTGCTGGCCAATCGCGACTACTTCGCCGATGGCTACTTTACGGGCGTGCCGAAGACTGAGTTTCTGACGGTGCCGGGCATCAATCTGCCGGGCGCGTTCGGGCGGTTGACGACGCGGCGCAGCGATCGCGGGCCGATGGAAGGCTGGCAGTGGCGCGGCGATCTTTCGAAGGTGAAAGGCGCGCATACGCTGAAGATGGGCGGCGAACTCATTCGCCATCCGTGGTTCAACTACACGACGGATTTCGAGCTGGGCTTCAACACCGTGCAGACTTCGAACCTGAGCAGCCAGGGCAACACGGGCAACGCGATCGCGTCCTTCGTGCTGGGCGTGCCAGAGGACCGGACGTTCATCTACCCGCTGCTGAAGCTCGAGTCGCGCACGTCGAACTTCTACTTTCAGGACTCGTGGCGCGTGTCGCCGAAGGTGACGGTGAACCTGGGCCTGCGCTGGGATCTATTCAATCCGCCAACGCTGAGCCGGGGCATTCCCGCCACGTGGGACTTCAATACGGGCAAGTTTCTGGTGGGCGCCAACAAGCCGCCGGCCTGCGGGACGGCGCCGTGTCTGGTGGACCCGAACAACGCCTACGTGAATCAGTACGTGGTGTTCACAGGCCAGCCGCGCTTGCGGGACAACGACTATCGTTTGCCGGCGCCCCGAGTGGGTGTGGCGTATCGCGCGCGGCCGACGCTGGTGGTGCGCGGTTCATTCGGCGTCTTCTATGACCTCTACGCCGGCGTGAATCAGCAAGGGCAGAACTCGACGGGCGGCGGTTGGCCGGTGCCCGACAGCTTTCTGAATCAGGCGCTGAATCGCACGACCGTGGCGCTTACGGCGAACTCGCCGTTTCAGGATCAAGCCGTGGGGCGGCCGGCGCTGACGCCGGAGAACATCACGGCGTTCTTTTTCGACCCGAAGTTCCGCGTGCCCTATTCGCTGCAATGGCACGTCGATGTGCAGAAGGATCTGGGCGGCCGCTTGTTCGTGAACCTGGGCTACGTGGGCTCGAACACGGAGCGGCTGGCGGTGGGCGGATCGTACAACACGGCGCTGACGCCGGGGCCGGGCGCGATTCGTCCGCGGGCGCTGTGGCCGAACGCGCCGGTGACGGATTATGACCGCAGCGTGGCGAGCAGCAGCTATCACGGGTTGCAGATGAAGGCCGAGCATCGGTTGGCGCATGGGTTCTCGGCGATTGCGTCCTATACGTGGAGCAAGACGATTGATTCGGGTTCGTCCGGGTCGTTTGGCGTGGAGGATCAGTCGTTGCAGAATCCGTATGACCTGGCGGGGTCACGGTCGGTGGCGGGGTTCGACATTCCGCACTACTTTGCGGCAGGTGTGCTGTATGAGCTGCCGTTCGGGCCGGGCAAGCCGTGGCTGACGCAAGGCTGGGCAGGGCGGGTGTTGGGGCGGTGGCAGTGGAACGGGATCTTCAGCCGACGCTCCGGCCAGCCGTTTACGCCGGTGACGAATCTGGATATTGCGAATATCGGAGCGCAGGCGGCGAATACGCGGGTGCGGCCGAATCTGCTGCGCGATCCGCGGCTGGCAAATCCGAGCCCGGATGCGTGGTTCGACCGGACGGCGTTTGCGGCGCCGGCACAATACACGTTCGGCAGCGCGGGCCGGAATCAGTTGCGGACGGACCCGCTGTTGAACCTCGACCTGTCGCTCTTCCGTGAGGACCGGATCGGCGAGCGCTTCCGCACGCAATTGCGCATCGAGGCGTTCAACGTGGCGAACCATGCGACGTTCGGCACGCCGGATGTGTTGTTCACCAGCGCACGTTTCGGGACGGTGTCCGGCACGGTGAGCACGGCGCGGCAGGTGCAGTTGGGCTTGAAGCTTCTTTTCTAAAAGGCAAATGATGAACCGTCGTAGTTTTCTTTTTTCGATGAGCGCGGCCGCGTGGGCGGCCAAGCGGGGCTGGACGTTAGGGTCTTGCACGGCGATCGATGGCTTCAGTCTGGAGCAAGCGATCCGCACGATTCGCGAACTGGGCTTTCCGGCGATCGAGATTCAGTGCATGGGGCAACTGGCTGGGCGGCCCGGGCACTATCCCGGCTTCCTGTTCGACCAGTTGACGCCCGCCGAGAAGCAGACCATCGCGAAGGATCTGCGCGGATTTCGCATCGTAACGGCGCATCTGCCGTACACGGGGCTGAACTACATGAGCGCGGACGCGGCGCAGCGGGCGGCGTCGGTGAAGACGCTGGAGACGGCGATGGACGGGGCGGGGCACTTTGGCGCGCGAGTTTGCGTGCTGCATCCGCAGCCCCTGGCGGCGACCGAAGAGGACACGCGCTGGAACGAGTATCTGGACCGCTTTCGGACCTGGGGTGACCGGGCGAAGAAGCTCGGGTTTCGCCTCGCGCTCGAGACCGGCTATCCGAGGTCGATCAAACAGTACACGCGGCTGATTCAGGAAGTGAACCATCCGCAGGTGGGGTCGACGATCGACGTGGGGCATCAGCGCGGCTATGCGGAACTGGTGGCGCGCATCTCGCCCGAGCAACGCGGCACGCCGGAAGGCATTCGCGCTTACAACGACACGACGTTCGAGATCATGGAGCGGCTGGGGCCGAAGGTGTTGCACTTCCACGTGCACGACATCGAGCCGGCCACCTGGGCCGAGCATAAGCCACTGGTGCATGGCTTTGTGGACTATCCGCGGCTGTTCGCCAAGCTGGAGGCGATTCGCTACCAGGGGATTCTGATCTTCGAGATCGGCGGCAAGGCGTCCGAGATGGCGGCGGCGTTGGGCGACGGCAAGCGCAAGCTGGAAGCCTGGATGGCGACGCGTTAAGGGCTAGAAGCGGCGGAAGGGGTGCGGGTCGCCGTTCACCACCTGGATGATCAACTGATCGTCGGCGGCGCTGATGCGCCGGGCGGGCAACGAGGCGAGCGCCAGGGTCCAGCCGTCGGCGGTGGCGCGATAGGTGCCCTGGTACTCGCGCAGTTGCATGACCAGCAGCGCCTGGCCGCCGGGGCGGAATTGCAGGGTGACCGGCACGCGCTGGCCATTCATCACGCGGCTGCCTTTCCATTCGCCCTGCAGGCGATTGGTGGGTGAGGCTTCGCCGCGGCGCGTGTAGTCTTCGAGATGGTTCTGGCCGAAGTTCAACTGCAGGCGGCCGTCGGGATGCCAGCCGACGCCGACGGGTTGGCCGCCGATGTTCAACTGATCGCCTTCGAGCTGGTACGGCATTTCGACGAGGGCGCAGGAGCTGTAGGTGGCGCGGCCACCGGCCTGGAAGTCATACACGGCGCCGATGCCGCCTTTGGTGGTGGTGACGGAGCGCCAGCGGCCGGTGAGGGCGGTGGCGCCGGGAAGCAAAGCGGGAGCGGCGGCAAGCAGGAGGCTGCGGCGAGTCATGGGCCGCCATCGGCGCCGCGGGGGCGAAGCTTTAGTGGCCTAAGTGAACTATGCGGCCGGTTCGGGCGGATTCCCGGGCGGCAGCGAGGATTTCGGTGACGATCAGGTTGTTGGCGAGGCCGGTGAGGCCGTCGGGCTGGCGGCCGTGCCGGACGACGCTGGTGAGGTATTGGATGACGTCGGCGTCGGCGTGGGGGAGGGGCGGCGCGGTGCGCGCTTCATCCTGGGGGTCGTTCTTCAGACGGAGCCGATAGTTGCGGGGGTTCGACGTGATCAGGTAGCCGGTTTCGCCGTAGATCTCCATATCCTTGCGGCTGAAGGGCCAGTTCCAGGAAGGCTGAACGATCACCTGGGCGCCGGGGTATTGCAGGACGATGGTGGCCTCGTCGTCGACGCGCCGGTAGATGGCGGGTTTGTTCGTTTTGGTGACGGCAAAGACGGTGAGCGGGCGTTGGTTTTCAAAGAGCCAGGTGGCGAAGTTGGCGCCGTAGCAGCCGAAGTCGTAGAGGGCGCCGGCGCCGTTTTTGGCGGGGTCCGATAGCCAGTTGAAGAACTCAGGCGGCGTGCCGATTTCCTTGGGGCCCTGATGGCCGTAATGCGTCACGATGCGGCGGATGGTGCCGAGCTTGCCGTCATTGTGGACGAGATTCCAGATGGGTGTGTTGACCGGGTACCAGGTGGTTTCGTAGTTCACCATGACGTGGATGCCGGCGGCTTTGGCGGCGGCCTCCATGGCGCGACCATGTTCGACGCTGACGGCGAGCGGCTTTTCCATCATCACGTTCAGCTTGCGCTTGGCGCAGAGCTGCACGGCCTCGAGATGCTCGAAGGTGGAGGTGAAGACCATGACGACTTCGGGCTTTGCCTTATCGAGCATTTCGGCGTGCGAGCGGAAGAGGCGGGCGCGATCGAACTGGTGGGTCTTGGCGTAACGCTCGGCCACGGCGGCGTCCGGCTCCGAGATGCCGACGATATCCAGGTCGGTGCGCATGAGGGAATTGCGCAGGAAGCCGGCGGCGTGGCCATGGGTGAGGCCGAGGATGCCGACGCGAAGCTTGGGTTCCTGGGCGGCGAGGAGAGGCAGGGAGAGGAGGGCAAGGGCGGCAAGACGCATGCTTGCCGGAGTCTGTCACGCGCGTCCGGGTGCTGTCAACTCGCGGTAAGCGCGGGCGAAGAAGCCGTCGGTCATACCGGCGATGTAGTCGCAGACGAGGCGGTGGGCGGGTTCGTCGGCGTAGTCGAGGCGATAGTCGGCGGGCAGGGATTCGGGGTGCTGCAGCAGGTAGTCGAACATCCAGCCGACTTGCGCGGCGGATTCGCCTCGTTCCTGTTCGAGCAGCGGCGAGGAGTACACGCGCCGGTGGAGGAAGGCCTTGAGCTTCTGATTCAACTGCGCGGCTTCCGGAGTGAAGGCGACCAGACGAACGGGATGGCGGCGGACGGCTTCCACATCGCTGAGTTGGGCGGCGGCGAGGTTGGCGCGGGTGCCGGCGATGAGGCCAGTGACCAGGCCGTCCACCAGGCGGCGGATGAACTCGAGCCAGAGGACACGGTCCGGTGCGGCGGGGTACATGCTTTCGACGGGTTCGTAGAAGGCGTAGGCTTCGGGGCAGGCCTCCCAGAGGGCTTCGCGCTCGATCATGGCGGCGTCTTCGGCGTCGTCGAGGTCGGCGGAGTTGTAGGCGATCTCGTCGGCGAGGTCGATGAGCTGGGCTTCGAGGGGCGGGCGTTCGCCGGCGCGGTATTCGTCGAGTTCGGGGAATTCGCCGGGGGCGAAGTCGCGGGAGTGCTTGGCCATGCCTTCGCGGACTTCAAAGGTGAGGTTGAGGCCGGGGAAGGCGGCGTAGCGGGATTCGAAGCGTTCGACGATGCGGAGGGCGTGGACGTTGTGGTCGAAGCGGGAGCCGAAGGCGGCCATGCGGCGGTTCAGCTCTTCTTCGCCGGCATGGCCGAAGGGCGGGTGGCCGAGGTCATGGGCGAGGGCGAGGGCTTCGGTGAAGTCTTCGTCGAGGCCGAGGGCGACGGCGAGGGTGCGGGCGACCTGGGCGACTTCGAGGGTGTGGGTGAGCCGGTTGCGGAAATGGTCCGAGACGGAAGGCGGGAAGACTTGCGTCTTATTTTCAAGACGGCGGAAGGCGCGCGAGTGAATGATCCGGTCGCGATCGCGCCGGAACTCATGGCGGTAGGGATGAGAAAGTTCGGGGTAGCGGCGTCCGCGCGAGGCAGAAACCGGCAGGCGCAGGTGAGCGAATCGCTGCGATTCGTCCACGTCCTGCACCGGGCTATTTCTTCGCCGGGATTTCGCCCAACAGGCTGATCGCGGCGCGGCTCACCTGATTGCGAGGGTGCGTACGGAGCGGTTCCAGCAACTTACGGGCTTCGTCGGGGCGGGTGGTCATGATGGCGCGAGCCAGGGCGACGGTGGCTTGTTCTTTGCTCACCATCAGCGAGGGGGACGCGATCATGTCGCGGAAGATCTTTTCGGCGTCCGCCACTTTGCCTTCAGCGACTTCGGCCTGGGCGATGGAGAACTTCGCCAGGGCGCCGTAGTCGCCGCCGGCCGAAGCCAACTGGTCGTAGATCTTGCGGGAGCCGGAGAGGTCACCCTTGTCGGCCAGCATGGTGGCTTTCTGGAAGAGGGCGATCGAGGCTTCTTCCGTGCCGGGGTACTTGGCGACCAGCGAGTCGATGGCCTTGATGGCGGCCTCGTCCTTCAACTGCTGGGAGGCAAAGGCCTTCAGCGCGCCGTTTTGGGGCTCAGCGCCGACGGTGGCTTCGCGAGCCACGTAGACCTCGCGGAGCGCTTCACGACGCTCGGCCGCGCGGCTTTCCATGAACCAGTAGGCGCCGGCGCCCAACAAGATCACCGCCAGCGCGGCGCCGCCATAGCGAATCATTTGCTGACGATGGCTGGCGGCATAACCGAGGGCGTGCTCCGTTGCGACAGCAAACTCGTCGGTTTTCAGTTCTTTCCGAAGGGACTTTTCCATGGGGGTTATACGGCCTGCGAATTTCGAGCGAAGTAAATCAGGCGGAACTAACAGAGTACCATATCACTCCGCCAGCGCGGCCAGCACTTCCGCCGCGTGACCCTTCGGCTTCACATTGTGCCAGATTTTCTTAATCTTACCGTCGGTGCCGATCAGGAAGGTGGCGCGTTCGACGCCCATGTACTTGCGGCCATACATGCTTTTTTCGACCCAGACGCCGTAGGCTTCGGCAACGGCGTGTTCGGGATCGGAGAGGAGGGTGAAGGGGAGGTCGAACTTGGCCTGGAACTTGGCCTGGTTCTTGACGGGGTCCGGGGAGATGCCGAGGACGACGGTGTCGGTGCGGGCGAAGTCCGAGTGCTGGTCGCGGAATTCGCAGGCTTCGGTGGTGCAGCCCGGGGTATCGGACTTGGGGTAGAAGTAGACCACGACCTGCTTGCCGGCTCTGGTGAGTTCGGCGAGCGACAGCTTTTCGTTCTTGTCCGTCAACAACTCGATTTTGGGTGCCTTGGCACCTTCCTTGATGGCCATGGATGAATTCTAGCGAGGGTAGCCGGGCGCCGTCATCACTTCTCGCATTTGGGCGACGTGGCGGCCGACGTGGCCGGCGATCATCTGCAGCCATTGGCCGCCGTGCAGCTCGCCAAAGGCGGGGTGGGGCATCACGTGGGCTTCGAAGCGGGTGGCGGGGTCGTCGAGCCAGACGAGGGTGTCGGCGCGGACAGCGTCGAGGGCGGCGAGACAGGCGGCGGGGGAGGGATAGAGGCCCTTGGGGATGACGCGCTCGGGAGCCGGCAGCTTGCGGGTGCGGTTGAGCAGCCGCTGGCTGAGATTGTCTTTGCCGACGGTTTTCTCGAGGCCCTCGCCGGTCACCAGGCGCAGCCGGCGCAGGATGCCGCGTTCGACGACGACCAGGTGCTCGGCGCCTTCGCCGATCGACCAGACTTCGGGCGAGGGTTTCCAGGACCATTGCTCGGGCGTGAGGCCGGCGACGGTCTGGCGGAGCTCGGCGAGAGTGGCGGCGAGTTCCTCGCGCAACTGTTCGCGGGTGAGGCTCACTTTCTGGGGAACCCGGGCGAGGCGATGACTTCTTTCATCTGGGCGTAATGACGCTCGCTGTGGGCGGCGATCATGAGGAGGACCTGGTAGCCATCGAGCGGCGGCTGGGCGGTGTTGAAGTGCAGCCGCAGTTCGTCGGGAGTGGATTCGACGTAGGCGATGGTCTTCTTGCGGGCGCCGCGGAAGGCGGCCAGGGTTTCGGCGACCGTTTTCCATTTGTGGCTGGGGACGAGCATCTCGGGAGCCTTGAACTTCTGGTCGCGGGTGGAGAACTGCTTCATGACGGCTTCGTCGCGGCCTTTGGCGGCGGCGACGAGGTCGGGCCGGGCGGGCGACTTGAGGACTTTATCCTGTAGTACTTCGAAGAGCGCGGTTTCGGTGAGGGCGAGGTGCTCGAGGCAGTCGGCGACGGACCAGCGGTCGGGAGCGGCGCGGAAGGCGAGTTGGGCGGGGGACAGACTGGAGACGGTGTCGGTCACCTGCTTCTGCGTGGCATGCAGATAGCTCATGGCGCGGTCTCGTTCCCCCTGTGTGAGGGGATCGCCCCAAGCCAGTGTGGTGAACAAAAGCGGCAACCAGAGGCGCATGACCTTATTAGTAGCATGGCGGCCTAAACCATGGACGTCAGCTCGCCGATAGGCAACTAAAGGGCAGGATGCCCGTACCGGTGGCTACACCATACGTCCCAATTCGCGCCAACGCTCCGCTGGAAGCCGGAGAGTTGGGCCTCTCCTATACCCCGGAGATCCTGTTTACCGGTCCCACGGACTCTTCCACGATCTTGATTGTGGACGATGCCGAGATCAATCGGCGAATGATTCGCGCCATGCTGCAGGGCGGGCGCGCTGGCCAATCCAAGCAGTACAAGCTGCTGGAGTGCCGTCGTCCGTCGGAAGCGCTCTCGGTGGTGACCCAGGAAAAGGTCGACCTGGTGATCTGCGAGTTCATCATGCCGGAGATGTCGGGTCCGGAGTTCTGCCAGCGGTTCCGCGCGAACAAGAAGACTTACCTGACACCGGTGCTGATGCTGACCAGCGTCCAAGGCAGCGAGCATGAGATTGCCGGCATCACGTCGGGCGCCGACGAATTTCTGCTGAAGCCTTTGCAGCCGGCGGTGTTGCGCGCCCGGGTAACGGCGATGTTGCGGCACAAGGCGGCGATCGACTCGCTGGAAGAAGTGGAGTCCATCCTCTTTACGCTGGCGCAGACGGTGGAGCAGCGCGATCATTACACCGGCGCACATTGCCAACGCCTGGCGACGTACGCGGTGGCGATGGGTCTGCGGGCCAGCCTGCCGCGCGAACAACTGCTGGCGCTTTACCGGGGCGGCTTTTTGCATGACATCGGGAAGATCAGCGTGCCGGACGCGATCCTGTTCAAGGACTCGCTGCTGACGCAGGACGAATGGGAAGTGATGCGCTCCCACACTTGGCGCGGCGAAGATATCTGCCGCGGGATGAAGAGCCTGGCGCCGGTGCTGCCGATCATCCGGAACCATCATGAGCGTTGGGACGGTTCCGGCTATCCGGACGGCATGGTGGGCGAGCGCATTCCGTATCTGGCGCGCATTCTGCAGATCGTGGACATCTACGATGCCCTCACCACGGCGCGGCCCTATAAGCCGGCGCTCGAGCATCTGGAGGCGATCGGCATTCTGAATGAGGAAGTGAAGCGCGGCTGGCGAGACCCCGATATGGTCCGGCTGTTGCGCGACATCTTCGAGAATCCGCCCGCTGAGATGCGCGACGCGCTGATGAGCCCGTCGCTCAACGCGATGAGCCGCAACGTCTCGAAGTAAGCCCGCCTACTGAATCGTGGCCTTGGTGATCTTGTCGAGCTTGGGGAAGTTCTTCTCGATGTAAGACTCGCCTTCGGCTTCGATGTTGGGCTGCTGCGGCGCTTCGCCGTACTCGGCGTTGATCTTGTCCACGACATCCATGCCTTCCACGACGAGGCCAAAGGGCGAGAAGCCCATCTGGTCCAGGCGGTTGTTGTCGCCGAAGTTGATGAAGAGCTGGGTGGTGCGGGTGTTGGGTCCGGAGGTGGCGAAGCTGACGAAGCCGCGGCCATTGGTGCGGCGGACGCCATCGTCCTGCAGTTGCTGATTCTTCCAGGCGGCGGTGACTTTGGGGTCCGCGCTCAGGCCGAACTGAACGACGAAACCGGGGACGACGCGGAAGAAGCGGGAGCCGTCGAAGTAGCCGCTTTTCACGAGGTTAAAGAAACGGTCCGCGCCGAGGGGCGCCCATTCGCGCTGCACCTGAATGGTGAAGTTGCCGGCGGTGGTCTCAAAGCGGGCGTTGTAGGTGGCGGGGGCTTGCGCGTTCCATTTGGAGGGATCGACGCTGCCGACGCTCGCCTTTTCGGTGCTGCCACAACCCGTCAGCAGAGCGAGCAACGCAGTCGCGCAGAGGAAATGGACCTTCATATTCTTCAGCCTAGCGCGATTCCCTTTGTTTCGGCGCTCGTCTACCATTGGCGTATGCGCTGGCTGTTGGTCTTTTTCACTGTATTGGCGGCTTTTCCGCAATCCCGCACTCTGTTCCGCACCCCGGCCGTGAACCGGACGCACATCGTCTTCGCCTATGCTGACGACCTTTGGATGGTTCCGCGCGCGGGAGGGGAGGCCACGCGGCTCACCTCCGGGCTGGGGACCGAGTCGGGTCCGATCTTCTCGCCCGATGGGACGCAGGTGGCGTTTACGGCCGCCTACGACGGCAATACCGACGTGTACGTGGTGCCGGCCAAGGGCGGCGTGCCGCAGCGTCTGACGTATCACCCGGCGCCGGATCAGGCGCAGGGCTGGACGCCGGACGGCAAGCGGGTGCTGTTTGCCAATGCGGGCGCTTCGGCGAACGATAAACCGCGCCTCTATACGGTGGATCTGAACGGTGGCTTTCCGGTGGCGCTGCCGCTGCCGATTGCGGCGGCGGGGTCGTATTCGCCGGACGGGAAGCAGATCGCTTACCTGCCGTTCGCGCGGGCGAATCAAATCTGGAAGAACTATCGCGGGGGCCGGGCGACCCCGATTTGGATTGCGAGCCTGGCGGATTCGTCGATCGTGAAGGTGCCGCACACGGGCTCGAACGATCACTCGCCGCTGTGGGTGGGCGACAAGGTCTACTTCCTTTCGGACCGCAACGGCTCGGATACGCTGTTCTCCTATGACCCGGCTTCGAAGGCCGTGGTGCAGTTGCTCGAAAACAAGGGACTCGACTTCAAGAGCGCGAGTGCGACGAACGATGCGATTGCGTACGAGCAGTTCGGCGAGATTCATCTTTATGACTTGAAGAGCAAGAAGGCGGCGAAGGTGCCGATCTCTCTGTCGGCGGATTTGTTGAACGTGCGGCCGCGCCTCGAGAAGCTGAACCGGAGCATCAGCAACTGGAGCATTTCGCCGTCGGGCGCCCGGGCGCTGGTGGAAGCGCGTGGCGAGATCTTTACGATTCCGGCAGAGAAGGGCGATGTGCGCAATCTGACGAATTCGTCCGGCGTGGCGGATCGGGACCCGGCGTGGTCGCCCGATGGCCGTCACATCGCTTATTTCTCGGATGAGAGCGGCGAGTATGCGCTGCATCTGCGCGATCAGACGGGGCGCGGCGAAGTGACGCGCATCCCGCTGGAGCAGCCTTCGTTCTTCTACGCGCTGCAATGGTCGCCCGATAGCAAGCAGTTGTGCTTTACGGACAAGCATCTGAACCTGTGGCGGATGGAACTGGCCACCAAGCAGATGAAGCTGGTGGACAAGGGGCTGGTGAACGGTGACCATTTGAACTTCCGGGCGCGCTGGTCGCCGGACAGCAAGTGGCTGGCGTATGCCAAGAGTCTGCCGAATCAGCTTTCGGCGATCTTTATCTATTCGCTCGAGAGCGGGCAGGCGCAGCGCGTCACCGACGGGTTGAGCGATACCGGACTGCCGGTGTGGGACAAGGGCGGCAAGTATTTGTACTTCATTGCGTCGACGGATTCGGGCCCGTCGAGCGAATTCGACCTTTCGGCGGCGTATCGGCCGTCGAGCGCGAGCCTGTATCTGGCGGTGTTGTCGAAGACGGAGCCGTCGCCGTTCAGTCCGGAAAGCGACGAAGAGAAGGTCGCCGAGCCGAAGAAAGACGAACCAAAGAAGGACGAGGCCAAGAAGGAAGACGCGAAGGCGGTGAAGATCGACTTTGACGGCATCGATCAGCGGATTGTGCCGCTGCCGCTGCCG
Organism: Bryobacteraceae bacterium; assembly: GCA_965229305.1. Classification (GTDB taxonomy): domain Bacteria; phylum Acidobacteriota; class Terriglobia; order Bryobacterales; family Bryobacteraceae; genus JALHNI01. Next base: position 120,642 of record CBDDIZ010000024.1, on the reverse strand, counting down.
GCGCGCAACTACCGGGGGCTCGAAGCTGGCAAGGCGGGCGTGCTGTTTTATCTGGAGTATCCGGCGACCTTCGGTGGCGGAGCCGGCCCGGGAGTGACGCTGCACAAGTTCGACTTGGCGAAGCGGAAGTCCGAGGTATTTGCGCCGGCGGCGACGGGCTTCCGGCTGGCGGCGAACGGCGAGAAGATTCTGGTGATGGCGCCGGGCGGCAATGCGTCGATCGTGGCGACGGCGGCGCCGATGAAACCGGGCGACGGGGCGTTGAAGCTGGATGGCGTGGAGGCGTTCATCGATCCGCGGGCGGAGTGGCGGCAGATGTACAAGGAAGCGTGGCGGATTGAGCGCGACTTCTTCTATGACACGAAGTATCACGGGCTGGATCTGCAGGCGGCCAACGAGCGCTACTCGCTGTATTTGAGCGCGGTGGGCAGTCGCAGCGACCTGACGTATCTGTTCCAGGAAATGCTGGGCCAGTTGAGCGTGGGCCATCTCTATATCCAGGGCGGCGATCAGCCGAACCAGCCGAAGCCGGTGACGGGCGGATTGTTGGGCGCGGACTACACGCTCGAGAATGGGCGCTATCGTTTGGCGCGCGTGTATTCCGGGGAGAACTGGAATCCGCAGACCCGGGCGCCGCTGACGCAGCCGGGTGTCGGCGCCAAGGCGGGCGAGTATATCTTGAGCGTGGATGGCCGCAATCTGACGGCGAACGACAACATCTATGGGGTGTTGGCGGGGCTGGCGGGTAAGCGGGTGACGCTGAAGCTGGGCCCGAATCCGAATGGCGACGGCGCGCGTGAGGTGACGGTGTTGCCGGTGGATTCCGAGATTGGTCTGCGGACGCTGGCCTGGGTGGAAGACAACCGCCGGATGGTGGACAAGCTGTCGGGCGGGAAGCTGGCGTACATTCATTTGCCGGATACGGCGGCGGGTGGCTACACCTACTTCAACCGCTACTTCTACGCGCAGACGGATAAGCAAGGCGCGGTGATCGATGGCCGCTTCAACCGCGGCGGCAGCGCTTCGGAGTATGTGATCGAGCATCTGCAGCGGCGGCTGGCGAGCTTGTGGGCGTCGCGCGACGGGATGCAGACGACGACGCCGTCGTATGGCATTTTCGGGCCGAAGGTGATGGTGGTGAACGAATACTCGGGGTCGGGCGGCGATTTGCTGCCGTGGCTGTTCAAGCGGGCGAAGCTGGGTCCGGTGATCGGGAAGCGGACGTGGGGCGGGTTGGTGGGGATTGGCGGCTATCCGCCGCTGATCGACGGCGGCAGCGTGACGGCGCCGCACTTCGCCTTCTGGAGCCCGGAAGGGAAGTGGGAAGTGGAGAACCATGGCACGCCGGTGGACGTGGAAGTGGACTTCGACCCGAAGGCGTGGCGCGAAGGTCATGACCCGCAACTGGAGCGCGCGGTGGACCTGGCGATGGTCGAACTGAAGCGCAATCCGGTGCCGATGCCGACCAAGCCGAGTTATCCGGACTATCACTCGGGTAAGCCGACGGGCCGTCCGGCGAATGGGGCGCGCGCGGCGGGAGCCGGCTCGAACTAGGGCAGTACTGGTAAATTCTCCAGTCCCGTTTACACGGCCTTAACAGACCGGCCCTCGATCCTTTACGTTCGGCCCGCATGATGGCTGCATGTATCGGAGACCACTACTCTTGCTCGCCATTCTGGGGGTGTGCCTGGCTCAGCCACAACTCCTCCCGCCGCTCCGCGTGCCGCTGGGCGCGGCCCTACCAGGGCTCAGCGGACCGCAACTCAACCTTTTCGACGCCGGCAAGGACGACTTCGAAGAGCTGGAAGGAAAGGAAGACGGCCTGGGGCCGGCGTACAACGGGGTGAGCTGCCATGCGTGCCACAACGTGCCGACGACCGGAGGCGTGGGCCATGTGAGCGTGCTGCGCGTGGGGCGGCGGGTGAATGGCGTGTACACGGAGCCGCAAGGGGGCAGTCTGCTGCATCTGTTTGCGACGGATCCGCGGTGCCAGCCGCGGATGCCGGCGGAGGCCAACATCGTGGCACGCCGGATTCCGACGCCGCTGTATGGCGCAGGCCTGGTGGAGGCGATTCCGGATGACGCGATCCGGCGGTTGGAGCCGGTGACGCGCGGGCGCGCCGCGCTGGTGTTCGACGTGGCGACGCGGACGCAGCGCGTGGGCCGCTTCGGCTGGAAGGCGCAGCAGGCGACGCTGCTGGCGTTTGCGGGCGACGCCTACATCAATGAGATGGGCATCACGAACGAGATGTTTCCGGATGAAGGCGGCATTGGTCTTTCGGCGAACACGATTGCCGGGTGCGATCCGGTGCCCACCAACGAGGATCCGCCGGACCCGGTGACGCGGCGGCGGGGCATCGATAACTTTGCCAACTTCATGCGGCTGCTGGCGCCCCCGGGGCGGGAGCCGCAAGGGGCGAACACGCGGCGGGGCGAAGACCTGTTTGCCACGACGGGCTGTACGTCGTGCCATGTGCCGACGCTGATGACGGGGCCGAGCCCGATTGCGGCGTTGGATCGCAAGCCGGTGGATGCCTACTCGGACTTTCTGCTGCACGATATCGGGACGGGGGACGGCATCGACCAGGCGGCGGCGCGGGGCAATGAGTTCCGCACGGCGCCGCTCTGGGGGATGCGTTACCGGAAGATGCTGCTGCATGACGGGCGCGCGCTGACGCCGGCGGACGCGATCGAGGCGCACGCGGGCGATGCGACGGCGGTGCGCGACCGTTTCCGGCGGCTGTCACCGCAGGACCGGCAGGCACTGCTGGACTTTCTGGGCACCCTTTAGCCTGTAGCACCCTCAAGCCGGCTCTGCGGGTCAGGGCCGGCTTCTTTTTCGTTGGGGGCCACATCATTCCGGTGAGCCACGCTATCCTAGAGGCTGGTCTGCTGTGGGTTCGCGCCCGCCATCCGGGCTGTGAACCGGGATCTGAGTGTGTGCCGCGGCGACGAATAACCCCATGAACACCCGCAAAAACTTCGAATGGAAGCTCAAGGAGCGCAGCCTGCGCCTGGGCGATCGCACGCTGGTGATGGGCTCGATCAACCTGGCGCCGGATTCGGGAACCGGCGGCCGTTTCACGGATCCGGACCGGGCTTATGCCCAAGCGATTCAACTCGAGGAGCAGGGCGCTGATCTGATTGAGCTGTCGGCCGAGACGCTGAAGCCGAACGTGAACCGGATCGCCGAAGCGGAAGAGTTACGCCGGCTGATTCCGGTGGTGAAGGCGCTGCGCGACAAGCTGGGCGTGCCGCTGGGCGTTTCGACCTGGAAGTCCGCGGTGGCGGAGAAGGCGCTCGAGCACGGCGCGGAATTTCTCTCGGACCCGAGCGGTATGGCTTGGGATCCGGCGATTGCCAAAGTGGCGGTGAAGTACGACGCCGGTTTGATTCTGGTCCACCTGCGCGGCACGCCTGACGTTTGGGCCGGTCAGCCGCCGGTGAAGGACTTGATGTCGATGGTGAATATCGGCCTGGGCGCGGCGACGCATCGCGCGATGAAAGCGGGCGTGGCCAAGGAAGCGATCGTGGTGGATCCGGGCATTGGCCTGGGCAAACGCCGCGAGCAGAACTTCGATGTCGTCAATCAGTTGGGCATTCTGCGCCAGATTGACCGGCCGATCATGGTCTGCACGTCCCGCAAGCCGTTTCTGGCCAAGCCCGATGCGCAGCAGTTGGAGTTCGCCTCGGCGGCGCTGATGGCGGCGGCGATTTTGAACGGCGCGCATCTGGTGCGGGTGCACGACGTGAAGGCGATGAAGGCGGCGGTGGATGCCGTGGACATGCTGGTGGCCGCGATTCCGGCGCCGGTGGAGAATGTCGTGAAGCCGGCGGTGCCGGGACCGAAGGGTTTTGGCGCGCGCGACGATTCCGAACGCCGGCCGACGAAGCCGCCGCTGCGTCCGCGCCCGTCGTTAGGGCCGCTGGCACCGCGGACAAAAATGGGTCCCCCGCTGCGCGACTAGGATGCGTTTGATCGGCGTGCCGCACACGACGCAGGGCTGATCGGTGCGGCGATAGACGCGATGGAGTTTCTGGAAGCTGCCGCGTTCGCCGTTGCCATCCACATAATCCGAGATGGAAGAACCACCGCGCGCAATCGCTTCCTGGAGCACCTCCCGGATGGCCGTGTAGAGGCGTTCGACGCGAAGGCGGCTGAGGCGGTCGCCCGCGGCGAGCGGATGGAGCCGGGCGCGAAACAGAGCCTCGTCGACGTAGATGTTACCTAAGCCGCGCAGAAACTTTTGATCGAGCAGCAGAGACTTGACGCGCGAGCGTCGGCCGGCGAACAGAGCGGCGAAGTCGCCGGGACTGACTTCGAGCGGGTCCGGCCCCTGGGTGGGATACGTGGCGGACCAAGTGATACGGCCGAAGCGGCGAATGTCGTCGTAGAGTAAGATGCCGCGATCGAGCACAAACTCAGCTCGGGTATAAGGCGTACGCGCGCCATCGAAAAGTAACTTACCGGTCATGCGTAAGTGAACGAGTAACATCCCTGAGTCAAAGTGCAGGGTGATGTACTTACCGTGGCGAGTGACGTCGCGAATGGTTTGCCCGATGGCGGGTCCGGTCCAGCCGATGGCGGCGACGATGGTGCGGCCGGTGAGATGAGGCCGCAAGGTGCGGACGACGGTTTCGACTTCCGGCAGTTCAGGCATCGGGGACATCCACCCAGACGTCGCCCTCGCGCACTTCGACGGCGAAGGTGGCGAGGCGTTGAGGGCCTTGGCCATTCAACTGGCCGGTGGCACAGTCGAACTCCCAGGCGTGCCAGGGGCAGGCCAGCATGCGTCCGTGGAGCGCGCCGTGGGCGAGCGGTCCGCCGACGTGGGGACAATAGCCATCGACGGCGTAGATCTCGTTATCCACGCGACACAAGGCAAGGTCGCGTCCGCCGGCGCGGCAGGCTTGCGGTTCGCCCGCTTTCAACTCTGCGAATTTGGCAACAACTGTGAAGGCCACTGCTGTCTTCACCCTAGCAAATGCGCGCCACTCACCGCACGCTGGGGAAGGGTTTGTAAATCCTCGGCAAACTCAGGCATCGCCTGATTGCCGGTAAGCCGGGCTCGATTTACTCTTGACTTACTCTCAGGAGGAAAACAACAACATGAAAACGACTCATCTGTTACTTGGTGTGTGTCTGCTGACGGGCGCGGCACACGCCACCACCATCGAATTCGTTCCGCCGAACGACACCACCGGCGCGGTTTACACCACGAACGACAATGACGGCTATACCGAGGGCCGGGGTCTGGTGTTTCGGTCGACGACGGCGCAAGTGATCGATTCGATCGGCATCTTTCTGGATGTCAGCAACGTGCTGCTGAACTGGGTGATCTACCAGACCACGGGCGTGACCGGCGATCTGACGCTGGGGCAAGTGTCGCTCGCTTCGGGCAGCGTCACCGCGAACACGACGGGGCTGCAGTGGGTGGATATCAGCACGCCGGCGGTGAATGTCGCGGCCAACGGCACCTATCACATCCAGTTCACGCATTCGGGCACGGCGAATCAGAACTTCTACTACAACAACGAAAACACGGTGTGGACGCAGGGCGCGTTTCAGGCGCTCGATGGAACGGGCAATGGCGATACAGGGAACTCGGTGGTGGCGGCGATTCGCTTGAATGCGAACGCGGCGACCGACCCGGAGCCGTCGGGGGTGCCGGAGCCGGCGACGATCTGGATGACGGCCGCGGCCGGTGGTTTACTCGTCGCCCGCCGCCTTGTGCGATACTAGGAACGTTATGGCGATCCCCAATCTCAAGCGTTACCGCATCACGGGGCCCGATGGCATCGAGGCTACGGTGATGGCCGTTCTCCCTAAAAACGCCGACGTCTCTGCCTATCTCACCGACGTCGCCTCCCGTTTCGACTGGAAGGCGTACCGCGAAATGCAGTTGAAGCAGAGCAAAGTCCGCGTCGGTCAGCAGAAACAGAAGAAGGCCAAGTAGGCCGCTTCTCACTCTTCGCAATCTGGAACCGGCTCCTTCGGGAGCCGGTTTCGCATTTTCAGGGAGCTTTTTAAGGCAGGCGGGCTTTCAGGGTGCGGAGCGAACGCAAGCCGGCGGCGGCGACTTCGGGGTCGGCTTCTTTGCTCATGGCCTGCAGGAGCGGAACGCTTTCGGCATCGCCGCTGACGGCGAAGACTTCGGCCAGGCCGATGCGCTCTTCGCGATTGGCGGTGCCGGCGGCGCGATGCAGCGCGTGCAGCACATGGACGTCGCGGGACGCTTCGATCAGGAAGGGCTGGGCCACGCCGCGGTACGCCTTTGAGTTCAGGCCGTTCACCAGATATTGCAGAGGAGTGAACTCGCCGAGTTCCAGCTTGCCGAGCAGGACCAGGGCAAAGGCCTGGGAGAGGCGCGGGTTCATTTTGCGCTCGTCGGCAAAGACCTTTTCGATGGTGGGCACATCGGCTTCCTTGCGGAGGCGACCGAAGCCTTCGGCGGCACCGGCGCGCAGACCCTCGTCACGGTCGTTCAGGAAGCGGGTGAACATCGGCCGGCTGCTTTCGTCGGCCAGCATGGCGATGGCGCCCAGGGCGGCGCGCTTTACCTTGAGCGTCCGGTCACGATCCATTAGCGAGCCGAGGTCGCGCAGGGCGTCCTTGTTGTCCAGCATGCCGGTGGTTTCGATGGCTTTGATCTGGATGCGCTCGTTGAGGTCGCGCAGGAGGAAGGCGATGCGGGGGGCGGCGGCGGGGTCGTGGATCTTCTGGATGGCCACCAGGGACTCGTACATCAGCAGATCTTCTTTGGAGCGCAGGGCGTCGAAGAGCGCGGGCTGTCCGGCGCGGCCACGCAGGATGCCGAGCGCGCGGGCAGCGTTGGCGCGCGATTCCAAAGCTTGGCCTTTGCGGACCACGTCGGCGAGGCCGAGGACGATGTCCTCGCGAACCTGTACAAAGGCGGGCACGATGTCGGCCACTTCGTTTTCGGTGAAACGCGCCTGGAGCACCGAGCCGACGCGCTTGAGCTTGGCGGAAAGGCCGGTTTTGACGTAGCCGGGCAGGTAGAAGTTCACCAAGCCGTCCGTGGCGCGGATCTGGACTTCGGCGTCGGCGTCTTTGAGAGCTTTCAGCAGCGGTTCCAGACTGCGCGGGCCGCCGATTTCGGCAATGGACCGGACGACTTCGACGCGCACGGGGACGTTGGCGTCGTCGTAGAGGGTCACCAACTGGGGAATGGCGTCGGAGCCTTGCTTGCCGAGGTCACGGGCCTGCTTGATCCGGTCCCGGGTGGATTCCACCACCGGGTCCGTATTGAGCGGGCGCGGTTGGGGCAGTTCGGCCCGCGTGGAGGTATGGCCCGCGGGGACCTGGGAAAGGGCAACGGCGAACAACGCAATCCAGCAAGTCATTTTTTAACCAGACGTTAGCGGACGAATTCCAGTTCCACCCGGTGAGGTAACAAACCGGCTTGAAAGCCACGGTCCAGGAGCAGTTGAGCAGCTTTGGGGATCACGTCGCCGCAATCGACGGTGTAGTGATTCACGTACATGCCGACGAACTTGTCGGCGAGAGCGGGGTCGAGGTCGCGGGCGAAGTGCATCGAGTACTCGAGCGCCATCTCGCGGTTGTCGAGGGAATAGGCGATGCTTTCGCGCATCAGGCGGCAGCATTCGGCCCGGACTTCGGGCGACAGATCGCGGCGCAGGGCGTTGGCGCCCAGGGGCAGCGGAAAGCCGGTTTCCTTTTTCCACCAGACGCCGAGATCGACGATGCGGTGGAAGCCGGACTTCGAGTAGGTGAGTTGGCCTTCGTGGATGATGAGACCCGCGTCGACTACGCCGTCCTGCACGGCGTCCAGGATCTTGTCGAAGGGGAGCACGACCGGTTCGAAGTCGGGTTCGAAGAGCTTCATCGTCAGGAAAGCCGTGGTGAGCTTGCCGGGCACGGCGATGCGCTTGCCCTTGAGTTCGGAGGCGTCCATCGGCTTGCGCGAGACGACCATGGGGCCGTAGTCGTCGCCGATGCTCGAACCGGCAGCCATCAGGTAATACTTATCCGCCACGTAGGTGTAGGCGTGATAAGAGATGGCGGTCAGTTCGTAGGCGCCCTTCAGGGCTTGCTGATTCAGGGTCTGGATGTCGCTGAGCAAATGTTTGACAACCACCAGCGGCGAGCGAATCTTTCTCGTCGCCAGGGCGTAAAACATGAAGGCGTCATCGGAATCCGGACTATGGGCGCAGACAATTTCAAGCGGGGTGGAAGACATGAGGGCGGCGGAGCGGAAGCTCCAGTCCTCAGTTTAACAGCGTTAATGCGAGCAAATCGCGACGAGTTCGTCGTGAAGAGCACTTAAACGGGCATTCAGCCGCATGAATTGCTCCGGAGCGGTGGTGAGGTCGCCGGCGCGGCCGGCCATTTCCAGGGCCAGCGCGGTCTCCACCACGCTATCGGCGCCAAAATTCGAGACGGCGCCTTTCAGGGTGTGGGCGCCGCGTTCGACGCCACGGGCGTCGCCGGCGGCGAGAGCCTGTTCGATCTCGGCCACGGAGTTGGGGTAGTCGTCCAGAAAGAGCTGAGCGACTTCCTCCAGGAGTTCCCGGTCGCCCCCCACGCGGTCCAGGGCCAACGCCAAATTCAGTAAGCTCAGGTTATTGCCGTTGTTCACGCGTGTACTGCCTCCCCAGTATTATCGGAGGGTAGTCTCCAAAAGTTGAATGGAAAAAACACCCTTCGGTTGTGGCCACTCGTTCGCCGTGTCCCTCGGTGGCTCTTATCTTTATGATTCGCCAGAAGATCCGCCATTTATTGCGGTCGCTTTACATGGCTACGGTCAAACCCCGGATCAGATCGGCGGCTATGCCCGCCAGTTGCTCGGCGAACGCCCGGCGATCGCCGCGATTCAGGGGCCTCATCCTCACTATCTGGATAGTTTACCCAGCGTCCGGGTCGGCTACAACTGGGGGACGTCGGCGGATTGGCCGGCGGCGATTGAGCTCCACCACCGCATCCTGCTGACAGTTTTGGAGCAGTTGCCGAAGCTCCCTATCTTATTGATGGGCTTCTCCCAGCCGGTCGGGTTGAACTACCGTTTTGTCGCCTCCCACCCCGGCCGGGTGGCGGGCGTGCTGGCACTGTGCGGCGGCGTGCCGCGGGAGTGGGCGCCGGACGGGCTGGATACGCCAATCTTCCACGTCGCGCGGTCCGAGGATGAGTACTATCCGTTGGCCACCGCCCAGGAGTTTGAGTCGCGACTGCGGCAGTACGCGTCGGACGTAGAATTTCACCTCATTCCGGGGCGGCATCGCTATCCGTCGACCGGACGGAGCCTAATTCGGGCCTGGATTGGACGCATTTTCCATCTCGATATAGGAGATTCAGTACCGTAGTAACTCAGGACGCCTAAGTCTATTCACATCAGCGAGATGCTCTACCCCACAAAACCCTAGTGACTTGATCGGGATTGTAATGTAGTGGTATAGTCGAATTCTCGATGTCGCTTACGCATCTCCGTTCCATCGAAGCCGAGGCCATCCACATTCTGCGCGAAACTGCCGCGCAGTTTGCCAAGCCCGTCCTTCTGTATTCAATCGGCAAGGACTCATCCTGCCTGTTGCACCTCGCGCGCAAGGCGTTCCACCCGGCTCCGATTCCGTTTCCGCTGTTGCACATCGATACGACGTACGAGTATCCGGAGATGATCGAGTTCCGCGACTCCTTCACCAAGGAGATCGGCGCGGACCTGCTCGTCTACATCAACGAAGAGGCGATCGCCGATGGTGCCAATCCCTATTCGCTGGGGACGTCGAAGTGCTGCAGCTTGCTGCGGACGAAGGCTCTGGTGGACGGCTTGAAGCACTACGGCTTCGACGCGGCCCTGGGCGGCGCGCGGCGCGATGAAGAAAAGTCCCGGGCCAAGGAGCGCGTGTTTTCGTTCCGCGACCGCAATGGCCATTGGGATCCGAAGAACCAGCGCCCCGAACTGTGGAACATCTATAACGGCCGCGTGGATAAGGGCGAATCCATCCGCGTGTTTCCGCTGTCGAACTGGACAGAGTACGACATCTGGGCGTACATCGAGCTCGAGAATATTCCGCTGGTGCCGTTGTACTTTGCCAAGGAGCGGCCGGTGCTGGAGCGCGGCGGGACGCTGATTCCGTACGAGTCGAATGTGCGGTTGCTGCCGGGCGAAGAGCCCAAGATGGTGAAGTGCCGGATGCGGTCGTTGGGCTGCACGCCGTGTTCGGGCGCGATTCGGTCTGAAGCCGACACGGTGGGTAAGATCATCGAAGAGTTGTTCGTCTTCCGCCGCTCGGAGCGCGAAAACCGTGTCATCGATCATGACCAGGACGGTTCCATGGAATTGAAGAAGCGCGAGGGCTATTTCTAAATGACGCCCACGCTCCCCAAACTGCTGCCGCTGACGCATTTCACGCAGAACACCAATGAGCGCACGCTGCTGCGCTTCTCGACTGCCGGCAGCGTCGACGACGGCAAAAGCACGCTGATCGGCCGGCTGCTGATTGAGACCAAAGGCGCCTTTGACGACCAGATCGAAGCCGTGCGCAAGAGCAAGGTAAACCGCTCCGGCCGTGAACTCGACTTGTCGCTGCTCACCGACGGCCTCACCGCCGAACGCGAGCAGGGCATCACGATCGACGTCGCCTATCGCTATTTCTCCACGCCGCGCCGCAAGTTCATCGTGGCCGATACGCCGGGCCATGAGCAGTACACGCGCAACATGGCGACCGGCGCTTCGACGGCCGATGTGGCCGTCATTCTGATCGATGCACGCAAAGGCGTGCTGGAACAGTCGCGCCGGCATGCGTACATTTCGGCGCTGCTGGGCATTCGCCACCTCGCGATCGCCATCAACAAGATGGACCTCGTGGATTTCTCGCCGGCCGTCTACGAGTCCATCGAAAAGGAATTTCGCGCCCTTTCGCCGCATCTGCGCGGCGCGAACCTGCACTTTATCCCGCTGAGCGCGCTCGATGGCGATAACGTCGTGACGCGCAGCGAACGGACGCCCTGGTACAGCGGCCCCACGCTGCTCGAGTTCCTGGAGAACGTCGACGTGGCGCCGGCCGCGAGCGAAGCCTTCCGCTTCCCGGTGCAGCTCGTCATTCGCCCCCACCTCGATTTCCGGGGCTTCGCCGGGCAGATTGCCACGGGCCGCGTCCGCGTGGGCGACCAGATCACCGTGCTGCCGAGCGCGCGCACCAGCCGTATCGAACGCATCGTCACCTTCGATGGTGACCTCGAAGAAGCCGTGGCGCCGATGTCGGTGACGCTGACCCTCACCGACGAAATCGACATTAGCCGTGGCGACCTGATCGTCCACACCGGCGACGAGAGCGCCATTACGCGCGAGTTCGCCGCCATGATCGTGTGGATGTCCACCGAGCCGCTCGAGGTCGGCCACACCTACCTGCTGCGCCACGGTCCGCATCAGGTGCAAGCGCGCGTGGTGTCCGTCGACCATCGGGTCGACGTGGCGAGCTACGCCTCGCTGCCGGCCGATACCCTCAACATCAACGACATCGCCCGCGTCCGCATCGAAACCGCGCAGCCGCTGCATGGCGATCTGTATCAAACCAATCGCCACACTGGCGCCTTTATCCTGCTCGATCCGCTGACGAACCTGACGCTCGCGGCCGGCATGATCGAAGAGATTACGTCGGCGCGCCGGCTCACCGGCACGCGCGAACTGTTCCGCTCCGGCCCGGTGACGCTGTCAGAGCGCATCACCGCTTATGGTCATCGTCCGGCCTGGGTGTCGCACGACAATCACGCCGCCGCGGTTCAGCTCGAACGCCGCTTGTTCGAACGGGGGGCCCATGCCGTCCGGATCGATCAGCCCATTCCCGAGCTCCTCGAAGCCGGATATATTGTGATTTCCAACGTGAAGGTGGAAGGCCATGTTCACCCGTCCATTGTTTTGGACGATGTCGACGCGGCCCTCAAAGAACTCGAAGCTCGTGGCGTGCTGCCTCCGCAGGATGTGCAGGACGCCGGAGAGGGGATCTAATCATGGCTGATATTCTCTCGACGGCCCAGTCGCTGGTCGAACAAACGGTGCGCGACTATGCTGGTCGCTATTGCTACACGTGCAGCTTCCAGGTGGAAGACGTCGTGTTGCTGCATCTGATCAAGCAAGTCGACCCCAACGTTCCCGTCCTCTTTCTCGAGACTGGCTACCACTTCCCGGAAACCACCGCCTATCGCGATCAGGTGGCCGCCGATTGGAAGCTGAACCTCGTCAACATCATGCCGCCGGCGGAAGCGCCGGTGGAACTCTACAAGACCGATCAGGCCGCCTGCTGCGGCTGGCGCAAAGTGAAGGGCCTGATGGCCGGCCTCGAACAATACGACGCCTGGATCACGGGCTTGCGCCGCGAACAATCGCCCACGCGCGCCAATCTCCAGCTCATCGAGCAGCACAAGCTGCCCACCGGCAAAGTCCTCCAGAAGCTTTCGCCGCTGGCGGAGTGGACCTGGAAAGACGTCAACGCGTACGCCACCATCAACGAACTGCCCAAGCTCTCGCTCTATGATCAGGGCTACACCAGCATCGGCTGCGCGCCTTGCACGCAGAAGCCGCTGGACCCGAACAACCTCCGCTCCGGCCGCTGGGCTGGCGCGAACAAGCTCGAGTGCGGCATCCACACGGCGACTGAGAAATAAGGACTACAGGGGACGAATGCCATGCTCACGGGCCTCATCGGAATCCTCATCGGTCTTGCCGTCGGCCTCACGGGCGTAGGCGGCGGCACGCTTACCGTTCCGGCGCTGATCATCGCGCTCAGCATGCCGGCCGCCGAAGCGGTCGGCACGGCGCTCCTCTACGTCACGATTACGAAGATCTTCGCCGTCCCGGTTTATTGGTCGCGCGGCCACATCGACTTCACCGTCCTCAAGCGTCTCCTGATGGGCGGGCTTCCCGGTGTCATCGGCGGCGCCTGGCTGCTTGAAGGCATGAACACCGAACGCCTCACGCCGGTGATTCTCGCCGTCGTCGGCCTCACGATCGTCTCGCTCGCTTCGGTGAGCCTCTGGAAGCTTTTCCGTACGCCTCCGGTGGGCGTCTATCGCCCCGCGGCGCTCACGGGTCTCGCGCTCCCCATCGGCGTGGAAGTCGGCTTCTCTTCGGCGGGCGCCGGCGCGCTCGGCAGCTTGCTCCTGCAGAGCTGTGCCAAGATCACGCCCTCGGTGGTCATCGGCACGGACCTGCTGTTCGGCCTCATTCTCTCAGCCGCCGGCGGCCTCTTCCATCTCTCCACCGGCACCTATAACGGCCAGGTCCTCACCATCCTGGCGCCGGCCGGCGTCGTTGGTGCTCTCATCGGCGCGGCCCTCGGCACGAAGCTCCCCGCGCGACCGCTGCGCGCCACGCTCAACGTGACGCTCGTTATCGTCGGCGGCAACCTTTGCTGGAAGGGCCTGCGGCTGCTGCTGTAGCCGCCGCGCCCACCTGTCGACTCCGCCGCCCGTCAGCGTTAACTTCCGCGCGCGCCGCGCGACATCGTCGCCGCCCGGCCCGATAATGGAGTTGTGCTCGCCCTTTTGCTGTTGCTGGCGCAGGCCTCTCCTGTCGAAACCATCCAAGCGGTTCCGCGCATCGGCGCGATCGACTTCTACGGGCTGCGCAAGATTCCTGCCGAACGGCTGCTGAAAGCCATCAACGTCAAACCTGGCGACCTTCTCCCCGCCTCGCGCGTGGAGCTGGAAGAGAAGCTGGAAGAGGTGGACGGCGTGATCAGTGCGCGCGTCGAGGCCGTCTGCTGCGCCGCCCCCGGCCAACCGATTCTCTACATCGGCATTGAAGAGAAAGGCGCCATTCACTTCGAAGTGCGGCCGCCGTTTGAAGGCTCCGGCGTACCGATTCTGCCGAACGACATCACCAGCGCCTATCGCGAACTTCTCGAAGCCATGGCCGGCGCCGTCCGCAAAGGCGAAGCCGCCGAGGACTGGTCGCGTGGCCATTCTCTGCTGGTGGACGAAACCAGTCGCGGCTGGCAGTTGCGGCTCGAACAACTCGCCGATCCCAATTTGCCTGCTCTCCGCCAAGCCCTCCGCGACGGCGACGAAGAAGAACGCGCCATCGCCGCCTACGCCATCGGCTATGTGAAGCAGAAGGAGAAGGTGGTGAATGACCTGCAATTCGCCATGCGCGACCCCGGCGCCAAAGTTCGCGAGAATGCGCTGCGGTCGCTGGCGGCAATCAGCGTGCTCGCGCGGCGCGATCCGGACGCCGGCCTGCAAGTCCTCCCCACCTGGATCGTCGAGATGCTGCACTCGCTCGATTGGAGCGATCGCGAACAGGCGCTGCGCGTGCTGGTGACGTTGAGCGAGATTCGGGACCCGAAGCTGATGACGCTGCTGCAGGAGCGGTCGCGCGAGACGCTGATCGAGATGGCGCGGTGGAAGCATCTGCCGCACGCGCTGCCGGCGTACGTGATGTTGTGCCGGTCCGCCGGGATGGCCGAGACGGAGATCGAGCGGACCTGGGCCGCTGACGAACGCGAAAAGACAATCAGCGCGATTCTAAAAGCGAAGAAATAAGCGCGCGGACTGCGGCGGGTAAGCCGTCGGAAGGCTGCCAGTCCCGCAGGATAAGCGTCGCGCGCTCGCGATGCCAACGGTCGCGGGGCTTCTCGTTCTCCGGCGCTGTCGCTTCGAGGAATATGTAGGCGTCCGGGCTCAGCGCCTCCATCGCCCGGTTGGACTCCACCAGCCAATTCCCGTCCACGATCGCCGGTAGTTCACGCCGCAACGCGGCCTCGCACGCCCCCGCCTGGCGATACCGCTCCGTATCGCCGCCCTCGCCCGTGTGCTCATGCGGCGACACCTTCACCGCGCGCCACTCGGCCTCCGGAAACGCGCGGATGATCGCGCACACCAACGACGTCTTGCCGACTTTGCGGGCATTCCCGCCCACCACGATGATCACTTGGCCGGCTTGCGCCCCAAACGGCTCAACGTCGCGAGCGACGCCAGATACTGCCGCAACGGACGCGCCGGCGTCCCCCACACCGGCTCGCCCGCCCGCACGATCTTGCCGCTCAGAATGCCCGCGCCCGAGCCGATGACAGCCCTTGACTCCACGCGCACGCGCTCCCCAAACCCCACCTGACCGCCAATCACCGCATAATCACCCACCGTGCAGCCGCCCGCGAAGCCCGTCTGCGCCGCGATGACTACATGCTGGCCGATCTGGCAGTTATGCGCGATATGGACCAGGTTGTCGAGCTTGGTGCCGTGGCCGATCCGCGTGATGCCCAGCGCCGCCCGGTCAATGCAGGTGTTCGCCCCAATCTCGACGTCGTCGCCGATCTCCACCGTGCCCACTTGCGGGAACTTCTCGTAACGCCCGCCGGCGAAAACAAAGCCAAAGCCATCGGCGCCGATGACGGCGCCGTCGTGCAGGATGGCACGCGCGCCGAGGCGAACACCGTGATACAGCGTCACCCGTCCGTGCAGCCGGCTGCCCGCGCCGAGCGTCGCCCGGGCGCCGATGCGGCAATGCGGCCCAATGACGCAGCCGTCGCCGATCACGGCGCCGCCTTCGATGACGGTGAAAGCTGCCACCGCGACGTTCGCGCCCAACTGCGCGGCGGGGTCCACCTGGGCTTGAGGATCGATGCCGGGGGCGGGCGTGGGCATCGGGTAGAGCCAGGTGAGCGCTTGGGCAAAGGCCGTCCGCGGCTGAGCCACGCGGATCACCGTGCGCCCGGCGAGCGCGGGGCAATCGAGGGGGGCGATGACGCAGCCAGCGCGGGAGGCCGCGGCTTGGGCGGCCGTCTTGGCAAAGGCCAGGTCGGCGGGGCCGGCGTCATCCAGGGTGGCGGCCGCGGCCGGCTCCCACTCCGCGGGGCCCTCGACCTCGGCGCCGAGGCGTGCGGCAATCTCGTCAATTCGCATCAGACACTATCATAGAGAGGAATGGCCATTGACCCCTCGGCGCGCGTCGCGCCCACCGCGCGTATCCACCCGGACGCCGAGATTGGCCCCCAGTGCGTCATCGGCGAATACTGCGTCATCGACGAACACGTGCGCCTCGGCCGGGCGAATCGGCTCGAACCGTACGTGTTCCTGAAGCCCTACACCACCCTCGGCGACGACAACGAAATCTCGGCGGGCGCCGCCCTCGGCACTGACCCGTTCGACAAAGCCTTCACCGGCGCGCGCAGCTACCTTACCCTCGGCCACCGCAACCGCATCCGCGAGCACTGGACGATCTCGCGCGGCACCAAGCCCGAGTCCACCACCCGCATCGGCGACGACAACTACATCATGGGCTCCGGCCACATCGCGCACGATTGCCAAATCGGGAATCAGATCACCATCGCCAGCAATACGCTGGTCGCCGGCTACGTCCACATTGCCGACCAGGCGTTTATCTCCGGCGGCGTGGTGATTCATCAGTATTCGCGCCTCGGCCGCAACGTCATGGTGGGCGGCAACAGCCGCGTGAATCTGGACTTGCCGCCGTTCTTCCTCTATTCCGGCTTCGACGCGCGCCCCGTGGGTCTGAACGTCGTGGGGCTACGTCGCGCGGGCTTCACCGCCGCCGACCTGCGTGACCTGAAGCAGGCCTATCGGACGCTCTACAGCCTCCCGCGCGCCGCCGCGCTCGCCGCCCTGGACCAGACCCCGCTGGGCCGCGAACTCGCCGATTTCGCCCGCGAGAGCCGGCGCGGCCTGGCGCGCCCGGACGGTCGTACGGAAAACACCTGAGTTCGCCCTCAGGCGAAGCCTCCACCTTAGAACCAGAATCACCTTGGTCCGGCTCAATTGGGAAAATTCCCTATTCGCCGGCGCCTCTCCTGCCGAAGTTAACAAGCATGCCTGCCAAGTTGATTGTCGGAATCCTGAATATCCGGAGTAGCTACGTGCAGAATTCGGATGCCCCTGTCGGTGATGGGGCGCCCGATACGGTCCAATGGTGGTTGGAGCCGGGTCAGGCGTGGCGCATCCGCACCTTCGCCGCTGACCATGACATTCATGTCGATTGGGTCGGTGACGGTCAACCGAATGAGTTGATCACCTACATCGAAGAGAACTACGACGGTCTGCTGGATCGCGTGGAGGTGGTGGATATTCCCAACATGCACGACGCCACGCAGGCGGCGCGCCTTCTTCGACGGGCGGGCCTGGAGCCGAATCTCGAAGTGGTCCCCGACGGGTTCGCCTACTGGAATCCCGACGGCGGCGAATACCACACGCTCGGCGCTTAGCTTCCGGTTAACACCGCTCCCTCACTACCTTCTGTTTCCTCCCCTCTCCAGGCGATATCTCCGAACAGGCTTCAGGCAGAAGCTGAAGGTGCGGAGACTTCGATCGCCGAGGAGTCCGCAGAAACTGGAGAGTCGAATATGAAGAAGCTGTTCAACGCGACGATGGTGCTGGCGTTGGCCACTGCCGGCGCCTTCGCGCAACAATCCACTACGCCGGCGAATCAACCGGATCCGGGCTCGTCGCCCTCGCCCGCGAAGCATAGCCGCAAGCATGGCAAAGGCAACCGGCATTCCGGCGCCAAAAAGACCAAGACCACCCCCACCTCCACGCCCGATCCGGCGACCGTCAAATAAGGTCGCCGCACGTAACGGGGAAGCAACAGCCAGCGGCGTCCCCGCTGGCTGTTACTCTTGCCGCAGGATGGCGCGCGTCTTGCCGGCGGCGTCCGTCAGCCGCAGCTTGCCTTCGAACAGTTCCACCTTGGCGGCGGTGTTCAGCGCCTGGCTGAAGCCGCGCTCCACGCGATCCCCCTCCCCCATGCAGGCCATCTTGGTCGACATCATCGGCCCAAACTTGATGGCGGGCAGTGTCCCCTGATAGCTGCCGCTGAAGCGGTTGCAGCCCAGCGAGCCGGACACCCGGCCGCCTTCCGCAAATTCCATAAAGGCCGGGCGCGACAGCTTCACCGGCTGCCCGTCGAGCTCCATCAACGTAAACTTGCCGCTCAGCGCGGCCGGGACGACTTTGCAATCCTGCACCTTCACGGACCCCGCCTCGAACAACGCCACCCCGCCTTTCTCCCAGAACGTCGTATAGCCGTCCGAATAACGGGCGCCGGAGCCGCTCATCGCCTGGGGTAGCGTGATCTCGGGCATGCCTACCACGCGCACCACGGCCTTCTGGTCGATGAACCGCACCTCCAGCGTCTGGCCCGTGGGGCAACGGTAGGTGACCGCCCAAAGCGGCAAGCCACTCAGCAACGTCAGACAAAGCACTCGCATCGATCGCGCTCCTTCCTGCCCAGAAGTTAGCACGGCCTACTGGGCGCCAGTGAGCGCCAGGGCCAGTTCGCGCGCCTTGCGCAGGTCGGCTTTGCCGGTGCCGAGCGTCGGGATCGCTTCCACGCGGAAGATGTCGAGCCGCTTGGGGACCCAAAGCGGCGGCAGGTCCGGCACCTGCGCGACGATGTCGGCCGCCTCCAGAGTGGGGTGCGTGTGCAGCAGCACCAGACGTTCGCCGCGGCTCGCGTCCGGAATGCCGATCACCAGGACGCTCGCGTCGCCGAGCAAACCTTGCACCGCCTGTTCCACTTTCAGGTGCGGCACCATCTCGCCGCCGATCTTCGAGAAGCGGGACAGGCGATCGGTGATATGCAGGAAGCCGTCTTCGTCGAGCAGCGCGATGTCGCCCGTGATGTAGTAGCCTTCGTGCAGTGAACCGGTCGTGCGCTCCGGCTGGCCACGATAGCCGCGCATCCGGCTGGGCGAATCCACCAGCAGCAGGCCTTCGGTGCCGCGCTCGCGAGGCTCCATCGTTTCGGGGTCCACAATGCGGACCGACACCCCGGGCAGTGGCCTTCCCACGCTGCCGGGCCGATGGCCTTCCTGCCGCGGGACCTGCTCGAAGTTGGGCCCGTTCACGGCGGCCACCGGCCCCAGCTCCGTGCATCCATAGCCTTCGTACATCACCACGCCGAACTTCTCCAGAAACTCGGCGGCCAGCGCCGGCCGCAGCTTCTCCGCCCCCACAATGGCCAGGCGCAGGTGCGCCATCTGCTCTCGCGTGCACTTGCGCAGATACGTGGTGCAGAACGTGGGCGTGGATAGCAGGATGCTCGCCCGATAGCGCTCGGCCAACTCGCCCACCGTCTTCGCGTCCACCGGATTGTGATGCAGCACCAGCTTGAACTCGTTCAGCAGCGGGAACCACAAGTTATAGGTGAAGCCGAAGCTATGGAAAAACGGCAGCACCGCCAGCATGCCGTCCCGCGGACCCACGTCGTAGATCTGCGCGCTGCCATCGATGTTGGCCAGCACGTTGGCATGCGTCAGTTCCACGCCCTTCGGTTCGCCGGTGGAGCCGCTGGTGAAGATCACCGCCGCCACGTCATCCCGCGTGCCCCGCGCCAGCCACCCGGCCGGCAGGCAGTACGCCTTCACCGTGGCCCATGCTTTCTCTACGGCGCCGAACGCCGTCAGGATGTCCTCCAGATACACGGCGCCGGTGGGTGGGGCGAGCTTGGCCTTCTCCAAAAACTTGCGCGACGTGATGACGGTGCGGATGTCGCATTGCCGCACTGCGGCGGCCATCGCCTCTTCGCCCGCCGTGAAGTTCAGGTTTACGACGGTGCGTCCGGCGAAGGTGACGCCGAGGTTGGCGAGCGCCGCGCCGACGGAGTTGGGCAGCAGGACTCCGATCACTGGTTGTCCGGTCGCTGGCTGGGCGGCCGTGTGACGGTCCAGCCAACCGCGGAGCAGAATGGCGGCCGTGAGCGCCCGGCCGAAGGTCATCTCCTGGCGTGTTGAGTCCGTCAGCGCGAGCGACCCGCGATGGCGGCGCGCCACGCGCACGAAATGCTGGCCCAAACTACCCCAAGGCCGCTGCCGGGCCGCTTCGGTGGCCATGCGGGCGACCAGGGAGTTCAACTCCTCGGGCGCAATCTTGCGCTCCACCGGCTCGCCGATCATCACCGTGATCGTCGGCCGCCACACCTTTCGCCAGGAGCCGAATAGCTTGCCGCCCTTCATGCTCAGCGGATGCCCCCACAGGCCTTCGAGCCACACGGGGATCACCGGGGCGCGGAGCTCGTCGCTGCCTTTCTGCTCCACGATGCGTTCAAAGCCGCGTTTGAAGGGCAGCAGATGCCCGGTGCGCGTGATCTGGCCTTCCGGAAAAATGCCCACCAGTTCGCCGGCTTCCAGGTCCTTGCGCGCCGCGGCGAGCGAGGC
The DNA here is from genome assembly GCA_965229305.1 of Bryobacteraceae bacterium. Taxonomy (GTDB): domain Bacteria; phylum Acidobacteriota; class Terriglobia; order Bryobacterales; family Bryobacteraceae; genus JALHNI01. Next base: position 100,500 of record CBDDIZ010000024.1, on the reverse strand, counting down.
GAGCGACTCCTTGGGCGAAGTGGGCGAAATCGGAATCGCCTTCAGCATCCGGAAGATCGTGGCTGCCGAATCGTAGATCGGCTTCCACAGCAGAAAATGAATGAAACGCGGCGTGGCCGAACCGATCAGCACCGCGTCCGCATAGGAAACGTGATTGGACACCACCAGCGCGCCGCGGTCCCGGGGCAGGCGCTCTTTGCCGAGCACCCGCACGCGAAAGCATGCATGGAGCGCGCTCCACAGCGCGAACCGCAACGCCAGCAGCATGGCTTTACTGCGCCGCTTTGGCCTCAGCCACGGCCTGCTCCATCTCCTGGCGATAGCTGTTCAACTCGGCGTCGTTCGCCGCTTCGAACCGCATCACCAGCACCGGCTGCGTATTGGAGGCGCGCACCAGTCCCCAACCGTGCGCGAAGAGGACGCGCACGCCGTCCACATCCACTACGCGATGCGTGGCTTTGTAGCGGGCCGCCAGCCGCGCCACCACGCCGAACTTCTCCTCGTCGGCGCAATCGATGCGCAGTTCCGGCGTGCTCACCGTCTTGGGCAAGCCCGCCACCTGCGCGGAAAGCGGCTGGCCGGAGACGGCCACAATCTCAAGCAAACGGCAGGCGGCATACATGGCGTCGTCAAAGCCGTGATAGCGATCGGCAAAGAACATGTGGCCGGACATCTCGCCCGCCAGTTCCGCATGCTCTTCCTTCATCTTCGTCTTGATCAGCGAATGGCCCGTCTTGTACATGATCGGCCGGCCGCCCAGCTTCTCGATCTCGTCGTACATCACCTGCGAACACTTCACTTCGCCGATGAACGTGGCGCCGGGCTTCCGGGTTAGAATTTCGCGGGCATAGATCAGCAGCAGGAAGTCGCCGTAGACGACTTCGCCGTGCTCGTCGACGGCGCCGATGCGGTCCGTATCGCCGTCAAAAGCGATGCCCAACTCCGCCTTGTGCTCGCGCACGGCCTGCGCCAATTGCTCCAGGTTCTCCATCACCGTCGGGTCCGGATGATGATTCGGGAAGCGGCCATCGGGCTCAAAGAACAGCGGGATCGCTTCCACGTTCAACCGCTCCAGAATGCGCGCCATCACTGGGCCGCCGGTGCCGTTGCCTGCGTCCACCACCACCTTCACGCGCCGCGGCAGCGACGTGAACTGTGCCGTCACATCGTCCACATAGGGCGCGACCGCATCGACGTCCCCCACGCTGCCTTCGCCGGTGGCGAAGTCGCCGCTTACCAGGATCTGGTGGATCTCCTGAATCGCCGCGCCGAAGATCGACTTCTTCGCCGTCATCATCTTGAAGCCGTTGTATTCCGACGGGTTATGGCTGCCCGTGATCATCACCCCGCCATCGGCGTGAAAGTGATGCACCGAAAAATAGAGCACCGGCGTCGGCACCACGCCCAGATCCTGCACCTGGCAGCCGGTGGCAAGCAGTCCCTCGAGCAAGGCATCGTGCAGCCTTTGCCCGCTCAGGCGAACGTCGCGCCCCAGCGTCAGCTTGGCCCCCGCATGACGGCGCATGTACGTGCCGATCGCGCGCCCCAGGTTCACCACATCGGGCGACAGCATCTCTTCATCAGCGATTCCGCGGATGTCGTACTCGCGGAAAATCGTCGGTTTTAGCATTCGTTCTCATGATATCAGCGTGTTTCAGAAGAGAGCGAACAGACTTACCAGCCACCAATCCCGCTTTTCTTGGCTCCCCTATAAATCCAATTAATGATGAGATTTTCTACGGTTTTCCGCCTGCCCTTGGAGAGCGTCGAAGTATACGACATGAGTCGGATCTCTTCGCTTGAACGAGCAGTCAAGGACGCACTGCCCGTTTTCGGAAGTCGGAGGTTTTTCAACAAGATGAGTAAAAGATGGCATCGACTGATCGCGTTATCCATGGGGCTCGCGGCGACGATCCCCGCCGCGCCCCTGCTGGATCTCACCGCGCCCGGCGCCTCGAGCTATACGATCACGACGACGGGCTACTACACCATCACCGGCATTGGCGCCCATGGCGGCACGGGTAACTCCCTCGCCGGCGGCAATGGCGCGTCGGTGAGTGGCTTGTTTCTGCTCACCGCCGGAGACATCCTCGATCTCTACGTCGGCGGAGAGGGCGGCAGCCGTGGTGCTGCCGGTGCGGGCGGCGGTGGCGGCGGCACGTTCATTGTGTCCCAGAGTTCCGGGCAGCCCTTATTGGTGGCCGGAGGCGGCGGTGGCGGTGGCTATCGTTTTGTCGGTTCTGACGCCTCCCTGACGACGAGCGGCACCAACGGCAATGGCGTCGGCGGCGCTGCCGGTGGCATCAACGGCGCTGGCGGTACCGGCGGCAGCCCCTCCGACGGCTTCACGGGCGGCGGCGGTGGTGGTGGCGGTGGATTTCTTACCGCGGGCACCAATGCCGTGGGCAGTCTCGCTATCAGCGGCGCCGGTGGCGGTGCCTATCCTGGCGCCGGTGGCGCGGGCGCCACGTCCATCCTCGGCGGCGCGGGCGGCGCGGGCGGCGGCGGTGGTGCCGGTGGTTCGGGCGGTGGCGGCGGTGGCGGCTATAGCGGCGGCGGTGGTGGCGCCGGATCGTCCTCTCTCACCGCCGGTTCGGGCGGTGGCGGCGGTTCGTACATCAGTCCGGCCGCGATGAATGCCGCTCTGGCCATCGCCTCGGGCGGGACCAACGGCCGCATCACGATCACGCTCGATGAGGAGATCGTGCCTACGCCGGAGCCGGCCAGCATCGCGCTGGTGGGTCTCAGCTTGGCCGGGCTCGCGGCTTGGCGCCGCCGCCCGGCGCGCCGCTAAACGCTTCCGGCGCGTCGCTAAACGCTTCCGGCCCTGGGCCGGTTGCCCAACTGACCTGCCCCCAAACTTCCTACCAAACGTAACTAGAGAAGCTGGATCAGCTTACCTCGTCGAGCTGCCGTCTCGGGCAGCGGGGATGGGGGTGTGGGGGAAGGGGGCGGCGCTTGAGCCCCCTTTCTCCACCCCAGCAATGTAGTGTCCCCGCGCGATGGCCATCGTGCGGCGAACTCCTCGGGCGAGAGATAGCCCAGCGCCGAATGGGGACGCTCGGTGTTGTAGTCCTCCCGCCACGCCTCGATCTTGCTTTTGGCGTCGGCGAGAGTCGTGAACCAGTTGGCGTTCAAGCATTCGTCGCGGAGTCTCCCGTTGAAGCTTTCGATGTGGCCGTTCTGCATGGGCCGTCCCGGCGGAATGAAGATCAACTGGATCTTCCGTTCTTCGCACCAACTCAAAAAGTGCCGCGAGGTGAACTCCGGGCCGTTGTCGCAACGGATGGCGGCCGGCGTGCCTCGCTGCTCGATCACGCGATCGAGCACCCGCGTCACACGATGTCCCGACAAGCAACTGTCGACCTCAATGGCTGGGCATTCGCGCGTGAAGCTGTCCACGATCGTCAACGCACGGAAGCTGCGGCCGGTGGCCAGCGCATCGGTCACGAAGTCGATGGCCCATTCCTGATTGGCCGCGGTTAGCGCGGAAACTGGTGGTGTGACTCTTGACAGACGCTTGCGTTTCAGTCGGCGCACCGTCAGATGCTCTTCGCGGTACAGCCGGTAGATCCGCTTCATGTTGGCTTTCCAACCACGCTTGATCAGGAGGGCTCCCAGGCGCCGGTATCCGAACCGCGGCTTCTGCCGGGCCAACTCGATCAGCGCTTGCCGCAGTTCGGCATTCCGCTCCGGTTGCGATTCGTAACGATAGGAGGTGCGATCCACTTCCAAAAGCTTGCAGGCTTGGCGCTCGCTCAGTCCGTGTTCGGCCATCACGAGCGCCACATCGCGCCGTTGCCCTACAAGCTCCACCCGTTTTTTCGGATCACCGTCTGCAGCGCGTCTTTGTCCAGCGACAGGTCGGCCACCAGCTTCTTCAGTCGCGCGTTCTCCTGTTCGAGTTCACGCAGCCGTTTGGCTTCGTTCACTTCCATGCCGCCATACTTCGACTTCCAGGCGTATAGCGTCGCTTCGCTCACGCCCAGTTCGCGCGATAGCTCCTTGGCCTTCCGCCCGGCCTCCATCTGCTTCACCGTCGTGATCACTTGCTCTTCCGTGTATCGGCTCTTCTTCATCTCTACTGGCTCCTTTCGTGGGGGGAGCTCCTCTAGTTTTACCTGGTAGAGTTTTCGGGAGGCATGTCACAACCAACACCGGGCTGAATCGCCTTCAGCCCGGTCTATTTTTGCGCCCCCGGCGCTTCGAGCGCTCCCGCCAAAGCCCGCCTCTGCCGCGTGCTTCATAATAGAAGGAAGTGACCTACACGCAGCAATACAAGCAAAATCTCGTTAAAACCCTCGATCTGGTGGATCTGGCCAAAGTGGATCAGGCCATCCAGATGTTCGCCGAAGCCCGCGACGCCGGCCGCATGATCTTCGTCTGCGGCAACGGCGGCAGTGCCGGCAGCGTCTCCCACTTCACCTGCGACATGGCCAAAGGCGCCAGCTTCCAGTTGCCCGTCGAAAAGCGCTTCAAGATCATGTCGCTCACCGACATGATGCCCACCATGACCGCCTACGGCAACGACGTCGGCTTCGATGTCGTCTTCGTCGAACCCCTCAAGAACTTCGCCCGCCCCGGCGACCTCTTCATGACCGTTAGTTGCTCCGGCAACTCGCCGAACGTCGTTCAAGCGCTCGAGTACGCCAAGTCCATCGGCTGTAAGACCATCGCCATGAGCGGCAAAGACGGCGGCAAGATCGGCCCTCTCGCCGACCTCCACATCAACGTCAATGCGTCGCACTACGGCGCCATCGAAGACGCGCACATGATCATGTGCCACATGATCTGCTACTACTTCATGGACGTGGAAATGAAGAAGACGGCCTAGGGGGCCGCGGGGGAACGGGCCAGCGTCCGTTCCCTGCCTTCATGCTTGGATGTCCTGCCTGCGCCTTGGCGTCGTCGCCCTCACCGTCGCGCTGTTGACGGCCGCCCCCCGTCCGCCGTCTTCCCGGGTCTTTGTCCGTCTGCCGGCACCGGGCGGCAGCCTCCAGAAACCGCGCGTCCGCCTGGTGAACGTTCGGTCCGGCCAGGTTCACCACGGCCGCGAACTCCGGCCCGACGACGGTGTTCGTCTCGGTCCGGAGGCGAAGGGCGTGCTGGTGGTGGACGTACCTCCCGGCCGCTATGCCCTCTGGGCGAGGGACCTGTTCCGTGCTCCCGAGCCTCAACCGGACCTCGAGGTGCGCGAGCCGCGGCTGTTCGTCACTCTCGAACTCACCCTGCGTCCACCCCTCCGTGAGTGGGACCCCTCCCGCGTCACCCGTGGCGTTCTTCGTTCCGCTGGCGCCCTCCTCTCCGGCGCCTGGCTCCGGATTGTCCCCGCCTACGGCGCGAGAGCCTGGGAAGCGGTCACCGACGCCTCCGGCGCCTTCGCAGTGCCCCGCCTGCCCCACGGCAGCTATCTGCTCACCGTCCAGGACGGAGAGGCGACGCGAGTTCTGCCCTTCGTCGTCCGCTCTTCGGAGCTGCTGACTCTCGATTTGCCGCGCTGATCCGAGTCTCGGGCTGCGTCGTTCCCGCTTCCGGCTGTTGGCCAGGCGAGAGATACTCCGTCGTTATAAGAGGAAAATGGGACCGGCAATGTCCACTTACAGTGGAACCCACTTGTTGAGCGTCAGCGCACCCGATCTTCGCCGTTACCGAGCTAGACCGCTGCCCATCGTGACGGATATTCCTGCTCGTTCTTCGCTTCGGGCTATTGCAGTCTCTCGTTGGCTGGCGCCACGTCCCCGCCATTTGGAAGTAACGGTTGGGATGTACTTCTAGCTAGTGTTGTGGAGAGCGACCTGGGTGACTGCTGCTGTAACTCGGCGCTGCGCATCTCTCTAAGTCTCTGATTGTAAATGTTGGAAACTCCACAAGCCGGGCACGTCCTACGCGGGCCGGTCGGGGTGCCCTCGCTGACCGCCGCACAGAAATAAGCGTTACAGTTGCACATACAGAAGCTCCGGCAATCGCAGTATGGACACTTGAAGGACGAAGTATCGAATTGGTCCGGTTGCTCGACAGCTTCTCTAACCTGGGCGGAGACGTCGACCGGATTCGTCGTGGATGTTTCAATAATGTTGACAATGCTGTATTTTCCCCCTTGTCGGTTCCTCTGGAAAATAACCGCAAACTCCTGCTTCTTCAAAGCGCAGCGCATTCTCACTGACCGAAGTTCGCCACTTCTTGCCGTCTGTTCTTCCGTGGATGACGGAGGCCGTCCCGGAAGCAGACTGCTTAGCGACCGTTCGAGGAACCGGCGAATTCCTGAGCGTCGATCAGTTGGCCCGGCTATCGATTGGTCCGCGAGAGCGTCATGGATCTCGTTGGGTTGCGCCTGCTCAACCGGGGGAGACGCCCTGAAAACCATCTGACAATTGCTGCATTGCACGCGGCGATTAAGTGATGTCTCTGCCAGAACCCCGATTGCTCCACATTGAGGGCAGCTTACTCGCATTGGCATAAAGGGCGCTCCTTCCTAAAGTTTCCTCACAGCGGGTTGCCTCCCGCTGATGGCATAACACGCGACGCAGATCTGGCTATTCCGGCGTCAAACGCCAGAGGGAGACGTTCGAATCCGATCCGCCCGAAACGAGCCATTGTCCATCGGGGCTAAATGCGATCGCATGGACTGCGCCCTCATGACCCTTGTCCAGCCGCTGAAGAAACGCTCCCTCGTTCGCGCCCCAGAGATAGATACTGGGTTCGTATCCAGAAGAGGCGAGCAGATTTCCGCCTGCGCCAAACGCAACCGCCGTCACTCGCTCAGCGTGCTTGGACAACTCGCGCCCGCCTCCCAAAACACATACACGAAGAGGTTCGTCACGTTCGCGTCCTAGGCGTCGATTAGCGGCTAGAGCCTCTTGTCGTTCGTAGTCGCGCGAAGAGCAGGGCGTGTCCACTTGCCAGATTTTCACCAAACGATCCCAACCGGCCGTCGCGATTTTCCTGCCTCCGGAATCTGTAGCGACGGCCCAAGCGTTGGTGCTTCCATGCACAAGTCGTAAGGCGGTACGCCAATTTTCAAACCAGACAGTCGCTCCTCCATAATTAGACGAGACGATTGAGCGATTGTCGGTGACCGCCAGTCCGAACACTGATAAACCGTTGTGCGTCCGGAGTTCCTGAAGAACTTGCAGGCTGCCCGACGCCGACACCGAGAAGATCGTAATGAGCCCTCGGTCGTCGCCGGCAACCAGCCAACCGCTGTCGGGACTGAATGCCAGTGCTCCCACCCGCGCGCCGGTTGACACGGTTTCTGTAGCCACGGCTCTCCCAGTTTTCGGGTCCCAGATTTGGATCTTGCCGTCGTCTGGCGATGAGGCCAACCACTTGCCGTCGGGACTCACTGCCATAGCCCAGATCATGCGGCCGCGCGGCAGGCGCCGAATTTCGCCTCCGTTGATATCCCAGATAATCACCTGACCGTCTAGCCCTGCCGAAGCAAACCAATTTCGTTCTTCACCGAAGGCAATCGCACGGATTTCCCCGGAATGGCCGGTGAACTTGCGCTTTAAGGTGATTGTCTCCGGATTGCGAATCACGAGTTGACCGGAGACTCTCGCGATGGCCGCCAGCGCACTCACTGAGGGAATCAGTGAGTGCAGGCAAGAATAAGCCTTGACTGCGGCTTCCAATTTTCCTGCTTCCTCTTCTTTTCCTGCCTGTTCCTCGAGTCTCTTGCCAAGCTCCCGCAAGGATTCTTGAAGTTCCTGCCGCTGCGGGGCTCGTCCCATTGCCTCGCTGAAAGCATTGACCGCCAAACAGACATCTCGGAGCGTCAAGAAGCGTTGGACGGCTAACGGGTACTGCTCTGCGTTCAAGGCGTGCTGCGCGTCAGTGGCGCATTGCGCCCTGAACTTGGTGACGCTCTGGCCGTCCGGCGATCGCTGTGTCTCGAATTTAGCCACTGCTTCGCAATTTAATCGCAGCGCCTCATAGACTCGCGAAAAGAGATCGCTACCCCCCGCGCGCCCCGCTTCCAGCGCGGCGTCAGCAATTACCCTGCAAGGTGGGCCAAAGCGTTCGTATCCCTTACGCGCATCCGATGACTGTGGGTGACGGTCGACCCCACGTCGAAATCCGAAGAGTCCAACGCACGGATCCGACAATTTCGTGTAGTTGGCTTCTGCCAGTTGAAACTGGTCGCCATCACATTGACTGTCGGCCAACGCCTTGCACTCTGACTCATACTTGAGGATTTGACGTTGCGCGTCAACATTATCGGCATCTTTTTTTAGGACTTCGCGCGCTGAATCGAGCGCACGGCATGGATCCGACTGGAAGGAGGCGAACCAGACGATGGTTATAAATGCGATGAACGCAATGAGAGCACCAATTGCCTTACCGGCCGTCAAATCCTTAAGCCTTCCGATTTTCATCTCGTTTCTTCTCCTCGGCCCGTCTCTTCCTCTCTGCCTCAGCTTCTGCAAGAGCCTCCATCTGCTCCTCAATAGGGTTGGGCATTAATGGAGCTTCCCGTTCGATGGGCGGGGGGGCCTTCTCAATCACGGGATAGTTGGTCTCCGCGTGCACTGGCATCGACGAAATCGCTGCGATACCCATCGCTGTTCTCGCCATCTTGCTCAGGTGTTCTACAGCCCCCACCCGCTCCGCCGCCTCTGTCGTTCCGGTTGAGATACGCTTTCGTAGACTCACTCGCTCTTCCGCCGCTTCCTGCGCATCGTGTTGAGCCTGCCGTTGCTCTGCCTTCTCAAGAGCCTGTTCCTTGGCAAGCTCTTTGGCATCGTGCTGTGCCCGCCCCTGGGCAGCCTCCTGCGCGTCACGTTGAGCTTGCCGTTGTTCGGTCTGTTCTTGGGCAGTTTCCTGCGCGTCACGTTGAGCTTGCCGTTGTTCGGTCTGTTCCTGGGCAGCCTCCTGTGCGTCACGTTGGGCTTGCTGTTGTTCAGCCTGTTCCTGGGCAGTTTCCTGCGCGTCACGTTGAGCTTGCCGTTGTTCGGTCTGTTCCTGGGCAGCCTCCTGCGCGTCACGTTGGGCTTGCTGTTGTTCGGTCTGTTCCCGGGCAGCCTCCTGCGCGTCACGTTGAGCTTGCCGTTGTTCGGTCTGTTCCTGGGCAGCCTCCCGCGCGTCACGTTGGGCTTGCTGTTGTTCGGTCTGTTCCCGGGCAGCCTCCTGCGCGTCACGTTGAGCTTGCCGTTGTTCGATCTGTTCCCGGGCCTGCTCCTGCGCGTCATGTTGAGCTTGCCGTTGTTCGGTCTGTTCCCGGGCCTGCTCCTGCGCGTCACGTTGGGCTTGCTGTTGTTCGGTCTGTTCCTGGGCAGCCTCCCGCGCGTCAAGTTGGGCTTGCTGTTGTTCGGTCTGTTCTTGGGCAGCCTCCTGCGCGTCACGTTGGGCTTGCTGTTGTTCGGTCTGTTCCTGGGCAGCCTCCCGCGCGTCAAGTTGGGCTTGCTGTTGTTCGGTCTGTTCTCGGGCAGCCTCCTGTGCGTCACGTTGGGCTTGCTGTTGTTCAGCCTGTTCCTGGGCAGTTTCCTGCGCGTCACGTTGAGCTTGCTGCCGCTCGGCCTGTTCCCGGGCCTGCTCTCGAACAGCCGCCGACGCCGCTTCGTCGGCCGCCTCGAAGCCCGAAGGGTTCTCGCCTTCTGAAGAAGAAACGCTCTCGGTGACGGCTGTTTCCGAGGACGTAGTTGCAACCTCTCCGCTGCTGCCGCCGGTCTGACTCGATTCCCCCGAGTCCGATGATGACGCTTCTGACGAAGACCCGGACCCGGCTGCGCTAGCCGAAGCTTCGCCGCCTTCCCCTGACTCACCCATGGTTATCCTCCCGAAAATAACGATCAAATAAACCCGATTCCTGTATGTTCGCCGACCTGCCCAGCGGCAGGCTAAGCAATACTGGCTGCTCGACACTCTCGTCGAATGCGACGTACTGCACGGCCACCCCCCGTTCCGCACGAAGGGTACTTACAAATTGCTTCTGCTCTTCATTGAAGCTCATCGCTTCGCCCAAAAAGTCGCGGTCGTCGCGCGACGTCAGCCGCAACATGATCTTCAGATTCGTATTCTTGATCGCTTCAGGCGCCAACTTCGTTGGAATCTGCTCGACAATGATCAGGCCCTGTCCCAACGCTCTTACCTCTGCCAGCATGTCCACAAATAGGGACACGGCTTTATTCTTCGAGTCCAATCCCTGCAGTTCGCCTCGGCGGCTACTGCCACCATTTGCTAACAGACGATGTGCCTCCTCAACAACAAGCACATGATTCAGCACGGCTGGGGGGTCCAATCCAGCTTCCCGCGAAATCAGGTCGTCGGCCTGCCGCCGCTCGTATAAGAACGTTAGCAAAAACGCCATGGCCAGTGACTTCTGCTCCCCATCCGGTATTCCATCCAGTTCTATGATGCAGGGTCGAGTAAGCAGGTAATCGAATGGCGCGAACAACTCCTGGGGCTGAAAACAGGTCCATTCATCCGCTTCTCGAAATGCGATCCCCAGGGGCCCGAGCCTCAGGTTCTCAAACCTTCGGCGAAACGCCATCCGCTGCTCTTCGAAATGCTTGTCGTATGGTTGATTCTTGGCCGCACTCACGTCCGTGCCACGAAGCTGACGATCGAGAAAACGATCTAGAAAAAAGCTAGTGAATGTATCGAAGGAGGGATACACCCGGCCCTCCTCGATCCGGACGGTATCCGGGCCGCCGCGCGAGAACAGATTCAAGCCACAACCTCCGAGGCTCGCACTAGAGATGTAATATTCGCGAAGACCGTGCTCGATCAACAGAGCCTGCCAGGCTTCCAGCGGAAACGCTGCCTCAAAACATGATTTGAGGTACGAAGCATGGCGTGCGACTGTGACACCTTGTTGCAGGCGGAGTGGGTCGAACTTCAGATAGTCCCGCGATTTCCGACCTTCCGGTGTCCCTTCGAAACGATACCGTTTCAGCTTATTGAAACCGGGGATCAATCGGAGGCTCGCGTAATACTCGGTCTTCACTGGCTCAATAACCAGGAATGGAACACCGAGCCGCGCCAGCTCACGCAATAGGAACTTGGTGGTCACAGTTTTCCCGGAGCCCGTGCTGCCGACGATCAGAGCATGCTTGCAGAGGTCATTCACGGGCACCGAGTGCCAATGCAGACCCTCGTCGTCGGCGGCCGCCGCTTGCGATGAACGTGGACTTACCCTCCCAATACGCATCCGGTCGGCAGGGGGCGTCCGATGCTCACCTGCGTCGGCCACAGGGTCGAAGCGCTGTGAGGATGAGAAGAAAGGAACCGGCATTCGCGTGGACAATCCCGGAAGCCCTTCTTCATAACCAAAAGGCAAATGGAGAAGAGCCGCAATCTCTTCCATCGAATAGACGTGGGGCAAACGAACCAGGAAAGGCGCGAACCGTTCGTCCATAGGCGGTTCGATGTGCTGCTGATCCAGGCTACGTTCGATTGCCTTGGTCGCCTGCCGCCATCCTGCCTGATCGCCGGTCGCTGGGACCTCGGCTTCGATCTTTGCCATCAGGTTGCCGAGCTTCGGTACGTCCCGATTGGGCGGATGCACATCAAATCCTTTCGTGCCTCCCAGGCAAGCGCACACTTGATGCGCAATCACCATCGGATCGACACTCGCCGGAGTTGCGATCCGAATCGTGGCCAGGCCAATTCGATTCCCTAGTAAGAAATATCGATCGAAAACCCTCCGCAACTGCTCCGCGTCGCCAAACCCTGAGTTGGAGAGCGACGTTGCCCGTAGGTCAACAAACAACTTGAGACGCTCAGCAACTTGTCGATCACTGAGAAGAGTATCGACATCAAAGGGAGTTACCACCATGCTCACAACTGCCGGTGCCGTGGCTTGCAGTTCTTCAAAAAGGCTGCGCCGATCAATGATGGACGCCGCCATCGGAGCCAACATCGGCAAACAATACTGAGTATTTGCCACCCGTTTGAGAAACTCATTGGGCTCTTCCGGAATGCATCGTGTGCCCTCATAATCCCCGAACGGCGACCGCTTATCGCCGACCTGGGTGGACGTTCCCGGCTCATACCCATGCTCATCCAAGTAGCTCGGTAAGTCGATAAATTCGAGACGCCGTGCTACTCGGGCGATTCGCCAATAGTGCAAGCCGGGCCGCGTTGGCTCAACTGCGCGCTGCAGTTCGTCAAGGCTGAGCGGCAGCCATGTCAAGTCTTTTGGGAGCAATTGACCAAGTTGGCTCAGGAGGCCTGGTTTGATCCTTTGTGGCTCCGAGGAAAGCAGCAGGATGAACACAGCAATGGATCGTTCTGCCGGATCGCTCAGAAATCGAAGCTCAATGCTGCATGACCGATGCTGCAACGCGACCATCTGAACCGCGCCCCAAAACGCGGCCTGCAGTTGCACGTATTCCTCGATCTCCCGCTCATGAACGCTCCGGCGGAAACGCGGAAAATGAACGATGCGAATCCCGCAACGATATTCTCTCAGAACTCAGGTCCTCCTTCATCTTCGCTGTGAGGGGGAGCCGGTGGGGGGGCTTCGTCGATTGCCTCGGCAGCGGTTATCTCGGAGTAATTGTCGAGCTCTCCGCTAAGTTGTCGCGCTTGCTCGAGTGCCTGCCGGAAATGCTTGTTGCTTTCCATGCCGATGCGCGCCGCAGCCTCGACTTGCCGGCGCGAATTCAAGAACGTGCTCAACATCGCATCACGTCCTGCTTGATTGTGCGTTTCGAGCTGATCTAGCATGTCATGCTGCTTTTTCGCGGCTTCGTCGAGTAGCGCCTGCTCTGCCGCAATTACGGCGCTCAATTGCTCGCCTTCGGTATTCAGGCTGAGCGAAAAGTCTTTTGCGCGGATTTGAATCGAGACGATGCTTAGCAGTAAAGCGAGAGAAGTCTGGGCCGACTCGCTGTCATAGTCGAATAATCTTTCGAGATGCTGATTCAATAACTGCTTAAATGCTGCTGAAAACTCGCCGACGTGAGTTGTCTGCCTCTGCTCTTGTACAGCCCACTGCTTGCGAATACCGTTCAGCGCCTCGCTCAGTATCTCCAGATGGCGGCCATGCATCTCCGCCGCTTTGGTTACTTCCGGCTCAGCGAAGATTACAGGAAGCCCCGGATTATTAGCTCTCAGACTGATGGCCGCGGCACCCGTTTGCGCTTTTAAACCCTCATAGTCTGCCAATGACTGGCGCATCTCTCGGGCCGTTTCTCTCTCTTGTTGCTTCAGCAAGTCTACAAACACATCTTCGATTACCTGAGAGAATTTAGGACGGCCGTGTTCATCGTTGCTGTAAAGAAAGTTATCGATAAATTCCTTCACCACTCCAGCCTCAAGCGGTTCTGGTAAGAGGCGATTGCGAATTGTGAGGCTGATCTTGCATCTGCACTTTAAAATATTCGAGATAGCTTCGTAGACATTTGACTCGAAGTCCGTCTTCAACTGCTGAAAATTCCAAACCATGATGGAGCCGCCGTCTAGCCGGACGGCGTGTGACGGGATGAGTTCGAATTGATTCTGCCGCTCCCGGAAGATCATAAGATTCGGGAGGCTGCTGGAGAATTCAACCTCGATCGGCAAAGAAGTTGGCGTCGTTCTTACATAGCGGCCCGGGAGGTCCGTGATCAAGTACTTCTCCCGCGGCCGAAACAGAAAAAGAAGGAAGGCGGGAATCGCCAGCAAAACCAATAGGACGATTTGCGACATTGCTAGCCATTGAGAGTAGACCGGTGCCGCACCCCATTGCCATGCAAATGCCGCCCAGACGATCAGCGTGGCACCGCCGCCGAATCCCGCCCGGGGCACATGAAGTTCGAGGCCATTGGCTGGCGCGCCTTGGCGCAGGATCGCCCCTAGAGCAATCGGCCACACCGTCTTTTGAAAGGCAACGAAGGCCATGCCGATTGCCAGCGCCTGAGGCAATAGCAGGAGGAGAAATTTGATCTTGGGAAACTCTCCCGCACCGACAATACCCAAAGAATCATGGATACCTCCGGCCACGGAAGGCAGTCCAAGGAACGCGGCGCTCATCTCAGCTAAGGAATAAACCAGGAAAACCGCTCCAACAGGCGCCCACCGTCGGGTCTCCACCAATTCAGTCGTTTCAATTTTGTGGTTTAGGGCTCTGAGCGTGCATTCTTCCAAGAATCTTCCTCACCATCCCCGAGTCAGCGCTCGCGTCGGTTTTCCATTGTAAAGAGTTTAGACCACAACCTGTCGGCGCGTAAGCTGGCCCGCCGTCCAATATTCTCCAGGACGAAGAGCCACGTCATTGTAAGGAAGCCGACGAGCGGTTGGGGCCCCGGCGGCGCGAAGAGACAAGCTCGACATCTTTGGTGTGCCGCTCATTCAGACGCCGGTGACCTGTCCGGCACAGTAGGCCATGTCCGGCACCAGAAAAGAAACGGCCGACGCAAGCGAGGGCACCGACCGCCCCTGCGGCCCGACTGTCGCCAATTGTCCACCGACCGCAACCCCTAGCTCGCGGGATAGGCCATGTCCGGGGGGATAGGCCATGTCCGGCACCAGGAAAGGCGATGATCAAAGCCGCGGCTCGAAAGCAGGGAGCGGTTTTGGAATTGCCTGATTGCCTGATCGCCTCCGTAGCCGTTCGGCTCGGCATTTCTTTGGTAACCGGAAACACCAACGATTTTCAGGCGATTCAAAAGGTCGGCGCGAAGCTAAACATCGAGAACTGGCGTCTTTAGAACTCTCTGCTAGCGGGCTTTTGCGGGCACCACCCCGTCCCCGATGCGGGGCCCCAACCCCGATCACGACCAATTCAATCCCCGTAACTCCAACCAAACAAAACGCAACCACCCAAAAACTCGCCCAGAGAACATAACCACCCCTGCTACTCTCATGCCAGGAGGAATCCGTCATGACTGCCTACACCGACATCGACTACTACTCGATCCCCGTGCCCAACCACCACGCCGGCCGAAACTGGACCCAGCTCCCCGCCGCCCAATGGAAAGCCCTTTGCGACGCCCGCCGCCGCGCCGACGAAGAAGAACTGAAGCAAAAGCACCCCGACCACCGCATCATTCTCGTCAAAAGCCACCCGACTTTCTCCCCGCCCCAGGACCATCTCTGGCCCCTCATCAACGACGCCATCATCCGCGTCCTCGAGCATCACGAGGACGTCTTCGACGAGGTCTCCCAAGCCGTCACCGACACCGTCAACGCTCACCGTGGCTGGCGCAATCCCCACCCCGCCGACCTCGACACCCCCGACCACCTCGTCGACCCCGCCTTCAAAAAGAAATATAAAAATTGAAAACAAACCCGGCGATCTCGCTCAAAACAAAAGATCTCGCCTCTCAGGTTCCCGGGTAACCCAAGCATTTTCTCGGACCTTCGCGGCGCCGTCCGCCCCGCTGTTTGAAAACCGAATGATAGAGCGTGCCCGTGCCGCGGCGTACCTCCGGGAAAGCTGCGCCGAAAGGCGCAGAGGCTCGTGAAAAGACGCAGCTACTTCACCTGAAGGTCGCGCAGATAGCGGGCGAGATTGTCGATTCTCACTTGGCCCACGTCCTGATCGCGCTTCACCTCGGAGAAGACGGAGCCCCACACCGGCATCTTCCGCGTACCGTGGGAACCGGAGAGTTCTTTTTCTCCCGAGATGATCTGGCGCACTTCCGCCAGCGGAAATTTTCCGCCGTGACGGGCCGCATAACGCGTTAAATCGGGGCCCAAGACGGTTTTGCCCAGGGGCGAAGTCTTTCCGCCTTTGGCGTCCCGGCCGTGACAGCGGGCGCAGTAGTTGACGTAAAGGGCTTCTCCCTCCATCGAGTCCATGGGCCGAACCGGCTTCTGCTGAGCGAACATCAGGCTGCTCAGGGCCGTGAGAACAAACAGGCGAACCGCCAGGCGCTGGGTGGAAAACATGCCCTCGGGAATGCAATCGAAGGGCCGCGGAGGGAGAGGCTACAACTGGCTCAGCAAAATCAGCGCGCGGGGCAGGTGGAACGGGTCTTTCACCGGCAGCGCGATGACTTCGGTGACGGGCTGGCCGCGGCGGTCGAGCCGCTGGCGCCATTCGCCCTCGGGATGCGGAAAGTGCGCGTACGTCCAGCGATGGACGCGCTCCAGCCAACCAGCCAACTCCCGGCTGCCAGGATCGAGCGACCCGAGCAGGGCCAGCGTATAGATGGCCTCCGAGTGGGGCCACCAGATCTTTTTCTCGCCGTGCGGGAAATACGGCGTGCCGCCTTGCAGATCGCGGTTCAGCAGCAAGCCGCCGAACTCGGGATCCCAGCCATATTCCAGGTGCCGCAGCGTCACTTGGGCGATGCGGGGCAATAAGTCCGCTCGGCCGGTGCGCCTCGCGAAGTGGGCCAGAAACCACATGCCCTCAATGGCGTGGCCGGGCACTACCAGCGTTCCTTCCGGAGCCGCGGCGGTGGTAAAGTCGCGCTCCAGGAACTCGACGATCAGCCCGCTGTCCGGCTGCACAAACCGGTCGAGGATCAGGTCGGTGGCGCGGGCCGCCACGGCATCGATTTCGGCGGAGCCGCCCAGCGTCACCGACAGTTCGTTCGCGGTCTCCACCAGCATCATCTGCACCCCGTGCGGACGCAGGCCGGCCCGCATCGAATAGGGCGCGATCTCGCGGAACTCCGGAGCCTCGACGCGCCGGCAGATGGAGTCAAAGGTGGTCAGTGCCACGTCGAGCGCCTCGCGGTCGCCGGACAGGCGGTAATACTCGCTCAGTCCGTAGACGGCGAAGCAATCCGAGAAGATGCTCAGCGGGCCGTCCACGGCGGCTCCGTCGGCGGCCAGCCGGTAATGCCAGCGCCCATCGGCGCCGCGGCCATGCCGCAGCAGGAAGCGCGCCGTCTGTTCGGCCGCGCGGGCCAGGTGGGGCTGTGCGCCCAGGCGTTGATGAGCCGCGCTGACGGTCCACAGCCAGCGCGCCTGGCTCCAGACGAACTTGTCCGTGCCTAGCCGCTCTCCGGCGTCGGAGATCATCGTGAAGACGCCGCCGCGCTCTTCGTCGATCGCGTGGCGGAACCACCAAGGCAGGATGTTTTCGAGACATTCGCGGCGCGCTTCCGCCGCTAGCTGAGGCAGGGTCATCGATCAGAAGTCCCGTCCGATGGCCTCCGCCGTCTGGAACAGCCGGCCGAGGTATTTGGGCAAATGGGGGGTGGCGAACGTCGCGCTGGTGTTTGAGATACTCACCGCCGCCACCACGCGGCCGAGGCGGTTGCGCAGCGGCACGGCGATGCAGCAGCAGCCGAGCGTGGCTTCCTGGTCTGAGATGGCATAGCCTTGCTGCGCCACCTCCGCCAACTGCTGCTTGAGCTCGTCCGGGTCGCAGATGGTCGCCGGCGTGTAGCGCTTCAAGCGCACCTGCCTTCCCAGAATGCGGTTCAACGTCGGTGGATCGCAATTGGCCAGCAGCACCTTGCCCGTGGCCGTGGCATGCGCCGCCGCGCGCAGCACCGGCACCGGCGTGAACAGAATCGACTTCGGGCTCGAACAGCGCATCAGTTCGAAGATCTCGCGTCCGTCGAGCTCGGCCAGATGCGTGGTGGATTGCGTGGCCTCGGCCAGGCGGCGCAACGCGGGCTCGGCGCCCAGCAGCAGCCGGCGGTCGAAGCGGTAGATGTTGCCGAGTTCGAGCGCCCGCGACCCCAGGCGGTAGCGGCGGCTTTCGGTGCGTTCAACGAAGCGAAACTGCTCGCACGTCGTCAGAATCCGATGGGCCGTGCTCTTCGAAAGGCCGAGATAGGCGGCCAGTTCGGTAACGCCCCATTCGGGCCGTTCGGTGGAAAAGCTACAGAGCAGTTCGAGCGCCTTCAACAGTGAGGAGAGCGTGGAATCCGCGCGGTCGTCGAGGGTGGTTTGGTCAGGCAGGACACGGACAGTCGCCATCTTCAGATCTCCTCGATGCGGTGCGCGCTGAAACGGGTTTGGCAGGGATTGCCGAGCGCCACGCGCAACTCCCGCCGGCCCAGGTCGGCGATGAAGGCGGAGGTGGTCACCTCGTCGCTCTCGGCGTTCCGGTGGCGGCAGATGGAGCGCGGGTGATGCTCGTGGTCCGTGAACCAGCGTTCAAAGTCGTCCGCGGTCGCGGGCGCGGTTTGGGCGGCCAGCAGCGAGTCGATGCGTTGCTGGCGCAGGCGGGAGTTGGCATTGGACGCGAGCGCCGTCTCGCGGGCGCGGGCTTGCCCCAGAATGTTGTTCGCGTGGCCGTAGCTTTGGCGGATCTCGCGCAAGTCGACTTCGCCGGCCACCCACTCCATGACGAAGGCGGTGCCCTGCCGGTCCGCCGCGCAGAAGCAGCCGTTGCCGAAGCGCAGGCCGCGTACTTGGTCGAGCACGGACTGCAGGTCGCGCGCTTCGTAGAAGAGCCGCTTCATCAGGCTCGCCGGATAGACCTTGCCGCGCGCTTCCGGGCCGTAAAGACTGTTGCCCGTCCAGGAGACGCCGTGCGAGTTCAGGCCGAGGTTGCCGATCCAGCCGGGATAGGCGAGCGCAACCGCGCGGAAGCCGGACGCCTCTTTGGTGCGGAACAGGTGATAGCGCTCGAGCGGGGCGGTGGTGTCTTTGGTTTGGCCGATCAGCGGATAGCCGCTGGCCGTCCGCGAGCCGGGGCACACCACGGCCGTGCAGCCTTCCTGTGCCGGCAACAGGTCGCGAATGCCGGCGAAGAACGCCTGGGGAAACGAGAGGCGCGCGCCTTCGGCGATGCCCTCGATCTCGGCCACGGCGTTCGGCACCATCTCGCGATAGACGCCTTCGTAGCGCGAGACCACCTTGGCCAGCGTGGCGGCTTCGGTCAGCTTCCAGGCGGTGCAAAGCTGGCGGAGTGCCGGGGCAGCTTCGGCCCTGATTTCGCGCGCCAGGGCGCGGCCCTGCTGCTCGCCGATTTCGTGGAACGAACCGGAGAAGCGGTGCACCGGCGGTACGCGCGGCTGCGCCTGCAGCGGCCCGGCCGAGCCGAGCGGCATCGAGGAAGTGAGCAGAAAGCCTCGACGGTTCATTGCTCCAGTAGTATACCGGCCGGCTGGTGCCTGGCCTGTCCGTTCCGCATGGCGGGACAGGCGGCGACGTTCCACCATGCGGCGTTTATGCTGGGGCAGTCCGCCGGCTGTTTATGTGGATCCTCACGCCGCTTGATTTCGCGATTATTGGCCTGTATCTGGCGGTGGTGCTGGGGATCGGCTGGCTGGCGCGTCGCCGCGTGGCGAGCGCCGATGACTATTACATGGGTGGCCGCCGTTTCGGCAAGGCCATGATGATCATGTACGCCTTTGGCGCCGGCACGCATGCCGACAACGCCGTGGGGGTGGCCGGGCAATCCTACAAGCTCGGCATGACGGGCATCTGGTATCAGTGGATTCTCGTCTTCAACACGCCGTTCTTCTGGTTGCTGAGTCCGGTGTTCCGGCGCGCGCGCTGCATGACCACGGCGGACTTCTTTGAGCTGCGCTACGGTCGGTCTCTGGGCGTGCTGTACGCCTGCATGGGGTTGGTCATCAACTGGGGCTACCTCGGGATGGCGCTGCTGGGCGCGGCCAAGCTGATCGAAGCGCTCACCGGCGGCGCCGTCTCGCTGATGACGTCGATGCTGCTGATGACGCTCGCGTTTCTGGCTTACGGCCTGCTGGGCGGCGTGGTGGCGGCCATCTGGAACGACTTTCTGCAAGGCGGCCTCACCATCCTGATGAGCTTTCTGCTCCTGCCCTTCGCCTGGCACCGGCTGGGAGGGATGGAGGGTTTGCGCACGTCGATCCCCGATCCCGAGCGGGTCTTCCGGCTGATCGCGCCCGGCGAGATTGGCTTGTTCTGGATTGTGGCCACCATCGTGAACCAGATGTTCAGCGTGGTGGCGCAGCCCCACATCATGAGCAACAACGCCGCGGGTCGCACGGAACTCGATAACCGCATCGGCTTCTGCGTCGGCGTGACGCTCAAGCGGGTCTGCACGGTGGCCTGGGCGCTGGCGGGGGTGCTCGCCATCGGCATCTATGGCCCTGGCCGGTATGAGGGCGACCACGTCTTCGGCGCCTTGGTGCGGGACCTGCTGCCCGCCGGCTTCGCCGGTTTGATGATCGCCTGCATCATGGCTTCGGTGATGGATAACGGCGCCGTCATGTCGGTGGGTTCGGCCGCGCTGTTTACGCGGAACATTCTGCAGGCTACTGGCCGCACTCTTTCGCCCACACGCGAACTGCTGGTGAGCCGGCTGTTCACCGTCGTCTTTGTGGCCGGGAGCATCGGCTTCGCCTGGGCGATGGGCGACGTGCCCACCGCGATCCGGCTGATGTGGAACATCGTGCCACTGATCGGGATCGCCTTCTGGCTGGGGCTGTGGTGGCGGCGCGCGAACCGCTATGGCGCCTGGGCCAGCTTCATCGCCGCGGCGGCGACGTGGATGTACGGCTACTGGGGGCTGGGCTGGCGGAACGATGTGATGCTGCCTTACCTGATCACGCTCTACCTGGGCAGCGGGATCGTGGCGGGCGTGGTGGTGAGCTGCCTGACGCCGCGCGAACCCGAATGGCGGCTGGACCGGTTCTACGCCACCATCTGGACACCCGTAGACCGCGACGCCGAACTGGCCGAAGTGCTGCCGCGCTTGCCGCAGCCGCCCGAGGTGGCGCATGCGTGATCCCCGGACGGGTGGCGAACTCTACCCGCGTCTGACGCGGCATCGCGATTGGGAAATGCCCTGGCCTGGCCAGGAAGCCGTGGTGGGATTCGTTGCTGCTTGCGGCGTCTCCGCCTTATTGCATAGAGGATTGATGGCGATTTGTGCGTGGCTGCGAGGAGGCCAATGAAGATGGCGGAACTGAAGTCCAGGCCGTTGCGGGAGATCCTGAACCGGCAGCCGGTGTTGCTGGGGTGCGCGCTCGATAGCGCCGTGCCCGCCTTTGTCGAGATGGCGGGGCAGGTGGGTTACGACGTGGTGTGGTTGGACCTCGAACACTATCGCCGCTCGCCGCGCGAGATCGAAGCGTTCTGCATTGCCTGCGATGCCAGCGGGGCGCTGCCGTTGCTGCGCGTGGCGGGGGCATCGCGCGATGCGATCCTGCCGGCGCTCGAGATGGGCGCGCGTTTTGTGGTGATTCCCATGGTGGAGTCCGCCGGGATGGCGCGGCAGATCGTGCAATGGGGCAAGTTCGCCCCGCTGGGCGAACGCGGCTACAACGGCGCCACGCGCGGGATGAAGTACGCGTTGCACTCGCGCCTGGAGACCATGGCGGCGGCCAACGAAGAGACGTATCTCTTCCCGCAGATCGAAAGCATGGAAGGCGTGCGCTGCTGTGCGGAGATTGTCAGCGTGCCGGGGATCGAAGGCGCGTTAGTGGGGCCGGCCGACCTCTCGATCTCCGCGGGCATGCCACTCGACTTCGGCAACCCTGCCTTCCGTCGTCTCTATCGCTCGGCGATTGAGACTATCCGCGAGCAAGGCAAGATCGCCGCGGTGGCCACGGCTCACCCTGGCTTAATCGACGACGCGCTCGATTGCGGCGCGCAACTGATCCTTTGCGCTTCGGACATGTTCGCGGTGCGCGAACACCTCAAGGAAGTCCACGCGCATCACCGGAAGTTGGTGGCCGAGCGACAGGCGGAGCCCGCGCGGCCCTAGTTATCCCGCTATGCGGGACAGAGTTGGAAATGGTGCGCAGCTTCGCACACCATTGTCATGACAAATCAGCAGGAGGTCTTGTTTATGCGGCGTCATTGTCTTTTCCTGGCTCTGGCCAGCGTGCTGCTCATGAGCGTGACGGCACCGGCGCGGATTGCCGCGCAGGTGCTCTATGGTTCGGTGGTGGGCAACATCACGGACTCGTCCGGCGCGGCGGTGGCCGGCGCCACGGTGACCTTGCTGAATACGGCGACCAATCAGACGCGGACGGCGCAGGCGGCCGAGACGGGCGCATACTCGTTTACGAACGTGCCGAGCGGTCCCTACGAGCTCCGCGTGACGCAGGTCGGCTTTGCGGAGCAGCAGCGCAAGGGGCTCGAGGTGAGCATCAACGGCGTGCTGCGTTTGGATGTGGCTCTGCAAGTGGGCCAAGTGGCGGAAAGCGTGGTGGTGGATGCGTCGGTGAATGCGATGCAAATGGATCGGGCGGAGGTGAAGTCCGAAATCGGCACTCGCGCGCTGGTGAATCTGCCGGTCCCGCCCGGCCGCAACTTCCAGCATTTGCTCAGCACCCTGCCAGGCTTCTCGCCCGCGGGGCAAACCAACAGCATTGCCGCCAATCCGGCGCGCTCGCTGGCCTTCAATGTCAACGGCAGCAGCCGCTATGGCAACAACATGCGCATCGACGGGGTGACGACCAACGGTGTCTGGCTTCCTCACCTCACGACCTATGTGCCGGCGCTCGAAGCGATTGAGAACGTCAACGTGGCCACCAACAGCTTCGATGCCGAACAAGGCATGGCGGGCGGGGCGGCGATCAACCTGCAGGTGAAAAGCGGCACCAATCAGTTGCACGGCTCAGGCTTCGAGTATCACAACAACAACGTCACCAAGGCCAAGCCGTTCTTTCTGCCAGCCGGCGAACGCAATCCGAAGTCGATCATGAATCAGTTCGGCGGCACCATCGGCGGGCCGATCGTGAAGGACAAGCTGTTCTACTTCTTCTCGTTCGAAGGCACGCGCGACCGCCAGACCGGTACCTCCTTCGGCAGCGTGCCGACGGCGGCGATGATCCTGGGTGACCTTTCGGGCTCCACGCGCCCCATCTACGACCCCGCCACCGGCATCACCGACGGCTCCGGCCGGCTCGCCTTTCCGAACAACCAGATTCCGCGCTCCCGGCAGGACCCGATCGCACTCAAGATCGCCGGCCTGATTCCGGCGCCGACGTTTACCGACCGCCTGGCGAACAACTTCTTCAAGGGCGATCCGTATGCCTTCGACCGCAACACGATGGACCTGAAGCTGAACTGGAACCCGTCGTCCAAGCTCTTCCTCTATAGCCGTTACGGCCTGCTGAACTACAAGATGGATAGCCCGCCGATCTTCGGCCAGTTGGGTGGTCCGATGACGAACAGCGCGTCGGGCTTCGCTGGCCTGGCGACCGGTAAGACGCACAGCTTGAGCGTCGCCGGCACCTACGTCTTCAATCCGTCGTTCCTCATCGACGGCAACTTCGGCTTCAACCTGCTCGATACCAACTCGGAGCAGATCCGCCTGGACGAGAAGCTGGGCCTCGACTTTCTAGGGATTCCGGGTACCAATGGGCCGCGGCGCTATCAGGGCGGTTGGCCGAACTTCGCCATCACCAGCCTCACAACCCTGGGTCTGCCGTTCACCAACTGGCCGATCATCTGGCACGATCCCGCCTGGCAGATGGCGACTAACGGCAATCTCACCAAGGGCAGCCACAACATCCGTTTCGGCGTGGACGTCTCGCGCCAGCACATGAACCGCATTCAGCATGAACTGGGCGGGGCGGGCGGCGGCGCGCCGGGCGGCTTCTCCTTCACCGGCGGCGTCACCAACATTCGCAACGGCCCTTCGCCGAACGTCTTCAACTCCTGGGGCGACTTCCTGCTGGGTTCGCCGACGCGCATCCAGAAGATGCTGCAGGTACCCGACGAGATCACCACGCGCGCCTCGATCTATGGGCTCTACTTGCGCGACCAATGGCAGGCCACGCGGCGCCTGACGATCTCGATGGGCTTGCGCTGGGAATACTTCCCGGTGCCGACGCGCGCCGATCGCGGCATTGAGAACTATGACCTCGCCACGAACCAAATGATGATCTGCGGCGTGGGCAATCAGCCGCTCGATTGCGGCATCCGTCCCTCACGGGGTGGCTTTGGTCCGCGCTTCGGCCTGGCGTATCGCCTCTCGGAGAAGACGGTGATTCGCGCGGGCTACGGCATTACGAACGATCCGTACTCGCTGGCGCGGCCGATGGTGACCAACTACCCGACGCTGGTGGCGCTGACGCTGGATGGCGCGAACGCCTATCTGCCGGCGCGGACGCTGCAGCAAGGCATTCCGGCGTTGACGCCTCCCGATCTGGGCAACGGTCTGGTGACGGTGCCCGCGGCCTTCACCACGCGGACGGTTCCGAAGGATATGCCGCGCGGGTATCTGCAGGCGTGGAACTTCACGATCCAGCGGCGGCTGTTCGGCAACTTCACGGGTCAGGTGGGGTATGTGGCGACGCGGCAGACGCGGCAGTTGGGCTTGATCGACTACAACGTCGGACGGCCGGGCGGCGGCAACGCGAGCCGTCCGTTGTTCGCGCCGTTTGGCCGGACGACTTCGACGCAGGTGGTGGCGCCGATCGGCACCGGTCGCTATGACGCGATGCAGGCGCAGTTGTCGCGGGCGTTCTCGCGCGGGGTGCAGATTGGGGCTTCCTATACGTGGTCCAAGGCGCAGGGGCTCTGTTGCAACGACGATAGCGATGGCTCCCCGGCGATTCAGATTCCGGAGTACAACCGTTTGAACCGCTCGGTGACGGGCTACGATCGCACGCACAACCTGCAGGTGACGGCGCTGGCGGAGTTGCCTTTCGGCAAAGGCCGGCGGTACTTGAGCGGCGGCGGGCTGGGTTCGGCGATCTTCGGCGGTTGGCAGGTGAACTCGGTGTTTAGCGCCTTCTCCGGGTTGCCGTTTTCGGTGACCTCGGCCGCCACTTCTTTGGACGCCCCCGGCAACACGCAGCGGGCGGATCTGGTGAAGGCGGAGGTGCAGAAGCTGGGCGGCATCGGTTCGGGCTCGGCCTACTACGACCCGCTGGCGTTCGCGCCGGTGACGGGTGCGCGCTTCGGGACGGCGGGCTTCAACCTGCTGCGTGGCCCCGGCTACATCGGGGTGGATGGCGGCATCTTCCGGACGTTCCGAGCCACCGAGCGCGTCACCATCCAGTTCCGGGCCGAAGGCTTCAACTTGAGCAATACGCCGCACTTCGGCAATCCGGGCAACAATGTGTCCAACATGATTCTGAATCCTGACGGCAGCATCCGGAGCCTGGGCGGCTACATGGAAGTGACCACCATCGGAGCGACAGCGCGGGCCAAAGAAGGCATCGACGAACGGCTGTTCCGGTTCGGCTTGAGGATCGGCTTCTAATGCGCGGCCCGTCGTGGAAGCTGCTGGCCGCGGGGCCGTTCCTGGCCCTTTGCCTGGCGCAAACGGGCGGACGGACGCTGTACAACGGCATTGTGCTGCCGGCCGAATGGCCGCCGCGGAATGTCGTGCTCTCCACGGAGCCGCAGCCCACGCCGCCTTACTTACTCGACGGCCCGGCCGTGATCCCGATCGATGTGGGGCGGCAGCTGTTTGTCGATCACTTCCTGGTGGAGCAGACCGATTTGCGGCGCACCTTCCACGATGCGGAGTACTATCCGTTGAACCCGGTGCTCAAGGCGGATCAGCCGCATGAGTTCGTCGAAGGCGTCGGCAAGGCGATGCCCTTTAGCGACGGCATCTTCTTTGACCCGGCCGACAAGCTGTTCAAAGCCTGGTATTACAGCGTCAATTCGACGAACTACGCGACGTCGACCGATGGCGTGCATTGGTCGAAGCCGGCGCTCGACGTGAAGGCGGGCACGAACGTTGTCATACCCGGGGCGCGCGATTCGTCCAGTATTTACCTGGATCTCGAAGAGAAGAATCCAGCGCGGCGTTACAAGGCGCTGATCTCGCGCGGACACATGAAGCCGATGGAGGTTTACTACTCGGCGGACGGCATTCACTGGGGTGCGCCGGCGGGTAAGAGCGTGCCGTGGAGCGACCGTACGACATTCTTCCGCAATCCGTTTCTGGGCAAGTGGGTGATGAGCCTGCGTGACCACGACTGGGTGCCGCGCCAGGTGCCGGACAACCCGGATCACCTGGGCCGTCTGCGCAAGTATCTGGAGACGGACGATCTGGTGGACGGCGTGCAGCGTTTCAAGGAGTCCGTGAATTGGGTAGGGGCGGATAGGCTGGATGGGCGTCGGCTGGACTTGAACGTCCGGCCGCAGTTGTATCAGGTGGACGCGTTTCCGTACGAGAGTCTGATGGTGGGGATGTTCGCCATCTGGCGCGGACAGCCGCTCGATGCGGAAAAGCCGAACAACATTTCGCTCGCCTATTCCCGCGACGGGTTCCACTGGGATCGCCCGAACCGCCAGCCCTTCCTGCCGAATTCGGACAAGGTGGGGACTTGGAATTACGCGAACGTCCAGCCGGCGGGCGGCGGATGTCTGGTGGTGGGGGATCGTCTCTACTTCTACGTCAGCGGACGGGCCGGCCATCCGGGCATTCGGACGTCCGGTGACGTCTCGATGGGGCTGGCGACGCTGCGGCGCGATGGCTTTGCGTCGATGGACGCCGTGGGGCGCGCCGGGGTCCTGACGACCAAGCCGGTGACCTTCCGGGGCCAGCAACTGTTCGTCAATGTGGATGCAGTGGCAGGTGACTTGTTCGTCGAGGTGCTGGATCGCGAAGGACGCCCGCTAGCGGGCTTCGGGAAGCAGGACGCGGTGGTGATCCGTTCGAACAATACACTGCAGGCGGTGCGCTGGAAGAATGGGGCGAGCTTGGCGAGTTTGGCGGGCAAGCCTGTGCGGTTTCGCTTCCACTTGCGGGAAGGCAGCCTCTACTCGTTCTGGGTGAGCCCGGATGAGACGGGCGCGAGCTACGGGTATGTGGCGGCGGGCGGGCCGGGCATCCCGGGGGCGCGCGACACGGTGGGAACGAAGTCCTATGCGACTTGCTGCCGGCCACCGATCTGGTAGCCCAAAATCGTTGAAATCTGAGAGCTTTCAGAGGCGTCTGTTAAACTGACTGCAGTGCGCGTCCAAGTCCTATTTTTCGGACTTCTGCGAGACCTGATGGGGACTTCGCAGGAGAACCTGGAGCTCGGTGTCTCGGCTGACGGGTATCGTCTCGGTGACGTGTTTGCGCATTATGCGGAGCGGAATCCGCGGCTGAAGGGCTTAGCGGCGAGCATTGTGCTGGCCCGCAATCAGAGCTTCGAAACGCTGGATGCGCCGATCGCCGATGGCGATGAGATCGCGTTTCTGCCGCCTGTTTCCGGCGGCTCTGGACCCTACACGCACGTGATCCAGGATCCGGCCGGGCACTTCTTCGCCCTCACTCGCGAAACGATCGACACCGAAGAGATCAAACGCCAGATGCTGCAAACGCACGATGGCGCGATGGTGGATTTCGAAGGCGTGGTGCGCGATAACACAAAGGGCCGCGCGACGCTGTATCTCGACTACGAGTGCTACGAAGCCATGGCGATCAAGATGATGGCGCAGATCGGGCGCGAGATCGCCGCGGCGCACGCCATCAGCCGGATTGCGCTGGTGCATCGGCTGGGGCGGTTGGAGATCGGCGAGGCGAGTGTGGTGGTGGTGGCGACGTCGCCGCATCGGGGTCCGGCGTTTGCCGCGGCGCTGGACGGCATCAATCGCCTGAAGAAGACTGTGCCGATTTGGAAGAAAGAGCACTTCGCCGATGGCGACGTGTGGGTGGACGGGGACTGGGACGAGTCCGTAGTCACTCCGGCCGGGAAACAGTCATGATTCCGAGGGGCCTGACGCGGCGCGCTTGTCTGGCGGCCGGAGCCGCGTTATTCGCCCAGGAACTGCCCACGATCAAAGTGAAGGTGCGCCTGGTGCGCCTGCTGGTGACCGTGAAAGACCCGAAGGGCAATCCGATCGGGAGCCTGAAGAAGGAAGACTTCGCCGTGACGGACCTGGGCGTGCGCCAGGAGATTGCGGTGTTTGAGCGTTCCACGGCGCAGCCGCTGTCAGTGTCGCTGCTGATCGACAACAGCCTTTCCACGGTAAATAAGCTGGAAGACGAAGCGCGGGCGGTGCGCGCGTTTCTGACGACGCTGTTCGGCGAAGGCAATCAGGAAGACCGGGCCGCGCTCTATACCTTTCACGATGAGGTGCGCATGGAGGCGAACTTCACGCGCAACCTGCCCCGGCTGATGCGGCCGCTGGCGCGGTTGAAGGCCATGTCCGGCACGTCGCTGTACGACGCGCTCTGGTTTGCCGCCCATGACATCGAGCGGCGGGATGGCCGGAAGGTGATCATCGTGGTGACCGACGGCGGCGACACGACATCGGCGAAGAAGTATCGCGAGGCGCTGGAGGCGGTGCAGCGCGCCGATTGTGTCATCTATCCCATCCTGATCCGGCCGATTACCCAGGAGGTGGGACGGAACGTGGGGGGCGAGAATGCTCTGGCGACGATGGCGGCCGATACCGGCGGGCGAATCTTCCAGCCAGCGCTGGGCAAGGAACTCGATCAGACGTTCGCCACGATTCTGAGCGACCTGCGGACCCAGTACCTGATCGGGTACTACCCGCGGGAGTTGCCGGTGGACGCGAAGCCGTTCCATCCGGTGCGGGTGCAACTCACCGGCGCCACCGTGCCCGCGGCTGGTTTGCAGCTCCTGACGCGCAGTGGCTATTATGGAGATGCGGACTAGTACGTGGCCAAAGCGAAGACCCTCGCACCTGAAACGACCTTGGCGGAGCCCAAGTACCTTCGGCATCTGATCGATGCCGGAACGCCGGTGACGGTTAAACTCGTCAACAACGAGCTGGTTCACGGCACGGTGGAGTACTATGACCGGCACTTTATCCGGCTGACGCGGGGGGACGGTCCGAACTTGTTCATCTACAAGCACGAAATCAAGTACCTCTACGAGGATCCGGGCGCTAAGGATTGAATGGCATCATTTCTTGAGACTGCGGCGGAAATCGCCCGGGAAGCTGGGGCGCTGACCCGCAAGTACTTCGATCGCGGCGTTCGTTTTCAAATCAAAGGCGAGCAGGACCTGGTCACCGAGGCGGATCACGCGAGTGAAGCGCTGGTGCTGGAGCGTTTGCGCACTCACTTTCCGACGCATTCGATCGTGGCCGAAGAGAGTGGTTTGCACGATAAGACCAGCGAGTATCGCTGGTACGTCGATCCGGTGGACGGGACCACGAATTTCGCGCACGGCTACCCGGTCTATAACGTTACGCTGGCGCTCGAGCATCGCGGCGAGTTGATTGCGGGCGTGGTGTATGACCCCACGCGCGACGAACTCTTCGCGGCCGAACGCGGCGGCGGGGCGTATCTGAACAATCGGCGCATTCAGGTGTCGCCGGCGGACAACATCGAAGAGGGGCTGATTGCGACGGGTTTTCCGACGCGGCGACGCCACTTGGATGTCAATGTCCATTTTTTCTATCAGTTAGCGATGGTGACGCACGGAATTCGGCGCAGCGGCTCGGCGGCGATCGACCTGGCGCACGTCGCTTGCGGACGGCTGGACGGCTTCTGGGAGTTCCGGCTGAATCCGTGGGATATGGCGGCTGGTAAGCTGCTGATCGAAGAGGCGGGCGGGCAAACGACGGACATGAAGGGCCGGCCGCACAGCCTGGATTCGGTGCACATCTGGGCATCGAACGGAAAGATCCACTCGGCTGGAGTGCAGATCTTTACCGATACTTTCGAGGGGCGATTCGCTTATCCGCTCCCCGAGATCACGACGGTCGTTGACGCGTGAAGAACGTTTAGCCTCAAGGTTTTACACCTACAGGCCGATTAACGGACTGATCCATCTGGGAAGTGTAATATCGTAAAAGAGAATCCCGGCGCTATCCCGCGTTCCGCCGTTCGGAGTACCAATCCAATGAAATTTCAAATGCTACTGAGATCCTTGCCTTTTCTATTTACGGCGATGACCGCCCTGGCGCAGCCCACGGTGGTGATGAATTCGGCCCCGACGCGGGTGTTGGGCCAGTTGAAGCCGAACGTTCTTACCGGTGGCGTGAACCTGGTGGAGGGGCGGGAACTCTACAACCCGCGCGCGGTGTGGGTGGATAACTCGGGGATCCTGTACGTGGCCGACACGCGGAATAACCGCGTGCTCGCCTGGAAGAACGGGACCTCCGCGACGGCCGGGGCCATGGCGGACATGGTGATCGGTCAGCGCGACTTGCAGACGACCTCCGCGCAAGGGCCCGATACGAACAACACGCGTCTGGCGAGCGGCCTGGACCGGCCGACGGCGGTGATCACCGATAGCAGCGGCAATTTGTATGTCTCGGATTCGGGCAACAACCGCATTTTGCGCTACCCCAAGCCGTTCGATCAGAACACCGAACTGCTGACGGTGGACCTGGTGATCGGGCAGCGCAGCATCAACGAGAATCAGTTCAATCAGGGCGCCGGGGTCAACGGGATGGGCGACACGACACTCTTCCTCACTCAGCCCTTTGGAGCGTTACAGAATGCGGCGATGGCGTTCGACGCGCAGCGCAATCTGTGGGTGACGGATCCGCAGAATCATCGCGTGCTGCGCTATCCGGTGGATCGTCTCAACCGAGGTGGATTTGGGATCGCGGCCGATCTGGTGTTGGGCGGCAACGACTTCACATCGTCGCTGGGCCGGGCGACTTTGCCTTATTTCGAAGGCGTGGCGACGAAGAAGGACTACCTGTTCCTGCCGACGGGCATTGCGTTCGATTCGCGCGGACGTTTGTTCGTGCGCGATTGGGCACCGGGCTTCTCTCGCGTGCTGGTGTGGGACACCAGCACGGCGCTCTTTAGCGGCAAGGCTGCCAGCCGGATCATTGGCGTGCCGACGGTGCCGCAGGGCCAGACGCTGCCCGGCGTGAACGAATACACGCCCGGCGCCTTCTCGCAGGGCACGGTGGACGGGACGCGGCCGGGGCTCTTTGCTTTCGGCACCAATCTGTATGTTCCGGACGTGAGCAGCAATCGCATTCTGGTGTTCGACGCGCTGGAGAACTGGCCGGCTGAAACGACGCGCTTCTCGCCGGCGGCACGGTCGGTGATCGGGCAGGATAGCTTCAACGCCGGACGGCCGAATCGCAATGGCCAAGCTACCG
Source organism: Bryobacteraceae bacterium (assembly GCA_965229305.1). GTDB lineage: Bacteria > Acidobacteriota > Terriglobia > Bryobacterales > Bryobacteraceae > JALHNI01. The sequence goes on along the minus strand of CBDDIZ010000024.1, from coordinate 69,732 downwards.
GGAGCAACGGCTTCAACTACCCGATGAATGTGTGGGTGGGCCAATCCGAAATCTATGTCGCGGACCTGCTGAATAATCGCGTGCTGGTGATGCCGGGCCGCGACTTTGCCTACAACGCGGCGACGCGGGTAATTGGTCAGGTGAACTTCACGCAGAACGGCCCGAATCTGGTGGAGGGGAAGGAGTTCTACTTCCTCGACGGCTTTACCTCCGATCGGCAGGCAGTGGGAACCCAACTGGCCGGCTCTTGCATTGCGCTCGACGGCGACCGGATGTATGTCGCCGATTCGCAGAACAACCGGGTGCTCGGTTACGCCGATGTCCGGCGGATCAAGACCCTCGATGCGGCCACGATGGTGATCGGTCAGACGGATTTGTCGAGTTCGTTCGCCAATGCGCCGGGTAGCGATCCGGGGACGACGACCGAACGCGGCTTGAATGCGCCGACGTGCGTGGCGGTAGATAAGGATGGCAATCTGTGGGTGGCGGACACGGGCAATGGCCGCGTGTTGCGGTATCCCAAGCCTTTCGATACGCCGGCGACGGGCCTGCGGCAGCCGAATCTGGTGTTAGGTCAAGGCAACTTTACGGCGCGCTCGACGGATCCGACGTCCCGCACGATGCGGAGCCCGGCGGGCATCGCGTTCCTGAGCGACGGCAGTGTGCTGGTGTCGGATTACCTGCACAATCGGGTGCTCCGCTTCCGCAAGCCGGCGGGAGGAGACTTCACCAACGGGCAGGCGGCCGACGGCGTGTTTGGGCAACCGAACTTCACCGAGAGCGCTCGCGGAACGACGCTGAATCGCTTTAGCAGTCCGAAGGGGATTGCGACGGATCCGCAGGACCGCCTCTATGTGGCGGAGACCGTGGGTAACCGCGTGGTGATCTTCAGTGAGGCCTTGTCGGCGGCGCCCAACGCGACGGCGCGTCAGGACTTTAGCCAGATTGGGGCTCCGCAGTCGGTGTACGTCAATCCGCAGACCGGCGATATCTGGGTGGCGGACACGTTCAATCAGCGCATCTTCCGGCTGTTGCCCTACGATCAACTACCGGTGGGCGCCACGATCACGCCGGAGCAGGTGATTGCTTCGCCGTATCCGCTGGCGGTAGCGCTGGATCGTTTCGGGAACCTCATCTCGGCGGATGCGATCAACCGCGTTGCTTTGTACTACCCCGGGCTGCGCGTGCTGAATTCAGCGGCGGCGCACCGGACGCAAGTGGCCCCTTCGACCTATTCGTCGATTTACGGCGCGGCGAATGTCTTTGGCGACGTCACACGGCTGTTCACCGAAGAGCCGAACCCGGTGCCGATGCCGACGGTGGTGGGCGATACGCGCGTGCTGGTGGACAACCGCCCGGCGCCGATTCACTTCATCTCGCCGAGCCAGGTGAACTTCATCGTGCCGAAGGAGACGGCGACTTCCGGGACGGTGGAAGTGATCGTGGAGCGGCCGAGCACGGGTCAGGTGTTGGCGGCGGGTATCGCGGAAATGGACATCGTGGCTCCGGCGGTGTTTGCCGGCGCGGGTGGCCGTGGACAAGTGGCGGCGATCAATCAGGATGGCACGATCAATTCGCCTTCAAACCCGGCTCCGCGCGGTTCGGTGGTGACGATCTATGCGACCGGCCTCGGGAACCTGGCGGGCTCGCCGGGCGACGGTGTGCCGGCGAGCGGACAGATCCTGACATCGGGAAGCCTGACGGTCGTGGTTGGCACGACGGCGGTCCCCGCTTCGGCGATCAAGTACTCCGGCTTGGCGCCGGGCTTGATCAGTGTGTGGCAAATCAACGTCGAGATTCCGAGCAGTGTGCCGCCGGGTAATTCCACGGCGTTCGGCTTGCGGTATCGCGATACGAACGCACAACCCGGCCTGACGATTGCTATTCGTCAGTAGCCCGACTTCAGAGTGAACTGGGGTCAAACGCCCCACGGTCCGGTTGGCCCCGGAAGCGTGGCGTTTGGCCCCTTATTCCTTTCCAAGCGCCCCAATTCGACGATAAGACGGTGGTAACGTCTCGCTGCCCTTCCGGTGCACGTCGCTGTGCCTGAACGTGCCGGCATCAATCCCCAAAAATTTGAAAGGTCCGATTCATGCTTCTCCGGATCCTCCTGACTGCTTTACTCGCAATCCAATTCCTGCCAGGACAGGCAATGGATGGAAACGTCACCGGTACGGTGACTGACCCGAGTGGCTCCGCCCTGAAGGGCGCCACGCTCGAGTTACTGAACGCCGGTACGGGAGTTCGCGTCACCACGCAGACGAATGACGATGGCTACTATCGCTTTCTGAATGTGCCCTCGGGGCGCTACCAACTGACGGCCACGCTGACCGGTTTCCAGACCGGGGGCGTCCAGAACCTGGCCGTGGAGCTGAATAAGACTTCGACGGTGAACCTTTCGCTGGTGGTGGGCCAAGTGAATACGACGGTGGAAGTCTCCGATGCGGCCGCGGCCATCGATACGACTACGGCGTCCATCACGACGTCGTTCACCAGCCGTCAGGCACTGCAACTGCCGAGCAGCGGACTGGGCACGCTGGGCGTGATCAATCTTTCGCTGCTGAATGCGGGTGTCACCTCGAGCGGTGGCATCGGGTTCGGCACGGGTCCGTCGGTGGGCGGGCAGCGTCCATCGAACAACAACTTCATGATCGAGGGCGTGGATAACAATAACCGCATTGTGACGGGTCCGTTGGTGAACGTGTCGAATGAGGCGGTCGCCGAGTTTTCGGTGCAGCAGAATCAGTTTTCGGTGGAATTTGGCCACTCGACGGGCGGGCAGTTCAACACGATCGTCAAGACGGGGACCAATGAACTGCACGGCTCTTTCTACGACTATCTGCAGAATCGCCATCTGAACGCGATTGACGAGCAGTTTCTGCGGTTGGGCATCAAGGAGAATCCGCGGGCGGATCAGAACCGCCTGGGAGCGACCGTGGGCGGCCCGGCGATCAAGAATAAGTGGTTTTACTTCGGCAACTTCGAGTACCTGCCCAGCGGCGCGGCGGCGACCAACGCCGGCGTGGTGCTGGTGCCGACGACGGCGGGCTATTCGCAGCTCGACTCGCTCTCCGGCTTGAGCAAGCAGAATCTCGAGGTGTTCAAGCGGGAAGTGCCGGCCGCGACGACGCCGACCGGTAACATCACCGTGTTGGGGCAGCAGATTCCGGTGGGGCAATTGCGCGTGACGGCGCCCGCCTTCACCAACGACTATCGCGCGGTGGTGTCGAGCGACTATCAACTCTCCGAGCGGGATCAGTTGCGGGCGCGCTACTTCTACTTCAAGCAGGATGCGATCGACTCGACGCCGAACCTGCCGCAGTTCTTCACGCCGGTGCGGACGATTTCGCATCTGGCCAGCCTGTCGCACTTCCATACGTTTACGCCGACGGTGACCAACGAATTGCGGGGCGCCTTCAACCGGCGCGTGGATGACCGTCCGGTGGGTCCCCAACTGTTCCCCGGTCTGGACTCGTTTCCGAACCTGATCTTCCTCGAACTGGGCCTGACGATGGGCCCGAACACGAGCTATCCGCAGAGCGGGCGCGGCAACACGTTCCAGGTGGTGGATAACGTGAACTGGATCCGCGGGCGGCACACGTTCAAGTTTGGCTACGACGGACGCAAGGTGAACAGTTCGACGTTCTTCGTGCAGCGTAATCGCGGCGAGTATCAGTACGCGACGCTCGAGCGCTATCTGCGCGATCTGATGCCGACGCAGGCGGAGCGCTCGGTGGGTGGCTTCCCGTTTGTGGGTAACTTGCTCTCGCACTATCTGTATGCCAATGACGAGATCCGGCTGAAGCGGAATCTGACGCTGACGGTGGGGTTGCGTTACGAGTATGTCGGCGTGCCGACGGGCTCGCGGCAGCAGAGCCTGAATGCGATTTCGTCGATTCCGGGCGCGCTGGTATTCGGCGAGCCGACGGCCGGCAAGACGGACTTTGCGCCGCGCGTGGGCTTGGCGTGGAGCCCGGGCAAGGACGGCAAGACGTCGATCCGGACCGGCTTCGGTCTGGGTTATGACCAGGTGTATCAGAACCTCGGTTCGAACTCGCTGCCGCCGCAGTTCTTTACGGTGATCAACTCGCATCTGACGAATCCGAACGGCACGAACTTCCTGGCCAATGGTGGGACGTCGGCGGCGGCGGTGCCGATTACCGATCCCGTGGTGGCGCGGGCGCGTACGGCGTCCTATATTCCGAATCAGCAACGGCCTTACTCGATTCAATGGAACTTCGGCGTGCAGCGCGTGCTGATGAACGACTATACGGTGGAGGCGCGCTATCTGGGCACGCGCGGGGTCCATCTGCCTTTCCAGACGCAGATCAACCGGCGCGCGGGCTTGCCGACGGGGCAGGGGTTGCCGGTGTACCTCTCACCGCCGAGCGCGGCCGAGTTGAACAGCCTGACGCTGACGCGTGAGTCGCTGGCGCTGGGCGTGCATCCGCTGAACACGGCGGGCTTCAACAGCACGATCACGGCGTTTGAGCCGCGGGGCAACTCGACGTATCACGGTCTGGCGACGCAGATGACGAAGCGTTACTCGAAGAACCTGTCGTTGACGGGGGCATATACATGGTCGAAGAACATTGACGACTCGACGGCGGCGCTGAACTCGACGCTGCTGACGCCGCGCCGGGGATATGACTTCGAAAGCTTGCGGCAGGAACGGGCGAACTCCGCACTCGACCGGCGGCATCGGCTGACGGCGACCTGGGTGTACGACGTACCCTGGTTCCGGAGCAGCCATGCCTGGGCGGCGCGCAATCTGGTGGGCAACTGGAGCTTCTCCGGCACCTACACCGCCGAAACCGGCGCCTGGGCGACGCCTCGTTCGGGCGTGGACGTGAACTTCAACGGCGACAATGCCGCGGACCGCACGTACATCAACCCCGCGGGCAATGCGAACGTCGGCTCCGGATCGACGGCGCTGTTGAACAGTGCCGGTCGGACGGTGGCTTATCTGGCCACCAATCCGAATGCGCGCTACATCGCGGTGGGGCCGGGCGGTCTGGTGAACGGCGGACGCAATACGCTGCGCCTGCCGGGCATCAATAACTTCGACGTGTCGTTCGCGAAGCGGATCACGTTCCAGGAGACGAAGCTGTTTGAGTTCCGGGCCGAGCTCTACAATGCGCTGAATCATGCGCAGTTCACCGCCGGCTATCCGAGCGCGGCCAATGGCCGGGCGCGGGTGACGGCAGCGGCGCAGAATATGCTGTTGCCGCAGAACGCGCTCTTCAATCGGCCGGACCTGGCTTTCCAGAGCAACGCGCGGCTGATTCAGTTAGTGGCGCGCCTGCAGTTTTAGCGGCCCGTTAAACTGGAGGGGAGTGATTCTTCCCAAGCCAGAGACCGCCCGCTGATGCAGCCTGGCCGCGTGTTGTGGGGCCCCGCGGGCTCCGGCAAAAGCACTCGTCTGCTGGCCGAGCATCGCGCAGCGGGCGGTCGGCTGATCGTTCCTACGGCTACCATGGCCGAGCACTTGCGGCACCAGTTGGCGCGCGAAGGCCGGCTGGTACGCGAGCGCGAAGTGACGACGCTGGCGGGGGTGGTTCAGGAGTTGGCGACGGGGGCACCTCAGGTGTCCCCCGGCGAACTGCCGATTCTGGTGCGCCGGGCGCTCACGCGTTTCCGCAGCCGGCGCTGGCAGGCGTTGCTCGAAACGCCGGGCTTTGCCGGAACGCTGGGCGCGATGGTGGGGGAGATCGATGGGGCAGGATACCAAAGCCAGGATCTGACGGCGACGGCGGCGTTGTTGCGGCGGCTGCATCCGGACGCCGAGGAGTTTGTGCGTTTCTACGCGCAGGTGGAAGCGGAGGTGCGGCAAGCGGGGCGGTCGCTGAGGGGATGGCGGCTGGTGGCGGCGACGGCACGTCTGGTGCGCGACGGACGCGGGGAGCCATGGTTCTGCGATGGCTTCTTCACGCTGACGGAGGCCGAGGTGGCGTTGCTGGATGCGGCGCGACGGTCCGCGCCGGTGACGATCACCTTGCCGGATCAGGCGGAGCCGGCGAGGCGGATGCTGGAGCAGCGGGGCTTCACGATCGAGGTGTGCGCGGAACGGGGGCAGGTGCCGACGACGGTGGTGGGGACGGCGTATTCGTTCGAGAACGAAGTGACGCAGGTGGCGCGGGGCATTCTGGAAGCGGGGCGGCCGTATCGGGAGATCGGCGTCATCGTGCGCGCCGAGGAGCCTTACGTGCCGGCGTTACGAACGACGTTTGAGCGGTTCGGGATTCCGGCGCGTTTCTACTTTGCGACGCCGCTCAGCCGGGGGCCGGCGTTCCAATACCTGGATGGCTTGGCGCAGGCGGCGCTGAACGACTGGGACCAGGCGTTGCTGCTGGGCTGCGTGCAGCGGCGGACGGCGGATCTGGCGGGGCGTCGTGACGAAGTGGACTTTGCGTTGCGCGAGGGGATTCCGGCGCGCGGCATGCCGAATCTGGCGGACTTGCTGGCGTTCACGCCGTTGCTCGCTACGATTGAGCGGCTGGAGGCGCAACGGGCACGGTCCTTACGGCCGAAGCAATGGGAAGAGCTATGGACGGGGGAGGCGCCCGAGTTGGCGGAGCTCTTCGCCGCAGTGACGGCGATCCTGCCGGACCGGGCGTTGCCGCTGGCGACCTACTGGACCGATGTCCGGTCGATGGCGAGCGCGACGCCGGTAAGGGAAGACGATCGGCGGCGGGACGTCGTGCACGTGATGGATGCTTATGAGGCGCGGCAATGGCGGCTGCCGCAGGTGTTCTGCCTGGGGTTGCTCGAAGGCGTGTTTCCGCAGCATCCGTCGGAAGACGCGTTGTTTCCCGACGCCGTGCGCCGGCAGTTGAACGAGATGGGCCTGGCGCTGCGGACGATGGCCGATCGGCAGGCGGAGGAGCGGTTTTTGCTGACGCTGGCCATGAGCCGGGCGGAGGAATCGCTGACGTTGAGCTATCCGCGTTTCGATCGCCTGGGCGAGCGGACACAGCCGGCATTCGCGTTGGCGGGGCGGCAGGTGACGCATTGGGATAGCCGCGCGATTCTGCCGCGTCCGCCGGTGCGTTATGAAGCGGCGCGGGCGGCGCGGATTACGGATGAGGGTTTGCGGGAGAGCCTGGCGGCGCGGCATGCGACGGCGAGTCCGTCGGGCATTGAGACGTTCCTGAATTGTCCATTTCAGTTTTTCGGACGATACACGCTGCGGCTGGCGGCGGCGCCGGTGGAAGCGTCTGAGCGGCTGGATTCGTTGGCCGAAGGGACGATCGTGCATGAGGTGCTCGCGCGGTTGCCGGCCAAGGGCGAACGGACGCTTGAGGAACTGTTCGATTGGATCTACGAGCGGTTGTCGGTCGAGCGCAATATTCCGCCAGGCTATCAGGCCGAGGTGGAGCGGTTGAAGATGCTGCGGGATCTCGAGAGCTTCGAACGCGAGTTTCGTCCGGCGCCCGGCGGGCGGCCGCATCTGGAGCAGCGGCTGGAGTTTGCGTGCGGCAGCGACCTTACTGTGCGCGCCCGCGTGGATCGCTTCGACGTCTTTCCCGAAGGCACCGTGGCGGCTTACGACTACAAGTATTCGAAGGCGGCGAACGTCATCAAGCGGCAGGACTCCGAGCAGTATGTGCAAGGCGGCCTGTATCTGCTGGGCTTGCAGCAGAACTATGGTCTGGCGCCGCGGAGCTTCCAATACGTCGCGCTGCGTGACTCGGCGAAGATCTCGGGTTGGGAGGATCCGGCCTCGTTGCAGGAAATGATGGAGCGGGCGCGCACGTTGACGCGCGAGGTGATGGCGCGCATTCGCGAGGGGGAGATCGCGGTGGCGCCGCGCGATCGCGACAACTGCCAGTATTGCGACTTCCGCACGGTGTGCCGCATCCGGACGCAGACGCAACTGGTGCAGGTGGCGACATGACGTTGACGCCAGAGCAACGGGCCGCGGTGGAGCGGTGGGGGCAGGATGTGTGCGTCGTGGCGGGGCCAGGCTCGGGCAAGACACGCGTGTTGGTGGAGCGTTATGCGTGGCTGGTGGAAGAGCGCGGCTTCCGGCCCGGCGAGATCCTGGCCATCACCTTTACGGAGCGGGCGGCGCAGGAGATCAAGGAGCGGCTGACCGGGCGGTTTCGTGAGCAGCCGAAGATCCGTCAGGAGATCGAACGGGCGCCGGTGGCGACGATTCATGGGTTTGGGGCGCGGCTGCTGCGGCGCTACGCGATTCCGGCGGGGCTCGATCCGCGCTTCAAGATTCTGGACGAAGCGGAGATGAACGCCGAACTGCACGCGACGATCCGAGGCGCGCTCGATCGCATGGCGGCGGAGCGGCGGGACGATCTGCGGCGGCTGCTGTCGGCGTGGAATACGGATCAACCGGTGGAGCAGTTGGGGGCGTTGTACGAGGCGTGGCGCTCTAGCGGTGGGACGATCGAGCAACTTGGCTCGCGCGAGCCGGCCCATACGGATCGCACGCGGCTGCTGGCGGCAACCGATGATCTGCTGGGGACCAAGCCGGGTTGGGTGGAGTGGCGCGCGGCCGTGGCGCGACTACCCGAAGTGCTCAGCGCGGCGGACTTTGTCACGCTCGATTCCGGGACGAAGCTGATTCACCGCATGCGGGGCGAGGCGGCGAAGCTCTGGCGGGCCAGTTACGAGGAGTATCGCGGGGCGGCTTTGGCGCAGCACTTTGCCCCGGCGAGGGCATTGTTAGTGGAGGTGCTGACGAACCTGGTGCTCGAGATCGACCGCCGCAAGTTCGAGCGCGGTGTGCTCGATTTCGGCGATCTGGAGTCGCGGACGATCGCGTTGCTGGAAGGGCATCCGGAGATTCGCACGCGCGTGCAGGGCGAGTACGAAGCGATTCTGATGGACGAATTGCAGGATACTAACCCGTTGCAATGGCGGTTGATGAATCTGGTGCGGCGGGAGGGACGGTTCTTCGGCGTGGGGGACTTGAACCAGTCGATCTTCGGGTTCCGCCACGCGACACCGGAGAGCTTTCGGCAGTATCGGCAAGGGCTGATGGAGGCGTTGCAGGCGATCGATGAGCTGCGGGGGAACTATCGCAGCCGGCCGGAGATTCTGGAAACGGCGATGCGAGTGGTGGATCTGGCACCGGGGCTGGAGCCGCCGGAGTTGCAGGCGCGCAAGGAGTTTCCGGAAGTGGAGGGTCCGGTGGTGGAGGCCTTTGCCACCGCGGCCGAGACGCCGCAAGAACGGGAGCAGTTGGAGGCCGAGTATGTTGCGCGGCGGATTCGCGAGTTGCATGCCGGCGGCTATGCGTATTCGAAGATCGCGCTGCTCTTCCGGCAGACCACGGGCCTGGCGGTGTTTGAGCAGGCGTTGCGCAGCTTCGGCGTGCCTTATGTGATGAACCTGGGCCGCGGCTTCTTCGAAGCGCCCGAAGTGACGGACCTGGTGAATTGGCTGCGGGTGGTGGCGAATCCGCGGGACGAGATCGCGCTGGCTGGCGTGCTGCGCTCGCCGCTGGCGGGTTATTCGGACGAGGCACTCTATGCGATGCGGCTGCGGGCGCGCGTACTGGTGGACGGGTTGCCGGAGGAGTTCGCCGAGCGGCTGGCGCGGCACCGGGCGCTGGTGGATCTGGTGTCGCCGGATGTGTTTTTGGCCAAGGCGATGGATGAGTCCGGGTATGCGCTGGGTCTGTCGGCGGCGGCGCGGGCGAATGCGGACAAGCTGATGACGATGGTGCGGGAGTGGTGGCAGGCTGACCCGCGGCCGCTGGCGGAGATCGTGCGGCGTCTCGATGAGCGGGCTCGGGAGCGGGAGCCGAACGCGCCGAGCGGCGACGGAGCCGAGGCCGTGCACGTACTGACGATGCATGCGTCGAAGGGGCTCGAGTTTCCGGTGGTGTTTCTGTGTTCGCTGCATCGCACGGGCGGCAGCATTCGTTCGGCGCCGGTGAGCTTTCATCCGGAGCACGGGTTGGGCTTCACGTGGCGCGACCCGGCGACCGGGGAGGGCGTGCACGACCGTACGCATCAGGTGAACCTGGAGGCGGAGAGGGTTCGCGAGCAGGCCGAGGCGAATCGGCTGTTGTATGTCGGGATGACGCGGGCCGAGGAACGCCTGCACTTCAGTTGGGCCGAGGCCAGACAGAGCCGTTCGCCGTGGCCGGAGATGGTGCGGCGGGTGGTGCCGCCGGAACTGCAGGCGTTGCCACCGGAGCGCGAGGGCTTTGAGCGGGTGGCCGTGCAGGAGGCGCCGGAACCGGTCTTGCTGCGGCCGCAGCCCAGCGACGAGCCATGGGACGGGCGGGTGACGGTGACGGAGTTGGCCGCGTTTGCGTACTGTCCGCATCGGTATCGGCAGAGCCGCAGCGGCCAGATGACGGGGATCCGCGCGACTGGAACTCCGGGGACTGGAACTCCGGGGACTGGCGCTCCGGAGATTGGCGCTCCGGGGACTGGCGCACGGGCCCTGGGTCTGCGGGTGCATTCGTTGCTGGCCGGCGAGGAGATTGAAGCGTCGGAAGAGGAGCAGGCTTTGGCACGCGGCTTTCACGAAAGCGAGTGGGGGGTGCGGGCGTCGCAAGCCACTCGAGTGGAGCGCGAGTTCGACTTCACGGTGGAGATGGCGGGCGTGATCGTGCGCGGCGTGATCGATCTGTGGTGGCTGGAGGGCGACGAAGCGTGCGTGGTGGATTACAAGACGGGCGAGGCGGAGTTGGCCGATGGCGCCTGGCAGGTCCGCCTGTACGCGCAGGTGCTCGAGAAGCATTTGGGCCGGCCGGTGCGGCCGTACCTGTATCAGGCGCGGACGGGCGAGGCGCGCGAGATCGACCGGCGTGATCCGCTGCCGTTGGTGGAACGCTGGAAGCGGGCCTTCCGCGAGGGCTGGCCGTGCGCGTGCGGCGAGTGCGACGTATTCTGAGGGCTGAATGCTCTGAGGGTTGGGTTCATGTCATCATAGGCCCGATGAAAGCTGCCTGGTTCGCCGCCGTCCTCGTCCTTACTGCCTGTAGTCCGGCGCCGAAGCCGGAAGCGACTTCACAACCTGTAAAAAGCATGCAAAAGAAACCATTTGGCCAGACCGCCGACGGCGTGGCCGTTGACCTCTACACGATCACGAATCCTGCGGGGGCGAGCGTCTCAATCAGTACTTATGGCGGCACGGTGGTGTCGCTGAACGTGAAGGACAAGGCCGGCAAGTTCGGCGACGTGGTGTTGGGCTTTGATTCGTTGGCCGGCTACCTGGGCGAGCATCCTTACTTCGGCGCCCTGATCGGCCGTTATGGCAATCGCATTGGCAAGGGCAAGTTCACGTTGAACGGCAAGCAGTACACGCTAGCGACGAACAACAATGGCAACGCGCTGCACGGCGGTTTGAAGGGCTTTAACCGCCAGGTGTGGAAGGCCAAGGAAGTGGGCGACGACGCGCTCGAGCTGACCTACGTGAGCAAGGATGGCGAAGAAGGCTATCCGGGGACGCTGACGGCGACGGTGCGCTACACGCTAACACCGGCCAACGAACTGCGGATTGACTATACGGCGACGACCGATGCCGATACGGTGGCCAACCTGACGAATCACAGCTACTTCAATCTGGCGGGGTCCGACAATATCCTCACGCATCAGGTGGAGATTGCGGCAGACCGCTTTACGCCGGTGGATGCGGGCCTGATTCCGACGGGCGAACTGCGGCCGGTGAAGGGAACGCCGTTCGACTTCACCACGCCGCATGCGGTCGGCGAACGGATCGATGCCGCCGATGAACAGATCAAGCTGGGCGGCGGCTATGACCACAACTTCGTCTTCGCGAAGCATGACGGTCAGTTGAACCTCGTGGCGAAGGTGAGCGAACCGACCTCGGGCCGCGTGATGGAAGTGCTGACCACGGAGCCCGGGGTGCAGTTTTATACCGGCAACTTCCTGAACGGGTCGCTGACGGGCAAGGGCGGGAAGGTCTATCAGCGCCGCGCGGCGTTGTGCCTGGAGACGCAGCACTTTCCGGATTCGCCGAACAAACCGAAGTTTCCGACGACAACGATCAAGGCGGGCGAGACGCGCAAGTCGACCACCGTGTATCGCTTCAGCGTGCAGTAGCGGCAAGAAGGCGCTGCGCCGTGCGGGCCAGCACGGACTCTTCATCGGTGGGAACGACATAGACGGGCACGCGCGCCGTAGCCGTGGAGATGCGGCGCGCGTGAGCGTCATTGCGGGCGGGGTCTAGCTCGACGCCCAGGAACTCGAGGCCGGCGCAGATGCGGCGGCGCGCTTCCGCGGAGTTCTCCCCAATGCCGCCGGAAAACACCAGCAGGTCGAGCCCTTCGAGGGCGGCGGCAAAGGCACCGATCCACTTGCGGGTCTGATAGCAGAAGAGCTCTACGGCCTCTGCGCAGCGAGTGTCCTCGGCTTCGCGCGCGAGGAGATCGCGCATGTCGGAGCTGGTTTCGGAGACGCCCAGCAGGCCGCATTCCTGATTGGTGAGATGCAGGAATTGGGCGGGCGTGAGCTGGGCGGAACGCATCAGGTACCAGGCGATGCCGGGGTCGAGGTCGCCGGGGCGAGTGCCCATCACCAGGCCGCCGGTGGGCGTGAAGCCCATGCTGGTATCGATGCTGACGCCGTCGCGCACGGCGGCGAGGCTGGCGCCGCTACCGAGGTGCGCGAGGATCATGCGCGGGCGTGCTTCGCCGGCTTGGGTAAGTTCTTCGAGCAGGTATTGGTAGGAGAGGCCGTGGAAGCCATAGCGGCGCAGACCTTCGGCTTCGAAGCGGCGCGGCAGAGGCAACAGCGAGGCACGGCGGGGCAGGGTGTGGTGGAAGGCGGTATCGAAGCAAGCGACCTGGGGCAGGTGGGGATAGCGCTGCTGGAGACGGTCCATGAGGGCGATTTCCATGGGTAGATGGTCCGGGTCGTAGGCGCGGATGGAGTGCAGGTAAGCGATCAGTTCAGGGGTGACTCGTTCGGGCTGGGTGTGGTGGAGACCGTGGACGACGCGGTGGGAGACGGCATCGAGGGCGGGCCAGCCGACGCGGCGGTCAATGAACTGGAGCAGGGCGTCGATCGGGTCGGAGGAGCCGAGGTCCTGTTCTTCGCGGCGGTCGTCTTCACGATAAAGGAGGCGCGCCTGCGGGGTGCCGATGCGCTCCACCTTGCCGCCGGCTAATCTCTCGCCCGTGGCGGAATAGAGCGCGAACTTGATGCTGGAGGATCCGCCGTTCAAGGTAAGGAGCGAGGTTTTACTCATCCTTCCCTATCATGCCCTTCCGCTCGGTGGGACGAATCGAGAGAATGGAGCCATGAGCGCTGTGTTGTCGGCTGATGAACTCCGGTTGATGGATGCATATTGGCAAGCGGCCAATTACTTATGCGTCGGAATGATCTATCTGCGGGACAACGCGCTCTTGCGCGAGCCGCTGCGGCCGGAGCATGTGAAGCGGCGTCTGCTGGGCCATTGGGGTTCGGACCCCGGCCAGACGTTCGTCTGGCTGCATCTGAACCGGGCCATCCGGCAGCATGACCTCAACATGATCTATCTGTCCGGCCCCGGGCATGGAGCGCCGGCGATGATTGCGCATTGCTATCTTGAGGGCACCTACTCGGAGATTTATCCGGAGAAGGGCGAAGACGAGAAGGGGATGCTGCAACTGTTTCGGGCGTTCTCCTTCCCCGGCAAGTTGGGCAGCCATTGTACGCCGGAGGTGCCGGGTTCGATTCATGAGGGCGGGGAACTGGGCTATAGCCTGTCGCATGCGTTTGGCGCGGCATTCGACAATCCGGAGCTGATTGTGAGCGTCGTGGTGGGCGATGGCGAGGCGGAGACGGGGCCGCTGGCGACGTCTTGGCATTCGAACAAGTTCTTGAACCCCATTCGCGACGGCGCCGTGTTGCCGATTTTGCATTTGAATGGCTACAAGATCGCCAATCCGACGCTGCTGGCGCGCATTGAGCATGACGAGCTGGAGCATCTGTTCCAGGGTTATGGCTGGGAGCCGCACTTTGTGGAAGGCGATGATCCGGCGACGATGCATCAGCAGATGGCGGCCACGGTAGAGGCGTGTGTGCGGCGGATTCGCGAGATTCAGGCCGAAGCGCGGCGGACGGGCGTCGCCAAGCGGCCGCGGTGGCCGATGATTGTGCTGCGTTCGCCGAAGGGGTGGACGGGTCCGGCGGAGGTGGATGGTAAGAAGGTGGCCGACTTCTGGCGGTCCCATCAGGTGCCGGTGGACGAAGCCGCGACGAATCCTGAGCATTTGCGCATGGTCGAAGAGTGGATGCGGAGCTATCGGCCGGAGCAGCACTTCGATGCGACGGGCCGTCTGCGGCCGGAACTGCGGGCTTTGGCGCCGGTGGGCGAACGGCGGATGAGCGCGAATCCGCATGCGAACGGCGGCAAGCTGCTGCGTCCCCTGGATCTGCCGGACTTCCGCGAGGCGGCCGTGCCGGTGGACCAGCCAGGGCAGAAAGAAGTGTCGCCCACGGGGACGCTCGGCTTGTTCATCCGCGAGGTGATGCGGCGCAATCCGGACAACTTCCGTTTGTTGAGCCCGGACGAGAATGCGTCGAACCGGCTGCAGGCGGCCTACGACGTCACCGAGAAGACGTGGCTCGCGCGGATTCTGCCGGAGGACGCCGGTGGCACGCATCTGGCGACCGATGGGCGGGTGATGGAGATGCTGAGCGAGCATACGCTCGAAGGCTGGCTGGAAGGCTATCTGCTGACCGGGCGGCACGGGCTGCTGAGCACTTACGAAGCGTTCGTGCACATCATTGACTCGATGTATAACCAGCACGCCAAGTGGCTCGAAAAGGCCAAGGCGGAAGTGAGTTGGCGTGCGCCGATCGCTTCTTTGAACCTGCTGATTTCGTCGGTGGTGTGGCGGCAGGATCACAACGGGTTCACGCATCAGGATCCGGGCTTCTTAGATGTGGTGAGCAACAAGAGCGCGGGCGTCACGCGGATTTATCTGCCGCCCGATGCCAACTGCCTGCTGAGCGTGGCGAATCACTGCCTGCGCAGTGAGGACTACGTGAACGTCATTGTGGCGGACAAGCAGCCGCACCTGGCGTATCTCGACATCGAATCCGCGGTGGTGCATTGCACCAAGGGCATCGGCATTTGGGATTGGGCGAGCAATGATCAAGGGTCCGAGCCGGACGTGGTGATCGCGAGCGCCGGCGACGTGTTGACACGCGAGGCGCTGGGGGCGGTGATGCTGCTGCGCGAGGCGTTCCCGGACCTGAAGATCCGCTTCGTCAACGTGGTGGACCTGTTCCGCCTGCAGCCCGCCAGCGAGCATCCGCACGGGCTCTCCGATCGCGACTTCGATTCGCTCTTCACGACGGACAAGCCCGTCATCTTCAACTTCCACGGCTATCCGTGGCTGATTCACAAGTTCACTTACCGGCGGACGAATCATCCGAACTTCCATGTGCGCGGCTACAAGGAGAAGGGCAACATCAATACGCCGCTGGAACTCGCGATTCTGAATCAGGTGGATCGCTTCAACCTGGCGATCGATGTGATTGACCGGGTGCCGCGCTTGCGGCCGATCGGCGCGCACGCCAAGGAGAAGCTGAAGCGCCAGATTCTGGAGCACCTGGAGTACGCGCACAACGAAGGCATCGATCCGCTGGAGATTCGCGAATGGAAGTGGAAGGGCTAGGACGTGCGGGTAATGTCGGCGCCTACGGCCTGCAGCTTTTCTTCGATGCGTTCGTAGCCGCGATCGATGTGATAGACGCGGTCGATGACGGTTTCGCCCTGGGCGACGAGGGCGGCGAGAACGAGGGAAGCGCTAGCGCGAAGATCGGTGGCCATCACTTGGGCGCCGCTGAGGGCGGTGGGGCCAGCGACGATCGCCTGGCGGCCGTCGATGCGGATGTTGGCGCCCATGCGGCTTAACTCGGGCGCGTGCATGAAGCGGTTCTCGAAGATGTTCTCTTTAACGAAGCTGATGCCGGTGGCTTGAGTCATGAGGGCCATGAATTGGGCCTGCAGGTCGGTGGCGAAGCCGGGGTGCTCTTCGGTAGTGATGTCGGTGGAGCGCAGCGAGGCGCCGGCGCGCACCAGCAAGGTGTCGGCATTCTCTTCTTCCACCGTCACGCCGGCCTGGCGCAGTTTGGCGATCAGCGCGCCCAAGTGCGCGGGGACGCAGCCGCTAATGCGCATCTCGCCGCCCGTGATGGCGGCCGCGATGACGAAGGTGCCGGCTTCGATGCGATCGGGAATGATGCGGTGGGTGGCGCCGTGCAGGCGGGCGACGCCTTGCACGCGGATGGTGGAGGTGCCGGCGCCGGTGATCTTAGCGCCCATCTTGGCGAGGAGTTGCGCGACGTCTTCCACTTCGGGTTCGCGGGCGGCATTCTCGATGATGGTTTCGCCCTGGGCGAGCGTGGCAGCCATCATGAGGTCTTCGGTGCCGGTGACGGTGATTTTGTCGAAGGTGACATGCTTGCCGCGCAGGCCTTGGCTGGCGCGAGCTTCGATGTAGCCGTGGTCCTGATGGGTGGTGGCGCCCAGTGATTCAAGCGCGGTGACGTGCAGGTTGATGGGGCGGGCACCGATGGCGCAGCCGCCGGGCATCGAGACGCGGGCGACGCCAGCGCGGGCCAGCAGAGGTCCCAACACGAGGCTGGAGGCGCGCATGGTTTTGACGACGTCGTAGGGCGCTTCCGGCTTATCGAGCTGGGCCGCGCAAACGGTGACGCTGTGGCCTTGCCGCTCGACGCGCGCGCCGGTGTGGGCCAGCAGGCGCTCCATCGTATTGATGTCGCGGACGTTGGGGATGCCTTCGAGCGTCACCGGGTCTTCGGTGAGCAGACAGGCGGCGAGCGCGGGTAAGGCCGCATTTTTCGAGCCGCTGGTGTGGATGGTGCCGGAGAGGCGACGGCCGCCGCGGATGAGGAAGCGATCCATTAGCGCCCCCCCGCCAGACGGATGGCATCGCGGAGGTTGCCGCCAGCCTGCTGAAGGAAGCCGGCGGCCTGGTTGAGGTCGACCCCGGTGGCTTCGGCAATGATGCGATGGGCGCGATCGATGAGCTTTTCGTTGCTGGGCTTCATGTTGGTCATGAGGTTGGAATAGACGTAGCCGAGGCGGACCATCACCATGGTGCTCAGCATGTTCAGGACGAGCTTGGTGACGGTGCCGGCCTTGAGGCGCGTGGAGCCGGTGATGACTTCGGGGCCGGGCTTGGGTTCGATGGGCAGGTCCACGGCCTGGGAGAGCTGCGAGTTTTCGGTGCAACTGACGCCGACGGTGAGCGCGCCCATTTGGCGGGCGGCGGCAATCGCGCCCAGGACGTAGGGCGTGCGGCCGCTGGCGGCGATGCCGACCAGGACGTCCTGCGCGGTGAAGTGGCGCGCGGCGAGGTCGCGCACGGCGGCGGCGGGGTCGTCTTCGGAGGACTCGGTGGCTTTGTAGAGCGCGTCATAACCGCCAGCCATGATGCCCTGGACGAGTTCGTAGGAAACGCTGAAGGTGGGCGGGCACTCGCTGGCATCGAGCACGCCGAGCCGTCCGCTGGTGCCGGCGCCGATGTAGAGGAGCCGTCCGCCGTTCTTCAGGCGTTCGGCAATGGCGTCTACGGCGGCGGCGATGCGGGGGAGTTCCGGGGCGACGCTTTCGACGGCGAGGCGGTCCTCTTCGTGCATCAGGCGCAGGGCGTCAAGGGTGCTCACCTGGTCAATGTGCAGGGTGCGGGGATTCCGCTGCTCGGTGAGCAGTTGGGAGAGTGGGGCTGACATGGATGGGTACATGACGAGTTTAGCGAAGGCGGCGTGTTCGTGTTCCGATTCTCTAAAAGGCGGTGCATTCGGATGGAATACAGATTGATATCGGGGATGTGCTAAGGTGAGGAAAAAGAATCGCCGATGGAGTTGACCGTACTCGCGCTGGCCGCGAGCATCCTGTTGTGGATGCTGGCGAGAATCGTCCGGGAGGGACGCGCGACCAGAAGAAGAGCAGAATTAACTGTTGTAAACAATGGGGTAAGGCGCAGATTGGCGGCGCGTAGTCAGATCACCGTGCTCGATGGCTTGCCCACTGACCTGCATCCTGCCCTATTGCCACCCGCCTTGTTGGCCGCTTTCACCCTGGATCGTGGGATGGGTGAAATTGGGGCCAACTCGAGAAAATTCTAAGGCAATTTACAATTAGAATTGCGTCCGCGCACCAAGGGGTAAGGGTGCGCGGACGCGCTCGCTATGACTACCAGCGGAGTTCGCTGGGGAAGTACTTGGCAATCAGTTCTTCGTAATAAGGCTTCAATTGCACGACGTCGGGCTTGGCGTCGCTCTTCGTGTAGAGGTCGAAGGGATTGAAGCGCTGCACCCAGGGCAACATCTGGTCGTCGTGGGCGTTGGTGAGATGGCGGTAGGCGCCTTCGCGATGCCACGGGTAGCAGGAATGATACCGGATCATCGCGACGCCTTCGGCGGGCAGGTAGTCGCGCACCACCATGGACAGATACTCGTCGTGGCCCCAGGAGAGGTGGACGTTGTCGAGCCCGCAATGCGGCTGGTAGATGCCGTTTTCGGTCTGATACTCGGGAACGTTCTTGTCGGGGTTGGCGGCGAAGAATTCGGGGTAGACGATCTTCGGGCTCCAGGCGCAGCCGACCGGGAAGGTGTCGCCGACGACGGCCCATTGGGGTTCGCCCCAGAGGCAGAGGATCTTGCCGAGGTCGTGGATGAGGCCGGTGAGGACCATCCAGTCCGGTTCGCCGGCGGCGCGGATGGCTTCGGCGGTCTGCACGCAGTGTTCGATCTGCGAAAGGTCGGTGTCGGGATCGCTGTCGTCGACGAGGGTGTTGAGGTATTCGAGGGCGGTCCAGATGCCCATGCGACGGCGGTCGAGCGTGCCGTATTCCTTCTTCTTCGCGAGCACGAAGTCGAGGGTCTGGTGGGTGTGGTTCAGGCGGTAGAATTCGCGCACGCCCGGGGGCGTGGTGTCCGTATACTGCCGGAAGTTTTCCTTCGTCTTATTGGGATCGTAGCGATCGCGAACATGGTCGTCCCATTGTTCGAGGGACTCAAGGGGTTGAGCAGTGACGGTTTCCGACGACATAGTACATCCAGATTATCGCTCTTGATGCACACGATTGCAATAGTAAGTTTGCGGAGTGAGTACCGTTGGTTCGAAATCCGTCGTTCACCCTGTTACTTTGTGACCTCGCGCGGCGTCCGGTCATTTAGTGTTGGGTGCGGGGAGTTGGGTCCCTGCGCAAGAAATCCACGTTTGATAAAGTAGAGCGGCCTGGAGTCCTCATGAATACCGCGTCAGTTGGCATCTACCTTGCCGCCACGTTCGCCCTGACGGCCCCGTTAAGCGCCGTTGAACCTGTTGCTGCCGCAACCGTCAAGCGTTATTGCGTGCAGTGTCATGGTCAGGCGGCGATGGGTGGGGTGAATCTCGAAAAGCTGTTGGCCGAGCCGTCGGTGGGGCCGGGCTTCCGGACCTGGCAGAAAGCGGCGCTCGCGATCGAGCAGAAGCGCATGCCGCCCCCGAAGCTGCCGCAGTTGACCGATGCCGAGCGCAGTCAAGTGGTGGCGGCGTTGCGCACGCAGTTGAGCGCTTACGCGAAGCTGCATGATGGAGAACCGGGCCGCGTCACGATGCGCCGGCTCACCAGCGGCGAGTATCGTTATGCCGTAAGTGACTTGACCGGCGTCGATCTCGATGCGGGCATCGGCGCGTCGAGCGATTCGGCCGGCGGCGAAGGGTTCACCAACTTCGGCGACGTCCAGTTCATGCAGGATGCCAACGTCGAGCGTTATCTCGAGGCGGCCAAGCGCGTGGCCGATCATGCGGTGATTGGTTCCGGGCCTTTGGCCTTCTTTACGGATCCTGGCAAGACCGGCTTTGAAATGTCGGCGATCGCGCGGATCCGCGACATACATCGGCAGTATGGCTTCCGCACGGTGTCTGGGGAAGGTGGCATTCCCTTTGGTTTGGAGAAATACGGCAAGGCGTTCTTTGTGGCGTGGAACTACAAGCACCGCGCGGCACTGGGCCAGCCGAATGTGACGTTGAAGGAACTGGCGGCGAAGGAAGGTCTGACGGCGCGCTTTGCCGAACACATCTGGAAGGTGGTCAACACGCCGACCTTAGGCTATCCGTCGTCTGAAGCGGTGAAGAAGTGGCAGGCGATTGCCGCACCGTCCGCCGATCGCGCCGCGGCGGTGAAGACCGCTCGTGCGCAGAGCGACGACGTCCAGAAGTTTATTGTGACCTGGGCGAGTTGGCTCTTCGCGCGCGGCGACGTGGCGGCCGGCGGCGCGGGCGATGAGAGCCCGCTGCAGTTCGATGATCGGACCCTCGCGGTGAAGCCGTCGCATCACTTTGTCTACAATACCGGCGCGCGCGTGCGCGGCCCGGCTATCCCGACGGGGCCGAAGAAGATCTATCTGCACTTGGCGGCGGTGAATCCGGCACCCGGCTCGAAGCCGGTGGTGATCTGGCACAATCCGACGATCGCGGTGCGCAAGGGCGGACGCCGTCCTGGTGGACCGGATGCCGCGCCGCCGCCTCCTCCCCCGTCGCCTACGGGCGCGGGTGCCGGCGCCGATGCGAAGCCGGTGGAAGTGGCGGGCGGTTTAAAGGGAGTTCCGCCGCCCGGGCAGAAGATCCCGTTGCGCATGATGGTGGACGAAGCCACGGCCAAGCGTTTGAACTTCGGGGTGAGCCCCGATGGCACGCCGATCGGTCCGGATGATTTCGCGGCCGAAGGCACGGTGATGTTCCAGGTGACGGTGCCCGAAGGTGCTTTTGGCGTGGAGTTCCAGGCCGATGCGCAGGTGGGCAAGGATCGCGACCAGGTATTCCGGCTGCTGATCTCGGAGCGGGAAGACGGCGGCTCGCGCGGCATTCCGATTCGCGCGCTGATTGGCGACCCGACCAGCGCCGGCTACAAGCGCTTCAAGTCGGGTGTGATGGAGTACGCGACGGTGCTGCCTCCGAACTCGCACGGCGAAGCGGCACCGGCGGACAAGGATCCCGTCCCGCTGCCGTTCGATAGCGCCTTCAACGTTCCCGAGCATGACGAGTTCCTGTTGAAGGTGAAGTATGTCCGCGATGACCGCTTCGTCACCGAGAATCTGGTCGATGAGGCGATGCGGACCAAGCTGAACCAGGCGTGGGCGGATCTTTACGCGTCGTTCGACTATCACGAGAACTATCTGCGCATGCTGGCGCAGCACTATAAGTACGACCTGAAGGGTGTGAGGCTGGCGACGCTGACTAAGGCGCAGATCGAAAGCTTCCCGGCGGAGATGCGGCCGTTTGTACCGCCGCTGGTTTCGGCCTACCAGGAAGCGCAGGCCGCACAGGCGGCGGGGCGCGCCGGGCACGTGGAGGATTGCGTGCGTCTGGCTTCGCGAGCCTGGCGGCGTCCGCTGACGGCTTCCGAGAAGGTGGAGTTGCGTGGCTTCTACACGAAGGTCTATGCGACCGAGAAAGATCATAAGAAGGCCATCCGCGCGCTGATTGCGCGCATTCTGGTGGCGCCTCAGTTCCTCTACCGCGTGGAGCAGGCGGACGCAGGTTCGCCTTTCCGCAATGCGTCGATGGCGACGACGGCGACGGTGAAGCCGTTAACGAATTACGAACTCGCGAGCCGAATCAGCTTCTTCTTATGGGCGTCGATTCCCGATGACGAACTGATGCGGGCCGCGGCGGCCAATGAGCTCAGTACGACGGCGGGTCTGCAAAAGCAGGTGAAGCGGATGCTGGCCGATGAGAAGGCGCGCCGGCTGGCGACAGAGTTTTTCGGCCAGTGGCTGGGCTTCTATCATTTCGATGAGCATCGCGGGGTGGATACGTCGCGCTTTCCGGAGTTCAACGACGATGTGAAGGAAGGGATGTATGAAGAAGCCATTTCCTTCTTCACGCACATCGTGCGGCAGAATCGCCCGGTGAGTGATTTGCTGCATGCCGACTATACGTTTTTGAATCAACCGCTGGCGAAGTTTTACGGAGTGAACAAGCCGGTGAAATCGAAGGATCAGGTGGAACTGGTGGAAGGCGCGAACGCGTTCCAGCGGGGCGGGGTGCTGCGGCTGGGCGCGGTGCTGACGGCGACTTCGGCGCCGCTGCGGACCAGTCCGGTGAAGCGGGGCGATTGGCTGCTGCGCCGCATTCTGGGGACGGAAGTGCCGCCGCCGCCGGCGAACGCGGGCGTGCTGCCGGCCGATGACAAGAACTTTGGCGGCATGACACTACGCCAGAAGCTGGAAGCGCACAAGCGGAACGCTACCTGCGCGAGTTGCCATTCGCGGATCGATCCGCTGGGCTTCCCGCTCGAGCGTTACGACTCGATCGGCCGCTACCGCACCAAGTATGCCGACGGCAATCCGGTGGACGACGAAGGCGTGCTGACGGACAAGACGCAGATTGCCGGAATCGACGGCTTGCTGAAGTATCTGAAGACGCAGGATCAGCAAGTGCTGCGGACGGTGGCTTTCAAGATGACCGGCTACGCCCTGGGCCGCACCGTGCAGCCCTCGGACGAAGTTTTGATCGAGAAGATGTCGCAACTGGGTGGCTCAGCCACTGTGGCGGACCTGGCCACGGCCATCGTCGCGAGCAAGCAGTTCCGGCATCGTTTGGTGAACGACAACTCCCCCGCGGCACCGGCCACCAAGCCGGCGTTGGCCGCTGCCCGCAACAACTCGAACTCGGCAGGTGGACAATGAACCAGAATTCCAGACGGCACTTCTTACGCGGCGCGGGCGTGGCGCTGACGCTGCCTTGGCTTGAGTCGCTGCCCTTGTTGGGAGCGGACGGAACGCCGGCAAACAAGCCGCCGCTGCGGTTCGCGTCGGTATTTTTCTCGAATGGCGTGGAGCCTGCGCATTGGTGGGCCAAGGGCGCCGGCGCCGGCATGACGTTCGGCAAGGCCGGTGAGCCTTTGATGCCGATCCGTGAGGACCTGGTGTTCCTGCGCGGCCTGTTCCACAAGACGGCGTTCGTCTCGAAGAGCCCGCACCTGGGCCGCATGAATTTGCTGTCGGGCGCGCCGGTGAGCCTCGACCCGAACGACATTCGCGTGGGCACGTCGATGGACCAGATTTTGGCCAAGCAGATCGGTTCCCAGACGGCGATTCCGGCGATGGTGCTGGGCATTGAGCCGAATGAGTTGCGTCTCGAAGACGGACTGTCGATGATCTACGGCTCGGCCATTTCTTGGGCTTCGCCCACCAAGCCGGCCACCAAGGAGATTTACCCGGCGCGCGCCTTCGACCAGTTGGTGGGCGACGGCAAAGGCCGGCAGCTCGACCGCAGCATTCTCGATGCGGTGTTGCAGCAGAGCAACAGCTTGAAGCCGAAGATCAGCAACGGCGACCAAAAGAAGCTCGATGAGTATCTCGAGTCCGTACGCGAGATCGAGAAGCGCATTGAACGGGCTTCGAAAGAAGAGCGCCTGGAAGGCTGGCGGCCGACGCTCAAGCAGCCGAACATGCCGCGCCCGGCGGACGAATTGCCGCAGGACATTCCGGCGCACATGAAGCTGATGCTGGACCTGATCGTCCTCGGTTTCCAGATGGACAAGACGCGCATCGCGACCTTGATGCTGAACAACGACCTTTCGCAGATGAACTTCAAGTTCATCGAAGGCGTGCGCGGCGCGCTGCATCTGGACCTGACGCATAACGGCAACGCGCCCGAACTCGAGGCGATGTATCTGAAGACGAATCAGTTCCACATGCAACAGTTCACCTACCTGGTGCAGAAGATGAAAGCGATCGACGAAGGCGGACAGTCCTTGCTCGACAGCTCGATTCTGATGATGAGCTCGAGCCTGCTGGACGGCAATACGCACAGCGCGGACGAGATCCCGGTGGTGTTAGCCGGCGGCAAGGCGGCGGGTCTCGAGACCGGCCGCATCCTGAACTATCTCGACAAGGGCGATGAGAACCGCAAGGCGTGCAGCCTCTATCTGTCGATCATGGATCGCATGGGCGTAAAGCTCGATCGCTTCGGCGACGCGGACAATCGCTTGAAGGGCCTCTGGTCCTAGGGCCGGAGCTCGACCACGCGTCCCGTCCTGGCCGACTCATAACCGGCAAAGACGACGCGCAACGCTTCGAGACAATCGGCGGCTGACACGAACGGCGCGGCGAGACCGCAGGCGGCCGCTTGTGCGTTTTTCAAAGCCTCGTGATAAGCGACTACCGCAGCGGTCTGCTCGACGCGCTTGCCGCCTTTAGGTGAATACCATTCGAGCGGCACTTTGGCATCATCCGGATCGAAGCGCACCCAGCCGTCGGAACCGAAAACGGTGACGCCGGCGCTGTTGCCTTTATCGAGGTAGTAGGCGCCGTGCATGGTGGCGAGCGCGCCGTTATCTAACTGCAGGGAGAGCGCCGCCGAGTCTTCAATCCCCACGGGCTGGCCGCCGATGTTGGTGGTGAGCGCGGTGACTTTGCGGATCGAGTGGCCGGTGACGTAGTGGATCAGGTCGAGCGTGTGGATGCTGAGCCAGGCTAAGTGACCGCCCAAGGCGAGTTCGGGCTTGGCGAACCAGGAAGCCTGATAGTCCTGCTTGGTGAGGCGCGTTTGGTCCGAGATGTAGAAGGCCATTACGCCCATCGGGCGACCGATGGCGCCGCTGGCGATCAATTCTTTCGCGCGACGGTTGACCGGGTTCAGACGCTTGGCGAAGGCGAGCATCAGATGGCGGTTCTGACGCCGCGCGAGTTCCACCAGGGCGCGGAAGTCGTCGAGCTTGACGCAGGCGGGCTTTTCGGCGAGGACGTGGCTGCCCTTTTCGAGCGCGAGCCGAATGGCGGCCGGCGCGTGGTGCGCTTCCATCGAGACGACGGTGAGCGTGGGCTTGGCTTCCGCCAGCATCGCCGCCGGATCGCGATAAGTACGTGCGCCGGGCAGTTGCTTGCCCGCGGCGTTGAAGCTCTGGCCGGAAGCGTCGGCCACGGCGACCGACGGCGCGTTGAGGATGCGGATGGACTCCAGATAAATCGACAGATGCGGTGCGCCCGCATCGGTGATGAAGCCGATGCTGGACGGGCAGGTGGCGGCCAAGGCAGGAAGCGGCGCGGCCAACAGGGAACGGCGGGAGATCGTCACCTTGCCAGTGTACGGCGTTCTGGAGGAACGGCCACGTTATGATGACAGTAGTGCTCGTCTCCATTGAACCCGCCAAACCACAACGGCCCGCCTGGTTGCGCGCGCCGGCTCCGGTGGGCGAGAACTACCGCGATCTGAAGGATCTGGTAACGCGCCTGAAGCTGCACACCGTATGCGAAAGCGCCGCGTGCCCGAACATTGGCGATTGCTGGAACCGGCGCACGGCGACGTTTATGATTCTGGGCAACGTCTGCACGCGTCGCTGTGGCTTTTGCGCCGTGCAGAAGGGCGTGCCGCTCGAAGTGGATTATGACGAGCCGCGCCGCGTGGCCGAGGCCGTGGAAGCGATGGGCTTGAAATACGCGGTGATCACGTCGGTGAATCGGGACGATCGCAAGGACGGCGGCGCGGAACTGTTTGCCAGTGTGATTCGCGCCATTCGCGAACGCGTGCCGGGTTGCCGGGTGGAAGTGCTGACGCCCGACTTTCAGGGGTCGCATGCGGCGATCGACACGGTGCTGGAGGCGGCGCCCGATTGCTTCAACCACAATACGGAGACGGTGCCGCGCTTATACAAACAGGTGCGGCTGGGAGCGCGTTTTGAGCGCTCGCTCGATGTTCTGCTGTATGCCAAGAACAACCATCCGGCGATTCCCACGAAGTCCGGTTTGATGCTCGGTCTCGGCGAAACGAACGCCGAAGTGCGGGACACAATGCGGCAATTGCGCGACGCCAAGGTGGACATCGTGACGCTCGGCCAGTATTTGCGACCCTCGCCCAAGCACCTGCCGATCATCCGTTACGTGCCCACGCAGGAGTTTGCAGAACTGCGTGACTATGGCTACAGCCTTGGCTTCCAGCATGTGGAAGCTGGGCCGCTGGTGCGCAGTTCCTATCACGCCGACGAAGCTCTGTAACGCGCTACACTGGTGGCGAACAACAGGCGAAGTGGCGTCGACTAACTATCAGTCTCAACTAGCACTGCTGCGCAAGCGGATCACGCGCATTGACCGCAAGTTTGCGCCTGCCGTCGCGCCGGTGCTCAACTTGCCCGGCGCACTCGCCAGCAGCACTCGCGGGCAGCACTGGGAACTCGAGCAGGCTTATAGTTGGCACGGCAATGTGGATACGTCGCACTTGGCGAAGCTGCCGCCACACCTGTTGAAGACGATCTCCGGCGGGGCGATTGAATATGCGGTGCCCGAGCGGTGGGCGTTTCTCGACACGGAGACCACGGGCTTGGCGGGGGGAACCGGGACGGTCGCTTTCCTGGTGGGCGTGGGACGAATCACTCCTACGGGCGTGGTCGTGCGGCAATTTCTGATGCGTGACTTTGGCGAAGAGGCGAGCCAACTCACGGCGCTGGCGGAGCACTTGGCTGAGTTCGACGTGCTGGTGACCTACAACGGCAAGAGCTTCGACGCTCCGCTGCTCGAAACGCGTTATCGCATGGCGCGGAGCGAGACGCCTTTCGATCGTTTGCAGCATGTCGACCTGCTGCACGGCGCGCGCCGCTTATGGAAGTCGCGCTTCGAGAGTTGTCAATTGGCGCATCTGGAGCAGGAGGTGCTGGGCTATACGCGCGTCGGCGATGTGCCAGGCGGGATGATCCCGCAGCTCTATTACGACTTCATCAAAAAGCAGCGGCCGTCGCTGATCGAGCCGATTCTCGAGCACAACCGGCTCGACATCGTGTCGCTGGCTTGCCTGATGTCGATCGTCCCGCGCGCGTTTCATGATCCGGCCGAAATCGAGTTTACGTCGGGGCACGAGTTGATCGGGCTGGGGCGTTGGCTGGTGGCCGATGAACGCTTTGACGAAGGCTTGGCGCTGATGCGGCGCGGTGTCGATTACGAGATCCCCGACGACTTGATGTTCAAGACGCTGTGGGAGATCGCGGTTACCGAGAAGAAACTGGGCCGCGGTCCGGGTGGCTTTGCGAATTTAGCGCAATCGAACAATCCGTACCGCGCGCAGGCGCTCGAGGAACTGGCGATTCACTACGAACATCGCGAGAAGAATCTGACGATGGCGCTCGAGTTCACCGAAGCGGCGCACCAGGCACAATCGCCTTCGCCGACGCTCGCCAAGCGGCGCGAGCGGTTGGAGCGCAAGATCGTCAAGACGCAGCGGCGCCTGATTTAGCGGCTATTCGGACAGGGCTTCCACGGGCGGCGTTTGCGCGGCGCGGTAAGCAGGCAGCAGCGACGCGGCCAGCGACACCAGCGTCATGATCATGCAGGCCGTCGCCAGAATTGCCCCATCCCAAGCCGGTACGCGATAGAGCGCTGTCTCGATCGCCGCGCCCGCGGACCAAGCCAGCAGGAGCCCCAGCGCCGTACCCAGCAACAGGAACCGGGCGGCGGCGAAGAAGAACTGCCCTTGAATCTGACCCGGCCGCGCTCCCAGCGCCATGCGCACCGCAATTTCGCGGCGGCGCTGGGTAACGGCGTAGCTGAGCACGCCATAAGTGCCCAGGGCCGTCAGCAGGACGGCAATCGCGGCGAACACCAGGGCGAGCACCGCGGGAGAACGACGCGTCACCAGGCTCTCGTCAATGCGGTTCTCCATGGAGCGGATGTCGATGACGGGCATGTCGGGGTCGGCTTGACGCACGGCGCGCTGCAGCGCGAGGCTCATCGCTTCGGGCGCTTGGTTGGTGCGAAGTGTCAGAAAGAGGTCGTCGTCGGGGTTAAACTGATAAGGCAGGAAGTAGGCGCCTTGCGCGGCTTCGTCGGCCAAGCTGGTCTGCTTGACGCTGCGCACCACGCCGACGACGGTGTAGGCCTGCGAGTCGTCAAGCTGCTCTGAACCGGTGAAGATGCGCTGCCCGACGGCGTCGCGGCCAGGCCAGTAGTGGCGGGCGAAGTCCTCGTCGACGACGCAGACGCGTTGCCTTTCTTGTGGGGCGAGGAAGCGTCCGGCGATCAGGGTGAAGCCGAGAGCTCGGAAGTAGTCGCCGGCTACGCTATAGCCGTAGTGACCGCGCACGGAAACGCCGGGCGGCGCGACGTAGCCTTTGGCGATGGCGGCGTTCTTGCCGGCTTTACCGCTGAACGGAACATTGTTCGAGATGCCGGCGGCCATCACGCCCGGCGTGGCGCTCAGCGTCTGCGCCAGTTGCGTGACGAAAGCGAAGCGTTGGGGCCCACCAGGGTATTGTGTCCAGGGCAAGGCGATCTGCCCGGTGAGGACGTGTTGCTGCGCGAAGCCCGGCGAGACGGCGAGCACGTTGCGCAAGCTCATCGCAAGCAGGCCGGCGCCGGCCAGCAGAACAAAAGCGAGTGCGGTTTGCGCGACGACAAACGCGTGGCGCAAGTACTGCGCCCGGGTGGTGGCCGTGCCGGTGCGGCTTTCGGTTTGCAACGTGCCCGCTTGCAAACTGAACCAAGCGATGGGGACGGCCAACGCGAACCCGATCGCCAGCGCGGCCAGCAAGGCGACGAGAGCGACGCGGCCATCAAAGGCAATCTGCGCGCCCAGCGGCAGTTGATTCGCGCCAAGCGTCGCGAGTAGCCGGATGCCCGCGGCGCCGGCGGCGCAGCCGACCAGGCTGCCCAGAAAGCTGAGCAGCATCGCTTCGACGATCGCTTCGGTGACCAACTGCCGGCGGCTGGCGCCCAGCGCCTGGCGCACCGCCATTTCCTTCAAGCGGCCGTTCGCCCGTACCAGCAGCAAGTTAGCCAGGTTCACAACGCCAATCAGCAGCAGCACCAGCACGCCCGCCAGCAACAGCAGCAACGTAGGCCGCACGGCGAGGACATGGTCGCCATGGAGCGAGGCGATGACGGTGTGAAAGCCGGCGTCAGCCATCAGTTGCGGCTGGCGATAGCTGGGCGCGAGGCTACGGTCCTGAGCGTCGATCTCGGCTTGGGCTTCGGCCAGCGTAGCTCCGGGAGCGAGGCGCGCAATCATCGTGATGGAGTTGCCGGAGTGCCGCTGGGCGGGGACGCGATCCTCGGGGCGAGAGGCGAGCGGGAAGTAGAGCTTGGCCGGCGAGGAAAGAAAACGGAAGCCCGCGGGGAGAATGCCGACGACGGTGAACGGCACGCCGTCCACCCGCAGCGAGTCGCCCAGGCGGTGTGGATGCTGCTGCCAGTATTCCTGCGTGAGGATGACGGAGCGGGCCGTCTGATCGCTGGTTTCCTGCTCGGTGAAGGCGCGCCCAGCACGCAGGCCCACGCCGAGCGTTGTGAAGAACTCCGGCGACACGCGCAAGCCGAGAACGCGTTCGGTCGCGCCGGGTTCGCCCACCAGCGACGTCTCGCGCCGGGCGATTGAGAGCGATGAGAATGCCGGAATTTGGCCGCGACGCTCGTAGTAGTTGGTGAACGATGCGCCGTCGCGGTCTACACCGGCCTTGGGGTAGCTGTTGTAGAGGGTGACCAGCCGGTCCGCGTCGGGAAAGGGCAACGGCCGCAGGAGGATGGCGTCGATGATGGCGTACAAGGCGAGGTTGGCGCCCAGGCAAATGCCTAAGGTCAGCAGCGCCGTCGCCGCAAAGCCGGGGCTCTGGCGCAGGCCGCGGAGCGAGTAACGCAACTGGCGGACCAGTTCGTCGCCCCAGGCGAGTCCTCGGGCGGCACGGCAGTCTTCGGCCACCGAGTTGGGGCCGAGTTCGAGCCGGGCGCGCCGTTGGGCTTCGCGTTCGGAGACGCCCGACGCGATCAGGTCCTGCGCGAATTGCTCTCGGTGGAAGCGCAACTCTTCGCTCATCTCGTCTTCAAATTGCTGGCGCCGCCACCACGGCCGAAACTTTCCGAACATCGCTAGACTTCCTCCGGCTTGGTGCGCAGGGCGGCGCCGATGGCTTCCGCCATCCGGTTCCATCCGGCGGTTTCTTCGTCGAGCCGGCGTTGGCCGGCGGGGGTGAGTTGGTAGAACTTGGCGCGGCGGTTGTTCTCGCTCGGACCCCATTCGGCGGAGATCAGGTCCTGATGCTCCAGGCGATAGAGGGCGGGGTAGAGAGAGCCTTGGGGAATGTCGAGCGCGTCGCCGGAGATTTGCTTGATGCGCAGCAGAATGCCGTAGCCGTGCAGAGGCTTGAGCGAAACCGCCTTCAAAATCAACATGTCGAGCGTGCCGGGCAGCAGGTCGGTCGTTTTGCGCATCAGGTCTCCTAGCTTGTCTAGGAGACTACCAGTTCTCTCCTAGTTTAACAAGGGGAGATAGTGGCGTTCCATGCTGTCTGTTGGCATTTAAGTAATTGATTCGGCTAGACTATCGGCGGCTAATCTGGTATAATTAAGCTTGGTTAATCCTCCTCCGCCTGAAAGCTGGTCGTTCCTCGGCCACGTTGTTCTGCTGCTGGCTACCGCCGTCATCTGCGGTTTGGTCGCTCGCCGCCTCAAGCAGAACGCTGTGGTGGGCTACCTGGTGGCGGGCATGTTGCTGGGCCCCACCGGACTTGGCCTGATCGGCAACAACGGCCAACTCCGCGACCTCAGCGAACTCGGCGTTTCCCTCCTCCTGTTTTCGATCGGCCTCGAATTCTCTTACGCACGCTTAAGGCAGATTGGTTCCATTGCGTCGATCGGCGGCACGCTCCAGGTGGCGTTGACGATTGGCGCGGTCGCTGGGCTTTATCTGGCGCTGGGGTCGCCGGTGCCCGAAGCGCTGGTGGTGGCGTTTGGTGTGGCCATGAGCAGTACGGCGGTGGTGTTGCGCGTCCTGGCGGATCGCTCCGAATTGGACAGCCAGCACGGCAAGAACGCCATCGGCATCCTGCTGTTGCAGGATCTGGCCGTGGTGCCGCTGTTGATCATTACCGAGACGATGGCCGAGGGCGCGGGCGGAGCCGGGGCGGTGAAAGCCCTGCTACTGAAGAGCGGCCTGGGCCTGCTGCTGGGGGTGGGGCTGCTGGTGCTGGTGAAGTATGTGATGCCGGGTCTGCTGACGCGGGTGGCGGCATCGGGCTCCCGCGAACTGCCCGTCATCCTGGCAGTCGTTTCGAGCTTGGGCGCGGCCTGGGCCGCACACTCCGCGGGACTCTCGCCGGTGATGGGGGCCTTTGTGGCCGGTCTGCTGCTGGCCGAGTCGCCGTTCGCCGAGCAGATCCGCGCTGACATCACGCCGCTCTCGGCCGTTTTCATCACGATTTTCTTTGCCAGTATCGGCACCATCACCGCGCTGCCGGTGGGCTGGGAAATGGTGACGATGGTGCCGCTCGGCATCCTGCTGCTGGTGATCAAAGCGACGATCCTCGGCGCCATCGTCTGGTATCTGCAGCGCTCGCTGAGGACGGCCGTTGCGACGGCGTTCACGCTTTGCCAAGTGGGTGAATTCACGTTCGTGATTGCGGACGCGGGCTTCCGCGCCGGGCTGATTTCGCTCGCCAACTTCCAAACGCTGCTGGGCATCTCCATCGCCAGCTTGATTTTGACGCCGTATCTCATCGCCTGGGCACCCGCGGCGGCCACGCTCCTGCTGCGCCGCATGAAACACGCCGAGCGCAAAATGCTGGAGCGCGCGGTGGACCGGCATACCGAAAAGGACCGCGTTCTGATCATCGGCTTTGGCCCGGCCGGCGAAGAAATCATCGATCTCCTCACGGAAGCCAAGATCCCGTTTCTGGTGGTGGATCTGAATGCCACGCGCGTCGACGCCTATCGATCCAATTTGCCGATCGAGTTTGGCGACGCCACGCAAACCGAGGTGCTGCATCATGTAGGCGCTTCGCATGCGCGGGCCATCATCAGTACGGTGCCTGACCCGGCGATTGCGCGGTTGGTGGTGGCGCAGGCCAACCGCCATGCGCCGGGCGTTCCGGTGATCGCGCGCAGCCGGTATCAGCGTTTTGCTCAGGATCTGCGCGATGCCGGCGCCGATTACGTGGTGGAAGAAGAACGCGAAGTCGGCCGGCGGCTGGGTGAGGCCGCATTAACGGCGCTGAGATCCACTGATGTTCCGAATCGCGTAGACTAACGCGATGACTAAATATCATGAAGCCGTTCTGAACTATACGACGTCGATCACGGCGCTCGACGTCGAGCGCTACGTCGCCTGCTTCGCGGAGAACTGCCAGTTGGATGACCCGGTGGGCGCGCCCGTCGCTCAGGGCAAGGACGCCGCGCGAGCCTTCTTCAACGGCTTTCTTCCGGTCATCGCGAAGATTGAAATGCGCCCCGGCAAAATCTACGTCAATGGCCAGAAGGCTGCGTTCAACTGGACGATGGACGCCGTGGGGAAGCAGGGGCAGCCGGCGGCCGCGGACGGGATCGATACGCTGGAGTTCAACGACGCGGGCGAGATCGTGAAGATCTCCGGCTACTGGGATCCGGGCCCATTCGTCGCCGCGCTGACGAAGTAGGGCATCAGGGCGAACATGCCCAGCATCACCAAATAGACGGACCCCGATACGGGGTCGCGCCCAGTGACGGCGTCGCTCAACGAGCCCAAGAGCGCTGCGAGTGACAACTCCGCCGTCACCAGAACGGCGAGCGCCAAGCCGCCGGTGATGAGGCAGGTGCGCGGCGTGCGTAAGGCGAAGCGCCGCACCACCCAGCGTGCGCTGAAGACGATGGCCAGCAGCATAAACGGCATCTCGAGCAACTCGGCCGTGCGCACGCCCAGCCGCGGCACCAGCAGCGGGACGCGAACCATGCCGAGCATGAAGCCCGTGCCGAATACGCAACCAAAGTAGGCGAGTGCGGGACGAATCGTCATGGGGAGAGAAAATCCCTCGCCCACGAGGCCAACTTTTCCCGCCGGAGCGCCGTCTTGTAAGAAGGGCTTGAAACGAGAGTTGCCAAGCTACCGTCTTAACATAACTACCATGCGACCCGTCTTCGTGATTCCCGTCCTCTTTTCCTGTCTGTTGTTGGGGCAAACAAAAGATCCCGGGGTGCGAGGCGAGGGCCATCTGGCACGTTACGCGGTGGTGCTGCGCGACCAGCCCGTCGCCGTGACGCATCCGGGCCGGGCGAATCTGGCAACCGGCGCGGCGCAATCGGCGCGCTCGCGGATTGCCAACACGCAGAAAGCGCTTTCCGCCAACATTGCCCAATTGGGCGGCCGGATCATGAGCACGGAGCAGGATCTAGTGAACGCGATGTTCGTCCTGGCGACGCCGGAGGCGGCCGAGGCCATGCGGAGCTTACCCGGAGTCTCTCGGGTGGAGAAGATGCGCCGGATTCCGCTGTTGGCGAATCGGGCCCTCGAGTTAATCAATACGAGGGCTGGTTGGGCGCGTATCTCCGGCGGTGAAGGTCAAGCCGGCGCGGGCGTTAAGATCGGCATCATCGATACAGGCATCGATCAGCGGCATCCGTCCTTCCAGGATTCGGCGCTCTCCATGCCGGGCGGCTTTCCCCGTTGTGGTCCCGATGAGATTGGCGATTGCGGTGCCTGGACCAACAGTAAGGTCATCGTGGCGCGCAGTTACGTCAACTTACTCAACTTTCAATACGGCACCGGAGCCCAAGATACACGGCCCGACGATGTCACTCCGCGCGATCGGGTGGGCCACGGAACCATGGCGGCGATGTTAGCCGCCGGCGTGAAGACCACCACGGCCGGAGTCTCCGTTTCGGGCGTAGCGCCCAAAGCCTATCTGGGTAATTACAAGGTGTTCGGCGCGCCCGGCGTGAACGACGGAACTTACGCGAACGTCGTGATTGCCGCGCTCAACGATGCGGTGCGCGACGGCATGGATATCGTGACGCTCAGCCTGGGTTCGCCCGCCGGTTATCCGGCGCTGACGCGCGTGTGCGGCGATAGTCAGAATCAGCCTTGCGACGTGGAAGCCGAGGCGGTGCACAATGCCACCTTAGGCACCAACGGATCGCCGGGCGTGACGGTGGTGGTGGCGGCGGGCAACGACGGCAACGTCAGCTTGAACTATCCGGCCTTGAGCACGCTGGGCTCGCCGGCGACGGCGCCCGGCGCCATTGCCGTTGGCGCCAGCACCAACAGCCACGTGTGGTTCCAAACGCTCACCGTGCCGGGACTCTCCGGTTCACCGGTGAATATGCGGCTGGGCGATGGCCCCCAGTTGTCGGCGACGCTGACGGCGCCGCTGCGCGATGCCACGCCGCTCGATGACGATCGCACCGGGCAGGTCTGCCGGCCGCTCGCTGCCGGGTCGCTGGCGGGGACAATCGCGGTGATTCGCCGGGGCAATTGTACATTCGATATCAAGGTGAACAATGCGGCGGCGGCGGGCGCCGTGGCCGTTGTTCTTGAACAAAACGACGGCGTGGAATCGGTCTTCCGGGCCGGCGGCCTGGCGGACACCACCATTCCGATGGCGATGATTGGCAGTACGGCGGGCAAGCAATTGCGCGCTTTTCTAGCTGGTTCCACTGTGCGCAACGGCACTCTCGATCCGGCCTTCCGTGAGGTGACGGCGACTGCTGACGAAATCGCCATCTTCTCCTCGCAAGGCCCTTCGATTGGCGACGGCAACGACAATCGCGACTCGGAGTTCCTGATCAAGCCGGAAGTCATCGCGCCCGGCACCGACCTGCTAATGGCCACGCAGACTTACGACCCCAACAGTTCCCTCTACGCGCCTTCCGGTTATCAGGTGGCGCAAGGCACCAGCTTTGCGGCCCCCTTGGTGGCGGGCGCGGCGGCGTTGGTAAAGCAGCGCTCGAGTTCTTTTACGCCGGCGCAGGTGAAGTCGGCCGTGGTGAACTCGGCCGATAGTGTGTTGTTCGATTTCACGAACGACAATCGCCGCGTGCCGGCGGCGGTGACGGCGGCCGGGGGCGGCAAGCTGAACGTCGGCAATGCGCTCAACGTAAACATGACCGTGGAGCCGGCGACGCTGCCGTTCGGCATCGTTAAGAACGGCGCGACGATCAACCGGCCCGTCGTGCTGCGCAACGCGACCAACGGACCTTTGAATCTGACGATCGACGTAGTGCCAACTCGGACCAGCACCATGACGGTGACGCCGCTGTTGAACGGCGCGCCCGTCAACGGCACCATCACCATGAGCCCGGCCGGCAGCACGCAGTTGACGATGCGCCTTTCCGGTACGCAGCCGGCCGCCGGATCTTACTCGGGCTTTGTGCGCATCACGCAGCAGAATTCTTCGTCGACGCCGCTGCGAATTCCTTACTTATTCCTGGTGGGCGATGGGACGCCGTATAACATCATCCCCTTGAGCGGCGACAATTTTGTGCGGCCGGTGAACGCCCGCACGGGCTTCCTGTTCAAGGTGGTGGATCAGTTTGGCGTCCCGGTGATTGGCGCCAACATTACACGCCGCATCACCGCGGGCGAAGCGGCTTTCACGTTCGCCAACGAGCGCACGGATAACTACGGCGCCGCCGAAGGCACCGTCGCTTTGAACGGCACCGGTCAGGTGGGTTTCGCCGTTAAGGTAGGCAATGTGGAGTATGAGTTCCTGGGTACGTCGCGCGCGCGCCCGGTGGCGACACTCTCGGGCGTCACCGACGCGGCCAGCGGTCAGGGCGCGGGCAGCCGAGGCTTCGCTCCCGGAAGCTATATTTCGATCTTCGGCCAGGCCCTCAGCGACACCTTGAAGATCTTCAGCACGCCGTATCTGCCCATTTCGCTGGCCGGCGTGAGCGTGAGTTTCGATAGCGAAGCGAATCGCATCAGCGTCCCCGGACGCCTTCATTTCGTGAGCCCATCGCAGGTGAACGTGCAAATTCCCTGGGAAGTTCAGGGCCTGACGAGTGTGCAGATGAAGGTGTCGGTCGGCGAATTGCAGACGGCGCTCATCAATCTGCCGCTGGCGAACGAGTCGCCAGCCTTCTTCGAATACACGGAAGGGAACGGGCAGAAGTCAGCCGCGGCGCTCGATGGTAACTTCGCCGTGGTCGGGGCGAACAATGCGGTGCGGCGTGGCCAGCCGGTGCAGTTGTATCTCAATGGTTTGGGACCCGTGGACAATCGTCCGGCGTCGGGTGAGGTGGCTCCCACGCAACCTTTGGCCGGCACGCGGGTTCAACCCGTAGTCACGATCGGAGGACGGCCGGCGCAAGTGCTCTTTTCTGGTTTGGCCCCGGGCATCGTGGGGCTTTATCAGGTGAATGCGATTGTGCCGGCTGACGCGCCGACGGGTCGGCAAGCGGTCACCTGTACAGTAAATGGGGTGGCTGCGCCGATTACGTTTATTAGTGTGCAGTAAGTATGCGAGTTCTATCTTTTGTACTAGTACTAACGTCCCAATTTCTTTGTGCGCAGAAGATCGTTCCGGGCCGCTTCATTGTGGAGATGGAGCAGCCAGCCAAAGGCGGCGTCCGGGCGGCAGTAAGTTCGCGTGAGTTAGGCGCGGCGGTGTTGGGGCAAACCGCTCACGCGGTTTTCGTGCGCGATGGCGACGAGGCGAAGCTGCGGCAGGCGCCCGGCGTGAAGGCAGTATATCCGGTGATCGAAGGCATCTTTCTGCTCGATCATGCAGTGGCGAGGTCCCGCATTCCGCAGGTCTGGAATCTGGCTGGCGGTCAGGTGAAAGGCGGGCAGGGAACGCGCATTGCCATTCTCGATTCCGGAATCGAGGCGACGCATCCGGCGTTTCAGACGACGGACCTGCCGATGCCCGACGGCTTCCCGAAGGTGCGCCTCGAGGCGGACCGGCCGCTGACCAACAATAAGCTCATCGTCGTGCGCAATTATCAGGACCTCCAAGGCGTGAATTCGCCTTCGGCGGCCGATCGCGATGGTCACGGCACATCTACCGCCGGCAGTGCCGCCGGTGTGTTGCAGGTGGCGCCACTGGGCACGATTTCCGGCGCCGCTCCCGCCGCCCAGTTGGGCATTTACAAGATTGGCCCCTCAGCGTCCGGGAACGTCTGGACCAGCGACGCGCTGATCATGGCGATTGACGATGCGGTGGCGGACGGGATGGACGTCATCAGCATGAGCGTGGGCTATCTTTACTCGACGTCGAACTCCGCCGGACTCGCGCCGATTATCGCGGCCATCGAACGTGCGGAGAAGGCCGGAGTGATCGTCATCGGCGCCGCGGGCAATGCCGGCCCCGACGCCAGCACGATCGGCGCGGTGGCCAACACGCCCGCGTTGCTGCAAGTCGGCGCGACTTGGAACGATCGCATCTTTGCGTCGGCTGCGAAGCTGGACGGCGGCGACCCGATGCTCGGCATGGCGGGAGATCACTCGCTGGAACAGGATGCCGTCAGTGCGGACCTGATTGACGCCGCATCGCTGAACAACGCCGACGGCTGCGGCCCTTACTCGAATGCCGGGGCCTTGGCGGGCAAGGTGGTCTTCATCGTGCGCGGCACCTGCACGTTCGAGGACAAGATCAATCGTGTCGCCGCGGCGGGAGCCGTGGGCGCGCTGGTCTACAACAATCTCGAAGGGCAAGCCCCGTTGCGAATGTCGACCGCGACGGCGACCCTGCCTGCTTTCATGCTCAGCAATTCCGATGGCCTGGTCGTGAAGGCCCGGCTGAAAGAGGCGGCGACCCTCCCGGTGACCATCGTCTTCAAGAGCGGCCCGGTGGCGGTGGACGCCAACCGTTTGGCCTCTTTCTCGTCGCGCGGACCGGCCAGCGACCTTTCGATTCGTCCGGACGTCTCCGCCGTCGGGCAGGATATCTACATGCCGACGCAGAGTAAGTTCCCGTCCGGCGAGATCTACAGCGGCAACGGCTACACGACGCTCGCCGGCACCAGTTTCTCCACGCCGATTACCGCGGGTGCGGCGGCCATCCTGAAGTCGCTGCGGCCCGGTTTGACGGCCGCGCAGTATCGCAGCCTCCTGGTGAATTCGGCGGCGCCGATTGAACGCAATGGCCGCGTGGAGCGTCCGCAGCAAAGCGGCAGCGGCCTGCTGAATCTGGAAGCGGCCGTCGGGACCTGGATCACGGCGAACCCGGTGTCGCTCACGTTTTCGGCCTCCTCCGGCACCGTGGATGCCACCCGCATCCTCGTGTTCGATAACCTTTCGCCCGAAGCGGACCGCCTCACTTTGACGATCGAGCCGCTGGACGGCGACTCGGCTCCGTCGGTGCCGGCGTCGCTCGAACTGCCGGGCAAAGGTCGCGGGGCGGTGAACATCACGTGGCAGGCCACGGGCCTCGCTCCTGGCCCTTACCAAGGCTGGCTGGTGGCGCGCAGCGAACGGACCGGCCAGGCGATTCGCGTAGCTTACTGGCATGGCGTCGCGAGCGACACCGCCACCACCGTCACGCCGATCCTGGCGTCGGAAAGCGGCCGGCCCAGCGCGCGTCTGCAGTTCGTGGTGCAGGCGACCAACTCAGCGGGCTTGCAGACCGGCGCCGTGGTGCCCACCGTAACCGCGGTGGACCGCGGCGGGGTGCTCGGCCGCGTCAATTCCGTCAGTCGGATCGATACGGGCATGTGGGGCGTGTCGGTGACGCTGGCCGGCACGGCCGGCACCAACGCCTTTGACGTCCAGGTGGGCGACGTAAAAGTCACGGTGCTGCTCTCCGGCCAATAGGTCTTTCGCTTCCCAAACGTTAGACTTGTAGAACGCATGAAGGTTCGCAAGGCTGTGATTACCGCCGCTGGCCGGCGCCAGCGCGGGATCCCGTTACAGACAATCATTGACCGCGACGGAGTGGAAAAGTCCGTACTGCGCGCGCTGTTGGATGAGGTGCTCACGGGCCCCATTGAAGAGGTCGCGCTGGTGGTGGCGCCGGGGGATGAGTCCACTTACCTGGACCTGGCCGGCGAACATCGCGACCGCGTCCGGGTGCTGGTGCAAACCGAGCCCACCGGCTACGGGCAGGCGATCGCTTGCGCGCGCCAGTTCACGGCGGGCGAACCATTCTTCCACTGTGTCAGCGACCACCTGTTCGTGTCGACGCTCGCCCCCGGCGGCTTGACGCAGCAGATGGTGGAGTTGGCTCAGGCCGAGAACTGTACCGTGTCGGCGGTGCAAGCCACACCTGAGCGTCTGCTCACCAACTTCGGCACCGTCGGCGGCCAGCGCCTCGGCAGTCACGAAGGTCTCTATCGCGTGCAGGAAGTTCTCGAAAAACCCACGCCCACCGAAGCGGAACAGCAACTGGTGGTGCCGGGTTTGCGCGCGGGCCATTATCTTTGCTTCTTTGGGATGCACGTTCTCACGCCGCTGGTGATGGAACTGATGGCGGCCAACAGCTATCAATTCTCCGAGGCGCTGGCTCAGTTGGCACGGCGCGAAACGTACCTCGCTCTCGAACTGCCGGCCCGTCGTTATGACCTCGGCTTGCGCTATGGCCTGCTCACCGCGCAACTCGGCGTCGCGCTGGCCGGGCGGGATCGCGAAGAGGTCCTTTCGCGCATGGTAGAGCTATTGGCGGTTCCGCGCGCATGAGTGTCCTGGTTGAGATTCTCACGTCGCCGGATCCCAACGTCCGCAATTGCGCGCTCGAAAGCTTCGCTGAATCGGCGACCGCGGCGATGCTGCTCGAAGAAGCGGCCGCGCTCGAGCAACTGCGGCAACAGCACGACAACCTCTATGTGCGCGTGCGCGCGTTGTTCTTTCTGTATGCGATTCACCGGTTCTATCTACCGGCGAAACCGGACGTGCCGCAGCGCGCTCTGATTCCCGGCGCGGGCGTCGACCATCTGCTGGACCGCCGTTTTGAAGAAGCCATCCAGGTCTTTCGGCGTGAGCCCGCCAGCGCCTCGGTTTCGAGCGCCCTCGGCATGGCCTATCAGCGCCAGGCCTTCCAAACGCTTGCCGACCAGGTGCGGCGCAGCGTCCGCAGCGTACGCGGCAATCAGTGGATGTTCCGCTGCGGCCATCCGCTGGACTATCCGCTGCGCCTGCGTCCGGAACTCCTCGAGGCCGGCTCGCCCATCCTGCACGAACGCACCCCGGTGCGCATGGACCTGACCCACAGCGGCTGGAGCGATATCTTTTTCCTCGGCATGGATTTTCCCGAGGGCGCGCGCGTCCTCAATATCTCGGTCGACCTCGCCGTGAAAGGCGAAGCCCGGCCGCCCGTGGAAGCCTTCCTGCGCGTGATCGACGAGCCTGTCTTGCGCCTCACCAGCGTTGACCTCGGGGCCACCGCGGACCTCACCACGCTGCGCGAAGTCTTCAACTTCGGCGAGGACTATCTGGGCTTACTGAAAGCGGCCGTCATCGCCGGCGGGCTCGTGCCGCCCGGGCTCGAAGGCGCGCAGCAGCCGCTGTCCATGCTGCTCGAAAAGCTCACCGGCCGCGCTGGTATGGGCCTCGAAATCGCGAGCCAGGTGAACGACATTCCCAAGGGTTCGCGCCTCGCCGTCTCCACGAATCTGCTGGCTTCGTTGATTGCCGCGGTGATGCGCGCGACGGGGCAAACGCGTACGCTGACGGGCATGCTCTCAGAGGACGACCGCCGCTTGGTGGCCGCGCGCGCCATTCTGGGCGAGTGGCTCGGCGGGTCCGGTGGAGGCTGGCAGGATTCCGGCGGCGTGTGGCCCGGCATGAAACTGATCGAAGGTCAGGTGGCGGGTGTCGAGGATCTGGAGTACGGCATCAGCCGCGGCTGCCTGCTGCCGCGTCATCGCATTCTCGAACGCGACGAAGTGTCCGAGGAGACGCGCCGCAAGCTTGAGGCGAGTCTGGTGTTGGTGCACGGCGGCATGGCGCAGGACGTGGGCCCGGTCCTCGAGATGGTGACCGAGAAGTATCTGCTGCGCAGCGAGAAGGAATGGAAGGCGCGGCAGGAAGCGATCGGTGTGCTGGAAGAAGTGCTCGTGGCGTTGCGCGAAGGCAACATTCCCGCGCTGGGCGCCGCCACCGAGCGGAACTTCTTTGGGCCCTTACAGGCCATCATCCCCTGGGCTTCGAACGCCTTTACAGAGCGCGTGATTGCGCGTACCCGGGCTGAGTTCGGCGACGGTTTCTGGGGCTTCTGGATGTTGGGCGGCATGGCCGGCGGCGGCATGGGCTTCATGTTCGCTCCGGAGGTGAAGCCGCGCGCGTTGCCTCGCCTGGGCGAAATTCTGAGCGAAGTGAAGCGCGAACTCGAAGCCGCCGTGCCGTTTGCGATGGAGCCGGTGGTCTACAACTTTGCGATCAACGAACACGGCACGCGGGCGGAGTTGTTGCGCGGCCAGCAAGCCCTGATGTCGCCGGGATATTACAACCTGATGGCGCCAGCCCTGCTGCGGCTTGAGCCGCGCAACTTGCCGAAGTCCCGCCGGGCGGAGCTCGAGCGCTTGAGCGAAGCAGCCCGCGACGGCGCCTACGCGGCGATGCCGCGCGTGCTGTTTGAAACCCTGATGCCGCGCGGCGCCTCGGCGACCGCCGCCGATCAGGCCTTGCCGGAACTGCTCGAACGCTATGGCTTCGACCAAGAGCAGCACGAGCTGATTCGCCAGGAGATGCGGCAGGGCCGCATTGGCCTCGCCCAGAACCGCCTGCCTCCCACGGTGACCTTGCAGGACGTGGACCCCGAAGAAATCGCGGACGTCGCCCGTGACCTGCGGCCCACGCATGTCCGGCGGGGCGAAGACGCCATCCGCACCGGCGCTGTCGCCGTGGTCACGCTGGCTGGCGGACTCGGCACGCGTTGGACCAAGGGCGCCGGGGTGGTGAAGGCGCTCAATCCTTTCGCCAAGATTGCGGGACGGCATCGCGACTTCGTCGAAGTGCATCTGGCCAAGAGCCGTCGCGTGAATCAGCAGTACGGCATCCAACTGCCACATGTCTTCACCACCAGCTATCTCACGCATCCCGGAATGGAGCGCGCCGCCCATGCCTACGAAGGTCCGCTGCTGCTTTCCGAAGGCCGCAGCATCGGCTTACGCATGGTGCCCATGGCGCGCGACCTGCGCTTCGCCTGGGAGGAAAGCCGGCAGCAGCAACTCGACGATCGTCAGCAGAAGATGCGCGAGAGCGTGCGCGGAGCCTTGATCGGCTGGGCGCAGGCGATGGGCGAGGGCGCCGACTACATCGACAACCTGCCGCTGCAATGCTTGCATCCGGTCGGCCATTGGTATGAGATTGCGAATCTGCTGCTGAACGGCACGCTCGAGCGCCTGCTGCGGGAGCGGCCGGCGCTCGAGTGCCTGCTGGTGCACAACATCGATACGTTGGGCGCGGGCGTGGACGCGGGGCTGCTGGGTTGGCACCTGGAGTCCGGCGCGGCATTGACGACGGAAGTGATCCCGCGTTTCGTCGATGATCGTGGCGGCGGGTTGGCGAAAGTCGATGGGCGTCCGCGCCTGGTGGAAGGGCTGGCTTTACCGCACGAAGAACTCGAGTTTGAGCTTTCGTTCTACAACTCGCTCACCACTTGGGTGAGCGTGCCGGCCCTGCTGAAAGCCTTCGGGCTGCAGGCCGCCGAGCTCGCCGATCAGGACCGCGTTCGCGCGGCCGTACGGCGGCTGGCGGCTCGCATGCCAACCTATCTGACGCTCAAGGACGTGAAGAAACGTTGGGGACGCGGCCAGGAAGACATCTATCCGGTGGCGCAGTGGGAAAAGCTCTGGGGCGATATGACGTCACTGCCGGAGTTGGACAGCCGCTTTGTGGTGGTGGGACGTCCGCGCGGGCAGCAGTTGAAGGAGCCGGCTCAGTTGGACGGGTGGTTGCGGGACGGGTCAGCGGCGTACGTGGAGTCGTTGGGCGTTTGGAGCTAGCCCAACGACTCCCGCGGACTGCTGGTTAGGCCAGCTTCGCTTCGAGATGAATGGCCACGCCGGCCAGCGCCTTTGACACCGGGCAGTTCGCCTTGGCGTTTTCGGCGGCCGCTTGGAACGCGGCGGCGTCCACACCCGGCACCACGCCTTCGGTGGTCAGTAGGATTTGGCTGATCACAAAGCCGCTGTCGGTCTTTTCGAGCGAGACCTTGGCTGAGGTGTGGATCGAGGTGGGCGGCGTGCCGGCCCGGGTGAGTACGCCGGACAGCGCCATGGAGAAGCAGCCCGCGTGCGCGGCGCCGATCAATTCTTCGGGATTGGTGCCGACGCCATCGGCGAATCGGGTGTTAAACGAATACTGGCCTTCAAAGGCACCGCTGCCCAGCTTCACCGAGCCGGTGCCTTTCATCACATCGCCATTCCATTGCGCTTCCGCGCTGCGGGTAATCATGCCGCTTTGGATGGCCGGGGCTGCCCGAGGGATTCAGCCCTTTAGGCTTTCAGTTCCGCGCGCGCCTGATTCACTACCTGCACATACTGCTTGGCGCGCTCCTCGAACACTTCGTACTTGCCGGCCTTGATGGTGGCGGCATCGATCAGCTCGCCGCCGACGGCCACGGCGCACGCGCCGGCCTTCAGGAACTCGCCGGCCGTTTCGAGATTCACACCGCCGGTGGGTGCCATTTCGATCTGCGGGAACGGTCCCTTGAGCGCCTTGATGTACTTGGGGCCGCCCATGTTGCCGCAGGGGAAGACCTTCACGACGTCAGCGCCGGCTTCCCACGCCGTCAGCACTTCGGTGGGCGTGAGCGCGCCCGGGAAGATCGGCTTCGAATAGCGGTGGGCCATCTCAATCGTCGACAGCTTCAACGCCGGAGTGACGAAGAACTGCGCGCCCGCCAGCATGCAGGAGCGGGCCGTTTCCGGATCGAGCACGGTGCCCGCGCCCAGGATGATCTTGTCGCCGAGCGAATCGGCAATCTTTTCGAGCGCCTGAATGGCACCCGGCACCGTCATCGTGATCTCGGCGACGATGATGCCGCCCCGGTAGATCGCCTCAATCGACTTGATCGCCGATTCGGCCGAGTTGGTGC
The DNA here is from genome assembly GCA_965229305.1 of Bryobacteraceae bacterium. Classification (GTDB taxonomy): domain Bacteria; phylum Acidobacteriota; class Terriglobia; order Bryobacterales; family Bryobacteraceae; genus JALHNI01. The sequence goes on along the minus strand of CBDDIZ010000024.1, from coordinate 26,081 downwards.
GCACAACGGCGACGATGCCCGCATCGAGCATCGAACGAAGAATTTTCTGCTTCATGGTTTCCTATTAAACTACGCGGTTAGGCGTGAGCGTTCGCCATCTTCCAGGCGTAGAGGGGGAACTTCTCGGTGAGCGCGGACACCCGGCGGCGAACCGTGGCCAGCGTCTCTTCGGACTGCGGATTGGCAATCACCAGCCCGATCAGCTCGGCCACTTCGCGCATCTGCTCCTCGCGGAAACCGCGCGTCGTTAACGCCGGCGTGCCCAGGCGAATGCCGGACGGGTTGAGGGGCGGGTTCACGTCGAAGGGGATCGCATTCTTGTTGACGGTGATGTGCGCCAAGTCGAGCGCCTTTTCCGCTTCCTTGCCGCGGACGCCGCGGGCGAAGACGTCGACGAGGACGATGTGGCTATCGGTGCCGCCGGAAACGATCCGGAAGCCATGCTCGGTGAGCGCGGCGGCCAGCGCGCGGGCATTGGCCAGCACCTGGCGCTGATAGTTGACGAACTCCGGCTGCATCGCTTCCAGGAAGCAGACGGCCTTGGCGGCGATTACATGCATCAGCGGACCGCCCTGGGCGCCCGGGAACACCATCTTGTCGATGGCCTGTCCGTACTTCGCCTTGGCCAAAATTAGGCCGGAGCGCGGACCACGCAGCGTCTTGTGCGTCGTCGTCGTGACGATGTCGGCATGCAGGCAGGGATTCGGATAGAGACCGGCGGCCACCAGACCCGAGTAGTGAGCCATGTCCACCAGCAGCATCGCGCCCACCTGGTCGGCGATTTCGCGGAAGCGGGCAAAGTCGATTACGCGGGCATAAGCGGAAGCGCCGGTGACGATCATCTTCGGCTTCTGCTCTTCGGCCAGCCGTTCCACTTCTTCGTAGTCGATGGTTTCGTCGGAATGCTTCACGTGATAGCCGACGAAGTTGTAGGTCTTGCCCGAAAAGTTCAACGGATGGCCGTGCGTGAGGTGCCCCCCGTGCGCCAGGTCCAGGCCCAGGATCGTGTCGCCCGGCTGCAGCACCGCGCCGTAAGCCGACTGGTTCGCCTGCGAGCCGGAGTGCGGCTGCACATTGGCGTACTCGGCGCCAAAGAGCTGCTTGGCCCGGTCGCGCGCCAGGTTCTCCACAATGTCGGAGAACTCGCAGCCGCCGTAGTAACGGCGGCCGGGGTAGCCCTCGGCGTATTTGTTCGTGAAGATGCTGCCCGTCGCTTCGAGCACCGCCTCGGAAACAAAGTTTTCGCTGGCGATCATCTCGAGGTAGGTCTGCTGGCGCTCGAGTTCGTGGGTTACGGCGGCGTAGATCTCAGGGTCAACCTGGGCCAGTGGACGGGCAAACGGATCCATGCGTGATTCCTTCAGGAGTTAGATCGGCGTCCCGGCGGCAAGTTTATAGCCGGATTTTCGCCTAGCTTCATCATATCAACGGGTGGGTTCGATAGCTCTTCGCTGCGATCCAGGGAATCTCGTGACGGTGTAAAAACAGCGTCGCCGCGGCACAGACGAAAACCACCACGGCCAGCGCGAACAGCTCACCGTGATCGTCCACCAGCGGCAGTGCTACGCCCAGCACGGTCAAATGGCTTACGATCGCCCCGCTGATGATCAACAGTGAGAGCGTCGCACCCCACACCACGGTGGCCGGCCACAGGATCAGCACGGAGGCGATCAACTCGGCGATGCCGCTGCCGATACGCCCTTCGGGCTCCGCGCCCAGCGTCGAGAAGATGTAGACCGATTCCACCGCGCCGGTGAATTTGAAGTACAAAGTCTGCAGGAGAATCAAGGCGACCAGCAGACGCAGCGTCCAACTGGCGATGAGGAAAAGCTTGGTGGGTTCCATACCGCGAATGGAATGCCGCCCGGCGCGCCGATTATTCCGGAGTAAACCGCCGCCTCGCCGGCATTCACCTCGCAGAAGCGATGACGACCACTCGACGGCTGCGGCAGGCGGTACGCGCGATTCCCGCGAGCGAACCGCTGGCCGCCGCGGTGCGGACCGCCATCCGCGACGTGCCTGCCGAAGGCGTCTTCAGGCGCCTGGTTCGTCAAGCGCGTCGATGGCTGGCTCTTCGCTGACCAGCGGCAATCGCTGCGTCACGACCGGCGCGTAAATCAGCCCAGCGAGCAGCAACGGGATCATGATCAGCGTCAACACGCTTGCTTCCGGACCATACTCGCCGCCGCTCCACAGGTCGCTCGCGCTCCAGCGCAGCTCATAGCCAGTCACCGACATGCGGAAGCCGCTGAGGTTTACGCCGAACATGGGCAGCGTCCAGTTCCAGCCGAAGTGCAGCCCGATCGCGAGCCACAGATCCCCGCTGCGCAGCACGGCGAAGCCCAGGATGATGCCCCATAGGAATGTATTCACCAGGCCTAGCGGCGAGGCGTTGAGGTTGGCGGCATGCGCGGCGGCGAAGAGGACGCTCACTGGCAGAATCGTCCCGAACGGTCCCAGTTGCTTCAGCATCAGTTGGAAGCCGTAGCCGCGGAACAGCAGCTCTTCGCCCACCGCGCCGAGGGCGAGCATCGCGCTCACAAAGAGCAGGCTGCGCAGATTGGCCGGTTGCGCCGGCGACGGGACGAAAGTGGCGTAGCCCGCCAGCAGAGGCGGCCCCAGCACCATGAATGCTGCCAGGAGTCCGCCGCCGAGTCCGCAGGCTAAGTTCCGCGCGGAAGCGACATTCCAGTTCAGGCCGAGATCGGCAATCGAGAGCCGTTCGAAAATCCGGATGGTGAACGCGTTGGTGCCCGCCGCTGCCAGAAAAGTGCTCAGCGTGGCGGATACCAGGGCCCCGGTCCAATCTGCCAGCAGCGAGCCGAAGAGGATCAGGCCAATCAACTCAAGGAAGATGAAGAGCCCGACGCGGACGGCCAGCCCGTAGATGTCCGCGAGCACCATCGTGGCTTAGCTCTTGGCGCTGACTTGCACACCGCGCGGAGCCACGCGAACGTCGAGCACTTGCGCGCCTTCCTTCTCGATCACGGCTTGCACCTTCTGCTTGGCGCCCCGTTCGACGAGGAAGAAGACACAGCCGCCGCCACCAGCGCCGCACACCTTGGCGGCCTTCGCGCCGGCGCGCGCCGTGGTCTTCACCAGACGGTCGATCAACGGCGTGGTGATGCCGGGGGCGTTCTTCTTGCGATTCGACCATTCGGCACGAATCAGCACGGCCAGTTCGTCCCAGTCCGAGTCGGCAATCGCCGCGCGCACGCCGTTCGCAATCGCCGAAATTTCTGTGAAGCTGCGATGCACACCCTTGTCGCCATCGATGTGCTTCTTCATCACGTCCCAGTTGTTGATGCCGGAGTTGCGCGGCTCGCCCGTATAGGCCAGCACAATGCGCTCTTCGAATTCGGCGAGATCAATGTCGAGGCCCACGCGCTTGATGCCGGCCGGGCCCATTTCCATGGCGCTCACGCCGCCGTACATGGCCGGGTAATAGTCCTGGCAACCCGTTGGCACTTTGATGATTTGCGCTTCGATGTTCTGCGCGATCTCGCGAATCTTCTCGAGCGAATGGCCGCCTTTGGTGAGCTTGTTGAGGGCGCTGGCGACGGTGATCATCAGCGACGACGAGCCGGAGATGCCGGCGCCGGCGGGCGCTTCACTCACCGTTTCGAGGTCGAGGCCCACGTTCGGCTGCCAGTAGCGCAACTGCCAGGCCGTCAGCGGCAGGCGATATTTCTTCGCTTCGAGCAGCGCTTCCAGAGAAGGGAAGCTTTCGGCGACACCCAGGTCGCGCGACTTCAGATGAATGGCGCCATCGGTGCGCGTGGTGAGCCAGCAGCGGGTGTACCGGTCGACGGCGAAGTTCACCGTGACGGCGGAGTCATGGAACAGATAGAGCGGCCAGATGTCGAGAGTGCCACCGGCCAAGTCCACCCGGCAGGGCGAGGAGGCTTGAATCTTCATGGAACTCTTGAATTGTAGCGCCTTGTCGTGGAGCGGCTAAACTCGCTAGATGGGACGACTGCTTCTCTGCTGCGGGTGGATCACCTTGCTTGGCGCACAAACTCCGCCAGCCCCGGCTCCGGTTCCCGGCGCCGCCGTCCGCGAGGCTTACTCGAAGTTCGAACACCGGATCGCCATGCGCGATGGCGCTAAGCTCTTCACTTCCGTCTACATCCCCAAGGACGTCTTTACCGAGGGCCGCAGCTATCCCGTCATGCTGATGCGCACGCCTTACAGCGTGGCGCCTTATGGCGAGGACCTCTTTCGCCCGGCGCTCGGCCCGTCCGACGCGTTCGAGAAGGAGAAGTTCATCTTCGTTTATCAGGACGTCCGCGGCCGCTACATGTCCGAAGGCACCTACGTGCCCATCCGGCCGCACAATCCGCGCAAGGGCCCCAAGGATTTCGACGAAAGTTCCGACGCCTACGACACCATCGACTGGCTGGTGAAGAACCTGCCCGGCAACACCGGCAAAGTCGGCATCTGGGGCATCTCGCAGCCCGGTTTCTTCGCCGCCGCGGCGCTCATCGACGCCCATCCCGCCCTGGTCGCCGCCTCGCCCCAAGCCCCCGTCATCGACTACTACCAGGGCGACGACGTTTATCACAACGGCGCCTTCATGCTCGCGCATCGCTTCCGCTTCTACATGGGCTTCAAGGCTCGCGATGAAGAGCCCACGCCGCCCAGGCCCGCGCTGCCCTTCGACTACGGCACCACCGACGGCTACGACTTTTTCCTGAACCTGGGCTCGCTCGCCAATGCGGACGAGAAGTACTTCAAGGGCACGCAGCCCTACTGGAAGCTGAACGTCGAGCACACCACCTACGACGACGTCTGGAAGTCGCGCAGCATCTGGAAGTACCTCTCGAACGTCAAGCCGGCCACCATGGCTGTCGGGGGCTGGTACGACACCGAAGACCCGCAAGGGCCGCTGCGGCAGTTCCACTTCATGGAGCAGAACGCGCCGCCGGCGAACAATATGCTGGTGATGGGTCCCTGGACCCATGGCGGCTTCTCCCGTGGCGACGGTGATCGCGTCGGTAACGTCAACTTTGGCTCGAAGACCGGCCTTTACTACCGGCAGCAGATCGAGTTCCCCTTCTTCATGCACCATCTGAAGGGCCGCGCAGCGTTGTTCCCGCGCGCGTGGGTCTTTGAGACCGGCACCAATCAATGGCGCAAGTTCGACGCCTGGCCGCCCAAGACGGCCAAGCCGGCCAGCCTCTACCTGGCGCCTTCCGGCGGGCTCACGCTCGAGCGGCCGGCCACGGCCGCTGTCGACGAGTACCTGGCCGATCCCCACAAGCCGGTGCCCTACATCGGGCCGATCGGCGTCGGCGTGCGCGGCGACTACATGACCGAAGACCAGCGCTTCGCCTCCAAGCGCCCCGACGTCCTCGTCTATCAAACGCCGGTGCTCGAGCAGGACGTCACCGTCATGGGGCCGATCGGCGTCGACCTCAAGGTCTCCACCTCCGGCACCGACTCGGACTTCGTCGTCAAACTGATCGACGTCTTCCCCATGAACTATCCCGATTACAACGGCATGGCGCCCGGCGCCGCTCCCGCCCCGAATCCCATGGGCGGCTATCAGCAACTCGTCCGCGGCGAACCCTTCCGCGGCAAGTTCCGCCGCAGTTTCGAAAAGCCGGAGCCGTTCGTACCCAACCAGCCGGATCGCATTCAGTTCCAACTACCGGATATCGCCCACACCTTCCGCGCCGGCCACCGCATCATGGTGCAGGTGCAGAGCAGTTGGTTCCCGCTCACCGATCGCAACCCGCAAACCTTCTGCGACATTCCGAACGCCAAGCCCTCGGACTTCGTCAAAGCCACGCAACGCGTCTTCGTCGGCGGTGCCGACGGCTCGCGGCTGGAACTGATGCTGGCACGATAGCTACAGGCGGAAGAGAGAACGCAGCCGCTTGGTCTGCACGCGGCTCACCGGGATCTCGGTGCCCTTCTTATCGTCCATGCGGATCTGGAAGCTGGACTTGAACCACGGGATCACTTCGCGAATCCGGTTGACGTTCACCAGGTAGGAACGATGCACCCGCCAGAAAAGCTCGGGATCGAGGTTCGATTGCAGTTCTTCAATCGTGCGGTAGAAGGTCTCGCCCTCGCACTGCGACGTGACCACCGTGATCAGGCCTTCATCGATGGTGGCGTAGATCAGGTCGTTTACATCGACGATCAGGTGACGGTTGCCTGTCTTCACCACCAGCTTGTTGCGTCGTTCGGTGGGCTCGGCGACGATGGCGGCAGCTTGCTCGGCGGCCCGCTGCCGTTCGCCCACCACGCGGCGAATCCGGTCCAGCGTCTCCACCAGCCGGTCGCGGTCGATCGGCTTCAGCAGATAGTCCATGGCTTCCAGACGAAACGCCTCGATGGCGTAATTCTCGTGAGCGGTGGCGAGGACAAAAAACGGCAAAGGGACGCCGCGATCTTGCAACCGGCGAATCACCCCGAGGCCGTTCAAACCGGGCATATCGACGTCGAGAAATACGACATCTGGTTCATGTCGCTCGACTAAGGCGGCAGCTTCCACCCCGTTGGACGCCGTCGTCAGAACCTCAAAGTCGGGGAAGTCTTTGAGAAGAAACGACAACTCATCCCGAGCGAGCTGTTCGTCGTCGGCGAGGAGAACGGAAATCGTAGAAGTCGCGCGAACCGACATCCGTTTGTTAGTATAAACGTTTGGACCTCCACGTCTCGCCGTGAGAGTTTGCCGAGCGCTCGAGAGAACATTCAGTTGCCCCAAGATTTCGTCGCACCACCCACCAAAATCGCGCCCGCCAAGGGCAAACTTGGCATTCTGATCCCTGGAATTGGCGCAGTTTCAACGACTTTCATGGCCGGCGTCCATGCGGTTCGAAAAGGTTGGGGGGGCGCCCGTCGGCTCTCTCACCCAGCTCGGGACCGTCCGCCTCGGCAAGCGGACCGACAATCGGACCCCCGCCATCAAAGAATTCGTCCCCTTGGCTGACCTCGACGACTTGGTCTTCGGCGGCTGGGACATTTTTGAGGACAACGCCTATGCGGCCGCGAAAAACGCGAATGTCCTCAAGCCCGAACTGCTCGACAAAGTGAAGCCGTTCATGAAGACCATCAAGCCGATGCCGGCGGTCTTCGACCAGAACTACGTCAAGCTGATCAACGGGCCGAACGTCAAGAAAAAAGGCACGTTAATGGACAAAGCGGAGGCGCTGATCGCCGACATCGCCGCGTTCAAAAAGGCCAACAAGTGCGACCGCCTGGTGATGATCTGGTGCGGCTCCACCGAGAGTTTCACTAAGCCCACGGCCACTCATCAGACGCTCGCGGCCTTCGAAAAGGGACTGCGGAAGAACAGCAAAGACATCGCCCCCAGCCAGATCTATGCCTATGCCGCGCTCAAGAGCGGTGTTCCGTTTGCTAACGGCGCGCCTAATCTCACGCACGACATCCCGGCGCTGCTGAATCTGGCGCGCGATCTGAATCTGCCGGTTTGCGGCAAAGACTTTAAGACCGGCCAGACCTACATGAAGACGCTGCTGGCGCCTGGTATCAAGGCGCGCATGCTCGGCATGAACGGCTGGTTCTCCACCAACATTCTTGGAAATCGCGACGGCGAGGTGCTCGAGGATCCGGGTTCATTCAAGAGCAAGGAAGAAACCAAGCTCTCGGTCCTCGACCAGATTCTCCAGCCGAAGCTGTACCCGAATCTCTACGGTGACCTCTATCACGCGGTGCGCATCAACTACTATCCGCCCCGCGGCGACGAAAAAGAAGGCTGGGACAACATCGACATCTTCGGATGGCTGGGCTATCCGATGCAGATCAAGATCGATTTCCTGTGCCGCGACTCGATTCTGGCCGCGCCTCTGGTGCTGGACCTTGTCCTCTTCCTCGACTTGGCGCATCGTGCCGGCATGAAGGGCATCCAAGAGTGGCTGAGCTTTTATTTCAAGGCGCCCATGACGGCGCCCGGGCTGTATCCGGAGCACGACATTTTCATTCAGTTGATGAAGCTGAAGAATACGCTCCGTTGGATGAAAGGTGAGGATCTGATTACCCACCTCGGCCTGGAGTATTACGACTAGTCGGCACGCAAGTGCTTCCTAATCAATGAGTTTTAGCGACTGCGGCGCAGGACGTCCGTGAGTCGTGTGGTAGAAAGCGATCGAGTCGAAGAGCGATGAAAGTCCTCGTCATCGGTGGAACTCAGTTCATCGGTAAGCCTTTGGTGCAAGCCCTGGTGAAGGCCGGGCATGATGTCACCATCATGCACCGCAAGCGCGCCCATAAGTACGGGAAGAAGGTCGGCAACATCGTTTGCGACCGCAACGATGCCGAGGCGGTGGCCAAGGCGATTGCGCCCCACCGTTTTGAAATCGTTTTTGACAACGTGTACGACTGGGAACGCGGCACCGGCGCCGGTCACGTCGAAGCCGCCGTCAAATCCGTCGGCGACCGGCTCACCCGCTACGTCTTCATGTCGAGCGTCGCCGCCTATGGCGACGGCCTGAATCACCACGAAGCCGATGCCTTAGCCCCCGACGATCATCCCGATGGCTACGTCCGCAATAAGGCCATGACCGAACGCATGCTGTTTCGGCTCTATCACCGGAACAAGACGCCCGTCGTCACTTTGCGTCCTCCCTTCATTTACGGCCCGGAAAATCCCTTCTACCGCGAACAGTTCTTCTGGGATCGCCTCCGCGCTAACCGCGGCATCATTCTCCCCGGCGACGGTCGCCGCCTGATGCAGTTCGTCTTCATTAAGGACCTGGTCGCGGCGATGCTCCGCGTCGTCGAAGAGCCGGGCGCCGTCGGCCAAGCCTTCAACATCGCCAATCCTCGGCCCGTCACGCAAGAAGAATTGCTCACCGCCTTGGCCACCGCGGCCAAGAAGAAGGTGAATATGGTGCGCCTGCCGCGCCGGCTGATCTTCCAGCAGGGTGGTCACCCGATGGGTCCGCAGCTGTATTTCGGTTACTACTACGACATCCCGGCCATCACCGAAGTGGTGGCTAAGGCTCAGCGCACGCTCGGCTGGAAGCCCACCGACTTTGCCAAAGGCCTCGGCGAAACCTATCGCTGGTATCTGCGCAACCACAAGAAGCCCAAGCTCGACTTCGGTTTCGAGGACAAGCTGATCCAGGCCGCGCCCGAAGCCCAAAGCGAAGAGTTCGCCTTCTCCGGTCTGGGCGTCTCCGAACTCGCCGCCCGCCGACGCTAAGCCCGCGCCTCAGCGCTGCTAAGGCGTTTTACCGGGTGTAGGCAAAACGTGTTACGCCGATTGTCTCCCCATGGGCGTGTTGAAACATCTGGGGCTGCTGGCGTTGTTGTCCGGCTGCCTGCACGCGTCGCCGTTGCGGCTGGACTATACGAAATCCTGGAGCTCGAACGGCGTGGTGTACTACACCTTCACCCTCGCGCTCGAAAATGACGACAATTCCTGGGCCCCGGGCCAAGGCTGGGGCTGGCTGATCTTTGGCGATTCGCCCTCGCTGGGAGGCAGTGCCTTCAGCGACTTCACCATGGACGGCGGCCCAGGCCTCGGACCCTGGAGCGACGTCATGATGTCGAGCGGCGCGCATAACGGTCCGACCCTCGGACCTCTCGGGACTTTCTGGGTGCCCAGCAACGTCGGCGAGTTCGTCACCTGGCACGGCTGGTCCACCAGCAATGTCCCCGACGGCGCTCTCTACTTCAGCACGTTCTTCACGCAAGGCGGCGCCGTGGCCGCCGACTTCCAGCCCGCCAACAACCTGTTTCCCGACGCCGGTTTCCCGGATAGTCCCGCCTACGTGCCGCCTGTCCCGGTCGTCCAGTATTCCTCCAGTAGCAGTTCCTCCAGCAGCAGTTCCTCGTCTTCGTCCAGCAGCAGCTCGTCTTCCAGCTCATCCTCCGGAGGCTCCAGTTCCTCCAGTTCGTCGAGCAGCAGCAGTTCCACCTCCAGCGGAGGTACGCTGCCCGATCCGACGGAAGAAGAGCTCTGGCTCACCGGCGCGCTGGCCACTCCCGAACCGTCCACCGTGGGCGTCGCCGGCCTCGCGTTGGCGTTCCTCGCCTGGCGTCGTCAACGCTCTTAACCTTGATGGCAGCCATAGGCCGCTGTCACAATAAGGGATGCCTCTGCGCATCGGATTCGATCTGCGTCACGCCCGTGATTTTGGGATCGGCTCCTATATTCGCAACCTGATCGGTGCTCTTGCCCGCCTGCCCAACGCCGATGCCCGCTTCCTGCTGATCGGCCGTGCCGACGACTTCGCCACGCTCGGCACGCTGCCCGAAAATTTCGAGCTTCACCCCTTCGCCCGAGCCGATTCCGGCATCATGCACCAGCTCTCGTTTCCCTGGTTCTGCCGCAACCTGCACGCCGACGTCTTCCACATCCCCCTCAATCTCGTCCCCGTCGCCATGCCGCGACCTTACGTCGTCACCGTGCACGACCTGAGCACCCTCCTCTACGCCGAGGACAAAAGCACCACCCGCCACAGCTACAAACTCTTCCGCGCCCGCCACGGACTCGGCCGCGCCGCCCGCGTCATCGCCGTCTCCAACGCCACCCGCACCGACCTCGAAGACCTCCTCTCCGTCTCCCCCAGTCGCATCGAGCAGATCTACAACGCCATCGACCCGCAGTTCCTCACCGCCCCGCCCGCCGACTACGACCCTCGCCGCGCCCTCGAACGCTACGGCATCAACTACCCTTACATCCTCTACGCCGGCAACATCCGGCCGCAGAAAAACATCCCCCGCCTCATCGAGGCCTTCGCCGTCGTACGCGCCGAACTCGCCTCGCACCCCCTCTATCGCGAACTGCGCCTGGTGATCATTGGTGACGAAATCTCGAAGCACGCCGCCGTCCGGCGCGCTGTCATCCAGACGCGCACCCAGGCCTCGGTCCGCTTTTTGGGTTTCGTTTCCGTTCGACACCCTGCGGGCTTTCTACGAAGGCGCCGAGGTCTTTACGTTTCCCTCGCTTTATGAGGGCTTCGGGCTGCCGCCCCTGGAGGCGATGGCCTGCGGTACACCCGTCGTCACCTCGAGCGTCAGTTCGCTGCCCGAAGCCGTCGGCGATGCCGCCGTTATGGTGAGCCCGGAAAATGTCTTTGCTATCTCGCGCGGGATCAAAGAAGCGTTACTCGACTTCGATCTCCGCCGCGAACTCCGCGAGAAGGGCTTCGAGCAGGTCCGGCGTTTCCGCTGGGAGCGGACGGCGGAGCAGACCATGGCCGTTTACCGGGCCGTGGCTTCCGGGAAGTCAGCGCCTCGCTAGCCACCAGATCCTCGATGCGCAAGCCGATCACGAGCGCCGCCCGATCGGCAAAGTCCCAACTGAGTCCTCGCTTGCCTTTGAGCACCAGATGCAGGTGCGGCTGCGAAATTCCCGCCCGGCGGGCGAGGGAAGAGACCGAGGTCTCGCCTTCGGAGACTCGGCGGCAGAGTTCCTGAACGAGACGGTCGTGCAAGGTTTGAAATGTCAAGATAATTACTCTCGGAAATAGTATGATTTATTTCCAGAATTGGGAAAAGTATAAAGTAAGAATACGCTCCCGTAGATAGTTTTCAACTTGTTGTAAAATAATAAGAAATAACTTTGAGAATTTTTTGACCGGGAACACACTTATATAAATAGACGAACCTATATTGACTTTGAATTGAACCACCTTAGGTTGAACTCAACAGGCTGCTCGCGACAAAAGACGGGCGCCGCATTCTCAAAAAATTGAGGGCATTTTGCTATGGAATGGACACAATCGGATACCTTGGCCTTGGCCGCGAATTCGTGTGCGTACTGCCACGGACTGGGGCAGCGGACGGGCCGCCGGGGGAACAAGAAGCCGTGTCTGTGCATCTTCCGGTCGGTTTTCCGGATTTGTTTCGGCCGCTTCCGCCTTTGCTGCGAGGTCGAGAAACACAAAACGAGCGTCACGCTCGAGGGCAACGTCTGGAGTCGCAAAAACGAGGAGTACATCGTCGACTTCCTCAATGTGACACGCCGCGCTTTGACGGATGAGGACTGGAAGATCTTCAACTACCACTTCCTCCTTGGTGCTGACTGGCGCCTCTGTACTCGCAAGCTCGGCATGGACCGCGGCCGCTTCTTCCATGAGCTCTACCGGATTACCGAACGGTTGGGACGCGTCTATAGCGAACTGCAGCCCTACCCGCTGTTTCCTCTGGACGAATATTTCCATGGCACCACTCACGAACAGGGCCGTCTGATTGAAAAGACCATGCCCCAGCGAGAGCGGCCCTCTTTCCGGCCGCCCCTGCGTGAGGCTGCCTGATTCTCCATGCTTACGGCCGGTGGGGCTCTCGCCCTGCCGGCCTTTTTTCGTTTCCGGCTATCCCAGGCTCCTCGTGTCCCCTCTTTTCCACAGATGATTTGACAGACGCCGTCCCGCGAGCTATAGTGGAAAAGTTTGGCGAGCAATCTGTCTGCTCCCTGCTACCGCTCGTTTTGCGTCTAGGCTATACCCAGTGAGCCAACACCTGTGTGCCGAAGCGTAGAAAAATAAGACGAGCCCGGCTCGGAGCCGGTCCCGCTACATCGGCGAACATCGCTTCGCTTGGTGGAATGGACTTGTCGAATTAGATTTGCCCCATTCCGCTGTACGCGGAAGAGCGATTGGGGTTTTTTCCCGCAAAGAAAAGACTGCAGGATGCTAACGGGTCTTAAGGTGCGTGTCTGCTCCGGCGGTGCGTGCTCAAGATTCCAGGGGTTTAAACCAACGCCATATTGTTGAGAAGGTATTACTGAAGCGTGCCTACGATTAACCAACTTGTGCGCAAGGGTCGCGTTGTGACCAACTACAAGACCGCGAGTCCCGCCCTGGCGGCCTGCCCGCAGCGGCGCGGTGTTTGTACTCGCGTGTTTACGACGACTCCCAAGAAGCCGAATTCGGCGCTTCGGAAGGTCGCCCGCGTTCGCCTGACGAACGGCATCGAGGTCACCAGCTATATCCCTGGCGTCGGTCACAATCTGCAGGAGCACTCGATTGTGCTGATCCGCGGAGGCCGCGTGAAGGATCTCCCCGGTGTGCGTTACCACATTGTCCGCGGAACGCTCGACACCGCGGGTGTGGCCAATCGCAAGCAGAGCCGTTCCAAGTACGGCGCCAAGCGGCCCAAAAGTGGCCCGAAGAGCTAAGAGGAGCCTGGAGAACTTATGTCTCGTCGTCGCAGAGCGGAACGCCGCGATCTTTTGCCTGATCCCGTCTATAACTCCACCCTGGTTGAGCAGTTTGTGAACTGCATGATGTGGGATGGCAAGAAGAATACGGCCCAGCGTCTTTTCTATAGCTCCATGCAGCTGCTTGAGCAGCGCGGGGGCGACGAAGCGCTCAAGCTGTTCAAGAAGGCAGTGGAGAATTGCAAGCCCCTGCTCGAAGTGAAGACGCGCCGCGTCGGTGGCGCCAATTACCAGGTTCCGATTGAAGTGCCGCAGAATCGCCGCACCTCGCTCGCCATCCGCTGGCTGCTCATTAATGCGCGCGGCCGGTCCGAGAAGGGCATGAGCGAGAAGCTGGCGAACGAACTGAATGATGCCGCCAATTCCCGTGGCGGCGCGATCAAGAAGAAAGACGAAGTCCACCGTATGGCCGAAGCCAACAAGGCGTTCGCCCATTATCGGTGGTAGCGAGAAGACGAGAGCGTCCACATTAACTTATGCCCCGCACCGTACCACTGACTCGCATGCGCAATATCGGCATCATGGCCCACATCGATGCCGGTAAAACGACCACCACCGAGCGCATTCTCTACTACACCGGCCGCACCTACAAGATCGGCGAAGTGCACGAGGGCACGGCCACGATGGACTGGATGGCGCAGGAGCAGGAACGCGGCATCACGATTACCTCGGCCGCGACCACCTGTCAGTGGGGCGACATCACGATCAACATCATCGACACCCCCGGCCACGTGGATTTCACGGCCGAGGTGGAGCGCAGCTTGCGCGTCCTCGATGGCGCCGTCGCCGTGTTTGACGCGGTGGCCGGCGTGCAGCCGCAGACGGAAACTGTCTGGCGTCAGGCTGATAAGTATCACGTCCCGCGTATCTGCTTCGTGAACAAGATGGACCGCATTGGCGCTGACTTCTTCCGCGCCGTGCAGACGATGGTCGATCGCCTCGGCTGCAAGCCGGTCGCGATTCAGATCCCCGTCGGTAGCGAAGATCAACACAAGGGTGTCATCGATCTGGTGACGATGACGGCTCGCATCTGGCGCAACGAAGAATTGGGCGCTAAGTATGACGACGTCGAAATTCCGGCCGACCTGCTCGATCAGGCGAAGGAATATCGCGACATCATGCTCGAAGCGGTGGCTGAAGCCGACGACGACCTGATGGAGAAGTACCTCGGTGGCGAAACCATCGCGGTGGACGAGTTGAAGGCGGCTATCCGCCGCGCGACGATCGCCCAGAAGTTCTTCCCGGTCATTCTCGGTTCCGCGTTTAAGAACAAGGGCGTGCAGAACATGCTCGACGCGGTGGTCGACTACCTCCCGCACCCGCTCGACATTCCGTCGGTGCAGGGTCACGACGTCGACAACAAAGAAGTCATTATCGAGCGCAAGGCGGACGACAATGAGCCGTTCGCGGGTCTGATCTTCAAGATCATGACCGACCCGTTCGTCGGCCAGTTGGCCTTCCTCCGGGTCTACTCGGGCAAATTGAATGCCGGCGAAACGGTGCTGAATGTGGCCAAGGGTCGCAACGAACGCATCGGCCGCCTGGTGAAGATGCACGCCAACAAGCGCGAAGAGATCCAGGAGATCCTCGCCGGCGACATTTGCGCCGTGGTCGGTCTGAAGACCGTCATCACCGGCGACACGATCTGCAATCCGGACAAGCCGGTCATTCTCGAGTCGATCGAGTTCCCGGCGCCGGTGATCCAGCTCGCCATCGAGCCGAAGACCAAGAGCGACCAGGAGAAGATGGGCATGGCGATCGCCAAGCTCGTCCAGGAAGATCCCACGCTCCGCGTCTCAACCGACCCCGAGACCAATCAGACGATTCTGGCTGGGATGGGCGAGTTGCACCTCGAAATCATCGTGGACCGCATGAAGCGCGAGTTCAACGTGGAAGCCCACGTCGGTAAGCCGCAGGTGGCCTATCGCGAAACCATCCGCAACAAGGCGGAGAACGAATACACCCACAAGAAGCAGACCGGCGGCAGTGGTCAGTTCGCGAAAGTGAAGCTGCGCGTTGAGCCGTTCCAGAGCGAAGAGGGTGAAGAGTTCCAGTTCGTCAACGGCATCAGCGGCGGTGCGATTCCGAAGGAATTCATCCCGGCGATCGAAAAGGGCGTCAAAGAATCGCTCGAGCGCGGCGTCATGGCCGGCTACGCTCTCTCGGGCGTACGCGTGACGGTGTTCGATGGCAGCTATCACGAAGTCGACTCGTCGGAAATGGCCTTCAAGACCTGCGCGGCGATCTGTGCTTCGGAAGCCTTCCGCAAGGCGAAGCCGGCTTTGCTCGAGCCGGTGATGTCGGTGGAAGTGACGGTGCCCGATGAATACATGGGCGCGGTGAACGGTGACCTCATCTCCCGCCGCGGCCAGTTGCTCGGGACCGACAAAGTCGGCTCCACGCAGATCATCAAGGCGATGGTGCCGCTCTCGGAAATGTTCGGCTACGCGACCGACCTGCGTTCGAAGACGCAAGGCCGCGCGAGCTTCACCATGCACTTCGGCCGCTACGAAGAAGTGCCCCGCAACCTGGCGGAAGAGATCGTAGCGAAGGTGCAAGGCGCCAAGGCCTAGTTAACAAGCGAAAGATTTTCAAGGAAGGATATCACCATGGCGAAAGAGAAATTTGACCGCAGTAAGCCGCATGTGAACATTGGCACGATCGGGCACATCGATCATGGCAAGACGACGCTGACGGCGGCGATCACCAAGACGTTGTCGAAGCACAATCCGAAGAACGCGTTCCGTTCGTTCGATTCGATCGACAATGCGCCGGAAGAAAAAGCGCGCGGCATCACGATTGCGGCTTCGCACGTGGAATACGAGACGGCGAATCGTCACTACGCGCACGTCGACTGCCCCGGCCACGCCGACTACATCAAGAACATGATCACGGGCGCGGCGCAGATGGACGGCGCGATTCTCGTGGTGGCGGCCACCGACGGCCCCATGCCCCAGACGCGCGAGCACATCCTGCTGGCCCGTCAGGTGGGCGTGCCGTACATCGTCGTGGCGCTCAATAAGGTCGACATGGTGGAAGACGCCGAACTGCTCGAGCTCGTCGAGCTCGAAGTTCGCGAACTGCTCTCCTCCTATCAGTTCCCGGGCAACGATCTGCCGGTTTGCAAAGTTTCCGCGCTCGGCGGCCTCAATGGCGAGCCGCAGTGGGAAAAGGCGATCGACGATCTGATGGCCGCGGTGGACGAATACGTGCCGCTGCCGGCGCGTGTCACCGACAAGCCGTTCCTGATGCCGATCGAAGACATCTTCTCGATTCAGGGTCGCGGCACGGTGGTCACTGGCCGTATCGAACAGGGCATCTGCAAGGTCGGCGAGGAAATGGAGATCGTGGGCTTCTCGGATACGAAGAAGACCGTGATCACCGGCGTCGAAATGTTCAAGAAGCTACTGGACGAAGGCCGGGCGGGCGACAACGTCGGCCTGCTGCTGCGCGGCATCGACAAGGACGCGGTGGAACGCGGCCAGGTCATTGCGAAGCCGGGTTCGATCAAGCCGTACAAGAAGTTCAAGGGCGAAGTTTACGTGCTGTCGAAAGAAGAAGGCGGCCGTCACACGCCGTTCTTCAATGGCTATCGGCCGCAGTTCTACTTCCGCACGACGGACGTGACGGGCGTGGCGCACTTGCCGGCGGGCACCGAGATGGTGATGCCGGGCGATAACGTGACGATGGAAATCGAACTGATCACGCCGGTCGCCATGGACAAGGGCCTCCGCTTCGCCATCCGCGAAGGCGGTCGCACCGTCGGCGCCGGCACCGTGTCGGAGATTGTTGCTTAATTGTGCATCGGCCGGGGACCCAGGTCCCCGGCCTTTCGTTTGAGAAACGCCATGAATAAAGAACGCATTCGGATTCGCTTGAAGGCTTACGACTACCGGGTTTTGGACCAATCGACGGGCGAAATCGTCGACACCGCCAAGCGCACCGGAGCGACGATCGCGGGTCCGATTCCGCTGCCGACCATCCGCAACCGCTACACGGTGAACCGGTCGCCGCACACGGACAAGAAGTCGCGCGAGCAATTTGAGATTCGGACGCACAAACGCCTGCTCGACATTCTGGAGCCGACGCAAGAGACGGTAGACGCGCTGATGAAGCTCGACCTGCCGGCGGGCGTCGATGTGGAAATCAAGGCTTTCGGCAAGAAGTAGCCGCGGCCGGCGGGTCCCCGACCTGTCAGTGATTGGTGCCAGCGGAATATTTGGAACCAGCGGAATATTGGAAGTAGAGAAGCTGAGGAATTATGAGCCCAGGGATCATTGGGAAAAAAATCGGCATGACGCAGGTCTTCACAGCGGAGGGCGTAGTCGTGCCCGTGACGCTGGTGAAGGCGGGCCCTTGTGTGGTCACCCAGCGTAAGACGCCGACCACCGACGGCTACAGCGCCATTCAGTTGGGTCTGGTCGAGTTCGCGAAGAAGAACAAAACGAACAAGCCCACGGCTGGCCACCTGAAGAAGTCGAGTGCCGAAGGCGTGAAGTACCTGCGTGAATTCCGGCTCCGGCCGGGTGACGCCGACCTGAAGGTTGGCGATCGCGTGCTCGCTGGCGAGTTTAAGCCCACCGACAAGCTCGACGTGATCGGGATGCCGAAGGGCCGTGGTTTTGCCGGCGTCGTCAAGCGGCATCACTTCCGTGGCGGCGATGCGACGCACGGTTCGATGTTCCATCGTGCTCCGGGGTCGATCGGCGCTTCGAGCTTCCCCTCGCGCGTGTTCCCCGGTACCCGCATGGCGGGACGCATGGGCTCTGACCGCGTGACGGTGAAGAACCTCGAGGTGGTCGAGGTGGACTCTGAAGACAACATTTTGCTGGTGAAGGGAGCGGTGCCCGGCCCCAACGGAAGCTATGTTCTGTTGCGCCGCTCGGCGAGGTAAGTACGATGCCTAAGGTAGACGTCATCAATCTCCAAAATCAAAAGGTCGGTGAAGTGGAACTGGCGGACGCCGTTTTTGGCGCCGAAGTGAATCAGAACCTGATCTACGAGTCGGTCCGCAACTACATGGCCGGTCAGCGCGGCGGTAACGCCGCCACCAAGACCCGCCATGAGGTGGCCGGCTCCGGCAAGAAGCTCTGGAAGCAGAAGGGCACTGGCCGCGCCCGCGTCGGCCAAATCCGCTCGCCCCTGTGGCGCCACGGTGGTACGACGCATGGCCCGCAGCCCCGCGACTATAGCTACCGCTTGCCCAAGAAGATGTTGCTCGGCGCGCTGCGCTCGGCTCTGTCGGCCAAGCTGGCCAGCGGCGAATTGAAGATCGTCGACCAGTTCGCGATCACTGAGCCGAAGTCCAAGCTGGTGCGCACGGCGCTCGATACGCTCACCGCCACCAAGACGGCGCTGTTGGTCGACAACTCGGCCTCGCGCAACCTGGCGCTGGGCTCGCGCAATCTCGAAGGGGTGAAGCTGGTGGCCAGCCGCGAACTCACCACCTACGATCTGCTCGGCCACAAGCACGTGTTCCTCTCCAAGGCCGTCGCGGAGAAGCTGTCGGAGGCCTTGAAGTAGCCATGAATTTATACGAAGTGATCTCGCGCCCCATCATCACCGAAAAAGCGGTGGGGAAAAAAGAGACCGAGCGCACCCTGGTGTTCGAAGTGGCGCCGGCGGCGACCAAGACGCAAATCAAGGAAGCCGTGCAGAAGCTCTTCAATGTGAAGGTGGAAGAAGTTCGGACGGCGATGTTTGACGGCAAGTTGCGCCGCCGCGGTCGCTTTGCCGGCTATCGTCCCGCGTGGAAGAAGGCGTACGTGAAGTTGAAGGACGGGCAGAAGGTGCCCGAGTTCGCGGAGATCTAGCCCATGCCGATTAAGACTTATCGACCGACTACCCCGACGCGCCGTTTCCAGTCCGTGGAAACGCGCGCCGAAGTCACCAAACAGAAGCCGGAAAAGTCGCTGACGGCCGGCAAGGTTCGCTCCGGCGGCCGCAATAGCTATGGCCGCATCTCGTCGCGTTTCCGCGGCGGCGGCGCCAAGAAGAGCTATCGCGTCATCGACTTCAAGCGCGACAAGTACGGCGTGCCGGCCAAGGTCGCGGCGATCGAATACGATCCGAACCGCACCGCCCGCATCGCCCTGCTCCACTACGTGGATGGCGAGAAGCGCTACATCCTGGCGCCGGTGGGCCTCGAAGTGGGCAGCACCCTCCTGTCGGGTCCCGATGCCGACATCCTCGTGGGCAACTCCCTGCCGATCAAGAACATTCCGGCCGGTACGACGATCCACGCGATCGAACTCCGCCCGGGCAAAGGCGCCCAGATGGTGCGCACCGCCGGTGGTTCGGCGCAGCTGATTTCGCGCGAAACCGAATGGGCGCTGGTGAAGCTCCCTTCTGGCGAAGTGCGCCGCGTCAGTGTCGACTGCATGGCCACGGTGGGCCAGGTCGGCAATACCGATCATGAAAACGTGTCGCTCGGCAAAGCCGGCCGCAAGCGTCACATGGGCAAGAAGCCGCACAACCGCGGCGTGTCGATGAACCCGGTCGATCACCCGCATGGTGGTGGTGAGGGCCGTACCTCGGGTGGCCGCCACCCGGTGACGCCGTGGGGTCAGCCGACCCGCGGGTTCAAGACGCGCAACAACAAGCGCACGGACAACATGATCGTCCAGCGTCGGCAGAAGAAGTAGGGCGGAGGGAAGAGCAATGGGCCGTTCACTGAAAAAAGGACCTTTCACCGACACGCACGTGGTCGCGAAGGTCACCGCCTTGGATGCGCGGAATGAGAAGAAAGTGATCAAGACCTGGAGCCGCCGGTCGACGATCACGCCGCAGTTCATTGGACACACGCTCGCCGTGCACAACGGGAAGAAGTTTGTCCCCGTCTACGTGACCGAAAACATGGTGGGTCACAAGCTGGGTGAGTTCTCGCCCACGCGGACCTTTAAGGGTCACGCCGCCAAGACTTCGGAAAAGGGCAAGTAAAGGATCGCGACGATGGAAGCCAGAGCTGAAGCCAGATTCGTCCGGGTGTCCGCGCAGAAGGCGCGCCTCGTGGTCGACATGATCCGCGGAAAGCGCGCGGGCGATGCCCGCGTGATCCTCCGCACGGTAAATAAGCGGATCGCCCCCGCGGTTGAGAAAGTGCTCAACTCGGCGATCGCCAATGCCGGTAACAAGAGTGACAGCGTCGATGTCGACAAGCTGATGGTGTCCGAAGCCTACGTCAATGAAGGCCCGCGCCAGAAGCGCGTGCGCCCGGCGCCGATGGGCCGTGCCTACCGCTATCAGCGGCGCACGTCGCACATCGTGGTGAGTGTCAAGGAGAAAGAGTAAGCGCATGGGTCAGAAAGTCCATCCCTTTGGCTTCCGGCTGGGTGTCACCAAGACCTGGCGGTCGCGCTGGTTTGCCAAGCACGACTACGCCAAACTGTTGTTCGAAGACATCGAACTGAAGAAGTCGCTCATGGAGCGTCTCAAGCAGGCCGGCGTAAGCTCGATCGAGGTCGATCGTCCGGGCAATAAGCTGCGGATTACGATCCGCACCTCGCGCCCCGGCATCATCATTGGCCGCAAGGGCGCCGAGATCGAGAAGCTCAAGGGCGAACTCGCCAAGAAGACCCAGCGCGAAGTCTTCATCGACATTCAGGAAGTTCACAAGCCGGAACTCGACGCGCAGCTGGTGGCCGAGTCGATCGCGCTGCAGCTCGAAAAGCGCGTGGCGTTCCGCCGCGCGATGCGCAAGGCCGTCGACAGCGCTCAACGCTTCGGCTGCAAGGGCATCAAAGTGCGTGTGTCGGGCCGTTTGAATGGCGCCGAAATCGCCCGCACCGAATGGTATCTCCATGGTCAGTTGCCGCTGCACACGCTGCGCGCCGACATCGACTATGGCTTCGCCGAAGCTCACACCACCTATGGGGTGATCGGCGTGAAGACCTGGGTTTACAAGGGTGAGATTCTCGAGCACCCGGGCAAGCGCAGCTTGCGCAACGATCCGGAGCCGCGTCCGCGTTCGCCGCGTCGCGATGGCCCCCGTGACGGGGGACCGCCGTGACGACCGCCGCGGAGATCGTGGTGGGGATCGGGGCGACCGCCGGCCGCGCGAGATGGCGCCTCAGGCGAGCAACGAGTCCGGTGCGGTGCAGCTTCCGCCCGTGCAAGTTGCGCCGCCCGCTCCGGCGTCCGAGGGTTCCGAGCCGCAAAGCTAAGTCAGGATTTGAAGGAAGCAAAATCGCATGTTGCAGCCCAAACGAGTCAAATACCGCAAAACACAGCGCGGCCGCATGAAGGGGAAAGCCTGGCGCGGCTCCACGCTCTCGTTCGGCGATTTCGGTTTGAAGGCGATGGAGCCGTGCTGGATCACCGATCGGCAGATCGAAGCGGCTCGTATCGCCATGACGCGCCACATCAAGCGCGGCGGCAAGGTCTGGATCCGTCTTTTCCCGGATAAGAGCGTCACGTCGAAGCCGGCCGAAGTCCGCATGGGCGGCGGCAAAGGCGCGCCCGACCGTTGGGTGGCTGTAATCAAGCCCGGCAAGATTCTCTTCGAAATGGAAGGCGTCTCCAAGGAACTCGCTCAGGAAGCGATGCGCTTGGCTGCCATGAAGCTCCCTTGCCCCGTAAAGTTTGTGACGCGCGAAGGATAACAGAACAATGACCGCCGACAAGATTCGGGCCATGGATGTGGCCGAGCTCGAAAACAAGGTGAAGGAAGCGTCCGAACAG
The DNA here is from genome assembly GCA_965229305.1 of Bryobacteraceae bacterium. Classification (GTDB taxonomy): domain Bacteria; phylum Acidobacteriota; class Terriglobia; order Bryobacterales; family Bryobacteraceae; genus JALHNI01. Next base: position 4,258 of record CBDDIZ010000024.1, on the reverse strand, counting down.
ATGTTCCGGATCAAATTCCAAATGGGGATGGGCCAGGCCGACGGCCTCAAGAAGCTGCGCGAGCTGAAGAAGGATCGCGCCCGGATCCTGACGATCATCGGCGAGAAGAAGAAGGGAGCCCAGTAGGCGATGGCCGACGAAACCAAATCCCAGGCCGGCGAAAAGAAGGCCAGCAAGCAGACCCAGACCGGTGAAGTCGTCTCGATCAAAATGGAGAAGACGATCATCGTCCAGGTCACCCGCCGCGTGACGCACCCTTTCTACAAGCGCATTGTCACCAAGCGGAAGCGTTTTTATGGCCCACGACGAAACCAGCGATGCCAAGCTCGGCGACTTCGTCCGCATCATCGAAGCGCGCCCCATGTCGAAATTGAAGCGCTGGACGCTGGACGGCGTGATCCGTCGCGCAGTGCAGGTGAGCGACCTCAAGGCTTAAGCCGGGGCGTTCAAAGGTTTTAGGGAGAAGCAGCCATGATTGGAATGAGAACTATCCTGGAGGTCGCCGATAACTCGGGCGCCAAACGACTCCAGTGTATTCTGCCGCGCGGCGGCGGACTCGGCTTGCGCGCGGGCCTGGGTGACATCATCACCGCCAGTGTCAAGGAAGCGGCGCCGGATTCGAACGTCAAGAAGGGGAAGGTCGTGCGTTGCGTGATCGTGCGGATGCGCAAAGAGACGCGCCGCAAAGACGGCTCCTACATCCGTTTCGATTCGAACGCGGCCGTGTTGGTGAACGAATTGGGTGAGCCGGTCGGCACGCGCGTGTTCGGCCCGGTGGCCCGCGAACTGCGTGACAAGCGCTACATGAAGATCGTGTCGCTCGCGCCGGAGGTGATCTAGCATGGGCGTGCAGAAACTGTTCGGTCAAAAGCTGGCCGGCGCCCCGGATAAGATCCGGATCAAAAAAAATGACACCGTGAAAGTGATCACGGGTAAGGATCGTGGCAAGCTCGGGCGCGTGCTCGAAGTCGACCACACCCGCGGGCGGGTGCGCGTCGAAGGCGTCATGATCACCAAGAAGCACACCAAGCCGAATCCGCAACGGCAAATCAAGGGTGGTATCGCCGAAAGCGAAGGCACGATCCATGTCTCGAACGTGATGATCGTCACCTCCGACGGCACCCCGACCCGGGTGGGCATCAAAGAAGAGAAAGTCGGCAACAAGGTCAAGCGGACGCGCGTGGCGCGCAAGACCGGCGAAGTGCTGGATAAGAAGGGTTAATCATGGCAGCGGCACAACCTCGGCTCAAGGAGCACTATCTCGGCAGCGTCGTCCCGGCGTTGACCAAGGAGTTCGGCTACACCAACCGCATGGCGGTTCCGAAGATCGAAAAGATTTCGATCAACATCGGCCTGGGCGAAGCGACCCAGAACGCCAAGTTGATGGACGGCGCGGTCAACGAACTGGCGGCGATCACCGGACAGCGTCCGGTGGTGACTAAAGCCACCAAGTCGATCGCCGCCTTCAAGCTGCGCGAAGGCATGCCGATCGGCTGCCGCGTCACCTTGCGCGGTGACCGCATGTACGAGTTTCTGGACCGCCTCATCTCGGTCGCGCTGCCCCGCGTACGCGACTTCCGCGGTATCCCCAGCAAGAGCTTTGACGGCCGCGGCAACTATACGCTTGCGATCAAGGATCAGTTGATCTTCCCCGAAATCGACTACAACAAGGTCGAAAAAACCAAGGGAATGAACGTCTCGATCACGACGACGGCGACCACCGACGCCGAGGGGCTGGCGCTGCTCAAGCAGCTGGGCCTGCCGTTCAACAAGTAGGGCGAGAAAAGGAAGCATCATGGCCACGACCGCAAAAGAAGCCAAAGACCGGAAGTTCGCCGAAGCGATTGCCCGGGCCCACGCCAACGGAAAGAAGGCGAAGTTCGCCTGCCGGCTCCGCAACCGCTGCCAGCGTTGCGGCCGCCCCCGCGGTTTTATTGGAAAGTTTAAGCTCTGCCGTATTTGTTTCCGGCAATTGGCGTTGCTCGGCGAGATTCCGGGTGTCGTGAAGTCGAGCTGGTAAGAGAAGGAATTTCGAGGAGACACAGATGGCTACATCGGATCCCATTGCCGACATGCTCACCCGGGTGCGCAACGCCATTGCGGCGCGCCACGCGAAAGTGGACGTACCGGCGTCGAAGCTCAAGATGGAGATTGCCCGCATCCTGAAGGAAGAGGGCTACATCATGAACTTCAAGATGGCCGACGAGGGGGCGCGCAAGATGGTGCGCATCTACCTCAAGTACACCCCCAGCAACGAACCGGTGATTTCGAAGCTCGTGCGACTGTCCAAACCCGGCTGCCGCGTTTACGTGAATTCGAAGGAAATCCCGCGCGTGCTCGGCGGTTTGGGCATCAATATTCTCACTACGCCCCAGGGCGTGATGACCGGAGCGGCGGCCCGCAAGCAAGGCGTGGGCGGCGAACTGCTCTGCCAGGTTTATTAGAGCCAGGTTGATTAGAGAAAGACTGCGAAGTCAAAAGAAAGAAGGCGTCGTAGAACTGCTGCTCGCCGCTTCCCAGCGCCCCGAGTAAGCAAGGGATACACGAAAAAGATATGTCGAGAATTGGTAAAAAACCGATCCCGCTCCCGGCCGGAGTCAAAGTGACGATCGGCAGCGAATTGAAGGTCGAAGGCCCCAAGGGCAAGCTCACGGTCCCGATTCAGCCTGGCATCACCATCGAGAACAATAACAACGTCCTCGAAGTGAAGCGCGAGAGTGACCGTTACAGCGCCGCGCACGGCCTCACCCGCGCTCTGGCGGCCAATGCCGTCACCGGCGTCAGCAGCGGCTTTACGCGCGAACTCGACATTGTCGGCATCGGTTACCGCGTCGAAGTGAAGGGCAATGTCGCGATCTTCGCGCTCGGCTATTCTCACTCGATCGAATTCCTGCTGCCCGAAGGCGTCAAGATGACCGTCGACAAGCAGACGCACATCGTACTCACCGGCCATGACCGGCAGGTGCTCGGCCAGACGGCCGCCAACATGCGCGCGCTCCGGAAGCCGGACCCCTACAAGCAGAAGGGTGTTCGCTACACTGGCGAAGTGCTCCGCAAGAAAGTCGGAAAGGCCGCCGGCAAGTAAGCCGGCCATTAAGAGGACAATCGTATGGTCAGCAAGATCAACAAGGACGAAATCCGGCGGCGCATCCACACCCGTATCCGGCGCCGTGTGGCGGGAACGGCCGAACGGCCGCGCCTGGCCGTGTTCCGCAGCACCAAGCACATCTACGCACAAGTCATCGACGACAAGCAGGGGCGCACGCTGTGTGCCGCTTCGTCGGCCGAAAAATCCAAGGGCGGCAAGGACGGCGGCAACGTCGCGGGAGCCAAGGCGGTGGGCACGCTCCTCGCCGAACGAGCCAAGGAAAAGGGCATCAAGCTGGTCGTTTTCGACCGCGGCGGATTCCTCTACCACGGTCGCGTCAAAGCGTTGGCCGATGCGGCGCGCGAAGCGGGCCTCGAATTCTAAGGGCGGGAGCAAGATAGCATGGCGTTTATTCCGAAAAAGAAGATCGACGTGGGTTCGCTCAGCCTGAAAGAGCAGGTTGTGTCGATCAACCGCGTGACCAAAGTGGTCAAGGGCGGTAAGAACATGAGCTTCTCGGCGCTGGTGGTCATCGGTGATGCCAACGCCAAGGTGGTGGGTTACGGCACCGGCAAGGCCAAGGAAGTTCCCTCGGCCATCAAGAAGGGCATTGAATCGGCGAAGAAAAACCTGCGCAAGGTCCACACGCTCGAACACACGATCCTGCATCCGGTGGTCGGCAAGTTCGGCACCGGCCAGGTGCTGCTCAAGCCGGCCCGCACTGGTACCGGCGTCATCGCCGGCGGCCCGGTCCGCGCGGTGATCGAAGCCGTCGGGATTCCGAACGTGCTCACCAAGTCCCTGGGTTCGCACAACCCGCACAACGTCGTCAAAGCGACCATCAACGCGCTCGAGCAGTTGCGGGACAAGGCCGAAGTGGCCGACATCCGCGGCCTCGCGCTGGACAAGATGCAGGCTTAAGAGGATCTATGGCTGCCACCATCAAAATTCAGTACTATCGCAGCGCCATCTGCACGCCGAAGGCCCACAAGCGCATTGTGGCCGCTCTCGGCCTGAAGACGCTGCATCGGACGGTCGAAAAGCCCGACACGCCGGCGTTCCGAGGCATGGTCCTCAAGGTGCCGCACCTTCTGCGGATCGTGGAGTAGGCGGAGCAGAACAATGAATCTCAGTCAACTGAAGAAGCCGGCGGGACAGGTCAAAAAGCAA
>CBDDIZ010000023.1:0-173105 GCA_965229305.1 Bryobacteraceae bacterium | reverse complement strand
ATGCCCGGCTGCGTATCGAGTCCCAGCAAGTCGCGCACGGCATTGCTGTACTCCATCCGGTTCAACCGGTGCGGCATCGGCGCTCCCGGATTCGGCTTCGCCAGCGCTGCCTGATCGAGCGTCGCGGTGAGCGTCTTCGTGAACGTCGCCAGTGTCGCCGCATCGGGCCGCGGCATGCCGGCCGGCGGCATCTGGCTTGATTGCACCTGCCGCAGCACCTTCTCCCACACCGCCGCATTCTCGCCGGCTTTCACGAAGTCCAACCCCGTCAGCACCAGCCCGCCGGCCTTCATCTGCGGGCTATGGCAACCCGCGCAATAACGAGTCACCACCGGGCTTGGTTGGGCCCACGCCGTGAACGGCAACGTGAATAGAAGGAGAAAAGCGATGCGCACAGCGTCTCTGGACCGTCGCGCGAATTATATCAAATCGGCAGAAATCGCATCTTTCCCATCGCCCGCTTCACCTACTATCAAGCACTTACCTGTTTGGCCCCGCAGATGCAACATCGTGCAGAGAATGACCGCCGCGGCGCCCACGGGAACGAATCTTTTCACCAGCATGTTGGCTTGGTTCGGCGACCTCGGCTTCTTTGCCGCACGCGTCGTAAGAGCCGCCCTCAAGCCACCCTACGAATGGCGCGAATTCCTCAAGCAATGCGACTTCATCGGCGCCAAGTCTCTTCCCTTAGTCGCCTTGGCCGGCGCCGCCATCGGCGTCGTGCTTTCGCTCCAAACTCGCGATAGTCTTGTGCGCTTCGGCGCCAAGAGCTTTCTGCCGGCCGTCGTCATCTACTCGATCATCAAGGAAAGCGGACCCATCATTACCGGCCTCGTCGTCAGCGGACGCGTCGGCGCCGGCATCGGCGCTGAACTCGGCTCCATGAAAGTCACCGAGCAAATCGACGCCATGGAAGCCTCCGCCGTTGACCCGCATCGTTACCTCGCCGCCACTCGCATCCTCGCCTGCATCCTGATGCTTCCGCTGCTCACCGTCGTCGCCGACCTCGCCGGCATCTTCATGGGCTGGGCCTTCGCCAACCTCGCCGAACCCATCTCGCTTAGTCTGTTTCTCGAAACCGGCCTGCGCGGCGTTCGCTTCAGCGATTTCATTCCGCCCGTCCTCAAGACCATGGTCTTCGGTCTCATCATCGGCCTCGTCTCGTCGCTCCAGGGGATGTCCACGCGCGGCGGCACCGCCGGCGTCGGCCGCTCCACCACCAGTTCCGTCGTTCTCTCCTCGCTCTTCGTCATCCTGGCGGACGTCGTCCTGGTTCGCCTCCTGCAGGTGGTCTATGGCTGATTCAGGCTCCCATCGTCATTGAGAATCTGCAGAAGTCCTTCGGCGAGCAGAAGGTCCTCGATGGCCTCACGCTGCAGGTCAACAAGGGCGAGACGCTCGCCGTCCTCGGCCGCAGCGGCACCGGTAAGAGCGTGCTGCTCAAGCTCATCATTGGCCTGCAGCAGCCGGACGCCGGCACCATCCGCATTGATGGGCAGGAAGTCGCCGGCGCTCGCAGTGACGACTTAGTCGAAATCCGTAAGCGCATCGGCTTCCTCTTTCAGCATGCCGCCCTCTATGACTCGCTCACCGTCGAAGAGAACGTCGCCTTCCCGCTCGGCCGCCACTCGCGTCTTTCGCCCGAGGAGCAGAAGAACAAGGCCCGCGAACTCCTCACCTCGATCGGCATGGCCCAGGACCTACAAAAGCTGCCCGGCAACATCTCCGGCGGCATGCAGAAGCGCGTCGGCCTTGCTCGCGCGCTCGCCCTCGATCCCGAGATCCTGCTTTGCGACGAGCCCACCGCCGGTCTCGACCCGATTACCGCCGCGGAGATCGGCGAACTCATCGTTCAGCTCAAACGCGAACGCCAAGTGACCACTATCGTCGTCACCCACGACCTGCGCGGCGCCAAACTCTTCGCCGACCGCCTCGCCCTGCTCAACCAAGGCCAAGTCGTCGCCCAAGGCCAGTTCGACGAACTTGCCGCCCATCAGGACCCCTTCGTCCAAAAGTTCTTCCAGGAGGCCCAATCATGACCAACGTACGCCTCGGCGCGTTCATTCTGCTCGCGCTGCTGCTCTTCTCCGTCGGCCTCTTCTGGATCGGCAAGAAGCAATTCCTCTTTCGCTCCACTTACGAGCTCGCCGCGGACTTCCCCAATGTCGCCGGCCTCATCGAAGGCTCCATCGTGCGCGTCGGCGGCGTGCAACAAGGCACCGTCAAGCACATCAACCTGCCCGCGAAGCCCGATCAAAGTGTCCGCGTCGTGATGGATCTCACCGACGGAACCCGCCAGGTCATCCGCCGCGATTCCACCGCCGCCATCAGTTCCGAAGGCTTGGTCGGCGACAAGTATGTCGAGATCTCGTTCGGTTCTCCGGACGCCGAGCCGGTCAAAAACGGCGACACCCTCCGCGCACTGCTTCCGCTCCAGATCTCCGATCTCATCAACAAAACGAATGGCGTCCTAGACTCGGCCAAGACCTCCATGGAGCACTTCGAAGCCACGGCCGAGAACCTCAAGCTCATCACGGGCAAGGTCAATCAAGGTACCGGCACCGCGGGAGCCCTCGTCAACGATAAGACCCTCTACCAGAAGATGACCGCCGGCGTCACGGCGATGAACGAAGACATGCAGGCCCTCAAGAAGAACTTCCTGCTGCGCGGCTTCTTTAAAGACCGTGGCTATGAGGACTCCACCGAGCTCACCAAAAACGAAATCGCCCAACTCCCCGCGCGGCCGCCCGCCATGAAGTTCGTCTACGACGGCGAGGAGCTTTTCGATAAGCCCACCACGGCCAAACTCAAGAAGGAGAAATTACTCCACGAAGCCGGCCAGTATCTCGAAACCCATCCCCAGGGCCTGGTCGTCATCGCCGCCTACACCGACATGAAGGGCGATAGCGAAAAAGATCGCACGCTCACGCAAGCCCGCGCCACGGTCACGCGCAAGTACCTCGTCGAGCATTACCGCTTGGACGACAAGCGCATCAAGACGCTCGGCCTCGGCAAGTCCGACGAGATCGGCGGCACCAGCCAGCTCCACATCCTCGTCTTCTCACCCGGCAAACCTTAAGCGGGCCGCATCACCCGCGTCACCGCCGCCGCCATCTGCTCCCAGCGCGATTGCTCTTCCAGCAATCGTTTACGGCCGGCGGCGGTTAACTTGTAGTAGCGCGCCCGCCGGTTCGTCGAAGACACCTGCCACTTCCCCGCCACCAGCGCCTGCTTCTCCAGCCGATGCAGCGCGGGATACAACGACCCGTGGTCAACTGCCAACACCTCTTCAGACAATCGTTCGATCGCCCGCGCAATTTCGTACCCGTTTGCCGGCCCGATGCAGAGCGTGCGCAGCACCATCATGTCCAGCGTCCCTTGCAGCAGATCCAGCTTTTCCGGCTCTTTCTTTCCCATTCCCACCTCGACCATACCATGAATCCGCGCCTATGGTAGTCTCTCCATAGGTAGAATGCCTACTATGCCACGCGCGAACGCTGGTTCCCGATTTCGGACACCCCCGCTCTTCGGAACCCCTTTGTTTGCTGTATCTGCCAATGGCCCTCCGCCTGCAAAACTCCCGCCTATGAAATTGCAGCGCCGGGCCGTCTTCTGGCTCCCCGCCGTCGCCGCCCAGAAAGCACCTCGCGAAGAACTCTACCGCGTGCGCACCGACGGACGCGAAATCGAGATCCGCATTCACTTCCACGACCATTACGCCGGCCGCGGCCTGCTCGTCCGCGACAGCTTCACCGGCCGCCAGTTCTGCCTCGCCGGGCTCGACGGCGACGGACACTGCGCCGCCGGCTTCCATGGCTCCTTCGCCATCGCCCACTACCGCGTCCGCGGCGCTCCCGCCAGCACTCTTCGCGAACGCGTCCGCACGCTCGATCGCCACACTGACGCCCCCGCGCGCCCCCTCTTCGAACGCGCCATCCGCCTGATCTCCGGCACCGGCAGCGACGTGCAAGCCTTCGGCCAGCCGAGTCCGCCAGCCGCTTCGGCCCGCGTCCCCTGGCTCTTTTATCGCCAGGAACTCTTCCTCGAGAATGAGAGCCAACCCTTCTTGCTCATCTATTGGAAGCACTCGCTCGAACAAATCCGCGTCTTGGACGTCATCCCAGGAGATCAAGCATGGCTTCGCTAGTGGACCAGTTCCGCCGCCTCTTTACCCGCACCCGTCAGGACCATGACGTCGCCGACGAACTCCGCGCCCACGCTCAACTCCTCGAAGACGACTTTGTCGCCCAGGGCCTCAGCCGCGACGAGGCCCGCCGCCGCGCCCGTCTCACGCTCGGCAACCCGCCCGCCATCGTCGAGAACGTTCGCGACGGTGAATGGCTTGCCAAACTCGAAGGCTTGCTTCAGGACCTTGCTTGGGGCTTCCGCTCCCTTCGTCACCATCCGCTCCTCTCGTTCACCACCATCGTCACCCTGGCGATCGGCATCGGTGCCAACACCCTGGTCTTCACGATCCTTCACGCGCTGCTGCTGCGCTCGCTCCCGGTCTCCGAACCTCATCGTCTCGCCCGCCTCGCTCTCACGCTTCCCACCCAACCCGTACCCATCCCCTCCATCCCCTACGCCATGCTGCGCGAATTACGCGCCCACAACACGTCCTTCACGGACCTCTCCGGCTGGGTCCTCACCAGCGCCGACGTCGAGGACGCGCAGCGCATCAAGCACCTGCAGCGCATGGGTCTCGTTACCGGCAACGCCGTCCCTCTCCTCGGTCTGCAACCCCACTTCGGCCGCCTTCTTGGCCCCAGCGACGACGTCCCCGGCGGCCCCGCGTCCGGTTGGCCCGCCGTCGTGAGCTACGGCGTCTGGCAGGACCGATTCGGTGCCGACCCGGCCGTCGTCGGCCGCACCATCCGCATCGCCGACACCCCCGTCACCATCGTCGGCATCATGCCCCGCGACTTCTCCGGCCCCTGGCCCGGCTCCATCCCCGAATACTATTTGCCCCTTCCCTTCCTCGACACCATCGTAAACCAGCCGGTCCTCCTCACCCCCCGCGGCAGCGCTTTCGTCGGCGCCATCGCCCGCCTCAAGCCCGGCATCACGCTTTCGCAAGCCGGCGCCGAGATCAGCGCCCGCCAAGCGGACTTGCTCCGCGACACCTTCCCCGCCTTCACCCACAACCCGCGCTTCAAAGGTGCACAGCTTAAAGTCGAATCCGCCCACACCGGCCTCCCCGGCCTCTTCGGACCCGCCTACACCGAACCCCTCACCCTCATGCAAGTCATCGCCGGCGCCGTGCTCTTCCTCTGCTGCCTCAACGTCAGCGGACTCATGCTCGCCAAGATCGAGTGGCGCCGGCAGGAGTTCGCCATCCGCACCGCGATCGGCGCCGCGCGCACCCGCCTCATCCGCCAATACCTCGCCGAAAGCTTCACGCTCGCCGCACTCGGTGCCGCCCTGGGCGGCCTTGCCGCCTGGTACGGCGTCGGCTATCTGCTGCCCTTCTTCCGTAGCCCCAACGCTGCCGTCGGCCTCGAAATCCAACCCGACCTCAACGTCCTCTGGATCACCTCCACCCTCGCCATTCTCACCACCCTCGTCGCCGGCCTCTACCCGGCTTGGCGCGCCGGCGCCGCGGATCCGGCTCTCGCCCTCAAGTCGCGTACCGGCTTTGGCCGCGGACGACTTGCCGGGCGTGTGCTGATTCCCCTCCAAGTCGCCCTCTCGCTCGTCCTCGTCACCCTTGCCGCCCTCCTCTCGCAGAGCCTTCTCAAGCTGCGCACCGAAAACACCGGCTTTGACCTCGACCACGTCACCATCCAGACGCCACCCTTCAGCCGCCTCCCGCAAAAAGGCGAAGCCAAGCTCGACCTTTACCAACGCATGGTGGATCGCATCGCGACCGGCGATGGCGTCCGCGCCGCCGCCGTCACCTGGTACACCCCGATGACGGGCTCGCAAGCCGCTACCCAGTTCGTCCCCGCCGGCGATAGCGCGCAGACCAGCCGCACGCTGGCTTACAACCACGTGGGCCCCGGCTACTTCCGCACCATGGCCATCCGCCTCACCGCCGGCCGCGAGTTCCAAGTTCAGGAGCGCCGTCATGACCTCTGCATCCTGAATGAGTCCGCCGCCGCGTTGATGTTCCCTCGTCAAAGCGCCCTGGGTGCCTACGTTCGCACCGCCGACGAGAAAAACTTCCCGCAACCCCTCACCTGCCAGGTCATCGGCATCGCCGAATCCGCCAAATTCGCCAGTTTGCGCGAACCCCCTCCGCCCACCGTCTATTACCCGATCAGCGCTGAAACGCTCCTTGACGCCGCCAACTTCGTCTTCCTCATCAACGCGCAAAACAAAGCCAAGGCCATCGCCGCCTACCAGGCCGCGCTAAAGGAAGTCGCTCCCAGCGTCCCGCTCGTTCTGTTCGCCACCCTCCGCGAGCAAATGGAAGTCGCGCTCGGCAGCGAACATGTCCTCACGCTCCTCTGCAACCTCTTCGCCGGTCTCTCGCTCTTCCTCAGCGCCATCGGACTCTACGCCCTGCTCTCCACCAGCGTCGCCCGCCGCACGCCGGAGATGGGCGTCCGCCTCGCCTTGGGTGCCCGTCCGCGCGCCGTCATCGGGCTCGTCCTCGGCGATGCCCTCGCGCTGGTCGCCATCGGACTCGCCCTCGGCCTCCTCGGCCTCGTCTTCTCCGTCGGCCCGGTCCGCAAGATGCTCTACGGCGTCACCGCCTTTGACCCGTTCACCATCGCCGCCACGCTCGCCGTGCTCCTCGCCACCGCCATCATCGCCGTCCTCCCGCCCGCCTTGCGCGCCGCCTCGGTGGACCCCGTCCGCGCCCTCCGCGCCGATTGAACCTCGCACACCACCAGCAATGTCCCCATAGCTACGCGAAGCTCAACGAGAACTCATCGATCGTCCGCCCCGTACGCTTGTGTGCCTCAAACGCCTCCAGCCACAAGAAGCCCTTCATCAGTACGCCGACCACCGTCTCCGACGGCGTCCAGATGTTCTCCTTGCAATGGCAAATCTTGAGGTAGTTGTTCCAGTCCGGTGGCCAGCAATGCATCACGTGAGACGCGCCATAGCTGTTCATCTCCTTACCGCCATAGCCGATCAGCGGTGCCGGCTCCACCACGTACAGCGACGGCATACTATGCGGATAGCCCGCCTTCAACCACAAACACAACCGATACGACGCCCCCGCCGTCGACTTGTAGTCGCCATACACCGTCGTCAACCCGTTCTCGTGCCGATTGTGCATCGTGAAGTGCGGCAGTTCCTCGCTCAGCAACGCCTCCTCCACCTCCAGCCGCACCACCTGGGCCTCGCTCCACTCCATCGCTACCTCAACGTCCCCGCGTGCCACGCCGCGGACCGGGCCGCGGCCATCAGTTGCGTCAACGCATCCCTCCCCAATTGCAGCCGCTCGAAATCCACCATCGTCCGCAGATTCACCCGATGCCCGTCCGCATCCTCCACCGTCGCCTCCACCACGCGCTCCGGCTGCTTCGTCATCACGAACATCAACTCGCACTCGGGCAATTCCGGCTCCAGCGGCAGCACCACCAGCAGCTTTCCGTCCCGCTCCTCCATGTCAAACCCGCCCGCAATCCGGTTCTGGCCTTGTAGCCGCATCAGTTCATCGCGCAGACCCACCGGCAGAACCACGCGGCCATCGCGCATCGCCGCGGGCGCCGCGCCTGAGAAATGCGCGTCCCGTTCACCCAGAAAAGGACGCAGCGGACTCACCCCAATCAACGGCTTCAGCGGCACCAGCCCATGCCGCCCGTCGATCGCATTCGGAAACAGATACGGCCACAACTGAATCCGCCCGCCCTCATTCGTCACGATGATCTCGACATATCGCCGTCGCTGGTGGCGCTCCGCGTAAGCCTGCACCGCGCTGATATCGCCCGAACTCGGCACCTTTAGCCCGATCGAGTGATGCGAGTGCCAACTCCCTACGTACTGCAGCGCAAAGCGCTCCATCAGTTCCTTCTGCCACATCGACCGGAACCGCGCATCCTGCTCGAACTCCAGCCGTTGCCGCACCGCCGCTGGCCCCGGCCCCGACGCCAACCAGATCACTGGCAAGCCCCCGTGCGTAAAGCTCCCGAACAAGTCGCCCCCCGTCTCAATCGACGGATACCGCGCCACCTCTCCGTGGATCACCGCCACCTCGGATCCAAAAATCCGAATCGCCGTCTCCGCCCCGGGCTGCTTCATGCCGCCTCCTGAATCGCTTCCACGACATCCGCCAGATACAACGACTCGGACCACGCCGCATCGTCGATCCCCACCTCCGTCATGCGCCCCTCATCCAGCAGCAGCATCGAAGGCGCCTTCCGCGGATACTCCGGCGGCAGCCAGAACGCCACAAACCCGTCCTCGCCCAGATCCACCGCAATTCCCACGCCCGTGTCCAACACCTCAAACGACGGATGCGGCACGAAGCTCTGCAATTGCGTCGCCTCGTCTTGCAGCCGCTCGAGCGAAGGCGTTGCCAGCGCGTCCACCTCGCGCGGCGGCATCGGCTTCGGCCGACGCTTCTTCACGGACTTCAAGCGATCCATCTCCGCCTGCTCCAGCACCTTCCGCTGCCGCTGCTCCAGCGCATGCCAGATCTCGAAGGCCGTCTTCACCAGCCCACCCACGCCGCTCAGGAGCGTGATGATCTCCATCTAGCGCTTCCCGTCCCATGGCGACTCCGGCCACGCCGCGGCCGTCCCCGCTCCGGCTGCCGCCGCCATCGCAAACCCTCGTACGGACCGTCCCTCCTGCCCCGTCTCCCCGCACGCCGCGCAATGCGGATTCCGCTCATACAGCAACGGATACCAACTCAGAATCCGCATCTCCGTCGCTTCCGGCAACGGCGGCAACGCCGCGTAATCTTCCTCCCGCCGGTTCAGCCACTGATACGCCGGCGCCCGCAGATCCTCCCGCAACGACCGCAGCGCACTCGACCCCGATACCAACTCCAACACCGCCAGCTTCGTGCAATGCAGCGCAATCGAAAGCACGTCCAGCGACAGCCCGGGCTCAATCGCCGTCGGCCGGTCAAAGTAACTGATCCGGCTCGCCTGTTCCTCGTTGGTAATCTCCTGGCTCCACGCCGTCTCCGGCAGCGCATCCACGAAGCACTGATAGCAGGGCGTCTCGTCGCGCACCACCCGATTCACAATGCCGCCGTGCGCCCGCACAAACGTTCCGCCATAGATGCACGGACGATTCGCCGCTAGCGCCGCCAGATTGGTCACCAGCCGGCTCGGACGATTGTCCGTACAACACAGCACCAGGTCCACGGACTCCATCAATGCCCGCAACTCGCCCATGGTGTCCCAGTCGAACGCCCGCTCCCGCGTCGCAATCCGCACATACGGATTCCGCGCGTGCAGCTGATCGCGCACCGCCAGCGTCTTGTACCGGCCCACATCCGTCAGCCCGCAGATGTGCCGCCCCACGTTCCCCACCTCCAGCCGGTCCGGATCCACCAGCGTCAGCCCCCCGATCCCCGCCTTCGCCAGTTCCAGCGCAATGAAGCTGCCCCCGGACCCCACCCCGATCACCAGCGCCGACTTGTCCGCCAGCACCCGGCTCTCGAAAATCCCCTGCGCCTTCGCAAACAGGTCATTCTCCAGTTCCACCACCGTGACGGGCATGGGCTTCTGCCACATGCCCGCCGAGTCCCGGAAACGGGCTTCCCACCCGCCCGAGAGCAAAGGACCGATGCGCAAATGCGCACCGGCAAAGGCACCTTCGAAGATCAGAGCTACGGGGGAGGTGACTGATCCACCAAGATGACAATCCAAATAAGCGTCGTCATCGCGACGCGCCGCCCAATGCGTTTCTCCCGCCATCAGGGCGTCCAACGTTCGCCGCGCCAGAGTCAGCATCGCGAGTTAGTCGCCGAAGCGAGTCGCTTCCTTCGCGGTGAATTCCAGCGATTGGTCCGCCGCCGGATCCAGGTTATCCATCAGCTTTAAGGTCTTCGTCGCTTTGTCGAACACCAGACGTTTCTTCGGCTGTCGCTTCTTGGAGACTTCCTCCATCCAGCCCTGCACGTCCTTCTGATCAGTACTCATGCGGCAGACACTCCTTGTGCTCTAACCGCTTGTGCTGAAGGCAGTTCGCCACCGCGCGGGTAAAGCGTGTACCCCAGATTCTAGGTCTGCCATCCTCCCTTGGAGGGTTCGCTGATGCGGGGAGTCCCGGGCTCTTATGCGGGTATTGAGGACCTGCACAGATTTCCCCGCATTTTCGTGCAAAACTACCTCAACGGCGGCGATTTTCCCCGCCCTTCGCCCCTCTTCGCGCAGCCCCAAACTGCCGATTACCCTGCTCGATGTATCTGGAATATACCTACGACACGAGTAATCCAGACGAAGAACTGCTGGTCACCCTCATGAAGACCAACCACTTTACCGAGTCGGACCTCCAGCAAAATCGCGCCGGCCGCATGAGTTCCGCCCAAATGGTGCGCATGACCGCCAAGGCCATCGGACCCCTGCTCGCCCTCGCCCTCCCGCTCGCGGGCTTGGTCGCGCTCGTCCTGACCTCAGCCACGGTTTATCCCTACCTGATGACCAAAGTGCGCCTGCTCCTGGCCATGAGTAAGTACGTCGTCGGCTTCGCCAGCGCCATCTTCTTTGGCTTCATCGCCCTCGTCATCAACTTCCTGATGCACTCCGAGCGGGTCATCCTCTTCGTCATCGACCTCGCCCAGGGCCAAGCCGCCACCGAAGTCGGACGCCTCACCACCAGCAAAGCCGAAGAGGTGCAGGACGGTATTGACCAGGTCCTAAACCGCAAAACCACCACGCTCAATTACGTGCTCAAAGGGAACTACTATCAGGTCAGCGAGGAAGCCTATGACGCGATGCTCGATCACTCCGGCTCCCTCGTCCGCATTTACTTCACGCCGCGCAGCCGCTTGCTACTCGCTGCCGAGCCCGCCCGCGGCGAAGCTTAGCTAACGCCGCACCACTTCGTGCTCGGCGAACTCGCCGCTCGGCGCTTCGCCCGTAATCTTCGCCTTCAGATAGCCGAAAATCCGCACCATCGTGCTCGACGTCACGTCCCAGTATTCGCCTTCTTCCAGCCGCACCTGCATCAGCGCTAAATGCGGATCGTCCGCGCCCTGCGGAAACCAGATCGAAGCATCCGCGGTCCAGAGCTCGGCAATCTTCGCGCGATCGTGCGTCAGCGTCGCCGTCCCCGACACCGACACCCAGGTATTCGCGTCCACGTAAGAAATATTCACCCGCGGATCATGCTGCACCGTGACGGCCTTGCGCGAATCGTCGCGGACGAAGAACCACAGGTATCCGTCTTTCATGTCCAGCGTTCCCATGGGGCGGCTGTGCAACAGCCCATCGGCCTCAATCGTCGTCAGCATGCAGACCTTGATGTCCTTCACCAAGTTGGTCAATTTTTGCAGAGCTTGCTCTCGGTTGGTATCCATACCCACCCAACCAGCAATCGGCGGGCCATTTCTAGAGAATCAGCATGCAATCGCCGTAACTGAAAAACCGATACCGCTGCTCCACCGCATGCCGGTAAGCGTTGAGCATCAGTTCCGTCCCCCCGAACGCGCACACCATCAACAGCAGGCTCGACTTCGGCAAGTGAAAATTCGTCAGCATCGCATCCACCGTCCGGAACTCGCAGCCCGGATAAAGAAAGATATCCGTCTCGCCGCGCATCGCCTTGATTTCTCCATCGCGGCTCGCCGATTCCAACGCCCGCACCGCCGTCGTTCCCAGCCCGATCACCCGCTCGCTTCGCCGGATCGCCTGCACCGTTTCGTCCGGCACCTGGAACGATTCCGTATGCAGACGATTTTCCTCCACCACGTCAGAGTGGAGGCTCTCAAAAGTCCCCAGCCCCACATGCAACGTCACCGTCGCCAGCGTCGCCCCGGTCGCCCGGCACGCCTCCACCATCTCCGGCGTAAAGTGCAGTCCCGCGGTCGGCGCCGCCACGGACCCCCGCGCCCGCGCAAACACCGTCTGATACCGCTCCCGATCCTCTTCCCGATCCGGCCGATGAATATACGGCGGCAGCGGCGTATGCCCCACTCGATCCAGAATCTCATCCAGGTCGCCGTTCGCGCAGAGCTCCACCGTCCGGTGACCATGCGCGCCATGCTCCTGCACCACCGCATACAGGTCCGGCGCAAAGTCGACGATGGTTCCGGTCAGTAACTTACGGCCCGGCCGCACCAGCGCATCCCACCACCGGCGGTCCGGCGTCAGCGCCTTCGTCAGGAACACCTCCACCCGTCCGGTGTGCCCACGTCGATTCCCGATCAGCCGACTGCTGAAGACGCGCGTATCGTTCGCCACCAGGCAATCGGTCGCACGCAAATATTCAGGCAGTTCACGAAAATTACGATCGTCCCACGTGCCCTTGGCACGATCGATCACTAACATTCTGGCCGCGGCCCGATCGGCGAGCGCTTCCTGCGCGATCAATTCGCTAGGCAACGCAAAATCAAACTGAGAAAGCTCCATGTGGCAGCGATCATCAGCATAGCGCGTCCCACTTCCGGCAGTGAGCCATCCAGGTTAAATCAGCGTGTCTATCAGCAGAAATATGGCTGGATTTCAGGCGAAGCCGCCCGAATTACCCCTGAGGCACTAAGTACGGGAGGTGGCTACGATCAGCGCGGTCAGATTCCAGGTCACCACCAGCGCAAAGAACAGGTTCATCCGATCCAGCACCTGAATGCGGCCCGCGCGCCAGCAACCAATCGCCAGCACCACGGCCACCAGTTTCACCAGGGCCAAACCCGCCAGCGGATTCGGCGCGTAGGCCATCATGGCCCGCACCAGCGGATTCGCTTCTCCCACGCCGTTCACCAAAAAGGCGACCGTCGTCAGGAAGTCCAGCAGTTGGAGGAACGAGAAGCTCCACAGCGGTTGAGTCAGCGAATTCGGCATAGCAGCTTTGTCGTAGGCAACCTTCATGGCGATGTAGAACCATGTTGCCTGCCCCGTGGAGAGGGGTAAATAGACCCGCCCTCCCCCAACCGTGCGGTCTTGTACCGGTATGGGTTTAGTACAAAAGCTGCCGTTTCCGATAGGACCAATGATTACGTCAAGTCGAAGCTATCGCCCCTCGCCGGCACCGTCACCGGCAACCGGTACTCTTCCTCGATCAGCTTGGCCAACGTCTGCGCCGGCAGCGGATCGCCATGCACCAGAAACACCCGTTTCAAGCTCCCCACCATCGGCTTCATCCAATTGAGCAGTTCCCGCTGATCCGCATGGCCCGAAAGCTCGTTGATCTTCACCACCTCGGCCCGCAAGCGGAACGGCTCGCCGAAGATATTCACTTCCGGTGCTTTCTCCACGATCTTGCGCCCCAGGGTGTTCTCTGCCTGATAGCCCGTAATCAGCACCGTATTGCGCGGATCGCCGATATTGTTCCGCAGATGATGCAGGATACGGCCCGCTTCGCACATGCCCGACGCGGAGATGATCACCATCGGCCCGCGTAGTTCGTTGAGCGCCTTCGAATCGGCCACGTCGCGAATGTACTTCAACCGGCTGAAGCCGAACGGATCCACACCGGCCTGCAAGTACACCCCGATCTCATCGTCGTAACATTCCGGATGCCGCCGGAAGACTTCCGTCACGTTCACCGCCAGCGGCGAGTCCACAAAGATCGGGATGTTCGGCAACCGGTTCTGCTTCATCAGTTCATGCAGCATCAGCACCACTTGCTGCGTGCGCCCCACCGCAAACGCCGGCACAATCACCTTGCCGCCGCGCTCCACCGTGCGCCGCAACACGCCTTCCAGCTTGTCGAGCACCGTCTCGCCCGCCTCGTGCAGACGATTGCCGTAAGTCGACTCCATGATCAGGTAGTCCACGCCAGGCATCGGCTCCGGATCGCGAATAATCGGCAGCCCCGCCCGCCCCACGTCGCCCGAAAACGCCAGCCGCGTCCGCTGTCCATTCTCCTCCGCCTCCAGCACCATCGCCGTCGACCCCAACATGTGCCCCGCGTCGAACCGCCGGCACAACAACCCCGGCGCCACCTCATGCAGCGACGTCGGCGTATCGATCACATGGAACTGCTCCAGCGCCTTCTCGGCATCCGCAATGTTGTACAGCGGCGCCACGATCTCGCTCTCCTGATCCTCCAGTTGCAGCCGCTTCCGCTTCTGATTGCGCCTCTGCAGAAACTCCGCATCACGCTCTTGCAGATAAGCCGAATCGCGCAGCATTGCCCCGCACAGATCGGTCGTCGCCGAATTCGCCCAAATCTGCCCCGTGAAGCCATTCTTCACCAGCGTCGGGATGTTGCCCGCATGATCCGTATGCGCATGCGACAGCAGAATCGACTTCACGCTCGCCCCTGGAAAGGGAAACATCGAGTTCCGCGCGAAGGCCTCCTTCCGGCGGCCCTGGTACAGGCCGCAATCGAGGAGATACCGATCGCCTCGATGCGTCAGTTCGTGCATGGAACCGGTGACGGTTTGGGCCGCCCCCCAGAAGGTGAGCTTCATTCTGGTTCCAGCCTAGCTCAACCCTGGCGGCCTATTTCAAAAATCCACTCCGCACTGCGACTTCCGCGCTGATCGCATCGTTCAGCGGATCGTCAATCGCCAGCAACCACCGCTCCCGCGCCGTGAGCCGCTCCTGCACCTCCGCCCGCAATAACCGCTTCTGATACTGCTGTTGCGGCTTATCCCGCCGGCAATAAAACCCATGCATCGCACACCGCGGCTTCGCCGTCCGGTTCGCCGTGCCTCCGTGCCACAGATGCGCATTCATGATCACCACCGTGCCCGCGCGTCCCGTCACCAGAATCTCGTCCGGATGCGCTGCCCCGGCGTCGGCCAGCACTTCCTGCGGCAACTTCCCGGACTTGTGCGTCCCCGGCACACACCGCGTCGCCCCGTTCTCCGTCGTAAAGTCATCGATCATCCAGATCGTGTTGCACACCCAGTTGCCCCGCTCATCCTGCAACCCGCCCATGTCGCAATGCAGCGGCTGGCTCCACTCATTCATCGGATCGGCGCTCCGCACATTCACACTCGAAAGCTTGTACTCCGGTCCGATCACCGCTTCAATCCCCGCGCAAACTTCCTCGTCAGCGATGCAGCGCAGGAACACTTCACCCTTGTCTACACAGTTCGCCAGCCGCTTCGTAAACGGCTCCTGCTTGAACTCGGCCCCCGCCTGGTCCCCCTCCTCCACAAACAGCGTCTCCACCCGCGACCGCAACTCCGCCAGCAGCGCCGGGCTCATAAAATCCGGCAGCAGCAGGTATCCGTCGCGCTCCAATTGCTCCCGTTGGGCATCAGTCATCGACCCCAGTGTAATTCTATTGGTAGAGGTCTTTTGCCCGAACCCCGCATCCTGGTCCGCGCCACCAACTGGATTGGTGACGCCGTCATGTCCTTGCCCGCCTTGCGCGCCCTGCGCGAGCGCTTCCCGCACGCCCACATCGCCATCCTCGCCATGCCCTGGGTCGCCGACCTCTACGGCCGCGAACCCTTCTGCGACGAACTCATCCCCTGGCGCGCCCAGCGCGGCCCTCGCGATTGGGCCGAAAAATGGCGCGTCGGCCGGTCGCTCGCCCATCGCTTCGACCTCGCCATCATCCTCCCCAACTCCTTTGACTCAGCCCTCCCCGCCTGGCTCGCCCGCATCCCCCGCCGCATCGGCTTCGATCGCGATGGCCGCGGCTGGATGCTTACTGACCGTATCCCGCGCCTCGCCCCCGGCGACACCCCACCCCACCAAAGCTTCCATTACCTCGAGTTGCTCCGCCGCGCCGGCCTCATCGATCGCCTCCCCAACGAAGCCCTCATCCGCCTCGACGGCGCCGCCGCCGCGCGCCAGAAGGGCCGCGATCGCCTCGGCGCCGGCCCGCTCATCGGCATCTGCCCCGGTGCCGCCTTCGGTGGCGCCAAGCGCTGGGCCCCCGAAAACTTCGCCGCCGCCGCCCGGCAGCTTCAGCAGAACCGCGGGGGACGCTTCCTGCTCTTTGGCTCGCGCGACGAGATTGCCATCTGCGACGAAGTCAACCGCCACCTGCAAGGCGCCGCCACCTCCTTCGCCGGCCAAACCACGCTAGGCGAATTTGTCGAACTGCTCGCCGCCTGCGACGTCGTCCTCACCAACGACTCCGGCCCCATGCACGTGGCCTCCGCCCTCGGCGTTCCCACCATCGCCGTCTTCGGCTCCACCGACCACATCGCCACTGGCCCCACCGGTCCCCTCGCCCGCGTCGTCCGCGAACCCGTCGCCTGCAGCCCCTGCTTCCAGCGCGAGTGTCCCCTCGCCGATGCCGGCGCACACCTCGCCTGTCTCCGCCGCGTCACGCCGGACCGTGTCGTTCAAGCTGCCTGGGAAGTCTGGAACTAAAGCGCCAGCATCCGCTCAATCGGCCGCCGCGCCCGCTCCATGATCTCGTCCGAAAGCTCCACCTTCGGCCCCAGATCACGCAAACAGTCGCGCAGCTTCTCGAGTGTATTGCGCTTCATGTAAGGGCATTCGCTGCAGTTGCAGTTCTCGTTGTTGACGAACCAGAACGTCTTCTCCGGCGCCCGCTTCTCGAGCGAGAACCGCACGCCGCTCTCCGTCATCACGATGAACTCATTGTGCGGATGCGCAATGATCCAATCGATCAGCGCCGACGTGCTTCCGATAAAGTCGGCATGCGCCAGCACGTCCGCCGGGCACTCCGGATGCGCCACGATCAACGCTTCTGGATGCTCGGACTTCATCTTCAGCAATCGCCGCGAAGGGAACGTCGCATGCACCATGCAGGCGCCCTGCCAGATCTTCATGTTCTGGCGGCCCGTTTCCTTCTTCACGTAATTGCCCAGGTTGATGTCCGGCAGAAAAAGAATCGGCTGATCCGCCGGAATCGATTGCACCACCTTCACCGCATTGCGCGACGTGCAGATGATGTCGCTCTCCGCCTTCACCCCCACTGACGTGTTGATG
The DNA here is from genome assembly GCA_965229305.1 of Bryobacteraceae bacterium. Classification (GTDB taxonomy): domain Bacteria; phylum Acidobacteriota; class Terriglobia; order Bryobacterales; family Bryobacteraceae; genus JALHNI01. Next base: position 156,168 of record CBDDIZ010000023.1, on the reverse strand, counting down.
TAGCTCACGATCACATGATCCGGATGCCGCCGCCGAAAAGCTCGCACCTGTTCCGCCGGGCACGAATCCACCAGACTGCAACCCGCTTCCTGATCCGGAACAATCACCGTCTTGTGCGGGTTCAGCACCTTGGCCGTCTCGGCCATGAACCACACCCCGCAAAACGCGATCACGTCACCGTCGAAGTCCTTCGCCTTGCGAGCCAACTCCAGCGAATCGCCGATCGAATCGGCCAGTTCCTGGATCTCGGCTTCCTGGTAGTGATGCGCCAGAATACAGGCGCCGCGCTGGCGCTTCAGGTCCTGAATCTCATCGACAATCGTACCCGTGGCGATCATTTCGCCTTCAGTGTAGCGTAAGGCTCCTTGTACAACTTGGCCGCCTCCCGCAGAAACGCGATGAACGCCTCAATCGGCTTCGACACAAAGTGCCGCTCCAAACGGATAAACCCAATCCGCCGGCTCGCCTTCTGCACCAGCGGCACCAGACTGCACCCCTGCGCTGACGGCCGCGCCATCTCCGGCACGATGCTCACCCCGAACCCGGACCGGATCAATTCGAAGATGCTCGCAAACTGATCCGCCTCAAATTGCCCCGCAAACTTCACCCGCGCCCGCTGGCACACCGTCAGCGTCTCATCGCGCAGACAATGCCCTTCTTTCAGCACCAGCAGCCGCTCCGGCGCCAGTTGCCGCAGATCCACTTGCGGCAGGCCCGCCAGTTCATGATCGTCCGGCACCGCCAGTGACAGCGGCTCCCGGAACAACTCGCTCATCACCAGCCCTTGCCCTTCCACCGGCACCGCCATCAGCGCGATGTCCAGCACCCCATCCTGAATCTGCTCGATCAACTCCGGCGTCGTCGCCTCGCGCAAATGGACGTTCACCTCGGGAAAGCGATCGACGAATTGCCGCAGCCGTGGCGCCAGAAAGTACGGCAGCACCGTCGGAATCGCTCCAATCCGCAGGTCGCCCCGCACCCCTTCGCGCAACGCATCCAGAATCAACGGCAGCGCCGCCGCTTCCTCGAGCAGCGCCCGCGCCTTCGGCAGCAGCGCCTCGCCCAGCGGCGTCAACTCGATTCGCCGGCTCAGCCGTTCGAACAACGGCGCCCCCAGCGAAGTCTCCAGCTTCTTGATCTGTTCGGAAAGCGACGGCTGCGCCACGCCCAACTCGTCCGCCGCCCGCGTGAAGCTGCCTGTTCGCGCCACCGCGCAAAAATACTCCAGCAAACGCAAGTCGAGAGCTCGCGGCGCGAAGGAAGGAGGAGAAGCGGGCGGCTTGGTTGCCATAGGAAAGTCCGATCCCTACTATCGTCCCAATCGCCTTTACCTATGTCAACAGCTCGGCTATCGTAAGGATCGAAGCGAGGCTCCTCCGCCTCGCCCCTGCCGGACTTCCTGGGCAGGGACAGTGCTCCGAACGACCCGCCGGTCTCCATGCCGGCGGGATTTTTTATCCCCCGATCGAATGCATCGGGCGCGGCGGCGGCACAAACCGGTTCGTATTGATCTCGTGCCCCAGCCACTTATCGTGCACCGTCTGCCGGAGGCGCTCCGCGATCTGCTCATCGGTGTGCTGGCCCGCCCGCAACAAGTCCCGCACATCCGTCTCCTCGATCGCGAACAGGCAATAGCGCAGCTTGCCGTCCGAAGTCAGCCGCAGCCGATTGCAATTCAAGCAAAATGGCTTCGACACCGAAGCGATAAAGCCCACCCCGCCGATTCCATCCGCAAAGCGGAACTCCGTCGCCGGCGCCCGCGGATCCGGATCCGGCACCGCTTCCAGCGGCCCGATCTCCCGGCGCAGCATCTCGAGCATCGTCTCCATCAGCAGCACCCGCGAGCGATCCCACAGGCTCTGATGATCCAGCGGCATGAACTCGATGTAGCGCACCTCAATGCCCCGCTCGCGCCCAAAGCGCGCCATCGGCACAATGTCCGGCTCAATCAGATTCTTCACCGCCACCACGTTCAGCTTGATCGGCCCGAATCCCAGCTCCTGCGCCCGCTCGATTCCCGCCATCACGCGCGGGAAATCATCGCGCCGCGTGATCTGCTTGAACCGCTCCCGATCCAGCGTGTCCAGATGAATGTTCAGCCGTCGTAAGCCGGCGTCGTAAAGCGCCTGCGCCTGCTCCGCCAACAACACCGCGTTGGTCGTCAGCGCGATGTCCCGCACGCCCGGAATGCCGATCAGGCTTTCCACCAGTTTCGGCAGATCCTTCCGGACCAACGGCTCCCCGCCCGTCAGCCGGATCTTCGTCACGCCCAGGTCCACGGCGATGCGCACCACGCGCTCAATCTCTTCGAAGGTCAGAATCTCCGCACGGTCGATGTATTGGGCGCCCGTCTCCGGCATGCAATAGAAGCAGCGGATGTTGCAGCGATCCGTCACCGAGATCCGGAGATTGTCGTGCAACCGGCCATACGTATCGACCAGTGGCCGGGCGGGATTCATCACCTCTAGTTTACCGGTTCAGCCTACAATCAGGGGGATGCTCGGAACGCGCCTTCTGCATTCTGTTTCCTACGCCGGACTCTGGGGCCAGGACGCCCTCTCCCTCGAAGCCTTCATCGACCACGCCGCCGACCTCGGCTACGGCGGCGTCATGCTCATGGCCAAACGCCCCCACCTCTCGCCCCTCGACTACGACGCCGCCCGTCGCGCCGCCCTGCGCACCCAGCTCGAAAAGCGCGGCCTCCGCGACTTGGTCATCGCCGGTTACACCAACCTCACCGCCGACCTCGAGCACGCCGAAATCCCGCACCGCGAGTTCCAGGTCGCCTACCTCGTCGAACTGGCCAAACTCACCCGCGACCTCGGCGGCACCCGCCTTCGCATCTTCACCGGCTACGAGCACGCCACCGCCGCCTACGGCGCCCAATGGAAGCTCATCGTCGAAACCCTGCGCGAAGCCGCCCAACGCTCGGGCGACCTCGGCGTCACCCTCGGCGTCCAGAACCATCACGACGTCGCCGTCGGCTGGCAGCAATTCGACGACCTCCTCGCCGCCGTCGACCATCCCCACTGCCAGGCCATGTTCGACGCCTGGGCTCCCGCCCTCCACCACGAGGACCTCGCCACGGCCGCCCGCCACCTCGCGCCCCGCACCATCCACACCACCGTCGCCGACTACCAATACCGCCCCCGCTTCCGCTACAACCCCGCCCTGGTCAACTACGAGCCCGGCACGCCCCTCGTCCAGGCCGTCCCGATGGGCGAAGGCTTCATCGATTACCGCGCCTTCCTCGGCGCTCTTGCCGCCGGCGGCAGCCAGGCCTCCATCGCCTACGAGATGTGCTCCCCGCTCCTGGGCGGTGGCAGCCGCCGTAACCTGGACCGCTACGCCACCCGCTTTCTTGAATTCATGCACCAGCTACAATAAAGGCGTGTTCACCCGCCGATCGCTGTTGCTCACTCTGCCCCTGTTGTCTGCGTTGCGCGCCGACGATCTCACCACGCGCCTCCGCATCGAAGTGAAAACCAAAGCCGGCCATCCGATTGACCGCGCCTCCATCGTCGTCAAATTCATTGAGGGCCGCAGCAAGGTCAAGCTCGGCAAGAAAATCGTCAAAACCTGGGAACTCCGCACCAATCAGGAAGGCTGGGCCAAGATCCCCCCCATCCCCCAGGGCAAGCTTCTCATCCAGGTCATCGCCAAGGGCTACCAGACCTACGGCCAAACCTTCGACGTGAACGAAGAAGAGCGCACCATCGAAGTCACCCTCAACGAGCCCCAGGCCCAGCACTCCGTCCACGGCCCCACCACCTAGTTCTCGAAATAGCAACGGCGGCCGGATGCCCCGCATCCCGCCGCCGTTCGTAATTTCTGCTTGTAAATTATTAGGACTTCTTCCCGCCCCATTCCTCTTTGATCCGCTCCGCGACCTTGCCGGCCGAACGGTTCAACTGCTTCGCCGTCACATTCTTCGGCTTCTCAAACGTCGACCACAACAGCCGCCGTGACTTCCGGTCCACCAGAAACAGCGTCCCCTTGCCGCCCGACAAACTCGTCGTCACCGGCCGATCCGCCAACGTCACGCTGCTCGATCCCTTGGGCCCTTCCTCGCTCTCCGCCCGCTTCGCCGCCGCGTCATACCCATCTAGACGCGCTTCCAGCCCCTCTCCCAACCGATCCGTCAGAATCGCATCGGCATGTTGCGGATCCGCCACCACCTGAAACAAGCCCAGCCGAACCAACCGGTTCGCCAGATGCTGATGGTAGCCGCCGCTCATCGGCATAATGTAAACCGATTGCACCTGATTCAGGTTCACATTCGGCTGAGCGAAACAAAGCGTGGTGGCCACAAGGCCGAGGACGAGTTTATACATACGTCTTGCTCTCAGTATGACGCTCTCGGGCGCGGAAAAGTCGATTCGTGCTACCTTACTGGTTTCGTCCCTTGTATAACGGCCAAGCGATCACCGTCATTATTCCCTGCCTGAATGAAGAGGAAGGCGTTGAACAAGTTCTTCAACGCATGCCAAAGTTCGTGGACCAGGTCATCGTCGTCGACAACGGCTCCACCGACCGCACGGTCGCCGTGGCCGAGCGTTACGGCGCTTTCGTCATTCGCGAAGACGTCCGCGGCTACGGCCGCGCCTACAAGCGCGGCTTTAAAAACGCCACCGGCGACATCATCGTCACTCTCGACGGCGACCACAGCTACCCCCCCGACGCCATCTCCTACCTGCTCGAAGCCTTCCGCCACCTCGAAGTCGACTTCCTGAACGGCTCCCGCTTCCCCGTCCGGGACCGTGCCGCCATGAGCTTCAAGCACAAAATCGGCAACTTCATCCTCTCGGTCGCCATGTCTGTCCTCTACTTCCGCTGGGTCCGCGACTCCCAAAGCGGCATGTGGGTCTTCAAACGCAAAATCCTCGAGAAAATGTCTCTCGAGAGCGACGGCATGGCCTTCAGCGAGGAAATCAAAATCGAAGCCCTCAAGCAGCGCGGCTGCAAATTCGAGGAGATCTCGATCCTCTACAGCTCCCGCTTAGGCGAGATCAAACTCAACCCCTGGCGCGACGGCTTCCACAACCTCTGGTTCCTCGTCAAAAAGCGCTTCAGCTAGTACTTCCGCAGTCGCGATACCGGCACCAGCGAGTTCTTCGACGTCGGCTCCGGCGTCGCCCGGTCCCGCAGCTCGACATTCAACTGCGTCACAAACTGCTCGAAGTGCTGCTGCATCGCCGACATCTTCTCGCGCATATCGAGAATGATCGCCACTCCGGCCAGATTCACCCCGAAATCCCGCGTCAGCTTCAGAATCACTTCCAGCCGTTCGAGATCATCGTCGGTATAGAGGCGGGTATTACCGTCGCTGCGTGACGGCGTCAGCAACCCCTCGCGCTCATACATGCGCAACGTCTGCGGATGGATCTCGTACTGCTCAGCGACCGACGAGATCATGTACGCGGCTTTTTGACGGCTTTTCGCCATGGCTTACACCTTTGTCCAGAGGTCCTGTCGAGGATCGTCATCGGCATGCAGCTTCGCCAGTTCGCGGAACAACTCGCGCGTGCGTTCGTCATTGGCCGGTGGCGACTGAATCTCCACCTCCACAATCTGATCGCCCCGCGTATTCTTGCGCGAATTGAGCACGCCCTTTTCGCGCAACCGGAACCGCTGATGATTCTGCGTGCCCTGCGGCACCTTCAACTGCGCCCGCCCGTCGATCGTCGGCACTTCAATCTTGGCGCCCAGCACGGCCTCCCAGGCCGACACCGGCACCTTCACTTCAATGTTGTCGCCGTCCCGCACAAACAACGGATGCGGCTCCACCCGGATCGTGATGTAGAGGTCGCCCGGAGGCGCCCCCTTGGATCCGGCATTTCCCTTGCCCGCCACTCGCAAGCGGCTGCCGTCCGCGGCGCCGGGCGGGATCCGCACCTCCACCTGCTCCGGCCGCACCAAACGGCCTTCGCCCTGGCAACGCGGGCACGCATTCGTGATCCGTCCCTTGCCGCCACAGCGCTGACACGGCACATCGAAACGCATCGCGCCGGCCATCTGCGTCATCTTGCCCTTGCCCGAACACTGCGGACACACCGTGCTGCCCGAACCCGCGCCACTGCCGCCGCACGTATCGCACGTCTCATGGCGATTGATCGTCAAGCGCACCTGCGTTCCCTTGATCGATTGCCAGAAGTCGATCTTCAGCGAATACTCGAGGTCACTGCCGCGCTCGGCCGGCTCTTCCTGCTGCCGCCCCCCAAAGAACGAGGAGAAAAAGTCCTTGAACGAGCCTCCGCCCGTGTCCGCACCCTCGGCTCCCGGAAAGCCGCCGCCCGCCGGACGCCGCCCGCCCTGCTGCCGCTGCTGCTCCGCAAACAAGTCGTCGAAGTCGAATCCACGAAAATCAAAGCCCGGCGGCGGCTGAAAGCCACTCCCGCCCGGTCCGCCCGGTCCCCCGGCGCCAATGTTATCCGCATAGAAGCCGTGCGTGTCGTACACCTGCCGTTTCTTGGCATCGTTCAACACATCGTAAGCTTCCTGCACACTCTTGAAGCGTTCCTCGGCGTCTTTGTCCCCCGGATTCAAATCCGGATGGTTCTTGCGCGCCAACTTCCGATAAGCCTTGCGGATCTCATCTTCGGTTGCCCCGCGACTGACACCGAGCAGCTCGTAGTAGTCCTTTTTCTTGGACGGCATGGGGCCCTTTCGGCAGTCAGGCCCAGGCTTTCGGTCGAAAGCCCGGGCCCATTCGCTTCTTTACTTACTTCTTATCGTCGACGTCCACAAACTCGGCGTCGACCACGTTATCCTTCTTTTCCGCACCGGCACTCGCCGCGTCCGGCGTCGGGCCTTCGCCCGCCCCGCCTTCGCCCGGCGCCTGCTGATACATCGCCGCTGCCAGCTTGTGGCTCGCCGTCGTCAGCTTGTCCTTCGCCGCGTTCACTTCTTCCAGGCTGCCGCTCGCCAGCACCTTCTTGGTCTCCTCGAGCGCCGCCTCGACATTCTTGGCGTCCTCATCGGAGATCTTGCCGCGATGCTCCTTCAACATCTTCTCGACGTTGTAAACCATCGCATCGGTCTGGTTGCGCGCCTCGATCAGATCGCGCTGCCGCTTATCGTCCGCCGAGTTCGCTTCGGCGTCCTTGGCCATCTTGTCCACTTCGTCCTTCGAGAGGCCCGACGAAGACGTAATGGTGATCTTCTGCTCGTTGTTGGTCGCCCGGTCCTTCGCCGTCACGTTCAAGATGCCGTTGGCATCGATGTCGAACGTCACTTCGATCTGCGGAATCCCGCGCGAGGCCGGCGGAATGCCCACCAGTTGGAAGACGCCCAGCAGCCGGTTGTCACGCGCCATCGCGCGCTCGCCCTGGTACACCTTGATCTCCACCGACGTCTGATTATCGGACGCCGTCGAGAACACCTCGCTCTTGCGCGTCGGAATCGTCGTGTTCCGCTCGATCAGCTTGGTGAACACGCCACCCAGCGTCTCGATGCCCAGCGACAGCGGCGTCACGTCGAGCAGCAGCACGTCCTTCACTTCGCCGCCCAACACGCCACCCTGCACCGCGGCGCCCACGGCCACCACTTCGTCCGGGTTCACCGTCTTGTTCGGATCCTTGCCGAAGAAGTTGCGGACCAGTTCCATCACCTTCGGAATTCGGGTGGAACCGCCCACCAGCACCACTTCGTCGATCTTGTCCGGCGTCAGACCCGCATCGGCCAGCGCCTGCTTGCACGGCCCAATCGTCCGCTCGAGAATATCGGACACCATCTGCTCGAAGCGCGCCCGGGTCAACTTCTTCACCAGGTGCTTCGGACCCGTGCTCGGATCCCCATAAATAAACGGCAGATTGATTTCCGTCTCCAGCAGCGTCGAAAGCTCGATCTTCGCCTTCTCCGCCGCCTCGCGCAAACGCTGCAGCGCCATCTTGTCGCGCGACAGATCCACGCCTTCTTCGTTCTTGAACTCCTGGATTAACCAGTCGACGATCTTCTGGTCCACGTCGTCGCCGCCCAAGTGCGTATCGCCGTTGGTGGACTTTACTTCCACCACGCCGTCGCCCACCTCGAGAATCGAGATGTCGAACGTACCGCCGCCCAAGTCATAGACGGCAATCGTCTCGTCCTTCTTCTTATCGAGCCCGTAGGCCAGCGCCGCCGCCGTCGGCTCGTTGATGATGCGCATCACTTCGAGCCCGGCGATCGTTCCGGCGTCCTTGGTCGCCTGGCGCTGCGCGTCATTGAAGTACGCCGGCACCGTGATCACGGCCTTCGACACTTTCTCGCCCAGGTAGCTCTCGGCCGCTTCCTTCAGCTTCGTCAGCACCATGGCCGAGATTTCCGGCGGCGATTGCTTCTGCCCGCCCACCTGCACGCGCGCGTCTCCGTTATCGCCCCGCACCACCTGATACGGAATTCGCTTCGCTTCTTCGCCCACTTCCTCGAACCGGCGGCCCATGAAGCGCTTAATCGAGTAAATGGTATTCTCGGGGTTAGTGACGGCCTGACGCTTCGCCACCTGACCGACGAGTCGCTCGCCGCTCTTGGTGAAGCCGACCACCGACGGCGTGGTCCGGCCGCCTTCTTGGTTCGGAATGACCACGGGTTGCCCGTTTTCCATCACGGCAACCACGGAGTTCGTGGTGCCTAAGTCAATGCCAATAATCTTGCTCATGCAGTCTCCTCGCTCTACGTCCTTGATCTCGCGGCTCGTCGCCCGGTTATCACGCCGGGCGGTATTTGCATTTAGCCTAATGGCATTATGCAACTTGAGTGACTCACTGTCAAGTCTTCGCGCCCAAGATCCCCTCCTCGTCGCCGCTGCCTCCGACCTCGCCCCACTCCTCCCCCTCTGGCAAGATCAGTTCCCCGGCAAAATCTCCTTCACCTTCGGCTCCTCCGGCATGCTCGCCCGCCAAATCGAAAACGGCGCCCCCTTCGACCTCTTCCTCTCCGCCGACGAAGCCCAACTCGACACCCTCCTCAAGCGCAACAAAGTCAATCCGGACTCCCGCCAGATCTACGCCATCGGCCGCCTCGCCCTTTGGTCCAAGTCCGGACAATTCAAAGACTTGCGTGACCTTCCCCGCGCCGCCAAGATCTCCCTCGCCAACCCCCTCCACGCCCCTTATGGCCGCGCCGCCAAAGAGGCTCTCGAAAAGGCCGGCCTCTGGTCGCAGCTCCAGGACCAGCTCGTCCTTGCCGAAAACGTCCGCCAAGCCTTCCAGTTCGCCGACTCCGGCAACGCCGACGTCTGCCTCGTCGCCTACTCCCTCGTCTTTGACCGCGGCGGCGTCCTCATCCCGGACGACCTCCACCGCCCGTTGCGCCAAATCGGCGTCGTCGTCAACAAGTCCAAGCGGCGCAAAGAAGCTGCCGCCTTCCTCGACTTCCTGATTAGTGCCCAGGGACGCAGCATCTTTGCCACCCACGGCTTCAACCTCATGCCCGCCGCCCCCTCACTTCGCCGCTAAAGGAGACTCCCGGATGAACCCCTTTGCCACCATCGCCGAAGGCTATGCCCGCCACCGTCCTCCCGTCCACGGCGAGATTCTGACCCGAGCCCTCGGCGCCCACCGCTTTCGTCGCGCCATCGACGTCGGCTGCGGCTCGGGCCTCTCCACCCGCGCTCTCGCCAACTGGGCCGTCGAGCGGATCGGCATCGAACCCGTCGAAGCCATGGTCGAAGCTGCCCGCACCGTCGACCCCTCCGCCACATTCCTCACCGGCTCCGCCGAATCCGTCCCCTGCCCCGACCACTGCTGCGACCTCATCACCGCCGCCGGCGCCCTCAACTACTCCGACCCTGCCCTCTTCTTTCCCGAAGCCCTCCGCCTCCTCTCGCCCCACGGCACGCTGCTCGTTTATGACTTCGCCACCGGCTCCCGCGAAGGCAGCACCCCCGGCGATGAATGGCTCGCTCGCTTCGTCGAACGCTACCCCTGGGCCCCCAGCGAAGCCCGCGAACTCAACCCTGACCTTCTCGCCGCCCAGGCCACCGGCCTCTTCGCCGCCGCCCGCGCCGAAGAGTTCTCCGTCCGCCTCCCCCTCACCCGCGACTTTTACCTCGAGTACATGCTCACCGAAACCAACGTCGCCTACGCCGTCCGCCGCGGCGCCTCACTCGACGAAATCCGCGCCTGGTGCGCCGAATCCCTCGCCGCCGATTGGCCCGCCGACGAAGCCACCGTGCTCTTTCCCGCTTACTACGTCTTGTTCCACCCCGCGCCGTAAGGCCGTGACATAATACGGCCCATGCCGTTTTCCCGTCGTCAGTTCCTGGGCACCGCGCTCGCGCCCTGGCTCGCCTCCTATCACCAACTCGCCGCTGCCGAAAAAGGACAAGCCCGCATCCGCGACGTGCAGACCATGATCGTGCAGGGCGGACGCACCTACGTCCTCGTCAAAATCGTCGCCGACGATGGCACCTTTGGTATCGGCGAAGCCTACGGCACTCCCGGCTTCGGCGTCCGCGAACAGATTCACTCCCTCAAGCCCTGGCTGATCGGCAAGGACCCGCTCGAGATCGACACCATCTACACCACGCTGGGCCGTGGCACGTCCAACCTCAGCGGCACCCGTACCGATGGCTCCGCCCACAACTTCCCCCGCGCCGCCTCCGGCATCGAAATGGCGCTCTGGGATCTCGCCGGTAAAATCCTGAACGTCCCCACCTCCAAGCTCTTAGGCGGACGCTTCCGCGATCGCGTTCGCGTCTACGACCACTCCGCCCCCAAGAACATGCTCGACAAGGCCTCCTGCCGCGATTGGGCCGCCCAAGTGAAAGCCCATCCCTCCGGCTTCACCGGCCACAAATTCGGCTTCCCCCATAACTCCCCCACCACCGACCTCGCCCGCGACCGCTCCAACCGCGTCCTCACCACCCGCGAACTCATCAACGTCCGTCAAGGCTTCGAAAACGTCCGCGAAGCCATCGGCTGGGACCACGACATCATGGTCCACTGCCACTGGGAATACGACCTCCGCACCGCCATCCAGATCGCCGAAGCCGTCGCCCCCATCAAGCCCCTCTGGCTCGAAGACGCCCTCACCGTCGATTACACCGACTCCTGGAAGCGCCTCGCCGCCAGTTCCACCGTCCCCATCTGCATGGGCGAGAACCTCTCCCGTCGCCAAGGCTTCAAGGACTTCATCCTCAACCAGGGCTGCGACATCCTGAACCCGGACCTCCGCAACTCCGGCGGCTTCCTCGAAACCAAACGCATCGCCGACATGGCCGACGTCTTCGGCCTCCCCATGGCCACCCACAACACCGCCAGCCAGGTCCACACCTACTCGAACGCCCAGTGGGCCTCGTCCATTCGCGATTACTTAGTCACCGAAACCGTCACCGGCAACGGCGGCTGGATGGATCAATTGCTCGTCCTCGACGGCCCCTACATCAAGAACGGCTACATCCAGGTGCATGACCGTCCCGGTCTGGGCCTCACGCTCAACCCCGATACCGTCAAAGCCCATTTGGCCGAAGGCGAGAAGTGGTGGGGCTAAGCCCTACCGCTTCTTCGCCGCCTTCTTAACAGCCTTTTTCGCGGCTTTCTTGACAGCCGTCTTCGCTGCTTTCTTCGCCGCCTTCTGAGCCGCCGGCGCCGCCGTCTGATGGAAGCCCATCAGATTCCCCTCGGTATCCACAAACGCCCCGATCCAGCCCATCCCCCCGGCGATCGCCTGCTTCGGCATCACGATCTGCCCGCCCGCCTTCACCACCTTCTTCGCGATCGCGTCAATCGACTCCACCGCGATGTAGTTCATAAACGGCTGCCCTTCCATCGACCGCTTCATCAACCCACCGTTGATCCCCTCGCCGCCCTCCTTCGTCTCCACGAAGAAGTAATCCATATTCCACGGATCGCTGATCTTCCACCCGAACGCCGTCTCATAGAACTTCTTGGCGCGCTTGACGTCTTCCGCGGGAATCTCAAAATGAATAATTGGATTGGGCATCCGGCCAGTCTACAAACTACTCACCCCTTCAGCAATGCCTCCACCGCCGCCTGCAACTGCTCCGCCCGCTCCGCCGATGTCGCCTCCGCCGCGATCCGCAGCAACGGCTCCGTATTCGACGCCCGCACATGGATCCACGCATCGGCAAAACTCAGCTTCAACCCGTCCGACCGGTTGCACTCCGCCTCCGGATACGCCGCCTCCAGCGCCTGCATCAACGGCCCCAACCGCCCATGCTCAAACGCCACTTTGCTCGATCGCCGGTAGAACGCCGGCAGTTCCTTCACCCGCTGCGACACCGTCCCGCCCGCGCGCGCCAGCCGATCCAGCAGAAACGCCATGCCCGTGTAGCTATCCCGGCACAGATGCACCGACGGGAAAATCACCCCGCCGTTGGATCCCTCGCCGCCGATCGCCGTCCGCACGCTCTGCATCCCTTCCACCACGTTCGCCTCGCCCACCGGCGTCCGGAACACCCGCCGTCCGTGCCGCGCCGCCACCGCCTCGATCACCGACGACGTCGTCAGGTTCACCACCACGTCGCCTTCCACCCGCTCGAGCGCCGCATCGGCCACCAACGCCAGCACATCGTCGTTATCGATTACCACCCCGGTTTCATCGCACACCGCCAGCCGATCGCCATCCGGATCCTGCCCGAACCCGATCTCGCACCCCTCGCGCCGCACCAGCGCCGCCAGATCGCCCAGCGTATCCGGCCTCGGCTCCGCCTCCCGCGGAAACGGCTTCGTTGGATCCACCGCGATCGCGTGCAACTCACAACCCAGCACGTCCCGCAAAAAGTGGACCGACATCACCGACCCCGCCCCGTTCACTCCATCGAGCGCCACGCGGAACCGTCTCGCCCGGATCGCCTCCACGTCCACATGCTTCAGCACCCGCTCCAGATGCATCGCCATCGGACGCTCCGCATGCACCTGCACGCCGCGCATCTCTTCGTTCGTCGCCTGATAGAAGTCGCTCTGGTGATACAGATCCAGCAACTCCGCCCGCTCATAGTGATTGAAGAACAGCCCCGCGTGATTGAACAGCTTCAGCGCGTTGTACTCCGGCGGATTGTGCGACGCCGTCAGCGCAATGCCGCCCGCCGCCCCAATCGCCGCCACGTACATCTGAATCGTCGGCGTCGGCAGCACGCCCACCTGAATCACTTCGCACCCCGCCGCCAGCAGCCCCGCCGTCACCGCGTTCTCCAGCATCTCGCCGCTCGCCCGCGTATCGCGCCCCAGCACTACGCTGCCCCGCGCCACGTACGTCCCAAACGCCTGCGCAAACTCGCAAGCCAGCCCCGGCGTCAAAAAGCCGCCCACCACGCCCCGGATGCCCGAGACGCCAATCTTCAACAGATGTTCGCGCTTGGACATCTTAGGCCAGCCTCCGCACTTGCTCCATCAATCCCTCAAACAAATGCCGCGGTCCCTCGGGCACCTGATCCTTCCGCGCCTCGCAGATCACCCGCACAATCGGCTCCGTCTGCGACACCCGCACATGGAACCACTGGTGCGGCCAATCCACCCGCAGACCATCGAGCGTATTCGCCCGCCCTTGCCGCCCGAACGCCTCGCGCAGTTCGCTGTAAAGCTGCGGAATCCGCATCTGCTTCAGTGGCACTTCGCCCTTCAACATCTCGTACTGCGGGAACCCGGCCACGATCTCGTGCAGCGCCTGCTGCCGCTCGGCCATAATCGTCAGCACCATCAACATCGCCGCGATGCCGTCATACACGAAGCGGAACTGAGGCAGCATGATCGCCCCCGTCCCCTCGCCCGCCAGCGCGATCTGCTCCGGCCGAAACCCGCTCAACGCATCGATCGCCGCTTGCCGCCCCACCGGCACCCGCACCACCTCCCCGCCCCGCTGCCGCGCAATCTCCTCCACCAACGCCGTCGTCGACAGATTGGTCAGCACAATCCGTCCCGGCCGCTTCGCCAACTCGCCATCCGCCACCAGCGGCAGAATCAGTTCCTCGCTCAGCGCCTCGCCTTGCGACGTCGCACATGCCACGCGATCGGCATCCGCATCGAACAGAAAGCCCGCGTCCGCCCCCAACGGCTGAATCAGCGGCCCCAGTTGCGACCCCACCATTCGCGCGCTCGTCTCCGGCTCATGCGCAAACGCCGCCCCCTCCAGCCGCGCATTGATCAGGATCAGCGGCCAGTCGAACCGCTGCCGCACCCGCTCCAGAATCGTCGACGACGTCCCGTTGCAGCAATCCACCACCACCCGGAACTTCCGCAACTGGGCGAAGTCGAACACCCGCGCCAGGTCATCCAGATACGTCTCGATGGCATCGGTCGCCGTCGTCAGCTTCCCGATCCGGTTCCACTCCACAAACGCGAACTTCTTCAGGTGATAGATGTCCAGCAGTTCGCTCGCCTCGCTCGACGCCAGGTAAGTCCCGCCCGGCCCCAGAAACTTCAGCGCATTCCATTCGGACGCATTGTGGCTCGCGCCCAGCGAAATCCCGCCCGCCGCATTCAACCGCCGGATCGCATGCTGCAGCACCGGCGTCGACACAATGCCCAGATCCACCACGTCCCGTCCGCAAGCCAGCAACGCCGAAATCGCCGCCGGGCGCAGCATCGCTCCGCTCGATCGCGGGTCGCGTCCCAGCAAAACCGGCCCCTCGCTCGAAAGCAAAGTGCCAAAGGCAGCGGCAAAATCTAAAGCATGAGTGACGGTGAGGCCCGGGCCAACGATTCCCCGGACACCGACCGGCGAGATACGCAGCGCTTTCGCTCGGGGCATGTGCTTCAAGTATCGCAGGCAGCCGCCCACTCGGAGGTTGCGGGCCTGAGGTTACCATGTAGGGCAGCATGAAATTTGTAAGCTTCCTTTGGCTTCTTTCATCCGTCCTCTTTGCTCAGCCCGCGCTGCCCCCCCTGCCGGACTGGGTCTCCGTCCAGGCGGACATCGCCTACGACTCGTTCCCCGAAACCAAACTCGACATCCTCAAACCCAAATCCGCCGCCGGCAAACGCCCCGCCATTCTCTTCATCCACGGCGGCGGCTGGACCGGCGGCCGCAAAGAAAACGTCGTCCCCAACTTCTGCCTCCCCTACCTTCAAAAAGGCTTCGTCGTCGCCAACGTCGAGTACCGTCTCGCTAAAGCCGCCCTCGCCCCCGCCGCCGTCAACGACGTCTTGAAAGCCGCTCAATGGTTCATCAAGCACGCCCGCCAATACGGCGTCGACCCCAAAAAGATCATCGTCTCCGGCGACTCCGCCGGTGGCCACCTCGCCCTCATGGTCGGCCTCACCCCCAAGCAAGCCAACGTCGGTCAACCCGTCAAAGTCGCCGCCGTCGTCAACTTCTACGGCATCACCGACCTCATGGACGTCCTCGAAGGCCCCAACATGAAGCAGTACGCCACCACCTGGATCCCTGACAACCTGCCGGACCGCCGCGAGATCGCCCACCGCGTCTCTCCGCAAAGCTGGGTCCGCAAAAAGCTCCCCAAGTCGATCACCATTCATGGCGGCGAAGACCCCACCGTCCCCTATGACCACGGCGCCGTCCTCGTCAAAATGATGCGCGACGTCGGCAACGACGCCGAGCTCTACGCCGTCCCCAAGGGCAAACACGGCGACTTCCTCCGGGACCCCATCGAAGGCCCCCTCGTCTGGAACGCTATCTTCCAGTTCCTCGAGCGTCGCGGCCTGATGCCGCCGCCCGTATAACCGCCGCCACTTCCTCCAGCGCCGCATCGTCCGCCATCAGCACCCGGTGCGGCAGCCAGAATGCATCCTGCACGTAAGCCTCCGCCTGCGGGCACGGCTCAATCCGGCACGTCCCCTCCGCCTGATAAATCGGATTCCCGTACATCGGGTGCGGGTAGAACGGCGTGATGGGCACCCCGTTCGCCTGCAAATGCTCGCGGAACTGATCGCGCGTCTTGCCCAGCCGCGCGGCGTCGATGCGCCCCGGTAGCAAATAGTGCGAATGCACGCTCGCTTCCTTGGCCACCTGCTGCCAGTGCAAGCCCGGCACCTCCGCCGTCGCTGCCCGCAACCGCGCCTCGGCCCGCCGCCGCTGCCCGATCTGCTCCGGTAACCGCTCGAACTGCGCCGTCAGCACCGCCGCATGCAGCGCACTCATCCGCAAATTCGTCCCCAGCGTGTAGTGGTGAAAGTTCGAAGCCCCATCCACCCGCCGCCCCTGATTCGCAAAACTTCGCAACGCCGCCGCCAGTTCGGCGTCGTTGGTCGTCACCGCCCCGCCCTCTCCCGCCGTCAGCACCTTCCCGTTCTGAAAACTGAACGACGCCCAACGCCCAAAGCTCCCCGCCCGGCGTCCCTTCCACTCGGAACCCTGCGCATGCGCCGCGTCCTCATAGAGCGCCAGCCCGTGGCGGTCCGCTACCGCCTGCAGCGCGTCCATGTTCGCCATCGGGCCCCCATAGTGCACCACGATGATCGCCTTCGTCTTCGGCCCGATCGCCGCCTCCGCGGCCCCCGGATCGATGTTAAATGTACACGCCTCAATGTCCACAAACACCGGCGTCGCCCCCACGCGCGACACCGCCGTCGCCGTCGATACGAACGAATGCGCCGGCATGATCACCTCATCGCCCGGCCCAATGCCGCTCACTTCCAGCGCCATTTCGAGCGATACCGTCCCGTTCACCACCGAGACGGCGTGTTCACAATGCTGAAAACGCGCAAAGCGCGACTCAAATTCCCCCACCAACGGACTAAACCCACCCCATTGGTTCGAGGCCAAAACTTCGCGCAGCAATTCTATTTCGCGGTCTCCTGCGACCGGCCAGTCGGGTAAACGCATCTAAAGTTCAGGATATGTCTGTTTACCAGGACCGCGCCGACGACCTCGAACGTTTTGAATTCCAAATGGGCTTTGAACGAGGTCGCCTCGCCGTTACCCTGGACCTTCTCACCGACGCCCTTTCGCTGGTCGGCCAACATGGCGTCTATTGCCAAAGCGCCCGCCAACCCGGCAAACCTGCCATGGACATCCAACTCATCATGAAACTGGTCGACGATTCCAAGGAATTAATCATCACCGTCATGGAACAGTTGAAAACCCGCCGCGCGAGCGGTGGCTCACTTGCACCCAACAAGGTAGACTAGAAACATCCCCACCTATGCGTACTCTTTTTCTCAACCCGCCTTCGTTCGAGGGGTTCGACGGCGGCGCGAGTAGCCGCTGGCCGGCGTCCCGCGAGATCGAAAGCTATTGGTATCCTGTCTGGCTCTGTTATCCCGCCGGTATGTTGCCGGATAGCAAGGTCCTCGATGCCCCGCCTCATAAAGTTTCCATTGAACAAACCGTGGCCATGGCCGGCGATTACGAATTGCTGGTTCTGTTCACCTCCACGCCCGGCTTCCATGTCGACGTGAAGATGGCCGAGATGATGAAAGAAGCCAACCCCAAAATGAAGGTTTGCTTCGTTGGCCCTCCCGTCACCGTGGAGCCGGAGAAAACCCTCCGCGAAAATCCTGCCATCGACTTCATCGTTCGCCGCGAGTTTGATCACCAGGTCGTCAACTACGCCAAAGGCACGCCCCTCAAGGAACTGCCCGGCGTCAGCTACCGCACTGAAGGCGGCGGCATCTGGCACAATCCCGAAGGTCCCGTCATCGAAGACCTCGATTCCCTGCCCTGGGCCTCCAAGATCTACCAGCGCGATCTCGACTTCCGCCGCTACAACGTCCCCTTCCTGCTGAATCCCTTCATCAGCTTCTACACCTCGCGCGGTTGCCCCGCCATGTGTACCTTCTGCCTCTGGCCGCAGACCCACTCCGGTCACCGCTGGCGCCTGCGCTCCATTCCGGACATCGTCAACGAGTGCCGCTGGGCCCTCGAAAACTTCCCCGGCTTGAAGGAAATCTTCTTCGACGACGACACCTTCAACTACAAGAAGGAACGCACCATCGAGCTCTGCAAGGAGCTCAAGAAGCTGAACTTCACCTGGAGTTGCACCAGCCGCGTCACCACCGACGCCGAAACGCTCAAAGCCATGCGCGACGCCGGCTGCCGCCTCATGATCGTCGGCTACGAAAGCGGCGACCCCCAGGTCCTCAAGAACATCAAGAAGGGCGCCAACGTCGATATGGCCCGCCGCTTCACCAAGAACGCGCACGAGATGGGCCTCACCATTCACGGCGACTTCATCGTCGGCCTCCCCGGTGACAGCCGCGAGTCCATCCGCCGCACCATCGACTTCGCGAAGGAACTCAACACCGAAACCATTCAGGTTTCGATCGCCCATCCCTACCCGGGCACCGAGTTCTACGATTACGTCGTCAAGAACAACCTCATCACCCTCGACGCCATGACCGATGACACCGGCCATCAATTGCCGAACATCATCTATCCCGGCCTCGACCGTGCCGAGCTCGTCGACTGGGTTGAACGCTTCTACGGCGAATACTACTTCCGTCCGAAGGCCGCTTGGCGTGTTGTGCGCAAAGCCATCTTCGACACCGACGAACGCAAGCGTCTCTACAAAGAGGCCCGCGAATACATGGCCCTCCGCGCCAAGCGCAAAACCTTCGTCAAGAAGTACCGCGCGCAGAACGCCGCCGCCGGCGACTAACCAGATCCGTCTCGGGACGGGCTCCCAGCCCGTCCCGTCGTTTCTTCTTCCTCCAAGTCCTTTCCCTCCTTCACTTACCTCCTTTTCTCACCTCGGCCATTTGGCCCGCTGTGTCATCCTGGAGTCGAGCCCCTCCGCTTACCCTTCCGTCCGCCCCCGGGCTCAAAATAGTCAAGTCCTTTAAAATCAAATACTCCCGGGTTCGTTTCGTCAACTCGCCCTTTTGTCTCTCCTGCAAGACACCGACGCTTATCAAAGCTAGTCATGTTAAGCTGTCGATGTCGTGTTTACTTTCCGCCCCCTGAGCCTTGCCCTCCTCTTCGTTTCCTCCGCCGTCGCCCAAGCCACCAAAGCCGAACTCCTCGGTGTCATCCGCGACCCCTCGAACCTCCCCGTCCGCGGCGCCCAACTCGTCCTCACCAACCCGGCCACCGGCCTCGCCGCCAACGCCTCCACCAACGACGAAGGCGCCTACCAGTTCCTCGCCCTCCCTGCCGGCGACTACCTCCTGAAAGTCTCGAAGGAAGGCTTCGCCGCCTTGAACCGCGATGGCCTCACGCTCCGCGTCGGCGACCGCCTTGCCCTGGACTTGGCCCTCCAACTCGGCGATGCCGGCCAGGCCGTCGAAGTCACCGCCGCCCCGCCTCTGCTCCAGTCCAGCCGCGGCACCGTCAGCTTCGTCGTCGAGCAGAAGAAAGTCGTCACCCTGCCCTTGGATGGCCGCAACTTCGTCCCGCTGATCGCCCTCGCCCCTGGCGTCAACCTGCCGCCCGGCAACCTCCTGCCCCGTATCAACGGCAGCCGCCCTCGCGTCAGCGAGTACATCTACGACGGCATCAGCGTCTTGCAGCCTGAGCCTGGCCAAGTCGCCTTCTACCCGATCATCGACGCCATCGACGAGTTCCGCGTCGAGATCAACAGCTACTCCGCCGAGTACGGCCGCTCGAACGGCGGCGTCATCATGGTCAACCAGAAGTCGGGTTCGAACGCCTTTCACGGCAGCCTCTTCGAGTTCTTCCGCAACGAGAAGCTGAACGCCCGCAACCTGTTCGCCACCACCGGCCCCAAGCCTCGCTTCCGCCGCAACCAGTACGGCTTCGTCTTGGGTGGTCCCATTCAACAGAACAAGACCTTCTTCTTTGCGGACTGGCAGAGCACCCGGCTCAACACCGGCGTCATCCGCACCAGCACCGTCCCCACCGCCGCCCAGAAGCGAGGCGTCTTCTCCACCGCGATCTTCGATCCGGCCAGCGCCGGTCGCCCACCCTTCCCCAACAACACCATCCCCCTCAGCCGCTTCGACCGTGCCTCGCTCGCCGTCCTCGACCGTTACCCGGACCCCAACGTCGCCAGCGCCACCGGCGCCAACAACTACCGCCGCCTCGGCAACGACGACACCGTCGCCGATCAGTTCGATGGCCGCCTCGACCGTTACTTCGGCACGCGCCACCGCGTCTTCGCCCGCTACTCTTTCCTGCGTGACGACAGCAAACCCACCACGCCCCTGCCCGACGGCAGCGGGAATCTCACCACCGGCGTCATCGGCAACACCGTCACCCGCGCCGATAGCCTCGCCGCCGAACACACCCTCACGCTCTCGCCCACCTCGGTCAATCAGCTCCGCTTCGGCTACACGCGCCGCAAGTTTGACCGTTCCTCCGGCCGTCTCACTCAACCGCTCTCCCAAGCCACCAACATTCCCAACATCCCCGCCAGCTCTTTCTCGGATGTGCTGCCCACCTACGACATCGTCGGCTTCCAGCAACTCGGGCCGCCCGCCAGCGGTAACGCCAACTTCACCACCTCGGTCACTCAGTTCATCGACAACTACTCCTGGGTACGCGGCGGCCACAGCTTGAAGGCCGGCGCGGACATCCGTCTCGAACACCTCGACGTCCTCCAACCGCCCAGCCCCACCGGCAACTTTCAGTTCACCAACATCTTCGGCGGCAACTCTTTTGCCGCTTTCTTGCTTGGCCAAGTGGGCCGCTTCAGCATCGACGCGCAGCCCGAAGTCGTCAAGCCGCGCGCCCGCATCGCCGAGTTCTTCCTGCAGGACGACTGGCGCGCCTCGCGGCGGCTCACCTTGAACCTCGGCGTCCGCTACACGCTCAACTTCCCCTCCACCGTGGTCGACGACCGCAGCGCCGTCTTCAACCTGAACTCGCAGAAACTCGAGTTCGGCGGCCCCGCTCGCCAGCTCGAAAAGAAGAACTTTGCTCCCCGCCTCGGCTTGGCCTACAAGCTCTCGGACTCCTTCGTCGTCCGCTCCGGCTATGGGATGACCTGGATCGAGCAGGCCGGCATCACCACGCCCTTCACCACGCCGTTATTCCCCTTCATTCAGACCTTGACGCAGCAAACGCTCGACAACCTGAACCCGGCCTTCGTCCTCTCGCAAGGCCCCACCGTCACCGTGCAGTCGCCCAACGCGGACTCTGGTTTAGGCCAGGGTGTCTTCGGCGTGCAGCGCAACAACGGCAGCGGCTACGCCCAGCAATGGAACTTCACTCTGCAGAAGACGTTCGGCGCCAACTGGAGCATCGAAGGCGGCTACCTCGGCTCCAAGCTCACACGCCTCGGCGTACCCGACGTGAATCTGAATCAACTCACGGTGGAGCAGTTGGCCTTGGGCTCGCAACTCACGCAGCAAGTCCCGAACCCCTACTTCGGCCAGATCCCCGCCAACACCTCGCTCGGCACGCCCACCATCGCTCGCGGCCAGTTGATTCGTCCGTATCCGCGCTTCAGCACCGTCACGCTCTATCGCAATAACGTCGGCCATTCGACGTATCACTCCTTTCAGTCCCGCCTCGAGAAGCGCTTCTCGCGCGGTCTGACCTTCTCGCTCTCCTACACCTTCTCCCGCCTCATCGACGATGCGGGCGCCGTGTTTGACTCGGCCGTGCTCACCGGCCCGGTCGCCAACTTCCAAGCCGCCGACAGCTTCAACAAGCGTCTCGAGAAGGACGTCTCCACGGGCAACGTCCCCCACATCCTCGCCCTAGGTTTCGTCTATGAGTTGCCTTTCGCCCGTGGGTGGCAGATCGGCGGCATCGCGCGGGCGCAATCGGGCAGCCCCATCGCGGTGACCCAAGCCACCAACCTCAACGCTTTTGCCGGCTTCGGCATCCAGCGCCCGAATCGCCTCACCAACCCCACGCTGCCGGCGGACCAACGTAGCGTGGGCCGCTGGTTTAACACGAGCGCGTTCGCTCAAGCGCCGCAGTTCACCATCGGCAACAGTTCGCGCAACCCGGTTGTAGGCCCCGGCTACAAGACCCTCGACCTGATGCTGGGTAAGACGTTTCAAGTCACCGAGCGCTTGCGCACCGAATTCCGCGCCGAAGCCTTCAACGTCACCAACACGCCTCCCTTGGGCAATCCGAACGGCAGCTTCGGCAACGCCGCGTTCGGCACCATCACCACCGCGCTGGACCCGCGAGTTTTCGAACTCGTCGTTAAGCTGCACTTCTAAGTGAAACGGTAAGCTGGGACTGATGTCCACGCGGATCCACAATCAACTCGGAGCCATCCGGCGCAATCGCGGCGTGGGGGCGGCGGATCTGGCCAAGCGGGTGGACGTCAGCCGTCAGACGATTTACGCCATCGAGGCCGGTTCCTACATCCCCAACACGGAGGTCGCGTTGAAGCTCTCGCGCGAGCTCGAAGTGCCGGTGGAAGAGCTGTTCTCGCTCGACGAGGAAAAGGCCGAGAACACGGAGTCCTTGCCGGCGGAAGTGCTGAGCACCACGCCGCTCGTCAAGGGGCAAGCGGTGCGGATCTGCCAGGTGGGCACGCGCCGCATCAGCATCCCGACGACGGCTTCGCCTTACTATCTGCCCGAGGCGGACGGGGTGGTGGCCAAGGCGGGGCGCAGTGCCGGGAAGGCCGAACTGGTGGCCTTCGCCAAGGAAGAGGGCAGCGCGAAGAAGCTCGTGCTGGCGGGCTGCGACCCGGCCATTGGCCTGGTGGCGCGCATGGTGGATCGCCTGGGCGGCGTGGAGTTAGTGGCTGCCGCAGCCTCGAGCAAACTCGCTCTCACCTGGCTGAAGGAAGGCAAGGTCCACATTGCGGGTTCGCATCTGGAGGATCCGGAAACCGGCGAGTTCAACCTGCCCTTCATCCGCCGGGAGTTCCCGGATGAAGACTTCGCGGTGGTGACCTTCGCACGCTGGGAAGAGGGCTTCGTCCTGGCCCCCGGCAACCCCAAGCAGATCACGCAGCCCGAACACCTGGCCCGCCGAGGCGTGCGGTTCGTGAATCGCGAAGTGGGCTCGGGCAGCCGCCAACTGCTGGACCGCCTCTTACAAGAAGCCGGCATCCCAGCCACCAAGATCCACGGCTATGACCGGGTGGCGCAGGGCCATCTGGCCGCGGCCTACTTAGTGCTGACCCACGAGGCCGATTGCTGCCTGGCGACCCGCAGCGCGGCCCAAACATTCGGACTCGATTTTGTTCCGCTGCAAAGCGAGCGCTACGACTTCGTGATGCGCCGCGCCACCATGGAGACGCCGTTGGCGCAGACCTTCCTCGATGCGCTGCAGCGTGCCACACTACGACGCAAGCTCGAGATCCTGGCGGGCTATGACACCTCCGAAACCGGAGCCGTGATTGCTTAATTAGGCGGCGGGGGCCGGCGGAAGTTCCAGGGGGCCGTGGCGTCCGGATCGGCCCAGAGTCCGCGCCCGGCTTCACGAGCCTGCTCTTCCAAGTCGCGCAGGACGGTGTCGCGCGGAGCGTAGCGACGGAACCACCAAGCTAAGCCGGCGTGGACCATTTCCTGATTCACGCTCTGGCCGTTGAGGTAGACTTCGGCGACCTGGCGGCCATAACGGTCATGATCACGCACGACCACGCGAACCGTTTGCTTGAAGATCAATTCGCCGAGGTAGTTCTGCGCGACACGGCCATAGGCCTGACGGCGTTCCGGAGCATCGATGCCGTAGAGACGCAGGCGCACAGCGCGGCCTTCATGCATCACGCCAATGGTGTCGCCATCGACGATCTCCACCACGCGGCCACTGAATTCGAGAGTTGGCCCGGCGGCCAGAAGAAGGAGAAGGGCGAGTAAGTTCACGAACGCTGGGCGCCCAGGACGCTCCGACTCTTACTATAGCCAAAGTAGATCAACAGGCCGAGCGTCAACCAGCCGAGAAAGTTGAGCCAGGTGAACAGCGGCAGGCTGAGCATCAGGAGCAAGCAGCAGGCAATCGCGGCCAGGGGAATAAACGGGACCAGCGGCACGCGGAAGCCTCGCGGACGCTCCGGCTGCTTCTTTCGGAGAACGAGCACGCCGGCGGAAACCATGGCGAAGGCGCAGAGGGTGCCCATGTTGGCGAGGTCCGCAAAGGCGCCGATGTCGCCGATCATGGCCGGGATGCCGACGGCGAAGCCAGCGATCCAGGTGGCCATGTAGGGCGTGCGGTAACGCGGGTGGACTTTCGAGAACAACTGCGGCAGCAAGCCGTCGCGCGACATGGCATACCAGATGCGGCTTTGGCCGTACTGGAAAACCAGCAGCGAGCTGATCATGCCGAACAAAGCGCCCACGCCGACGAACCACCGGACATTGTTTTCGCCGACCTGGCGCAGAGCGTTGACCACAGGCGCGGCGTTGTTGAGCGTGCGCCAGTTCTGCATGCCGGTGAGGACGATGGCGACGCCGCAATAGAGCAGGGCGCAGATGATGAGCGAGGCGATGATGCCGAAGGGCAGATCGCGCTGCGGACGGCGGCACTCTTCGGCCGCGGTGGAGACAGAGTCAAAACCGATGTAAGTGAAGAAGACGATGGCGGCGCCGGTGAGCAAGCCGTTCAGGCCGTTCGGAAAGATGGGGTTCCAGTTCTCAGTCTGGATATGCGTGGCGCCCACCGCGATGAACAGCAGGATGACGCAGACCTTGAAGATCACCATGAAGTTGTTCGCGTCGGTGCCTTCTTTCACGCCGCGCACCAGCAGCCAGGTGAGGACAAGCAGGACGACGAACGAGGCCAGGTTGATGTGCGGCGTGATCACGCCGTTCTGAATCATCGGCTGCGAGATGGCTTCGGGTAGCTTGATGCCGAAGCGATCCAAGACGTCGTTGGCATGCGCCGCGAAGCCGACCGCCACGGCCATATTCGAGACCGCGTATTCGAGCACCAATTGCCAGCCGACCATCCAGGCGAAGATCTCGCCGAGCGTGGCATAGGCGTAGGTGTAGGCGCTGCCGGCGATGGGAATCATCGACGCGAGTTCGGCGTAGCAGAGGGCGGCGAGCGAGCAGGCAAGGGCGACGAGGAGGAAGGAGAGAGCAATGCCGGGTCCGCCGCCGGGTCGGCCAACGCTGGTGACGGTGCCGCCGCTCGCGATGATCTCGAGAACCGTGGCATTGAGGATGGAGGAATACTCTTTCACTTCGCCCGCCGCGGCAGTGCCGGTGAGGATGAAGATGCCGGAACCAATCACGGCGCCGATGCCCAGGGCCGTCAGTTGCCAAGGGCCTAAGGTTTTGGCGAGGCGATTCTGCGGTTCTTCGCTCGCTTTGATCAGCTCGTCAATGCTTTTGGTGCGAAAAAGCTGGCTTTCGGGCATGAGACCCGTAGTGTACCCAAAAAGAAAGGCCACTCCGGAGGAGATGGAGTGGCCCTTCTACTGAACCGTGCAATGCGCCGACCGAGCGGGTCGTTATTTGGAGGAACTAAAAAAGCTCGATCGGCCATGTGACTGGATCGCATCACGCGGAGCAGCTTATGATTAGTCTGAGATTAACCCTAGGTAGATGGAACTGGAATAGAGCGTCGGTACTGGAGGTTACGGGGCAGATCTAGTCCGTACTAACGTCGATGCTAGTCCTAACTTTAGGTGAGCGCGCGGACGTGAGCAGCGACTCCGGAGGCGAGCCCGGGGAGGCTGTAACCGCCTTCCAGCACTGAAACAACACGGTTTCCCGCGTGTTTGGCGGCAATGGAGCGCATGAGGTGCGTAAGGTCGCGGTAGTCGGTGTCAGAAAGGCGAAAGCGTCCTAAGGGATCGCCTTCGCGCGAATCGAAGCCGGCAGAAATCATCACTAATTCCGGCTTAAATTCGTCGGCCGCTTTGACTAAGTGTTGTTCGAAGGCTTGGTGGAGCACTTCGGCCCGGCCGGAGCCGGCGGCGAACGGGAAATTCAGGATGCGGCCTTCACCTTTTCCTTCGCCTTTCTCATTGGCCAGGCCGGTGCCCGGGTACCAGGGATGCTGGTGGGTGCTGAGGAACATCACGGAGCCATCGCGGTAGAAGATGTCCTGCGTGCCGTTGCCATGATGGACGTCCCAATCGACGATCAGGACGCGAGCGATGCCGTGCTTCTTCTGGGCATAGCGCGCGCCGATGGCGATGTTGTTGAACACACAGAAGCCCATGCCGCGGCTGGGCGTGGCGTGATGACCGGGCGGGCGGACGGCGCAGAAGGCGGTGTCGACCTTTTTCGTACAGACGAGGTCCACGGCGCCGAGAACGCCGCCGACGGCTTCGGTGGCCACTTCCCAGGAGGCTTTCGAGACTTGGGTGTCGCCGGTGGAGAGCTCGCTGGCGCCGCTGGCGATGTCGCGGTGGGCGCGCGCGAGGTAGTCGCGCGGGTGGCAGAGGGCGATCTCGTCTTCGCTCGCGATGCGAAGAGGGATGCGCGTCGCGGTGGCGAGCCAGGGTTCGAGGGCTTGGCGGACGGCCGTGTTGCGGGCGGGAGACTCGGGATGGCCGGGCCCGGTGTCGTGCCGGGCGAAGCTGGGGTCGGTGAGGAGGGCGAAGCCGCTCACGCCATCACCTCGCGGATGACGCGGCCTCCGATGTCGGTGAGTTTCTTGTAGCGGCCGGCGTGGAGGTAGGTGAGGCGCTGCTGATCGAGCCCCATGAGTTCGAGCAAGGTCGCATGGACGTCGCGCAGGGGAATCGGATTGCCCGCGGCGCGGACGGAGAAGTCGTCGGTTTCTCCGTAAGTGGCGCCGGCTTTGACGTTGCCACCCGCCATGAAGATGGCGAGGCCGTATTGGTTATGGTCGCGGCCGGGCTTATCGGTGACGAGGTTGTTGTCGAAGGGCGTGCGGCCCATTTCCGAGGCCCAGACGACGAGCGTTTCATCGAGCAGGCCGCGCGACTTGAGGTCTTTGATGAGGCCAGCGACGGGCTGGTCCACTTCCTGGCAATGCTTGGGGATGCGGCCGGCGACGTCGCCATGGTCGTCCCAACGGTCGCCACCGGCGCCGTGCATCACCATGACGAAGCGGACGCCGCGCTCCACCATGCGGCGGGCGAGGAGGCATTGGCGGCCGAAGGGTTCGGCGACGGGCTTATCCAGGCCGTAGAGCTGGCGCGTGGCGGCGGACTCTTGTTGGAGGTCGACGAGTTCGGGCGCCTTCGACTGCATGCGGAAGGCAAGTTCGTAAGCGGCGATGCGGGCGTCGAGTTCGCCGGTGTTGGTGCGCGCGGCGGAGTGGCGCTGGTTCATCCACTGGAGGAGGTCGAGTTCGCTGCGCTGCTCGGCGGCGGTGAGGTGAGGGCGGCGATTGAGGTCGACGATGGGCGTGGCGCCGTTACGGAAGAGCGTGCCCTGATAGGCGGCGGGCAGGAAGCCGTTGCCCCAAACGCTGGCGCCGCCGATGGTGGCGCCGCGGCGATCGCCGAGAACGACGAAGCCGGGGAGGTCCTGATTCTCGCTGCCCAAACCGTAGGTGACCCAGGCGCCGATGGAGGCGCTGCCGGGGAACTGATTGCCGGTGAGCGAATGGTAGACGGCGGGGCCGTGGTTGTTGTTATCGACTTTGACGCCGTGGATGAAGGCGAGTTCGTCAGCGACGGTGCCGAGATGCGGCAGCAGGGTGCTCATGGGGCGACCGCTTTGCCCGCGGCGGGCGAAGGGCGCGATGGGCGGAATGACGCGATTGGGGGCGGCGGAGAAGGTGGCGATTTCACCTTCGGTGCCGGGCGCGGTGGGCATGCGCTGACCGGCGTATTTGCGCAGGGCGGGCTTGTCCTCGAAGAGGTCCATCTGCGAGACGCCGCCTTCCATGAAGAGGAAGATGCAGCGTTTGGCACGCGCGGGAACGTGCGCGGGCCGGAGGGCGAGCGGGGCATCGGTGGCGGCGGCGAGGTCCGCCAAAGCCAGTGAACCGAGGCCGAGATAGTTTGTCCAAAGCCAATCGCGCCGCGTCATGTCTTGCCGTCAAGTTTATCGCGGTTGTTGCCAGCGGAGCAGATGGCGTTCCACGCGGCGGACGAGGGCGGCAATCACGAGAACGACCACGGCCAGCAGGGCCATGCCGGCGAGCATGCCGGTGGTGTCGAGTAGGCCTTCGGCTTGCGCGATGACGTAACCCAAGCCGCCGGTGGCGCCGAGGTATTCGCCGACGACGGCGCCGACCATCGCGAGACCGATGCTGGCTTCAAGGCCGGAGAAGATCCAGCCCAGGGCGCTGGGCAGCAGGACGTAGCGGAGGAGTTGCTGTTCAGAGGCGCCGAGGATGCGGGCGTTGTCGATGAGCTTCTGGTCGACGCTGCGGACGCCGCGATAGGTGTTGAAGAAGAGCAGGAAGAAGACGAGGGTCATGCCGAAGGCGACTTTGGACCACAGGCCGAGTCCGAACCAGAAGATGAAGAGCGGGGCGAGAACGACGCGCGGCAGGGCGTTGGCGGTTTGGAGGTAAGGTTCGGCGATGGCGGCGCCCAGCGGCCAGCGACCGAGCCAGAAGCCGAGGACGATGCCGGCGAGGCCGCCGAGGAGGAAGGCGAGAACGGCTTCGAGAAGGGTGAGGCCGAGGTGAGTCCAGATGCGGCCGGCGGCGAACCATTCGAGGAGGCGCGCGGCGATGAGCGAGGGGCGCGAGAAGAAGAACGGGTCGATGAAGCCGGCGCGGGCTCCGGCTTCCCAAAGGGTGAGCAGGAGGAGGGCGAGGGCGAGGCGGTAGAAGGCGACTTTACGCTTCATGGGAGCGCAGCACCTCGGGTCGCAGGTCGTGCCAGATTTGGCGGTAGAGGTCCTGGAAGCGAGGGTCCAGGCGGAGCTCGGCGATGGGGCGCGGGCGAGGCAGGTCGATGGGGTAGCGATTGACGATGCGGCTGCCGGGACCGGCGGAGAGGACGCAGACGACGTCGGCGAGGGAGATGGCTTCGTCGAGGTCGTGGGTGACGAATAGGACGGTGCGCTGGTCTTCATCCCAGAGGGTGAGGAGCTCGGTTTCCATGCGCTGGCGGGTGTGGATGTCGAGGGCGCTGAAGGGTTCATCCATCAACAGGAGCGGGCGCTCGGCGACCCATTGCTGAGCGAGGGCGACGCGTTTGCGCATGCCGCCGCTGGCTGCGGCGGGGTAGTAGTCGCCGAAGCCGGCGAGGCCGAGCCGCTGGAGCCAGGCTTGGGGATCGGCGTCGCGGTGGGCGAAGGTCGCGGCGAGGGAGATGTTCTCGGCGAGCGTCTTCCAGGGCAGCAGGGCATCCTGCTGGAAGAGGTAGCTGGCGCGGCGATTGAGGCCGTCGACGGGTTCGCCGTAGGATTCGACGCGGCCGGAGGTGGGTGCAAGCAAGCCGGCGGCGAGGTTGAGGATGGTGGTTTTGCCGCAGCCGCTGGGGCCGACCAAAGCGACGAACTGGCCGGAAGGCACGGTTAGATCAAGCTGCTGAAGCGCGAGGTGGTCGCCAAAGGCGCGGGCTGCCTGATGAAACTGGAGGGCGGGCGGGAGCAACGTTTTATTGTAGCGAGGGCGGTCATGACACACTAGGGAGTTCGATGCACCGTTGGCTTCCCGCACTGAGTATGATGCTGGTCTCGACGATCAGCTACATTGACCGCAACACGCTGGCCGTTTTGATCCCGACGATCATGCGCGACACGGGTCTGACCGTGGAGCAGTATTCGTGGGTGGTTTCGGGCTTTTCGATCGCCTACATGTTGGGCAATCCGTTTTGGGGACGGGTGCTGGATCGCTGGGGAGTGCGGTTGGGAATGCTGGCGGCGGTGGGTATCTGGACGCTGGCTTCGACAGCGCATGCCTGGGCGCTGGGCTTCGGAGTATTTCTGGCGTTGCGAATCGTGCTGGGGTTCGGTGAAGGCGCTACCTTCCCAGGGGCGTTGCGAACGGTGGTGCAGACGTTGCCCGAGACGAGCCGGGCTCGGGGGACGGCATTGTCGTATAGCGGGGGTGCGCTGGGAGCGGTGATTACGCCGTGGGTGGTGACGCCGATCTTTAAGGCTTATGGCTGGCCCGCGGCGTTCCTGTTTACGGGGGCGGTCGGCGCAGCGTGGCTGTTGTGGTGGGCGTGGTTGAGCGGGCGGCCGGAGTTGCGGGAAGCGCCGCCGGTGCAGCAGACGGCGCGCGTTTCGTGGCGAGATCCGCGGATCTGGGCATTCATCGTGATTTATTCGTTTGGGGCGGCGCCGTTAGGATTCGTGCTGTACACGTCGTCGATTTATTTGAGCCGGGTGTTCCACATTGCGCAAGGCGATCTGGGTTATTACCTGTGGATTCCGCCGCTGGGTTGGGAGGTGGGTTACTTCTTCTGGGGATGGTATCTGGACCGGCGAACGGCGACTTACTCAACTTACTCGCGTATTTTTGCGGTCGGGCTGGTGCTGAGTCTTCCGTTTGCGCTGGTGCCGCAGGTGACTTCCCTGCCCTTGCTGCTATTCGCCCTGTTCTTCGCGATGTTTACGACAGGCGCGTTCATCGTGCCGGCGATCGGGTATGCGACATTGATCTTCTCGACACGGCAGACGGGATTGATCGCGGGACTGGGGGCGGGAAGCTTTTCCGCGGTGACGGCGGTGGTGATGCCGTTGTGCGGGCGGATGTTCGATCAGAAGGATTATGCGAATGCGTTTCTGCTGGTGACGGCGTTACCGGTGGTGGGCTATCTGCTGTGGCGCTGGTTGGATGCGGCGCGGCCACGTCCGGCGTAGCAAAAGCAAGAGGGCGACCGCGCTCGCGAGGAGCGCGGCCGTCTGTAAGTGGCGCACGAAGGTGGCGCTGATGCCAAAGCCGGTGAGGGCCGTCAGCCAGAGGGCCAGGCAGAGTGGGCACTTGGGGAGCGCCCACACGAGAGCCGGCAGCAGGCAGGTGACGCGACGACAACGGGTCATGGGTGGCAACCGCAATCGGCGGATTGGGCAGCGATGTAGCGGCCGTCGTGATTGACGTGGCCGGCGGCGCCGTAGCGGTCGTGATGGCGAACCCAGTCGGTGAGATTGCGGCGAGGTCCATTTTCCTGGCGGCCGAGCGGGGCGATGTCGAGGTAGTCGTAAGTACTGATGAAGCCTTCTTCGCCGCGGGCGTAAGTCGAGTAAGTGTGAAAGATGTCGCCAGAGTCTTCATCGCGGTAAAAGACGCTGGTGCCGGAGAGCTCTTCGCTGACGTACTTGGTGTCGGCGTAGTTATAACGGACCTGACCGGCGGCGATGGCTTCGGGGCGGAAGGAGACGCCGAAGTCGTAGTTGAAGTCGCTGCCATATGACGAGACCCAGTGAAACTTCCAGCCCATGCGCTTTTGGAATGGTTCGATTTCGGACCAGGGAGCGCGGGCGATGTTGACGTAGCTGAGGTCGCGTTGTTCGAAGTGTTGACGGGGACCATCGACATGGTCTGAACGGAAGGAACAACCGACGCAGCCTTCTTTCCAACCGGGGCCGAGCATGAAGTGATAGACGATCAGTTGGCGACGGCCATCGAAGAGGTCCGCGAGCGTTTGCTGGCCGCGGGGGCCGTCGAAGACGTAGTTTTTCTCGAGGCGGACCCAAGGCAGCGCGAGACGCTCCTGCCGTAACTCGTCGCGCAGGCGAGTGAGTTGTTTTTCTTTTTCGAGCAACGCGGTGCGCGCGGCGAGCCATTTCTCGCGAGAGACGACGTTCAAGATCATTGGGCTTTCTCCGCTTTCTGTTGGGCATGGTCCTGGATGCGCTGGAGGATCCAGTTCCAGCCACGATTGATGTTGGTGGGGTCGAGGAAGGGTCCGGGGATGAGGCCGACGGCGCGGTGCGAGAACTGGACGCGGGTGAGGCCTTGATGTTCGCTGAGGCGGTAAAGGATGTGCGAGAGGACGGGGCCGGACATGGCGAAGGGGCCTTGAATCTCGAGTAGGTCAGGAGCGCGGATGGATTGGACGTGGCCCCAAAGGTGACCGCGGCCTTCGCCATGATTGCGGAACCAACGGCCGCCGGGCCAGGGTTCGAGTTCGAGGCGGAGGTTGACGCCGTCGGGCGTTTCATTGAGGGGGCCCATTTGCTCGAGGATCGATTCGAAGACGAGGTCCATGGTGGCGGCGACTTCGAACTCGCGGACGATCTCGAGAGTGTTGACCATGGGGGCGGTTTGGCTTTCCATCTAGTCTTTCTCCTGACGTGGGGACTGGTTTTCGCGCGTGATGCGGTCGAGCATCTTTTGTTCGGCGCGGAGTTTGATGCGGTCGAGCTGGTGGGTCCAGTAGCGCTCGTAGTCTTTGACCCAGTCGTACACGGGCTTCAGTTCCTTCGCGTTGAGGCGGTAGAGGCGGAGTTGGCCACGCTTGGTGGCGGTGACCAGGCCGACTTGGCGGAGGACGGAGAGGTGTTTGGAGACGGCGGGTTGGCCGAGTCCGAGTTGGGTGACGACGTCGCCGACGGGGTGGTCGGCGCCGTCGGCGAGGAAGGTGATGATTTCGCGGCGACGGGGCTCGGCGATGGCGTTGAAGACATCGGCGGTGGTAGCAGCTCGGGGCACAACGCCAGAATATATTCCTATATCGGAATATGTCAAGCAAACATTTCGAAGCGAGAATGGTGTATGAGCACTTCCACGACGAAACGTCTCTGTTTCCGGCAACTGCACGAGTCTGGCTGCTTTGTGATGCCGAACCCTTGGGATGCGGGCAGCGCGCGGTATCTGGAGAGTTTAGGGTTTGCGGCGCTGGCCACGACGAGCGGGGGAGCCTCCTGGGCGAACGCCGCTCCGGACGGTGGGCTTTCGCGCGAGGCGGTATTGGGGCATTTGCGCGAGATCGTGGAGGCGACGAACCTGCCGGTGAACGCGGACTTCCAGGGCGGGTACGGCAAGGACCCGGCCGGCGTGGCGGAGAGCGTGCGGCTGGTGATCGATACCGGGGTGGCGGGGATCTCGATTGAGGACTCGACCGGCGACGCGGCGCGTCCGCTGCGGGATATTGACGACGCGGTGCAGCGAATGCGGGCGGCGCGCGGGGCGATCGATGCGGCGGGCGGCGAGACGCTGCTGGTGGGACGCGCGGAGAACTTTATCTCGGGCCGTCCGGATTTGGACGATGCCATTCGCCGGTTAAGGGCTTACGCGGAGGCAGGGGCGGATTGTCTCTATGCGCCCGGTTTGGAAACGCGCGAACAGATTGCGGCCGTGGTGGCGGCGGTGGCGCCCAAACCGGTGAACGTGCTGATCGGCCACGCGAGCGACTTAACGGTGGCGGACCTGGCAGCGTTGGGCGTGCGGCGCATCAGCCTGGGGAGTGCGCTGGCACGCGTGGCGTGGGCCAGTTGGATGGCGGCGGCCCAGTTGCTGGCGGAGGAGGGCCGCTTTGACGGGTTGGCCAAGGCGGCGTCGGGCAGCAAGCTGAACGCGGTGTTCGAGAGCTAGGAACGCTTCATGTGGCGCCCGGCGCGGATGGCTCCCCAATAGATCAGGCGCCGGGGCGTCCATTTGAAAAGCGTGACGAGACAGCGGTACCGGAAGGCGGGGATGACGAAGAGTTTGCCGGCGTCGAGGCCGCGGAGACTTTCGGAGACGACGTAATCGGCGGAGAGCCACCAGCTTTTCGGGACGATGGCGCGATCCATTTGGATGACGTCATGAAACTCGGAGTAAGTGAAGCCGGGGCAGAGGGCCTGCACTTGGACAGGGGAGCCGGCGCTGCGCAGTTCGAGATATAAGCCTTCGGTGAAGACGTTGAGCCAGGTCTTGGTGGCGGAGTAACTGGTGCTGCCGGCGTTCAAGGTGAAGCCGGCGACGGAGGCGACGTTGATGATGGCGCCGGAGCCGCGGGCGACCATGCCTTTGAGGGCGGAGTGGGTGAGTTGGACGATGGCCAGGACATGGACGCGGTGCATGTTGACCTGGCTGGCGAGGTCCGTGCTGAAGTACTTGCCCTTGGTGCCGAAGCCGGCGTTATTGATGAGGTAATCGAGCTGGGGCAGAGCTTCAAGGCGGGCGCAGACGCGGGCGACGTCAGCGTCGAGGGTGAGGTCGGCCGGGAGGACTTCGCAGGAGCGGCCGGTGGCGCGGAGCTCGGCGGCGAGGGCTTCGAGACGATCCGCGCGGCGGGCGACGAGGATGAGGTCTGTGCCGCGAGCGGCGAGTTGACGGGCGAAGGTGGCACCGATACCGGAGGAGGCACCGGTGATGAGGGCCAGGGGCACTTAGGGGAGCACCTTAACGGTCATGGATTCGGTGTCGGATTGGCGGCCCTCGCCGGTGATCTTGATGGTGTAGGTGGTGGTTTTGCGGGGATTGTCCATAAGGCAATCGCGGCTGGGGTTGCCGCCCTTCTGGAACTTACCGGGACCGCCGGAGACCTGGGTGGCGCCTTGCGCCTGGAAGCAGAAGTGGACGGGCTGGCCGGCTTTTACCTGGGGGGCGTTGATGTTGAGGTCCAGAAACTTGAGCTTGGCGACGCCGGTGGTGACAGTGACCTGCTGGGTGAGCGTGGTGCCGTCCTTGCCTTTGGCGGTGAGGGTGTAAGTGGTGTTCTCTTTGGGCGATTTCTCAAGGCACTTGGTGAGGGCGGGTGAGAGCGATTCGTTGCCGGGGTCCAGGGTGACGGAGGCGACCGACTCGACGCCGTAGCAGAGCAAGGTGGACTCGCCTTGCGGGACGACGCTGGGCGAGGCGTAGAACTGGGTGATCTTGGGCGGGAAGACCAGCGGACCCTTGGCGGGCGGCGGGGCGGAGGAGCAGGCAGCCAGCAGCAGACAGCAGAGAACGATCAGGAAACGCACAGCCTTAGGATACGGCTTTCCGGGCGCGGTTTGCCTTGCGAGCGGCTTTCGGCTTGGCCTGCTTGGCGCGGCGGGAAGCGGCGACGGCACCACCCGCCCATTCGCGGAGGCCGTCTTCGGACTCGAAGGTATCGGCGGGAGCGGCGTAGTAGGACATGGTCATGTTCTGGTCTTCGAAGGGGCGGAAGGGCTCGAGGCCGCGAGCTGCGAAGGCGGGCCGGTTGACGTCGTCGACTTTGAGGTAGAGGGTTTGATGGGCGAGAAGGGCGAAGACGAAGCCGTCGCAGTAGAGGCAATGGCCACCGAACATGGCGCGGGTGTGGATCTGGCCGAGGGGGGCGAGTTGTTCGACGAGGAAGTCGAGGTAGGGGTTCGGCTTGGCCATGCGAGATATTTTCTCAAGGTTCGCGCGGGGGGACCGATACGGAGATTCAGGTGCGGGAAGGAAGTGAATTCGCCGCCCAGAGAGCAAGGAAAGAAGGAACCCACGTAATGAAGAAACTGAATGCTTTGGTTGTCGCGATGGCTCTGATGTTGGGCGCCACGAATGTGGTTTTGGCGAGCGATACGCACAAGCCGGCCGACCACAAGGAAAAGAAGGACGAGAAGAAAGACGAGAAGAAGAAGCACTAAGCGCAGCTTCCTCCGTACGACAGAACAGAAACGCCGCCCGGTTGCCTGGGCGGCGTTTTTGTTTTGGGTGAAGAGGACGAGTTACTTGGCCGGGGGCACGGCGGGGATCATGCTGGGGGGCTTGGAGACCGAGCCGGAGACAGCTTCATCCAGCGAGATGTTGTGCGTGCTGAGCACCGAACCGGTGGCGAGATCCATCTGGGTGCGAGCGCGCGAGTAAGTCGCCATGGCGGCGACTTCCTGCTGCTGGGCGAGGGCGAGGTCGCGCTGGGCCTGAATGACGAAGAAGACGGTGGAACTGCCGAGGGCGTACTTCTTTTGTTCGGCGTCGAGGGTTTGTTCCTGCAGCATGCGGTTCTTCACCGAAGCCTGATGCTGAGCGCGCGCCTGCTGCAAGGCGATGAGGGCGTTCTGCACGTCGACCTTGATGGAGTTCAACTGACGCTGTTCCTGCAGTTCCTGCTGCCGGAGGCGGAGGGTGTCGTTGGCGATGTCAGCGAGGGCGGCGCGATTGCGCAGCGGCACGTTCAACTGGAAGCCGACGTTGTATTCGGGGAAATTGCGGCGGAACAACTGGCCGACCGAGGTGCCGTAGCCACCGATGAAGAGCGGGTCCGGCTGACGGACGAAGGTGGGCTTACCGGGGGCGAAGGGCACGGTGTTGATCTGACCGGCGAGCGAACGGGCGGAGGTGCTGGCCGAGAAATCGAGCGAGGGAAGCAGGGCGCTGCGCGAGCCGGCGAGACCGATGCGGGTGTTGTCGATGTTGAGGCGGGTTTGTTCGACTTCGGGGCGGGTCTTGACGCCGAGGTCGATGAGGTCCTGGATGGGCGAGAGGGTTTCGATTTCGGGGACCGCGATGCTATCGAGCGGCACGATGCGGGCCGTGGCGATGAGGGGGTTGGAAACGCCGTTGCGGCTCAACTGATTCTTGAGGATGGTTTCCTGCTGGAGGACCTGGGTTTCGGCGATGGTGAGGTCCTGCTGATTGCGGGCGACTTCGGCTTCGGCGCGGACGATTTCGATGGGGGCGAGGGTGCCGATTTCGACTTCCTTCTTGCGGTCGCTATAAAGACGCTCGGCGTAAGCGAGGGATTGCTTGCGCACCTTGACGTTCTCGTTGAAGCTGACGAGGTCCCAGTAGAGATTGACGGTGGACGAAACGGTGTTGATCACCTGCTGCTTGAAGACGAGGTCCGAAACTTTGACACTGTTGCGGGCGATGCGGATGTTGCGGTTGTTGACGGCGAGTCCGAAGCCTTGGAGGAGGCGCTGCGAGAAGTTGAGCGAGAGGTTGCCGCGGTTGAAGAAGTTCAAGTCCTGCGAAGGCGAGTTCGTGCCGACGTTCGAATTGTCGTAACCGAGCGAGATGCTGGTGCCGGTGAGAAAGTTCTTATTGATGGAGGTGCTGTAGCTCTGGGTGTTGACGACGAGAGCCGTAATACCGGTGGTGAAGGAGTTCGACTGAGGCTGCGACTGTTTGCCCTTGAAGTAACTCATCGAGATGAACGGATCGAGGGTAGGAATCGTGGTACCGGTGACCTGGAAGACGGTGCCGGAGAGGGCCGTGCCGCCGCCACTGCCCGTGGTGCCGACCGAGCCACCGCCCAGGCCACCGCCGCCAGTAAGGAAGTTCGTAGCGGAAGTGGCGCCCTGGGTGGCCGTCTGGTTGACGCCGCGCAACAGACCACCGGCGTTGGCGCGTTCGAGGTCGACCTTGGCGAGTTCCGGACCGTAACGCTGAATCTCGACGTCGATGTTGTTTTCGATGGAAAGAGCAATGGCATCGGCGAGCGAAAGATAGAGAATATTCCCGCGCACGAGGGACTCCAGGCGCGAGGAATTATTCATGCTGATGGCAGAAATCGGACGAACCCGATACTTCTTAGTGAGGCCATAGAGAAACTGATCCCGAGCCGGTGCTTGCGGGCCGCGGATCCAAGTCGGGGTACCGGAGGTCAGCGCAGACTGCGCAGTGGCAGCGGGAGCCAGGGTCAAAAGTACGCACAAGCAAGCCAGCGAGGATTGGACGGTCTTCATGGATGAGAAATTTTTTCCTAAGGGCAGTACGTCCGACGGGGACCAGTTGTTCCAGCTTCCCATCGTAACAGCAGCCGAGCTTTTTCAGCAGCAAACGAGGCTCCAAAGAGAGACTCCGGCTCGAGGCGTTTGGTTGCGCTAGCATCGGAAGGTGAGGCGAGGAGTCATTCGGGGTACCGAGGGGATGATGTATCCTGCACAGAGCGCGCGACTTAGTGGCGTTCCGCAGGGTGCGCCGCAAGGGCGGGAAGCCAACATTTTTTTGCAGAAATCGTGTCGGAACGGTGGCGTGGGGACGGCGTTCCAGGTGTCCGAAAATGGGACGCAGGTTGTCAGGGCCGAGACGTTATTCCGGGACGATGCGGCGCGTTAAGATTACTGTGGCTTACGACGGAACGGAGTTCCACGGCTGGCAGGTGCAGCCGGGGTTGCCGACGATTCAGTCGCACTTAGAGGAGTCGTTGAGTGCGCTCGAGGGGCGTCATGTGGCGGTGCATGGGTCCGGGAGGACGGACGCGGGGGTGCATGCGCTGGGGCAGGTGGCGGCGTTCGATCTGGAGAATCCGCTGCCGTTGCGGAACCTGCAAAAGGCGGTGAATCGGACGTTGCCAGCCGCGATTCGGGTGCTGGAAGTGGAAGAAGTTCCGGCGGACTTTCACCCGCGCTTCAAGGCGATTGGCAAGACCTATGAGTATCGGCTGTTTCGGCAGGAGGTGTGTCCTCCGTTCATCCGGCGCTATGTGCATCACTTCCCGTATCCGCTGGACGAAGAAGCGATGATCCGGGCGGCGGGGTACTTCGAGGGGGAGCACGACTTTACGACGTTTGCGGCGGCGGATGAGCGGTACGCGGACGGGCAGAGCTTGGTGCGGCGGATCTTTTCGTCGGTGGCGAGGCGGGAAGGCGATTTGCTGATCTACCAGGTGCGGGGCTCGGGCTTTTTGAAGCACATGGTGCGGAATCTGGTGGGGACGCTGATCGAGGTGGGCAAGGGGAATCTGCAGCCGGAGGACTTACCCGGAGTGATCGCGGCGCGGAGCCGTCCGAAGGCGGGGCCGACAGCACCGGGGCGGGGTCTGTTTCTGGTGAAGGTGGATTATCCGGACTACTTCAACTCGCCGGACAAGCGGCTGGCGACGGGCGACTGCTGACCGGCGTACTTGTTCGACGGCTTCTTGTGATAGGGCGTGGAGGACGGCGAGGAGAGCTGTTCGAAGGTCATCGAGCAGATGCGCATGCCGGGATAAAGCGCGACGGGCATGCGGCCCAAGTTGGAGAGTTCGAGAGTGGCTTTGCCGCGCCAGCCGGGATCGAACAGGCCGGCGGTGCCGTGGACGATGATGCCGATGCGACCGAGGCTGGAGCGTCCTTCGAGGCGGCCGAGGACGTCGTCGTCGAGCTCGAGATGTTCTTCGGTGATGGCCAGGGCAAACTCGCGGGGCTGGAGGATGAAGTGCTCGCCGGGAGGGACGACGATGGTGGTCATCAGTTCCTGGATGGCGGTGCGATCGCGAAGGTCGATGTAGGCGTGGCGGGAATGGTCGAAGACGCTGAATTCGGAGCCGAGGCGGAAGTCGACCGAGCAACTGCCGAGCTGGTCAGGAGGGAGTTCGGGGCTTACGCGGATCTTACCTTCGGAGAGGTAGCGCTTGATGTCGACGTCAGAGAGGACCATGGTGGGAGAGTTCGCCTGATTGTGATGATAACCGGGGTGAGGGGGGGAGAATGGTGGACGGCATGGGGTTCGAACCCACGACCCCCACGTTGCGAACGTGGTGCTCTCCCAACTGAGCTAGCCGCCCACTGACTGCAGACACTGAAAGTTTAGCATGGAAGAGCCTTTTGCGGCAGCGGTGGTTGTTGCATGATAGGTGGCGAAGGAGCGACCGTCATGCGATCCCTACTGTGGCCATTCACGCTATTGCTGGCCGGCTGTGTTTCGAGCGAGGTGAAGGAGAAGGCGAACGAAGCGGCCCAGCACGCCGAGCAGGCGGCGGACAAGGCCAAAGAAGCCGGCGAGAAGGCCGTGGACAACGCCAAGGAGAAGAGCGAAGAGGCGTTGGACAAGGCGAAGGCCAAAGGGGAGCAGGCGCTCGATCGCGCAAAGGAAAAGGGCGAAGAGGCGATCGACCGAATGACGGACAAGGCGAAGCAGGCGGGCGAGAAGGTGAAGGACGCGGCCCGCGAGGCGGCGCACAAAGCAGCCTCGAAGGCGGAGGAAGCGGCGCACAAGGCGAAGGAAGCGACGAAGCCTTAGTCCTAAAGTACTCAGGCTTTTTTGGCCAAATTACCTAGAGATTTTCCCCGACACACGGAGTTTACTGGTAGGTAAGGGTCGGCTGAAATTGAACTGGGTACTGATTACCGGCGCCTATCCACCTGACAAGGGTGGGTTGGCGGATTACACGGAAGTATTAGCGAGAGAACTGGCGCGGCAAGGCGACGCGGTGACGGTGATCACTGGTCCGTTGCCGGCTCCCCCGGCGAAGTCCGAGGGTGTGGACGTGCGGATGCTGTCGGACCATTTCGGCAAGCGCGGCTTGGCGGAGTTGGCGGCGTGGCTGGCGACGGTGCCGGAGCCCCGGCGGATCTTCATTCAGTACGTGCCGCAAGCGCTGGGTCCGCGAAGGAGTAGCCGCTTCAAGGGGCTGCCGCTGACGTTCACCTGGTGGCTGCGTCAGCACGCGAGGGACTGGAGCGTCTGGACGATGTTCCACGAGGCGAAGGTGACGGCGCCGCCGGGGACCGGACTGCCGCGGAAAGCACTTTCGACCGTGACCGAGCGGATGCTGGGCTGGACGGTGCGTTCGTCGGAGCGCGTGTTTGTGGCGATGGATGCCTGGCGCCCGGACATTGAACGCTATCTGCCGCCGGGCCGGCGCGTGGAGTCCTTACCGATTCCCAGCAACGTGGCGACGGTGGTAGACACGCGCCTGCGGGACCAGACGCGCAAGCGCTTGCTGAACGGACATGCGCGCACGATCGTGGGGCACTTTGGGACGTTCTCCGAAGAGGTGACTTCGCTGCTGGCGCCGGTGATCGAGCGGAGCTTGACCGAGCATCCGGACCGGCAGATTCTGCTGGTGGGCGATGGCGGCCAGCAGTTCGCCGAGCAATTGAGCGCACCGGAGCGGGTAACGGCGACCGGACGCCTGGAGGCGGAGCAGGTGGCGTGTCATCTGGCGGCGTGCGATTTGATGGTGCAGCCGTTTCCGGATGGGGCGAGTACGCGGCGCGGGTCGATCATGGCGGGGATTGCGCTGGGCGTGCCGGTGGTTTCGAACTGGGGACAGGCGAGCGAGCCTTGCTGGAAGGAAGAACGGGCTTTGGCGCTGGCGCCGGATGTCGCGTCGCTGCCAGAGGTGATCGACGAGTTGCTGGCGCAGCCGGAGGAACGGCAGGCGCTGGGCGAGCGCGGGCGTCAGTTGTACGCGGACCGTTTCTCGCTGGAGCATACGGCCCGCTCTTTACGGGCTTAGGAACTAGCGGTCGCCTTGTTCGATCCACGCCGCGTTGAAGCGGACGTGGCGGATGGTCTTGAACTGCTTGCCATCCTTGGGTTCGAACTCGCTGTAGGTGAGGTGCAGGGAGCCGTCGGCAGCCTGAATCAGCGAGGGATAGTGATAGGCGCCGGCACCCTTCTGCATGTTGCGCTTCCACTTCCAGGTTTGGCCTTCGTCATCGGACATGACGATGGCGAGGGAGGTGCGGCCCTTCTCGACGTCGTTGTGGGCCATGACCCAGCGGCCGTCTTGGAGGACGATCGCTTCGACGCTGGTGCCGGGGTTGAAGAGCTCGGTGTCTTCGGCAGGTGACCAGGTTTCGCCCTGGTCCTTCGAGACGCTCTTCATGATGCGCTTGGGGGCGGGTCCGTTATCGCGCATGTAGGCGACGAGTTCGCCATTCTTTTTGCGAACGACGCTGGGCTGGATGTTACCGAAGCCGACGATGGGTTCGCTGGCGTGCCAAGTCTGGCCGCCGTCGTCGCTGATGCCCATCAGGCCGAAGGAGAAGCCATCGGAGTAGAGCGGGACGAGGATGCGTCCGCTGGGGAGTTCGATGGGGTGGGTGCGGGTGAACCAGCCGAGGCGGGAGAACTGCTTGTCGCCGGCGAGAGCGACCATGCGGGAGGCCCAGTCGCGCAGAGGACCGACGCGCTTGAGTTCTTTCTCGAAGACCTCCTGCGTGCGTTCCTGCATGCGCTGGGGGATGAGGAGCATATTATCCTGCCAGTCCCACTTGGGCGGTCCGTCGGCCTGCTGGTAGTTGGTGGAGATGCGGTACTTCATGAGCGCCGATTCCCAGGTGTTGGCGAGGATGGTGGGCCAAAGGAGCCAGAGGCGCTTTTTGGAGTCGACCCAGACGACGCAGTTGGTGTCGGGGAAGTTGGGGGTGTCGGCGAGGTCAAAACGCTGCGACCAGGACTTGGTGGCTTTGCGCCAGCGGGCGCCTTCGATCTTCACGTCGTCAGATTGGCGTTCGCCAGAGCCGTGGAACCAGGCGACGAAGAGGTCGCCATTGGGGAGTTCGACGACCGAGGACGAGTGGTTGTGCCAGGTCTCGGGCGGGAAGAGGATTTCGGTCTGATAGAGGGGCTGGGCCGCGAGGGCCAACGCCGCGACGAAGAAAAGGACTACGGTTGCCAAATCGTTGCTCCGATGAACCGCTCGCTATTGGCGGTGTTGAAGTAGTAGACCGTGACGAGATTGCCGTCCTGACGGCGCACGGTGCGGGTGTAGCCGAGATCCCAGGAGCCGCCGTCGTCGCGGAGAACGATGTCCGAGGACCAGGTTTTGCCTTCGTCGTTGGAGGTGCGGGCGCGGATGCTGTAGG
The DNA here is from genome assembly GCA_965229305.1 of Bryobacteraceae bacterium. Lineage (GTDB taxonomy): Bacteria > Acidobacteriota > Terriglobia > Bryobacterales > Bryobacteraceae > JALHNI01. The sequence continues at coordinate 114,226 of CBDDIZ010000023.1, read as the reverse complement.
GCTCGTTGCGGAAGCCGTAGGTGAGGACGAGACGGCCATCGGGCAAGCGGAGCAGCGCGGGAGGATTGCCGCCGCCGGTGTCGTCGACGGGCTTGCCGACCATGTTCCAGGTGACGCCGTTGTCGTCGCTGCGCCAGGCGGCGATGAACTTGCGATGGCGGATGGTGCAGAGCAGCGAACGGCTGGAGAGGCGGACGCTGGAGGGCATGATGGCGAAGTCGTCGGCGGGCGGTTCGGGACCGACCCAGGAGACTTTCTCGAACGTCTTGCCGCCGTTGGTGGTCCGGGCGCAGAGGACGCGGCCTTCCTTGAGGTTGCTCTTGGCGGCGGTGAGGAAGAGCGTCATGGAGTTCTTGCCGTCGACGAGGTAGTCGGTGCGGGCGGCAATGCCGGGAGTGCCGAAGTCCGGCACGGCGAAGGGGCCGTCCCAGACGTGGCCTTTATCGTAGGTGACGTAGAAGCGGGAGGGGCCGGTGTGGATGCTGGCCATGCGGGCGGTGAGGGCGAAGCCGGGCTTGGTGAAGTCGAAGCCACCGGGCGAGGGGCGCATTTCGCGTCCGCCGGGTTCGACGATGACGCCGGCCTGCTTGGTGTCGGGCGGGGCTTTGAGGGTGCCGGGGTGTTCGATCTTCCAGGTTTCGCCGCCGTCGGTGGAGCGGGCGAGGACGTGTTCCGCAAAACGGGAATAGTCGATGGCGTGTTCGCGGCCGGCCTGTTTGTTGGGTTGGAACCAGCCGGCTTCAAAGCCGACGAGGAGTTCGTTGCCCCAGACCCACATGCCGTGATTGGCGGGCCAGCCGCCGAAGCGGCCTTTCTCCTGAAAAACGATCCGGTTGCGGGGAGCGGGAGCCGCCCAGGCGGCGAGCGGCAGTTGCAGCAGAGTGCGGCGCAAAATTCGCATTGTTAGGCCATTGTATGAGATTCGACCGGGTGGGGCCTTGATCAGCTTCCTGAATGAGGTCGAATCAAGAAACTAACTGGACGATTTTTTCCATTTTCCATATGCTGGAGACTCACCGAGCGGGATGCTCTGCATTGCATCCCGATGGCCCTTCCCCGTCACCCGGCCCCAGCAGCATTGTTTGTCTGCCCGAGACAACGCCTCCGGCTTGGAGTTTCGAGTGGCGCCAACTTCCAGCGAACCCGCACCGTTGGTGCAACCAGAACGAGGACCCCGTATGCAATCTGAGCTTCTTACGCGCGGCTTCAGCCGCCGTCATCTTGGCCGGCTGACGACGCTGGCGACCGCGGGAGCGACGCTTCCCTTTTACAACGAATTCGCGCTGGCGCAGGAAGCGGAACGGCGCGTGTCGCGGGCGGCGATGCCGGCCGATGCGGTGCGGATCAGTTCGAACGAGAACCCGCTGGGGCCGTGCGCCGAGGCGCTGGAGGCGATCTATGCGGTGGCGAAAAAGGGTGGCCGCTACGGCGGGCAGGAGTCCGCAGAATTTCCGAAATTGGCCGCCGATCAGGAAGGCTTAAAGCCCACGTATGTGGTGCCGTATGCCGGATCGAGCGACCCACTGTTCCGGGCTGTGTGCGCGTATGTTTCCCCCGCACGTGGTCTGGTGATGGGCGACCCGGGTTACGAGGCAGGTGCCCGGGCCGCCGAATTCATCGGCGCGAAGGTGAGCCGGGTTCCCCTGAAGCCCACGTACGAACACGACGTGAAGGCGATGTTGAAGGCGAACCCGCAAGCCGGCGTTTATTACATTTGCAACCCGAACAATCCGTCGGGCACGCTGACGCCGAAGGAGGACATCGAATGGCTGGTGGCGAACAAACCGGCCGGTTCGTTAGTGCTGTTGGACGAAGCGTACATTCACTTCTCGAACGCGGAGAGCGGCTCGTCGCTGGTGGCGCAGGATAAGGACGTGATCATCCTGCGAACGTTCAGCAAGCTGTACGGAATGGCGGGCATCCGGGCGGGGCTGGCGATCGGGCGGCCGGATTTGCTCGACAAGATGCGGAACTGGGGCGCAGGAATGCTGCCGGTGACGGGGATGGCCGCGGCCGGGGCGAGCTTGAAACAGAAGACGCTGATTGCCGACCGGCGGAAGATCAACGCGGATATTCGCGCCGATACGCTCGAGTTTCTGGAGAAGAAGAACGTCGCGTTTGTGCCGAGCGTTTCGAACAAATTCATGATGGACGTGAAGCGTCCGGGCATGGAAGTGGTGAAAGCGCTGGCCGAGCAGAAGGTGTTTGTGGGGCGCGTGTGGCCGGCGTGGCCGACGCACGTGCGCGTGACGGTGGGCACGCAGGACGAGATGAATAAGTTCAAGGCCGCGCTGATGAAGGTGATGGCCTAGACGATTTTCGCCGCTGATTGAGGGGCGGGTCCGCGAGGGCTCGCCCCTTTTTGCGTTTACCAGTCTTCGGGTTTCTGGCCGAGGGGGAGCAGTTCGCCTTTTTCGAGGTAGCGGACTTTGCTGGCGGCCTTGGCGGCGTGAGGGTCGTGGGTGACCATGACGATGGTTTTGCCGAACTCGCGATTCAGGCGGCCGAGGAGGGCGAGGGCATCGCGGGCGGAGTTGGCGTCGAGGTTGCCGGTGGGTTCGTCGGCGAGGATGAGGTCGGGATCCGTGACGATGGCGCGGGCGATGGCGACACGCTGTTCCTGGCCGCCGGAGAGTTGGCGGGGCGTGTGATCGAGCCGTTCGCCCAGGCCGACTAACTCGAGCGCGCGCTTGGCATGCTCGAGACGCGCGGCCTTGTTGAGGCGCGTGAGTTTGAGCGGGAGCTCGACGTTTTCGAGCGCGGTGAGCACGGGGATGAGATTGAAGCTTTGAAAGACGAAGCCGACGTGGGCGTTGCGCCAGCGGGCGATCTCAGCGTCGGAGAGGCTGCGAAGGTCTTCGCCGAGGACGCGAATCTCGCCGCCGGTGGCGCGGTCCATCGCGGCGATCAGATGAAGTAAGGTCGACTTGCCGGAACCGGAGGGGCCCATCAGGGCGACGAATTCACCACGTTCGATGGTTATGTTGGCATCCTTGAGGGCGACGACTTTGCTTTCGCCGCGGACAAACTCCTTGGTGAGTTGCCGGGTCTCAATGACGACGGGGCTCTTTTCAGCGTTGCTCATTTCACCACCACAATCTTCGCGCCGTCTTTGAGGTCTGCGGGCGGATTCAGGATCAGGTCTTCGCCCCCGATCAAGCCTTCTTCAATGCGGATGCCGAGGGAATTCATGGTGCCGGTTTTCACGGTGCGGCGGACGGCTTTGCCGTTGACGGCGACAAAGACGGCGCCTTCGCGGATGGCCGCGGCGGGGGCGTAAACAGCGCCGCCGGACGCGGGAGCGCTGCCTTTCTTTTCGTCGCTGATGAAGGCGACGCTCGCGTTCATTTCGGGGCGGAGGTAGGAGTCCGGATCCTGGACTTTCACTTTCACCTGAACGGTCGCTTTCTGGCGATTGGCTTCAGGCGAAATCTCTTCGATCGCGCCGTGGTACTTACGATCGGGGTAAGCGTCGGTGGTGATGACGGCTTTCTGTTTGTCGCCGAGCCGGGCGAAGTCGTTCTGATTGATGTCTAACTCGACTTGTAAGTCGTCGAGGTCGGCCATGGAGACGACATAACCTTTGGCGCCTCGATCGCCGACGAAGCCGGTGGTGACGAACTCGCCGCGTTCGACGACACGTTCGAGAATCGTGCCGCGGATGGGCGCGCGGATGACGGTGTTATTCAACTGCGTTTCGTAGAAGGCGAGGCGGCCTTTGGCCTCGGCGATCTGTCCGTCCACTTGCTGGGCAATCTCGCGGCGAGGCCCGAGGCGGACGAGTTCGTAAGAACGATCAAGCGAGGCGACGCGGGCGGCGAAGCCGTCGTAGCGAGCTTGGGCGTCGTCGAGTTGCTGCTTGGCCATGACGCCTTCGGCGACCAGCTTGCGGGTGCGGTCGAGGGTGATGCGGGCATTCTCGAGGTCGGCTTTGGCTTGGTCGAGGTTAGCTTTGGCGACGGCGACTTCTTCCGGCCGCGAGCCATTGGATAACTCCAGGCGTCGGGCTTCGAGTGCGGCAAGTTGGCCTTTGGCCTGGGCTAACTGCGCGCGGTATTCGTCGTCTTCGAGGCGGACGATTACTTGACCCTGGGTGACGCGGTCGCCTTTTTCGACGCCGATCCAGGCAACTTTGCCGACGACCTTGGAGGCCAACTGAATCTTGTGATGGGCGACGATGTAGCCGGTGGCGTTCAGGATGACTTCGCCGGTGGGGCCGGCCGCACCGCTCGATTCGGCGACGGCGCGCGCGGTGCGCACTTCGAGAGCGGCGTTGAGCTTGGAAGAAAGGGTAACGCCGGCGCCCAGGAGAAGAAAGAGCAGGACGCCGATGACGATCCATTTGGTGGCCCAGTTGGAGCGGCCTTGTTTCAGGGAGCGGTCAATCCGCAGTCCGTCTAAATCAGCAGCCATCGTTCGTCCTTACACCTGCCGGAGGGCGGTGAGAATCTCCTTGCGAGCGGCGGTGGCGGCGGGGAAGAGTCCGCCGATGGCGCCCATGAAAAGGGCAAAAGCGATGCCGGTGAGCATCAGTTGGGGAGTAATTTCAAAGCCGAAGGTAATTTCGGAGAAGGTGACGAAGTTACCGATGCCGGTTTCGAGGTTATTCAGGGGGAGCACTAACAGGCACCCGAGAATGCCGCCCACCAGACTGAGTAACAAGCTTTCGAGAAAGAAGCTGACAAGGATGCCGCCCTTGGAGAAACCGAGCACGCGCAGCGTGCCGATTTCGGCGGCGCGGCGGGCGACAGCCGCATACATGGTGTTCATGGCGGCGAAGCAGGACCCGACGGCCATGATGACGGCGACAAAGGTGCCGATGAACTGCAGGGGCGCGGCGGATTGGGTTTGGCTGGCGTAGTAGGCGGCTTCGGTGGGAGCGTCGGCGTTGAGGCGCGGGTCGCTGGTTAGGTCGTTGGCCAGGGCTTGGAGAGCGACTTCGTCGGTGGCGCGGACGAGGATGCTGGATAAGGCCGTCTCGCGATTCTGGTCCGCGGCGAGTTGGTTGAGGTCGCAGAAGAGCTCGCTATTGGCAGCGGAGCGACCGGCATCCATCACGCCGACGACTTGCCAAGGACCACGGCCAAAATCGATAGAGCCGCCGAGACGTGCGGAGGGGTAGCGGTTGGCGACGCCTTTGCCGACCACAATTTCGCGACGGCCGGGCTGGAATTGACGGCCTTCGATGATCTTGACATGCGGGCGCAACAGCCAGCCTTGCGGCGTGAGGCCACGAGCGGTGATGTTGATCTGGCCCGCCTCGCCTTCGAGGACGACAACGGTGACTAACTCGAGCGAGGCGAGAGGCTCGCCGTTGGGACCCTTGGCAACGCCGCGCTTCACTTTGACGATTTGGTAGTCCTCGGGTGACTTGTTCGAGTTGAGCTCGGCGGTGGAGCCTTTGCGCATGATGATCAGGTTGAGCGGGTCGGCGGTGGAGGTGAGCGAGGTCTGCAGGCCGTTGACCATGGCGGCGGTGGCGAGCAGAACGGCCACGGTGAGTCCGATGCCCAAAGCGGTCATCAGGGTAGTGGTTTTGCGGGCGAGTAAGTTGCGCCAGTTATAAGTGAGGGGCAGAGCCATTTATTCAGTCACCCGCATGGCTTCGATGATGGGACGGCGCGAGGCCGAGTAAGCCGGAATGATGGAACTGACGAAGCCGATGACGACGGCAACGGCTAGCGAAGTGGTGAGGACCCAGGCCGGCGTGCGCAGCCGCGTCATGTCGGCCATGGTGGAGGGCAGTTCCCGCATCCAGGCGCAGAGCAGGACGGTGAGAGCGAGTCCGACGATGCCGCCGAGCAGGGAGATAAGGACAGACTCGCCAAGCAGGATGGAAAGGATCTTGCCGTTGGTGAAGCCGAGCGTCTTGAGGATGCCGACTTCCTTGATGCGCTCGCGGACCGTCATGGCCATGGTGTTGCCGGAGACCAGCAGAACGGTGAAGGTGATGGCGGCGCAGATGGAGAACAGGAACGCTTTGACGTTGCCGAGGAAACTGAGGAAGCTGAGCTCAAAGGCGCGCTCAGTTTCGGTCTTGGTTTGGAGGGGCGCGTTGCGGAACATGGCATCGACGGCCTGGGAGATGCGGGTGGCGTCGTCGGGGCTGGCCATGCGGAGGATAAAGGTGCTGACCGTATCCTTCATGCCGCCGGTGAGACTTTCGTTCAGATAGTCGTAGTGAAAGACCATGTTCTCGTTGTCGCGTTCGCTGTCGTAGATGCCGCGGATGATGAGGTTGAGCGTGACCGGAAAGATGTCGCCGACGAGGGTGACGCGCTGGCCGATTTTGAAGTCGTGCCGCTTGGCTAGCTTGCGGCCGACGATGCAGGAGGAGCGTTCGGAGACGAAAGCCTTATATTCGTCCGGAGGAACTTTGTAGTCGGGATAGACCTGGAGGAACTTTTCGGGTTCGACGGCGAAGCGGCCGAAGAAGTTGGCGGGGTCGCGGGCGTCTTTGTAGACGCCGCCGAACCATTGAAAGATGGTGGCCTGAACGACGCCGGGGACCTGCGCAATGCGGGCTTGATACGAGCGGGCCAAGGGGCGGGCGAGCGAGACACGATTGCGAACGATGAGGCGCAGAGCCTGCTGTTCGCCGGTGCCCTCGAAATAGAACATGTTGTAGACGGCGAGTAAGAAACCCAGCAGGCAAAGAGAAGCGGCGATGCTCAGAATGGTGAGGATACTGCGCCGCTTATTGCGCAGAGTGTTCTTAAAAATTAAGGGCAGGTGCTTCAACATGAAGATGCCTCCATCTGAGGAAGATCCCCATTATGGCAGGCAGATTCCCGAATTGGCGACCATTTCGTCCCTGAAAATGGACAGTTTGTCGCGGAGGGGGACAAAATGTCCGGTTCGGGACGGAGCCCAGTCCTATTTTCAAGCACTTAGATTTGGTACGCGGTTTGCAATAAGAGGAGGCGTGAACATTCCTCCAACCCCGTAACCTGAGGGAACCAGGCCAGCGCACACACCCTAGCGCTGGCCTTTTTTTTGCTTACTCCACCAGGCCCATGCGCCTTACGATCATCCCCACCAGAAATAGGACGATCATCCCCGCGACATAGAACTTAAAGGCGATCTGCAAGCGAGGCCAGAGGCTCCAGGACAAGCCCTCCAGGCGGGCGAGCCAATCTTGCGGTTCGGCGGCGGGCGGGTTGGCCAGTTGCGCCTGAAGCGCCGGGAGGCGAGGCGCGACGTACGCGGCGCGCGCGGCGTTCAGGAGGATGAGGCCCATCGGCAAAGTGACCAAGGCGAGGAAGCCGACCTGGCCGCCGGCAAAGGTCACCAGTTTTTCCACGGTGAAGAGTCCGATGGCGGAGACGGCAGCGAGGCGGGAGAGTTGGCGGATGCCGAGCCCGGCCATGAAGAAGAAGAAGATATCGACGAGCGCGGCGAGCAGGGTGCCGCCGATCAGCATGGCGAGGAAGGTGATGAGGCAGATGAAGAGGCAAGCGTAGTAGCCGAAGCGGGCGGCGTCGTTCACTTCTGCTTCATCTTTTAAATTGGCCCAGAAAATAGCCTGGATGGAGCCCGTCGATGGGGGTGTCCGGGCGAGGTCGCGGATATCCACAGGGGAACTATCGACACTTTGTGGCCGATTGTGCAGAGGAAGTCTTCAGATTGCCGGTGAGGAGGCCGATAGAACGAGGGATGCAGGTTGAACAGCCGCGAGTGGCCGATGTACTGGCGGCATTTTCGTACGCCCTTGATTTAACGAGCGAAGGTCATCCGGTGGGCCATGCGGCCCGCAGTTGCGTTTTGGGGATGCGGATCGCGCGGGAGATCGGGCTGAGCGACGGCGACCGCGCCGACCTCTATTACGCTTTGCTTCTGAAGGACGCCGGTTGCAGCAGCAATGCTTCGCGGATGTACCAGATCATGGGCAGCGACGAGATCGCGGCCAAGCAGGCGGTGAAGTCGACGGACTGGACGCGGGTGGGTTGGGAGACGCTGCAGTACGCGCTGGGGCACGTGCGCCGGGGAGCGCCCTTTCTGGAACGGGTGAGGGGCATCTTTGAGCTGGCACAGAACAGCCGGGAGAATGCGTTGGGCATGATCCAGGTGCGGTGCCATCGCGGGGCGGGCATTGCGCGGCGGCTGGGGTTGGCGGAGGCGACGGCTGAGGCAATTTACTCGCTGGACGAGCATTGGAACGGCGTGGGGTATCCGCACGGGCTGCGCGGCCGGGCGATTCCGCTGTTTTCCCGTATTTTGAGTCTGGCGCAGAACCTCGAGATTTTTTATACGAAGCGCACGCCGGCCGAGGCGATCCGCATGGCGCGAGCGCGCAGCGGACGCTGGTTCGATCCGGAGTTGGTGCGGGCGGCGGTGTCGTTGCACGAACGCGGCGAACTCTTTCATGAACTGGCGCTCTCCGGTGACTGGGTGGGGGCGATCGATCCACAACGGGACCGGCGACTGCTCGGGGAACAGACGCTGGATCAGATTTGTCTGGCGTTCGCGGACATTGTGGATGCGAAGAGTCCGTTCACGTATCGGCATTCGTTGGGCGTGGCGGCGGCGACCGAGGCGATCGCCGCGCGGCTGGGTTTGCCGGACGGCGAGCGGCAACAGTTGCGGCAGGCGGCGTTGCTGCACGACATCGGCAAGCTGAGCGTGTCGAACGCGATTCTCGAGAAGCCAGGCAAGCTGACCGAGGACGAATGGCGCGTGGTGCGGCATCATCCGGCGTACTCCCTGGAAGTGCTGCGGAGGGTGCCGGGCTTCACCGCGCAGGCGGAGTTGGCGGCAACGCATCACGAGAAGTTGGACGGCACGGGCTATTTCCGCAATCTGGGGGCGAAGGACATGTCGCTGCCGGCGCGGATTCTGGTGGTGGCCGATATCTTCGATGCGCTGGCGGCACAGCGTCCGTATCGGGACGCGTTGCCGATCGACCATGTGTTCGGCTTGCTGCGGCGCGACGCGCCGCACGCGCTGGACGAGGACTGCGTGCAGGCGCTGATCGATACCAACGGTTGCGGTCTGCCGCAGTTGGGCCAGCAAGTGGGCCGCCTTGATACGATAGCTGCACCATGCACGTCCTCCTGCGATCCTTCACCCTGTTCGCCCTCGCCGGCGCGGCCGGAGCCTTCGCCGCTGACTTCGAAGTAAAAGACGAAGCGGCCTTCAAAAAGATCTTCAAGAAGAACGCCAAGGTGACCCGCCTGGCGACGGACATGCAGTTCATCGAGGGGCCCGTGTGGATGCGCGAGGGCTTTCTGGTGTTCAGCGATATTCCGGCGAATGAGCTGAAGCGCTGGGATGCCAAGGGCGGTTTGCAGACCTTCCGGAAGCCATCGAACAACACGAACGGCAACACGCTGGACCGCGAAGGTCGCCTGATCAGCGCGGAGCATGCGGGGCGCATCACGCGGACCGAAAGCGACGGCAAGGTGACCAACCTGGTGGAGACGTTCGAGGGCAAGCGGCTGAGTTCGCCGAACGACGCGGTGGTGAAGTCCGATGGGACGATCTGGTTCACCGATCCGGACTACGGCTTGGGCGGGCGGACAAAGGAGCAGCCGGGCAATTATGTCTATCGCTTCGACCCGGCGTCACGCAAGATCACGGCCGTGGTGAAGGATTTCGATAAGCCGAATGGCTTGTGCTTCTCGCCGGACGAATCGAAATTGTATGTGGCTGATTCGGGCCGGCCGCACCATATCCGGGTGTTCGAGGTGAAGAGCGACGGGACGCTGGCGAACGGACGGGTGTTCGTGGTGATCGACAAGGGCGGGCCGGACGGGATTCGCGTGGATGAAGCGGGCCGGTTGTGGTCGAGTTCGGGCGATGGCGCGCAGGTGTTTACGCCGGAGGGCCAGTTGATTGCGCGGATCCTGCTGCCTGAGTCGGCGGCGAATCTGGCGTTTGGCGGCAAGGGCGGGCACACGCTGTTTCTGACGGCGCGGAAGTCGCTTTATGCGGTGGAGACGCGGACGAGGGCGAAGCGCTAGAACTTACACGCGGCGTTGTCGGCCTTGACGTAATAAGACTTGAAGTTCCTGGCCTTGGGATCCATGCAGCCCTGGAGGTTGAGTAACTCGACTTTGCGGAACTCGACGGGGTGGCTTTCGCTTTGGAGCGAGATGGAGCCTTCGGCGAGCATTTTGCCGGCCTGGGTCCATTCGGCGATGGCGTCCTTGACGTTGCCGCCGCCCAGTTGAGGACGGTCGTAGCTGAGGACGAGTTCGCCGTTGACGCGGTGTTCGATGCGTTCGTTGCCGAGGACGCGGGCTTCGACGCGCACCCATTGGTCGCCGTGAAAGGTCTTGGACGTGGAGTTGAGGCAATGCGGGGTGAAGAGCTTGCCGTCACGTTCGACGTTAGTGCCGGGGGTGCAGAGGTTGGCGGTGGTGCGCGGGTCCTTGCCGTTGCCGCCGAGTAACTGCACCTCGATCGAGACGGGGAAGTCCTGATTTTTGGTCAGGGTGGCGGCGGGCTGGCCGTGGACCATGATGCCGCTGTTGCGGAGGGCCCAGTTCGGGCCGCCTTTGGCCTGTTCGCCGACGAAGCGATACTCGACCGCGATGACGTAGTACGAGAAGTTGTCTTTGTAGAAGAGATGGCCGAAGCGCTCGTTGAAGGCGTCGTACTGGTCGTAGCTGACTTTGAGCAGACCTTTCTCGACGCGGAAGGTCTTGCCGAAGTTGACGCCGGGCTCGGAGCCGCGGATCTTGGGCGTCCAACCTTTGAGGTTCTTGCCGTTGAAGAGTTGCTGCCACTCTTCGCGGTTCGGATCCTTGGCCAGCAGCAGGGCGGGCAACAACCAGAGCAAACGGTGCATCCCTGACAGTTTACGCGTGTGAAGGGGGTGCGCGCGGGGCGCGGGAGATAGGATGGTACGCATGGTACGCGACCTATCCGAGCAGGATCGCGCGGGCGGGAACGACGCAGTCTGTTTCACGGCCGGACCGCCAGGCGCCTATTTCGGGGCCGGGACGGTGCATGCGTATCTGGCGGCGGACCGTCCGGCGCCGGTGGTGGCGGCGGGAATTTCGTCGGGAGCGGTCTCGGCGGCAGCGCTCTACAAGGCCTATCGCGACCTGGATCGGGAGCGTCGCAAGACGGTGAAGCCGAGCCCGGAAGAGGTGGAGTCCGCGCGGTGGACGTGGTTCCGGAAGTATCTGGAGCAGATCACTTACGCGCCGCTGGACTTCGTATGGGAAGCGATTCCCAATCCGATTGACTTCTTTGCGCAGACGATGCCCGTAGAAGATCCGAGTTGCCCGGAACGGCTGAAGGCCGGCGAGACGGCAGCGCGCATTCAGTATCACCGGCTGATCCGGCTGGGGATTTGGTTTTCGGGGCTGCGCGTCACGGTGGGCGACCTGGCGGATCTGGTGGTGCGCTACGTGCGCTTCAAAGAGCGCTACGCGCTGTGGCCCTGGCAGATGGCGGCGCTGTTTTACCGGGTGACGCGAGTGAGCGCGCTGATCGCCTGGCGAACGTTTACTTATCCGGGCTGGCTTTGGCGGCCGCCGGTGAAAGAGCAGCGGCGGGCGCGCCAGCGTTTTCGTCCGACGGTGTTGTTCGGCTGGCCGGTATGGGGAAGCGCGGTGCTGTGGGCGGCGGCGATGTTCGGGCTGCCGTTGGCATTGCTGGTGCTGGGACGTTACTGGCTGGCAGCGGCGGCGTTCGGCTTGGCGTTGCTGGCGCCGGCGGCGCTGTTGGTGGGCAGCTTTCTGACGGGGAGCCTGCGGCAACTGCTGCGGCTGGGGTTGCGACCGATGGGGCTTGATCGCGGGTTGCTGCACAAGTATCCGTTGCGGCGCGCGCTGGTGAAGCTGTTCGAGGGCGAGTTGATCGAGCGGAAGTCCGGCGACAACGTGCCGAGCCTGCTGGTGGTGGCGGCGCCGATCAATAAGCGGCACAACCTGTCGTCGTCGCCGGGGTCGAATCAGCAGTTCTGGGCGCGGACGACGGCGCGGATGCCGGTGGCCGAGGCGTTGCACACAGCGCTTTCGAACCCGGGGCTATACGCGCCGGACGTCTACTGCCGCAGCGAAGGCGCGCCCATCGATCATTGGCTCTCGCCGAAGGTGAAGGGCATTGACCGGCTGGAGATGGTGGACGGGTCCGTGATCCGGACCAACCCGATTCCGGCGTTGTTCATCTGGCTGCGCGGCATGTGGAACGATCGCGACAGTGCGGCGCGAGCGGAGGTGACGCGGCTGTTTACGGAGCCGGGCAATCCGGGCCGCGGCTTGAACATTGTGTACGGCGTGCCGCTGCATCCGCTGTCGGAAGCGGAAGCGAAACCGCGCGAGACGATCAATGTGGTGGCGAACGGCTTTGCGAGCCTGGCGCTCGAGCGGCGGCGCGATACGGAACTCGAGTCCCGGCAGACCGAGTTCATGAGCGAGTTCGAGATCCACATCCGGCATCGCGAAACGAAGCCGCCGGCGTTGCCGATGTTTCCGATTCTGCCGAATCCGATTGCACCGGCGGGCGACATCACGTTCGAGAACAATCTGAAGCCGGACCGGCCAACGGCGCTGAAGTATGTCGCCGAGGGTTGCCGGCGGACGCTGGAAGCGCTCTACACCAAGAAGCTGTCAGACAGCTTTCTGGGTCATCTCGATTGCCATACGCTGCTGAACGAAGTGGCGCCGGCGCGGCGGGGCTCCATGACGCCGGAGCATCCGGGGTTGAGCGAGGTCTGCGGGGCATGCTCGAAGGTGCTGCAGGGGCCGACGCCGACGACGACGAGGAGTTCGACCTGCAACTACGGGCTGAGCCCGGGCGAGTTGCCGGCCAAGTTTTCGTCGCTGTCGGGCGTGGTGGCGGATCAGCCGCGCATAGTGTTCCTGGCGAGCGGCGGCGTGTTCCGCGGGACCTTTCATGCGGGTGTGCTGGGGGCGATGGGCGTGGCGCGCGTGCGGCCGGATCTGATTGTGGGCGCGAGCGTGGGTTCGATTGCGGGGGCGGCGCTGGGGGCGCAGACGGCGCTGAACGATGCGGGCTTGGCGCGCGATCATAACCACGACTTGGTCCGCGTGTTCCTGCAGGTGGACCGGCAGGTGGCGCTGACGAAGTCGCTGAAGAATGTGACGAAGCTGTTGGGCGTCCGCGGACGGCACGTGGATGTTTCCCCGGCGATGGTGCGCCGGCTGATCGCCGAAGGCAGCCGCATCGATCCGGCTTATGCAATTACCGGGGCGCCGCCGTTGCTGATCGACGCGATCGCGAATCTGTTCCTGCTGCCGCACGAGATCACGCGCATTGTGGCGGCGCGCTTCGTCGCCGGGCACATCACCGAGGCGATGAATCTGTTTTGGGAAGGCGTGCAGCGCGAGACGCTGCGGCGGTTAGGCATTGAGGAGTGCGTGATGGGCGCGGATCTGCTGGAGCAGGCGGCCAAGCGGCTGCTGTTTCCGGAGAAGCTGCCGAAGTCCGGTCACCCGAGCCAGCCTTACCTGCCGCATACGGCGTTCTTCGCGACGGCGACGAACGTGAACCGGCGCATGCCGGTGATCCTGGGGCGCGACTTCCCGTGCGAGGTGCCGCGCTACGACTTTTTGGAGGCGTGCTTGGCGTCGTCGGCGTTTCCGGTGGTGTTTGCGCCGCGGTCGGAGTCCGACTTGATTCCGGGCGGCGGGTCGACGCGAACGCTATTCTCTGACGGCGGCATCTTCGACAATCTGCCGTTCTTCCCGGCGATCATGGTGCTTTCGGAAGTGCAGGATGCGGCGGGCGACGGCAATCCGAAGCAGGCTTACCAGGATCTGAAGATGCGCTACGAGAATCAGGCGATTATCATCGCGGCGGCGCTCGACAGCGACTTCGCCGGCGCTGAGGAGAATGCCGATACGTTGACGCTATGGGACGCGGCGAGCCGGCTGCGGGCGAACGTAAAGCTGCATTCGTTCTGCCAGAGCGCGGAGCTGGTGAACAAGCAGATTGTGCGTTATCTCGAGGCCTATGAGGATTGCCCGGAGGAGGTGGACGCGAAGTTCGTGAATTCGATTGTGCCGAACTGTGTGCTGCCGATTCTACCGACGGATCCGGAGCATTTGAACGGGACGTTCGCGTTCAGCCGGTCCACGGGGCTGAAGCCGGAACGGGTGATGCGGTCGATTGCAGATGGGTGCTTCCGGACGCTGCTGGAGTTGAGCGATCAGCCGGCGAATGAGCGGCCGGAGTCCTTGCAGCGTGCGCTCGAGCGGGCGCGCGCGTCGCAACTGATCGCGGAGGTGAGGCGGGTGCCGGAGCCGACGCCGGTGGCGAGCAGCACGGACTGCCCGTATTTCCGGGTCGACGGACAAGCGTTGGCGTGCCACTTCACGCAAGGCAGCGATCCGGTGCCGGGCGTCCACTCGTCGTGCTGCGCGGACGCCACGCACCGCAAGCCCGTCCTGTTTACTTGGCCAGCTTCTCGAAAAGCTTGATGGCCGCGGCGACCACCTGGCCGTCCTGAGCGGAGGTGCCGCCACTGGCGCCAATGGCGCCGAGCACCACGCCATCGATCATGAGAGGCACGCCGCCTTCCACGGGCAGGGCGCCAGGCAGCTTGAGAATGGCCTGCCGGCCACCGACGAGCGCGTCTTCAAAGGCTTTGGTAGGGCGCTTGAACTTGACGGCGGACTTGGCCTTTTCCTGAGCGACGTCAATGGAGCCGATCTGCGTGCCGTCGGCGCGCTCGAGGTACATGAGGTTGGCGCCTTCATCGACTACGGCGATCACCATCGTCCACTTGTTGGCGGCGGCTTCGGTGCGGGCCGCTTCCGCGAGTTTCTTCGCCACATCGAGAGTGAGAGACTTCCTCGTCGCCAGTTGTCCTGGAGCGAGAACACTGCCGAGCAACAGAGTGAGAATGAGTTTTCGCATCCGGACAGCCTATCAAATCAGGCCGGGAATCAAGCGCCAGGGGACGCGGGCGCGGTAAGCGGCATAGGCGGGGTCGGCGACGAGGACGTCTTCTTCCCAGCGGGTGCGGGCTTCCAGCAGGAGCACTTCCACCACCCAAACGACGGCGAACCAGGGCTGGGGATTGGCGAGCCAGTAGCCGAGATCGAGCAGCAGATAGGACGCGTACATCGGATGGCGCAGCCAGCGGTACAGGCCATGGCTGACGATGGTGCGGCGCTCCGGAAAGACGGCGAAGCTTTCGCCGAGCGCGACGACGCTGCCGCCGAACATCAGCGTGGCGGCGAACTGCAGCGCGAGTGCCGGCAGCGGCGTGGGCCCGGCCGGCCCGGGAGCGACGGTGAACAGCACCGGCCACACCATGGCGACCAGCACCCAGAGCATCTGGCCGCGGTTGGCACCGCGCGCGGCGGGCGATTGCCGGCGCAGGACGAACACGGCATTGGCGCAGAGAATCAGCGCGAGCAGCCAATGGAGCCATTGCGCCGGTCCGGTTTCGAGCACCGAAGCACGCGCCGTGCGGTAGGCGTCCGAAAGCAGCCACAGCGCGAGCATCAGGTTGTAAGCCCACTGGCCCTTCATATCGCCAGTATGAAGCCACTATGATGAGGCATGCGCCGTCTGCTGTTGATTGTCGGAATCTTAGCCGTGCTGGTGGTGGGGGCTGGGCTGGCTTTGCCCTATCTGGTGAATGCCGATCAGTTCCGGCCGATGCTGAAAGCGGAACTGGAGAAGTCGCTGCGGCGGCCGGTGGAATTGGGCAAGTTGTCGCTGACGGTGTTCCCGCTGGCGATTACGGCGAGCGACGTGGTGATCGGCGAGGATCCGGCGTTCGGGAAGGAGCGGCCGTTCGCGAAGGCCGAGTCGTTGGCGGTGAAGATCGACCTGTTCTCGCTGTTGCGGAGCGAGGTGCACGTGGATTCGCTGCGGATCGCCAAGCCGCTGGTGGAACTGATCCGCGACGCGAACGGCAAATGGAACGTCGATTCGCTGAGTTCGAAAGACGATACGTCTTCGCCGCTGAAGCTGGCGGAGTTGCGGATTGACGGCGGGCGCGTGGCGCTGACGACGCCGAGCCATCCGCGGGCGGAGTATCACCATATCGACGTTTTGCTGCGCGATTACGGCGGAAGCGGCAAGTCGCCGCTGAGCGTGACAGCGAATCTGCCGGGAGCGGATGGCGGGTCGATCAACTTTGACGGGACGGTGGCGGGCGGCAATCTGGAGGGCGAGATTCAACTGAAGGATTGTTCGGTGGCGGCGCTGGAGAGGGCGGCGGGCCGGGCCAAGAGCCAGTTCGACGGTCAGTTGAGCGGGCAGGCAAAGGTCGCGAGCGCGGGGAAGGACTGGTCCGCGGGCGGCCAACTCGATTTGCGTTCGAAGACATTGGGCAACACGACGGCGACCTTCCAAGCGGAGGCGAAAGGTGACCTGACACGCATCGAGCGTTTCGATGCGAAGGTGGGGCAGTTGAACTTGAAGGCCAACGGCACCATTGATCATGACCGGCTGGCGATCAAGGTGAATGCCGCGGATGCGCCGATTACGGAGTTAGCCAAGCTGGCGGCGGGTTTCGGCGTGGCGTTCGCGCCGGGGATGGACGTGCAGGGGACGCTGGGCGCGGATCTGACGGTGAGCGGTACGACGGCGGCGCCGACTTTTAACGGTCAGGTGCGGACGCGCAATGTGAAGGTGCAGGGCGGCGACTTGAAGCAACCGGTGGAGTCGCCGGGTGTGGTGGTGGACTTTACGCCCGAGCAACTGCGCACCAGTCCGTTTGAGGTGCGAACGGGCAATACGAAGCTGAGCGGGAGCTTGTCACTGACGAAGTATGCGAGCCCGGCCCCGCAGTTGGAAGCGGCGATCACGATTCCGCCGTCGAATCTGAGCGACCTGATCGACATTGCGCAGGCGTACGGCGTGGAGGCGGCGCGCGGGGTGAAGGCGACGGGCACGGCGGCGGTGGAAGCGCGGGTGACCGGGTCCTTGGGCAAGAGCGGCAAGCTGCAGTATCGAGGCACGGGTTCGGTGAGCGGGGCGAATCTGCAATCGCCGCAACTGACCAAGCCGGTGGCCGTGCGGCAGGCGAAGCTGCGGTTCGAAGGCGAGGCCGCTGGCGTGGAAGGGTTGGACGCGACGGTGGGGCAGACGACGTTGACGGGCCGGCTGGCCACGCGCGGCGATCGGCTGGACTTCGCGCTCGCGGCCGACAAGATCGATGTGGACGAGTTGCGCACGCTGTTGGTGGAAAGCAAGGACGCACCGGCGAAGAGCCAGAAGCCCTCGACGCTGGCCGGGCGCGGGACGATCACGATCGGCACGCTGAAAATGGATCGGTTGGTCCTGACCAACGTGCGGAGCACCTTGGCGCTGGAGGGCGGGCAATGGCGCTTCGATCCTTTGACGGCGAACGTTTATGGCGGGACGCACACGGGGACGATTCTGGTGGATCAACGGTCCGCGCAGCCGGTGTATACGCTCGACTCGAAGTTGGAGCGCATTGACTCGGGGCAGTTGCTGGAAGCGGTGAGTTCGCTGAAGCAACTGATCGGCGGGCCGCTCTCGGCCAACGCGAAGATCACGGTGTCGCCTAAGCCGGGCGAGGATCTGATGAAGTCGCTCGACGGCACGCTGGGGCTGAAGTTCGCCGAAGGCAAGATCTACTCAATGAACTTGCTGGGAGAGTTGGGCGCGGTGGCGAAGTTCCTGAAGATGTCGCCGGAGAAGTACACGAGCTTCCTGGCGCTGACCGGAGACTTGACCCTGAACCACGGCGTGGCGAATACGCAGAATATGAAGCTGGATCTGAATAACGCGACGGTAACCATGAGCGGGTTGATGAATCTGGTGGATCAGTCGCTGAACCTGAAACTGCGCACGCTGCTGAACCCGAAGCTGGCCGAGGAAGTGGGCGGAACCAAGATCGGCGGCTTCCTGACGGCGGCGGTGGGTGGTCCGAACGGCGATATGACGATTCCGTCGCTGGTGACCGGGACGTTCGCCAAGCCGCGCTTTGCGCCGGATGCGGCGGCGGTGGCGCAGTTGAAGATGCAGTCCGTGGTGCCGGGCATTACGAAGGACCCGAAGAGCGTGGTGGATGCGATCAAGAGTCCGGACGGGGTGAAGGGCATCATCGACATCTTCAAGGGCAAGAAGAAGCAGCCGTAACTTAGCGGGGGACGGTGAAGCAAAAACGCGAGCCGTAGGTGGTGCGGGGCTCCACCCAGATGCGGCCGTGATAGCGTTCCACGATGCGCTGGCAAATCGCCAGGCCCATGCCGGTGCCGGCGTAGCGGCCGGTGGTGTGCAGGCGCTTGAAGATGCCGAAGATGGTTTCGCGATAGGCCTCGGGAATGCCGATGCCGTTGTCTTCCACGGTGAACAGCCATTGGTCGCCTGCGGCGACGGCCTTGACGATGATCTGCACGACGCGTTGGTCGCTGCGGTACTTGAGAGCGTTGCCAATCAGGTTCTGCAGCAGTTGCGCCAAGTGACTTTCATGCATGCGCACGATAGGCATGTCGCCCACGGTGACGGCCGCGCAGGCTTCGCTGATGGCGAAGTCGAGGTTGCCAAGGGCGGTGCCCAAGGCCTTGGCCGCGGGAATGGGGGGCACGTCGCTTTCGGAGATGCTGGAGGCGTGCGCGTAGGAGAGCAGGTCCGTCAGCAGGGCGTTCATGCGGGTGGCCGAAGAGCGAATGGACTCGAGAAACTCACGGCCTTGCGGATCGAGACCGCCGCTGTGCTCGAGAGCCAGCAGGTCGCTGTAGATGGCGATGTTGCGGAGGGGCTCGCGAAGGTCGTGGCTGGCGGAGTTGGCGAATTGCTCAAGATCGGCGTTGGCGCGCTGGAGAGCCTCCTGACGGTCGCGCACTTCGTATTGCCGAAGGCGCGCGCGCAGGGCGGAGCGGACGGCGCTATGAATGGTCTCGAGGCGCATGGGCCGTTCGATGAGAGCGAAGTTGCCCAGTTCGAGCAATTCCTGCGCACGCTGCCCACTTTGGAGCGTGGCTCGACCGGCGCCGGTGAGAATGATGAAGGGCAGGTCCGACCAAGGCGGCTGCTCGGAGAGCCAATGGCGCAGGATGACAAGGGCCGACGGAGTGAGCGCTTCGTCGGCGATCAGGGCCGCCCCCCCGCCTTCGGCGAGAAGACTGAGGGCAACTGGCAAATTGGTGGCGGTGGCCGTGCGCACATCGAGCGAACTCAGCGCCTGCCCAAGCAGGTGCGCATCCCGCCCGGTGGGCGTGAGGATGACCACCCGCAACTCGAGGGCATTGCGAAACATTAGGCGTCAGTCTTCGATCTCATGAGTTGTTCATCCGGACCCCGGTATTTAGGCACTCCGGTGAGGACGCCTTCGAACTGTTCGAGGACTTCGCCAACGAACATGCCGCGATCGGTGATCTGCATTTCGCGGAGGGTGCGTTCGTGCGGGCCGCGCCGCTTCTTCACCACTGAAATCGCCTGCCGCACGCTGCCCTGCGATTCAAAAAAACGAAGCAAGATGACCGTATCGGCCAGAAAGCTCACGTCGACCGGAGACTGCATGTTGGAACCCAGCATGCCGTGCTGAGCGATGCTGATGAGCGTGACGACGCCACGATTGCCGAGGTAAGTGAGCAGTTCATTGAGATGAATGAGCAGGAACTTCTCGCTCGGCATCCCGTTCAGATAGCCATTCAAGCTATCGAGCACGACAAAGCTGACGCCGTGCGACTCCACGGCCCGCCGGACGCGGACGGAAAACTCGCCGGGCGACAGGTCGGCGATGTCGACTTTAACGAGTTCGAATTGGCCGTTTTCGAGGTAGGGGCTGAAATCGATGCCGTAGCCCAGGCTGCGCTGGAGAAACGTCTCGCGGCTTTCCTCGAACTGGTAAAGGACCGTGCGTTCGCCACGGGCGAGGGCGGCGTGGAGAAAGTGCGTACAGACGGAGGTTTTGCCGGCGCCAGCCGGTCCCATAAGCAGGGTGCTCGAGCCCCGATCCAAGCCGCCGCCGAGTAGATCATCCAGGCGCGGGTTTCCGCTGGAGACGACGCCGCCATGCTCCGTAATGGGCAGGTCGCTAGCGGAGAGGCGAGGGAAGAGTTCGATGCCACCGGTTTGAATAACAAAGTCATGAACGCCATCCTGAAAGCGCACGCCACGCATCTTGACGACGTGCAGACGCCGGCGGGTGGCGCCATACTCGCGCGCTTCGCGCTCCATGCGCAGGACCCCATGCGCGATGCTCTGGAGCTGCTGCTCATTCTCGCGCGTGGTGCGATCGTCCAGGATGAGCACGGTACAGTTGCGTCCGGCAAAAAATTGCTTCAGGCCGAGAATCTCGCGTCGATAGCGCGCACCGGTTTGGGAAAGAATTTTGAGTTCTGAAACCGAGTCCAGGGCGACACGCTCGGGATTGAATTGCTCGATTTCGGCGCGGATGCGCTTGAGCGTCTCGCCCAATTCGACATCGGCAGGATGGAAGACGGTGTAGGCATTCTCTTCGTGCATGCGTTCGGCCAGTTTGTCGAGTTGAAGGATATCGATTCCGTCAAGATTCCAGCCATGCGAATGGGCCACATCGACCAGTTCATCGTTGGTTTCCGAGAGCGAGACGTAGAGGACTCGCTGGCCCAGGCGGGCGCCTTCGCGCAGAAATTGCAGCGCCAGGGTGGTCTTACCGCAGCCTGGGTCGCCTTCCACAACGTAGAGACGGCGCGCCGGCAGCCCGCCGTCCAGGATCTGATCGAGACCTTCCACGCCGGTGGTTTGGCGGGGAATCGTTTTCAATGTGCGCTCTTTGCTTGCCTTTTCCAAGTCGTCCTCACACGCGGGCAATCCCTAATGCCTGGAATATAAGCAATTATTTTGCCAAACGTAGATCAGGGCTCTTTGGTGTAGTCGCGGATGTAGCGGGAGGAGGCATAGCGGCGTGCTTCCTTCGCGGCTTCGCTCTGAGGGGCAGTGCGGACGGCGGCTTCGTAGGCGGGCTTGGCGAGGGCGTGCTGGCCCTTCATGTCGTAGGACTGCCCGAGCCGGAGCCAGGCCATGACGCTGGTGTTGAGGTCCAGTTCCTGGGCCTTGGCGGTGGCGACCTTCAGTTGTTCGATGGCGAGATCGAAGTCGTCGTACCAGAAGCGCAGGTTGCCCTTGACGAAGGCGAGTTTCTCCCAACTGATGTGGTCGTAGCCGGGGGCGCCGGAGCGTTTGAGCCGCTCGATCTCGTTGAGGACGGCGACGGCTTTGTCTTTGTCGCCGAGATCGGCGTACATCTGCGATTGCTCGAGGCGGAAAAGGTAGTTGCGCGGGTAGCGGGCGGTCATGGTGGCGAGCAAAGGGAGGGCGTCCTGGGGACGGCGCTCGCGGCGATAGATGACGCCGAGCAGGATCTGGGCGTCGATGCGGTTATTCTCGCCGTGCTCGGCGACTTGGCGCAGGGTGCGGATGCCGCCTTCTTTGTCGCCGCGAATCCCGCCGAGGAAGCCGAGGAAGCGGATGTAGCCGGGCAGACTGCCGACGATGTAGTCGTGGGCGCCTTGCACCATGCGGGCATCGACGAATTTGGGATCGAGTTCGACGGCGCGGTTGCAGAATTTGCGGGCGCTGGTGGCGTCGCGCAGGGCGTCCATGTAGGTTTTTCGGATCAGGAAGCCGCAGTTGCCGCGGAGGCCATAGGCGACCCCGAGGGCGTATTGGGCGCGGGGGTCGTCGGGGCGGCGGTCGATTTGGGCCTGGGCGTATTTCATGGCGGTGGCGACGGTGTCGTCAAAGCGCTTGAGGTCCTCGGGCCGGGGCTCCATCTTGGCCCGGCGGAGAAAGGGGTTGGCGCCGGTGACGAGTTCGCTTTCGAGGGCACCGGCGCGGAAAAGTTCACGATAAAGTAACGCTTGCGCGAGGTGGTTGTAGGGCTCAGGGGTGGCGGGGTGAGCGGCGATTTCCTTCTCGAAGACGGAGATGGCCTGTTCGTACTCCAGGCTGTAGAAGTGCTCAAACCCCTGGGTCACCAGGGGATCTTCGGCCGCCAGGGGGGCGGCCAGAGCCAGAATCATCCAGAGCCGCAGGGCCATCAACTTCATTGTAGGGTGATCCACAAGGGCGTCTCCGCCGATATACAATGGTCCTCCGGACCACGATGTTCACTGTTAAGCTGCCAGCCGAAAGGATGTCACGGTGACACCCACCGACATTCACCACCCCGATTACTTCCATAAGGTCGTGGACTGCCAATGGGCTTGTCCCGCCCACACGAATGTCCCCGAGTACATCCGTTTGATCGCCCAAGGGCGCTACACGGATTCGTACCTGATGAATCGCTACTCCAACGTCTTTCCAGGCGTGCTGGGCCGTACTTGCGACCGCCCGTGCGAGCCGGCCTGCCGTCGCGGCCGTCTGCCGGAGCCTGGCGAGAACGCCGAGGCGAAACCGGTGGCGATCTGCCGGTTGAAGCGCGTCGCCGCCGACCTGCGGGGAGACGTGACGGACCGGCTGCCGAAGGCGCCGGAGAAGAAGAATGGCAAGCGCGTCGCCTGCATTGGCGCCGGGCCCTCCGCCCTCACCGTGGCGAACGACCTGATGCCGTTGGGCTATTCGGTCACAATGTATGAGAAGCAATCGAAGCCGGGCGGTCTGATGCGCACCAACATCCCGTCGTTCCGCCTGCCGGAGCAGGTGCTGGATGACGAAGTGGGCTTCGTGCTCAACATGGGCGTCGACATTCGCTACAACTCGCCCGTGACGAGCTTGAAGCAGTTGCTGGGCGAAGGCTACGACGCGATCTATGTGGGTACGGGCGCGCCGCGCGGCAAGGATCTGGACCTACCGGGCCGCCGAGAGACCGACCGCATCCATATCGGAATCGACTGGCTGGAATCGGTGGCCTTCGGGCACACCACACAGATCGGCAAGCGCGTGCTGATCATCGGCGTGGGTAACACGGCCATGGACTGTTGCCGGTCTTCGCGCCGCATGGGCGGCGAAGAGATCAAGGTGATGGCGCGCCGTCCGCGCGCGTACTTCAAGGCTTCCCCCTGGGAACTGGAAGACGCCGAGGAAGAGGGCGTGGAGATCGTCATCAACCATGCGCCGAAGCGGTTTGTCATCGAAAACGGCAAACTGACGGGCATGGAGTTCGAGCGTCTGGAATGGGACACCGAAGCCAAGAAGTCCAAGACGATCGACACGGTGATCATCCCCTGCGATGACGTGATTCTGGCGATCGGCCAGGACAACGCGTTCCCCTGGATCGAGCGCGATCTGGGCATCGAGTTCGACAAATGGGGCATGCCCACGGTGGACCAGACGACGTTCTGCTCGTCGCTGCCGGGCGTATTCTTTGGCGGAGACGCGGCCTGGGGCCCGAAGAACATCATCTGGGCGGTGGAGCACGGCCATCAGGCCGCCATCTCCATCCACCAGCATTGCGAAGGCTTGCCGCTTACCGAGCGTCCGGCGCCGCACATGAACCTCATCTCGCAGAAGATGGGGCTCTCGGAGTGGAGCTACTCGAACGACTACAACCCGGCGCATCGGCAGAAGATGGAGCACGTGGATCTCGAGCGCCGCTTCCGCGAACTGAGCATCGAAGTGGAGCTGGGCTTCTCGCCCGAGCAGACGGCCCGCGAAGTGCAGCGCTGCCTGAACTGCGACATCCAGACTGTCTTTACCCCCAAGCGTTGCATCGAATGCGACGCCTGCATCGATATTTGCCCGGTGCAGTGTCTCACCATCACCAAGAACGGCGACGAAGAGGATCTGCGCGGCAGGCTTTCCGCCCCGGCGATCAATCTGACGCAAGCCATTTACGTCAGTGATGAGCTGCCCCAAACCAAGCGCATTATGGCCAAGGATGAGGACGTTTGCGTCCACTGCGGTCTGTGTGCCGAACGCTGCCCCACCGCCGCTTGGGACATGCAAAAATTCGAAATTCTAATTGCCCAGGCAGGAGAACCGTGTCTCACCCCGCAACCCGCGTAAACGACTTTGCGATCAAGCTGGCGAACCCGAACGGGTCCGGTTCGGCCAGCGCGAACGGCCTGTTGATGCAGGCCATGTTCCGGATGGGAATCCCCGTTTCGGGCAAGAATCTGTTTCCTTCGAACATCCAGGGCCTGCCCACGTGGTACGAGATCCGGGTGAGCGGCGATGGCTACATGGCGCGCTCGCTCGACTACGACCTGATGGTGGCGATGAACGCCCAGACCTACGACCGCGACATCAAGGAAGTGCGCTCCGGCGGCTATGTGCTGTATGACTCGAGTTGGCCGCTCGATCCGCGCCTGATGCGGGCGGATGTCGGCTTCATCGGCGTGCCTTTGGCGAAGATGTGCAATGAGCAGTTCAAGGAGCCGCGCGAGCGCGTGCTCATGAAGAACATCGCTTACGCCGGCGCCATGGCGGCGTTGCTGGACCTCGATATGAAGGTGGTGGAGCAGTTGCTCACCGAGAAGTACGGGGCGAAGAAGGGTCTGAAGGAGAGCAACCAGAAGGCGCTCGCCATCGGCTTTGATTACGCCGCGAAGCACTTCAACTGTCCCCTGCCGTTCCATCTGGGAACGATGAACGAGAACAGCGACAAGATCCTGATCGACGGCAATACGGCGACCGCCCTCGGTTGCTTGTACGCCGGCGCGACGGTGGCGCCGTGGTATCCGATTACGCCGGCGACCTCCGTGATGGATGCGTTCACGAAGCTCTGCGCGAAGTATCGTAAGGATCCGGATACGGGCAAGAACAACTTCCTGATCCTGCAGGCGGAAGACGAACTGGCGGCGATCGGCATGGTGCTGGGCGCTTCCTGGAACGGCGCGCGTGCCTTTACGTCGACGGCCGGCCCGGGCATCTCGCTGATGACGGAACTGCTGGGCTTCGCCTACTACGCGGAAATTCCGGCCGTGGTGATCGACGTGCAGCGGGTGGGTCCCTCGACGGGTATGCCGACGCGCACGCAGCAGGGTGACCTGCTCTCCTGCGCGTACGCCTCGCACGGCGACACCAAGCACATCCTGCTGTTCCCGGCGAATCCGGCCGAGTGCTTCGAGTTCGCGGTGAAGTGTTTCGACTTGGCCGATCATTTCCAGACGCCGGTGATCATGCTGTCGGATCTCGACATCGGCATGAACGACTGGGTGGTACCGCGTTTGAAGTGGGACGACCAGTGGCGTCCGGACCGCGGCAAAGTGCTGACGGCCGAAGAACTGCAGGAAATGGGCAAGTACTTCCGCTACTCGCCGCGCGATGAAGATGGCGTGGCGGCGCGTACGGTTCCTGGCACCTCAGCCAAGGGTTCGTTCTTCACGCGAGGCAGCGGCCACAACCGCTTCGGCATCTACACCGAGATTCCGGACGAATACAAAGACGTGATGGACTTGCTGCTCGAAAAGCACAAGTCGGCGGCGAAGTATGTGCCGGCTCCGGTGATCGAGACGCGCCCGAACGCCACCGTCGGTGTGGTGAGCCTGGGCGGTTGCGACGCGGCCGTGCGCGAAGGTCTGGATCGGTTGGAAGAGATGGGCATCCCGTGCGACTACATGCGTCTGCGCGGCTTCCCGTTCGACGAACCGGTAACCGAGTTCCTGATGAACCACACTTACAGCGTGGTGATCGAACAGAATCGGGACGCTCAGTTGAAGGCGCTGCTGACACTCGAGACGAAGGTCCCGAAGGAAAAGATGCGCTCGGCTTGCTTCTATGGCGGTTTCCCGCTGTCCGCGAGCCAGGTAGTGGAATCCATCAAGAAGATGCAGGAGCAGTAAGTGCCATCGATTACCAAACCTATCGCGAGCCATCCGAGTCTCGCGCGCAACGAGATCGGTCTCACGATCCGCGATTACGAAGGCAGCATGTCGACGCTGTGCGCCGGCTGCGGGCACGACTCGATCACGGCCGCGATCATCCGCGCCGTGTGGGAGCTTTCGCTCGAGCCGCACATGATCGCCAAGCTCAGCGGCATCGGTTGTTCGTCGAAAACGCCCACCTACTTTATCGGCGGCGCGCACGGCTTCAACTCCTGCCACGGCCGCATGCCGGCGATCGCCACCGGGGCGAACGCCGCTAACCGCGCGCTGACTTACATCGGCGTCTCCGGCGACGGTGACTCGCTTTCCATCGGC
The DNA here is from genome assembly GCA_965229305.1 of Bryobacteraceae bacterium. Lineage (GTDB taxonomy): Bacteria > Acidobacteriota > Terriglobia > Bryobacterales > Bryobacteraceae > JALHNI01. The sequence goes on along the minus strand of CBDDIZ010000023.1, from coordinate 88,256 downwards.
CTGGGCCAGCTCTCGCACGCCATCCGGCGCAATCTGAAGATGGCTTACATCCTCGAGAACAACGGCGTTTACGGCCTGACGAAGGGCCAGTTCTCGGCCGCTTCGGACATCGGTTCGAAGAGCAAGCGCGGGGAGCCGAATCGCGTGGCGCCGATCGATGCGGCGTTACTCGGTTTGAGCATCGGCGCGACGTTCGTCGCGCGCAGTTTCTCCGGTGACAAAGAACAGTTGGTGCCGATTCTGAAAGCAGCGCTCTCCCATCGCGGTTTCGCGCTGGTGGACGTGATCTCGCCCTGCGTCACCTTCAACGACCACAATGGCTCCACCAAGAGCTACAGCCACGTGCGCGAGCATCAGATTCGCGCCGTGGAAACGGACTTCGTGCCGGAGGCCACCGAGATTCTGGCCGACATCACGCCGCAGGGCGTCACCGACGTGCGGATGCACGACGGCAGCACCGTGCGCTTCAGTTCGCTGCCGCCGGATTACGATCCCACCGATCGCCAGAAGGTCTATAACTACCTGCTGGAACAGCAGGGCAAAGGCCATCAGGTGACCGGGCTGCTCTACATTGACGAGTCCGTGCCGGACGTGCACGAGCTCAACAATTCCACCGAAGTGCCGCTCTCCCAAATTCCGTTCGAAGCGCTGTGCCCCGGCTCGGCGATGCTCGACAAGATTCAGGAAGAGTTCCGCTAAGCTCGCGCTTCGTTTAAGCTAGGCGGATTGTGATCCGCCGCCAGTTTCTGCAATTGTCCATGCCGGCGCTGGCCCTTCGCGCCGCCGCGCTTCCTCGGGGAGTGCGGTTGATCGAGGGGCCGGTGAACCGGGTGGAAGTCGGTTCCCGTACCGCCGTCTACTCCGCGCCGGCCAACGCGACCCAAGTCCTCCTGACGCACGCCCGCCGCGATTCCATCGGCTCCCTGCCTTCGGGGGCAGACGTCCTGGTTCCCGCCGACAGTCTGAGCCTCTTCACTCAACCTGAAGCTTTCTGGCAAACGATGCGCACGGCGCAGTTCCATGACTACGCCCAGCAGAGTTCGCGGGTGCCCACGCGCGCTCTGCCGAAGGTCAGGCCCGTGCGCGAAGGCGAGACGATCCCGGCCGAGGACGCGACGATTCGCGTGATCGCGACACCCGGCTATAGCCCGGGGGCGGTGTCCTATGTGATCGAGGCGGGCGGCCAGCGGTTGGTGGCCACCGGCGATCTGATCTATGGCGACGGGCAACTGCGCGATCTGTTCAGCTTGCAGGATGCGGTGCCGGAGGTGAAGCTGCGCGGGTACCACGGCTACGCGGCGCGGGCGGAGGCGCTGATCGCGAGCCTGCGGGCGGTGGCGGCGCTGAAGCCGGATGCGCTGTTACCGGCTCATGGTCCGCTGATCGCGAATCCCAGCGCCGCCATCGACCGCCTGATCGGCCGTCTGCAAGCGTTTCTGCAAAGTCATTTCGAGACGGACGCACTGCTTTGGTATTTCGGCGAGGATAGCCATCGGAAACGCTCGCGCGCGGTGGAACGACCGCTGAACGTCATGCCGATGGCGGAGCAGGCGTCGCTGCCGGCGGACATTCTGGCGTTCGGCAACTCGCGGTTGATTCTGTCCCGGTCCGGCGCGGGCTTCCTGGTAGACGCGGGCTTCCGGGGCACGCTGCCGGAGTTGCGGCGGTTGAAGGAGTCTGGAAGGCTGCGCAGCGTCGACGGCGTTTGGGTGACGCACTATCACGACGATCACACGGACTATCTGAACGACGTGACGGCCGAATTCGGCTCGCCGATCTACTATACGCAGGCGATGGCGGAAGTGATGGCGAACCCCGCGGGCTTCCGGCTGCCCTGCCTCACCACCAAGCCGGTGGCGAAGCCGCTGCCGCAAGCGGACGGCGCCAACTTGCGCTGGCAGGAGTGGCAGTTCACGTTCTGGAACTTCCCGGGCCAGACGCTGTATCACGGCGGACTCGTCGCTCGCCGGGACGACGGCCAAACGTATCTCTTCGTCGGCGACTCGTTTACGCCCTCCGGCATGGATGATTACTGCATGCAGAATCGCGACCTGTTGCGGCCGGGCGCGGGCTACGACCTCTGCCTTACCCGCATCCAATCGCTGCCCAGCAACACCTGGCTGATGAACCAGCATGTGGCGCCGATGTTCCGTTACACGCCCGCGCAAATCGAGCGGATGCGCGACGAACTGGCCAAGCGCACCGGTATTCTACGAACCCTGGCGCCGTTTCCGGACCCGAACTACGCCGTCGATGAGGATTGGGCGCGCCTGTATCCGTACGCCTCGCAGGCGAAGGCGGGCGAGAGCATCGAGCTCGAGTTCCGCATCACGAATCATGCACCCGTGCGGACGTCGTATCGCGTGGATTGGCACTGGCCGGCGGGAGCATCGCCACCACAGAGCGGCACGGTGGCGATTGCGCCGTTCGCCGAGGGCGTCGTGCGCGGACGCTTCACGGCGCCGCGTCCCGGGTTCTACGTCGTAACGGCGAGCGTGACGTTTGGGGGGCATCGGCTGCCGGAGTGGGCCGAGGCGATGGTGGAGGTGCGTTAAAGCAAGGGCGGGCCAAGCGCTGTATAGTCGAAGTCATGCGGCGACGAGGTCCGGTAGCGTGCGCGGTCCTGCTGGCCGGCCTCTTTGCGGCCGTGCTCGGGGCGCAGTACAAGTCGCGCGTATGGCAGCGCTACGAACATGAGATGCAGGATCCGGTGGACGATCCGCCGGATGCGCGGCGCAAGGGCGAGTTCGCGCTGGGCCGGCTGCGTTACTACTCGCCGCTCGATGGCGGCCGGCGATACGCGCGCTGGGGCATCGACGCCAACAAGGGCGACCGGCTGTTCATCGACATCATGAGCCGCCTGACGCGGCTTGACGCGGGGCCGATCGAGACCATTGTCGAGCTCGAAGGCGAAGAGATTTTCGAGCATCCCTTCACCGTCGCCATCTCCGTCGGGGACTGGGAGCTCTCGAAGCCACAGGCCCAGCTCCTGCGGAAATACTTCGATCAGGGCGGCTTCCTGATGGTGGATGACTTCCATAATGACCGCGAATGGTCCAGCTTCATGGCGGGCGTGCGGCAGATCTATCCCGACGCGCAGGTGGACGAGTTAAATGCGGCCGACCCTATCTTTCATACGCTGTTCGACACGCAGAAGCTCATCCGCGTGCCGGGCGCCAACGTCGTGCACGGTTCGCAGGTGGAGCGCGGAGGCGAGGTGCCGCACTGGCGAGCCATTCGCGATGGCAAGGGCCACATCGTCATCGTAATCGGCTTCAACATGGATGTGGGCGACGGCTGGGAATTCGCCGACGACCCAAGCTATCCCGAACAGTACGCCACGGCGGCCATCCGCACCGGGTTGAGTTACGCTATCTACGCGATGACGCACTAAAACTTTCTTTGTAAAGCCGTGTAAAGCCTGAGGGCCAAAACGCAACCCGGAGGGTCCGGTTCGCGTTCGTCACATTGACTCCTCTTAACGTATGCGAACTACACTGGCCCTTCTTTTTGCCTTGCCCCTGCTGGGAGCCGATCAGGCCGCCTCCTTCTTTGACGATTCCGCGGTCCGCGAGATTCGACTGACCTTCGACGACAGCAACTGGTACAACACGCTCTTCCAGGCGCACAACTCGAACCCGGCCGACCCCAATTTTCCCGTGCGCTTTCAGTACGGCGAGACGGTGATGCCCAAGATCGGCATCCGGTTCAAAGGCAATTCGTCATTTCGCCGCAACGGCGTGAAGAAGCCGATGAAGTTGGACTTCAATGAGTACGACGACAACGGCACGTTCCTGGGCCTGAAGAAACTGAACCTGCATCCGGGCGATCTGCAACCGGACTTTCTGCACGAAAAGCTCTTCCTGGACTTCGCGGGCGCGCGCCTGGCCGCCATGCGGGCGGTGCACGTACGGCTTTACATCAACGACGCCTACTATGGCCTGTATCTGGCCGTGGAGCAGCCGGATAAGACCATGATGCAGGCTCGTTTCGGCGGCGACGAGGACGGCAACCTGTATGAAGCAGGCGAATCGGCATCGGCCACGATGGCGTACCTGGGTGCGGCGGCGTCAGCCTACACGTCACGCTACGAACTCAAGACGAACGAAGCCGCCAACGACTATTCGGGCCTGATCCAACTGCTCGAAGTGCTGAACAACAATCCGGCGGCGCTCGAGCCCATCATGGACGTGGAGAACTTCCTGACGGCGCTCGCGCTGAATGCGGCGTTCACCAATCTCGAGTCCTACACGGGCACTGCCGGTGAGTACTTTCTTTATGACCGCTCGCGGGACGGCAAGTTCATCCACGTGCACTGGGACTTGAACGAGACGTTCGGCTCCACCGGCGACGGCACGCCGCGCCTGACGAATCCGTTCACGATGGATCCGTTCTATGGCGCCAACGCCACAGGCAACAACGCGCGTCCGCTGATCGACAAGCTGATGTCGGTGCCGGCGTACAAACGCCTCTATCTGCAAACTCTAGCGCGGATGCTGCGCAGCGGGTTTGACGAAGCCACGTTCGCGGCCAACACGCAGCGGATCGCAAATCTGATCCGTACGCATCTGCAGGCGGACCCCAACAAGCCCTACACGATGGCGCAGTTCGAAACCGCGCTGACGACGCAGGTGACGGCGAATGGCTTTACCAGCTACAGCCCCACGCAGTTCGTGCGCGAACGTGCCGCCTGGCTGCGGACGTACCTGAACGGCCAGACCCAGACGACCGATCTGCGCCTCAACAAGGTGACGCCGACGGCGATCGAAATCTACAACCTGGGACCGGGCACGCTGCCAACAGCGTTCTTCACGGTGACGGACGATCCCTCGACGCCGGGCAAGTGGCCGGTGGCGTCGCGCAGTTTGGCCGATGGCGAAGCGATGTCGCTCGCGTGGACGGCGCCGGCGGCGGGCGCGACGCTCTACCTCTACTCCGGCACGAATCAGATCGACACGGTGAAGGTACCGGCAATGAGTACGGCGCAGTCCTACGTGCGGACGGGCAACTACGGCAGCACCTGGACGCTGGAAGGAGCAGCCGTGAACCCGCCTGGCGCCGCCACGGGGCAACTGCTGATCAACGAGATCATGGCCGATAACGACCATGCTTTCGCCGACCCCGACGAGCCCGGCGCCTACGAAGACTGGTTCGAAGTCTACAACCCCGGTTCGGCGACCGTAGACATGAGCGGCATGTACATCACCGACAACGCGAGCAATCCGAAAAAGTGGCAAGTACCGGCCGGCGTCTCGATTCCGGCGCGCGGCTATCTAGTGTTCATCGCCGACAGTACGGTGGCGCAAGGGCCGCGGCATACGTCGTGGTCACTGAGCGCGGATGGCGAAGTGGTGGCGATCTATGCGGCCGACGGCACTACGCTGATTGACTCAGTGACGTTCGGGCCGCAACGCACCGATGTCGCTTACGGACGCACCACCGACGGCGCCACAACGTTCAGCCTGTTCACCAACGGCACGCCGGGCGCGGCCAACGCGAATCCGCTCGCGAACAACATCTCGAACGGCGCGAGCTTCCGACTGGATGCCTTGGCGCCCAACTCGATCGCGAGCCTGTTCGGGGCGGGCATTGCGACGTCCACAGTCGCCGCTACGTCCACCACGCTGCCCACGTCGCTCAGCAACGTCAGCGTAACCGTGATCGACGCCAACAACGTGAGCCGCAGCGCGCCGCTCTACTTCGTTTCCGCGGGCCAAGCAAACTTCGTGGTGCCCGAGGGCACGGCGGCGGGCCGCTCCACGGTGACGATCCGCAAACAGGATGGCACATCAGCCAGCGGCGCGGTGCTCATCGCGCCGACCTCGGCGGGCCTGTTCTCGGCCAATGCAACGGGCGAAGGCGTAGGCTACATTAACGCGGTACGCGCCGATGCGCAGGGCAACCAGACGCCGCTGGCGGCGTTCGAGTACAGCGCCACGCAACAGAAGATGGTGGCGAAGCCGATTAGCCTGGGGACGGCGACCGACACCGTCTACCTGGTGCTGGTTGGGACCGGCCTGCGCGGGACGGCGTTGGCCAATGTCACGGCGCAGGTAGGTGGCACGGCGGTGCCCGTCACCTTCGCGGGGGCGCAAGGGCAGTTCACGGGCCTGGATCAGATCAACGTCGGTCCGCTGCCACGCGCGCTCGCCGGCCGCGGCGAAGTAAATCTCTACCTGACGGTGGACGGCCATCGCTCGAATACGGTGACGCTGAACGTCCAGTGATACGCTTTGGGCAGCGTGATCTACTGCCGCGTCGCTCTCGGCGCTGCGCGGGCGCGTGTCGCATCCGCATCCCTCTGCGATGGCAGCTGGACGCAGTTAGCGGCTCTGGTAGGGTCCGAAGACGGCTTTCACGGCGAAAGTCTCCGCCGCATCGTCCAGAATGATGACGCGGAAGGTGGCGCCGCCCGGATCGACGCGAATCACGATGTGGCCCTGTGAGCTCTTCAAGCGATCCAGGTTCGGGCCGATCACGGCGCGATTGACGTCGGTCATGTTCGTGGCAAACACGTCGCGCGGGCCCGGATACAGCCGCTGCGAATAGATCCGCGTCAAAACGTCCTCACCCGGATGATTGGCGGACCAGACGGGAATCACCACCACCTGCGGCCGAACGCTGCTCCAGTAAAAGGCGTTGGTGGAATCGCGATTGCCGTGATGATTCAGAATCACCGCATCGAGCGGCCCCACCGCGCGCGCCACCGGCGTTTCCATGTCGACCCACACCGGCCCCGCACCATCCGGCACCGCGCCCGGAATGTCGCCGAACGTGCCGTAATCGAACTTGCCGTAACTCACGCGGAAGCCGAGGCTGCAGGGATTCTCTTCCGGATACTGGTCGGGCTTGAGTGATTCGAGCGGCGGAAACTGCTGACGAGTGTTGTTGGCCACGCCGGTCCACACTTCGGTGTTCGCCAGCACATTGCGAATCTCGAACGACGGATACTTCGCCGGCGAGCGGAGCACCAGCTGATCATTGCGCCCAGGAACGAACCGCTCCACCTTCATGCCGTGCTCGGACTGCCATTTCAGGAACGCGCGATAGTTGTCCATCACGGCGCCGGTTTGCGGCCGCGGAAATGCGTAGTCCGGCCAGCCGCGGTCGAGCATCTTGCGAATCGGCAAATGCTCGCCGACCTCGGTGATGCCGGTGAGCTTGTAGCCGCCCTTCGCCGTCTTCGCCGTGGGATAAAGCATGCCCATGTGGTCGCCGTGGAAGTGCGTAAGCAGCGCATAATCGAGCGCGGGCTCCGAACGGAAGGCCAACATGTGGCGGGCATAGCGGGCAATCCATTCGCCGGCGTGGCGCGACTCGTTGGGGCGCGCGGGCGTTCCGCGCACGCCTTCGTTGCCGCCCCAACCCGCATCAAGCATCAGGCTGGTTCCATCGGGCAGCACGAAGAGCGTGGAGTTCCCTTTGCCGGTATTGATCTGGTGAATGTCCAGATAGCCTTCGGTCCATGACGGAAAGGGCTGGCCGATGGTTTGGGCCCGCAGCGGCAGCAGGGGCAGGGTGAGCAGAAGCGCAGTCAGCAGGCGATACAGCATTGGGCCATGATGACGCTCCAGTGCGCGGGACGTCAAATGCGCCCGTGGCGATCGTCACGCGCGAGTACGACAATACGGAGATATGAAGTTGTTCACGCTCGTCGCTCTCTCGCTCGCGCCAGTCCTGGCTCAGGACTTTGTGGGCACCTGGCAAGGCACGCTCCAGGCCGGCCGCGATTTGCGGTTGGTGCTGAAGATCGCCAAATCAGACGCGGGCTTACGCGGCACGTTCTACAGCATTGACCAGAATGGCGCGCCGTTGAATGCGAGCGCCGTCATTGCGGAGGGCGCAAACGTCAAGGTGTCGGTCCCCGGCATCAATGGCACTTATGAAGGCAAGTTGAACGAAGCCGGCACCATGATCGCCGGTAAGTGGAGCCAGGGCGGCAATCCCCTGCCCCTGGATCTGACGCGAGCCACGTCGCAAACGGCCTGGACGATTCCCGAACCTCCGCCGCCGCCCAAACCGATGGCTGCGGATGCTGATCCGTCTTTTGAAGTCGCCACCATCAAGCCCAGTAGGCCCGAGGCTCCGGGCAAGGCGATCCGCGTGAACGGCCGTCAGTTCTCGACGCTGAACACGACGCTGGCGGACTTACTCACTTTTGCCTACGGCATTCATGCCCGGCAGATCACGGGCGCGCCGTCCTGGGTGGAGTCCGACAAGTTCGACATCCAGGCACGGCCCGACGGTGAGGGCCAACCCAACGGCGACCAGTGGAAGACGATGCTGAAGAAGCTCATCGCCGAGCGCTTCGAGTTTACCTTTCATCGCGACAAGAAGGAGCTTTCGGTTTACGCCATCACGCCGGGCAAGGGTCCGCACAAGCTGACGAAGAGCGAAGCGCAAGGCAACCTGCCCGGGCTTTTCTTCCGCGGACTCGGCCAGTTGCCCGTGCGCAACGCCACGATGACGGACCTCGCCAACGTCATGCAAGCCGCCGTGCTCGACCGTCCCGTCGTCGATCAGACCGGGATCACCGGCCGCTACGACTTCGTGCTCTCCTGGACGCCCGACGAGTTTCAGTTCGGGGGCCAGGGCAAGGCCGCGGCCGCCGCGGCGGCGAACAACCCGAATGCGCCACCGGACCTCTTCACCGCCTTCGACGCCCAGTTGGGTTTGAAGCTGGTGGGGACCAAGGCCCCCGCCGAAGTCTTCGTGGTCGACAAAGTGAACAAGCCGTCGGCGAACTAGAAGTACAGCTTCGCGCCGAACTGGACCTGCCGCGGATCGAGCGCCGTTTCCACGCGTCCGAAAGCGGTGGAGCGGAACGTCGTATTCGGCAAGCCATAGTTCACGTGGTTCAGCACATTGAAGGTCTCCACGCGGAACTGGAAGCGCACGTTCTCGGTGAAGTTGAAGTTCTTGAACAGCGCCAGATCGAACGAGTTGTAGCCAGGCCCGCGCACGTCCGGCAGCGTCCGGGGCGCGTTGCCGTAGGTGTAGTTCGCCGGCAAGCCGAAGGCGGTCGTGTCGAACCATTGCAGGATGGTGGGGTGATCGAGCCGCGCGCTGCGCAGATAGTCCGGCCGATCCGCCGCGCCGTTCGTCACGCCACCGCGCACGGCCAGCGGCTGACCGGTCCGATACGTATAGATGCCGTTGGTCTGCCAGCCGCCCAGAATCCAGCTCGCCACACCGTGATTCAGATACGCCTTGCCGCGGCCGAACGGCAGATCCCACACGTAGCTGACGTTCAGAATGCGCGAGATGTCATCGCCTTCGATGGCGCGGCAAGCGCGACGGTCATAAGCCACCGCCTGCCCGCAGGTGACCTGTAACTGCTGCAAGCCGGCATCGCCGTTGTCGATCACGCCGCGCCCGGCGTCGCTGATCTTCTTCGAACCGGTGAAAGCCAATTGCGCGGAGAAGCCGCGAGTCATGCGCCGCTCCACGCGCAGTTGGAAGCTGTGATAGGTGCTCGAGCCGAACTTAGGTGCCAGCACATTCACCGTGCTGAAGTAGGGCAGCGGCCGCAGCAACTGCGATTGGCGCACGGTCGCCGTCTTGAGTGGCGCCCCGTCGGGCAGCATCGCGAAGAACGGATTGGCGACAAAGGTGTCGAGAGCGGCGCCCAGGCTGAGATAGCGCGGATCCATTTGATTCATGTCGTAGTCGTCGGTGATCAGTCGCACGCCGCGATTGGCAGCATAAGCCGCGTCCACCATCATGCGCCCGGGCAACGCGCGCTGCACGCTGAAGTTCCATTGCTGCACATAAGACGTCCGCATGTCTCGAAGTTGATAGCCCGGGACGGTGTTCCCCAACCGCAGCAGTGAGCCTAACGACGAGCCCACCGGCTGCACCACCACCGGCGGACCGTCCTTCAGTTGGAACGCCGGCAGTCCTTGCTGACCGGTGAACGACGTAGACGCCGAGTAACCTTCCGTGCTCGGAATCTCGCGAATCGCGTTGTGGAAGTAATACATGCCGTAGCCGCCGCGCAGCACCGTCCGCGAATTCCCGGCCACGTCCCAGGCGAAGCCCACGCGCGGTCCCAGGTTGTTTCTGTCGAGCGACGTCACCGTGCGGCCGAAGTCCTTCCCGGCATAGATGATGCTGCCCGGACGACCACCCACGCCGGCGTTCGGCTTGCTGGGATCGAAGGTGACGTAACGGTCATAGCGCTCCGTGAACGGCGTGATGATGTCGTGCCGCAACCCAAGGTTCAGCGTCAGGCGCGGGCTCAGCTTGAAGTCGTCCTGCACGAACCAGGAGTAGTTCTTGTAGTTCTCCGCCTTTGCAATGGCATTGCTGATGCTGCCACCCGTGACGGCGCCCAACAGGAAGGACGCGCCGCCGAAACCGGTGATGTCATTGGTGGTAATGCCGTTGCCCGTGGCCGCGCGTCCGAAGCTGAACGAGCCGGAAAGCGCGCCGGGGTTGTAGTCGTTGTGCATGTTCGTGCGCAGGTCGGCGCCGAACTTCCACGTATGGCGGCCTCGCACCCAGAGGATGTTGTCGCTCAACTGGCCCACCGTCATGCCGCGCGTGGCGTAGAAGCCGGCGAAGTTGCCGATGCCGGCGATGTCGCCGGGCGAGAACGACGGAAAGGCGTAGGGCGGAATCGTGCCCGGCAGTCCGAGCGCCGCGGGCAGACCTTGATCAGCGCCCGGCGGGCGGCTACGCAGCGATTGACGCGTGTAGGAGAAACGAAATTCGTTGAATACGCTCGGCGTCACGATGTGCGTGTCGCCCAGCACGATGTTCTTGTTGTTGCGCGGCTGCTCGGCCCCACCCGGATCGGCCAGATTATCGGGTGCGTAGGTCGCCTGGCGCTCGGCGTTCGCGTGGTTCTGCGAATAACGCGCAAAGAGCTTGTTCGCGGCGCTGAAGGCATGGTCAAAGCGCAGATTGATCTGGTCGGTCACCGTGCGATTGGGAACGTTGGCGATGAAGTTATTGCGCGCCGTCGCGTCGAGCCCGGGCCCAGTGGCGGCGGGAAAGTACTTCATCACGTTCGCGGCGACGGGATCGATGCGGCTCGCCGGCAGCACGGCCGTGGGGAACGGAGTGCGGACGATCTGGCCGTTCACCAAGGTGCTTGAGAAGGGATCGAAAAGGGTCACCGGCACCAAGCCGGCGTTCGTGGAATTGATGATCGTCTGGCGGAAGTCGCCGCGTCGTTCCATTTCAGTGGGCACGCGCGTCTGCGTCACAGCGCTCGTGCTGTAGCGAATCGCCTCCCAGTTCACAAAGAAAAATGAACGATTCCGGCCGTTGTAGATCTTCGGCAGCCACACCGGGCCGCCCACGGTAAAGCCGAACTGGTTGTACCGCAGAGGCGGTTTGCCGAGGCTGCTGCGATTGCGCTGCCAGGAGTTCGCGTCGAAGGCATCGTTGCGCACAAACTCATAGAGCGTCCCCTTCAAGCGGTTCGTCCCGGACTTCGTCACCAGGTTGATCACGCCGCCGCCGGTGAGTCCGAACTCGGCGGAGAAGGAGTTCGTCTGCACGCGAAATTCTTCCACGGCGTCGACGTTCGGCGCCACCGAATATTCATTACGCTCGGGCACCGTCGAACTGCCGCCGTCTAACAGAATGGCGTTGGCGCCGGTGGGTCCGCCATTGATCGACATCGCCGAGATGCGGAAATTGCGCGCGTCGTTAAAGGCCGATGTGAGCAGTTGCACGCCGGGCGTCAGCCGCGCCAGTTCCAGCGGATTGCGCCCATTGAGCGGCAGTTCTGTGATGCGCCGGCCATCGATCACCAGCCCCAGGGACGAGGAACTCGCATCGAGCAACTGCGCCGTGGCCGACACATCCACAGATTGGGCCACGCCGCCCACCTGCATCGCGACATCGAGACGCAGCACCTGCTGCACGTCGAGCCGGATCCCCGAGCGTTCCGCATTCGTAAAGCCGGCCGCCGTGAAGGCGACCGTGTAGTTGCCCGGAGGCAGCAGCGGAATCGTGTAGTAGCCCTCGGCGTTGGAAACGCCCTGGCTTTCAACGTTCGTACTCTGGTTGGTCGCCTTCACGGTGGCGCTCGGGATCAGCGCCCCGGTGGAATCGGTGATGCGGCCGGTGAGGGTGGCTTGCTGCGCACAGAGCGGCATCGCCCACAACAGGGGCAAAACAAAATAGCGGAAAGACCTCGGCATGGAAACACTCCCTAACGTGGTGGAGGACAAAGCTAGACAGATCGCGGCTGCGCCCATCTAGTTAAACATTTAATCTGCTGTCTACAATATGTCGCAAGCGTGACGATGTCAAGATCCGCTGCGAATTTTATGGGAGGTTTAGACCGAACGGCGCTCGATTAGCGGCGCCGGCAGTAGAATCTTCTTCGTCGCCTGCGAGCCGCTCTTAATCGAGCTGATCAACGTCGCGGCCGACTCGTAGCCGATATCGAAGAAGGGGAAACGGAAGGTGGTGAGCGCGGGCTCGAGAAAAGGCGCAAACATCAGGTCGCCGCGGCCCAGCACCGCCATGTCGCGCGGAATGCGCAAGCGATGCTGCCGTAGCGCCGCGTAGACGTCGGGCACCATCAGGTCAGTAGCGCAGAAGATCGCCGTGGGGCGCGGCTCCCCACGCAGCACCTGCTCCACGGCGGCGGCGGTATCTTCAGCGCGGAAGGCGCCGTGCGCCAGAAAACGGGCGGGAAACTTGCGTGCATGCGCCTTGAGTGCTTGCGCGAAACCCTCCCGCAGAAATTCCGTGGTGGGCGACTTGGCCGTGCCCGCGATCATCGCGATGTGCTCGTGGCCCTGCTTCACCAGATAGTTACCGGCGGCCACGCCCAGCGCCCGTTCGTCCACGCCCACGTAGTTGATGCCGTCGATGTCCTGCGCGCTGTTGATCATCACGAAGGGCACGCGCGCGCCGCTGAGTTCGTCCACGGTGCGGCGAACATCCGTCGCCGTGCAGTTCCGCGTGTTGATGAAGATCAGGCCGTCGGCGGTCCGGCTTTGCACAATCTCGGTCTCGGTGATCTTGCCGCGGCCAGGGGCATGTGAGTACACCATCAGGTGATAACGGCGCTCCGAGAGGCAGGCCTGAATGCCGGCCAGAATCTCAGAGATCGTCAGATTGAAGAAGGCCTTGGCATCCACGGTAGGCACCACCAGGCCCAGGATGTTGGTGCCGTGCTTGCCTAAGCCGCGCGTCAGCAGGTTAGGCGAATAACCCATTTCCTTGGCTACGCGCAGGATCTCAGCCCGCTTCACCTTGCCGACGCGCGGCGTCTCCGGGTCCTTCAGAACCAGGGAAACCGAAGCAATCGAGACCTGCGCCTCCCGCGCGACATCGAATATATTCGCCATGCTGACTGCTAAAGAGTTTAACGTGGCGCGGCGCAGTTCGACGTTAGTACTGCGGCTTCATCGGAAACCAGTGCGGCTTCTCCGGGTCCAGATACGGGTTCTGAATACGGTCTGTCTTGAACTCTTCCATGGCCGCTTCGTCGATTTCCACGCCCAAGCCAGGGCCCCTCGGGAGCATAGAAGCCGCCCTCGTGATACTCGTGCGGCCGCCGGATAATTTCGCCCACCTGGTTGTGATACATCGAGTCGATCGCGATGGAACAGTTGGGTAAGTTCATCGCCAGTTGAATGTTCGCCGATTGCGAGATCCCGAGTTCGGAACCGCTATGAATCGTCACCGGAATCCCGGCGGACTCAGCGACCGCCGCCGCTTTCCGGGTGGCCTGCAAGCCACCGGCTTCATGAGCATCCAGCAGAATCACGTCCGCGGCTTCGCGCCGCACAATCGCGTAGACATCCTGCAGTGTGTAGGCGCTCTCATCGAGCGCGATCGGCACCGTCGAGAGCCGCCGCAGATAGGCATGCCCGTCGAGGTCCTCCAGCGGCAACGGCTGCTCGATATACTCCAGTTCAAACTGTTCGAGCTTGCGCAATTGCGTCTTCGCCGTGCCGATGCTCCACGCGCCGTTCACATCGGCGCGCAGCTTGATCTTCGGCCCCACCGCGTCGCGCACCACGCGGACGATCTCCACGTCGCTCTCGGTGCCCATGCCGATCTTGAGCTTGATCGTGCCAAAGCCGGCCTTGGTGAGTTGTAAAGCCTCGGCGGCGAGTAGCTCCGGATTGGACGACTGCAGATAGGCCACCGCCGGCACAAACCGCCGGAACGCGCCGCCCCACAACTGATACAGGGGCAGCCCGGCGTACTTCGCCACTGCGTCCCACATAGCCATCTCGACGCCGGCCAGCGCCGCGACCAGCGCGCGCTTGTGATGGTAGTAACCGGCGCCTTCCGCCTTCTTCGTCAGGCGCTCGATATCGAAAACGCTTTCGCCCACCAGCAGGGGCACCAGAGTCTTCACCAGCACCGGCTCCACAAACTCCAGCAGGCAGATCGTCTCGCCCAGCCCCACCACGCCGTCTTCGGTGAGAATCTCGATCACCAGCCGCGTGGTGCCGGGACGTTTGCCCGCGCTCCACTCCACCACGTGACGATAAGGCACGAATACGCGCCGCACCTGAATGGATCGGATTCGCGAGCCCGCTCGCGTTCCTCCTGCCTGCACCCCGTTCGTCTTCATGTTGACAATGCCTCTTTCTGCTGCGCCGGCCGACCCAGTAACCACCATCCCAGCACGACAATGGCGGTGGGATGAAGAATACTCAGCCAGCGGAAGGTGACTTCATACGAATAGATGGTCACTAAGTAGCCCACCACCGCCGTCGAAAAGAAGCCACCGAGCGACCCGCCCGCGCCAATCGTACCCGCGACGGACCCGACATACGCCGGCGGAAACCAATCGATCTGGAGCACCACGCAATTCGTCATCCAGACCATCTCACAAAAACAAAACAAACTCGCCATCGCCAGCACGCCCGTGCGCCCCGGCATCGCCGGCAGCAGGAAGTTCAGCGACAACAGTGCCGCCGCCCCGGCCATGACCATCAGGCGCGCTCGCCCCGGTTCGTATCCGCCCGCGACCAAGCGGCCGGACAGCCATCCGCCCGCCAGACTTCCTAAGTCGGCAGCGAGATATACCACCCAGGCCGTGGCCCCGACCTCAAGCAGCGTGAAGCCGCGCTCCTCCTGCAGGAACTTCGGAAACCAGAACAGGTAGAAGTACCAAAGGGGATCGGTGAGCATCCGCGCCACCATCAGCCGCCACAAGGTGGGCTGCCGTAATAACTCCCGCCACGGCGCTGCTCTTCGCTCCGTCACCTCTGACTGCGGCGAGGGGCCAGCGCCGTAGAGCCAATACCAGACCGCCGCCGGCAACAAGCCCATCGCGCCGGTCAGAACGAAGGCCATGCGCCAGCCATAGTCCGTCGCCAGACGAGCCAGCAACGGCATCGCCACAGCCGCGCCCAGCGTACCGCCCATCGTCAGCATACCCACCGCCAGGCCTCGCTCCTTCGGCGCAAACCATTCGGCGATCGCCTTGCCGGACGCCGAGTAATGTCCTGGCTCGCCCAGGCCCAGCAGCGTGCGGCTGGCGGCCAGCGAATAGAAGCCGGAGGCGAGACACGTGAGCATGTTCGCCACGGACCACCAGAGCACAAAAGCCGTCTCAGCCACGCGGGCGCCCACCCGGTCTACCAGCCGGCCGCCCAGCAGATGCGTCACCGTATAAGCCAGCAGGAAGCACTGCACGATGCGCGCATACTGCGTCTGGCTAATGCTCAGTTCACTCTGGATGCGCGGCGCGAGAATCGAGAGCGCCTGACGATCGATGTAGTTGATCATCGAGATGACCAGGATGACGCTGGCTAGCGCCCACCGCTTGCGGCTTCGAGTTTTCTTGGTCAAGTTAAATGTTTAACATTCCTTCGCGCTCCCCGTCAAGCGATCACTTCCTTCACGACGCGACCTTCCACGTCTGTCAAACGGAAATCCCGGCCCGCGTAGCGATACGTGAGCTTCTCATGATCGAGCCCCAATAGCGCCAGCAGCGTCGCATGCACGTCGTGGATGTGGATCTTGTTCTCCGCCGCGTAGTAGCCCAGTTCGTCCGTCGCCCCCACTCGGCCGGGCTTCACGCCGCCGCCGGCCATCCACATCGTATAGCCAAACGGGTTGTGATCACGCCCGTCGCCTCCCTCGCGAGTCGGAGTGCGGCCAAACTCCCCGCCCCAGAGGACCAGCGTGTCGTCCAACATGCCGCGCGACTTCAAGTCCCGCAGCAGACCCGCCACCGGCCGGTCCGTCGCATACGCCATCTCAGGATGCAGCTTCACCAGTTCCTTGTGCTGATCCCATTCCGGTGCCCCGCTGGTCACCTGAATGAATCGCACGCCCGCCTCGGCGAAGCGGCGTGCCAGCAGGCATTGCGTGCCGAAGTAAGCCGTCTTAGGATCGTCGAGCCCGTAAAGGTCACGGGTCGCCTTGCTTTCGCGCCGGTAATCGAGGACCTCCGGCGCCGCCGTCTGCATCCGGAACGCCATCTCGAACGAGCGGATGCGCGCATCCAATTCGCTGTCAATCGCCCCCCGGCTCTCGTTCAAGGCGCGTAGGTAGTCCAGTTGTCGCCGTTGATCCTCGCTGGCCTTCCCCAGAAAGCGAAACTGCGCTTCTTCCGGCTTCATCCCCATCGCCCCCAGCGGAGTGCCCTGATACACGGCCGGCAGAAAGGCGGACCCGTGATTCGTGGTGCCGCCCACGCCGGATGTCGGGCACACCGTGATAAAGCCCGGCAGGTTCTGATTCTCGGAACCCAAACCATAGAGCACCCACGCGCCCATGCTGGGCCGCACGAACGACGACGTCCCGGTGTTCATCGTCACGGTTGCCGCGCCATGGTCCAGCCCATTGGTGTGGCACGAATGGAGGAAGCAGATGTCGTCCACCAGTTTGGCGGTTTCCGGCATCAGTTCGCTCACCAGGTGCCCGGACTGTCCATGCGGTGAGAACTTCCAGGGCGACTTCCACAGCAGCGACCCTTCGCGGCCCGTGGCCCCGGCAAAGGTAATCTTCGGCAGCTTGGGCGCCGTCTTGCCGTCGAACTTGGCGAGTTCCGGCTTGTAGTCAAACAAGTCCACCGCCGAAGGCCCGCCCTTCATAAACAGAAAGATCACGCGCTTGGCCTTGGCCGGGAACATGGGCTTCCGCGGCGCCAGCGGCTGCTCCGCAGCTTGCGCCCGCTCCCCGAGCATAGCGGCCAAAGCGAGCGAACCGAACCCGATGCCATAACTCCGCAGCGCCTCGCGGCGGGAATAGTTGTTCATCGTCGTTACCTCAGATACAGGAAGTCATTCGCCATGAAGAGCACGTGCGCCAGCCGTTGCCACGCCACGTCGCGTGGACGTTCCGCACCGGCTGTTCGCGCGGCTTCTTCTTCGGCTTCCAAAAATCGCAGACCGCTCTGCACTTCAGCCGCACTGGGAGGTCGCCCATCAATGCGGCGATACGCCATGCCGAGCCGCTCGTCGGCAGACTCGCTGCCGGCCAACAATCGCGCCGCAACTTCGCTCGCCTGCGCTTGGACAAACGGACTGTTCATCAGGAAGAGCGCTTGCGGCGCCACCGTCGTGTTCGCCCGCTGGCCCGTTAGCAAGCCGGGAGCCGGATAGTCGAACGCGGCGAAAAAGTCGTAGAGGCCGGTGCGCACCACGGGAAGATAAACGGAGCGGCGCGCGGAGTCATAGTGCATCTTCTTCACGATGTCCTTCGGTGCGTTTCCGCCATTCGCGTACGTACGGTTGCGCACCTCCATCAGAGAGCCACCGGGCGCCAGGTCCAGCCTGCCGCTGGCCGCCAGCATCGCGTCGCGCATCTCCTCGGCCGTCAACCTTCGGCGCGGGAAGCTCGCGAGCAGACGATTGGCCGGGTCGGCCGCTTGCACCTCGCTGCTGCCCGCGCGTTGATAAGCCTCGCTCGTACAGATCAATTGATTCAACGCGCGGATGGACCAGCCTTGGTCCATGAACCAGTTCGCCAGCCAGTCGAGCAATTCCGGATGGGACGGCGCTTCGCCGCGCAAGCCGAAATTGTCCGGAGAGCCCACCAGCCCCTGACCAAATTGCCAAAGCCAAACCCGGTTCACGATCACGCGCGCCGTCAGCACGTGGCGCGGGTCGGTGAGCCACTTCGCCAACTCCAGACGGCCGCTGGTCTCCTTGCCCGGCCGCAGCGCGTCCCAGTTGCCCGCCACGTGCGGAAAACCCCGCGCGACGATTTTGCCCGGAGTCGCCGGACTGCCGCGCACTAGGATCGCGGAATCGGCCACCGGACCGTCATACGGCGCCATGGCCATCGGCACGGCGTCCACTTCCTTCTCGAGCGCGGCAATCTCCTGGTCGAGCTTGGCCAGCTTTTGGCGCGTCTCCTCTTCGTTCTCCTGCGGCGCCGGCTGATTCGGCACCGCGCTCGCATAGGGAGCGTTGCGCGGCTTACCCACCAGCCATTTGTCGAACAGGGGCATCGGCCCGTCGCGCCGGAAGGCCATCGTATTCGTCCCGGCCTTCAAGACGTAGCGCCCCTGCGTGAACCAGCGCTGGGCATCGGCAGTGAAGCCGCCAGTGATGGCACCGGCGGCGACCGTCTCCACCGTCACGCCGTTGATCACGATCTCCACCGGTCGCGCTTCGCTTGAGGCGTAGCGCAGTTCCAACTGATACTCGCCCGCTTGCGGCACCGAGAACTCGTACTGCACCTCATCCGGATACGTACGCTTGGTGCGCACCACGCCGATGCCCTTGCCGAAGTCATCGCGATCCACTACCACATTGCCTTGCAGGTAATGCTCGGCTTCCACCACCAGAAAGTCGGCGCTCTCGGCCATCTTCTGGCGTGTGCCGCGCGAAGCCTTTACGGCGTCGGCCCGTTGCTGGCGTAGCGTCTCGAGCTTCTTCTGCAGCGTCTCGAGCCGGGCCGCGGAGACCGCGTCGATGGGCCGCTCCGTCCAGGTAGCCACGCGCTTGCTGACGTCCATCATGCGCGTGCTGAAAAAGATGCCGGCCATCGCATAGTAGTCGGCCGTCGGCAGCGGATCGAACTTGTGATCATGGCAACGCGCGCAACCCATCGTCAGGCCCATGAATGCGCGCGACACTGTGTCCACCTGCTCATCGACGATGTCCGCCACCAGCTTCGGTTTATCGAGCTCCGCCAGGGACTTCGCGCCCAGCATCAACAAGCCCGTCGCCGCCAAGCTCTCCGGCGTCGGCCGGGGTATCAGATCGCCCGCCAGTTGCTCCGTGATGAACTGGTTGAAGGGCTTGTCGTGTTCGAACGCGCCAATCACGTAGTCGCGATAGCGCCAAGCCTGCGCGAGCGCATGATCCACTTCGGAGCCGTTCGAGTCGGCGTAGCGAGCCACGTCCAACCAATGACGTCCCCAGTGCTCCCCGTATTGGCGCGAGTGCAGCAGCCGCTCCACCAGTGCCTCATACGCGCCCGGCCGGCCAGCCTCAGCCATCTCCGGCTCAGTCGGTGGCAGCCCGGTCAGATTGAAGCGCACGCGCCGCAACAACGTCAACGCATCAGCCTTCGGGCTCACCTTGAGCCGGGCCGCGCTGATCTTCTGTTGCAGGAAAGCATCAATCGGATGCGGCGCACCCGGAGGCACCGGCACTGGCTTTATGGGCTGAAACGCCCAATGCTGCAAGCGTGCATCCGCCGTCTTCGCCACCGCCGCCGGACTCTTCTCGGCCTCACCCGGCCACGCCGCGCCGCGCCTCACCCATTCCTCGAGCGCGGCGATTTGCTCAGCTTTCAGCTTGCCCATCGGCGGCATCTGCAGATGCTCGTCGCCGTAGCGCACGGCTTGCACCAACAGGCTTTGGTCGGCATTGCCCGGCACCACCGCCGGACCTAGCGCGCCGCCCGTCAGCAGCGCCGCCCGTGAATCCAACCGCAAGCCACCGCGCTGCATTGCCTTGCCATGGCAGCCCTGACAATTTCGGACCAGGATCGGCCGCACCTGCTTCTCGAAGAACTCCTCGTTCGCTGTCTGTGCCCACGCCACAGCCGTCCACCAGAGCCAGACTTTCCACATGGTCTATGCCTTCCTCTTCTGGGCAAAAAGCCATTCCAGCCAGCCCGGCGTGGCGCGCACGCGGCTCTCCACACCATGCCCCACGCCCGCGAATTCCGAGTACTTCACCGGCGCGCCCACTTCGCGCAGCGCCGCCACCATCGCCCGCGTGCGAGCCACCGGCACCGTCTCGTCCTGATCGCCTTGAAACGTCCATACCGGTAAATGTTTTAAGCGCGCCGCGCGTCGCGCCTCACTCAGCCCACACACCGGCATCACCGCCGCGAAGCGTTCGGGTTCGAACGCGGACCAATACCAACTGCCGCTGCCACCCATCGAGACGCCAGTGAGGAAAATGCGCGACGGGTCCACGCGTTCCCGCCGCAGGACGTCATCGAGCGCCGCCTGCGCGCCCCGCAATTGATCGCTGGGCTCAGCGTCGCTCAGGTCCCACTGCGCCGGCGGACTCTCCCGCTGATTGCGCCACTTCACCCAGTTGTTCGGCCGGCCGTTCGCGTCGTCGCCGGCCCGGCACTGCGGCACCAGGACGTAAGCCGGAAAGCGCTCCTGCTGCTCCGGCGCGGCGAAGTGTCGCGCCAACGGCTCGCGCACCGGCTTCGCATTGTCCTGGCCTTTCGCGCCCGCGCCGTGCAGATAGATCACCAGCGGCAACGGACGAGTCGCTGGGGCCGGGACATACAGCTGATAGGCCCGATTCACGGTCGGCGGCAGACGCGGATGGTCCCAACTCCGCGCCACAAACTCGCCGTCCGCCGCGCGCAAACGGGGCAAAAGCAGAGCGTCAGCCAGGACGAGCAGGGAACACCGTCGCTTCATTTGATGCTTTTATAGCACCAATTGTCCCAGAGAGCAACGGTTATCCTGAACTACAGTACCGACGCTGCATGCCTGCCCAACCCAACCAAAGCCTCATCAACGGCATCAGTTGCCTGCAAACCGTGGTGGGCGCGGAACGTCCCATCGGAAGCCGCGAAGTGGCGCGCATCCTGAACGAAGAACACACGCGCGTCTCGCGCCTGCTCTCCACGCTCGCCAGCGTCGGCCTCCTCGAGCAAACGCCCCAACGGCGTTACCAACCTGGGCCGGCTCTGCACGTGCTCACCGCCCAAAGCCTGCGCGGCTCACTACTGCTCACCACGGCGCTGCCGCATCTGAAGCCGCTGCTCAATCAAGGCATGACGGTCGCGCTCGGCGTGCTGTGGCAGAAGCAAGTCTGCTTCCTGTTTCACTCGAAGCCCGGCCAGCCCATGGAAGAGTCGATCGGGCGTCATCAGTTGCATCCGGCCGATCGCTCGAGCCTCGGCTTGGCCCTTTTGGCCTATGCCGAACCGCCCGCCCCCGCTAAGGTGAATGTCAAACAGGCCATCGCCCGCGAGCCCAGTGTGCCGGTGGAGAACCTGCCGGAAGCGCTCGAAGGCATTCGCCGTCTCGGCTATTCGCGGCTACGCTTTCCCGAAACCGGCATCCTCTCGATCTCGGTCCCGATGCGCATTCCGCCGATCGCCGCGTTGGGTCTTTCCGGTCCCTGGCCCGCGAGCGAAACGCCGCGCATCGTCGAACTGCTGCAGCAGACCGCGGCGGGCATCCTCGCCGATCTCGAAAAGGCTCAATCAGCCCGCCAAACGCGCAAGCCCGTTGACGCCGGCTAGCCCTGGATCGGGATATCCTGAACCGAACCGGTCGTCATGCGTAAACTGCTCTTTTGGTCTCACCTTTGCCTTGGCGTCGCGGCCGGCATCGTCATCCTCATCATGTCGGTTACGGGCGTGCTTCTCACCTATGAGAAGCAGATGGTCGCCTGGGTGGACCTGCGGGATCTGCCCGCCATTCAAGGTCCGCGCTTGCCGCTGGAGTCCTTGCTCGGCGCCATTCAGCAGAATACCGGCCAACTCCCCGCCACCATCACCATCTACCGCGACCCTGCCAAGCCAGCCCAGATCACCGCCGGGCGCGAGACGCTCTACGTCGACCCCAGCAACGGCCAGCAGCTCGGCAAAACGCATGCCGGCATCCGCGCCTTCTTCCGCAGCGTCACCGAATGGCATCGTTATCTCGCCGCTTCCGGAGCCAGCCGCCCCTCGGGCCGAGCCATCACCGGTGCGGCCAATCTGGCGTTCCTCTTCATCGTCATCAGCGGCCTCTATCTTTGGCTGCCGCGGGTTTGGACCGCCGCCAGCGTCCGCGCCATCGCCTGGTTTCGCGGCGGACTCTCCGGCAAAGCGCGCGACTTCAACTGGCACAACGTCATCGGCCTCTGGTGCTTCCTGCCGTTGCTGCTGGTGGTGCTGGGCGCCACGGTGATCTCCTATCCATGGGCGTCGAACCTCGTCTACCAACTCACCAACTCGCCGCTGCCCACGCCCGCGCGTCCGCCCGCGGATAAGCCCAGCACCGAGCCGGTGTCGCTCGCCGGCCTCAATGTTCTTTGGCAGCGCGCCGCGGAACAGAATGCCGATTGGCGCACCATCAATCTCCGCATCCCCACGTCCAACGACTCACCCGTGACGTTCGTCATCGACGGCGGCTACGCCGGCCAGCCGCAGAAGCGGACCACGCTCACTCTGGACCGGGCCACCGCCGCGGTGCAAACTTCGGAGTCCTTTGATGACCTGACGCTTGGGCGGCGCGTCCGCACGTGGTTACGATTCATCCACACCGGAGAATTTTACGGCCTCCTCGGACAAACCATCGCCGGGCTCGCGTCGCTGGGCGGCGCGGCGCTGGTCTACACCGGCATCGCGCTCGCGCTGCGCCGTTTTTTCGCTTGGCGCAGTCGCTCCTCCCGCCGTCAGCAGATAGCCGCCTAGTTTCGCTGGGGCACCGCGCGCCAGCGCCGCTCCGCCCGCTCCAAATCGGCGCGCGCGCTGAACGGCCGGGAATCCTGGTTGCGCACCAACTCGATGTAGCCGTCGTGCAGCAGAGGTTTCGCTTCGTCCCAGCGCTGCTGTCCCGCCAGAGCCGCCCCCAGCAGATTCTGCCGATAGCCATGCGCCCAGGCATCTTTGCCACTCGCCGCGAGCACCTCACGCGCCAGCGGCTCCGCCTCGCGACCGCGGCGCAGGTCTACCAGCACATCAGCGAGTGACGTCACCGACGACAACGTACGCGGATGCTTTTGCCCCAGCACCGCTCGACGCAGCGCCACCACTTGCTCAAAGCTTCGGTACGCCAGTTGGAGTTCGCCTTGGCGCGCGTAAAGCGTGGCAAGCGAATCCATCGAGCTGAGCGTCTTCGGATTGCGCGGCCCCAGAATTCGCTGCCGCAAAGCCACTGTCTGCTCCAGCAGCGAACGCGCTTCCGCATAGCGGCCCGCGGCCGTCAACGTCACTCCCAGGTTACTCATCGAACGCAGCGCATCCGGACTCTCGCTGCCGGTTGTCCGTCGATCAATCTCCAAAATCTTACGGAAGTGGCGCTCGGCCAGGTCGTACTTGCCTTCGGCTTGATAGACGTCGGCGAGGTTGTTGCGGCAAGCCACCGCCACGGGATGGGCCTCGCCGTAGGTCGTCCCCGCGTTCTCTACGCACTCGGCAAGACCAGCTTCCGCTTCGAGATATTTGCCCTGAGCCTGGCGCGCCATCGCCAAGCTATTCAATGTCATGAACGTGTCCGGGTGTTGCGCTCCCAACACGCGCCGCCGCCAGGTCAGCACTTCCAGCAGTTGTTTCTCCGCCTCCGCCGCCTGATTTGCGTTGAACAACGCTTGCGCGAGCGCGAGGCGCGATTGCATTGTCTCCGGATGTTCGGGCCCCAGGCGCCGGCCCCGAATCTCGAGCACGCGTTGGTGAATCAACACCGCTTGCGGAAACTTCTCCAGCAGCATCGAGACAAAACCCAGGCTCGAAAGGGAGCGCAGGGTATCCGCATGCTCCGCACCCAGCACTTGTTGCCGCAGATCGGCCGCCTGCCGGTAGAGCGCCTCGGCCGGAGCATCGCGCGCAAATGCCCGCTCGACGTTCGCCAGATTGTGCAGGGCGGTGAGCGTGTCCGGATGGCGCTCGCCCAAGGCTTGCCGCCGCAGTGCGAGCACCTGTTTCGCCAACGGCTCGGCCAGCGCCGGCTTCCCCTCGCCCAGATAGACGTTCACCAACTGATCCTGCGACTCGAGCGTCGCCGCATGCCGCGCGCCGAGTTCGCGCTGCCGCAACTCGATCGCGCGCTCCAAATGCCGGCGTGCTTCGCCGAAGATCGCCAGGTCCCGATACGTGGAGCCCATCGTATGGCGAATCGCCGCTTCCACCAGCGGTTGCCCGGCAAAGCGCGTGCCCACTTGGGCCGCCGCCCGGTCTAGCGCTGTGCGCACCTTCAAGTCCGGATCCGGACGCCCACTGTAATTCGCCTGCACATTCGCGCTCGCCTGCGCCAGCAGATCATGCGCCAGAAAGTCGTTCACCGCCGAAGCCGCCTGCTCCGCCTGCCGCGCCCGGATCGCTTCGCGCGCGCTGAACACCACCGCGCCCAACAGCACCACCAATACCGCCGCGATGGTCACCAGCGCGGCCCGATGCCTCTGCGCCAGTTTCTTCAAGCGATACGCCGTCGAAGGCGGACCCGCGGTGACCGGCGCTCCGGCGAGATAATTCTCGAGGTCGTCGCTCAGCGCGCTCACCGACCCATAGCGCCGCGCGCGATCCTTCTCGAGCGCCTTCATCACCACCCAGTCGAGCTCTCCCCGCACCTCGCGCTGCTGTTTGGGATTCTGCAAGCGTGCGCTCGGCGGCGGTGGCTCTTCTTCGCGAATCCGCCGCAGCAGGTCCGCCTCATTGGCCCCCTCGCGGTTCGGCCGGTTCAAGGGCGTCGCCCCGGTGATCAACTCATAGAGCAGCACGCCCACCGAGTACACGTCGCTTCGCGTATCGATGTCGGCGCCGCCGGAGCCCGCCTGCTCAGGACTCATGTAATCGACGGTCCCCATCACCGAACCCACCTGCGTATGCAGGCTCCAATCGGTCAGCGGCTCCTGCGTCGCCTTGGCGATGCCGAAGTCGATCACCTTGGGCACCGGCTTGCCGTCGTACGTCGTCACCAGGACGTTGGAGGGCTTGATGTCGCGATGAATCACGCCCTTTTGGTGCGCATGCTGAATCGCCTGGCACACGGGCACCAGCAGTTGCAGCTTCGCTCGCAGGGAGAGCTGATGTTGGCGGGCGTACTCGGTCACCGGCAGCCCTTCCACCAGTTCCATGACGAAGTAGAGTCGCCCGGCGCTGGTGGCTCCGGCATCCAGGACGCGCGCGATATTCGGATGGTCCATCAGCGCCAGCGCCTGCCGCTCCGCGCGAAAGCGCGCAATCACCTGCTCACTGTCCATGCCGGGCTTGATGATCTTCAGCGCCACCTGACGCCGCACCGGCTGCTGTTGCTCCGCGCGATAGACCATCCCCATGCCACCGCGCCCGATCGGCTCGAGGATGCGGTAGGCGCCCACCATCGTGCCGGCCTCGAGCGACAGCATTCCGGACTCCGCCAGCGAACGCGCCGCCACCTCAATCGCCCGTTGCCCCAGAAAATCGTCTGACTCCTGCTCCTGCGCCAGCAGGGACGTCAGTTCGTCCCGCAACCAGGCATCGCCGCCGCACTCCCGAGCAATGAACTCCTCGCGCTCGCCCGCCGGACACTCGAGCGCCGCATGGTAGAGCCGCTCCAGTTCCACCCACTTCGCCGGTTCACTCATCGCGCGTCAACTCCCGCCGCAACCAAGCTTTGGCAAACCGCCAATCGCGTTGCACTGTGATTCCAGAAACGCCCATCACTTCCGCCGTTTCCTCCTCACTCAACCCGCCGAAGAAGCGTAACTCCACCACGCGGCTCTTGCGCGCATCCAGCTCTTCGAGCGCCTGTAAGGCGCGATCGAGCTCCAGCCAGTCCAGCGGAGTCTCCCCCACGGCCAACTCCTCCCCAAAGGTCACCCGCACGGCGCCCCCGCCGCGCTTGGCCGCTTGCCGCGCTCGCGCAAAGTCCACCAGAATGCGCCGCATCAGTTGTGCGGCGATGGAAAAGAAGTGGGCCCGATCCTGCCAGCGGACGCGGCTTGAATCCACCAGCTTCAGGTAAACCTCGTTCACCAACTCGGTGGTTTGCCAGGCGCCTTCGCGCTCTCCGCGCAAATGCCGATGCGCCAAACGGTGCAGCTCCTGATGGACCAGCGGCACCAACGCCGCCAACGCCGCTTGGTCTCCCCCGCCCCAGGCTTCCAGAAGTCGGGTGATGTCTTCGGGGGAAGTCTCCATGCCTTAGCGCAGACTCTGATTATACGTCGCAGGTCTGCGGGCCCTTCTCCGCCGGCCCCCAACAAAAAACCTTCGCCATGGTGATGGCTTTTGCGCGCCGATTCCGCCTTCCCCTCCGAGCCCGGTCCGCCTCCAGGATTGGCGCTCGTTGGAGGAAAGAACGCATCCATGTCCGTAGTTAGTCGAATCCGCCCACACCTCATCGTCTGGGGCTTAGCCCTCACCGCCGCTTACGGGGCTTCCCCCGCCCCCCCACTTCTGCCGATGCCCGCGCTGAAAGCCCATCAGGTGCAGTTCCGCGACGGCCAGGCCATCTGGCAGGGCGACATTGTCGTCGGCACCGAAGCGGCCTTCCGCGCGGCCCAAAGTGGCAAAACCTCTCTCGCCAACCCCTCGCGCCTCTGGCCCGTGGTGAATGGTGTCGCGCAGGTGCCTTACACCCTCACCGTCACCCCCGCCGGCGGATCGGCCGCCACCTTCATGCGCGACGTCATCGCTCAATTCAACGCCACCTTCGCCGGCGTCATCCAATTCGTCCCCGCCGCCCAGCAGGAAAACTCGGTGGCCATGACGATTCGCGAACAATCCGTGGGCACTTGCGGCGGCTCCTCCGCCATCGGCATGACCGGTGGCCGCCAGACCTTCTCCATGGACATCAACCCGGCCAACTGTCCCGCCGCCATTCCCCTTCACGAAATGGGCCACACCATCGGCCTCTTCCATGAGCAAGCCCGTTCGGACCGCAACAACTACATCAAGGTCAACTACCAGGCCGTCAGCCGCGGCAATTACTCCGAGTTCGATCAACTCGGTTCCTCCGCCGCCGACGTCGGCCTCTATGACTACGGCTCCACCATGCACTATGGGCCCTACCTGTTCGTTCGCGACGGTTCCGTGCCCAACCTCGAGACCATCCCTGCCGGTATCCCCATCCAGGAGAACGGCCCCTACTCCGCCGGCGACATCGATACCGTCCGCCGTCTCTACGGCGCCACCCCGCAGCAAGTCACCGTCACCAGCAATCCCGCGGGGCTGAAGGTACTCGTTGACGGCGCCACCGTCACCACGCCGCAAACCTTCACCTGGGCCATCGGCTCTACGCACTCGCTCGACGTCGCCCCCGGCGTTCAGACGCTTAACGAAGGGAGCTTCGTCTTTTCCGGCACCAGCGACGCCTCGCTGCTCGGCCGCTGGTCCCACCGCTCCGCCGGCCAGCCCGTCTCGCACACCATCACGGTCACCGCGGGCGACGGTTCGCCCACGCGCCCCACCAACGCTCCCGCCATCACCGTCTACATGGCGAACTTCATCGAACTGATTCCCGTGCCCACCTCGCTCACCAATCCGGCCAATGGCACCGTGCAAATCTCGCCCACGCCGCTCACCGTCGGCACCGAACGTTATGCCGTCGCGCAGCAGCCCCTCACCCTCACCGCGACGCCCGCCGCGAACTATAACTTCTACGACTGGAACCCCACCGTCCGCCTGCTCTCCACATCCTACAGTGTGAGTCCGCTGCAACTCCGTCCCACTCGTCAGGGCCTGAACCTGCGGCCCAGCTTCACCACGGCGCCCATCACCACCATCAGTTCTAATCCGCCCGGTCTGCGCCTCACCGTCGATGGCCGGCTGATCACCGCCCCCAAGAACTTCGCCACGCCGGTGGATAGCGGCTGGACCGCCGGCAGCACGCACACCATCGCCGTCGCCTCGAACCAAGCCACGCAGACGCGCTCGAACGGCTCGCCTGCCTTCACCCGCTTCGTTCACACCGCCTGGAGCGATGCCGGCGCGGCCAGCCACACCATCACGGTTGCCGGCTCCCGCACCATCACCGCCAACTTCAACACCCAGTACGGCGTCATCGTCGGCTCGGGCCTCGAGTGCGCCGGCAGCGCCGAGATCGTCAACCAGTCCGACACCGGCTATCACAACGCCGGCACTGAGTTGCAGTTGCGCGTCACTCCGGCCAACGGCTGGACCTTCACCGGCTGGCAATTGGACTTCAGCGGCACGGCCCTCTCCCTCACCGCCGATGGCGAGAAACTGGTCTCGGCCGGCTTCAACCTGCTCCCGGACCCGCTGGCCATCACCAGCCTGACTCCCGCCTCCGTCACGGCCGGCAGCGGCGACGTCACCCTCAGCGTCGATGGCACCGGCTTTGCCACCGGAGCCCGGCTCTGCGCCGGCACCACCTGCAGCGCTCCGGCCCCCGGACCCACCAACCGCCTCACGCTCACTCTTCCCGCCGCCACGCTGCGCTTTCCCGGCACCATCGACCTCAGCGTCGTCCAGGGCGCCGGTAGTTGCGAAGTGCGCAGCGCCACCCGTTCGCTCCCCATCACTCCCGCTGGCGTCGCCCCGCCGGCGCCGCGGAACCGCCTGCGTCCCGGCGACTCGCTCGCCCCCGACCAGTTCCTGCTTTCGCCCAACGGCGCCTATCGCCTGCTCTTCCAGGCCGACGGCACCTTGGCCATCTACCGCCTCGCTGACGGAGCCATGATCTGGACCGCCCACAACGGCGGTCGTGTCTCCTCGCGCCTCACCCTCGAACCGGACGGCAACCTCGTGGTTTATGGTCCCGAGGGCGCCCAATGGACCTCGCGCACCAACGGCTTCAACAATTGCGAAGCCATTCTCCAGGACGACGGTTCCCTCGTCATCTGGGCTCCCTGGGGAGATGCCCTCTGGTCCTCTCGGTGGCAGATGATCGGCGGAATCCTGAGCCAACTCTCCGTCGCCGCCGACGGCACGGTCATCGGCGCCAACAGCGCTAACGAGATCTACCAGCGCAACGCTCCCGGCTGGATCCGTCTCCCCGGCGCCGCGCCGCTGATTGCCGTCTCGCATGTCTCGCTCGCCTACGCCTCCATCGGGACGCTTTGGCGCTGGGATGGCGCCGGCTGGAACCAACTGCCCATGCCCGACGGTGTCTCGAGCTTCACCTGGATCTCGGCCGCCAGTGACGGCACGCTCCTGGGCGTCGGTCCCGACGGCCGCGCTCATCAGCGGGACGCTCAATCCGGCGCCTGGACCGTCGTCGCCACCGACGTCTATCGCGCCAGCATCCGCAACGCCAACGAGTTCTACCTCACCAAAAACGGCACCGACGCCATTCAGAAAGTCGTCGGCGGCGTCGCCACCCCCTTCCCCGGCCTCTTGCGCGACATCTCGGTGAGCGCCTCGGGCGAACTCTGGGGCATCAGCGGCAATCGCCGCTTGTGGCGCTGGAATGGCAGCAGTTGGGACAGCCTGCCGGGTCTGATGGTCCAGGTGTCGGTCGGCAGCGCCGGCAACATCTTCGCCATCGACGCCCAAGGCAGCATCTATCAGTGGCAATAGAACGCGCGGGGCCGGGGCTTCATCGCCCTGGCCCCCGCTGCCTGGCGGACCGCCGCGACGCCTAGACCAGCGAGAACCGCCGAATCCGGACCCACAGCGCCACCCAACTTCCCAAGAGCCACACTCCAACTCCCGCCAGCGGCTCCAAAATTCGGCTCCCGTCCATTCCTTCGCGTCCGGCTTCGGGTTGAAAACGCGGCCGCTTCTCGATGTCCTCTGCCGCCATCTCCTCCAACCGCCAAACCTTCCCGGCGAAGTAGCCGCGCCATTCCCGCAGAAATCCCTCCGCGCGATCGCCGAAGTCCCGGTATTGGTCAAAACTGTTGCCCGCCACTTCCTCGGTGAAGTACTGCATCGCCATCACCGGCGAGATCCAACTGAAGCGTTTGGCCAACTCCTCCACTCGCCGGCGCCGTTCCGCACTGCGCTCCCGGCTGGGCGCCGCCGCTTCCTCCGCCGCCAAATAATTCGCATAGACATTTCGCGCATCGCGCTTCCGCGGACCGCCGGGCACGGGACGGTTCATCTTGGCGACAAGCTCGGGCGATGGCTGCCACTCGGGATGCTCGTGATACACCCGGCGCGCAATGCTCGCGCCCCGCTGCGCCAGCGAGATCTGCGCCTCCCGGGCGGCCAGCAAGCCATCCGCCGCGCTCACCCGCGGCACCAGCCATTCCGTCACGGCGTCCATGAGTCCGGGCGCCACCCACACGGCCATCAACCAACACGCGCCGGCCATCAGCAGTTGCCGCGACGGACCGCCGAGGCGCAAGCCGAAACAGGCACCCAACCCCGTCCAGACTGCCGCGTAACCCGCCACCGCAAGCGCCCAGATCCACCATGCCGCTTTGAACTCGCCGGACGTCATCGCGATGCTCCCGGCGGCGGCGGTCATCGTCAACAGCCAGAGCAGACCCCACGGCAGCACCAGTCTCGTCAGGACGAGCCGGTACAACGAAATGCCACTCACCAGGATCAGCGACCACACTCCCGCCTCCCAGTCGCGGCCCACGGCTTGATGCGCCGTCAGGCAGGCCATCAAAGGCAATATCCAGAGCACGACGAACCCGAGGTCGAGCGTGCCGTAGACGGCATTCATGGGATTTGCGAGCGGCGGCGCCACTGGGCTGTCGTAGAGCGAGATTCGGCGCACGGGATTCTCCCGTACCGCGTGCCCTAGATTCAGCACACTCGTTGGCAGCGGCTCCAGCCATGCCACCGCGCCGCCTTGTTCACTGCCGGCTAGCGACGCGCTTCTCCAGGAGCCCCAAGTCGTCTCTTTCCCGCTTGCTGCCTGTCGAGCGATGGTTCGCCATCGCTCCGCATACTCCGCCTTCGTCTGCACGATCTGCGCCACCGTATCCCGATAGCCATTCACGCCTTGTAAGGCCCCGTAGATCAGCAGGAGGGCATAGAGCGCCGCCAGCCCCCACGTTCCCGGCTCGCGCGCCCACAAGCGCAGTTCCCGCCTCACGCCTGCCGCTCCAATCGCCCAGCCGCCCGCTGCACCAGCAGGACGGTGCCGACCAGCCAAACGAACAGAATCCCCCCACTCATCGCATGATCCTCCACCACGGACCAAGCTCCCGGTGGCGTATAGCGGAAGTCCGGCACCGAGGACCAGAACTGCTTCCCGACCTCAAGTTCCCACCCCGTGCCCTTTCCCTGATGCTCTGCGACGTCATTGGTCGCTTCCACGAACTGCCGGCGATAACGCTCCGCGGCTTCCGCAAAGTTTGCCAGGTGCGTGACGTCGGTCCCGGCGAACCCCTCCAGCAACGAGCGCGCCGCCACCCAGGGTCCGAGAAACGACATCGCCAGGGTCCATTCTTCCTGGCGGCGATGAATCGCCTGCAGGCGCGCAAAATGACGCCCGAACACTTCTTCATAGTGCGCGTCGGAGCCCTTCAGCATGATGCCCGCGTAACCCACCGGCAGGTCCTCCACTCTCTCCACCCCGTAGCGCTGCAGCGTGTCGGCGATCAGCTTCTTCGACCACGCGTTCACCCATTCGCTACCATCGGCATTGAACGAGATGTCGTGCTTGATGGCATTATTAAACTCCTCGGTCGAGGGCTCGCGGATCACGCTGCGAATCGCCGTAGTTGCCGCCCGCGGCAGCAGTATCGTATTCCCGATCCAGCAGGATAACGCCACCACTAGCACGGTCCGCGGCTGGTGGATCCACGCCGAGAGCGCCACCACGCCCGCGACCCACGTCGCGGCGTAGAGCAGTTGCACCGCCTGAAAGCCCGCAAACCGCAGCCAAACCTCGCCCGCTGCCCCTGATCCGGTCCGCGTCGCGAGAGCCAGAAACACTCCCTCCACCACCCCCATCGCCAGCCACAGCGCTCCAATCGCGATGCCGAGGGCCAGGCACTTCCCCCAGATGATGCTGCGCGGTGAGGCTGCGCTGGCCAGTAACAAACGGAGCGTTCCCCGCTGCCGCTCTCCCGCGATCGTCCCGTAGCCCAGCAAAATCGCCGCCAGCGACAGCAACGCCAGCCCCACTACCCCTGGCGAAAGCTCGCCATAGCGGGTGAGTCCGCTGCGCCGGTCAATCGGCACCTCGAGCGGAAAGTTCCGCTGATGAGTGACTAGCGGAAAGATCTGGCCGGAGTAACTGGCTGCTCCCGGCTCGAGCAACTCCGTGGCGAACGGCGGTCGAAACGCGTAAGTGCCAAAGTGCGCCCCAGAATGCGGATGCTTCACGCCTTGGTCAACCCATTGCTCGCGGACCCTCCGCGCGGCACTCTGCGTCTCTGCGGCAGTGTCGACAAACGTGGAGTACCGTCCTCCGATGGTCACCACCAGCACCCCTGCCGCCAGGACACCCAACACAGTGAGCGTCCCCTCCCGATACTGTTGCTTCAGTTCCGCCCCGGCAATCCGCCTTATCAACGCGAACACTAGAACCGGTACCTCATGGCCAGAATGGCGTTGCGTCCGGGTTGCGGCACGATCTGCGAGCCTTGCGCCTCATAATAAAGCGAGTCGTTCACGTTCTTCAGATTGGCTTGAATTTCCCAGTGCTTGCGCCGGTAGGCGGCGTAGAGATCGAGGCGCCCATAAGAGGGAATGAACGTCGAACGGTTAGGCAGCGTCGGCTGACGGCGCGTCGCCGCATAGATCCCGCCCCCAAAGCTCAGCCCGCTCAGCGCACCTCGATCCACCGTGTAGTTACTCAGCAAGCCCACCGAATGCTTCGGCACGCCCACCAGCTTCGACCCCACTAGAAGCCGATTGTCCTGGCTCACATGCGCATCGATCGCCGAATAGTTACCCGTCAACGTCCAGTTCGAACGCAAACGGCCCGTCACGTCCAGTTCCAGGCCGCGGCTCATCTGCTCGCCCGTCAGGATACTGGCTCGCGGATTGAGCGGATCCGGCGTCGGCACGTTTGTCTTCCAGATCTGATACACCGTCGCCGTCGTAAACACGCGATCGCCCAACAGGAGTTGCTTCCAGCCAAACTCCGCCTGCCTGCCGCGCTGCGGTTCGAACGCCTCCCCCGTGCTCGTCACACCGAACTGCGGCAGGAACGAGTTCGTGTAAGAACCATAAACCGAGGCCGACCGCCACGGATTGTACAGCAGGCCCACGCGCGGCGCGGTATTAAAAATCGACCGGCTTGACGTTCGCCGGCCCGTCAGCGGATCGGACGAGCGCTGATCCACAAAGTCTGCCCGCAATCCCACCAATAACTTCAACTTCTCGCCCAGCGCGATCTGATCCTGTAAGTAAGTGCCGCTGATATTCGCCCAGGTGCGATCGCCGAACAAGGGGAAGAAGCCGCTCGGCACATTGCCGTAACGCGGGTTATATAGGTCGATCGGCACCGTGGACCCGAAGTTAAAGACATAGGGGAATGCCCAACGCACCAGTTCCGTTCCCCCGGCCAGATTGTGCCGCAGCGCCCCCGTGCGGAAGCGCCCGTAAAGCTCGTTCTGTAAGTGGTAGTTCTGCGTCGCTTCGTCAGTAATATAGGCCGCGCGATTCAATGCCCGGCGATCGGCCGAGATCCCTATCGGGTTGGCATAGTGCATTGCTCCTTCGGACTGCAGCGCGTTCAACGCCCCGCGATAGTTCCACTGCTCGCTGAAGCTATGCGTGAACTCCACGCTCAGCGAACCTTGCTGCGTCGTCGAATGATTGAAGCCCGGCTCGCCGTAGTAATTGCTGCGCGGCAGCGTCAGGCTTTCCGGCTCCGGCACATAGCCGGTATCAAACAGATAACGGTAGCGCTGCAACTCCGCCTGTACGCGCAACTGCGTCTGCGGCCGCATCCGCCAGATGAGCGCCGGCGAAAGATACTGGCTCTCGCTCTGAACGAAGTTGCGATGGCTCTCCGCCTTCTCATAGGCCCCGTTCAAGCGAAACAACAACGTCCCCGCCGCATTGAGTGGCGTGTTCAGATCGAGCGTCGGCCGCCACAGCCCGTACCCGCCCGCCTGCAAACCCACCGTCACCAGGCGCTGCGGCTGCGGCCGCTTCAGCACCGTATTCGTAATGCCGCCCACCTCGGCCTGTCCGTAGAGAATCGACGACGGTCCTTTCAGAAACTCGATCCGCTCGATGCCCTGCACGTCGCGCGACGACAGGAACGTGTAGTCTCTGAATCCGTCCCGTAAGTTGCCGCCACTGAACGTCCCGCGAAATCCGCGAATGTAGAAGTTCCCCGACGACAAGCCCCCATACCCGGGGCTGGCCCGCACGCCGCTGACGTTGTCCGCTGCCTCGGCCATCCGCAGCACGCCGCGATCCTCGAGCACCGCCCGGCTCACCACGCCGATCGCCTGCGGCGTATCGAGCAGCGGCAGGTCGAGCTTGGTCCCCATCGTGGAGGACTCCGGCCGATAACCATCCGCTTCAGTCGTCACCACCACCGCCTCCAGCAGACTGGAAACGGCCAATTCTACGCGTAAAGGCTCTTGGCGCACCTCCTTCAACTCCACCTGCTTGGCGAACGTCTGGAACCCGCTGTGGACCACCTCCAGGCGATAGGCCCCCGCCTCCACCCCCGTAAAGCGGAAACCGCCTTGCTCGTCGCTACTCGTGCGCAGTTCGATCAGCCCGCGCCGCAGTGCGACGCTCGCTCCCGCAATCTGCCCCCCGCTGGCGTCTTGCACCCGTCCCGCCATTTCGGCACCGCTGGCCCAGATCGGCCCAAGCAGGCCCGCCACCAAAACCCAACCCCAACGGCATCGTTGTTGTCCTCGAATCATTTTTGGTTGTTGTTTCCTTGCCAGAGTGGAATGAATGTTTAAAATGATAACGTGATCTCAGTATCGAGACAAGACCGTCGCGCATTTTCGCTTCGCGCCCCCCAGAGGTAACTACATCCCCATGCTTCTTGCCCTCCGTCATTCGCTCCGCCCCTTGCTCTCCCAGCCCGGCTTTAGCGCCCTGGTGATCCTCACCCTCGGCCTCGCTATCGGCGCCGCCGCCACCGTCTTCAGTCTCTTTGACGCGATCCTTCTCCGCCCTTTTCCCTTCGAAGAACCCGATCGCCTCGTCCGCCTGCGCATGGAGCAGCCCGCCCTCGCCAACTCCGAAACCGACGTTTCCATTCCGGACTTCTGGGACTGGCGGCGCGAGGCCAAGTCCTTCCGGCAAATGGGCGCCTACCTCAGCGTCCCCACCAACCTCGCCGGCGATGGCCCCGCTCAACCCATCCGCCTGAGCTTCGCGAGTCCCGAACTCTTCAGCGTCCTGGGCGTGTCGCCCGCTCTCGGCCGCACCTATGCCGCCGCCGACGATCGCCTGGGAGGCAACGTCCACCAGGCCGTCATCAGCCACCGTCTTTGGAAACAGCACTTCAGCGGACGCGCCGATGTCGTCGGCCAGCCGCTCCGCATCCGCGGCGAAACCTACGCCGTCACCGGCGTCATGCCCGCCGGCTTTGACTATCCCGAACGCACCGAAGTCTGGGTCCCGTTGATGGCCCGCTACGCCACCGTGAATCGCGACTGGTGGAAGCGCCGGGACATGCGGCCCCATGTGGTGCTCGCTAGGCTGGCCCCCCACGTCACCGTCGAACAGGCGCGCACCGAAATGCAGGCGCTCACGCGCGCCCAGGGGCTCGAGTTTCCAGATACCAACCGCCGCTTCGCCGCCAAGGTGGTCACTCTGCGCGAAGCGGAAACCGGCGCCATGCGGCCCTATGTTCTGCTGGTGGCCGCCGCCGTCCTGCTGCTGCTTTCGGTGGGTTGCGTCAACGTCGCGAACCTCTTCATCGCCCGCGCCGCCGCCCGCGAGAAGGAGTTCGCCGTCCGCTCCGCCTTGGGCGCCGGACAGTTCCACCTGATTCGGCAACTGCTCGGCGAAACCGGCTGGTATGCCTTGGGTGGCTGCCTCTGCGGCGTCGCCCTTGCTTACGCCGGCGTCGGCGGCCTCACCGCCCTGATTCCCGTCCCGCTCCCGCAATGGATGAGCCTGCGCCTCGATGCCCGAGTCATCCTGTTCGCCGTCGCCGCATCGGCCGCCACCGCGCTCGTCTTCGGCCTCGCGCCGCTCCTGCACAGCTTCCGTTCGGATCCGGCCGAAACGCTCAAACAGGGCATCAAAGGCAGTTCCGGCGGCGGACTCGCCGGGCGACTTCGAAGCGCGCTCGTCGTCATCGAAGTCGCGCTCAGCGTCGTGCTCCTCATCGGCGCCGGACTCCTCACCCGCTCCTTCGCCAACCTCATGGCCATCGAGAGCGGCATTCGCACCGAAAAGCTCGTCGTCGCCCCCATCTTTCGCTACCTGCCCAACGCCACGCCCGAGCAGGCCTATCGCGGCTACGCGCTCGAAGTGGAGCGCATCCGCGAACAGCTCGCCACGCTCCCCGGCGTCCGTTCGGTGGCCGGCGGCAACGACGTCCCCTACCTGAACCGTCCCGAGCAGCGCCGCACTGTCGAGATCTACACCCGCCAGCGGGCCACCAAGGATAGCGCCTACCGCGGGCCCGCCGCCGGCGCCGACGTCACCCCCGGCTACTTCGACACCATGGGCATCCCCTTGCTCGCCGGGCGCGACTTCACCTCGCGCGATAACCTCACCGCACCCAAAGCGATCATCGTCAGCGAACGCTCCGCCGACCTGCTCTTCGGCCGCAAAAACGTCGTCGGTGAGCAGATCCGCTGGGGCAACGATCAGGACTACGACCCCTGGACCACTGTGATCGGCGTCGTCGGCAACACCCGCTGGCACCCCGCCGAAAAACAGCCCGGCGTCGAAGTCTACTGGGCCTACGCGCAGTATCCCAGTCCCAACACCAACCTGGTCATTCGCACCACGACGGACCCGCCGGCCGTCCTCGAAGCCGTCCGCCGCGTCGTCCAACAGGTCAACCCGGACTTCGCCGTCGAACAGGTCAAAACCATGGACACCGTCGTCACCGAAAGCATCTGGCAGCGGCGTCTATGGAGCTTCGTCCTGGCCACCTTCGCCCTCCTGGCCCTCACGCTGGCCTCCGTCGGCCTCTATGGCGTCATGAGCTTCGTCGTCGCGCAGCGCACCCGCGAACTCGGCATCCGCTTGGCGATCGGCGCCCCCGCCTCCAGCGTCCTGCACCTGGTACTCGGTCAAGGCGCCTCACTCGTTCTCTTCGGCGCCGTCCTCGGCCTGGGGGCCGCCTTCTTTGCTGGGCGCTACGTCGAGCAGATTCTCTTCGGCGTCGCTCCCTTCGATCCGCTCACCTTCGCCGTCGTCCCCGGCGTTCTGCTCGCCGTCGCGTTGATCGCCTGCGCCTTGCCCGCTTGGCGCGCCGCCCGCATCGATCCCCTCATCGCCCTGCGGCAGGAGTAAGACCGAAGCCTATCGCGCGGCCCGCTGCCTGGCGGACCGCGCGAACGCCCCCGGCGCACAACCAAACCGCTTCCGGAACGCTGTGCTGAACGCGCTCCCCGACTGGTACCCGATCTCCTCCGCCACCGCCTCTAGTGACCGGCCCCCGCGGCTCAACGCCTCCTGCGCCAGGCTCATCCGCCATCGCCCCAGATACTCCATCGGCGCGCACCCCACCGTTTCCCCAAAGCGCGTCGCAAACGCCGACCGCGACATTCCCGCCCGCCTTGCCAACTCCGCCACCGTCCAACCCCGCGCCACCTCCGCATGCAGCGCCTGCAGCGCCCTTGCCACGCCCGCTTCGCGCAACCCCGCGATCAGCCCCGCCGGCGCCGCCTCGCCACTCCGACCCGGCCAACGCAACGCCTCCACCAGCATCGCTTCCAGAAAATGCTGCAGAATCGTCTCCCGCCCCGGCCGCTCCGCGGCGTACTCATCAAGAATCAGTTCGATGATCCGTCGCAATCGGCTGGTATCGTCCTCCGCTGCACGTACGTGGATCGGCTGTGCCACCAGTTCGAGCAACGCCGTATTCACTTGCTCCACCTCAAACGTCCCGCCCACCATGCGAAAGTCGGGCGCGCCTTTCGGCTCTCCATGACGCACTCCCTTCCGTGAGGGCCGCCCCGGCCGGCACGGCGCCCCCGGTGCGCTCTCCAGCGTAAAGGCTGGCGTCAGCGGCAACAGCAAGAAGTCGCCCGCCGCCAGGCGCCGCGGCTCCTCGCCCTCCAGCGTCAGCCAGCATTCTCCCCGTTGCACGATGCAGAAACTCGGCGTGGGCTGCGCCTCATAACGCACGCCCCACCGTCCCCGGCCAGTGATTGGCTTCGAGAAGGCCGCCCGCGGCCGCAACAACGCCACCAGATCGGTCAGCGGATCCATCCTGGACGCTCCATAAAGAATTCCGGCGTCTTGATTATAGAAACCCCAAGCCGTCCTGTCTATTCTGATCATGTCAGGAGCAAACCATGACCCCTAAAACAGTCCTCATTACCGGCACCTCCTCGGGCTATGGCCGCGCCACGGCCGCCCTCTTCCTCGAACGCGGCTGGCAGGTCGCCGCCACCATGCGCACGCCGCGCCCGGACGTCTTCGGCGGCCCGCACCCGCGCCTCCGGATCCTCCCCCTCGACGTCACCACCCCCCAAAGCCTCGAGTCCACCCTGGACCAGGCGGAAGCCGCCCTCGGCCCTCTCGACGTGCTGGTCAACAACGCCGGCATCGGCGTCGTCGGTGCCTTTGAGGCCACCCCGATGACCACCGTGCGCGAAGTCTTCGAGACCAACACCTTCGGCATGATGGCCCTCACCCAGGCCATCATCCCGCGCTTCCGCCAGCGCCGCGCCGGCGTCATCATCAACGTCACGTCCAGTGTCACCCTCGCCCGCATGCCGCTCGCCGCCGCCTACACCGCCAGCAAAGCCGCCATCGAAGGTTTCACCGGTTCCCTCGCCTTTGAGCTCGCTGCCTTTAACATCCAGGCCAAGCTCATCGAACCCGGCTACGGCCCCACTACCCGCTTCAGCGCCAACGGCGCCTCCCGCATGGACGGCCTGATTCCGCCAGCCTACGCCTCCTTTGCCGCGCCGATCTTTGCCCAGTTCGCCCAACCTGCCGCCGTCACCACCGGAGCCGACGTCGCCGAAGCCATCTGGCGCGCCGCGCACGACCCCACCGGCCAACTCCGCTTCCCCGCCGGAGCCGACGCCGTCGCCCTCGCTCAGGCACGCTAGCCGGTCCCGCCCATCACTTTCGCTTCATCCGTGCACCCGAGCCATCCGGATCCTCCCGCCGAGACGCGCCCCGGATGACTCCCAAACACGACTCTGTCTCCTTTGGACACCCCACTGCGGTGATACGATAGCGACAGAAATCGTATGAATCAGAGACTTCGCCTTCTCCGCCTTTCGACGGTGCTGTCCATCCTCGTCCTGGCCCAGGCCCCGGAACCGGCGGTGCAAGTGACAGGAGCGGTGCAACAGCCGCTCTCGCTAACCGCCGAGGAACTGGGCCGGATGCCCCGCGCGACGGTTAGGACCGCGAGCAATGGGATGGAAACCGCCTATGAGGGAGTTTGGGTGCATGAGCTTCTCCGTCGTGCCGGTGTCCCGCAGGGAAAGGCTCTTCGCGGCAAGGCTCTCGCGGGATATGTCGTCGCCCGGGCCACAGATGGCTACCAGGTGGTGTTTTCGCTCGCCGAGCTCGATCCGGCCTTCCTCGATAACCAGGTGCTGCTCGCCGATACGGCGAACGGTAAGCCCTTGTTTGGCGCCCAAGGCCGGTTCCGCCTGATCGCCCCCCAAGACGGTCCAGGCGCGCGCTCCGTGCGAATGCTGGCGATGCTTGACGTCGTCCAGTTACGGCAGTAGATCCACCGTCTTGCGGCATCCCACCCACAACCTACCAGTTGGTGAACGACCCGTCCGGACGTCGATTGAGAAACATCCCCGCGCGATACGTGCTGTACTCCCCGATCTTCGTCAGCTTACTGACGTCCACCTGAACGCCCAGCCCCGGCCGGTCATTCGGCCACAGCTTTCCTTCTTTGAAGTCGTAGACCTTGGGCAAGTACGGCCACGTCCGCGTGCCGTTACCCAACATCTCCATCAAAGCGATCACCGACGTCGCCGCCAGGCAGTGCACGAGCGCCGCTTCCGCAATCGGACCGGTAAAGTGCGGAATCATCCCGATATAGTGCGTCTCCGCCAGCGCGCAAATCTTCATGAACTCGGTGATGCCGCCCACGTTAGGCAGCGTCACCCGCGTGTAGTCGATCAGTTGCTTCTCAATCAACTGATTGACGTCCCACTTATAACCAAATTGCTCGCCCACCGCGATCGGCACCTTCGTCCGCTGGCGCACTGTCTCGTAGGACAGCACATTCTCACTGCGGATCAGATCCTCGCAAAAGTAAGGATGGAGCGGCTCGAGCAGCGTCGCCAGATTGACGGCATCGGGAAGATCGAGCTCCGTGTGGAAATCGATCGCCCATCCGCCATCCCCCGCCCCCTTATGCAGCAGGACGCAGTCGTCATACATCTTGCGAACCAACTTGAAGCGATCCACCACTCGTTCCCTCGGGTTGTCCGTCGCATGGCGGTACGTGCGGAAGCCAGCCTCCCGGCAAGCTCGCGCCGCGTCTTCCAGCGTGCCGCCTTTGGGATTCGGAAACACCGTCGAGTAGAGTTCGATGTGGTCTCTCGCCTTACCGCCCAACAGCTGCCAGATGGGCACATCGAGCGCCTTGCCCTTCAAATCCCACAGCGCCAGATCCAGCGCTCCTAACGAGTGCAGCTTCTCGCGGCCGGCCGGATAAAAGTATCCCCGCATCATGCGCTGCCAGTGTTGTTCAATCCGAAAGGGGTCGAGGCCAATCAGCATGCTGGCGCACTCTTCCATCGTTCGCGGCTCGCCGCCCTCGCCGACGCCCACCAGCCCTCGCTGCGTCTCGATCATCACGACGTTCGTCGACTGATTCACCATCGGCTGGCCTTGCCGGCCGTTTGCATCACCGGCGTTGGTGAAGTAACGCACGGTTTTGATCTTGTCTTCCGGCAAAGCCCACGCCGCCAAGGTTCGGGCGCCCCAACCGGTCGCTCCGGCGGCCGCCAGACCGCGCAGCAGACCGCGGCGAGAAGGCCGACGAGCAGGAGAGTTTGCAAGATAAGGATTCATAGTGCTGGAAACATCTTACGGGTCGGGCGTCAAATCTCAAACGGGTCGCGGGCCTTTGCTCGGTGACGGCTGCGACGAAGCAGGCTTTCGGTGATCCCGCCTCAGAGGCGGCCGGCCCCCGCGCGGAGAGCCGGCCCCTTCCTCGTGCGCTTCAGTTAGAACTGCACGCGCATCATCAACTGCACAATCCGCGGATCGCGGACCGTGGTCACGGCTCCGAACCCCGTCGGATTGATCCAGCGATTATTTGCCGAATCGAACGACGGCAGGTTGCTCGGCGTCGTGCTCTGCAAACTGGCGAAATTCACCGTGCGTTGAATATCGCTGAACTGCGTGTGATTGAAGACGTTGAACGCGTCCACCCGGAACTGGGTGCTTACCCGCTCCTTGATCCGGATCGACTTCTGGAGCGAAAGCGTCCAGTTATTGATGCCAGGCAGGATGAAGTAGCGATTGGGCGCCTCCATACCGATATTGGCCAGCGGATTCGCCGCGCTTCCCGCCGTCGGCGGCAGGAACACAGCGGGATTCAGCTGATGATACTCGTCCTTGGTGAAGCCTTTCGTCGGATCGCCCACCAGACGCGGACGGGCGCCCTCAGTGAACGACCCGGTGAGCGTCTCGTTCGCCACGCCGGGGACACTGAAACCGATCGTCTGCGGCAGGCCCGTCTGGAATTGGTAAACCCCAGAAAGCTGCCAACCGCCGAGCGTGTGCTTGAGCGCGGCCGCGGTGAACGGAGTGGGAATCTCGTAAACCCAGTTCACGGCCAGATTGTGCGCGCGATGGAAATCGGCCAGCGCGTAGTTCGCCTTCCGATTGTTCGTATCGATCCGGGCGAAGTCGCCATCGACGCTGGCCGTCGTCAGCGCTTTGCTCCAGGTATAAGACAACCCAAAGAACAGGTTACTCGCCATCCGCCGGTTCAACGACACTTGCAGCGAGTTGTAGTTCGCCGTCGCATCGGCCTTGTAGTAGGTGATATCGCCGAATCCCGGATAAGGCCGCAGGAAGTCGCGATTCGTGATCCCGGCATTCTGCGGCAGGAACGTCGTCCCGTAAGGAATGGCGTTGATGTTGATCTGCGCCTGCAGATGGCGAGACATGGACCCGACGTAGCTGGTGTCCAGCACGAAGCCCATCGGCAAGCGGCTCTGAATGCCGAACGTGTAGTTGTAGACCGTCGGCACCTCGCCGCCCGGGTCGAACGACCGCAGACTCGGCACCGCGGCCAGCGCCAGTCCCGAGTTCAACTGACTCACCAGACCGTAATTCACCTGCGCCGGCACCGCATTCGGGGGATTGTTCGTCATCGCAAACGCGCGATTGCCCTGGTAGCGGTCATAGTACATTCCGCCGCCCGTGCGAATCACCATGCTTTGGTTGCCGAAAACGTCCAGCGCCAAGCCGAAGCGCGGCCCGAAGTGAATGCCCCGATCCTCCATCAGGTACTTACTCACGCCGTCTTTGCCGCCCACCACCACGCCGTTCAGCAGGTTGCCGCTATTCGGTACCACCCGGCCCACGGCAAACGCGCCGAGCGTCGCGCCCGTCGCGCGGTCGATCGCGATGTTGTTCCCCGCGTCGTCGCGTGCCGGATAATACAGCCGCACCGCCGAAGCGGCCTTGTACAGCTCCGGACGGAACCCCGACGCCAGGCCGCTCGATTCGTACTGGGGCTGAATCCAGGCGAACCGCATCCCGTAGTCCAGCGTCAGGCGCCGCGTCACCTTCCAGGTGTCCTGCACATACCATTCCGCATTCACATAGCGATACTTGCCCATGTAATAGCGATTATTCTGCTGGAAGGTGTTAAACACCCCCAGCGCCATGTTCGAGAAGCCGTAGCCGGTGTCGAAAGGATTCTGATACACGCCGCTCGAAGTCTGCGACGTATCGCCGAAATCGTAGTTCCCGTTCGGATTGCCATCCGGGCTCTGGTCCTTCATGCTCTTCTGGATATACAAGCCGACCTTCAACAAATGGCTGCCCTGCACTTTGCTGAAGTTGTCGATGAAGTCCCACGTCTCGTTGTAATTGACGAACGGTGAACGGCCCGTGCCATAGGAGTTGCTGTTCGCAATACGCGAACCGGCGTAACCGAAGGCCGCCACGTAGTCGTCCTGCACTGCGTCCGGATACAGCACCGGCAACGTCGCCCCTGTCGTCGCCCGCGTCAGCGGACCCGCACCCCCTGCCGGCGCAATCAGAATATCGTTCCGCCCGCGGCCAAACGTGAACTCATTCGTCGCGGTCGGCGAGAGCAGCCACGTAAAGCCCACGCCCAGGCTCTTGCCCGGCCGCGCGTCTGTGATCGGAATCGACGGCAAGTTCGAACCCAGCACGAAAGAGCCATACGGCGTCGTCGTCGAGTTCTTGTTGTTGATGTAATGGCCCCACAGGCGGAACTTGTCCGAGAGGTTATAGTCGATGCGAATCAGATCTTCGCGCCTGGGCTTGCTCGTGGAGATCTGCGATTCCAGGTTATAGTCGCGCGTCGTGTTCTTGTCGCTGGTCGGCGACGGCAGAATCTTCATCATCGCCAGCCCCGGCGCATACAGCCGGCTCGCCGGGATGATGTTGTTCGCGAAGCACCCGGACGTATCGCCCGCAAAGCACGGCCGATTCAACGTGTAGTCCTTCACATAGATCTTGTTGCCGCTGCGGTCGATCGATTGCGAAAAGTTGCCTTGCCGCTCGAGATCGGTCGGCACCGTGACGCGCCGCACGGCCTCGGGCTGCAACTGGTCCTGATACTCCTGGCTCCAGAAGAAGAACAGCTTGTTCTTGTCCTTATTAAAACGCAGCCCCGGGATCCACACCGGTCCACCGATCGTGTAGCCAGGGTTATTGAAGCGATACAACTTGCGCGGCCGGCCGTCGCGATTGCTCAGCCAATCGTTCGCGTTCATGCTGTCATGGCGCCGATAGTAGTAGCCGCTGCCGTGGAAGCTCGTCGTTCCGCTCTTCGACACCACACTGATCTGCGCCCCCGACGAACGCCCGAACTCCGCCTGGTAAACCCCCGTCAGAATCCGATACTCCTGCACCGAATCCAGACTGATAGTTGCCAACTGGTCGCCGTTATTTCCTGTATCCACATTGCTGATCCCATTCAGCGTCAGTTGGTTCTGATTCATGCGCGCGCCATTCGCCGAGATATTGCCTAAGCCGCCGGTGCCCGCCGTTTGGAAGTTCCCCGTGCTCACGACTCCGGGAGTAAGAGCCGCCAGCGCCAGGTAGCTTCGTCCGTTGACAGCCACGTTCTCCAGTTGCTTAGTCACCAGTA
Organism: Bryobacteraceae bacterium; assembly: GCA_965229305.1. GTDB lineage: Bacteria > Acidobacteriota > Terriglobia > Bryobacterales > Bryobacteraceae > JALHNI01. The sequence goes on along the minus strand of CBDDIZ010000023.1, from coordinate 43,918 downwards.
CGTCCGATCGCTCCGCGCTTTCTGTCTTCAGCGCAACGGCGGCGGCACTCACTTCCACCACCTGATCCACCTGCCCGACCTCTAACCCGATATTGCCGAGCGCCAAACGGTCATTCGCCTGCAGCACGATATTCTCGCGGCGTAGCGTTTTGAAGCCTTTCGCTTTCACTTCCAGCACATAGTCGCCCGGCTGCAGCGTGGTGAAAACGAAACGCCCCGTTTCATCGGTCTCGGCGGTCTGGATGACCCTTCGGGCCTTCTCGGTTACGGCCACCGTCACTTTGGTCACGGCCGCGTTGGAGGCGTCGACCACGGTCCCTGAAAGAGAGCCGGTGGTGGTTTGAGCCAAGCCCAGGACGGAAGCCAGGGCGAAAACAAGTAGCGGACGACAGCGGCGAAAGTTCGGAAAGGCTGCCGAACTCCGTCCGCTGGACACATCGGGGTGCCAGAGATGCATTGAATAAAGTACTCCCTTGTTGCCGGAATTAGATTCGAACTGAGCCGCTCGCCGTTCTCGGCCGGCTCGCTATCCATCCATCGAACTCGCCCGCCCCGCTGCATCGGGGCGAGCGCTTCTCGCGCCCATCAATCGCGAAAAAGTAGTGGCGCATATCGGGTGAGATAAGCCTGCCAGTTCGGCCAGCTATGTCCCCCACCGGACTCGTTCCAGATATGCGTAATCTTGCGTTGCGTCAACATCTCGTCCATCGCCTTCAAACCGGCGTAGACGAAGTCTTCCCGGCCACAGCCGAGCCACAGCACCTTGAGCTTCTGGTTGAGCAGCGCCGGATCCGCCTTCTCCCATTCCGCGCGGTTGCCGCCCCCGCTAAACGCCGCGATCGCCGAGAACCGGTCGAGATTATGCAGCCCGATCGACAACGACTGCGCGGCCCCCATCGATAGCCCCGCAATGGCCCGGTGCCGGCGATCGGTCAACACCCGATACTTGCTCTCCACCAACGGCTGCACCGCCGTCAGCAGTTCTTTTTCGATCGCCGCGCTGTCAGCCCCTGGAGCCGGGTTCGGCGCCGGGACCATCTCGCGCGAAACGTGACCGTACGGCATCACCACGATCATGGGCTGAATCTTTCCGTCCGCCAGCAGATTGTCAAGGATCGTGTTCGCCCGCCCCGTGCCCACCCAGGAAGCTTCAATCTGGCCGTTGCCGTGCAACAGATAAAGCACCGGGTACTTCCGTTTCCCGCTTTCATAACCCGGCGGCGTGTAGACGTACACCATGCGCTGGGTCTTCAAGTTCGCCGAGTCGTAGTAATTCACATGGACCGTCCCATGCGGCACCCGCCGCTCCTCGAACGTGGCCTTCTCTGTTCCCGGCACGATGAACAGGCTGGTGGGGCCCCAACGCCGAAGTTCCAGATTGGGGTTGGCCGGGTCCGGCATGCGCAACCCGCCATCGATGGCATACCCATACGTATAGAAGCCGGCCGGCAGCGGCCCCACGGTTGCGCTCCACACCCCTTCGCCGTCCTTCGTCAGCGGGAGCGGCTTCTTGATCACCTCCAAAATGCCGGGCGATCCCATCAGCACCACCTCGCTGGCTTTGGGAGCGTAAAGTCGAAACGTCACCGTTCGATCCGGGCGCACCTCGGGCGACACGGGGATCCGGCTGGTGTCCTCGTAGTAAGCGGCAGGCACTCGTTGGCTAAGTCCCGCGCCGGCAAGCCAGCAGGACCAGGCAGCGTCCCAGAGTAGAGTCCGCATTTCCAGGCTCCTTTCCCAAAACCTTCGGCGACCACGATCGCCTTATAAGGCGCCACCGTCGTCTGAAAACTGTCAGCATCACGTCCAGGAAACGATCGGGAAGATCGCTTCCATCGGGGAGTCGGATCTAGATCGCGAATGCGCAGTCGATGTTAGATGGGGCCAAGGGCCATGGGCAAGTATCGTACAGTTATCCTTCATAAAATCTGTTGGTTAGCCACAGATACGGGCGCGCCTTGTAACGGTTAATTGCCCCAGTTAGGGGGCGGCTCACCCTCGGCGCGCGGGCGTGATATCGTGATACGCACACGCGTATGGGAGCCATCCAGTTTGTCGCCGAGTCGAGGCAAAAGGAGATCAGGGACGAGGTCAACCGCATGCTCGGCAGCGCGGCTTTTCGGACCAGTAAGCGGTGTCGTGATTTCTTGCAGCACGTCGTCGAGCGGACCGTCAGCGGCCAACACAGCTCCCTGAAGGAACGCACCATCGGCGCCGAGCTCTTCGGACTCCCTCACGACTTCGACACCAGTCAACACACCGTCGTCCGCGTCACCGCCAGCGAGACGCGGAAAAAACTCGCCCAGTATTATCAGTCCGAGAGCGACGCGAACCAGAACTTACGCATCGAACTGCCCACCGGATCCTACAGCGCCGAGTTCGTCTGGGCGGACGCAGCCCCGCTCCCCACGTTAAAACCGCCGTCAAAACCACCCGCGCGCCCCCTCGTGCCGCCTGCCGCCCCGGCCCCGGCGCTCGAAGTGCCCCCCGCGAGCGCCGCTTCCCGGCGAGGTCTCATCGCCGGTGGACTCGCCAGTTTGGCTCTCGGCGGCGTCGGCGCCTGGCAATGGCTCCAACCGGAGCCGGCCCCGCCTCCCGCCTCCTGGCACCCCATGGTCGGTTCGCCCGGCAACTCCAGCGCGGTTCCCGATCTGGTGCGGATCGGCATCGGCGCCACCACGCGCTATCAGGACCGAAATGGAAAGACCTGGGACGTCGACCGCTTCTTTACCGGCGGCGCCGTCCAGCGGCGCCCCGCCGAACGCGTCGCGCGCACCCTCGATCCCGATCTCTACCGCCGGACGCGCCTCGGCGATTTCCGCTACGACATTCCCCTGGCCCCGGGCAATTACGAACTCCGCCTGCACTTCGCCGAAACCGGACTCTCGGACTTCATTAGCGCCGAATCCAGCGGCGAGGGCCAGCGCGTTTTTCGCGTGGCGCTCAACGGCCGTACGATTCTCGACTCCTTCGACGTCATCGCCGACGCCGCCGGGGCCAACATTGCCGACGAGCGCGTCTTCCGCGATGTCGCCCCCGCCGCCGACGGCCACCTGCACCTCACCTTCTCCCCGCAGCGCGGCTCCGCCATGTTATCGGGTATCGAATTGCTTCCCGTGGCCACCGGCAAAGTTTCACCTCTTCGCATCCGGAGCGGCTGGCCCGCCGCCTGGCGCGATTCTGCGGGGCAGGAATGGCACGCCGATACCTATTTCCTCGGCGGCAACGCGCTGGTGCGGCGCACCAACCCGGCCCGGGAGAGCGAACCCACCGCCCCGGACAACGCCCTCTATACCAGTGAGCGCTGGGGACATTTCTCCTACGCCCTCCCCCTCGCCGACGGCAAGTACCGCCTCAAGCTTCGCTTCTGCGAAGGCCACCTCGGGCCCCGCAACACCGGCGTCGGCGGCGTCGGCGGCCGCGTGTTCGACGTCTTTTGCAATGGCGTGGCCCTCCTCCGCGAATTCGACATCGTCCGCGAAGCGGGCGGCGAAGGCCAGCCCATCGACCGCCTCTTTTCCGGCCTCCGCCCCAACGCCCAAGGCAAAATCGTTCTAACCTTCGTCCCCCTCAAGGGCATGGCCTGCGTCAACGCCATCGAGGTATCGGAAGCCTAACAGGCTGACGCCACGGGTCAGATTTCGCTGCCCGCAGAATCCTCCAATCTTCACCTGAGGCGCCCTGCTTTCGCACTTCAATTGGGCGCATCGCCCCAACCCCGTGACCTGTCCGGAAAATCCGTCCACCTAAACTAGAGTTTCCAACAAAACCTTCCTGCCTGTCCTTCGCCCTATATTTCAGCTTCGGGCTGCGGAATCGCCGGCGAGTCAAGGCCGCGCGGGAGCGCGCCCGCAGGGTTGCCTTGAGTCGTTGGGGATTCCGCGGTACCAGCCTGTTTGGGGGCGAAGGACAGCCTCGCGATAAAGTCGCGGGGCGCGAGGTTGCCGAGCGCGCTATGGGGCCGCTCGACGTTGTAATGCCGCCGCCACTCACCGATGATCAGCCGGGCCTGGCTCATCCTTGAGAAAGCGTGTAAGTTCAGACATTCATCGCGCAATCGCCCATTGAAGCTCTCGACGTGCCCGTTCTGCATCGGTCGACCCGGCTGGATATAAAGCAGCCGAATCTGCTGCTCCTGACACCACTTCGTCAACGCCCGCGAAACGAACTCGGGCCCGTTGTCACAGATCACTTCCTCGGGACGCTCGCCTCGTTGCTCGACCAAGCGCGCCAGCGCGCGCTTTACCCGTTCGCCCGACAAACTAAGATCGATCTCCAGCGACAAACATTCGCGCGTAAATACGTCGATGATCACCAGTACGCGGAACGGCCGGCCATCATTCAATCGATCAGCCACAAAGTCCATAGCCCAGCGTTGATTGGGCCGATGGATACACGTTGCGGCGAGTTTCGGCCGCACCAGTCGCTTGCGCAAGCGGCGCTTCACCTGCAGGCGCTCCTCGCGCCAGATCCGGCTCACGCGATGTCGGCCGACTACGTGCTTTTCGGCTTTGAGTAACTCCCAAATACGACGCAGGCCCCAACGCGGATGCTCCTGCGCCAAGGCGCGGATGCGCAGGCGCAGCGGCTTGCTCCGATCGGGTCGGCGCTGATAACGATACGTGGCTCGCGGCACCACCATCAGCCTGCAGGCGTGACGTTCGCTGGTTGCATACTCGCCCAGCACATACGTCACGGCCGCTCTCTGCTCCGCAGGCTTCACCACTTTTTTGAGACCACGTCCTTCAGGATGCGATTGTCGAGCGACAGCTCCGCCACCAGCACCTTCAGCTTCTGGTTCTCCTCCTCCAGCGCCTTCAAGCGCTTCGCATCACTCACTTCCAGCCCGCCGTACTTCGATCGCCAGGCGTAGAACGTCGCCGGGCTGATCCCCTGCTCCCGGCACAGATCTTCCGTCTTCCGACCACCCTCAGCTTGCCTCAAGATCGCGACGATTTGCTCCTCGCTGAACCGACTCTTCTTCACCGTCTCTGTCCTCCTTCTCCTTCAAGGTTTCCAGTTTACGGTGGACCGTTTTCCCGGTACAGGTCACCCGGAGATTTCGGGAGGTGACAACGCACGACGACGGGCTGGCAATGCCGAGCGATCACCCCTCGAGTACTCGAGTGACTCTTATTGCCGTTAAACAACTGGCGACGTCAATCGCCTGACACTCACGTGTATAACGGCACCACGGGGTCGAGTGCTGCGATACCGGCGCTGGGAATCGACTTTCCATTTCGCTAGGCAAGTAGAACACCCAGCGGCCATAGCCATAGCGCAGCTTCTGTGCGGCTAACTCGATTGGCGCTTGGCATAGCCTCGCGGACGCCGACCTTCGCCCCAACTCGCTCGTCTTGCGTGACGCTTCCATCCGCCTCACCCCGGCGATCACTTATTCTTCTAAGTGCCAACCCTCATTCATCTCTGCTAGCCCCCTTTCTTTCCGAAGTTTCTCTAAATTACCTCGTAGAGTTTCCCGAGAGCGCATTACAAACACGATGATTGAACGGCTCGACGACTGCGTCACATTGCGCGGCGCAGTAGAATAATGACTTGACTTATGACGCGCAATAGCATTGCCCACCACGCACTAAAATGCCTAAATGTGACGGGTGGATTTTTGGCCGGTGTTCAGTTGGAGTTTGCCGATGGGTTGAACTGTCTCATCGGCGGTCGGGGGGCAGGAAAAACAACGGCGCTTGAATTTCTTCGCTACGGCCTTGGCCTGATGCCAGACGCTAAGACGAATTCGCAGCGTCACCGGGCCATAGACGGTTTGGTAAAAGCGAATCTGGGAAACGGACGGCTCAGCATCGAACTCAGAACCAAGACAAACATGAAGTATACAGTTGGACGCAGTGCGAACGACTCTCCCCAGGTGCTCAATGAAATGGGAACGGCGGTGCCGATTTCCCTTGATCGTGATCAGATATTCAGCGCGGACGTTTTCAGCCAAAACGAAATTGAGGAGATCGCATCCAGCCCAGCCGCCCAATTGCAACTACTTGACCGCTTTGAAGAAGCCGAAACGATGTCGATAGCCCGGGAACTGGAGACGCTTCAACGCCAGCTTGATCAGTCTAGCATTGACCTTCGCCAAATCGACCAGGCAGCAGACGACGCTCTCGGGCGAGCCTCTGAATTGCCGGTCCTGCAGGAAAAGCTGAAGGGCTTGGCCGAAGTTGCGGGGCCGGACGCGAGTCGAATCAATGGGGCACACGCCGCAAAGAGCCTGCGCACCCGTGAAGAGAAGGTCCCAGGACTCCTTATTGCGGGACTGCAGAAGCTCGCACGAGACATAGGGTCAGCGCATTCTACATTTAAGGCGGGCGTCGATGCGCAGATCGACAGCCCCATTCGCGACGGTGCCAATCAACAGCTGTTCAAAGCGCTGCAGGCCGATCTGGCCGGATTCATAGAACATGTAGCGGTTTCTGTCCAATCGCTTGAAGACAAGGCGCGAGACCTTGAAGGCAGCATAGCCAGGCACGCTAAAGCGCTTGCCGAACGACATGCCCAGCAGGAAGCCGAATACCGAACCATCGTCTCGGCCTCCGCCGAGCAGAGCGAACGGGCTACCGAACGGGTGGCAATGCAAACCGCGCTCGCCAATGCACAATCCGCGGCGAATGAACACTCGGCGAAGGTACAACAGCGGCAGGCGATGCTCAAGCAGCGTTCTATATTATTGAATCGCGTTTCCGAGCTTCGCGACCAACGCTTCGCTCTCCGAAAACGGGTTGCCGAACAGCTCACTGGTAAATTCCCAAGCATCCGGGTTACGGTAGCTCAGGCGGCCGACATACAGGAATATCAGGAGCGGGTCACGGATGCCCTCAAAGGTTCTGGCGTCAAACAGGGACCCACGGCCGAACGTCTGTCACAAGTGTTCTTGCCCGCAGAACTGGCCGAAATCGCGGCAAAGAACGAAATCGCCACCCTCATGCAGCGGGCTGCATTCGATGAAGATCGCTCGAAGAAGATACTGAACGCACTTCGCGCCGGAGGCACCCATTACACGATCGAGACGGCATCCCTTCATGATCGCCCTTGCATCGAGCTGCTTGACGGAGACACTTTTAAGGCGTCGACCAATCTTTCCACGGGGCAACGGTGCACGACGATTTTGCCGATATTGTTGACGCAAAATGAACGTCCACTCCTGATCGATCAGCCCGAGGACAATCTCGACAACGCGTTCGTTTACGAGACAATTGTCCGGGCTCTACAGTCGATTAAGGGGACCCGCCAGGTGATCTTCGTTACCCACTGAGGTGGACCCCAATCGTTGGACAAGATAGTAAGGACTGGTTAGGTGCAGAGCGGGCTGTTGACGTTGCCGGTGGTCAGACCGGTCGAGGTCGAGTATACGATAAGCGGTGACTGAGCGGAGGATAGGGCAACGCTGGGAAGCGACCCGAGCGCCGGCTCAGTTCCGGGAACCCTTTGGGGCGGCCAACGAGCCGCCCCTTGGGCCCTCATGGTTCTTGGGAGCAAGCGATAAATCCTGGGGGTGCAGGGGGCGAAGCCCCCGCCCGTCGATTGGCTCATGAGCCGAAGTAGACCTGGGCGGGAGTGGCGTAGCCGAGCGCCTGATGCGGACGCTCGTAGTTGTAGAAGTGGAAGTAGCGCTCCAGGGCGAAGCGGAGTTCGCGGCCGGAGGCGAAGTCGCCGGGATAAATGAGTTCGTACTTGACCGAGCGCCAAAGGCGCTCGATGAAGACGTTGTCGAGCGCGCGGCCGCGACCATCCATGCTGATCGCGATGGCACGGCGCTGGAGCGGAGCCAGGAAGTCGGCGGACGTGAACTGCGCGCCTTGATCGGAGTTCCAGATCTCGGGTTGGCCGAAGGCGAAGGCCGCTTCGAGCGCCGCCAGGCAGAAACCGGTGTCGAGCGTGTTGGAGAGCTCCCAACTGAGCACGAAACGGCTGTGCCAGTCCATCACGGCGACTAAATAGAGAAAGCCGTGCGCGAGCGGACAGTACGTAATATCGGTGCTCCAAACGTGGTTCGGATGAGTGATCGCGACGTTCCGCAGCAGGTAGGGGTAGATCTGGTGACCGGCTCCGGGCCGGCTGAGACGCGGCTGGGGGTACAACGCCTCCAGGCCCATGAGGCGCATAAGACGCTGGAAGCGTTTGCGATTCAGTTCGAGCAGTACGGCCACCCGGCGCGAACCGAGAAACGGATGCTCCAAATGCAGTTCGTCGATGCGCCGCATGAAGCCGAGGTTCTCGGCGGACTCCGGTTGCGGCTCGTAGTAGAAGGTCGAGCGCGGCAGGCCGAGCAGCGCGCATTGCTGCCCGATGGTCAAGTCTGCATGTCGAGGATCGATGCATCGGCGCAGGTCCTCAACGGAGCAAACCAGCTGTTTTTTTGAGAAAGTCCAACTCGACTTTCATCCGGCCAATCTGCCGGAAGAGCTCTTCCTTCTCCTGGTCGACCACTGGCGCCACGAGGCCAGACTGCGGCTGGAAGAGTTCCGGCAAAAGGTCGAGCGCCTGCTTCTTCCACTTATTCACCAGGTTGGGATGGATGTGAAACATCTGCGCGATTTCGCTGATCGGGCGATGGCCCTTCAGGGCTTCGATCGCCACCTTCGCTTTCAGGTTGGGCGAGTGGGTCTTGCGCGTGCGCGGCATGGGTTCTCCTTCATTTTCCATGCCGCTCTCCACCTAACGGAAGGCCTTAATCTTGTCCAACTTTTGGGGTCCATTTCACACAACCCGAACATACCGGTTCTTGGAGACGCCGAACGCGTATTTGTATTCTCATCCGATGCCCAACATTCAACCTTGAAACAGGTCGGGACCGTAGATGAATGCAGGGACCAGATCGAGAGAATTCTGGAGGGCGGTCGTGAGGCATTTCTGAAGCGAAAAACGCGCTATGGCCATTAACACTCCTGCCGAAACTCAAGACCTGCTTCAGGCGTTGAGCTCGAACGACTGGTCTGTTGCACTAGAAGCCGTGACTGCAGCGGAGCGCGCCCTGCGAAACACCATTGTCGGCGACGCTCAAGCCGATCCAGTCGTGGAAAAGATGGCGGCCCTAACGTCGCACCCAAAATGGGAGGTTCGCCGCGCTGTCGCGAATGCCGCAGCACATCTGCCTCATCCGGCGTTTGAGTTGCCACTGGCAAAGCTTGCGCTTGACGACAACAATCGCGTCCGGCTTGCGGCCGAACAGGCTGCGTTGAGGCGGCGTGACTCACGACATACAAGCTCACTAGGAACTTGTTGAAAAACGCGCGGTCGGTGTGACGCCAGAGCGTTGTTGGGCATCTATGTTTTATGCGCGGCAACGACAGTCAACAATCGTCCCTGATCAGCTACGTGAGTCTGGAAGAACGCATCGCCCAGGATCATCCGCTGCGAAAGATCCGTCAATTGGTGGACGGTCTTTTGAGGAGCATGGATGGCGAGTTCGCCAGGATGTACGCGCAAGTCGGCCGTCCATCGATTCCGCCGGAGCGGTTGTTGCGGGCGTTGCTGCTGCAGATCTTTTATTCGGTGCGCAGCGAACGTATGTTGATGGAGCAGGTGGATTACAACTTGCTGTTTCGCTGGTTCATTGGCCTGGAGATCGACGAGCCGGTTTGGAATCACGCCGTGTTCAGCAAGAATCGCGACCGGCTGCTGAACGAAAAGGTGGCGCAACAGTTCTTCGCGCGGGTCAATGAACTGGCCGCGGGCCATATGTCGGACGAACACTTCACCGTCGACGGAACCTTGTTGGAAGCCTGGGCGAGCCAGAAGAGCTTTCAGCGCAAGGACCAGGATGGGGCGAGGCCGAAAGACGGATCCAACTTTCATGGCGAGAAGCGCAAGAACGATACGCATGAATCCAAGACTGATCCGGAAGCCCGTCTTTACAAGAAGAGCAGCGGACAGGAAGCGAAACTGAGTTACCTCGGTCACCTCGTCATCGAGAATCGCCATGGCCTGATCCGCGAGGTGATGAGCACGCAGGCTGACGGCCACGGCGAGGCTGATGCCGCCATCTTGATGGCCGCCAAGCTCGTCCGGTCCGGCCAGCGAATCACGCTCGGAGCTGACAAAGCTTACGACCGGAAGGACGTCGTCAAGACGCTCAGGGAACTGGGCGTGACACCGCATGTGGCGCAGAACAACAAGCACCGCCGTAGCGCGATCGATGGGCGCACGACCAGACACCAGGGTTATGGAATGAGCTTGAGTAAACGCTGGCTGGTGGAGAAAGCCTTCGGCTGGATGAAGCAAACCGGCGGACTCAAGAAGATCAAACTGCGCGGCTTGGATAAGGTCGGATGGCTGGTTACTTATACGGCCGCCGCTTACAACCTTCTCCGCATCAAGACCCTGCAGGAGAAGTGTGCCTGAATGAGGGGCAAACGCGTCTAACCGCCGATTGGCGGCTTCGTCGAGGGCGACTTCGGGACCACGCCAAAGGCAACCTTCCGATGCTAACTCCCCCTTAAATACACTGCGGATCCACGGGGAGGTTATTTTTCAACACGTTCCTAGTGTCCTGAGCGAGAAATACGCTTACAAAGGCGCTCGACCTTGCCGAGGATCAGATCGGCGCTCGCGGTCCACACAAAAGGCTTAGGCGCGCGGTTACGGTCATCGAGATAGTCGAGCATGGCTTTCTCCAGGTGGCGGACAGCGGTGTGGCTGCCGCGGCGGACACAGCGTTCCGTCACTTCGGCAAACAGGCGTTCCACTAAGTTCAGCCAACTGCCGCTGGTGGGCGTGAAGTGCACGTGATAGCGCGGATGGCGCGCTAACCACGCCTGCACCTTGCTGACCTTGTGCGTACCGTAGTTGTCCATGATCAGATGCACTTCGAAGCCGGTCGGCAGGTTGGCCTCAATCTCCTGGAGAAACTTCAGAAACTCCTGGTGACGATGCCGCCGGTAGCAATTGCTGATCGTCACGCCCGTCGCCACGTCCATCGCAGCAAACAGCGACGTGACTCCATGCCGTTGGTAGTCATGCGTTTGCCGCGCCGGCACGCCCGGAGCGAGCGGGAGCAGCGGTTGTGTGCGATTGAGCGCCTGCACCTGGCTCTTCTCATCCACACACAACACCACCGCGCGATCAGGCGGATTCAGGTACAGGCCCACGATATCCCGCACTTTCTCAACAAACTGCGGATCCTTGGAGAATTTGAAGTTCTCCACGCGATGGGGCTGCAAGCCGAAGGCGTGCCAAATCCGCACAATGGCGTTCTGCGTGAGGCCGGTCTGCGCCGCCATCAGGCGGGTGCTCCAATGCGTGCTGTTGGTCGGCATCGTTTCCAACGTCTTGGTCACCACTTCTTCGACCTGGGCATCGGTAATCCGGCGCGGGGCTCCCGCTCGCGGTTCGTCGAACAACCCCTCCAGTCGCTGCACCCGAAAGCGTTCGCGCCACTTACAGACCGTCGCCCCGGTGATCCCCAACCGCTCGGCAACTTCGCTATTGCTGATTCCCTCACCGCAGCCGAGCACGATGCGGGCGCGCAGGGCCATGGCTTGGGAGGATTTCCGACGCCGCGCCAACCGGGTCAACTTCTCCATCTCTTCCGGGGTCAGGTCCAGGGGTTTGGTCGGACGACCGATTGCCATACCTTAGTATGGGCCTCTATCGCCACTTCTTCAACGTATTTCTCACTCAGGACACTAGTGTCCTGAGCGAGAAATACGCTTACAAAGGCGCTCGACCTTGCCGAGGATCAGATCGGCGCTCGCGGTCCACACAAAAGGCTTAGGCGCGCGGTTACGGTCATCGAGATAGTCGAGCATGGCTTTCTCCAGGTGGCGGACAGCGGTGTGGCTGCCGCGGCGGACACAGCGTTCCGTCACTTCGGCAAACAGGCGTTCCACTAAGTTCAGCCAACTGCCGCTGGTGGGCGTGAAGTGCACGTGATAGCGCGGATGGCGCGCTAACCACGCCTGCACCTTGCTGACCTTGTGCGTACCGTAGTTGTCCATGATCAGATGCACTTCGAAGCCGGTCGGCAGGTTGGCCTCAATCTCCTGGAGAAACTTCAGAAACTCCTGGTGACGATGCCGCCGGTAGCAATTGCTGATCGTCACGCCCGTCGCCACGTCCATCGCAGCAAACAGCGACGTGACTCCATGCCGTTGGTAGTCATGCGTTTGCCGCGCCGGCACGCCCGGAGCGAGCGGGAGCAGCGGTTGTGTGCGATTGAGCGCCTGCACCTGGCTCTTCTCATCCACACACAACACCACCGCGCGATCAGGCGGATTCAGGTACAGGCCCACGATATCCCGCACTTTCTCAACAAACTGCGGATCCTTGGAGAATTTGAAGTTCTCCACGCGATGGGGCTGCAAGCCGAAGGCGTGCCAAATCCGCACAATGGCGTTCTGCGTGAGGCCGGTCTGCGCCGCCATCAGGCGGGTGCTCCAATGCGTGCTGTTGGTCGGCATCGTTTCCAACGTCTTGGTCACCACTTCTTCGACCTGGGCATCGGTAATCCGGCGCGGGGCTCCCGCTCGCGGTTCGTCGAACAACCCCTCCAGTCGCTGCACCCGAAAGCGTTCGCGCCACTTACAGACCGTCGCCCCGGTGATCCCCAACCGCTCGGCAACTTCGCTATTGCTGATTCCCTCACCGCAGCCGAGCACGATGCGGGCGCGCAGGGCCATGGCTTGGGAGGATTTCCGACGCCGCGCCAACCGGGTCAACTTCTCCATCTCTTCCGGGGTCAGGTCCAGGGGTTTGGTCGGACGACCGATTGCCATACCTTAGTATGGGCCTCTATCGCCACTTCTTCAACGTATTTCTCACTCAGGACACTAGGGAAGCAGCATCAGGACCGCATTAATTCGATTCTTGATGAGATTGCAGCCCGCTTTGGCACAAAGGGGCGTGATGCTGTCAGGCGGGCCGCCGACGACATCGCGAATATCTTTGCCCGCGAGTTGTATCACGAAGTCATCAAGCTGGTCTCGCCTTTGGCATATTCAGCCGACACCTTGCATACCCAACTTCTGAAGGGAACGGTTCCGCCCGAAACACTGGTGGACGAAGCTGCGCGCGTAGGTCAACGGGTAGGGCAGCTCCGGAACATCCTGGACGCCATGCGCGCCTACACAGCTCAACCCCAACTCAGTTACAAGCGCGAATCGCTGCGGGACGTCATTCACGAATCGGTAACGGTCGCAGCCGAGTGAAATGGACCCCAAAAGTTGGACAAGATTAAGGCCTTCCGTTAGGTGGAGAGCGGCATGGAAAATGAAGGAGAACCCATGCCGCGCACGCGCAAGACCCACTCGCCCAACCTGAAAGCGAAGGTGGCGATCGAAGCCCTGAAGGGCCATCGCCCGATCAGCGAAATCGCGCAGATGTTTCACATCCATCCCAACCTGGTGAATAAGTGGAAGAAGCAGGCGCTCGACCTTTTGCCGGAACTCTTCCAGCCGCAGTCTGGCCTCGTGGCGCCAGTGGTCGACCAGGAGAAGGAAGAGCTCTTCCGGCAGATTGGCCGGATGAAAGTCGAGTTGGACTTTCTCAAAAAAACAGCTGGTTTGCTCCGTTGAGGACCTGCGCCGATGCATCGATCCTCGACATGCAGACTTGACCATCGGGCAGCAATGCGCGCTGCTCGGCCTGCCGCGCTCGACCTTCTACTACGAGCCGCAACCGGAGTCCGCCGAGAACCTCGGCTTCATGCGGCGCATCGACGAACTGCATTTGGAGCATCCGTTTCTCGGTTCGCGCCGGGTGGCCGTACTGCTCGAACTGAATCGCAAACGCTTCCAGCGTCTTATGCGCCTCATGGGCCTGGAGGCGTTGTACCCCCAGCCGCGTCTCAGCCGGCCCGGAGCCGGTCACCAGATCTACCCCTACCTGCTGCGGAACGTCGCGATCACTCATCCGAACCACGTTTGGAGCACCGATATTACGTACTGTCCGCTCGCGCACGGCTTTCTCTATTTAGTCGCCGTGATGGACTGGCACAGCCGTTTCGTGCTCAGTTGGGAGCTCTCCAACACGCTCGACAACCGGTTTCTGCCTGGCGGCGCTCGAAGCGGCCTTCGCCTTCGGCCAACCCGAGATCTGGAACTCCGATCAAGGCGCGCAGTTCACGTCCGCCGACTTCCTGGCTCCGCTCCAGCGCCGTGCCATCGCGATCAGCATGGATGGTCGCGGCCGCGCGCTCGACAACGTCTTCATCGAGCGCCTTTGGCGCTCGGTCAAGTACGAACTCATTTATCCCGGCGACTTCGCCTCCGGCCGCGAACTCCGCTTCGCCCTGGAGCGCTACTTCCACTTCTACAACTACGAGCGTCCGCATCAGGCGCTCGGCTACGCCACTCCCGCCCAGGTCTACTTCGGCTCATGAGCCAATCGACGGGCGGGGGCTTCGCCCCCTGCACCCCCAGGATTTATCGCTTGCTCCCAAGAACCATGAGGGCCCAAGGGGCGGCTCGTTGGCCGCCCCAAAGGGTTCCCGGAACTGAGCCGGCGCTCGGGTCGCTTCCCAGCGTTGCCCTATCCTCCGCTCAGTCACCGCTTATCGTATACTCGACCTCGACCGGTCTGACCACCGGCAACGTCAACAGCCCGCTCTGCACCTAACCAGTCCTTACTATCTTGTCCAACGATTGGGGTCCACCTCAGAGAGCGATTCGAGCGGACTCCGAAAACCGGCGATCGAAGTTGACATCGCAACGACCATGGTCGTTTGTATGGCCAGGGGGCGCCTAGTTCAGGCCCTCACAAACGTCCTGTTGAACGCTATTGAAGCTTATGGCAAAGAGGACTCGCCTAAACCCATTAAAGTCAGCGCTCGACTCTGTCAAGGCATCGTTGAAATCACAGTGAAGGACTCAGGGTGCGGCATGTCCGAGGAATCACAACGCGACGCGCTCACGCTGTTTGCCACTAGTAAGCCCAACGGTACAGGTTTCGGATTGCCGCTCGCCGTCAAAATTGTCGAATCTGAACACGGCGGACGGCTAACCATCGAAAGCGCGAGGGGGCGTGGAACCCTGGTGCGAATCGTCATTCCGGCAAACCACCACTTGGATGTGGCATGAAAGGACGGCATCTTGTGTTGGTGGTCGAGGACCACGCCGAAACTGCTGGAGACCTCGTTCAGATTCTGGAGTCGATCGACTGTGCGAGCGTCGTCGTTGACAATGTCGAAGATGCAGAAAAGCAGCTTCAGGAGAATGCGTTTTGTCTGATTCTCCTGGACTTAGAAATCAGGAGCGCGCAGGACTCGATCAAAGGTCACGTCGAGCACGGGAAGAGAGTACTTCGCACCATCCGTGAAATGTACAGCGAGCATCGGGGGACCTTTTACTCGTTGCCTGTGCTCATCGTCAGCGGCTTTGCACGTGAAACCGATGTGGCTGTTGAAGTAATGAAAACAGGCGCCAGCGACATTATCCACAAGCCGCTTAGCAGCGGCCGGGTGTCCGACGGAATTAGACAGGCGCTACAGAACAGCGGTCGTCGCACCCATGATGCGTGTAACGCTCAGCCAGGACGGCGGCGAGTCAGCGCTGACGGCGAGATAGTCTTGGCAATTCCCGGTGACCGCATACGAGGCCGCAGAACGCGCGTAACCTTGGGGGGCAATCCCGCCGACCTTACGGACACTTCACTCAGAATACTGCTGAATCTGATGGTTGCCCGGCAGAAGAACGGGGTGGCTAACAAGGTGGACATGGGTGGCAATGTCGACCAAGGTTTCAAAGGGATCTCTAACCTTTGCAGTGAACTCAAACCGGCATTGGATGATGTCAAAATTGTCGAAAACAAGTATCATGGCGACTACTGTCTGACGGATCGTGTGCGTATTGGTGAATGCGCATTCGAGAAGCTCCGGCAAATCGGTGACAGTGCGATTTCCACACTCGTTGATCAGCTACAGGGGTCGGCCGGCCCCGCCAAAGAGTGTGAAGGAAACTCTTCAAAGTTTCCGCCACAGCGCCGCCGTAGCTAAAGGCAGGGTCTCAGCCTAGTCTGGTAGGCGAAGACCATCAACGTCCAAGCGGACGAGCCTATGAAGCGCCTCTTTCTAATTCGACAAACATCATCCTTACGCCAAATCACCGAGCAAGAGGCCATCGACGCGCTTACAGCGGAGGAGCAACGACTAGATCGGGTTCAGATCGAAGTGGCGATGAGCCAGTTTGCCGAGTCGATCGAGCAAGGGGATTGGTCCGGTCAGGATCGATTCCTACGAGAACAAGCTGCCAATATCCGCGAGCAGATCGACGGCTCCCCAGAAGCCGCCGTTCACTACCTGGGTCTAGCCGAAGTGCCGCACATCATCGCGGCTGGGCTCTCACTTCGGAGACGAGCGAAACGTCGAATTCCACGATCATGACAGAGATGCCGGCTCTTGGAATTGGTCCCTGAAGGAACAAGCCGTGGATTTGATCACCCGCGGTGATCACGAGCTGTCGTCTGTCGTAAAAGCTAGGGGTGAGACGGTCATTCGAGTTGCCATTTCGGCACAGATTTCTGACGCAGATGTCCGCGAAGTCGTCGGTGACGAAACGCTCGCCGACATTGTAATCTCCCATCGCGACCCAGTGAGTGCTGCAGTGGCACGGATACGTTCGGCCGCGGATGTCGATGCTGTGCGAAGAGAGTTCAGGCGTGTGTATGCCCTCCTTAGGAATTCACGCCCGAACACGGACACTGTCCATCTGTTCGTAGCGGCCCCGCCTTCAGTTTGCTTCGCTATCGGCCAAGAGCTGAGTCTCCGAAACTCTCCTCCGGTCCAGCTCTACCGGTTTCGAAAATCAACTGATCGTGCGTCACAGCAACAGGCCATTCTGCTCACGGCGACGGGTGAGGAGCAAGTGGGTACACCACTGACTGAAGATGAAATGCGAATCGCCGCCAAGATTCGGAGCGAAATATGGCCGCGAGCCCTCGCAGACATCAAGAACTACGTCGACAACAAGAAGGCGAACGAAGAGCATACTGGACCTTGGTATAGAGGGCTGCAGCCAAAGGAAGTCGAGCGCTGTCTACCATTTCCCGCGCTCCCGAGTCTGAAGGAATTTGTGCCGCTCGACGCGAGCGTCGACCAGGAGCCGTTTCCCGGAGAGTACGGTTTTGAGAGAACCACGAAGCGATGGCGACTAAGCGACAGGTTGCTCCTCGGGCTAAATCAGGCTACAGACGGTGATGATGAACAACTTCGGCAGCTGATTCGCCTGTTTCTTTTTCACGAATACCTTCACGACTATCACAGCATCACGAAGAACACGGCAGATGAGGTCGGCAAGTTTGCCAACTGCCTTGAGTATCTTGACTACACTGCCGACACCTACGCGATTCTCCATCAACTCGACTTAAGCCGAACGCTGGACTCCAAGCTCTTGAATGAAGGGAATGCAAGGAAGTTCCTCTCCTCTCAAGTCGAACTAGCGATCAAATCCTTCTGGGCGTTTGACACGGACGCCGGGAGCGACTGGCAAGTGCGCCGAATAAGGCGTTACCTGAACTGGTACTGGCGATTGGTTCAATTGGAGAACGCCTCGTCTCTCGAATGCGTGATGCCTGTATTTTGCCGTCCGCCGCATGTGGAGATTGGCGGCTTGTATCAGGTGGTTCGCGGGCGACGTTTGGTCGCCCTTCTCAATCGGCCAGAGATCTCCACCTACCTGGAGTTGGGGATAGTTCTCGAGAATGACAAACTGTTCCGGATGCCCGGATCGCCAAGCGCCAATTTGCCCGCGCTATTGCAGGCGTTCGTGCGCGGTGATCACGACGCAATCAAACAGTTCTTCCGCACGGTGTACGATACCGCGATTCCATGGGGTGGAGTCCAGCCGAGCGCCAGCACACCCACCAACTCATAACAAGGAAAGGATAGTTTCGCAATGGCAGCTCTGATGAACGAAAAGGCCAACCGCATCCAGAAGATTCTCGAAGGAATCGACATTCCGCGCTCCTACTACGAACGCGCAGTTGATCGGTATAAGTCGCTTTCGGACTGGTTTTGCCGCGAAGAATCAGAGATCGCCCAGTTCAAGCCGGCCGTATACGTCCAAGGGTCCTTCCGTCTTGGGCTAGTCAATCGTCCAATCAATCCCGGTGAAGAGTATGATCTCGACGTCGTATGCCAGCTAATCCTCCGTACGAAGGCTGACATCACACAGGAGGAACTCAAAGGGATGGTGGGTCGCGAGGTCAAAGCCTACGCCAAGGCCCATGGAATCATCGAACCTGCTACTGAGAGAAATCGGTGCTGGCGGATCGACTACGCAGACGAAGTCGCTTTTCACATCGACATTCTGCCTTGTATCCCAGAAGATCCGGCAGTGGTTGAAGCTCTGGTGGCGGTGGGCGTCGACCACCGATTAGCTCAGACCGCTATAGCCTTGACCTGCAAGGAGCACGCCGATTTCCAAGTGATCTCGAGCAGGTGGCCAATGAGCAATCCTGCAGGATTCGCTCTATGGTTTGAAGATCGATTCGGAACCGTCGCCGCGATGCGGCGGCAACTGCTGGTTGAGAGCGGAGTCTACAAGTCGATTGGCGTGGTGCCCACATATGCGCTGAAAACACCTCTTCAGGAATCCATTCAGATCCTGAAACGTCATCGCGATTTCATGTTCATCAAGCGCCCAGATCTGAAGCCAATTTCCATGATCATCACGACGCTCGCGGCACACGCATATCAGGGTGAATCAAATCTGGCCGAGGCACTGATCGGGATACTCGACCGGATGGGCCAGTTCGTAGCGCAATCGCGGCCTCGCATACCAAACCCGGTAAACCCCGGGGAAGATTTCGCGGATAAATGGCACTCAATTGCGGGTTTGGAAGAGAACTTTTGGTACTGGCTTGATCAAGCTCGGCGGGACTTCGACCGCTTGCTGTCGTTGGACGATTCTGTCGAAGTTCGTAAACTGAGCGAGTCCAAGTTTGGTGTAAGCCTCCCGGAGGAACCCAGAAGGTCTCCCGCGATTATCGTCGGAGCCCAGAGGACTGCCCCTATCGCGGTGGCGGACCGAGGCCCTAAGCCCTGGGGTAGGAATGGCGTCTCAAAGCCTTAGTCGGCTCAAGCAGCTTGGCCTTTCGCAGCTATTCGAGCGATACCCCGATTTGTCGATTATTCCCTCGAATGTTCGCGAGCTTGCGTTGGCCGGCACGATCGACTTCCGAACCAGCCATCCAGCATGCGGCGAGTTCACGGAAGCCTTTTCAATCGAGATTCGGGTACCGTCGTCGTTTCCTGGGAAGGTCCCCCGCGTTTTTGAAGTGGGCGGCCGCATTGAGTCGACGTTTCATCACATCGGCGTTCAGGAGCTGTGTCTTGGGGCCGAATTGCGACTGCTCTTACTGACGCGACAGCATCCGACGCTTCTCGGATTCATCGACCACTGCGTTTTGCCCTACCTTATCGGCTACAGCGTTTTCAAGCGAACTGGCAGCATGCCGTTTTCAGAGCTTGAGCATGGTGTCCGCGGACTCCTTGACGACTATCGAGATTTGCTTGGAGTCGAGCACGACTCCACTTGTATCGCTCTCTTAGCGATGTTGCGGGTTAAGAAGCGCACCGCAAACAAAGCAACGTGCCCCTGTGGTAGTGGGAGACGACTTGGAAGATGCCACAACCGTACACTTAATCGGGTGCGGCTTCTTGCGCCTAGAAGCGAGCTTAGCAGGATCGTCCAAGACCTCATTCGAATGGATTCCTAAAAGCGACCTCAGCGACAAATCGGCTGACGGTAGCAATTCTCGTCCATGCCGTGGCGATGGCTGACCGGCGGGAATAAGGCATGTCCTGCACCAGAAATGATCGCCAATGTACGACGCAGTAACCGGAAATACTCTCGCGCAGTCGGCACGTACAGATCCCTCACCTCGGCGCTCCCACGCTATACGGAGCAACTCTCTCCGAACCTGCCGCCCGCCAACACGCCCGTCATTTTCCGTTCCCCTCCGCAAACAACACCCCCGACCGGATACCTACGCTGACCGGCGCAAGCGAAAGCGCCACGCCTGCAGTCCAAACATCGAAAGGCGAGTTAGCAACTTCATCTATCGATTTAGAGTAGAATCCGGGGTCACGCAAGCCACAGCCATGACCCGCTCAGCGAATCTTCGCCAGCACCCAGTCCACCAACCCCGCTTTCACAATCATCGGACCCAGCCGGTCCGGCAGAATCAGCTCCGCCGACTCGGTCGCCAAATCCGGCGTCAAATCCGCCAGGGGCGTATGGACCACGAAATAGAGCTTCCGGAATCCCCGCCCCCCAAAGTCATTCCGATACTCCCTGAACTGCGACGCCCCGGCCGTTGATTTCACCTGCACCTGATAGCGCTCCCGCGTCACCGGCTCCTCCAGTTCGAGATCGGCATACTTCATGGTGCCGCCACTGATCCCCAGGCGCCTCCATCCCGAACTCCGAAACAGCAAGTCCACCAAAGTCTCAAAGTCCTTCCAGTGCAAAGACTGAATCGCTGTGCTCACTTCCTTCGCCAGAACTTCCGCGGCTCGCTCCAGCGCGGCATGGGCGGGGCTGCCCTCTCCCTTCAGCAGGCGCCATAGCTCCTTGGTCGGGACGCTGCACACCGTCCCTCGGAATCCCTGCACCTTGGAAACCTTGCCGGGGATATCCGCGATGGTTAGGCGTCGCCCCTGCGCATCTCGGTCTGTCCAGCCATTCACCGTCCTCCGGAACTTCGACTTCCCGTCCTCCTCCATCGGCCCACTCAGTCGGCACCACCACAGACACGCCGCCGAGAAGGTAATCCAAACATCCGACAGGTCAGACTCCACGATCTGCCGGAGAGCATTCTCGTCACGAGTCGCCACCGCGGAATGAACCTGTGCTGTCCGCAATTGCTCCGCGATCCGGGGCCAGTTGCGCTCGTTGATGTCGCGCAGATCGTTATGTTCCCACCCCACGCGCAAGACTCCCTCCGCGAAGCTATCGCTCTCCCACTCCCCGCCCTTCCCCAGCTTGATGTAGTAAGCGTTCGAAATTTCCACGATGCTCCTGACCTCCCACCTTCGTGCCGGCTGACGATACGGCTCGCCAGCCTCGGCTAATGATGAGTGCTTTCTCGGCCGCCAAAATCTCAAACTCTTTTGCGGGTCAAGTCCGAGCGCCTTTGCGGGGAAGCGGTCCCACCTTCCTCTCCCCCTCGGCGGCGTTCACAGCGTTTTCAAAAATCCTATCCCCCGTCCCCTCAGTCACTTAACCCTCGCCCCCACCCCGGGTCTGACCGCCTCGCCTGCTACCGTCAAACCGGGTAAACCAACATGCTTCGCTGCCACACCGTCCGCGCCACTGACGTCGTCTCCCGCTACGGCCTCGACCCCGACACCCCCGCCGCCGACTACGACATTCGCCTAGTCCCCGCCCATGACCCCGCCTACATTCCTCCCGACGCCGAAGCCTGGCCCCTCTACTACCGCGTCGCCCTCGATGCCCTCCAAGCCTTCCCCGGCGCCTACGACGCCGTCCGCGAAGCTGTCTCCGAACTCTGCCGCCAAATCCAGGGCCGCCGCGCTCTGCCGCCCCGTATCCTCCAGCGAAGTTTCTCGCTCCAGGACGCCCCCGCCCCGACTTACTAATTCGCCTCAGAAAGGACGCCCCAACATGCCCTCCCAAGCCCGCCTCGATGCCAATCGCCGCAACGCGCTCCACTCCACCGGACCCCGCACCGCCGCCGGCAAAGCCCGCTCCGCCCAGAATGCGCTCAAGCACGGCCTCGCCTCGCTCTCTCCCGATAACTTCCTCGCCATCGAAGACCGCGCCGCCTTCGACCAGTTACTCGCCAGTTATTGCCGCACTTACTCGCCCGCCCACGCCGATGAACTCGACTTACTCACTGAAGCTGTCTTCTGTAAGTGGCGTCAGCAGCGCCTCTGGACCGTCGAAGCCCAAGGCCTCGAACTCGCCATCGCCGAACACCAATACGACCTCCAAAAGCGTTTCCCCAAAGCCGGCCCCGCCGCCCACCTCGCCGCCGCCGTCACCCGCACTGCCGAATCCACCCAACTCCTCCGTCGCTACGAAGCCCAACTCACCCGCCAATACCACCGCAACCTGAAACTCCTCCGCGAACTCCAGGCCTCCCGCCTCGACCTCGAACCCACCCTCGACGCTCCTGACCTGGAATCCGAACAGGCACCCGAACCGGACTCTCCAACTCCGGCGCCGAACGAACCCAACGCGGCCACGCCGCAACCACCTTCGGTTCCCGAAGCCCCAGCCCCAGAACCTCCGCCGGCCAAAACCCGCAACACACCGAACGAACCCAAGCGGCCAGATCCCCCACGCCCCGCGGCCTAACGCGCCCCCTTCGCCCTCAACTTCTGAATCAGCGGAGCCGCCGGCGACGGCACATACTCCAAGATGGCGCCCTGCGTCCGCAGCCGCGCCGTCAACGCCGCCGGATCCACCTCCTGCACGGCGATATTCTTCTCGATCGCCTGCTTGGCTGCCACGCCCGCCGCCTGCCCGATGATCATGTACTGCGGTTCCATGCGCATCGAGGAATATGCCACGTGGCTCGCCGAAAAACAAACCGGCACCAGCAGGTTGCTCACCTCGTTTCGCTTCGGCAGCATCGCCCGGAACGGAATCTGATACGGCTTCACGGCCACCTGCATATCGCCTTCGTTCCGGGCAAAGCCCTCGGCATCCACCACGCGCTCGATGTTATGCGAGTCGCTGTTGTACGACCCCATGCCAATGGGGTCCGGCTTCGTGAGTTCCGTCTGCAGATCCTTCTGGATCGCCACATACTCACCCACCATCCGGCGCGCTTCGCGGATGTAGAGCTGATACGGCCAATGGTCCGTATCCGTAAATTCGTCCTTGCAAAGCGCCCACCGGTTCATCTCGGCCTGCAACGCCGGCGGCACTTGCGGATCGTGTGCCAGAAAGTACAGCAGTCCCGCGATATAGTCCTTGTGCGCTTGCCAGATCTGCTGTCGCTTCGCGTACGAGGCCTCCGGATACTCCCAGCTTCCGCCGATGTAGTCCGTCGACACCGCGCCTTGGTTATTCACGTCCGCCTTCCCGTTCGGCAGCAAGTCGATCTTCAACAAAGTCCTCAGCGCGGGCACCTGTCCTTCGGCTTTCGTCCGCGCCTGAATCAACCGCGCCAGCAACTCATACCGCTTCGGATCGTAGGCCGCCGGCTTCGGAAATGGCGCCTGATTGCTGGCCACGTCGGAGAAGCACATGCGGAAGTTATAGGCCTGCACCTTCTTGTCCGGCGAACCCGCCGGCGCCAACTTCGTGCTCGACACTTCCGGCAGCAGCCGCCGCTGGGCATCGTAAGCCGGCACATTCACCAGAAACTGATGCAGCGGCGTCCGCTCCCGCACCCCGGCCAACGTCTCCCCATACTGCGACGTGCCTTCGCGCCCCACCGTATAAGTCACTCCCGCTTGCGCCATCAGGTCGCCTTCATACGAGCTATCGAGAAACACCTTGGCGCCGAACGCCGCGCCGTTCTCCATCGCGATCTCCGTGACGCGCCGCCCGTCCTTCTTCACGCCGCCCTTCGGCAGCAGACGATGCCGCTCGAACACGGCCACTCCCGCCTCCTGCAGCATCTCCCGAAAGATCTTCTCCGCCACCTGCGGCTCGTGATACCAGGACACCTCGTTGCCGAAGCGGTTCATCGAGTAGTGCCGGCCCACGCGGTAGTAGAACTCGAGCGCATAGCCACCGATCACTTCTTTCTTGCCGAAGTCGGTGTAGCCCAGCCCGCCGGACACCATGCCGCCCAGATGTTGGCCCGGCTCCACCAGCGCCGTCTTCAAACCCTCGCGTGCCGCGCTCACCGCGGCGATCACGCCTCCCGCTGTTCCGCCGTACACCACCACGTCGAAGCTTTGCGTCGCCGCGAAGCTCGTCGCGCACCCCCAAAGAAAAACCGCTAGTGTTCTCATCAATTGACCTACCAAAGAAGTTTCAACGCCAGTTGTAAGTTGCGCGGCGCATTCGCCTGGCTGCTGATAATCCCGAACGAAGCGCCGTTCACGCCCGTGTTCGGGTTGCCGAAGACCGGATGATTCAACGCGTTAAACGCCTCCGCCCGGAACTGCAGCCGCACCCGCTCGGTAATCGGAAAGAACTTCATCAGTGAGAAGTCCACGTTGCGTCCGCCCGGCCCGCGAATACGATCCGTCAACCGCGGCACATCGCCAAACTCAAACGACTGCGGCACACGAAAGCCCGCCGCATTGAAGTAACCCGTACCGCCGGAGACGCCGCCCAACCGGCTCTCGATACTGCCGCTGGTCGTTACCGTCGCATCAGTGCCCGTAAAGCTCGGCCGCGACCCGGCAAACGCCGGCGCGCCCGAGTTCGAGAACTGCAGCGGAAACCCACTCTGCACCGTCAGAATGCCATTCACCTGCCAGCCGCCCACCACCGCATTCATCCACGGCTTCATCCCTCCGCCAAAGGCCTTGCCCTTGCCGAACGGCAGCTCATAGTTACTGCTCAACACCAGCCGGTGCGGAATGTCCGTCGCCACCACCGAGCGCTCCAGCCGCCGGTTGAAGTCGTTCTGATAACCCGGCGTTCCCACATCCAGAAACCCCGTCGTCAGATTATTCGCATCGCCGATGTTCTTGGACCACGTATACGCCAGTAACATCGAAAGCCCGTGGCTCAACCGCCGCTGTAGCGTCACCTGCAACGCATCGTAGACGGCGCCCGCCTGCCCCAGATACTGCAGGTTGATCGACGTGAACTGCGGATACGCCCGCAGCAGCGTTTGCCGCTGCACCGTCGAGGCAGCCAGCGTCCCCGCCGTGATCACTCCCGCAAACGGATTCGGCACCAACTGCGTCAGATACGCCACTTGGCTTTGATCGCCCTTCGCTCCGTAATACTGCAACGGCAGCGCGTTCGAGTTAAAGTTCAACGGCAGCTTCACGCTGTGGTTCCCCGCATACGCCACATTGAGGAGAAACGCCCAGGGCAGCTCGCGTTGGATGCCGAAATTCCATTGCTGCGTATAGGACATCGGCGTGTCGTACACCAGACCCGCAATGCCGGACCCGGCCAGTGTTGCCGCCCCCAACGCCGCGCCCGTCAGTGGAATCGTGCCGTTCGGGAACGGATTCGCCACCGTACCCACCGGCGTCACTCCATCGATGCTCGCCACATAGTTCGTGGACACCTGAAAGCCCGGGTTCGTACTGCCGTAGCCGCGCTGCGACGTCGGCAGGAAGAAGATCCCGTAAGCCCCGCGCACCACCGTCTTAGGCGTAATCGAGTAAGCCAGCCCAACGCGCGGCGCGAAGTTATTCGCGTCCGTCTTCCATAACTGCCGCGGCGCCCCGTTCACTCCGGAGAACACCGCGCCGCCGCGCAACGGCAGCCCCGTCGCCTGTGCCAGCGGACTCGGCACATTCGGATCCAGATACGCCTGCCGGTTGAACCGCTCCGTAAAGCCTGTCTCGATATCCCAGCGCAGACCCAGGTTCAACGTCAGCTTCGAAGTCAACCGCCAATCGTCCTGAAAGAACAGCGCGTGATAATACTGCTGCCGCGCCCACGTATCGCTATACCGGATCGACCCGCTCGAGGCCACGCCCAACAGCAGCGCGGCATAGGAGTCATACGGTCCCTGCCCCGCCGGCACACCCGCGCGAGGGTTCGGACCCGTCGTGTAAGCCGTGTCATAAGAGAACGTGCCCGCGCCGCCATCCAGCGACAGTTGGTTATCGCGGAACAGCCGGCCGTCCCAACCGAACTTGATCGTATGTCCTCGCTTGATCCACGTTGCGTTCGCCGCCAGCGCATGCGTATAGCGCGACCAGTTCCGCAAACTGTCGTTCCCCAGCGAGCGGTAGTTCGAGACGTTCAACAGCGGCACTTCCCGCACTAACTGTTGCGCCTCGAACGACGCCGGAAAGCCCACGCTCGTCGCGCTCGTGCTCAACGCATCGGGCACCACTTCGTTGCGTTGCCGCGCCAGCCCATAGCGCAGGTTCAACACCATGCTCGGGCTGATCACCCGCACATAATCCAGCACGAACGTATTCGCCCCGATGTATTGCGCGTTGCCCGTAATGCCGTTGGCCCAGTCGCCCAGATGATACGAGTCGTCGCTGATGCTATAGCGCGCAAACAGCCGATTCGCTTCGTTGATGTTGTGGTCGACGCGCACGTTGCCCTGCGCGTCGTTCGTGCTGATCGCCTGCGTAAAGTCGAAGTTGTTCACCACGCCGGGCCGAATCGGCAAAGGGAACAGCTTGGTGTACCCTTGCCCGATCGCGCTCTGCCGCGAAGCCGGAATCTGGTTGCCGGCGAACGGGCTCCGGAGGAATTGGCCGGCATTGGCCGGGTCCGCCCGCGTCGTCGCCGGATCATACACCGGGAACGGCGCGCTCGAAAAGTCCCCGGACCGATTCTCCGCCGCCGGCACCGTCGTCGTCACAAAGCCGTACTGCCGCACCCGCGTTCCCTCGTAGCCACCGAAAAAGAATGTCTTGTCCTTGCCCGAATAGAGCTTCGGAATCGTCAACGGCCCACCGACCGTGAACCCGAACTGGTTGTAGCGCAACGGCGTCCGGAAGTCGCTCCTCCCCGGAATCGGTGCCCGCCCGGACCGGTTCGTAAAGAAGTTCGCCGCGTTCAACTGCTCATTGCCCAGAAACTCATACGCGCTGCCACTCAACCGATTCGTCCCGGACTTGGTCATGATGTTCAAAATGCCGCCGCTCGTCCGCCCGAACTCCGCCGACGACGAGTTGGTCTGCACCTTGAACTCCGCCGTCACATCCACCGACGGGATGATCGCCGGCTGCCCCTGGCAGCACACCGTAATCGGCACCCCGTCCAGCAGCACCTCGTTGCTCCCGGCGATGCCGCCGTTCGCCATAAAGTTGTTGGCCCCCGCCATCTGCGCGGCCGACCGCGTCGTGTTGAGCCCCACGCCGAACGACCCGAGCGGCGTCACGCCCGGCGTCAGCGCCGCCAGCGCAAACGGGTTCCGGCCATTCAAAGGCAGATCCGCCACCTGCTTGCTACTGATCACCTGGCCCAGCGACGAAGTCTCGCTCTCAATCAGCACACCCTGCTCCCGGACCGTGATCGCCTCGGACACCTGCCCCACCGTCAGCACCGCATCCACCCGGGCCGTCTGGTTCACGTTCAGATCGAACTGCGCCGCGAAGCGCTGAAACCCGGACTTCTCCACCGTCACCCGGTAGCGACCGGGCGCCACCAACGGAAAGACATAGTTGCCTTCCGGATCGCTCTGCGCCGTCAGCGCCACCCCGGTGCTCAGGTTCTCGAGCCGCACCCCCGTCTCCGGAATCGTGGCGCCGCCGCTATCGGTCACGCGCCCCGTCACGGTGCCGGTAGTCGTTTGAGCGTTGGCCGTCCCACCAGCCAGCGTGAGCAATAGCAAGCAACAGAGCTTCTGAATCAGACGTGTTTTCATTTCGATGTCCCCTGGCCGATCGCGAACGCCGCAACCGGGCTAACCTCGGACCTCAGACTACTCCCTTACCCTCATAGCCTCAATGAACTTAGGGTTGCTTCACGGCGAATTCACTTGTGAAGTCGTTTGTTCTGATCATGTTTCGCGCGAGTGAATCGCATATACTCAAGAGCGAAAGTCGCTTGGTATGGGTGCAGGGTCGATCGCGACAACTTGGATTCCGACGCCGGAGATCGTTCGGCAACAAACCGAACGCATCCTGGCGAGCGACCTGTTTCGCGGCTCTCCCATTCAGTGCCGCCTCTTCCGTTACGTCATCGAACAGACCCTTGATGGCCAGGCCGGCAGCCTAAAGGAGTACACGCTCGGCTCGGCCGTCTTCCAGCGGGGCGACTCCTTCGACCCGCGCAACGACTCCATCGTCCGCGTCCAAGTCGGTGTCCTGCGCAAGAAGCTCGCCGCCTACTATGACGGCCCCGGCGCCACCGACGAGATCCTCATCGAGATCCCCCGCGGCCATTACGCGCCCCACTTCACCCAGCGGCTCCCCACCACCGCCGCCGACCCGCCCGAACTGAGCCCGCCCCCCGCCGCCCGCTCCCCATGGCTTTGGCTCCTCACCGGCCTCGCCGCGGGCCTCGGCCTGATGTGGCTCGCCCTCACCTTCACTACCGACCGGGCACGCGTGGCACCGGCCAAACCAGCCCCCGCCGTCGAGTGGCGCAATCACCCCGTGTGGCAAGGCTTCTTCGAACCTGGCGCGTCCACCAAGCTGGTGATGGGCGTGCCGCTGATGGTCGGCTTCGGCGGCGTCCTGGTGCGGGACACCATGGTCAATCGGCCGGAGGACATCGCCCAAAGTCCGCGTCTGCGCGCGATCGAAGCCACCGAGGGCCGCAAGGGCTCACCCCAGGAACTCTACACCGGCCTGGGTGAAGCGTCCGGCATCAACGTGCTCACCCGCTTCTTTCACGGCGCCTCGCAGGACTTACCCCTCCTGCGCAACCGCCTCACCAACTGGCAGGACCTCTCCGCCGGCAACCTGATCTTCCTCGCCTCGCTGCGCTTCCGCACCCTCGGTCAGGAGCTCAACCGTCCCAGCGACTTCCGGTTCGAAGGCCTCCCCAACGGCGCCACCCTCATTCGCAACCTCAAGCCGCAACCCGGCGAAGACTTGATTTACTCGCCCCGCATGACCAATGGCGCCGAAGGCTACGACTACGCGCTCGTCACCGTCTCCCCCGGCACCCTCTCCGGCCGGCGCCTGATGACCATCGGCGGCTCACACACCTGGGGCACCGAAGGCGCCGCCGAGTACATCACCGACGGTCCCAGCCTGCGCGAACTGCGCGACAAGATCGGCACCGCCGGCAGCAGCAAGTCGCCGCTCCAGATCCTGCTCAAGATTCAGGTGAAGGATAGCCAGGTCGTCTCCACCGACTACGTTACCCACCACTGGGTGAAGTAGCTCAGTCCGCCCAGGGATCGTAAGTCCCCACCGACCACACGTGCCCTTCGAGATCCCGGCACGTGAAGCCGCGCCCGCCATAATCCTCGTCCTTGATCGGCATCACAATCTCGGCTCCCGCCGCCACTGCCTTCGCGAGCACCGCATCGGCATCCGGCACCACTAGATAGACGGACTGCGTATTCCGCCCACCAGTCTCGTCCGGCTGCCCCATCAACGCCCCGTAAGGCGACGGCATCACCGACCCCAGCATGATCATCCCGCCGCCCAGCGTCAGTTGCGCATGGGCAATTAGACCCTCCCCGGCCGGGACCACCAGGTGCTTCTCCAGTCCAAACGCC
Organism: Bryobacteraceae bacterium; assembly: GCA_965229305.1. Classification (GTDB taxonomy): domain Bacteria; phylum Acidobacteriota; class Terriglobia; order Bryobacterales; family Bryobacteraceae; genus JALHNI01. Next base: position 14,704 of record CBDDIZ010000023.1, on the reverse strand, counting down.
TCCCCCAGCCACTCGATCGCCGCCGGCGCATTCCGGTATCGCAAACACGGGATCAGACTCGATTTCGCCATAAGGGCAGTTTAACGGCTTACACTGGGCGTGTGGCCTTGCTTCGCCGCTCCTCGACGCCCAACACCGCTGACCTCGCCGAAACCGATGGTCTGCGGCAAGCTCTGCGCTTTTTCTCGCGCGAGCGCGCCTGGATCAACGCCCAGCACCTCGAACTCTGCCGCATCCCCGCGCCCACCTTCTTCGAACAGAAGCGCGCTGCCTGGATGCTCGAACAATTCCGCGCCATGGGTGCCGACGCCAAGATCGATCGCGCCGGCAACGTCATCTGCTTCCCCTATGGCGACCCCGGCGGCGAACTGATCGCCGTCACCGCCCACCTCGACACCGTCCTTGCCCCCCGCCAAAACGACGACATCCGCATCGGCCCTGACGGCAAGTTCTACGGCCCGGGCGTCGCCGATAACGGCGCCGGCCTCACCGCCCTGCTCGCTCTCGCCCGCGCCTTGCGCGACGAACCCATCGACCATCTGGGCGCCGCTCGCATCGTGCTCTGCGCGAACGTCGGCGAAGAAGGCGAAGGCAACCTCAGCGGCATGCGCTACCTCTGTCGCCAGTCTTCTCTGGCTTCGCGCCTCGCCCAGTTCATCGTCCTCGACGGACCCGGCACCGCCCACATCACCAGCAAAGCCCTCGGCTCCCGCCGCTACGAAATCGTCCTCACTGGTCCCGGCGGCCACAGTTGGGCCGACTTCGGCGTCGCCAACCCCATCCACGCCCTCTCCCAGGTCATCGCCAGCTTCGCTTCTCTCTTCACCGTCGGCGAACCCCGCGCCAGCTTCAACTTCGGCATCGTCGAAGGCGGCGCCTCCATCAACTCCATCCCCACCGAAGCCCGCGCCAAGCTCGACCTCCGTTCCGAAAGCACCCGCCGCCTCGACGAACTCGCTGAACTCCTCACCGATTGCGTCGAACGGGCCCTCGAGATTGAGAACAGCCGTATCCCGCCCTTCCCCGGCAAGCCGCCGCGCGTCACCGCCAAGCTGCGCGAAATCGGCTTCCGACCCGGCGGTGCCCTCCCGGCCGGTTCCGCCCTGCTCGCCGCCCTCCAGCAGGTCGACCAGTTCCTCGGCATCCGCGCCCTCCCGGATTGCGCCTCCACCGACGCCAACATCCCTCTCTCGCTCGGTCTCCCCGCCGTCTCCATCGGTGCCGGCGGCTTAGGCGGCGGCGCCCACACGCCCACCGAGTGGTACCACCCCGAACAACGCGACCTCGCTCTCCGTCGCGTCCTCCTCACCCTGGCCCACCTGCTCCGCGAATAGATGTCCCGCGGCGACCTCGCTCTCATCATCGCCACCCTCATCTGGGGCGTCTCCTTCACCATCGTCAAGGACGCGCTCACCGAGGTTTCCCCCCTGCTCTTCCTCGCTCTCCGCTTCTCCCTGGGCGCCGCCGTCATGGCACTGGTACTCGCTCCGAAGCTTACCCAGTACCGCTACACGCTCCGTCATTTCCAATGGTGCGCCCTCGGCGGCGTGCTCCTGATGGCCGGCATGGCCCTTCAAACCGTCGGCCTCCGCCTCACCACCATCTCCAAGAGCGCCTTCCTCACCGGCTTGTACATCGTGTTGGTACCTTTGCTGAGTTCGCTCGTCAATCGTGTAGGTCCTCGCCTTCGAGAGTGGGTCGGGATCTCCTTCGCCACCGTCGGAATGGCACTCATGACCATGAATGAAAATCAATGGCAAACGCCGAGTTTGGGGGACGCCCTGACCATCGGTTGCGCCATTGTTTTCGCGGTTCAAATCATGGTTCTGGGCCAAGCCTCCCGTTCGGGCGACGCCCAACTGGCTACCCTGCTCCAGCTCACCGTCTGTGCCCTGTGCCTGGCCGGCAGCTTCAACTGGTTGGAAACGCCCCGGATCGTGTGGTCTTCGCGTGTGATTTTCGCCATACTAATGACGGGAGTCTTTGCCACCGCCGGAGCGATCGGGCTGCAAAGCTGGGCCCAGCAGACGGTCCCTGCCACGCGCGCCGCGTTGTTGTTTGCTTTAGAGCCGGTCTTTGCCGGCTTGTTTGCGTGGTTTTGGGTGGGTGAAGCGATCACCCCGCGCGCCGCCGCGGGCGCAGCCTTCATTTTGGCCGGAATCCTGATCGTGGAATTGAAACCAGCCAGCTTCCTCAAACATCAATGGAAGCGGGCACGTTCGTAAGTTAACGAATTCTAGAGTCTTTGAGGAGTTTGCAACACATGTTTGCGAAATTGAAGCAGCAAAAGATCTTCTCCACGAGCTTGCTCGTGTTCACGGTGTCTGTCTGCATCCTGATCGGTACCCTGGTCAGCACCTCGGTTTCCGCCAAGGAAGCGCAGACCGCTCCGGACGCCACTCCCCTGGTGATCCCGCCCATGGCGAAGGTGTCCAACGAATTTACGGAGCTCGCCAAGCGCGTTGAGCCTTCCGTTGTCTACATCCGCACCGACTATACCCCCAAAGCGGCCACCACTTCCCGCCGCATGCCGCGCAACCAGGCGCCGGACGGTGAAGAAGGTGGCGACGAGGATCAGATGGACATGCTGCGCCGCTTCTTCGGCGGCCAGGGCGCCCCGCAGGTGCAGCCCCCCTCGCGCCGCATGGGCTCCGGTTCGGGCTTCGTCGTCGACCGCGCCGGCTACATCATCACCAATGACCACGTGGTGAACAAGGCCGACCATATCTACGTCAAGTTCCCCAACCAGGACACCGAATATAAGGCTAAGGTGATCGGCACCGACAAGGAAACCGACATCGCCGTGCTGAAGATCAACGCCGGCCGTCCGCTCGAACCGATCCGCATCGCCAATTCAGACGGTGTACAGGTGGGTGACTGGGCTGTCGCCATCGGCGCTCCGTTCGGTCTCGAGACCTCGGTCACCGTCGGCATCGTCAGCGCCAAGGGCCGCGACATCAACGGCGCCGCCATGTTCCAGCGCTTCATCCAGACCGACGCCGCCATCAACCCCGGCAACTCCGGTGGTCCGCTGCTCAACCGCAACGGCGAAGTGATCGGCGTCAACACCATGATCGCCACCGAAACCGGCACCTATAACGGCATCGGCTTCGCGCTCCCGGTCAACATGGCCGCCAAGGTCTACAACAACATCATCGAGCATGGCCGCGTGGTGCGTGGCTCGGTCGGCATCACCTTCCCCAAGCAGATGAAGTCCGAAACCTTTAAGGCGCTCGGCCTCTCCGGCGGCGTGATTGTGGACTCGGTGGAGCCGGGCGGCCCCGCCGAAAAGGCCGGCATCCGCGCCGAGGACATCCTCGTCTCGATGAATGGCAAGCCCTTCAAAGATGGCGACGACCTGATGGCCCGCGTGGCCGAAGCCGCCGTCGGCACCACGGTGAAGGTGGAAGGCCAACGCCTCGACAATAAGGGCGACGCTAAGCACCTCACCTTCAACGTCACCATCGAAGACCGTCTGAAGGTCTACGCCAAGAACCCCCGCGTCGTGGGCGCCACTGAACTGCCGGAAGAGCCGGTGGTCGCGGGCTCCACTTCCACCGCCAAGTTTGGCGTCGGCATCGCGGCCATCCCGGATGCCGATCGCGCCGAGATGAACCTCGACGACAAGCGCGGCGTCCGCGTCTCCAAAGTGGAAACCGACAGCTTCGCCGAGTCGATCGGTGTGATGCCCGGCGACGTGATCGTCTCGATCAACCGCACGCCGGTCTACAGCATCGAAGATGTCCGCAAGGTCCAGGCGACGCTCAAGACCGGTGATCCGGTGGCCTTCCGCATCCTGCGCAACCTCCAGGGTGCGCGTGGCCGCACCGGAAACTGGCAGGGTCTGTATCTGTCGGGTTCTCTCCCGGCGGCTGAATAACTCCTCAACTCCACTCCAGATAACAGAAAGCCCTTCGCTCCGGCGAAGGGCTTTCTGCTTGTGCAGTCCGCTAAGGCCGGCGTCGCCGCAACTGATATCCGCCGACGCTGACGCCCGTCTCCCGATAGCCCGCCGCAATCCAGCTCTCGATCGCCGCGAACCGGTCATCGAGCCCCGTCGCATTCGGGAACACGCGCAGAAATTCCTCTCGCGTCAGCGGCAGGTACAGCACCCATTCGGGAGGTTTACGCTCCAGGTCCTCGAGCGTCTGCCGCTCTTCCGGACCGCCCATCATCCCCGGCGCCAAATACGAGAACCGCGCTGGATTCCGCGCCTGCGTCAGGAAGTAGAACACCGGCATGTACGGATGCACGTAGAGTCCCTCGCCCGGCCGCACGGCATGCATCAGTTCGCCCAGAGGCTCCACCGTTCGCACGCGCCCGACCGCCGTCGGTACCGGCTTGGCCGCAGCCCAGCCTGCCGCATAGCTCGCCAGATACAACGCGGCCATCACCACGCCCAGCACGCCCACGTACCCGCCCCAGCGCAGGCGCTCGAGCAGAATCACGGTCATCCCCAAAGGCAGCGCGAAGAAGAACGCCAGGTGCATCACGTCCGCGCGAGGAAAGGCCGACACCACCAGCGCCCCCAGCACCAGCCCCGGATACAGCAGTTCCCGCCGCCACCAGACTCCCACCGTCGCCACCACCGGCAGAATCGCCGGCAGCGCCAGAGCCAGGACCAACACACTGCTCACCGCCAGTTCCAAGCCCTGCCCCGCCAGCAGACTGCCCCAGCCCCCGATCACACTCCCGTACGGCATTACGTTCACCGCCGAGTAATGCTCGCGCAACCAGCGCATCTGCGCGACGAACCCGCCCCAACTCCCGGTCGCCGCCAGCAGCGCGATCGCCGCCGCGCCCGTCGCCAGACCTCCGGCCCCATACCGGATCAGCCCGCGCCACTCCCGCTGCCACGCGATCCAACCGACCGTCACCACCGCCACCAGACCCACCGAAGGCGTGCAGATCCCCGGCAGCGCCGCCACGGCGCCCGCCGCGATCCACCAGCCGTTGAGCGCCCAGACCATTGAGAGCAGCGCGAGCGCCGCGCTATCCCAGCGATGCTGCGCGGTCAGCAAACCGGGCTGCGGCAGAATCAGCCCCACCAGCACCAGCAGTGCGACGCCGGCCGCCCGTCGCGAGGCGAAGCGCGCCACCAGCCACCACATCACCGCCGCTTGCAGCGCGAAGTCCCCGTAGACCACCAGACGCGCTACCGGCAAGCTATAGCCGAAGAGGCGAAACGCCGCCGTCTGCAGCCAATAGCCCCCCGGACTCATGTAGCCAAAGAAGTCTACGTACAGCCGCTGGCCTTCGGCCATCCGCTGCGCCGCTTCGAGAATGATGCCTTCGTCGTTGGTGAGCACCAGCCGCCGGCCGTCCACGGCCAGCAGCGCCGCGAGCGTCACCACCCAGATGATCGCCGCAAGCGTACCCGCGGTTAGTCTCGCCGCCACACGCCCAGCACCGACTTGCCCACGTGCCCGCCCGTCAGCCGATCCGTAATCCGCGACGGCGGCACCATCCACCGGTCCCACACCCCGATCTGCTTCGCCGTCGGCATACTCTGCCCCAGCAACAGCCGATTGCCCAGCGACGCCAGCATCCCCACTGAATCGAGATAGGTCACCGTCTCTTCGCGCACGCCCTCCGGCGCCACCGCCCGCAAGCTCGACCGCGTGTACCGCCGGTAGTGCCCGATCGCCTCATCGAACGGCGTGAACAGAAACGGATGCGCCGGCGACAGCACGATCAACGAGCCGCCGGACCGTAGCCTTCCCGCCGCGCGGGCCATCTCCGCCGCATCGTCTTCGATGTGCTCGAGCACGTCGATATACAAGATCGAGTCAAAGCGCACGTCCGCCGGCAGGTCGCTCACGATCCCGCGCACTACCTCGTGACGTCCACCCGGCGGCAATTCGATCTGCCGCGCCAGCGAGTCGTCCGGCTCGAGGCACGTCCACCGCTGATAGTCGAGCCCGGCCAGCAGCTTCGTATTCGCCCCGATGCCCGCGCCCACTTCGAGCACCGCGCCTTTCACATACGGCGCGATCCGCCCGCTCCAGTAGCTCTTCCAGTTCCGTGCCTGTTCAAACAGCTTTAGTTCGAGGCCGGGATAGGGGATGCTAGCCATTGCTTGAGTTGCTCCAGCCCGTCGGTCGACGGGCGCTGATGAATTGATTGAATGCCGGCCACGAAGAACGCCGCGTCGCGCGCCGGCAGAAAGTTCATTTGGCTGCGTGAGCTCACCGTTTGCAGCAGAAACGCCGCCGCCTGTCCGCACAACAGCACGGCGCCCAGCAACGCGCCCCACGCCGCGGCGGGCCACATCCACGCCACCACGGCCGCCACCGGTAACAGCAACACGGCCATCGCCATCAACCGCGCGCCCGCCAAATCCGAAAAGACCGAGATCGCGCTCAGCCCGTGCACGCACAGCGAGGCGAAGTTCATCTTGGACCGTCCTGCATACCGCCGTCCGCGGTCGAGCGGCAAGGTCGCCGTGGGCCAGCGCAAACGGAACACCGCCGCCGCGTAGTGATTCCACAAGTCCGGGCTCGCCGAAAGCGCCGGCAGCGCCTCCGCCGGCACCACGCTAAAGTTGCCCACCCGCACACTTACGCCCGTCAGCACCCAATGCAACATCCGGTAGCAGTGGTAGAGCGTCCGGAACGTCAGGCTCTCCATCCGTTTCCGGCGCTCGGCAAACACCACGCGACCCGGCTGGGCCGCCCAGGCGTCCAGCAGCAACGGCACATGCTCCGGCGGATCCTCGCCATCGCCATCCATCACCACGATCGCCGCCGGCGAGAATTGCGCCGCCACCGTCAGGCCAATCGCGATCGAGCGCTGATGTCCCAGATTCCGCCGCAGCCGCAAGACGCTCACTTCGCGCAGATGCTGCAAACTGCGCGCCAGCACCGCTTGCGTTAACCCCGCCGGCATCGCGTCGGTGGACCCGTCATCCACCAGCAGAACGGCATAGCGTTCGGCGCCCGGCTGGGCGTCGAGTTTCGTCACGACCTGCCGCGCCGCTTCCCAGTCGTTAAAGACGGGAATCAGCACGAGAATGGGCTTTTCTTGCACCACATCGGTCTATCGGTCGATCGGTGCCGAGGCGTTAGGCTGGTAAAATTTCCGTGGGAACCAATCCTATCCGGTGGTAGGCTCGGTCTTCAAAACCGCTGAACGCCCTCAACGGCGCGTTGGTCGATTCGACTTCGACTGGTTCCCGCCACCCGCGCTACACTCATCCGCATGTGGCTCCCCCTGCTGTTGCTCGCGCTCACCCCTCAGGAACAGGAAATCGTGTCGACGGTGCAGAAACTCTTCGACGCCATGGCCGCCCACGACGGTGCCGCCGCCAAGTCCCTCACCATCCCCGAAGGCCGCGTCTTTGCCTTGCGCGCCACGGGCGACCCGACGGCCTCGATCTCGCTCGAACAGTTCGCCACGCGCCTGCCTACCATCCAGGGCCGCATCCTCGAACGCATGTGGCATCCGCAAGTTCGTGTCGATGGCTCCCTCGCGACCCTCTGGGCGCCCTACGACTTCCATCGCGACGGCAAACGCACCCACTGCGGCACCGATGCCGTGGACCTCGTCAAAACCGCGTCCGGCTGGAAGATCAGCGGCATCCAGTACACCGTCGTCACCGAAGGCTGCCCGGCGAGTCCCCTCGGACCGCCGCCAGCCAACTAAAGCTCGCTCAACTTCAGCGGAACGCCGCCCTGCCAGTTGCTCTCGAACTCACGCTGCACCCATTCCACCGCGGCGTCCTTGTTCTGCTGCTTCAACGCCTGCAGCAAGCCAAACAGCGCGCGTCCGTTCCGCGGATTCAGTTCTAGTTCCTGCCGGAACACTGCTTCGGCCTCGGCCGGCTTGCCTTGCCGCAGCAGCGCGCCACCCCACGCCTCGCGCTCCGGATAGTGCCACTCGGGCGGCTCCATGTAAGCCAACTTGTCCTGCAACTCCGCGGCGCGCCGGAACGACGCGACTTCGAGCTCCGGCTCACCCTTCGCCTGCGCGATCCGGCCTTCGAGATCCGCCATGCCCACCGCCAGCACCGCCGAAGCCGGGTTAATCATCAGCAGATCGGCCTCCGTCAGCGACTTCGCCAACGCCCCCATCCGCTCGCGCTCCGCCTCCGCTTCGCGCACCTGCTTCAATCCGGCAAAGGCGAGCCCGCGCGAATAGCGATACATCGCATTCAGATAAACGTTCTTCTCCTGCGGCGCCGGCATCGCCAGCATCTCGCGCCACTTGCCGAAGCGCGTCAACGTCGTCCACTCGAACGTCCCGTAAGGCGCAATCATCGGCATCGTGTCGATCGCCCCGCTGACATTCGCCGAGAGCAGCCTCGCGTACTCCATCGCCTCGTCGAACCGCCCCTGCATCTGCCGCACGTAGCTCACAAAGTGCAGGTTGTGCGAGTAGTACATCAAGCCGTACATGCCTTTGCCCGTGCGCGCCAGATAGCGCCGGTCGACTTCGGACGCCGTCACGTTCACCACCGCCGAGGACTCGTAGTCGCCCAAGCGCAGAAAGATGTGCGACGGCATGTGGACCATGTGACCGGCGCCCGGCATCAACCCGCCCAGCCGCATCGCCGAGGGCAGCGCCCGCTCCGGCGTCTTGGACGCTTCCACCGCGTGGATGTAGTAATGATTGGCTCCCGGATGCTGCGGATTGCGCCGCAGTACCCGCTCGAGCGTCTCGACAATCTCGAGCGTCCCTTCGGCCGGCACGCCCTCCAGGCTCCACAATTGCCAGGGGCGCAGATTCATCATCGACTCGGCGTACAGCGTCGTCGCATCCAGATCGTCCGGATACACCTTGGCCACTTCCTTCATGGCGTCCTTGTAAGCCACGGCCAGCAGCTTGCGGTCCACCGCCGGATCCTTCGAGTAGCGCTTCAGCAGGGCATTCACATAAGCTTGCTCATGGGCCGGCGCGCTCGCCGCCAGCTTCTCCGCCGACTCGATCGCCTTCCACGCCAGCGCCTCGCGTTCCGGCATCGGTGGCAGGTTGTAGTTGGGTCCCAGGGCCAGCGCAATGCCCCAATGCGGCATCGGCGACTGCGGATCAAGCTCGGCCGCCCGCGCAAACAGCCGCGCCGCCTCGTCGTGATTGAATCCGTAGATCAGCGCCAGGCCTTGATCGAAGAACTTTTGCGCCTGCGCCGACTTCGTGGTAATGGGATGCGAATGCGTTCCCAAGCCATCCCACAACTCCGCCGGCTTCTGATTCGCCGGCGTTCCATGATCGTGGCCCTGCCCATTCAACAGTGCCGCAATTGCCAACAGAAAAACAAATCGCTGCATGACCTTCACGCGCGAACTCCGCCCCAACCGGCTCATCGGCTCGCCCTCCACCGCTCCCTACGTGAAAAGTAAAAGCCCGGATCTCTACTTCACCCAGGCCATGCCATCCGGCCCGCCGCCGGTTTCGATCTTCCCCGTCACCGTCAAGCTCTTCAAGTCCAGAATCGCGATGTGATTGTCCCCGGCCACCGCGACAAACGCCCGCTGGCCATTGGGATCCATCAGAATCCCTTCCGGCGTCTTGCCGATCGCAATCCGCTTCGTGACCTTCTTCGTCGCTGTATCCAGCACCACCAGTTCGTTGCCCGAAAGGTCCGAAATCAGCGCCAGCTTCCCGTCGAGCGTCAGCTTCAAGCGGTTTGAACGCTTCGTGCCGACGTCCACCTTCTCCAGCACCGTCTTCGTCTTCAAATCGACGATCGCGACGGTACCGTCCTGCGAGTTCGCCGCCCACAGCTGACTGCCATCGGCCGACAGGTCGAAGCCCTCCGGCCCCTTCCCCACCGGGATCACCGTCTGCGTCCAGCCCGGCGGATTCGTGAACACTGAGATGCTGCCCCCGGCGATGTTCGCCGTATAGAGCTCCGTACCCGCCTGGTTCAATTCGACCATGTGCGTCGCATTCTGACCGGTGCCCAACATCGCGTCCAGCTTGTTCGCCGCCGGATCATAGCGCGCCACCAGCTTGCTGCCTTCCGCCGTGAACCAGATCTTGCCGCCCGCCACCGCGATGCCGTGCGGCCGCATGAGCGGCGCCACGTCGAACCGCCGTTCCTTCTGCGCCACCAAGTCAATCACCGACAGCGAGTTCCCCGGCGCGGGCCCCGTCCCGTAATTCGTCACATAGGCCGTCCGGCCATCCACCACCACTTCATGCGGGCCCGTACCGGTGGGCACCTTGCCGACCACGCGACCGTTTGCCGGGTTCACAATCGCCAGGGTGGCGTCTTCCTTGTTCAGCACCAACAGCGCCGGCGACGGTAAATCCGCCGCCCAACTCGATACCACCGCGGCCGCGGCCAAAATCCAAAGTCGCATGCGCACATTATCGCGCCGCGCCGCACGTGTTAGAAGGGGTATATGAGATTCTTCGCAGGGCTATGTTTTGCCCTGTCCCTTCTGGCTGCGGATCCGCCGGTCAGCTTCGAGCGCGATGTTCAGCCCATCCTCAACGAGCGCTGCCTCGGCTGTCACAATGCCAAAGCTCCGCTCCCGCTGGTGTCGGCCGCGGCCATCGCCAAGTTGCCGATCGTGCAGGCGGTTTCGGGCGACAAACCTCGGATGCCGAAGGCCGGCGCGCCGCTGACGGCCAAGCAGGTCGCGACGCTGCGCCAATGGCTCGCCGAAGGCGCCAAAGACGATTCCCGCGGCTGGTGGTCGCTGCGGCCGCTCGAAAAGGTCACCCCGCCCGCCGGAGGCCATCCCGTCGATGCCTTCATCGCCGCGAAGCTGCGGGAGGCTAAGCTCACGCCCTCGGCCCCCGCCGATCGACGCACCTTGATCCGCCGCGTCACTTTCGACCTCCACGGCCTGCCGCCCACCCCGGCCGAGATCGCCGCTTTCGTCAACGACCCCGCGCCAGACGCTTACGAGAAGCTCGTCGACCGGCTGCTGGCCTCGCCCCGCTACGGCGAGCGCTGGGCCCGCCATTGGATGGACGTCATCCACTACGGCGAGTCCCACGGCTATGACAAGGACAAGCCCCGCCTCAACGCCTGGCCCTATCGTGATTGGCTCATCCGTGCCTTCAACAACGACCTGCCCTATCGCCGCTTCATCGAGCAACAACTCGCCGGCGATGTCCTCTCGCCAGCCGATCCGCAAGCCCTCGTCGCCACCGGCTTTCTCGCGGCCGGCCCCTGGGACTTTGTCGGCCATCAGGAGTTGAAGGGAAGGCAGCACCGACAAGAACAATACCCGCGTCCTCGATCGCGACGACATGGTCGCTACCACCATCTCTGCCTTCACCAGCACCACCGCCCATTGCGCGCGTTGCCACGACCATAAGTTCGACCCCATCCCGCAGCAGGAGTATTACAACCTCCAAGCCGACTTCGCGGGCATCGACCGCGCGGACCGTCCTTACGACGACGACCCCGCCCTCCACCAACAACGCCAGGCCCTCCTGCGCCAGAAGCTCGCCATTCAGCTCCGCCTGCAGCCGTTGCTGGATAAAGTCGAGTTCGCCTCGAGCCCCGAGATCATCGCGCTCTCGAACTCCATTCAGGACGCCGGCCTCCTGATCGTGCACATGGGCACGCCCAAGACACCGGCCGAAGCCGCGGAGAAAGCTGCGCTCGAAGCCCGAAGGGCCCGCGACCAGAAAGCACGGCAAGCGCTGGTGGACTCGCTCGTCGGTCCGGAAACTTACGCCGCCATCGAACGCATCAAAGCTGAGTTCGCCCCCGTCGACGCCGAACTCGCCAAGCTGCCGAAGCCGAATTACATCTACGCCGCCCCGAGTTACTTTGACCGGCAAGGCGCCTTCCGTCCCGCGCTCGTCCCGCGGCCCGTCAATTTGTTAGTGCGCGGCAGTGTCAATTCGCCGGGCGCGCCCGCCGTCCCCGGCGCGCTCAGCGCCGTGCCCGGTTTGAACGCCCGCTTCGACGCCGCCGAGGAAGGCCAGCGCCGCGCGGCCCTGGCTCGCTGGATCAGCGCCGACGCCAACGTCCTCACCTGGCGCTCCATCGTCAATCGCGTCTGGCAATATCACTTCGGCTCCGGGCATCGTCGAAAGCGCGAACGACTTCGGCCGCATGGGCATGAAGCCCTCGCACCCGGAGTTACTCGATTACTTAGCCGTCTGGTTCCGCGACGACGCGCACGGCTCGCTCAAGCAGTTACACCGCCTGTTAGTCACGAGCGCCACTTACCGCCAGCAGTCGGCGAACCGTCCGGACGCCGCCAAGGTCGACGGTGAGAATCGCCTCCTGTGGCGGATGAATCGCACCCGCATCGACGCCGAAGCCCTGCGCGACGCCATGCTGCTCGCCGCCGGCAAGCTTGACCTCACCATGGGCGGACCGTCCGTTCAGATGTTCTGGTTCAAGAACGACCATTCGCCCATCTACGATTACGCCCGTTTCGACCCCGATGGCCCCGGCGCCTATCGCCGCAGCATCTACCGCTTCATCGTGCGCTCCGTTCCTGACCCCTTCATGGACCGCCTCGACTGCCCGGACCCGTCCGTCCTCACGCCCAAGCGCTCCACCACCATCACCGCCATCCAGGCGCTCGCCGTCTGGAACAACGCCTTTGTCCTGCGGATGTCCGAGCACTTGGCGGAGCGCGTGGCCGGCCAAGCTGACCCCGTCGCTGAAGCCTTCCAACTGGCTCTGGGCCGCGCCCCGTCGGCGGCCGAGAAACAAGCTTACTCCGCTTACGCGCAGAAACACGGTTACGCCAATCTCAGCCGCGTCCTCTTCAATACCAATGAGTTCTTATTCGTCGACTAACATGAACCGGCGCTCCTTCCTCTGGCATACCGGCAACGGCTTCGGCGCCTTCGCCCTCTCGCACTTACTCGGCCGCGACGCCGCCGGCGCCAGCAAGGGGCGCGCGGACCTGAACGGCGGCCTGCACCATCGCGCCAAAGCCAAGCGCGTGATTCAGCTTTTTATGTCCGGCGCCGCCAGCCAATGCGACACCTTCGACTACAAGCCGTTACTGGTCTCGAAGGCGAACCAGCAATGGGACCCCGGCGAGAAAGTCGAGCTCTTCCAAAGCAACCCCGGCGTCGTGATGCCCAGCCCCTGGGCCTGGAAGCAGCACGGCCAGTGCGGCAAATGGGTCAGCGACCTGTTCCCCGAAACCGCCACCTGCGTCGACGACATCGCCTTCCTCTCGGGCATGGTGTCGAAGAGTAACATTCACGGGCCCGCCACCTTCATGCAGAATACGGGCTTCATCCTGCCCGGCTTCCCCAGCGCCGGCGGCTGGATCTCTTACGCGCTCGGCTCAGAGTCCGAGAACCTGCCCGACTTCGTCGTCCTGCCCGACCCGCGCGGCATGCCGCCCAACGGGCCCGCCAACTGGGCCGCCGGCTTCCTCCCCGCCGCCCATCAAGCCACCACCATCCGCGTCGGCACTCCCGCGCCCATCCACGACCTCCGCCCCGCCTCCAACCAATACATCACCGAGGCCAGCGAGAAGGACGGCCTCGCCCTCCTCGAACAAAACCAATCGGCAGCACCTCGCCGCCCACGAAGGCGACTCGCGCCTCTCCGCCCGCATCGCGTCCTACGAGATGGCCGCGCGGCTGCAACTCTCCGCGCCCGCCGTACTCGACCTCTCCGGCGAAACCAAAGCCACGCGCGACCTCTATGGCCTCGACACCCCCATCACCGCCGACCTCGGCCAGCGCTGCCTCGTCGCCCGCCGCCTCGTCGAACGTGGCGTCCGTTTCGTGCAGGTCTGGAGCGGCGCTGATAACGGCTTCCCCCGCCGCAACTGGGACAGCCACGAGAACCTCGCCAAAGACCATGGCGAATTGGGCACCGCCCTCGATCGCCCCGTCGCCGGCTTGCTCAAAGACCTCAAAGCCCGCGGCCTCCTCGAAGACACCATCGTCTACTGGACCACCGAGTTCGGCCGCATGCCCTGCAGCCAAGGCAGCAAAGGCCGCGATCACAATCCCTTCGGGTTCACCTCCTGGGTGGCCGGCGGCGGCTTCAAAGGCGGCGTGACTTACGGCGCCACCGATGAATGGTCATACAAAGCCGTGGACCATCCCACTTACTGCTACGACCTGCACGCCACGTTGCTCCACCTCATGGGCATCGATCACACCCGGCTCACCTACCGTCACAACGGCATTGACCGCCGCCTCACCGATGTCCACGGCGCCGTCATCCCCGCCATCCTCGGCTAAGCCGAGCCGTCGGCGGGGAAAAGTGGTAGCATCGGAGACAACTGAAATTTCAGATTATGCAAGGCATCTTCCCGATCGTTAATACGACCCTTCCATGAAGACGGGTCGCTCGACTTTGACTCCCAGGCCCGCCTCGTCGACTATCTCCTGCAATCCGGCGCCCACGGCCTCGGCCTCTTCGGCAACGCCAGTGAAGGTTACGCGCTCGCCGATAGCGAGCGGCAGGCCCTGCTCTCGGCCATCGCTTCCCAGGTCAACGGTCGCGTGCCGCTCATCGTTTCCACTGGCGCCACCGGCACCGAACTCGCCGTCCGCGCCAGCAAAGCCGCGCAGGGACCAAGGCGCCTCCGGACTCATGGTGCTGCCGCCTTACTTCCTGAAGCCCGGCGCCGATGGCTTGATGTTCTACTTCGAAGCCATCTCGAAAGCCGTCTCCATTCCGATCATGGTGCAGGACGCCCCGCTGATGTCGCAGGTGCCGATGCCCGCCGCCTTACTCGCTCGGATGGGCCGCGACATTGAAAACGTCTCGCTCGTCAAAGTGGAAGCGCCTCCCACCGCGCCCAAG
>CBDDIZ010000022.1:0-169155 GCA_965229305.1 Bryobacteraceae bacterium | reverse complement strand
CTTCACCGTGAGGCGGAAGGCATAGAGCTGACCTTCTTCCGAGGTGAACGTTGCCTTAGCGGTGTTCACGCCGGCCAGAGCGACGGCCGGGCCGGCGATCTGGGTCCACTGGAAGGTGATGGGGTCGCCATCGGGATGGAACGAAGCCGAACCATCGAGAATCACGTTGCCGGCGGCGATGCCGATCTGGTCGGGGCCGGCGTCAGCCACGGGAGTGGCGTAACCGGTGCGGATGGTGCGGGTGAGCGTCTCGTAGCGGACGCGCGGAATGTCCACCGGCACCGGACCTTCGTGCGCCAGCATCTGCTTGGGACGAAGCTGATTGCCGAAGAGCACACCGCCGACGACGCGGCCGTTCTGGCTACGCGAAAGCAGCGTCTCGTTCATGCCGCCTTCGAGCGTCAGGGCGATCATGTCGTTCACCGGGAAGACGAATCGGAGCGTGCCGCCCGGACGGCTGGCGACGCCGCGGCCATGCAGATAGCCGAAGTTGCCTTCGAGGTAGTTCTCTTTCCAAAGGCCGATGGCGCCGGAGACGCCGACCTGGTCGACTGCCTTCAGGTAGCTTTCAAGACGAATGTTATTGGTGAGCTGCTGCTGGCCGACGACGGCTTCATCCAGGAAGGCCTTGGTGCCGAAAGCGCCCAAGCGGCCACCCTTGAAGATGTAGTCGAAAGTCATGCTGGCTTGGCCGAGCGTGCCGTTGCGATTGAACTGCCGCAGATTGATGGTGCGGAAGCTGCTGAACACACCCGCCTGCCAGTTGGGCCGGAAGCGATTGACGAGACCGATGTCGAACTGGCCTTCCTGACGATCGCGGAAGTACATGTATTCGCCCTGGGCCTGCACGGCGAATTTGTCGGCGAAGGGCTGGAAGTAGCGCGCGCGGCCGGTGAAGGTAAGCTTGCGGGAATCGTCCATGCCGACGTTCGCGCCGAGGAGGCTAAAGCGGCCGTTGCCGAAGCTCGTGCGATGGTTGTTCCCGTCCGCGCCATCGCGACCGGAGCGGGAGTCACTCGCCGAACTGGACGAGGCGCTCGACGGCGCGCTCGACCCGCGGCCACCGGAACCGGCGCCCGAGTTACCCGAGGAAGCCGACAGCGGCCCCGCCGGACCGGCGGGACCCATGGGGCCGGCGCCCGCGCCCGGACGATTGTTCAACGCGGCGAGTTGCTTGCCGTGATCATCGAGCGTGGCGTTCGTCTTCTCCTGACCGGACTTGAGGCCGTCGAGTTCCTTACGCAGGTCGCCGTTCTGCTGCGAGAGGTCGCGCAGGGCTTTGAGAATGTCATCGAGCTTATTGAGGCGCGAAAGAATGTCGGTGCAGCACTGTTCGCTCTTGGCCTGCATCTGCTTCAACTGTTCGAGGATGGCTTTGATGGCGTCGCCGACACCGCCGGCCGAAACCTGCTTGCCGTCGCCATCGGTGACGGTCATCGTCACGCGGCGGTTCATGAAGCGGGCCAGGGGTGAGCTATCGGGAACCTTGGGGCTGCGCTTGCCGCGGGTGGCGACCTCGAGCTGCGTCGCGCGCGCGCCGTACTTCACCAGGAACGCCTTCACGCTTTCCGCGCGGCGAAGGCCGAGGGCGTCGTTGTAGGCGTCCGGGCCGATCTGGTCACTGTTGCCGTCCAACTTGACCTTGTAGCCGGGGTTCTCCTTCAAGAGTTCGGCGAGCCGCAGGAGGCTGGGGAAGCCGTCCGTCAGCACGGATTGGTTGTACTCAAAGTTGATTTCTTCCCAGTCGTCCTTTTGGGCGGTTTGGTAGGGGGTGAGGGTCAACTGGGCCACGACGGGTTCGGCACCGACCCACGCGGCGAGGGCCACCGTAAGCGCGATATGCCAAGCGCGGCGGCGAGTACTCATGAACATAAAAAGCTCCTCACGAACAGTACTGGGAGGTGGTATTTTTTGCGGAACATTTTGAGGCCGAAATGTTCGCTCTCGGGGGTAGCCCCAGTATAGCTTATTCTGTCAAGGCAACTTGTATACTTTTGGTCCCCGCTAAGTAGAACCCCCAGTACCCTCATAGGGTTGGGGAGCATGTTACCGTACAGGTGGGTTCGCCGGACAGGCAGTCGCCGGCTGGGAGCTCAGGTTTTCGCCTGAGTTTTTGGCGGGAGGAAAGTCCGGTCTCCAGAGGGCGGCGTGCCGGTTAATGGCCGGGCAAGGAGCTGGTGACGGCTCCCGGACGGAAAGTGCCACAGAGAATATACCGCCCCGGCGCAAGCTGGGGTAAGGGTGAAAAGGTGCGGTAAGAGCGCACCGCGGTCCGGGTAACCGGGCTGGCAGGGCAAACCCCACGCGGAGCAAGACCAAATAGGGGAGGAGGGGCGGCCCGTTCCGTTCGACTCCCGGGTAGGTTGCTTGAGCCTCGCCGCAAGGCGAGGTCTAGATGAATGGCTGCCACTCGCTTCGGCGAGCACAGAAACCGGCTTATCGTCCGGCGAACCCTTTTACCGACTTCGCACGTCTTGAGAGCAGGACTACACTGGAAACCAGACGTGCGTCTTCTGCTGCTTGCCGCCATCGTCGCGCCCGCTGCCGCGCAATTGCTGCTCGAACCGAACAGCACGCCGGGGCGCGCCATGCCCGCCCGTTTCGCCCAAGCCTGGGAAGACCGTGCCGCTCAGAACTTGCGCTGCCGCGTGATGCAAGTGCCGCCGCGCCTCAGCTTCAGCTTTCGCTACTGGACCGGCTTTGAAGTCGTGCTGCCCTCGGACCAACTCGCCGGCGCCGCCGGCAACCGCCTGGTGACCGTCTTCCGCGTGCGCCCGCGCAGTCCCGAAGCACAATGGACCTACTTCGTTCAGGAAGCGACCCTGCCCGAGGTCCCGGCCGATCGCAAAGTGGACCTTTGGTACGGCGGCGGCTTCTACGCCGGCGCCGGCAAATACGAAGTCGACTGGATGCTGGTAGAGCGCGATGGGCGCATCTGCCGGAAGTCCTGGAAGCTGGAAGCGAGCGGCGGCGGCAAAGTGACGATGTCGATGCCGCCCAGCACCGTGGCGAGCGTGCGCCTGGAAGATTGGACCGGCTTCAAGCAATCCGCCGAGGCGAAAGGCGAAGTCACTGTGCTACTAAATGTGGCGCCGGTGGCGCGCCGCCGTTATTTCACGAAGCTCTCGCCGTGGGACCGCACGCTGCTCTTGACCAGCCTCAAGTCTCTGCTCGACCAGGTGCCGGCGACCAAAGCACGCGTCGTGGTGTTCGACATCGACGGACGCCGCGAGCTGTTCCGCTCGGCCGACTTCCGCCCGCGCGACTACCGGCGCCTCTACGGGGTGCTGGAGAACGCGAACTTCGGCACGATTGCGTACACCACGCTGGCCAAGGGTCCGCCGGCCGGAGAGTTCCTGTTCAGCATTGTCGAGAAGGAGATCGCCGCGGCGCGGGGCAAGCCGGTGATCTTTCTGGGGCCGGAAATGCGACCCTCGAACGCGCGCCTGCCGGAGCGGCAGTCCGAGGTGAAGGTGGACGCCGGGAAGATGTTCTACCTCTGCTTCCCGCTGACGCCGGCCGGGCCCGAAGACCTGATCGCCAAGATCGTCAAAGGCAAAGGCAAGAGCTTCTCGCTCTTCTTTCCGCAAGATTTGGCGAACGCGCTGCGTCAGGTGTCGCAGCAGTTGACCGCCGAGTGACTACTCGTTTTTCGCGAGCAGAATGTCCTTGAGCACCTCGCCGACTTTCAGGACGCCGTCCAGGTCCATGGGCTTGGTGACGTAGAGCGTGCCGCCCAGTTCGGAAGCCTTGGCCTGATCGCGGGGCGAGGCCGACGAGCTCATCATCACCACCGGCACCTTCGCGTACTCCGGACGACGGCGCATTTCTTCGAGGATCTCGCTGCCGTTGCGCTTCGGCAGGTTCATGTCGAGCACGGCCAAGTCCGGCAGCGGAGCGTCGGCGTACTCACCTTCGCGTTTGACGAAAGACATGGCGGCCGCACCGTCGCTAAAGGCCGTGATGTCGCACTCCACGCCCGCCCGCTGCAAAGCTCGCTTCAAAAGAAAAACATCGCCGGGGTTGTCCTCAGCCAACAGAATCCGATAGGGCCCACCCGCCATCAATAACCTCCCTCCATCATCGGGAGCGTGAAGTAGAAGCTCGCTCCCTCACCGGCTCGCGAATTCACCCAAATTCGACCGCCGTACCGCTCGACGACGCGCTGACAAATGGCCAGCCCGATCCCCGTTCCCGGAATTTCTCTTCCGTGAAGGCGTTTGAAGACGCCGAAAATCTTTTCATGATACTCCGGGTCGATGCCGATCCCGTTGTCCGCCACGCAGAATTGCCACTCCGGTCCGTGCCGACGCACGGTCAGTTCGATCCGCAGCGGTCGGTCGCCGCGATACTTGATGGCGTTGCTCAGAAGATTCTGCAGCAATTGGGCGAAATGCGCCCGGTGCCCAAAGACCTTCGGCAGCTTTTCCGCCAGCACGAGCTCGGCGCCGCTATCGGCGATCGCCGTGCGCAGGTTCTCACGCACCGCGTCGTAAACGGTGTTCAGGTCGACCGGCCCCTGCGACGGCTGGCCATCCTCGTCGACCTGCGTGTAGACCAAAAGGTCTCCGAGCAGTTCGCGCATGCGGCGCGTGCCTTCGGTGATCGACTTGACGCACATAGCGGCTTCTTCGTCGAGTTGGCCGCGATAGCCGCTCACCAAAAGCTGCGCGTAGGTGGTGATCATGCGCAAAGGCTCCTGCAGGTCGTGGCTGGCCGCGTAGGCAAACTGGTTCAAGTCTTCGTTGGCGCGCAGCAACTTCTCTTCCACCTGCTTGCGTTCCGTGATGTCGATGCAGGAGCCGATGTAGCCTTCGAACTTGCCGGTGCGATCGAATAGCGGGGCACCGTTGCTGAGCATCCAGCGGTATTCACCGTCGTGCCTCTGCAGCCGGTACTCGACGGTGAAGGTCTCGCGAGCGTCGAAAGCGCGGTGGTAGACGGCCTGGATGCGGGCATGATCTTCGGGGTGTTCCGCTTCCACCGGATCGCGCCGCAATTCTTCTTCGAGTGTGCGACCCACAAACTGGAGCCACGGCTGGTTGAACCAGGTAGCGCGCTTGTCAGTGCCCGCAATCCAAACCAGCACCGGGGCATGGTCGGCCATGGTGCGGAACTGCTGCACGCTTTGGACAACGGCGTCTTCGGCGGCCTTCCGTTCGGTGACGTCACGGAAGACCAGCACCACACCGCTCACTTTGCCGTTAAGGTCACGGATCGGCGCGGCACTATCGTCGATCGGGCGTTCGACGCCGTCGCGCGCGGTGAGCTTGGTGTGATTGGCGAGGCCGACCACGCGCCCTTCGCGCAGCGCGCGCAAGGCTGGGTTCTCCACGGTGGCGCCGGTGTCCTCGTTGGTGATGATGAAGACGTCTTCGAGCGGCACGCCCTGGGCCGCCTCCTGAGTCCAACCGGTGAGTTCCTGGGCGACGGGATTCAGGAAGACGACTTTGCCTTCGGCGTCGGTAGCCACGACGCCGTCGCCGATGCTGCTCAGGGTGGTCTGCAGCCAGTCCCGGGCGACGCGCGTCCGTTCTTCACTCTCGGCCAGTTGTCCGATCAGTTGCTGACGGCGGTTGGTGGCCCGCGTGATGGCGGCGGTGGAAAGCGCGAGGAGCACAAACAGGCCCAGGCTACCCAGAGTGCTTACCAGCCCGAGACGCTGGGCCGCCACCCGGACATCCTCCGAATAGCGGCGCGAGCGCTGCAGCGACGCCTGCTTCATTTCGTCGACGATTTCGCGGATCTGGTCCATGAGGACGCGGCCGCGGTCGCTCAAGACCAGGTTGAGCGCCGCGTCGGGTCCCTGGCTGCGGCGTACGTCGATGGTCTCGCGGAGTTCCTCCAGCTTCATCTGCACCAGAGGCTCGAGCAGAATCACCCGGCGGCGCTGGTCCGGGCGTTCGCGGACCAGGCCGTTCAGACGTTTGACGATTTGCGGGAGTTGGGCGAGAGCCTGGCGATAGGGATTCAGGTACCGCTCGCGATCGGTCAGCAAATAGCCGCGTTGACTGGTCTCCGCGTCCTTGAGAGTGGAGAGGAGCGCTTCGGCATCGACGCGAACGCTCTCGGAAACCTGCAGAGCCTGGGTGCTGACCGTGTAGGCGCCCCAGGTTTGGTAGGCCAGCCCCCCGATGACGAGCACCACCAGCAGCGCCAAGCCGAGCGACAGCAGCTCGATGGTTTGGGGTAAGATCGACCGTCGGTCCATTACAGCGACACCAGTGTACCGAGAGTCGCCATGCTAGCCTAAGACTTTCGCATGGCTAAACTTTCCGTTCGTGACCTTTCCCTTTCCGGCAAGCGCGTGTTCATTCGCGTGGACTTCAACGTGCCGCTGACTGCGGGAGCCAAGGAAATCACCTCTGACAAGCGCATTCGCGCGTCACTGCCCACGATTCAGTATTGCCTGGAACAAGGGGCGGGAGTCGTACTCGCCAGCCATCTCGGCCGTCCGAAGGGGAAGCCGAACCCGGAAATGAGCCTGGCGCCGGTGGCGGCGCGGCTCGCCGAACTGCTGAAGCGGCCCGTGACGATGGCCCCGGATTGCATTGGCGCCGGAGTAGAAGCGTTGCTGCCCCAGCCTGGCGAAGTCCTGTTGCTCGAAAATCTGCGCTTCCATGCGGAAGAAGAAGCCAACGACGCGGGCTTTTCGCAACAGCTCGCCAAGCTGTGTGACCTCTACGTGAACGACGCCTTCGGCTCGGCCCATCGCGCCCACGCCTCCACCGCCGGCATGGTGGCCTTCTGCGGGCAAGCCGCCGCAGGGCTGCTGATGGACAAGGAACTCGAGTACCTCGGCAAGGCGACCTCGAATCCGGATCGTCCCTGCATCGCCATCATCGGCGGCGCCAAGGTCTCCGACAAGATCGAGGTGATCGTCAACCTGCTCAAGGTCTGCGATCGCGTGTTAATCGGCGGCGCCATGGCGTACACCTTTCTGAAGGCGCAGGGCCAGCCCACCGGCAAGAGCCTGGTGGAAGACGACAAGCTGCAACTCGCCCGCGACCTGATGGCCGAAGCGGGCCCTAAGCTGTTGCTGCCCACCGACCATGTGGTGAGCGAGAAGTTCGAAGCGAACGCGCCGTTCGAAGTCGTGACCACGATTCCGGAAGGCACCATGGCCCTCGACATTGGCCCGGCGACGGTGGCGACTTATACAGCCGAGGTGGCCGCCGCCAGGACGATCATCTGGAATGGGCCGATGGGCGTCTTCGAGATGCCGCCCTTCGACCGCGGCACGATGGCCTTGGCGAAGGCCGTCGCCGAGTCGAGCGCAATCTCCATCGTCGGCGGCGGTGACTCGGAAAAGGCGATCAAGACCTCGGGCCTGTCGGACAAGATCTCGCACGTCTCCACCGGCGGCGGCGCGTCCCTCGAATTCCTCTCGGGCCTGGAACTGCCCGGCGTCGCCGCGCTCAGCAACAAGTAGTTAGCGGCGGCTCGCCGGCGGAATCACACCGTTCATGCGGGCATAGATCACCATCTGGCCGTAGTGATCGAACGCGTGCCAGACGGGGACCGAAGCCATGGAACCGCGCGGAACCAGCGCCTTACCGAAGGCGCTGGTGACCGGCTGAGTCAGCGTTTTCTCGTCCAGCTTGAGCATCGCCTGATGGGCATAAGCGAAGGAGTCCTTCAGGAACTGGACGATCTGCGCCTTGGTCTTCAGATTGGCCGGCCCGTTTTCGTTCTGCCCCATGTCGATGGGGTTCTTCTCCCCGCGCATCGCGGCGGCGCAAGCGTACATCACCGCGCCAATGTGGGTGGCCTGCTGCGCGAACGTGCGGGCCGTCTTGAACTCGCCACTAGTGGGCACGAAGCCGAACTTCGCTTCCGGCATGGCTTCCACCAGCGGCACCAGTTCGCTTTCCACCATCTTCAAATCGCCGTCATAGATCTTCGCCACGGCGCTGGTTTGCGCCGACGCGAGCCCCACGATTCCTACCGCCAAAAGACATAGCTTGAGCATGGATCCGATTGTAGCGCTGCTAAACTCGGCTCTATATGCATCGCTGGTTGTGCCTGGTCCTTTCTACGCTCCTTGTTTTCCCTCAGGAACGGTCGCAAAGCGGCTTGGAACTGGTGGCCACGCGGCCGATGGTGGCGCAGCCCGAACGGGCGCCCAAGGCGATGGTCGCCTGCGTGCATCCGCTGGCCACCGAAGCCGGCTTGGCGATTCTCAAAGCCGGCGGCAACGCGATCGATGCGGCGGTGGCCGTGGGCGCGGCTCTCGCGGTCCTGCACCCGGAAGCGGGCAACCTGGGCGGCAGCGGTTACCTGCTGGTGGCGATGCGCGACGGGCGCACCGGCGTGATCGATTACGGCGGCGTCGCTCCCCGCTCCTCGAAGCCGGGCATGTTTGCGACGCCGGCCGAAGCGAACCTGGGCTATAAATCCGTGGCGGTACCGGGCACCCCGGCCGGTCTCGGCTTGGCGCACGAGAAGTTCGGCAAGCTGCCGTGGAAGAAGGTGCTCGAGCCTGCTTATCGGCTCGCCAAAGACGGCTTCCCTGCCTCCTTGCGCATGGAACTGATTCTGAAGCTGCAGGTGCCGGTGATGAAGCAGTATCCGGGGACGGCCAAGCTGTTTCTTCATGGCGGCGAGACGCCGCTCAAGCAGGGTGAGCACGTGGTGCAGCCGGAGTTGGCGCAAACGCTGGCGCGGCTGCGCAAGGACGGTTGGCGCGAGTTCTACCAAGGCGAAACGGCGCGGCGCATTGCGGCCGACATGGCCGCCAACGGCGGCTACCTCACCTACGACGACATGAAAGGCTATGAGGCGAAGTTCCTGGAGCCGCTGAAGACGACGTACCGCGGCTATCCGGTGCTGACGACGCCGCCCAGTTCCTCTGGCGGGTCGGCGCTGGTGGTGGCGCTGAATGTGCTTGAGCGGCACAAGCTGGCGGTCGGCAGCGAGGGGTCCGCGCGCGCCCGCCATCTGCAGGTTGAGGCGCTGCGGCGCGGCTTTCAGGCGCGCCGGCAGATGATGGACGAAGGCACGCTTACCTATGAGGAGGCCATTACGAAGGCCTACGCGCAGAAGGTGGACGGGAACCTGGCGGAGGATCGGGCGACGCCGCAACAGCGCGGCCGAATGACCGACAACGAGTCCAACGACACCACCCACTTCACGGTGGTCGACCTGGACGGCAATGTGGTCACGAACACCTATACGCTGAGCGGGTTCTACGGCTCGCAGGTGGTCGCCAAAGGAACCGGCGTCCTCCTGAACAACCACATGAGCGTCTTTTCGAACCGGCCCGGGCGGCCCAATACCGTGGCGCCGGGCAAGCGCTACGCCTCCACCATGTCGCCGACGATCATTCTGCGGCCGGATGGCGCTCCCTGGGTGGCGTTCGGCACGCCCGGCGCAGCCACGATTCCCAGTACGCTCTTCCAAATTGTGTCGAATATTGTCGATTTCAAGATGTCGCTGCGGGATGCGCTCGAGTTTCCCCGGATCCACTTCGACCTGGTGCCGAATCGGATCGACGCCGAGCCGGCGGCTCTGGTCTATGACGTCGCGGAGAAGCTGACGCAGATGGGGCACACGCTGAATCCGAAGCTGCGGTCGCAGGGCGATGTGCAGGCCGTGATGATTGAGGAAGGCTCAAACTGGCGAGTCGGTTGGAGCGACGGCCGTCGCGGCGGGTCAGTAAAGGGATATTAGACAGGCCTAAAAACCAAAGGGACCGGCCTTTCGACCGGTCCAAGCGAGACAGACTTCGTTTGATGTTCGGAGGAGCTAGAACGGAAAGTCGTTTTTGCGGGGTTGGGTCTGCGCCATCACGGTCTTCAGGTAGCGGTACGGATTGACCGGAGCGCCGCTCACGTGGACTTCGTAATGGACATGCGGACCGGTCGCGCGGCCAGTGGCGCCGGAATATCCGACAACCTCACCTTTGCGCACTTCCTGACCCACGAGATACGCCACTTTCGAGAGGTGGCCGTAGAGAGTTTCAAGACCATTGCCATGGTTGACGACGACCGCCAAGCCATAGCCGCCATTCCAGCCGGCGACCGTCACGCGGCCATCGGCCGTCGCCCGGACCGGTGTACCAACATTGACGACGATATCAACACCCGGATGAAATTCGCCGAGACCGGAGAAAGGATCGCGCCGCATCCCGAAGAAGCTGGTCAACTGACCGTTGACGGGCCACAGGGCCGGGATGGCGTCCGCATTCGCAAAGTTCATGCCCGGCCGGGACCGCCGAAGCGACGTGAAGTTGATCGACTTGAGATAGCTGTATTGTTCGACGGATTCGGCAATGGTGGGGACCAAACGGCCCTCATTCACCAGGCTGGAGCCGCCAAAGCCGGATCCAGTCGCGCCGCGGCGCTGAATGCCGTAAGCGCTCGATACTTCCATCGCGAACAACTGCAGAGTGGCCATTTGCTGGGACTGCACGCTGTTTTGCTTTTGGAGATTCTGATACCGGTCCTGAAGCGACTCGAGCTGCGAGCGCATCACGTTGTAATTGCTGACTTTCCACCACATGCGAGCGTAGCTCGAAACCATGCCGGCGAGCGTCACGAACCCGAAAAGGGCTAAAGCAAAAACACCATAGAGGACCGTGTGAGGTACGTGGATTCGACGCAAGCGCCCGTGTAGGGAATGGGCGAGGACCACGATGAAATACGGTTGCTGCAAAAAAACTCCCAGATATGCCCGCGTGGGGCGTATTCTCAGAGCGGCACGCTGGCCAGCTCAGTTCGATCCCTTCGCCCGGCCTCTCCTACCGAGTGACGAATTTACGAGAAATTGGGACGCCGCCAACAGCATGATAAGCCTGCCAGCGAATCCTTAGATATTAACAGAGCCGCAACAGGTGTGTCAACCTGACCCAGTACTGTGGCACCCCTGGACCCACTGAGACGGAAACAATTGTAAAACATAGGGTTTAGCCCTTTTAATCCGCCTCAATAGCGGGGTACTAGACGATCGATTTGCAAGCTCCAGGCATCGATGCCCCCTGTCATGCTCCTTACATTTTCCACACCCTGTTGACGCAGCCAATTGGCCACATTCAAGCTCCGCATTCCGTGGTGGCAATAGACCACCAGCTCGCCGCGGTCGGTCAGACGTTCGACGTCCGCCAGACGCTGTGGAATCGTGTTCATGGGGATGAGCTCCGCCCCGGGTAGATGACAGATGGCGTGTTCGAAGGGCTCGCGGCAATCGAGCAACACCACGGGCTCGCCGGCATCGAGCTTCTGCTTGACGTCGGCGGCGCTGATTTCGAGGTTCATCGCTCCAAGATACAATCATCGGTGAATGCTTCGCTTGTTGGCCGTGGCCTTATTGGCTCTGCCCCTCCCTGCTTTGGACGCCGTATGGCTAGAGACGTTCGATCAGGTGTGGCAGTTAGTTCAGGAAAAACATTGGGACCCGGCGGAGCTGGAGCGCTCCGGCTGGACGGCCCTCAAAGCCGAGTACCGGCCCAAGGTAGCCGCCGCGAAAACGCCGAGTGAGGCGCGCGGCTACATGCGCGAGATGATCCAGCGCTTGAAGCTCTCGCACTTCCACATCTCCGGCGGCGACGCGGCCGAAGAGATGATCTCCTACGGAGATGGCCGCCCGCCGTTCGACGTCGCGATCATCGACGGCAAAGCCTGGACCTGGAAGCCGGAGCCGGGCTCGCCAGTGAAGCCGGGCTGGGAGATCGTCAGCGTCCACGGCCAGCCCCTCGCCCCTTCGCTGCAGCGCCTCGCGCAGACCCGGACCGGCGCGATGCTGATCGCCCGGCAACGCGCGCTGGTGCTGTCACGTTTGAGCGGTGAGGCCGGAGCCGCGGTGGAGGCCGGCTTGCGTCCTCCCAATGGCACGCTGCAGGCGGTGTCCTTCAAACTGCTGGCGCCGAAGGGACAAACCGCGCAGTTCGGCTTCCTGCCGCCCATGCCGATGTCGATCGAGACGAAGCGCTTGAACGACGTCGGCTACATCTCGTTCAACATCTTCCTGGAGCCGATCCGGCTGAGCCCGGCGTTCGAGTCGGCCGTGAAGAGCTGCAAGACTGCCTGCCGCGGCTTCGTGGTGGATCTGCGCGGGAATCCGGGCGGCATCGGCATCCTCGCCATGGGCTTGGCAGGCTTCTTCGTCCGGCAGCCGGATCAGTACCTGGGCACGATGCTCCGGCGCGATTCGAAGCTGCGCTTCACGGTGAACCCGCGCGCCGAGATCTACGACGGTCCGCTGGCGATTCTGATCGACGCCGGCACCGCCTCCACCGCCGAGATCATGGCCGGCGGACTGCAGGACTTGAAGCGCGCCCGCATCTTCGGTTCCCGCAGCATGGGCGCGGCCCTGCCCTCGGTGATTCAGCGCCTACCCAATGGCGATCTATTCCAGTACCCGGTAGCGAATTACGTCTCGCGCAACGGCAAGCAAT
Organism: Bryobacteraceae bacterium; assembly: GCA_965229305.1. Classification (GTDB taxonomy): domain Bacteria; phylum Acidobacteriota; class Terriglobia; order Bryobacterales; family Bryobacteraceae; genus JALHNI01. The sequence continues at coordinate 156,761 of CBDDIZ010000022.1, read as the reverse complement.
TGGAAGGCGAGGGCGTGGTGCCGGACGAAATCGTGAACTTAACACCGGCGGGCCTCGCCGCGGGTGACCCGGTTTTAGACGCTGCGCTACAGTGGATTCATGCGCAGAAGAGCGTTCCTTCGTCTATCCGCCGTTAGTCTGGGTGCCGGCTGGCTGCACGCGCTCGAGCCCACCGGGGCCTCGATCGTCGACCGGTTCGTCGCCGTCACCGGCGGCAAAGCCGCCTACGACAAAGTGGTGAGCGAAGTCGCCGAAGGCACGGTGAACATGCCGGCGCAGGGCGTCACCGGCAGCGTCAAGGTCCTGAAGAAGGCCGGTAACGCTTACACCGTCATTGACATCCAGGGGATCGGCAAGATGGAAGAGGGCGTAGTGAAGGGCGTCGCCTGGGAAAACAACAAGATCATGGGCGCGCGCATTCGCACGGGCGAGGAGCGCGACGTCCACGTGCGCAACGCGGCGATCGACCTCGATCATCAGTGGCGCAAGTACTTCGTAAGCGCCGAACTCGCCGGCAGCGAGGTCGTGAGCGGCGACGACTGTCACAAAGTGGTGCTCAAGCCTCGCACCGGTGAGCCGGAGACTCGCTTCTTCAGCAAAAAGACCGGCCTGCTGGTGAAGATGACCACCGTCATGCCGACGCAGATGGGCCCCATGCCTATGGAAAGCACCATGAGCGACTATCGCGACGTGCAAGGCGTCAAGCGTCCGTTCAAGCTGGGCGTGAATGCCGGCGGACAGGCCGCCGAAATGGTCTTCACCAAGTACTCGATCAACGTCCCGGTGCTGGACTCCGCCTTCGCTATGCCCACCGAAGTCTCCAACCTGGCCGCCAAGCCCGCCCGGTAGGCCGCCCTAACGGCACATGAAGTCGAGAGACTGCGTGAGCATGCCCTTCATCTCGGTGCGCTTGACGACGGCATCGAGGAAGCCGTGCTGCAGCAGAAACTCACTGCGCTGGAAGCCCTCAGGCAGCTTCTGACGGATGGTCTGCTCGATCACGCGCGGACCGGCAAAGCCGATCAGCGCACCGGGCTCGGCAATGTTCAAGTCGCCCAGCATCGCAAAGCTCGCCGTGACGCCGCCCGTGGTGGGATCAGTCAGCACACTGATGTAGGGAATCCCGGCTTCGTCGAGCCGCATCAGGCCGGCGGAAATCTTCGCCATCTGCATCAGCGAGATCGCGCCTTCCTGCATACGCGCCCCGCCGGAAGCCGAGATGACGATCAGCGGATGCTTCTCGGCGAGCGAACGGTCAATGGCGCGGGCAATCTTCTCGCCCATCACCGCGCCCATGCTGCCGCCAATGAAGCGCAGCTCGAGCACGCAGATGTTCACCATCCGGCCATTCATTTGGCCCCGAGCCGACACGATGGCGTCGCGCAGGTCGGTGGCTTTCTGCATCGACTCCAGCCGGGCGGTGTACGGTTTCGAATCGACGAAGCCGATCGGATCGGTCGACGTCAGCGTTTCGTCGAACTCTTCGTAGTCGCCGTCAAATAACAATTCGAGGCGCGCGCGGGCGTCAATGCGGAAATGGTGCCCACACTTCGGGCAGAGATGCAGATTCTTTTCGAGCTCCTGCCGGAAGATGACCTGCCGGCACCCGTCGCACTTCACCCAGAGCCCTTCCGTCAGAACGGTACGGTTATCGGCCGGTGAGGTCGTTACCGAGGGCTTGTCGCGTTTCCACCAACTCATGCGTCCTTCAGTCTACCGTGATCGCAGCTCAAGTTCGAAGAAGAGGGCGTCGGGCACCGGCATCTGGTTGTAACGCGGGATCCGGCGGAAGCCCAGCCGTTCATAGAGCGCGATGGCCGCGGACATGCCCGGCAGCGTGTCCAAGAGCAGCCGCTCATACCCCCGTTCGCGGGCAGCATCGGCCGCCGCGCGCACCAGATTCTCGGCAATTCCCTGCCCGCGGAAGGGGGGACGCACATACAGACGCTTCATTTCCGCGGCGTCGCCCAGCGCCCGTAATGCCACGCAGCCGACCGGTTCGCCGGCCACCTCCGCCTGCAGCACGATGAGGTAGAAGTCCCCGAGCGTAGCGAGTTCCTGCTCGAAACTGCTGAAACAGATGGGAGCGTCGATGGCGGCCTGATACTCGCGGAAGAGCGTCCGCACCACTTCCCAATCGGAGGCGGGGCGGACCTGCGTCATCCCCGGAAGCCTTCCCACACATGGGCCGAAAATCGTTTCAGCACCTGGAAGCCGAACCGCTCGTACAGACGGACCGCGCCGGCATTCGACGCCGTCACCGTCAGCGTCACGGACTGGCAGCCCGCGCGCTTCAGCGCCTGCAGCGAGTAGCGCAGCATCTCGTAACCTAAGCCCTCGCCCCGCGCCGGCGTCGCCGTGCAAAGCTGCGTGATGTGGCCGACACCCGGCCCCACAATGCTCGTCAGGCACAAGCCGCTGAACTGCCGCGAGAGTGCATCAAGGGCAATGCAGGACGCCGATTCCTGAAAGGCCCCGCAGCCCGGATACTGCACGATGTTCATCAGGAAACGGCGCGCGCCGCTCGGGCTGCGGTACTGGTCGTTGATGTGGGAATCGACGTGCTGCCGGTAGCTCTCGCTGATCAGCTGCGATGCTTCATCGGACCGGCGTTCGCTCCATCGGTCCAGCAGATAGCGCGAACTGGCGCGGCCCGGTTCGAACAAGTCGATGGCCGTGAGGTCCAGCAGCATGAACAGACGCGGATACTCCTGCACCTGCGCCGACATCGGGAAGTAGGTGCCCACGGGGCGCGAGTCGCGGAACATGAGTAACTGCGACTCAATCCGCCGGACGCCGGGCTGCCGCGCGAGCGTCGTGATGGTGGCATGCAACAGCAGCCGCTCATGCTCGGGCGTCGCATAAGCATGGCGGACGTAGAGATCGCCCACCAGGCCCTTGTGATCTTCGCAGACGTAATAGGAATAACCGACCAGTTGGCCGTCCACGCGGAGGCCGATGCCTTGCAGCGCGCGCATCTCGACGAAGCGTTCCACCAGGTCAGCCGAAGAGCGGAAGTCCCAATAAAGCCGCTGCCGCCAAACGTCGACTTCTTCGCGGAGTAAGCCTTCGATTTCGCTGCCGCGAACGTGTCCGAGATCCACCGTCTCGACACGGGGGGATTGTGGCAAAGCCGCCATGCGTTCTAACTACTATACGGGATCACCTTACCCGCAGCTCCGTCAATTGGCGCGGACTCAGGCGGCAGGCGGTAAGGTCCGGCAGGGGCGCGCCCAGACGACTCAGATTGAGCAACGCCGGGTAGAAGCAGGGTTGCTGGGCGAGGGCGCGGGCGAAGTCCTGGCGCGCCGGCTGCAGTTGGCCCAGCAGAGCCAGCGCGGTGCCGCGGTTGGTGAGCGCGGCGGGGTCCCCCGGCCGCTCGGCGAGCGCGGCGCCGAACTCGCGCAAAGCGTCAGCCGGGCGTTGCAGTTCCAGATACACGCGGCCACGTTCGGAGGCCGCGCGCGGATCGTTGCCCAGCAGTTGCAGAGCGGCATCCGGCGGCATCACGCGCGCCATCTGGATGCGGGGCCGCAGCTTATCCGGCGAACCCGCCAAGGTATCGCGCCACAGCGAATCGGCACTGGCGAAAACCTGGCTGCGCGAGGCGGTCATCAGCGCCAGCGCCGCGCCCAAAGCCGCGATCTGCACTCGCGAAAAACTCGCCAAGAGGCCGACGCCGGCCGCAAAGCACGCCCCAGCCAGATACATGCGGCGATCGGCTGCCAAGTCGTCGATCGGCAGCAAGCTCGACGTCGGCGCCAGAAAGAGCAGCGCCGCCGTCCACCAGAAGGCCGCCTGCGGCACTTTGCGCCAGGCGAACCCCAGACCCGCCAGCAGCAGCGCCCAGGCGAGCGCCGCCAGCCACGGGACGATCGCGAGATCAGGATCGAAGTTCAGTCCGATCGGCAGCACCAGCAGACGCAGGTAACGAGCGATCACCTGACCCTGGGCCAGCGCGTAGTCCCACGGCGAGCGGACCACGTCGAAACCGGCGCCGGAGCCCGCGATCTTGGCCGTCGCGAGCAAGCCGCGGACGCCGGTCGCCAAGGCCAGCGTCCCCATGGCCGCCAGCGGTCCCGGCAGCCAGCGCCGCCGCGTCCAGGCCAGCAGCGTGAAGAAGAGCGGCAAGGCGACGGCCTCTTCCTTGGCGGCCAACGCGAGGCCCGTGGCGGCCACGGCGAGCCAGGGGCGCTCGCGCACCCAGGCACTGATGGCGGCCCAGGAGCACAGCCCGCAAAGGACGGAGCTACGGGCGAAGATATAGGCGACCGGCTCCGTCTGCAACGGATGCAAGGCGAAGACCGTGGCGGCCAGCAGTGCGGCCGGCCCGGGCAGCAGACGGGTGAGCGCGTCGTAGGCGAAGCCGATCGCCGCCAGGTGCAGCAGCAGATTCACCAGATGGAAGCCGAACGGCGCGTCGCCATGGAGTTGGAAGTTGGCCCACAACGTGAGATTGGTGAGCGGGCGCACCCGGCCAGCCAGTTCGGTGACGCCGCCAGCAGTGGTGAAGGCCGGGTCGTCCAGCAGGGAAAGGTCGTCGAGATAGAAGCCGCCGGCGAGCGCGGGGGAAAAGGCCAGCGCCGCCGCCAGGATCAGCAGCAGCATCGGCCGAAGAGCTGGATGCCAGGATGCTATGCTCTCTAGTCTAGCCGTGAGCCAAAGACCGAAGACCGCCGCCGATCGCCGAGCCCGCCTCGCTCGCATTCTCGAACAGCTCGACCGTCTTTATCCCAACGTCGAGTGCGCCCTAACCCACCGCAATCCCTGGGAATTGCTGGTGGCCACCATCCTCTCCGCCCAATGCACCGATGCGCGGGTGAATATGGTGACGCCGGGCCTGTTCGCCAAATACCCCACCATCCGCGACCTGGCCGCCGCCAGCCTCGACGAACTGGGGCAGGACATCCGCTCCACCGGCTTCTACAACAACAAGGCCAAGAACATCCAGGGCGCCGCGCGCGTCATCTTGCGCGACTTCGGCGGCGAGGTGCCGCAGACGATGGACGAACTGCTCACCGTGCCGGGCGCCGCGCGCAAAACCGCCAACGTCGTTCTGGGGAGCGGCTACAGCATCGCCTCCGGGATCGTGGTCGATACGCACATGGTCAGGCTCTCCCGGCGGCTCGATCTCACCAAAGAATCCGACCCCGTCAAAATCGAACGCGACCTGGTGAAAATCATCCCACAGGAACGCTGGATCGCCTTTTCCCACCAGATGATCCATCATGGGCGAGGTCTGTGCACGGCCCGGAATCCGAAGTGCGCAGAATGTCCAATTTCTCCTGACTGCTATGCTGCCGACAAGACCGTTTAATGGTAGACTGGGTGCTGTTGGCCAGGTAGCTCAGTTGGTAGAGCAGCGGACTGAAAATCCGCGTGTCGGGGGTTCAATTCCCTCCCTGGCCACCACCCCTCAACCCCTCTAACCCTCCCCAACTCGCAGAAACCCCAGAGCCTTCAATTGATGCCCTGGAGTTTCGGCGAGCGTCTATACGCCGGAATCCTTGTTACAGCTTCAATAAAAATTCCTTCCTTTTGCACCACTCCTGCGTTGACATCGCCAACTTCATATTATATATAATTTATATTCAGCCCCGGTCGTAGCTGCCCCCCGTCGCTTCCAAATCCAAAACCTCTGATTCGAAAGGGATTCGTGTCGATGTACACTCGCGTTCTGTTGTCTCTCCTGTGCGCGCTAGCCCATCTTTCCGCCCAAACCATTACCGGCGTCCTGGTCGGGACTGTGGTGGATCCCAGCGGATCAGCGGTCGCCAAGGCCCAAATCACGGTCCGTCAGCAACTGACCGGCGAGACACGTAACGCCGAGACGAACGACACCGGCGCGTTCGTCGTACCCGCGCTGCAGCCGGGCGTCTACACGCTCTCGGTGAACGCCGCCGGCTTCCGCGGCTATGAGCGAAAAGACATCGTCCTCACCTCCGGCTCCCGGGCCAGCGTGGGGCCGGTGGAACTGGCGCTCGGCAATACCTCCGAGAAGGTGACGGTCTCTGCCGAAGGCGCCACCGTCCAGACCGCGAGCGCCGAGAACTCGGCCCTGCTGTCCTCGAATCAGATCGGCCAGATTTCCGTGCGCGGCCGCGACGTCGTCTCCATGCTGCGCATCCTCCCCGGCGTCCAGCAAACCGGGCAGTCGGATTCGCTCGGCGGACAATCCGGCACGTCGAGTCCGCAGATCGCCGGCACGCGCAACGGGATGAACACCTTCAGCCTCGACGGGCAAGTCTCCAGCGACGCCGACGCCACGCAGAATCACACCAGTTCAATCAGCATGGACGCCATCGAGGAAGTGAAGGTGCTCATCAACACCATGTCGGCCGAATACGGCCGCAACTCCGGCGGCTACATCAGCATCGTTTCGAAGTCCGGCACGCGCGACTTCCACGGCAGTGCTTCATGGTTCAAGCGCCATGAAACCTTCAATGCCAACAACTTCTTCAACAACCGCAGCAACCTCGGCCGGCCCCTCTACCGCTACAACACCTTCAGCGCCACCCTCGGCGGGCCCGTCTACATTCCCGGCAAGTTCAACCGCAACCGCGACAAGCTCTTTTTCTTCTACGCCCGTGAGGACTGGCGCATCAAGGAACCCGTGTCCGCCTCGCGCACCACGATGCCCACCGCGCTCGAACGCATCGGCGACTTCTCCCAAACCCTCGACCTCAACCAGCGGCTGATCGCCGTCCGCGACCCGTCCACCAATCAGCCCTTCCCCGGTAACGTCATTCCTCCCAGCCGCGTGCACAACGAGGGCTCCGGCATCCTGAAGCTGTTTCCGCTGCCCAACATCACGGACCGGGCGATCACGGCCGGCGCCTTCAACTATCAGTATCAGGACGTCCGCGAAGTCCCGAAGACGATGAACCAGTTGAAGCTCGACTATAACCTCACGCCCAGCGACCGGATCACCGTGCGCGGGCGCACTTGGTACTCGGACACGCGCGGCTTTACGCCCGCCGCTGCCGTCAGTTCCAACTGGAACCAGCTCTATTACCACTACCAGTACACTGAAGACAGCGTCCTGCTGAGTTACAGCAGAACGCTAAATCCAAACATGGTGAATGAGTTCGTGGGCAGCATCCGCAAGCTCGGTGAGAAAGGCCCGCCGCAAACGCCCAACGCGCTCGACCCGGTGACCCGTTCCAAGGTTGGCCTCGGCAACCTGCCGCAGTTGACGCCTTCCGTCAATCCGCTGGGTATCATTCCCGCGGCTACCTTCGGCGGCGTACAATCGGCCCCGACCATCGCCTATGATTCGCGTTTCCCGATCAATGCCGGCGACACGCGATGGTCCCTGGCCGATAACTTCACCTGGACGCGCAACAAGCACACGTTCAAGGCCGGCTTCTACTACGAAAAGAATTACTCGAACGAAGGCTGGCGCGCCTCGGGTCGGGCCGCGTTTGGCGGCGCCTTCGACTTCTCACGCGACGTCAACAACCCACTCGACACCAACTACGCTTTCTCGAACGCCGCCCTCGGCGTCTTCGCCAATTACACCGAATCGAGCGCGCGCAATGCGGGCCTCGGCACCAATTACTTATTCGAATGGTTCGGCCAGGATACCTGGCGAGTCACCCGGCGTCTGACGCTCGACTTAGGCGTCCGTTTCTCCGTCTATTCACCTTGGCTCCTACGCGACGGGCAGAACGGCGCCTCCTGGGTACAGCAGCGCTGGGATCCCGCCAAGGCTGTCCAACTCTTCATGCCCGCGCTCAATCCCGCCGGGCAGCGCGTCGCCGTGAACCCGCAGACCGGCGCCTTCATGCCGGCCACGCTGATCGGCGCCGTGGTACCCGGCTCGGGCGACCCCTACAACGGCACCGTCCTCGGAACTGACCCGAACTATCCCAACGGCTGGCGCGACCAGCGGCCGCCCCAAGTCCAGCCTCGCCTCGGCTTCTCCTACGATCCGTTCGGCAACGGCAAGACCGCCATTCGCGGCGCGGCCGGCATCATGCTCCAGAGCCAGATCAATTCCGGTTACATCTTCGGCGACACCACCACCAGCCCGCCGATCATCCAAACCCCGGTGATCTACTACAGCACCATCGACACCTTCCGCAGCGCCGCCGGTTATAACTTCCCGCCGAGCTTCATGGCTTCCTGGGAGAAGACTTACAAGGACCCGAAGGTCTATAGCTGGTCATTCGACGTGCAGCGTGACATTGGCTGGAGCACGATCCTCAAGGTTGGCTATATGGGTAACGTCGGACGCCATCTGATTCAGGTGCGCGACCTGAACGCGATTCCTTACGGCACCCGCTTCCAGGCGTCGAACGCCGATCCGGCCAACCCGTCGCGGCCGCTGCCCGACACTTTCCTGGTGCCGTACAAAGGCTTCTCGACTTTGTCACTGGCCGAAAACTCCGGCATCTCCGACTACAACGCCCTGCAAGTCACCGCCGACCGCCGCTTCGCCCGCGGCCTGCAGTTTGGCTTGGCGTGGACCTTCTCGAAGACGCGCAATTACTCGGACGGCGCGGCGCGGGTGCCGATGTTCTTCGACGCGCATAAGTGGCTCTACGGCCGCTCCGGCAATGACCAGACGCACGTCGTGGTCCTGAACTTCATCTGGGACGTGCCGAAAGGCAGTCGCCTGGTCAACCACGCCGTCACGCGAGCCGCGCTCGATAACTGGCAGTTATCGGGCATCGCTTCGTTCTATAGCGGCAGTCCGCTGTCGGTGAGTTACTCCACCGTCGACGGCGCGGACATCGCCGGCGGCGGCGACGTCGGGGTACGCATCAACATGAACGGCGACGCGCAACTCGGCCGTGGCGAGCGCAACTTCGATCGCTTCTTCAACACGAGCGTCTTCAGCCGGCCGGCGCGAGGGGACATCGGCAACGCGCCGCGCGACGTCTTCCGTGGCCCGGGCGCCTCCAACTGGGACCTCTCCCTCTTCAAGAACTTCCTCATCGGCTCCGAGCGGCGCATCCTACAGTTCCGCGCTGAGTTCTACAATGCGTTCAACCACACGCAGTACTCGGCCGTCGACACGGCCGCCCGCTTCGACCAAAACGGGAGTCAGGTGAACACGCGTTTCGGTCAGATCACCGGCGCCCGCGACCCACGCATCGTCCAACTCGCCTTGAGCTTTAAGTTCTAGGTGGCTGCCAGCGAGGCGCGGGCAGCCGTAGCGCGCGCCTCGCTCCGATCGGTTAACGGGTAATGGTCCCCGTTGACAGCGCGAAGGTGTTCAACGGGTTGGAGGGAACCACACCGGCCGCGGTATTGATGAGCAAATACGACGCGACACCCGCGGTGGAAACGCGAGTGTAAAAGTCATACTGAAACTCCCGCGTTGACGCCGTGTTTAGGTCGATCGTACCTCGACGGCAATCGCTGTTCACCGAGTACATTCCCACATTGCTATAGAGTGGATAGTTATTGGGAGGGGGGAACGGGCTGGCCCCACCCTGGGGGGGCGCCGGAAGGTCCGGAGTTACTGTGAGCGAACCACGGTTCAGCCAGGTCGGAAGCAGCGGCGGCCCCACCAGGATGGTGCCGGTCGTAGACGGACCAATGCCGCTGAGTGAGAAGCGATAAGTTCCATTGAAAAAGTCGATCGGCGCCACACCGGCGGGACAACCCAACAGGGCAGGCCAAGCTGTGCCGGCGCTGGCCGGGGAGGCCGTCGGCGGGATACCGCTAGCGATCGGCGGGTAAGCGGTGGAGCGAAGATTGATCACCGTGGCAAAGCCGGCGGCGGTACCCACCGTGAAGTCGAATTGCACGGGGAAGAAGCCCAGATTCATAAAGATTGTGCCCTGGGTGCAAGCCGGATTGCTGAAAACGTACTGCCCGGTGCCGTTGTCCGTGCGCGTCACCGTGAAGCCGGTCCCGGAGGTGGAAACGTGGGTCGCGATAATCGAGAGCCAGCCATTCCCGAACGGCCTCGGGGTGGCGGTCATGAGCCCGGCAATCGTCGAAGCCCCGACGTCGGAACGCCCGGAACCCGCCGCCGGGGCGGTTGCACTAAAAGCGAAGGTATTGGTGGGATTCGCAAAAGGATCACTGACGCACTGCGCCAGCGCCGGCGCCGCACAAAGCAGCGTGCCCGCAATCCACACGGACGACAAACACAAGTAATTTCTCATCGGAAGGACTCCTCAACGTAAGGTCTGTCTGGTACAAGAATGCTGAACTCGCTGGGAGTTACCGAGTAACAGTAATCCTGGAATTCAACTGTGAGGAAGCCTACCATACGTAATGTTACTTTCATATAAAAATATCTGAATGTAGAAAGATACAGTACCGGTACAGGACGATTGAAATCGATCAGTAAGTTATTAACTTAGATGTGGAGTATGTTGCGAATTTATTGCCTTGTGACGTGAATTACTGCATCAACGACGCCGTCTGACTGCGGCCAACAGAATCGAAAATGTCACCACAGTTAGGTAGTAGCGAGGACTCTTTGATGGCTAATCGTTCAGCAGGTAAGAAATATGGCAAGTCCCCACAAATCGCACAGAATCCCTGCGCTAAGGTCAACCGAGTGCTCGCTTCAGCGACACATCCGCGTAACGATTCTCAGCAGTCCAAGCGCCCACCAGTGACCCGTGGAGGATAAGCACCGCCGCGAGGTGCACGGCGGCAACGAACGCCGGTCGCGGCGTCAGGGTTCCGGGTCGGCGAAGCGTCCTAGCCTACGTCGTCGAGACAATCGAGGGCCCTTCGCCCGCTGCGCCCAGCGACGGGGGACCCTGATACCCTAGCGGGCGAGATCGAGCCCGCGCGTGGCCTCCCCCGCGGCCTCGAGCGCAGAGCAGGTGGTTCGATGATGAATCTCAGCGCCAGACGGGGCATCTCATATGGGAGACGCGCGGGCGCCCGGCGCTGGAGGCCGAACGAGCCGAATTTGCCCCCGGCATGAGACAATAGCGGTTTAGGCGTCGTTGTTGCGCCCTTTGGAGGTATTTGCAGAATGCCGGTACCCATCTCCCAGATGTGGACGGTGGCCAGCTACATCATTCAGCAGAAGCTGCGCGGTCGCGAACGCTATCCGCTCGTGCTGATGCTGGAGCCGCTTTTCCGCTGCAATCTCGCCTGTGCGGGCTGCGGCAAGATCCAATATCCGGCCCACGTGCTGAAGATGAATCTGTCGCCCGAGGAATGTTTCCGGGCGGTGGAGGAGTGCGGAGCGCCGATGGTCTCCATTCCCGGCGGCGAGCCGCTGCTGCATCCGCAGATCGGCGAGATCATCGAAGGCCTGGTCGCCCGCAAAAAGTACATCTACCTCTGCACGAACGCCTTGCTGCTGAAAGAAAAGCTGCACCTGTTCAAGCCCAGCAAGTACCTGAGCTTCTCCGTTCACATGGACGGCGAGCGGGACCATCATGACCTTTCAGTCTGCAAAGAGGGCGGCTACGACCTCGCCCTGGCCGGCGTGAAGGCGGCCCTCGCCGCCGGTTTCCGCGTCACCACCAACACCACGCTGTTCGACGGCACCGACCCCAACAGCGTCCGCAACTTCTTCGACGAGATGATGGCTCTGGGCGTGGAAGGCATGATGCTTTCCCCCGGCTACTCCTACGACAAGGCTCCCGATCAGCAGCACTTCCTCGGACGCGCGCGCACCCGGCGCCTGTTCCGCGCCATGCTCTCCAATCGGCCCGCGCACTGGCGCTTCAACATGTCGCCCCTGTTTCTCGAGTTCCTGATGGGGAAGCAGAACTTCAAGTGCACGCCCTGGGGCATGCCGACTTACAACCTCTTCGGCTGGCAGAAGCCCTGCTACTTACTCCAGGACGGTTACGCCGAGACGTTCCAGGAGCTCATGGACTCCACCGCCTGGGCCAACTATGGCACCGAAAGCGGCAATCCGAAGTGCGCCAACTGCATGGTGCATAGCGGCTACGAAGCATCGGCCGTCGACTACACCTTCAGTTCCTGGAAGGGCTTTCTGGCCACGGCGCGCGCGACGCTCTTCGCCCGGTATCGTGACCCGGAAGCGGCGGCGATGCTGCGCGAACCCGTCAAGCCGGCCCACTCCGCCGCAGACCTGGTCCAGATTCAATGATCAATCCGGACGAACTGGAACTCGCCTCGGGCGTGATCCACGAGCAGTTGGAAGGCCGCGTCTGGGAGGCCACCTCCGAGGCCGAACTGCGCGAGGGCCTGGAAAAAGCCTTCGACTATCGCGGCGATGTCACCATTACGCGGCACGACGGAAGCGTCGTCGAAGGTTATATCTTTGACCGCCGCACGGCGCCCACGCTCGAAGCCTCGGTGATCCGCCTGTTCCCGCGCGGCTCCGGCGAGAAAGTATCGATTCCCTACTCCACCATCCGGACGCTCGCCTTCACTGGCCGCGACACCGCCGCCGGCAAGAGCTGGGAAGCGTGGATGAAGCAGTATCACGCCAAGAAGGCCGCGGGCGAGCAGAACATCGAACGCATCCCCGAAAAACTCGAAGACTAAATCCGGTCGATCGCCGGACGTTCCCCGAGCAGCTAGAATAGCGTCCGCAGCTTGGCCTCCGGCCCCACCCACAGTTCGCGCATCACGCGTTCGGAAAGCGGACTCGCCACCAGGCGCGGACGGATAACGAGCAAGGTATTGCCACGCCGCGTCTCCTTGGTGCGAGAGCCTAAGCCCGGCACAGCACTGACGATCGGGATGCCGCCGCGTGTGTTCGTGTCGTTCATGGTCACCAGGCCGGCGACGATCGCCCACTCGCCTTCCCGCAGCCGGACCTGACCCTGATAACGCCGCGTGGAGATCACCGGAATGCCGTTCAGCGCCGCGCCGGTAAGCACCTTGAACTCGGACTCGACATTCAGCGAAATCTCTTCGGTGGAGTGCACCCGCGGCGTGATCTTGAGCGTGAGGCCCAGGTCCTCGAACTGAATCGTGGGAGGAGGCGCATACCGCGTCCCGGTCTGCCCGCCGGAGGCGCCGATGTACTGATTCGTAATCACCGGATACTTCTCGCCCACCACGAAGCTGGCGGGGAAGTTGTCGAGCGTCCGCACCTCGGCCTTCAACTTCGAACTCGCCTGATTGTGGCTCATGCTGGCGAACATCTGCGCGTCGGCAATGCCGATGCCCATCAGCGACGCACCGCCGCCGAAGGCCAGCATCTTGGTAAAAGCCGTGGAGACGGGATTGAGAAAGTTCCAGGCCCGGCCCAGATTGAGCAGGGTGGCCGTGGTGGGCAATTGCAAGCCGTAGTCGAGCGTCGAGCCCACCAGGGTTTCGAACAGCTCCACCTCCACCACCACTTCGCCGCGCCGGTCCGCCATTTGGTTGAACAGCGCAATCGCGGGCTTCACCTTGGAAATCGGCCCGCGCATGTAAGCCTGTTTGTGCGCCAAGTCGATGGCGAACTTCTGGAGTTCCATCACCTGCTGAATGGCGCGCGCCAGTTCCGCTGAGTCGGCCAGACCTTCGGGAATCGGCAGCATCACCGCCACCGACGGTTCCTGCTCAATCCGCTTCTGGGGCGTATCGCGCACCACCATCATGAGCTTGTCGCTCAGCGGCACCAGGAAGGAGTTCGTCACCACCTGCAGCGCGTGGAGCGCTTCCTGCCAGGTGGCTTCGGTGAGGGTGAACTTGGTGACGCGGTCGCCGCCGGCGCTGTCGTAGTCCCCATCGAAGACCACATCGAGTCCGTAAGCCTTAGAGACCTGCTCGAACAGCTTTCGGCCATTGCCCGTCAGGTTGAAGTTCTGCACGCCGGGCTTGCCTTTCACTTCAGGCGGCGGCTGCATGCGCTTGATCAGTTCGCGGTCTTCGTCGGTGATGTTGGCGGCCGCGCCGTCCTTCGGCAGTTCCTTGACGGTCTTCTCCAAATCGAGATTCAGATTCACCGAGCCCAGCGCCGTGCTGCGCAAGGCCATGCTGCGGCCTTCGTATTCGTGGTTACCCGGTTCGAGCAGCGAGGCTTGCGTGTACAGAGTGTAGGCGCGCAGGACGTCGCCGGCCTTCTCCGCCTTTTTGGCTCGCTTGTAGAGTTGTTCTGGCGTCTCGGCCCACAGGGCGAGCGTGCACAGAAGTAGGACAGCCCTCACGTGAGAGTTGACGCTTCAGCGGCGAAAAGCGTGCAAGTCCTTAGGGCGCACGGTGATATTCGGTCAACACCTGTTTGACGTTGCTCTTCCACTCGGCCAGCGGGGGCGCGCCGGCTTTCGCGAAGAACGCTTCCACCTGCCGGGTGAGGTCGGCCCGCTGGGCAGCGTGCGCCGGATCGTCCCAAAGATTGCGTTTCTCGCCGGGATCGGCCTCTAAGTCATAGAATTCACTCGGCCATTCGGGAGTTCGCAGCACCAGTTTCAAATTGGCACTGCGGACGCCGCGCACCATGGCGTATTCGAAAAAGACCCGGTCCGGCCATTTGGCCGGCGCCTTCCCGCGGAGGAATCCGGCATAGCTGCGCCCGACGCGCTCGGCAACTGACGGCGGCGCCTTCACCCCCGCCCAGTCCAGTAGGGTGTGGAAAAAGTCGTAGGACGAGACCATCGGGTCGATCGTCTTCCCCGCCGCGATGCGGCCCGGATGATTCCAGATCAACGGCACGCGCACGGACTCTTCGTACATGTTGAAGGGCCACGTGCCATTGCCCTTCCCCCACACGCCATGATGCCCGGCGTTATAGCCCTGGTCCGCCGTGAAGACCACGGTCGTGTTGTCGCGCAACCCCTCGCGCTCCAGCCACTCGAGCACGCGGCCGATGTTGCGGTCCATGCCGGTGACGAGCGCCGAATAGCCGGCCATGCTGCTCTCTTTCAACTGCAACGGGAACGTCGTCTGGTTCGACCATGGGTGCGGCTTCTCCCGCGGGAAACAGCCGAACTGACTGCCGGCATACGGCGCGCGATCCTCAGCCGGCTGATAGTCGAACGGCGTGTGCGGCGCGTAGAAAGGCACCAGCAGGAAGAATGGCTCCGGCTTGCCTTTGCGTTGATTCAGAAACTCGAGGGCGAAGTCGCCGATGCCGTCTTCCTTGAAGCCGGCTTTGCGAATTCGCTCGCCGTTGCGCACGAACTCGGCGTCTTTGAAGGTGCCGCCGCCACCCGGTACGGTGGCCCAATAGCTGAAGCCTTCCTGCGCGGACTCGTCGCCGCCCA
The DNA here is from genome assembly GCA_965229305.1 of Bryobacteraceae bacterium. Classification (GTDB taxonomy): domain Bacteria; phylum Acidobacteriota; class Terriglobia; order Bryobacterales; family Bryobacteraceae; genus JALHNI01. Next base: position 141,660 of record CBDDIZ010000022.1, on the reverse strand, counting down.
GATGCCATTTGCCGGTCAAGCCGCAAACGTAACCGCTCTTGGCGAGCAAGCTGGAATACGAGGTCAGCCCGTTCACCCAGCGCCGCGCCTTCGGGCCGAAGGAATCCTCCGGACGCAGATAGTCCTGCAGCGTATGCTTCGAGGGCAGCGTGCCCGTCAGGTAAGTCATGCGGCTGGGCGAGCAGACCGGCGTTGCGGCGTAAGCGCGTGAAAACTTAGTACCGCCGGCGGCCAGTTTCTCGAGATTCGGCGTGCGCATCTCGCGGCAGCCATAGACGCTGGACGCCCAGGCGCCATGATCGTCCGTCATGAAGACCACGATGTTCGGCCGCCGCTGGGCACCGAAGGCCATCGCTGCCCCGGTCAAAGAGAGCCATTCACGCCGCGTCCAGGAATTCATACAAAATTCTAATCTTCCCCATCTGACCGGAACATTCGGTCCGTATATGTCAATAATAGAGTCTCAGATCTAATGACTCATCGCCTTCTGGTCGTTGTTTTCCTCGCCATCAGCCACTTCTTGCTCGCGCAAACTCCCGCCGCCTCCGAGCCGGCCAAGGAGTTGGAGCAGGCGCGCGCCGCGGCCGCCTCTGCTCAGTCCCGCGCCGAGTTGGAAGAAAAAGCCCGCGACCGCAAAGAAGCGGCCCTACAACCCGATCAATTAACCAAAGCCGAAGAAACGCTCAATGCCGTGAAGGATAAGCGCATCATTGAGCGCTTCAGCGACGGCATCCGCGGCTTCCGTTTCCTGTTCGGCGGCTTGGCGACGAACTCCGGCTTTGCCGGCGGTATGGAGTATCACAAGGACTTGGGCCAGTCGGCCTGGGCCTTCCGTAGTTCCGCGCGCATTTCCACCCGCTTGTGGCAGCTCTATGACCTCGAACTCGCCACGCCCGAACGAACGGCGCGGCGGCGCTTTGGTGGCGTGAAAGTGACCCATCGCAATTTTGCCAGTGTGAATTATTACGGTCCGGGTCCGCATAGCGAGAAGACGGGCCGCAGCACGTTCCGCCTGGAAGACACGATTTACGAGGCGCGAGGCGGTCTGCAGCCGTTCAAGAACTTCCGCCTCGCCGGCGACTTCGGCTTCCATCAGGTGAATGTGGGCCCCGGCACCGACCGCCGTTACGCCAGTTCCGAGCAGCTCTACAATCCGCCCGGCATGCGGCGGCAATCCGACTTCACCCGGATCGCCTTCGACGCCTCCTACGACTGGCGCGATATTCCCGGCACCCCCCGCCGCGGTGGCCTCTACCGCATCCGGCATAGCTGGTTTCATGATCAGGACGTCGGGCTCTACAGCTTTCGACGCTTCGACGCCGAGGCCCAGCACTACTTCGGCTTTTTCAATGACCGCCGGGTGATTGCCCTGCGCGCCCGCAGTTCGCTCGCCTGGGTCCCGACCGGGCATCAGATGCCGTTCTTCTTTCAACCCACGGTGGGCGGCAGTGACGACCTGCGCGGCTACCGCGCGAATCGCTTCTACGACGACAACTCGTTCCTGATGACGGCCGAGTATCGTTGGGAGGTCTTCACCGGTCTCGATATGGCCGTCTTCACCGACGCCGGCAAAGTGTTCCCCAAACGCAGTCAACTCAACTTTAAGGATCTCGAAAGCGCGGTGGGCTTCGGCTTCCGCTTCAATGCTCGCAACAGCGTCTTTATGCGAGTGGATGTCGGCTTTTCTCACGAAGGATTCCAGGTATGGTTCAAGTTCAACAACGCCTTCTAATCGCCCTGCTGGTGAGCACGGCGGCGTGGCCGGCGGAGAACCCTTCGAAATTCCCGACGGTGGCCGTGCCCGGAGCGCACAAGTTCTACGGTGACGATCCGCTGATGAAGGCGCCGCTGCCGCGCTCGCTGACGAATAAGCCACGCGCCCGCAATTTCAACGACCTCTACGACCTCTTCTCGCTGTCGCTCACCGAGATTGGCGAACGCCAGCCCAAGAACCCCAAGGCGGCGCGCATTCCGGCTGTCGCCGGGAATACGCTCGGCGAAGTGCCGGACAGTCTCGACTGGTACATGAACCGGCATACGCTCCAGAAGCCGATGCCCATGGACGACCTGATCAAAGGCCCCAACCTGACCGGGCCGCCGTCGATGGATGGACCGTGGGCCGTGCTTTCGGCGAAGAATCAGGGCGTGACGCCCGGTTTCGTGATCCGCGATTCCACCGGGCGCCGCTACTTCATCAAGTTCGACCCGCCCCAGAATCCCGAGATGGCGACCGCGGCAGACGTCATCGGCTCGCACTTCTTCCATGCGCTCGGGTATTACGTGCCGGAGAACTACATCGTCAGCTTTACGCGAGATCAGTTGACCATCGATCCCAAGGCGAACATCACCGAGTTCACCGGCCGCAAACGCAAGATGACCGTGGGCGACGTGGACGACATCCTGCGCCGGATCTCCGCCGGCGCCGGTAAGTTTCGCGCCACGGCTTCCCTCTTCATCGGCGGCGACCTGATCGGGCCCTTCCGCTACTACGGCACGCGCCAGGATGATCCGAACGACGTCTATCCGCACGAGCATCGCCGCGACCTGCGCGGGCTGTATGTCTTCTGCGCCTGGTTGGGCCACGACGACTCGCGATCCATCAACACGCTCGACACCGTGGTGGAGGAGCAGGAGCGCAAGTTCATCCGCCATCAGTTGATCGACTTCGGCTCCATCCTGGGCAGTGCCAGTACCAAGGCCAACTCGGCCCGTTCCGGCCACGACTATCTGTTTGGCTGGACGCCGGCCGCCAAGGAGTTCTTCTCCCTCGGCTTCTATCTGCCTTATTGGGCCAAGACGTCTTTCCCGAATTTCCCGTCCGTCGGACGCTTCGAGTATCAGGCCTTTGACCCGGCGCGCTATCGTCCGGAGTATCCCAACCCGGCCTTTCTGAATGCGCTGCCCGAAGACCTCTACTGGGGCGCGAAGAAGGTGATGGCCTTCACGGACGACCAGATCCGGGCCATCGTCAAAACCGGCCAGTACTCCGACCTGGGCGCCGAGAGCTGGGTGAACGAATGCCTCATCAACCGGCGCGACAAGATCGGGCGCGTGTATCTGAATCACGTGCTGGCCGTCGACAACTTCGATGCCTCCGGCGACGAACTTCGCTTCGAGGACCTCGCCGTGCGCTTCAAGGTCTCGGCGCCGCGCACCTATTCCACCAAGTGGTTCCGCTACAACAACCAGAACGACACGCGCACGCCGATGCCGTCGCCGGGCTTTAAGTTCCCGGCGGTCAGCGACGGTTACTCGGGCGTGGAGATCTCGGCGAGCGGCACCAAGTCGGTGACGACGGTCTACTTCCGCCACACCGCGCAGGGCCGGCAGGTGGTGGGCATCGAACGGCGTTAGCCGTTCGCGTTGGGCCCGTCGAATCTTAGAAAAGTCTAATAAAACAGAGTATTTGACGGCGCTCCGTAACGTGGCGCCGTCTTCCCTTCGTCGACTCTTTGGTAACATGAGGGTTTCCCCCTCCTTGTCCTGAGGGCCTGTCCGGCCAGCAGTTCTTTAGTCTCTTTTCATGTGGATTGTTAAGCTCGCTCTGAATCGGCCATACACGTTCGTCGTCATGGCGATGTTGATTGTCATTCTGGGCGCGCTGTCGATCTTCTTCATGCCGACCGACATCTTCCCGGAGATTGACCTGCCGGTGGCGTCCGTCATTTGGACCTACAACGGCATGGCGCCGGAAGACATCGAAAAGCGCATCGTCACCAGCACCGAGCGCGCCATCACCACGACGGTGAACGACGTGGAGCACATCGAGTCCCAGTCGATGCCGGGCTATGGCGTGGTGCGGGTGTACTTCCATCCGACCGTGAAGATCGACATGGCGATCGCCCAACTCGCCGCCATCACAGGCTCCATCACTCGCGTTCTGCCGCCGGGGATCTTCCCGCCGTTCATCCTGCGCTACAACGCGGCGAGCGTTCCGATTCTCCAGTTAGCCCTGAGCAGTAAGACGCTGAACGAGCAGCAGGTCTATGACCTCGCCAACACGCAGTTGCGCATTGGTCTGGCCACCGTGCAGGGTGCGAGCGTCCCGCTGCCTTATGGCGGCAAGAGCCGCCAAATCATGGTGGACCTCGACCCGGCTGCCATGCAGTCCCGCCGTCTTTCGGCCGTCGACATCTCCTCGGCCATCAACGCCCAGAACCTGATCATCCCAGCCGGCTCGGCCAAAATCGGCACGAGGGAGTACAACGTCAAGCTGAACGCGAGTCCGGAACTGGTGGATCAGTTGAACAACCTGCCGGTGAAAACGGTGAACGGCGCGACGGTCTACGTGCGCGACGTGGCCCAGGTTCGCGACGGTTATAACGTCCAGACCAACGTGGTGCGGCAGAACGGCACGCGCGGCGCGCTGCTCACCATTCTCAAAAACGGCACCACTTCGACGCTCACCATCATCGATCGCGTGCAGAAAGCACTCGACCGCATCCAGACGCTGATGCCCAAAGAGATGGAAGTGAAGCGCATGTTCGATCAATCGATCTTCGTGCGCGCCGCCATCGACAACGTGGTGCACGAAGGCATTCTGGCCGCCGGACTCACCGGCCTGATGATTCTGCTGTTCCTCGGCAGTTGGCGCAGCACGCTGATCGTCTGCATCTCGATCCCGTTGTCGATCCTGACGTCGCTGTTTCTGCTGAACATGATCGGCCAAACGATCAACGTCATGACGCTCGGCGGGCTGGCGCTGGCCGTCGGCATCCTGGTGGACGACGCCACGGTGGAGATCGAGAACATCCACCGGAATCTGCACGAGCGCAAGCCGTTGCTAAAAGCCATCCTGGATGGCGCGCAGCAGATCGCCGTCCCCACCTTCGTCTCCACGCTCTCCATCTGCATCGTCTTTGTGCCGGTGATCTTCCTCACGGGCACCGCGCGCTTCCTGTTCACGCCGCTGGCTTACGCCGTGGTGTTCGCCATGATGGCGTCCTACCTGCTTTCGCGCACGATCGTGCCAACGCTGGTGCGCTTCCTGATGGCCAAGGAAGCTCACCTCTATCAGCAGGAACATCCCGTCGGCAGCGGACCGATCTGGGCCGTCCATGACCTGTTCAATCGCGCCTTTCTCAAATTGCAGAACGGCTACCGGCGGATGCTGAACTGGTCGCTGGACCATCCGGGGACCGTCACCGCCGGCTTCGTCCTGCTGGTGCTCACCGCCGGCGGACTCTCCCAACTGATTGGCCGCGACTTCTTTCCGCGCGTGGACGCGGGCCTGATCCGCATGCACGTGCGCGCTCCTTCCGGCGTACGCATCGAAGAGACCGAAGAGTACTTCAGCCGCATTGAAGCGTCGATTCGCCGCGCGATTCCGCAGCACGAGATCGAGTCGATTCTGGACAATATCGGCCTGCCGATCATCGGCTTGAATCTGGCTTATTCAGACAGCAACACGATCGGCCGCTCCGATGGCGAGATCCTGATTTCGCTCTCGCGCGAGCATCACCCGACCGACGTCTATGTACGTCAGTTGCGGAAGCAGTTGCGCGAGGAGTTTCCGGATTGCCAGTTCTTCTTCCAGCCCGCCGACATGACGGGGCAGATTCTGAACTTCGGCCTCCCTGCCCCGATCGACATTCAGATCACGGCGCGCAACACGCGGGCGGCCCTGCCGATCGCGCGAGAGATTGAGCGAAGGGTGGCGGCGATCCCGGGCGCCGTCGACGTCCATCTGCATCAAGTGACCGACGCGCCCGACCTGAAGGTGAACGTCGACCGCACGAAGGCCGAGATGGTGGGACTGACGCAGCGTGACGTCGCCAACGCCCTGCTCGTCACGCTGAGCTCATCCGGCCAGGTCTCGCCCAATTACTGGATCGATCCGGTGAACGGCGTGAACTACGGCATCTCGGTGCAAGCGCCGCCGCTCCGGCTCGAAACGTTCGACGACATCGCCAACACGCCGATTTCAGGGACCAACGGCGCCATGCCGCAACTGTTGCGTAACCTGGCTTCGATGGAGCGCGGGCAATCCTGGGCGGTGGTGAATCATTGGAATATTCAGCCGGTGCTGAATGTCTACGCGGGGGTGGAAGGCCGCGACTTGGGCTCGGTGGCCGGCGAGGTAGAGAAGATCGTCGACAGCCTGAAGAAGAAACTGCCGCGCGGCACGCTGATCGATATCCGCGGACAGGTGGAGACGATGAACTCGTCCTTCATCCGCCTGGGCGCCGGCCTGATCTTCGCCATCATCCTGGTGTATCTGCTGATGGTGGTGAACTTCCAATCCTGGCTCGATCCGTTCATCATTCTGATGGCGTTGCCGGGGGCGCTGTCGGGCATCATCTGGATGCTGTTCCTCACGCAGACCACGTTCAGCGTGCCGTCGCTGATGGGCGCCATCATGTCGATCGGCGTGGCGACGGCGAACTCGATTCTGATGATTACCTTCGCCAACGATCAGCGGGCCCACGGTTTGAACGCGCGTCAGGCAGCGCTCGAAGCCGGCGCGGTGCGGTTGCGGCCCGTGCTGATGACGGCCTTCGCCATGGTGATCGGCATGCTGCCGATGTCGCTCGGTTTGGGCGAGGGCGGCGAGCAGAATGCCCCGCTCGGCCGCGCGGTGATCGGCGGCCTGATGCTCGCCACGCTGGCCACGTTGTTCCTGGTGCCGGTGACGTATCGGTTGCTGCGGAAGCGGGCGCCGCGCAACGTTGAGATCAATGAGGAGTTGGCCTAAATGAAGCGCGTTCTCTTCCTCCTGGCGGTGGTGGCGGGCCTGGTGGGCCTGTTCTACGTCGGCTGGATTCCCCGTCAACGGCAGATCGATCTGGTATCGGCCGAGGCCAAAGCGGACAGCAAGGAGCTGCCGGTGGTGACGGTAGCGTCCGTCAAGGTGGCAGAAAAGCCTGCGGACCTGCTGCTGCCCGCCACCGTCTCCGGCATCGGTGAAACGCCGGTTTATGCGCGCGCGGAAGGCTACATCGTCAAGCGCTACGTCGACATCGGCGATTACGTCAAGAAGGGCCAGGTGCTCGTCGAGATCGATTCGCCCGAACAGAATCAGCAACTGCGGCAAGCGCGCAGCCGCCTGGAGCAACTGAAGGCGTCGCTGACGCAAAGCGAGGCGCAGGTGCAAGTGGTGCAAGCCAATCTGAAGCTGGCCGAAGTGACGGCGAAGCGCCTCCTGCAACTCGTGAAGGAAGGCGTGATGTCGGCTCAAGCGGGCGATGAGTCGAGCGCGACGCTCGCCGCGCGGCAGGCCGATCTGTCGGTGGCCCAGGCGAACGTCAAAGTGGCGCACGAGAACATCAAGGCTCAGGAAGCTGAGGTGCAGCGTCTGCAGGAGCTCACTGCGTTCCAGAAGGTGACGGCGCCGTTCGAAGGGCTGATCACGGTGCGCAACTGCGCCGTCGGCAATCTGATCACCAGCGCGTCGCTCGCCACCGGACGCGAACTCTTCCGCCTTTCGGACATCAGCGTCCTGCGGGTATTCGTCAACGTTCCCCAGCAGAACGTCAACGACGTGATCACCGGGCAGAAGGCGCTCATCACGGTTCAGGACCTGCCCAAGGCGCGCTTCGAAGGCACGGTGACTCGAACGTCCAACTCGCTCGACCTCGCCACGCGAACGCTGCTCGCCGAAGTGCAGGTGAAGAATCAGGGCCGCACGCTGTTGCCCGGCATGTATGCCCGGGCGCAGATCGAAGGGCATGCGCTCAAGCGGATGGTGATGATCCCCGGCGACACGCTGTTGACGCCGGCGGGCGGTCCGCAGGTGGCGACCGTGCAGAAGGGCGGCCGCGTGAAGTTCGTGAAGGTGGAAGTGGGCCGCGACTACGGCCTCGAAATCGAAGTCCTGAGCGGCTTGAACGGCGACGAAGTGCTGGTGGTGAATCCGTCGGACGATGTGCGCGACGGGGCCGTGGTGCGCGCCAACAAGCGCAAGACTTAGCGCGCCTGGCAGACCGGGCAGTAGAAAGTGCTGCGCCCCGCCTGCGTCACCTTGGCAATCGCGCCCTTGCACCGGCGGCACGGCTGTCCGGAGCGTCCATACACGGCGGCGGAGAGCAGATCAGCCTCGGGGAACTCCGCGCTCTGCGAGGTCACCTTGAACGTGTCGTCGACGGCCTTGGTGAGCACGGCCACGATCGCCTGGTGCAGCTTTCGCCATTGCGCGGGCGACAACGAGTTGGCGGGCTGGAACGGATCGACGCGCGAGCGCCACAGCGCTTCCGCCGCCCAGATATTGCCCAAGCCCACCACGCGGCTCTGATCGAGCAACAAGGGCTTGATTGGCGCCCGGGACTGACTCAGCGACTCGATCAGGTGCTTGACGCTGAAGGCCGAATCAAGCGGCTCATGCCCCAGGTCACCAAAGACCGTGGGCAAGTCCGCGTCGGCGTGGATGGTGACCTTGCCGAAGGTCCGCGGATCGTCGAAGGCAATCGTCCCTCCTTCGGCCAGATCGAAGGCTACGCGCGTGTGCGGCGGTTCGTCGCCGGCGAGGCGGTAGATGTGTCCCGTCATGCCGAGTTGAACGCGAATCGTGTGGCCGTTTTCGAGATGCAGCAGGACGCTCTTGGCGCGCCGTCCGAAGGCGCGGATGCGTTGTCCGGTGGCGAGGCGCTTCAGGCGGGAGGGGCGCTGCGAGCCGGTGGCGGACTGGCGCAGCACGCGGACGCGTTCGATCGTTACGCCGCTCGCATCCAATTGCAAGCGACGGACCATGTATTCAGCTTCAGGCAGTTCAGGCATGGAAGTCCTTGAGTAGGCGAAGCGCCTTTTTGGCAATCGTAGCGATGGGCTTGGTGAGGGCGTCGGCGGGGTCCAGCCAGACGTAGCCGGCGGGCGCCTTGGCAAGTTGGGCGGTGAGCACGGTGATGGTGTAGCGATGGTTCACGATGGAATGCTTCACCTCGCCGACGGGCTTGCCGCGGGTGGCTTGGGGCAGGTCCGCCGCAGCGGGCAGTTCGTGGAAGCCGGCGAGGCGAGCGCTGTCGGCGGGGCGCTGACGAAACAAGTACTTGCCGCCGCGTTCGATCAGCAGGAGCGTGACGCTTTCGTCGATGGGCTTGGCTTTGCCCAGCTTGACGGGAAGCTGCTCCTGACGGCCGGCCCGGCGCCCTTCGCAAAAGCTCGAGACCGGGCACAGCAGGCATTGCGGCTTGCGCGGCGTGCAGAGCGTGGCGCCGAGTTCCATCATGGCCTGATTGAAGAGGCCGGGTTGTTTGGGGTCCAGGCGCTCGTCGGCGGCCTGCTGCAGCTTGCGCCGCGTTTGGGGCGAGCGAATGTCGCCGGGCTCATTGGTGATGCGCGCCATCACGCGGATGACGTTGCCATCGAGCACGGCGTGAGGCAGATTGAAGGCGATGCTGGCCACCGCGGCGGCGGTGTAGTCGCCCACGCCGGGCAGTTCGCGAATCAACGAGTGCTCGCGCGGGAAGGCCTGGCCGATGGCGACCGCGGCCCGCTGCAGATTGCGGGCTCGCGAGTAGTAGCCGAGCCCGCTCCACATGGCGAGCAACTCGCTTTCGGGAGCGGCGGCCAGGGCGGCAGGCGTGGGATAGGCGGCGAGAAAGCGCTCGTAGTAGGGGATGACGACCGAGGCCCGGGTCTGCTGCAGCATCACTTCGGAGACCAGGATCCGGTAGGGGTCGGACGTGTGGCGCCAGGGCAAATCCCGCTTGGCGCCTTCGTACCAGGCAATCAACGCTTGGGAGAATTTCATCGAACGTTATACTGAAAGTATCCAGGATTCGATTCTCATTCGCGGCGCCCGCGTTCATAATCTCAAAAATCTCTCGCTGGGCATCCCACATCATCAACTGACCGTCGTGACCGGAGTTTCGGGCTCGGGGAAGAGTTCGCTCGTCTTCGACACGATCTACGCCGAGGGGCAGCGGCGCTATGTCGAATCGATGTCGGCTTACGCGCGCCAGTTCCTCGAGCGCATGGAGAAGCCCGACGTCGACGAGATTGACGGCATTGCGCCGCCGGTGGCGATCAAGCAAAAGAACACAACGCGCAATCCGCGCTCGACCGTCGCGACCTCGACCGAAGTTTACGACTTCCTGCGGCTGCTCTACGCGCGCGCCGGACAGACCTGGTGCCCGAACTGCCAAAAGCAAGTGGAGCGCGACACGGTAGATCAGGTGGCGTTGACAATGCTGCGGCAACCTCTGGGCTCGCGCTGGTACGCGCTGTTCCCGATCGTGCAGACCGCCGCACCGGCCGCCGCGGCCGGGGAGCCGCCGAAGAAGAACGCCAAGAAGGAACCGGCGCTGAAGAAGACGACGCTGAAGACGGTACGCAAAGAGCGCGTGGAAACCGGCGACCTGCGGGACCGGCTCTTCGAGCTGCGAGCCAAGGGCTTCAACCGCCTCTTCCAGAACGGCCGCCTCTTCGAGTTCTCGACGCCCGAGAGCCTGCTGGACATTGACTTCAGCCAGCCGCTCTATGCGCTGGTGGACCGCTTCGCCATCAACGAGGACTCGCATCAGCGCGTGGTGGATACAACCGAGATCTGCTATCGCGAAGCCGGCGAAGTGATCTTCGAAGAGGCCACGCCCGAGCGGCGCCGCCTGCGCTTCTCCGAGGCTTTTGCCTGCAAAACGTGCGGCAAGGAGTTCCAGGCGCCCGAACCGCGGCTGTTCAGTTTCAACAATCCGTTTGGCGCCTGCCCCAAGTGCCAGGGCTTTGGCAACACGATCGATTACGACATGGACCTGATCGTGCCGGACCGGACGCGCAGTCTGGATGAGGGCGCGGTCGACCCGTGGAACAAGCCCAGCTATGACTGGCATTACGAAGAGTTCAAGCGCGCGTACCGCGGCAAAATCTCCTGGTCCACCCCCTACAGCGACCTGAGCCGGGAAGAGCGGAAGCTGGTGGAAAAGGGCGTCCGCGAGTTTTTCGACGAGGTGGAGAAGAAGAAGTACAAAGTCCATGTGCGCGTGTTCCTGAGCCGCTATCGCGGCTACGCCCGCTGCACCGATTGCGACGGCAGCCGTTTGCGGCCGGAAGCGTTGTACATTCAGCTCTCCGGCAAAACCATCGGCGACGTGGTGAAGATGAACATCGCCGAGGCGCTGCAGTTCTTCGCCGCCATGACCTTGCCGGCTGAGGCCCGGGCGATCGCGGACAAGATCCTGGTGGAGATCCGCCAGCGTTTACGCTTCCTGAACGACGTGGGCCTCGAGTATCTGACCTTGGACCGCCTTTCAGCCACGCTCTCGGGCGGCGAAGCGCAGCGCATTCAGTTGGCCACCTGCCTGGGCTCGCAACTGGTGGGCGCCTGTTACGTGCTGGATGAGCCGTCGATCGGCTTACACTCCCGCGACACCGGACGCCTGATCCGCATTCTGCATGAACTGCGCGACTTAGGGAACACGATTCTCGTGGTGGAGCATGACTCGGACGTGATGCGCGCCGCCGATCATCTGATCGACCTGGGCCCCGGCGCGGGCGAACATGGCGGGCAGCTGATCTATGAGGGCAGCTTCGATGAACTGATTCGCTGGCCGGATCATCCGTCGCGCACGGGCGTGCACTTACGCGCCGTAAACAGCCATCGCCAGTTCGAGCGACGCAAGGTGAATCGGAAGCGAATGATCACCTTCCGCGGCTGCCGGGCGAATAACCTGCGGAACATCGACGTGGAGGTCCCGCTCGACCTGCTGGTGGCGGTGACGGGCGTCTCCGGCTCCGGCAAGTCCACGCTGGTGCATGACGTGATCCATCGCACGCTGGCCCGGCGCTATCGCAGCGAGGGCGAAGCCGCTCCCAAGGAGACCGAAGAGTTCGAGAACGCCGAACGGCAGACGTGCCGCAGCGTGGAGCGAGCGGAGTTACTCTCGAACGTTGTCCTAGTCGACCAATCGCCGATTGGCCGCACTCCGCGCTCGAATCCGGTGACTTACGTCAAAGCCTTCGATCTGATCCGCGAGTTATTCGCGGGCACCCCGGAGGCGAAGAAGCGCGGCTACTCGGCCGGCCACTTCTCGTTCAACATCCCGGGCGGACGCTGCGAAACCTGCCAGGGCGACGGCACGGTCACGGTGGAGATGCAGTTCCTGGCGGACGTCGAGTTGGTTTGCGACGACTGCAAAGGCACGCGTTATAAGCCAGCGCTGCTCGAGATCCAATATCGCGGGCTGAATATCCACGAAGTCCTGCGGCTCAGCATCACCGAAGCGATGACGCTGTTTGCCGATCAACCTAAGCTGGCGATGAAGCTGCGCGTGCTGGACGAAGTCGGTTTGGGCTATTTGCGGCTGGGACAATCGGCCACCACCCTTTCCGGCGGCGAGGCGCAGCGCGTCAAGCTGGCGGCGCATCTGGCGCTGGCGAGCTGCGCGGGCACGCTGTTCATCTTCGACGAACCGACTACGGGGTTGCATTTCGACGACATCGCCAAACTGCTGACGGCTTTCCAGAAGCTGATTGAGCAGGGCGGCAGCGTTCTGCTGATTGAGCACAACATGGACGTCATCCGCGCGGCGGATTGGCTGATCGATTTGGGCCCGGAAGGCGGCTCCGGCGGCGGCTTGCTGGTGGGCGTGGGTACGCCGGAACAGATTGCGGCCAGCGGCTCGCACACCGGCCGATTTTTGAAAGAAGCGCTCGGCTAATTACCGTTTCCGGGCTACTGTCGTCGAGACGGCGGGGCTTCGCTGGCATCGGCGGTTGAATCGAGGGCCGAAGCGACGGGTTTGGGGGCCGTGGGGGTGCTGGTTGGGTCGACGGGCGGGGTGGCCGGAGGCTCGCTGGGGGCGGGAGCGGGGTGTTCGATTTTGGGATTGGCTTCGATTGGTTGATTCATCGCGCTGGGCGGGTCGAGGCGGCGCGAGGCTTGTAAGTCGCGGAGTTCTTTGAGGCAGCGCAGGTAATGGCGATGGAGCTGATTGGTGTAGCGGAGATAGAGCTGGACCAGGGGTTCCGAGTGGGCGAAGCCGTTGGCGAGATGGCCGTGGGCGCCGGCGGTGGGGAGTTGGTGGCGGAGATCGGCTTCGTGGAGAGCGATGGCGATTTCGAGTTGACCGGTTTCGGCGAGCCAGACGCGAGTTTGACGGAACTTGGCGTAGACGGCTTCGGTGAGTAAGTCGAGTTCGTCGCGATGGCGGGGTGAGTAAGTGGCGACATACTCGTCGAGCAGGCCTTTGAAGGCGGGTTCGTCTTCGATCCGGAGAAAGCACCCGGCGGGGAGGGGGTTGCGTTGGAGCGTGGCAGGCTCCGGGGCGGCGGCGGGGAGGGGGGCGGCGGCGGGGAGGGGGGAGGCGGCCTGGCGCCGATTGGCCGGGAAGCGGCGAGCGGAAGCTTTACGGGACATTTCAGTAACTCCTGATGATTGGGGGAACGGGGTGTTTAGTGACGCGGCAGATCACGATTGCGACAGCCCTTGAGGCGCTGTTGGAGGGCGAGCACGGCGTCGATGGCGGCTTGATGGGCGTCGGGAAAGTCACGCAGCGCGAGAAGGATCGTGCTGTGATAAATGGGCCAGACTTCCATGTCCGCGGGGATGTAGTCTTCGTCACCGGACTTGACGAGATGGATGTGGTAACTGCCTTCGGCGACGGGTTCGGGGAGGGAGAAAGCCGAGTAAGTGGTGCAGGTGACGAGTTGGTAGCAGTGTCGTGGTTGATGCAGCATGTCGGCTTTCCCGATTTCACTTTACGTGCTCGCCGCAAGCCTCCGGCCGGATTTGGGGAGTAAGTGATTGATTCCAGGGGAGAAGAAAAACGGCAACTGGAGGGACTGGCGGTTTGGGCGGCCCGGTCGGTGTGGGGGGATTGGGTTACTTGCCCGCATGCGCGTTAGTGGTTTGCCCGCAAAAGAGTTTGAGATTTTTGGGGGCGAGATTGCACTACTTGATATGCGTGGTTTGCGTAATTTTCAGCCAGGGCGGTTGTATGGCATTACTCAGCGGGGCAATAAGGGGCAATGGGTGTGTCGGGATGAGGAGGACTTCGGGCGGTCGTTCGAGCTGATGCGGAAGTCGACGGCGCGGTATGGCGTCAAGGTGCATGGGTGGTGCTTACTCCATAACCATGGGCATTGGATTTTTGAGGCTTCGGATGCGGAGTCGATTTCGAATGCGATGCGGGATATGCAGGGTCAGTTTTCGCGGTATCTGAATCAGAAGTATCGGGCGGCACCGTGGTTGTTGTTTGGGTCGCTGGGGGGATCGCGGCGGCGCAAACGGGGGTGGACGCGCTACTTGCGCGCGGGGCCCACGAACTGGTCGCCGCGATTCGATGCGCAGTTGTTGAGTGACTTGGGGTTCAAGTCGTTCTTGCGGTATGTGGAGCTGAATCCGGTGCGGGCGAAGCTGGTGGGGTCGGCAGAGCGGTGGGCCTGGTCGAGCGCGCGGGCTCATGTGGAGGGTGTGGATCCGACGGGTGTGTTGTGTTTTGAGCAGTTTACGCGGTGGTCGTTGGATTGGGGGGCGTTTTTGCGGGCGCCGATCGAGGCGGAGAAGGCGGCGGCGGCTTGGGAGCGGGTGCGGTCGGGGTCGGTGTGGAATCGGCCGGCGTGGATGTTGGAGGTCGCGAAGGAGGTCGCGGGGCGGGCCGTGGGCTGAGTTGGGGTCTGGGGCTCTGGAGGCGTGGCCGGGTGGATGCGTGATGGCGAGCTTGGGTTGCGGTCGGTGGACATTTGGCGACGGTCGGGCCGTGGGGGCGGTCGGTGCCCTCGTTTGCGTCGGCGGTCCCCGCATTGGCGTCTCTTTCCGGGTGCCGGACACGGCCTATGACAGCCTATGCCCCCGGACACGGCCTATGCCCCGGACACGGCCTATGCCGCCGGACACGGCCTATGCCGCCGGGTGCCGGACACGGCCTATGCCGCCGGACACGGCCTATGCCGGACACGGCCTATGCCACCTCGGCGATGACGCATCCATTCGCGAGCTCATGGCGAGAGACGCTAGCGCTTATAAGAGAATGCGCGAAAGCTGGGGCGACGCCCTGCACATCACGTTTATCGGTGTGGCGCGGACGGAGCGCTTGGCACTGCAAGCAGCTCAGACATTGGACACTTCTGAATTCAAGCATCCGTTTATCGTAGGCATCATCGCGCCCACAGACGAAGGCGAGGAATTCATACCTTTGCGCGGCGGCGGCATTATCCCTCCTGAATTCATGCGATAACGACAGTGGCGGAGTGCTTCGAAGTCCTGCATTCTTTTCACGTTCTTTTTTGAAGAAGGTAGTGTCGTCGCTTTTCTGGTGCCGGACATGGCCTCCCCCCCACGGACATGGCCTACTCGAATCCCTCGAAGGACGGGGAGCGACAACCAAACAACGGTGGACGGCGTGGTCCTGATCGCTTTCCCCAATTGCCCATGAGGGCGCGTGAACGCCACCGACGATGAGACACCCACACATTACCAGTTTATTCAGGTTTGATATGATGTTGAGCTTGCCACGGAGTCATATGCCTGTCGGAGAAATCTGCAAATGCCACTGAGCGAAATTCGCGATTCGACAAAGATAGCCCTTCTCGAGAAAGTTCGTAAGCACGATTACGGTCAGTATCTATATAAGGCTGCGATCACGAAAATCAGGGCGTTCGTTGGAGAGGACATTACGTTTGAGTTTCCCGTAACAGCCTTGATCGGACCCAATGGCAGTGGCAAATCTTCGGTACTAGGCGTGGCTGGGTGCGCCTATAAGCCGATTAAGCCTGGGATGTTTTTCCCTAAAAGTACGGTCGGTGACGACTCCATGGCGGGCTGGAAGGTGGAATACGAGCTGGTTGAGAAGGGGATCAATACCCGCCAACTGGTTAAGCGCACGTCGAACTTCCAGCGAGCCAAATGGGTTCGTGGTGATGTCGCTGATCGAAGTGTGCTTTTCTTTGGAATCGAGCGTACGGTGCCAGCTGGTGAAAAGACCCGTTATAAGAAGCTCATGCGCTCAACGTACGTTCATACGCCTCCACTCGAACTGCTTGATGCCAGCGTTGCCACTCAGGTTGAACACATTCTGGGAAAATCGGTGGCGGATTATCGCGTCACAAAATTTGGAAGTGATGACAAGTTCTTGGTTGGTAAGACGGCCAGCAACGAGTTCTCGGAGTTTCACTTTGGTGCTGGGGAGTCTTCGATTATCCGGATGATCACCAAGATCGAGGGTGCCGCCAAGAATAGTTTGATCCTCATTGAGGAAATCGAAAATGGTCTTCACCCCGTGGCTACGCGGCGTATGGTGGAGTACTTGATTGAGGTCGCAGAACGAAAATCGATCCAAACGATCTTTACAACTCACAGCGATTTCGCCCTGACACCGCTTCCACGGAGGCGATATGGGCAAGTATTGATGGCAAGCTCAGACAGGGAAAACTGTCCGTTGGGGCGTTGCGAGCGGTCGCTGGCCGTGTCGATAAGAAGCTCGCGGTCTTTGTGGAAGATGAGTTTGCAAAGAACTGGGTCGATACCATACTGCGTGAAACGCTCGGTGCCGACTACGATCAGGTCGAGGTGCACGCCGTCCATGGTGACGGAAATGCCGTTGTCACGCATGGAGCGCACATGTCGAACCCCGCCGTCAACTTCAAGTCACTGTGCGTGATTGATGGTGACTCGGAACAGCGTGACAATTTGGACGATGGGATAATCAGGTTGCCGGGTACAGTACCAGAGCTAGCGGTGTTTGAGAGCGTCACGGGCCAGTTGTCGGAGAATCTAGCTATCTTGACTGTATCCTGCCAGCGTCCCCCGGAAGCGCAAGAAGTGGTCCGGCGCGCCATCGAGGAAGTCGCCAGCACGAATCGAGATCCGCATCTACTCTTCAATCAGGTGGGTATCAAAATTGGTTTCGTGCCGGAGACTATTGTGCGAGGTGCGTTTCTCGCATTATGGGTGCGAGCCAATTCAGAATTCTGTGAAACGCTTTCCGCACGGGCGCGAGCACTGCTTGAAGGTTGACTCTTTTTAGACGCCTCCATTGTCCCGCCTCGCAGGCGGCCACATGAGATCGCTTGCTCTTTTCGTCCCCAATTGGCTGCGCCGACCATCAAGCGGATGCTTTCCTTGAATTGCCGAGCTCGTTTTGGAGGGAACGCCGTGCGGGCCAGCCTCCCTAGTATCCTCGAGACCAATTGCCCCTTCATAACCATTTACGGACAGGAAGTCTCTAACCTGTGCTCGGATCAGACGCTCGATCAGCTCCCGTTGCTCCCGATCAATCTCGTGCACCTTGACAGCATCGACACGCGGAAGCTGGCAAGGTGTCCATGCGAAGGAGGCGATACTGGAGAGAACGGCGCGCTCGTGTTCGCCGAAACGAACCCGACCATATTCAAGCCACAAGAATTCAGCCGTAGAGTCACGATATCAACGAAAAACTCTCGCTAGCGCCTCTTCTGGCTTAATGACGGGTAACGGGATAACACTCCATCTTGCAAACTGCGTATTCCGGGGAAGCTGAACGCGATTCCGGGATGAAGGTGAACGAGATTCCGGGGAACCCGAACGCCGACGACGGAGCGGAGCGACGCTGGCCTTCTGATTGTCGATGAAGTGTTCGGCTTCGTCAAGGAAAGTCATCCGGAGCGCAGCGGAGGCAACAAGGTCGCCAGCGGGAAAGGGGTGCGGGGAAAGGGACGCAGTTCCTTCCCCGTTCAGTTCCGTAGTGACCCGTGAACCTACGATTTGCCCCGCTTGCGCATCGAGTCGCCCTTCATCTCGATCCGATGCGCGTTGTGCACGAGGCGGTCGAGGATACCGTCGGCGAGCGTGGGATCGCCGATCTGCTCGTGCCAACGGGTAATCGGCAGTTGCGAAGTAAGTACCGTCGAGCGGCGCTGATAACGCTCTTCGCAGATCTCCCAGAAGTCCCGACGCTCCGCTTCGGTGAGCGGCGCCATCGCCCAGTCATCGATCACCAGCACGTCGACGCGGCCGAGCTTGGCGAGCAGATGACGCAAGCTGCCATCGGCCCGCGCTAACGACAGATCGCGAAACAGCGATGGCGCACGCGCGTAGAAGACGGAGTAACCATCGCGACACGCCTTCTGTGCGAGCGCGCAAGCCACAAAGCTCTTGCCCACTCCAGTCGGGCCGAGGACGAAGAGATTCTCGTGCTTGGCTACCCAGTTCGACTCCTGTGCCAGCGCGCGGATCACGCTCTTGTCCAAGCCGCGGGTTGCGCGAAAGTCGATTGCTTCGAGACAAGCATTACCGCGCAGCTTCGCCGCTTTCAAGCGGCGGTTGAGCGCCTGGTTTTCTCGCCAGTTCCACTGAGTATCGACTAACATCCCGAGCCTTTCGTGGAACGTCAGTTCCGCCGCAGCCGGATCCTGCTGTTGGGTCTTCAGGGCATTCACCATGCCTTCGAGCCGCAGGGCGACGAGTTTTTCCATCAGCGGTTCGATCAGCATGCGGCACTTCCTTCATCGAAGTACGAGGCGCCGCGGATGTTGTCATGTGGCGGCGGGGATGCCGAGTCCGCCGGCGCTTCCATCGGCTGCAGATCGAGCGAGTTCTTCAGGATCGACTCGATACTCTTGAAGCGACAGGCGCCGGTAAGTAGCGCCCGCTGATTCGCGGCTTCCAGCCGCTTGTTTGAGTATCTCTTCGCCAACCGCATTACCCCCAGACAAGCGCGATAGCCCATTTCCGGATGCGGCTTGTCCGCCATCAGTTTCTCCACCACGCGTGCCGTGTGGGGACCGATTGTGCGGGCCCAGCTCACGATGCGCGAAGGCGGCCAAGCCAGATACTCCTGATGGCTTTTCGGCCGATGTTCGTTCTGCGTAACGGCCTGGTTCTTGCCGCGGCTGCGCAGGTGCGAGGCTACTCGCTGGCCTTTTCGAAAGATCTCGATCGTCGTCGGCAGCGCACGGATCTCGACCACTTCCTGCACCAGATGATACGGAACGCTATAGAAGTTGCTGTCGTAAGTGACGTGATAGTCGATGTTCACCCGTGCCTTTGACCATTCGCTCAGATCGAAGCGCTCGGCCGGCAGCGGCGCCAGCGCCGGCTGATCGAGCGACTTGAATAAGCTCTCCCGTGTTCCCTCACGCTTGCGGAAGGGGCGCTGGTTCAGCTTACTGAGTAACTCGCGAATCGCCTGATTCAGTTCTGCGAGGGAGAAGAAACGGTGGTTCCGCAGAGCAGCGATGATCCAACGCTCCACTAAGAGAACGCCGTTCTCTACTTTGGCCTTGTCGCGTGGCTTGTACGGTCGCGCCGGCACCACGCCCACGCCGTAATGAATCGCCATCTCCTGGTAAGTCGGGTTGAGATCAGGATCGTAACGGCAGGCCCGCGTCACGCCGGTTTTGGTGTTGTCGGGGACGATCAGTTGCGGCACGCCACCGAGGAACTCGAAGGCCCGCATATGCACGCTGAGCCAGTTGAGTAACTGTTCGTCCGTGGTCGCTTCGGCATAAGTATAGGAACTGGCTCCCAGCACGGCCACGAACAGATGCGCCTGCTTCACCTCGTCGCTGGTGCGACTGTAGATGGGCATCGTGGGGCCGGCCCAGTCGACGAACAGCTTCTCGCCTGCCTTATGTTCCTGGCGCAAAACGACGTCACGCGTGCCACGCCAGCGTTGATAGAGATAGCAGAACCGGCTGTACCGATAGCCATCCGGATTCGCGGCGCGATACTCCTCCCAGAGCAACTGCAAGGTGAGGTGCCGGTGCTGCTGCCGCTGTTCATGCAGGGCGGCAAAGTCCGGCAGTTCGTGTTCCGGTGGCCGGCTGCGTGCCGCCCCGCTGCCGAACAAGGCGGCTTCCACCTCCGCTTCGTCCCAGCCTTCCGGCAGCGGCCACCGCAGTCCGGCCTGCTCGGCTCGCGCCAGGTAATCGTGTACGGTGCCGAGCCCAATCGCACAGCTTCTGGCGATCTGCCGTTGTCCCAGGCCCAACTCGTGTTTCAGTCGTAGAACTTCTTTGATCTTGCGCATAGACAGTCTCCTGGCCGGCAATCGCGATCCTCCCTTGAGGAAGCTTCGCTTGCCGGCGGTGGTGTCCAGCGCCGCCACCCTGTGGAAATCATTCCGGGATCATGGTGAACGCCATTCCGCGCTCCGCCGAAAAGTGTTCGGCTTCACCCCGGAATCCCGTTCACCCTCACTCAGGAATCGCGTTCGGGATCATCCCGGAATCCTGTTCACCTTCATCCCGGAACCGCGTTCTCCTTCGCGCGGAATACGCAAATAGATCAGTTGGGCGATCTCGCAAGCGAGGGCACCTGAAGTGGACCCCAAAAGTTGGACAAGGTTAAGGCCTTCCGTTAGGTGGAGAGCGGCAAGGAAAATGAAGGAGAACCCATGCCGCGCACGCGCAAGGCCCACTCGCCCAACCTGAAAGCGAAGATGGCGATCGAAGTTGGAGGTCGTTAAGGAGGTCGCGGGGCGGGCGGTGGGCTGAGTTGGGGTCTGGGGCTCTGGAGGCGTGGCCGGGTGAATGTGGCGATGGCGGGCTAGGGTTGCGGTCGGTGGACATTTGGCGGCGGGTGGGCCGTGGGGGCGGTCGGTGCCCTCGCTTGCGTCGGCGGTCCCCGCATGGGCGTCTCTTTCCTGGTGCCGGACATGGCCTATCCCGGACATGGCCTATCCTGCCGGACATGGCCTATCCTGCCGGACATGGCCTATCCTGCGCCGGACATGGCCTATCCTGCGCCGGACATGGCCTATCCTGCGCCGGACATGGCCTATCCTTTCTGGTGCCGGACATGGCCTATGCCGGACACCGGACATGGCCTATGGTGGCCGCCGCTCGCATTTTGGAAAAGGCAACCGCGCTATCCTACCTCCGATGGCCGAGTTTACTGACCTAACAGACTACTTCTCATTCGCCCGCTATGCCAGAAAGAAGCGGAGACATTTTTTCGGTGGAGCCCATAACCGCCTGCTACTAGCGGTCCAAAACACTGCCGAGCGAAGAGCGATGAAGATTAAAACAGGCACGGAACTATGGCGCGCGCAACTTGGATGTGTAGAGACCGAATTTTCCGTCGTTGTTCGATCAGCCGCAGGCACACAAGAGGCTGACAATATGGATCGAAAGCCATACGCTCCCTCTCGAATGAAGCCACTCGCCAATCGAGCCAAGGAAGGCCGAGCCAATCCAAAGGGCATTCCCTGCATCTATCTCTCTGACGACCGAGACACAGCGATGTCAGAAATGCGATCCTGGGAAGGTTCGTTTCTATCTTGTGGTCAATTCTTCACTACGAAGCCGCTGAAGGTTGTCGATTGCAGTTTTGATGAGCAGGCACTCCTTTTTGACTTCTCTGCTGAACCGACGCCAGAAGATGTTGAACGCTACGTCTGGGGAACCATCAACAATGCCTTCTCTGAACCCGTAACTAACGCAGACGACACACCAGACTACGCCCCTACACAGATCTTGTCGGAATTGTTCAAAGAAACTGGATTTGATGGCGTGAGATACAGCAGCAGAGTAGGAAACGGACATTCCATCGCACTGTTCGATCTCAAAGCCGTCGAGGTCAAAGAAGTTCTGCTGTTTCAAACGGACAAACTCAAAGTGACCTTCAAGGAAGCACGATCCGACTAGCGCCAACGCTAAGGCGTCGGTGTCGCCTTCGTTTTGGCTCACGTTCAGCCTCTTTACGACACCTTGATGCGGCCTAGCCCGTGCATTTGACATCTCGGAGGATCAGAGATGTTATGCTGGTGTCCCGAACTAGCTTAGAATTCACAGAATGAAAGGCACGCCCATGATTGATCTGCGGTACGACTCCGAAAGCAACGAAATGCGCATTCTCTGTAATCGTTGCCATAAACCAGTTGTCAAGCACATGACCGTTCTCTTCATCGCACAGGACGGCGATATAGCCGCTCTGCACAAAAATACTTGCGATCCACAGAGAGGCGACGATGGATGGTTCGAGCTTGATGACCAGTTCTACAAGATGCTGGAGCGGGGTATAGCGCAGGACCGACCAACAATATCCAACGATGACGAGTAGGTGAATTCGGTGCTACGCGTTCATTTGTGTCGGCTCCCTATCTGCGCAGGTGAAAGTGCCATCAGAGCTACCATCGTGCAATCAATTTGCGCGCCCTCGAACAACTCAGCGACGCTGACGATACCCGAGCTCCTCGCCCAAATTGCACACGAGTATTCCATCGCAGCCACCGTCGCAGAGATACCGCCAATGGTGAGGGAAGCTGCTCAATCGGAGCATGATCACACGATCGCGCGCCTCAGCACCCTTGGATATACCCTCGAGCACGAAACGCAGGAGATAGCGATGGAAGCCGCTCAACACTCCCGTACCGACAATTCACCTCAAGCAGCTTGGACTCTCGGAGCACAGCCTGTACTGCTCGTGCACTGGAGCGCGACGCGATGACCTCATGGTCGTCAATCCTGCAACTCCCGTCAGTGGCGACCACATTCCTCGCATGGAGCTGATTCTGAAACGCCTCAACGCAGAATTCGCCACGGCGCGACTGCTCTACTACGAAGCAACACATCAACAATCCTGGCCACTGCACGAACAAGACGTGACATTCACGGAGCTCTTCGAAGGAGAGAACATCAGAACATCAGCATCAACACGGAACGGCTTCGCACAAGCTTTCGGCTGTGTCTGGGCATCCTTGATAAGATCTGCCTCGGCGTCTGCGAACTTTACGACGTTGCCGATGTGCACGAGAAGCTATACTTTGAGACCTTCTGGGCGCCCTCGTCAAAGAAGGGAAAGGCTGGTACACGGTGGGCTACGCTCAACGATCACAGCACGAACCCTTCACCCGTAGCGTTGTACTCGCAGGCAACTGACCTTCAGTCCGATGGTGAATGGGGGCATTTTAAGACCTGGCGTAATCACCTTGAACATCGCTTTCTCTTCTTGACCGACGATCAAGCACCGCGTGACGCGTGGAATGCCAGGCAAGGAACGTTCCAAACCCACTGCATCCAGCTTGCAGCGTTCATAGACCAAACCTTGCGCCTCCTCCGATTTACGCGCTCCGCGATCTTCAATGTGTCCGCCACGAAACTGCGAGGGAGCACGATGGCCCAAGCACTACCGTAGCGCTGCAGCATAAAACCCGTGAGGCAACAGATCCCGAATGAGTTCGCCAACGTTGCAATGCCTACATTCCACGCTGACCTCGCGCTAATAGCTCCGGCGTTTGACTCCGCCCAGGACAAACTGCCCTTACTGCGTCAACATCGTTTGCTCGCTGCGGATGCGTTGGTGTCGTTCGCGCGAGATCGTCATGTTCCGGGGCCGCAATCGGTCTCACTCGATCCGGTTGTCTTGGTGCGTGATTGGGTGATGTCCGATCCCGGTGTTGAGGATTATGCGGAGTATCATCCGTTCCGACTGCTCGTCCTGGATGCGCTCGTTAGGAACGTGTTGAAAAATAAACTCCCCGTGGATCCGCAGTGTATTTAAGGGGGAGTTAGCATCGGAAGGTTGCCTTTGGCGTGGTCCCGAAGTCGCCCTCGACGAAGCCGCCAATCGGCGGTTAGACGCGTTTGCCCCTCATTCAGGCACACTTCTCCTGCAGGGTCTTGATGCGGAGAAGGTTGTAAGCGGCGGCCGTATAAGTAACCAGCCATCCGACCTTATCCAAGCCGCGCAGTTTGATCTTCTTCATTCCGCCGGTTTGCTTCATCCAGCCGAAGGCTTTCTCCACCAGCCAGCGTTTACTCAAGCTCATTCCATAGCCCTGGTGTCTGGTCGTGCGCCCATCGATCGCGCTACGGCGGTGCTTGTTGTTCTGCGCCACATGTGGTGTCACGCCCAGTTCCCTGAGCGTCTTGACGACGTCCTTCCGGTCGTAAGCTTTGTCAGCTCCGAGCGTGATTCGCTGGCCGGACCGGACGAGCTTGGCGGCCATCAAGATGGCGGCATCAGCCTCGCCGTGGCCGTCAGCCTGCGTGCTCATCACCTCGCGGATCAGGCCATGGCGATTCTCGATGACGAGGTGACCGAGGTAACTCAGTTTCGCTTCCTGTCCGCTGCTCTTCTTGTAAAGACGGGCTTCCGGATCGGTCTTGGATTCATGCGTATCGTTCTTGCGCTTCTCGCCATGAAAGTTGGATCCGTCTTTCGGCCTCGCCCCATCCTGGTCCTTGCGCTGAAAGCTCTTCTGGCTCGCCCAGGCTTCCAACAAGGTTCCGTCGACGGTGAAGTGTTCGTCCGACATATGGCCCGCGGCCAGTGGCACGCCCGATCCAGTAAGTGCCACATAGGGATGACAGTGAGGTCCTATTTCGCCCTCGCCGGAAGATTCTCCGCAAAGTAGCGCGCAATCCGGGAGTAGAGATGAAGCGAGGTCCCATCGCCCTCGGAAATGGAGTGCGAGCGGTTCGGGTACACCATGACATCGAAGCTCTTGCGCAACTGGATTAGCCGGTCGATCAGCCTTTCGGTCCCTTGATAGTGCACGTTGTCATCGCCGGTACCGTGGATGAGGAGTAACTTCCCACTGAGACCCTCGGCATGGTAGATCGGCGAACCCAGCCGGTAACCGTCGGCGTTCTCGGCCGGCAAGCCCATGTAGCGTTCCTGATAGATGGTGTCGTAGAGTTTCTGGTCGGGTACGGGAGCGACGGAGACGCCGACGCGGAATAACTCCGGTGACCGGAACATGAGGTTCAGCGTGTTCGATCCGCCTCCGCTCCACCCCCAAACCCCGACGCGCTCGAGATCGATGTCGCCGCGCTGTTGGGCCAAGGCCAGCACCGCCGCGGTCTGATCGCGGGCCGATAGCACCCCGACCTCCCCGTAAATCGACTTACGCCAGCCGCGGCCTTTGGGAGCCGGCGTGCCGCGATTGTCGAAGCTCACGACCAGATAGCCTTCGCTCGCTAAGGCCCGGTGAAAGAGCCCGCGCCGGCCGGGCCAGCCGTCGGTGACAGTCACTCCGGCCGGCTCGCCGTAGACGTAGACAACGAGAGGATACTGGCGCTTCGGATCATGGTTCGGCGGCTTCAGCAACCAACCGTCCAGAGTGACACCCTCGCCGATGCTGACTTTGAAGAACTCCACGGGCGATCCGAGGAGGGCCGCGGAATTGACTCGCAGCCGCGTGTTTTCCTCGAGCCGCCGTACGACCTGATGCTCGGGCAAGCGGACTAACTCCACGACGGGCGGCCGATCAAAGCGAGAGTAAGTGTGCAGAGCCCAGCGATTATCGGGCGAGATGTCGTACTGATGCGATCCGGGCTTGGGAGGCCGGCGTGAGCGCCACGGCGGGACCCGGGCGATCCAGGGCGGCGCGATAGAGCAGCCGCTGGGTGGCGTCCCGCGGCGCAGCCAGGAAGTAGATCCATTGGCCGTTCGGATCGATCGCTTGCGTCGAAATGACGTCGTAATCGCCCGGCGTGAGGAGCCGGGGAGGGCTGCCGTCTAACCCGGCTGAATAAGCGTGCCGCCAACCATCGCGATCGCTCAGCCAGACGTAACGCCGACCGTCGTCGAGCCACTCGAAGCCTTCGGTGCCGGTGCGGAGGGCCTGCTCATTTTCGGCAATATCCACCCAAGTCTCGTCGGTATCGCGAAAGGCGACTTTGGCGGAGCCGTGTGAGGATCAGCGACGAAGATGGTGGCGGCGTTCTGGCGGCGGTTCAACTGTCCGATGGCGAGGCCTGGCCGTTGGCCACCCAACTCAGGCGAAAGAGATAGTGCTCGCGGGCGTCGCCGGGAATTTGCATCCAACGGGTGGGGAGGAAGCGGCGGCGCCGCTCTCGACGCCAACGACGCCGATCCGCACAGCGGAGTTCCTGGTGCCCGCCTTCGGATAGGGAATCTTCAGGATCGTGGGGTAAAGCGAGTCGGTGTGGTTGATGAGCGAATAGGGCTCCACGCCGCTGGTGTCGAAGTTCCAAAAGGCGATCGACCGGCCGTCCGGCGACCAGCGGTACCCGTCCCGCAGGTTCAACTCTTCTTCGTAGACCCAATCGGAGGTGCCATTGATGATGGTGTCGCCGCCATCGGTGGTTAAGGCGCGGATCTGGCCGGTGGATAACTCTTCGACGTAGAGGTTGTGGGAGCGCACGTACGCGACTTGCTCACTGTTGGGTGAGAACTTCGCGAACATTAAGGACGACGACGGCGCCTGGCCTCCGAGCTGGCGTAAGCGGCTAGTGGCGCGGTCGAGCACCCAGTAGTCTCCCCGCGTATTCTGCCGCCAAACCCGGCGGGTGTTGGTGAAGACCAGAAGTTTTTTCCCGTCTGGACTCCAGCGGTAGTCGTCGATGGGGAGCGGCTGTTTCGCGCCCTCCGGAGTGAGCGCGGCCGCGGCCACGAGGGTGGTGCGCTTCCCGGTCGCCGTCTCGTGTTCGATGATGGCGGAACCTTCGAGAGTGGTGAACGCAGCGCCGTTCTTCACCCAGCGGGCGGGTCCGAAGCGTTTTTCCTCGAAGGCCGGGGTGTCAAAAAGGCGCTGGAGTTTTTGGTTCAACTCATCGGAACCGAGGAGCGAGGAGACCAGCCCAATCAGCAACAGCCGATGCATGGGTGCATGATAGCAGCGCCTGCGCGCTCGATCACCCGCGTCCGGGGAGCGGCGGCTCACGGGGCGTGGCCGATCGCGGTGAAGGCCCTTGATGACACCATGGAGAGATGCTGCTGGCTAAGATTGGCTGGCGACGCGCAGGCCAAGGGGCCAAGGAGGCCAAGAACCACAACGAGTACGCCGCCGCGAGCCGGGCGACCACTGATCGCTGGAAGGAGAAGAACGGCGACGGGCAGAACCCAGTCCTTCAGATCTTCGCGCCGAGGTCAGTTGCGCTGCCTACTTGCTTCGGCAGGACAGCAAAACGTTCGAGGCGATCCAGAGATGAGCACCGTCTTCACCGTCACCTGCGGCGCGCCGCCGGAACCAGTTAAGCCCAGCCTGGCTGTTTATAAATCGTCAGTCCGGCTCACGATGGAGTACTCAAGCTTGCAGATGGCGCCCGGATTCGATGACCAATTCGTGTGGTCGCGCCTCTTTCCCCGCTTCCTGCTTAGCGAGCCCTACGAGTGGCCTCCTCCGCTTACCGGGGATGTAGCTCGAGACCTGCAGATTCTGGCGTTGTCCCGGATCAACCTTCTCTTCAACATCGGCACTCCTCTGCCTGCGGGCTCCCCGGACGAGCTGCGGCGCGCTGCTTACCAGCGCTATCTCTCCATAGAACCGACCTCGGTTCCCCGAGCCGAAAGCAAGGCGTACGCCCGAATCTTCGCCGAAGCCGGGGTCTACGAGGATGGCGAACTCTACTGGGAGCGCTGGATTGAGCCAGGCCAGACATTGGCCGCCGGGCTCACAGGAGAGAATCAGCCTGACCATCCCGAGGGAAACCGATATCGACGTTTTCCTCAAGACCTTGATACGCGCCGATCTCATGGAGCGATTGTCCGTGCTGCAAAACCCATGATGATCCTCGCATTCTCCCTGCTCGTCATCGGCTTGATCTGTTGTGCGCGTATCCTCATGCTTGGCGTCAGGTTAACGGGAATTGCCTGTGCGAAGCCACGAATGCAGGCCAGCATGATGAAACTCAGAGGTATCGCGACATAGATCCATAGTGCCATTCGCGCGAATGGGCGCTCCGAATTGTAAACGGCGGCGTGATCGATCGCGGTGAAGGCCCTTGATGACAACATAGAGAAATGCTGCTCGCCAAGCTTGGCTTCGCGCTCGTCGCCGCGCTGCTGGTGCCGCTGACGGTCGTCGCCACAACCTACTTGGTCGCCTATCCGGTTAAGACAAAAGGCTCGGCCCCCCTTTTTCGCTTGAAGCGGGCCGGGAAGTGGGGATTCATCAATCGGGGTGGCAAGATCGTCATTCCGCCACAGTTTGACGAGGTAGGGGAGTTCTTTCAGGGCAGGGCCAGAGTGCGAGTTGGTGAGCGGTGGGGTTATGTTGACCCAACCGGGAAGTTCCTCATGCCGCCGCTTTACCATTCCGCGACGGATTTCCAGCAGGACCGAGCCATCGTGACGGTTGGCAACGCGGCCGGAGTGATCGATTCGACGGGGCACTGGGTGGTTCGTCCTCGATACACCGAAATTCGCCCCTACTCCGACAATCGGGCGGCTATTTGGATCGGGGCCAAGGAGAAGGCGCTGGGGGAGGATGCAGTTTGGCGGTATGGGGGGCCGGTGGGGATTCATCGATCGTAACGGAGCGGTCGCGGTGAAGCCGCAGTTTGAATGGGTCAAGAGCTTTTCCGAGGGTCTGGCAGCTTTCTGTGTTGGCGGCCAACGGGATGCCGAAGGGTGAAGCGACCACCACCGATGGCGGAAAGTGGGACTTCCTCGACGAGTCCGGCCGGGGTGGTCATCGCACCCCAATTCGACGAAGTGATGCCGTTCTCCCAGGGTGTCGCCGTCTTCTGGGATCGCAAGACGCGGCGCTTCGGGCTGATTGATCGCCAAGGCACAGTGCTGCGGAAGCCCGATTTGGACCGGATCAGCGACTTCTCCGAAGGGCTGGCCGCGGTTAAGCTCAAGGGCGAATCCGCCTTCATCAACGCCGCTGGCAAGACGACACTGGTCCCCCGGTTCGCGATCGCCGAAGGTTTTTCCGAGGGGTGGGCGATGTTCCAGGACAAGGGGAAAGTCGGGTTCATGGACCGTGATGGCCAGATCGCGATCCCGGCCGGGTTTTCGTGGGCCAGTTCCTTTTCGGAAGGTCTCGCGGTCGCGAGTCGCGACACCGAACACGGCTATATCGACCGCACCGGCCGCTTTGTCATTGAGCCGCAGTTCACCAGGGCGTTCGGCTTCGTGGATGGGCTGGCCCTGGTCGCAAAGAATGGGCGTTGGGACTACATCGACTCTGCCGGGCGAGTGGTCGCAGCGAATGTCTGGGCACATGGACTAATCTGCGCCGGCACGCCGGTGGTTAGGGCTTGGTGGGGGGCGGCGTTTCTTTGAGCTTCTCTTCGGGCAGGGGCTCGTTGACATCGAAGGTGATCGACGTGTCGGCGCCGAACTTGCGGTAGGTGCGGAATTCGGCTTCGTTCTTCACCAGGATCTTGCCGTCGCGCATGCGGAGTTCGCTGCGCAGGGGCAGGAGATAGGGCTGGCCGCCGATGTCGGTGAAGTCGTAGTCCAACTGGGTTTTGGCCATCTGCACGGGGAAGTCCGGCGGAATGTCTTCGGCTTCCATCACAATGCGCGACACCGACAGATAGTCCTTGTCGACGAAGATCAAGCCATGATAGGCGGGCACGATCTCTTTACCGCTGGTGCCGTGATGGATCGTCCACTTCGACTTACTCTGGAGCACGCGATAGTTCAGGACATAGTGCAACCGCCCGCGCAGCGTGCCCCAGCGCTCCCAGCCGAAGAGGGCCTCGCTGGCCGGTTCGAAGATCTCGCGCATCAGGCTGCCGAACTCGCCGGTGGAGGTGGCGCCGCCGCCGAGCTTCGAGTAGTCCATGTCGACGTACTTGTTATTGACGAACATCACCTGCTTCTGTTCTTTGTGGTCAAAGTAGCTGAGCTTGGCGGTGACGGTGTCGAGCTTATTCCAGAGTTCGAGCCCGGCGGGGTCGAAGAACCGGCGGGTGACTTGCACGCAGATGAAGTTCGGGAGGCCTTTGTCATAAGCCAGGGCGTACTCGCGGGCTTTGCCGATGACGTTGTTGATTTCGGCGGTGGGCGGAGGGGCCAGCACGGGGGCGGCCGGCTTGGGCGGCGCGACGACCGGCTTGGCCAGGTTCTCGCTCGCATCGCGCAGAATCTTGAGGGACTCGAGCGTCTTGGGACCGATGCCTTCGCTGAGTAACTGCTCGATGGTGCGGTCTTCGAGCTTCTCGGTCATTTGCACGCGGCGCAGATACTCGCCCACGGCCTTATCGGGATGCTTCAGCTTGATCGAGGAACGGACCATCCCCAGCAACTGGTTGACGGTCATCTTCACCTGGGCGGGAAGCAGGGTGAGGCAGGCCAGCAGCAGGCAAATCAGGCGCATCGGCTATCCTTTCTGGGCGAGGAGGTGGCGGCGCAGAAGGTCGAGGGCGGACTGGGCAGCCAGGGTCCGCACCCGGGTGCGATCGCCAGGAAAACGATAGCGGCGCGTCTCGACACCCTGATTTGACGATACTCCAATCCAAACGGTTCCGATGGGATTCTCGTCGGTGCCGCCATCGGGGCCGGCGAGGCCGGTGATGCTGACGCCGTGGGTGGCGCCGGAACGGTCACGGGCGGCGTGGGCGAGCAGTTCGGCCGTCCGCTCGCTCACGACGCCGTGCTGCTCGATTTCGTCGCCTTCTTTGGCGCGCACCAGATCCTTCTTCATCTCGAGCGTATAGACGATGTAGCCGCCGCGGAACCAGGACGAAGCGCCGGGAGCGTCGGTGAGGCGCGCGCCGAGCAGGCCGCCGGTGCAGCTCTCGGCCACTGCGACGGAGCCGCCGCGCTCCACGAGCATGGAGCCCACGGTCTGGTCCAGCGGATCGCCGTTGCGCGAATAGATACGATCGCCCAGGAGCTCTTCCACCTGCCGGCCGAGTTCGTCGACGAGCGCTTCGGCCGCTTCGGGCGTATCGAGCCGCGCGCGAAGGTGGACTTCGATGTCGCCGGCCTTAGCGAGGACGGTGGTGACCGGGTTGGTGTACTTGGTGTAGACCGGGGCGATGAGTTGGTCGAGGTCGCTTTCGCCCATGCCGGCGACGCGATACCAGCGGGTGCGCAGGGCCTGCTTGGGCAGCAGTTGGGCGAGACGGTCCCGCACTTCGCGCTCGTACATGTTGGTGAGCTCTTTGGGGGGACCGGGCAGGAGAATGATCACGCCCCGCTGGGTGCGGATCCATTGTCCGGGCGCGGTGCCGCGCGTATTTTCGAGGAACTCGGCGCCATCGATGAGCATGGCCTGGCGCTTGTTGTTTTCGGCGATTTTGCGGCCGAGACGCGCCCAGGCGGCGACGAGATTCTCAAAGACTTCGGATTGATAGGTTTGCTGGACGCCGAGCGCGGCGGCGACGGCGTCGCGGGTGACGTCGTCTTCGGTGGGGCCGAGCCCGCCGGTGAGGATGACGATCTCCGAACGGGCAATGGCGAGGCGCACGGTATCGGTGAGCAGGGCGCGGTCGTCGCCAACGATGCACTTGTAGACGACTTCAACCCCGTAGGAGTTCAACTGGTCGGTGAGGTAGAGCGAGTTGGTGTCGAGCCGCTGGGGAGTCAGCATCTCGCTGCCGACGGCGATAATTTCGGCGTTCATGGCATCAACCGTCCTTTGATTCCGGCATCGACCCGATAGATGGCGTTGTTGGTGGCGACGATCATGGCGCGCGACGGCGAGAAGGCGAGGCCGACGATGTTGGGCCCGGAGAGGAACAACTCG
Organism: Bryobacteraceae bacterium; assembly: GCA_965229305.1. Classification (GTDB taxonomy): domain Bacteria; phylum Acidobacteriota; class Terriglobia; order Bryobacterales; family Bryobacteraceae; genus JALHNI01. The sequence goes on along the minus strand of CBDDIZ010000022.1, from coordinate 110,419 downwards.
GCTTCCCCGCCCGGCGTGATGCGCACGACGCCGCGCCGGCCGCGCAAGGAGGCGCAGCAGTAGAGGTTGCCCTCCGCGTCGAAGGCGATGCCTTGCGGCCGGCCCAGGCCGCGGTAGAAGACGCTGACCTCGCCGTTGGGCGAGATGCGTTGGATGGAATCGAAGCTGGAGGTGGTGGGGCCGGTGACGTAGAGGTAGCCGTCTTCGTCGAAGGCCAAGTGGTAGGCGGCGACGGAGGGTTCGAGGGTGGCGAAGACGTAGATCTGGCGGTCCGGACTGATCTTGAAGATGGTGCCGGAGCGGTCGCCGACGAACAGATTGCCGCGGCGGTCAAAGGCGAGCCCGGTGGCGGTCCCCATGCCTTCGCAGTAGACGGAGAGGTCGCCGCTGCCCGACGCCTGGTAGATGATGCCTTCGTAACGGCTGGAGATGAAGAGCGAGCCATCGGCGCTGAAGGCGAGGCCGGTGGCATTCATCAGGTCCGTGACGAAGGGGCGCACGGCGTAGTTGAGGTCGATCTTGTAGACGGCGACGGGCGTCTTATGACCGCGGGCGCCGGAGAAGGTGGCGTAGATGTTGCCGAGCGTGTCGATGGCGGGGCTCGAGACGGGATGGAGGCTATCGGCAATCTGAATGCCGATCTCGCACGTCCAGGGCGAGCCGCCCACGTTCAATTCGCCGATGCTGGCGCCTTCGGGCACGCGGGCAATCACCATGGAATCGGAACCGACGATGATGGGCGCGGCCACTTCGCCGAAGTGGATGACGGGACGCGAAGCAGCGCCGTTCAGATCTTTCCCGCGAATCTGAAATTCGCCGCCCGGGATCGCCGCTACCGGCGACACCTGATCGATGCGAGGACTTTTACCGTTGAAGAGCGTGGACATGAGGATAAGTGAGCTGACTAAATAAGACCAAACCGACCGAGCAAGAACAAAACCAGGGCACCGTAGACGCCGGCCATCAGGTCGTCAGCGACAATGCCCCAACCGCCGGGCAGCGCTTCAAACCGGCGCACGGGCCACGGCTTCACGATATCAAAGATGCGAAACAGGACGAATGCCAGGAAGAACCCGAGAGCGGTGACGGAGGTTGCGCCGGCCAGGGTGAGCCAAACGCCCAGGACCTCGTCGACGACGATGAACTGCGGGTCCTTGCGGTCGCCGGCGGCGACGGTGGAGGCCCAAACGCCCGGCCAGGTGGCGAGCGCGGTGAGGGCGAGGAACGGGAGGCCGTGGGACCAGCCGAGTTGGCGAGCCAGTCCCCAGGCGAGCAGGACGCCGACCAGGGAGCCGGCGGTGCCGGGTCCCCAGGGCCAGTAGCCCGCGCCACCGGCGGTGGCGATTGCCTGGGCGAGCTTTTTCACAGGTCGTGCGAGTCTTCGTCGCGCGCCGTGCCGGGGCGGAGTTCGTCGGGCGAGGCCGGGCGCGAGATGACGTACTTCTCGTCGGCCCAATTGGCCAGATCCTGGGTGCGGCAACGATCGCTGCAGAAAGGGAACCACTTGGAAAGCGGCTCGGCTTCCTGCTTACAAATGGGGCATTTCCACCGAACGGGCATATATTTTTAGATGTGCTGAGCGGTGGGACGGTTCGTGGAAAGATTGAGGATGGGGAACGGGTTGGCCGCCGGCAGATTGGTTTTGACGCCGACGTCGGTGAGTTCGCCGATGAGGTCGTAGTCGGTGGCTTCGGTGACGCGGAAGCGACGGAACTGGCCGGGCATGGGCGCTTCGCCCGAAGGTCCAAAGTCGTTGATGTAGCAGACGCCGTCGATCTCGGGAGCCTGGGTCTCGAGACGGCCTTCCCACAGCAGGTCCGTTTCCTGGGAGGGCCCTTCCACCAGGAGGGTAAACTCGCGGCCCACCAGTTGGCGATTCGCGGCGGCCGAGATGCGGCGCTGCACAGCCATCAGGCGCTGGCGGCGATTGTGAATCGAGCGGCCGTCCACCTTCTGGTCGAGCGCGAAGGACTGGCTGGTGTCTTCGTCCGAATACTTGAAGACGCCCACCCGATCCAGCCTGGCGGCTTTCAGGAAGTCACACAGTTCGTCGAAATCGGTTGCGGTTTCGCCGGGGAAGCCGACGATGAAGCTCGACCGGATGCCGACGCCCGGGATGGTGCGGCGGATCTGCTCGATGAGCTTCAGGAAGTAGTCACCATGCGAGCCGCGCTTCATGCGTTTGAGGACGTGGCCCGAAGCATGCTGCAGCGGCATGTCGATGTACTTGGCGATGGAGGCGTGCTCGGCGATGGTGTCGAGCAGCTTCTGCGTCACGCGGTTCGGATAGCAGTAGAGGAAGCGGACCCACTTCTGGTGCTCGGTTTCGATCTCGGCGAGCCGGCCGAGGAGGGCGGCCAAGCCGTCCTTCAGCTTTAAGTCTTCGCCGTAGCTGGTGGTGTCCTGGCCGATCAGGTTGATCTCGCGAATGCCGCGGGCGAACAGTTGCGAAGCCTCCAGCACCACGGATTCGAAGCGCCGCGAGCGGAACGCGCCGCGGTACTGCGGAATCACGCAGAAGCTACAGGGATGGTCGCAGCCTTCGGCGATCTTGATGTAGGCCGAATGGCGCCCGGTGGACAGCACGCGGGGCGAAAGGTCGTGATAGAGATACGGAGTGGCGGCGCCGCCTTCGTTGAGGCCGGTCTCGCAGACGTCGACGATCTTTTCGATTTCGTTGGTGCCCACGACGGCGTCGATCTCGGGCATCTGGACGCGCAGATCGCCCCGGAAGCGTTCCACCAGGCAACCGGCGACGATCAGCTTCTTCGCCTTGCCGGTCTCCTTGAACTTGGCCATCTCGAGGATGGTGTTGACGGACTCTTCCTTGGCCGGATCGATGAACGAACAGGTGTTGACGACAATCACCTCGGCTTCATCGGGCGCCGTGGTGAGTTCATGACCGCGGGAGGCCAAATGGCCCATCATCACCTCGGTGTCGACGAGGTTCTTGGGGCAGCCTAAGCTGACGAATCCGACTTTCAAATGGGGAATCCTTCGCGGCGGGGAAGCACATTTCATTTTATCAAACCGGCATGAGCCGTTTCGCTCTCTTTTCGCGCGTATCTATCTTCAGGGGCCGATCGTCCCGGAGGTAAAGTTCCGTAAATGTTGAGTTTGGGGGATAACGATCGTCTCCCAAAAGCGTATTTACGAGGGAAGGGACAAAACAACAATGAAAAACAACCTTCTTCGACTCTCGCTCGTGTTGGTGTTGCTCGCTAGCCTCGGAGGCGTTGGCGAAGCCAAGTGTGCCTGGCAGATTCTGCCGCGGCCCGCGTCGAAGTTCATTCACTATTTCGAGGCGGCGGGCGAAAGCCGGCAGCTTTCGATGGTGGAACGGGTGTGGTTGGCGCTGCTGATGACGGGTCAGGAGCATCGCGAACGCTCGACGGCAAGCCGGCCGGCGTTGCCCTCGGCCGAAACGTTCGCCGCTGTCGGCCAATAGCGAATTACTTCAGCAAATCCGGGCGATTGCGGCGCGTCTTATCGAGCGCGGCCTCTGCTCGCCAACGCTTGATGTCCGCGTGGTTGCCATTCTGCAGCACCTCCGGGACTTGCCAGCCGCGGAAGTCCGCCGGGCGCGTCCACTGCGGATAATCCAGCAGACCGGCCTGTTCGAAGGACTCATCCACCGCCGATTCCTGATTGCCCAGCACGCCCGGCAGAAGCCGTGCCGTCGCATCGATGACAATCGCCGCCGCCAATTCCCCGCCGCTCAGGACGTAGTCGCCGATCGATAACTCCTCGTCGGCCAGATGCTCCGCCACCCGTTCGTCCACACCCTCGTAGCGGCCGCAGATCAGCAGGAGATCGTCGTAGTCAGCATAGCGGCGCGCCGTGGCCTGGGTGAACAACGGCCCCTGCGTCGTGAGCAGCACGACGCGCTGCCGCGCGTGGCGCTCGGGCAGAATGGCCTCCACGGCTTCGAAGATGGGCTGCGGCTTCATCAGCATGCCGGCGCCGCCGCCGAAGACACGGTCATCGACGGTCCGGTGACGGTCGTGCGTCCATTGGCGCAGATCGTGGATGGCGATCTCGAGTTTGCCGGCCTTGCGCGCCCGGGGTACGACGCCGTGGGCGAAGGGGCCGGCGAAGAAGTCCGGGAAAATGGTGAGCAGGTGGAAGCGCACGGCGTTTAGGCGTTCAGGTCGCGCAGACCTTCGGGCAGCGTGACGTCAATCCGTTTGGCGGCGATGTCCACGGTGTGGCAAATCTCGGGCACGAAGGGAATCATGATGGGGCCGACTTCGAGCAGGAGGGGTCCGCCGGTTTCGAGGTAGTCGTCCACGACGCCGAGACGTTCGCCGTTCTCCCACACTTCGCAGCCCATCAGGTCCGAGAAGAAATACTCACCTTCGGCCAGTTCGATGCGTTCGGACGGGTCGATGGTGACGTCCTGGCCGCTGAGCGGCTCGGCGTCGGAGATGGTGTCGATGCCGGCGAATTTGAAGATGGGAGTGTCGCCATGCCACCAGACGTCCTCCACGGCGATGGTGCGGCCCGAGGGCAGCAGAACCACTTCGTCGAGGTCGTCAAAGCGCTCCGGCCGCATCGTGAGGGAGACGGCCGACAGCTCACCCTTGTTGCCGCGAGGCCGCTTCAAAGCCGCCACGGTAACGCGGTCGGTCATGGGGCGCTATTCGAGGATTTCAAGCGTGTAGCGACGGTTCAGCTTCATGCTGGCGGCGCCGATCAGGGTGCGAATGGAGCGGGCGGTGCGGCCCTGCTTGCCAATCACTTTGCCCAGGTCGGTGGGCGCGACTTTCAGTTCGAGCACAGTGACCTGCTCGCCGTTCAGTTCGCGAACACTGACCTCTTCCGGCATGTCGACCAACGCTTTCGCGATGTCCTCGACCAATTGCTTCATCAGGGCGGGAGAGTTGTTGTCCATGGATTGCGCCATCTTTCAGAGAGATTCAACCGCGCTACAGCGGGGCGTTAACGACAGGGCGGCCGCGCTTAGGCGGCAGCGGGGGCGGGATTCTTCTTCAAAAGACGCGCCACGGTGTCCGAGGGCTGCGCACCGTTCTTCAGCCAGTGGGCCACGCGATCATGCTTGATCACGACTTCGGCCGGCTTCGCGACGGGGTTGTAGTGACCGACAACTTCGACAGCGCGGGAGTCACGGGCACGTTCCTTCTCAATCACCACGAGACGATAGGTGGGCTTCTTCTTCGCGCCAAAGCGCGCCAAACGAATCATCAACATTCTAAGCTCGAATTCCTTCTTTTTGCTATTGTCGCTTAATCGCGGCGGTTTCGCCACTGGCCTAGCGGCCGAACCCCGGAAATGATGTGGGAAACGGCAGCTTCATCTTCGCCATTTTTTTGCCCAACATGCCGCCGGCTAACCCGCCGGTCAGCTTTTTCATCATTTTCCGCATCTCCTGATACTGCTTCACCAGGTTATTGACGTCCTGCACGGTGGTCCCGCTGCCCAGGGCGATGCGCTTGCGGCGGCCGCCGTTCAGCAGCAAAGGGTTATTGCGCTCGTTCTGCGTCATCGAGTCGATGATGGCGACGATGCGGTTCAATTCCTTGTCGTCCACCTTCGCATTCTTCATTTCTTTGGGCAGGTTCGCCATGCCGGGCATCATCTTGAGCAGGTTCTCAAGCGGCCCCAGCTTGCGGATCTGCTTGAGCTGATCCCGGAAGTCCTCGAGGGTAAACTCGTCGTCCAGCAGCTTCTGCTGCATCTTCTCGGCCTGCTTCTGGTCCACCGCCTCGCTGACCTTTTCGATCAGGCTCATCACGTCGCCCATGCCGAGAATGCGCTGGGCGGCGCGATCGGGGTGGAACGGCTCGAAGGCATCGGGCTTTTCGCCCAGGCCCACGAACTTCAGCGGCTGGCCGGTCACCGTGCGGATGGAAAGCGCCGCGCCACCGCGGGCGTCGCCGTCCATCTTGGTCAGCACCACGCCGGTAATCGCCAGGCGCTGGTGGAACTGCTCGGCGGACTTCACCGCGTCCTGACCCGTCATCGCGTCGGCCACAAACAGAATTTCCGTCGGATTCAGTTGCGCCTTCAGCCCTTCGAGCTCCACCATCAGCTCTTCGTCGATGTGCAGACGTCCGGCGGTATCCACCAGAATCGTGTCGCGCCCGGCGCGGCTGGCTTCGATCTTGGCGCCCTTCACCAGTTCGGACGGCCGGTTCTCGCCTTCGTCGCCAATCCAGATCGGGATCTTGATTTCGCGCGCCAGCACCGCCAGTTGTTCGCGCGCCGCCGGACGATAAACGTCCACCGACACCAGCAACGGCGTCCGGCCCTGCTTCACCAGCCACTTGGCCAGCTTGGCCGTCGAGGTGGTTTTACCGGAACCCTGCAGGCCCACCATCATGATCACCGTGGGCGGCTCGTTGGCGAACCGCAGCTTCGCCTGATGCTGGCCCAGGATCTTTACCAGCTCTTCGTGAACGATCTTCACGACTTGCTGGCCGGGCGAAAGCGCCTGCAGCACTTCCTGACCCATCGCCTTCACCTTCACGGCGTCGATCAGTTGCTTGACCACCTTGAAGTGGACGTCCGCTTCGAGCAGCGCCATGCGGATCTCTTTGAGCGCCACTTCCATGTTTTCGGCGGTCAGCCGGCCTTCGCCGCGCAGATTCTTGAAAACACGCTGGAGTTTATCGGAAAGGGATTCGAACATGGACTTACTTTTCAGCGTAGCAACGAACGCCTCCAAGCTACAATCGGGGGCATGTCTCAGGAACTGCGCCGCTGGTTCAACGCGAACTGGACTCCCGAGAAATACGCCCGCCTGCTGGCCGCCATCGACGCCGATCTGGGCGACCACGTCGAGTTCCGCATCTCTGAAACGCCCTGCTTCTTTGAGACCGCGCTCGCTGAACGGATGTGCGCCTCCGGCATTCATCTGCTCGAACAGGTGACCAACCCCGCCTACTGGCTCGCCAGCGACCGGGCCATCCCCGCCGCCTACTGCGTGCCCGGCGAACCCGCCCACCCGCTCTACGTCCAGGTGGATTACGGCCTCGTCCGCGACGCGGCCGGTAATCTGCAGCCGCGCCTGGTGGAACTGCAGGCCTTCCCTTCCCTCTACGGCTTCCAGCCGCTGATGGCCGAGCACTACCGGGCCGCCTATGGGCTCGACGCGTCGCTGCGTTATCTGCTCGACGGGCTCGACCGGCCGGCCTACAATCAGCTTCTCCGCGAGTCGATCGTCGGCGACTGCGACCCCGAAAACGTGGTCCTGATGGAGATCGACCCCGCCCACCAGAAGACGCGCTGCGACTTCACCTGCACCGGCCGCATCGCCGGCATCCACACCGTCGACATCCGCTCCATCAAACAACGCGGACGCAAATTGTTTTATTCACTCGAGGGCCGCGAAATCCCCATCGAGCGCATCTATAACCGCACCATCATCGACGAGCTCGAACGCCGCCACGTCACCGCCCCGTTCGATTGGCGCGACGAGCTCGACGTCCAATGGGCCGGCCACCCGAACTGGTATTTCCGTTTGAGCAAGTTCGCCATGCCGTTCCTGAAGCACGAAACGGTGCCCGAGACGCACTTCTTCGACGCGCTCGAGCGCCTGCCCGACGATCCCGAAAACTGGGTACTGAAGCCGCTATTTTCGTTCGCCGGACTCGGCGTGAAGGTCGGCCCCACGCGCGCTGAACTCGAAGCCGTCCCCGACCGCGAGAACTACATCCTCCAACGGCGCGTGCAATTTGAGCCCGTCATCGACACCCCGCACGGCATGACCATGGCCGAAATCCGCCTGATGTTCATCTGGACGGACCGGCCGCGTCCCGTCAACACCATCATCCGCACCGGCCGCGGCAAGATGATGGGCGTGGACCACAACAAAGGTCTGGAATGGGTGGGGGCTTCGGCCGCGTTCTACGTCTGACGCAGCACTTCGTTGCCGGACCCCTGGCGATAGCCTTCCAGGTCCAACGTCACGTAGTGGAACCCCAGCGGCTTGAAGATCGCCACCAGTTGGCGCGCAATGTCCGGATTGAGGGCCTGGGGCAGTTCCGCCGGGTCAATCTCCACGCGGACCAGCTTGTCGTGGAAACGAACGCGAAACTGCTGGAAGCCCATCGCGCGGATGGCTTCTTCGCCCAATTCCACCGTCCGTACGTTTTCCTTCGTCACCGCAGTGCCGTAGGGAATCCGCGAACTCAGGCAGGCTGACGCCGGCCGGTTCCAGGTCTCCAGACCGGCCAGGCGCGAAAGCTCGCGCAACTCCGCTTTGGTAAGCCCGGCCTCCACCAGCGGCGCCTTCACCTGATAGATCTTGGCCGCATTCTGGCCGGGGCGGTGATCGCCGAGGTCGTCCTTGTTCACGCCGTAGATCAGCGCGTGGAAGCCACGTTCTGCCGCCACGTTCTCCATCACGCGGAACAACTCTTCCTTGCAGTAGAAGCAGCGGTCAGAGTTGTTGGCCGAATAGTGCGGATTCTCGAACTCGTGCGTGGCGACATACTCGTGCCGAATGCCATGCTCCTGCGCAAAGCGCTCCGCATCACGTTTGTGAGCCTCGGGCATGGAAGCCGAATCGGCCGTGATCGCCAGGCAGTTGTCGCCCAAAGTCTTTTGCGCCGCCCACGCCAGGTAAGCGGAGTCAGCTCCACCCGAATACGCAATCAGGACGCGGCCCAGATCGCGCAGGATCGCAAACAGGCGTTCCTGCTTCTGCGCCAAAGCCATCGGCTCGAGCGCCACCGGCAGCGTGAGGGAAACCAGGGTCGCCATACGCCCCGAGTTTATCACGCTTAAATACTTGACTTAGTCAAGTATACTGGCAGGGATGGTCCCCGCCGAAGTCGCGCAAGTCCGGCAATTCAATCGTTTCTATACGCGCGCCATCGGCACGCTGGACCTGGTGGGCAGCAGCTTCACCCTCACCGAAGCCCGCGTCCTCTATGAACTCGGGCAGCGCCAGCAACCCGTCGCCTCGGAGATCGCCCGCGACCTTCACCTCGACCTGGGCTACCTCAGCCGCATTCTCCGTCAGTTTGAGGAACGCAAACTGCTGCGCCGCACCACCTCGGCTGCCGATGCCCGCCGCAGCCTACTCGAACTCACCCGCGCCGGGCGCCAGGAACTCGCTAGACTCAACCGCCTCACCGACGAACAGATCGGCCAGTTGCTTGAACCGCTATCGCCGGCCGAGCGTGAACGCCTGCTCGACTCCATGCGCACCATCGAGGAACTGCTCCGATGACCCACAAGCTCTTCTGGGCCGAGCCCTACCGAACCTCGCTGGCCACCACCGTCCGCGCCGTCGCGGGCGACGAAATCTCGCTCACCGAGACTATCTTCTACGCCCTCTCCGGCGGCCAGGAAAGCGACTCCGGCACCATCAACGGCGAGCCGGTTCTGGCCGCTCGCAAAGATGGTCTCGACATCTGGTATCGGCTGGACCGCGTACCCGCCGCCGGCGCGCCGGCCTTGATCGAGATCGATTGGGCGCGCCGCTACGCGCTCATGCGCCTCCACTTCGCCGCCGAGATCGTCCTCGAACTCACCTACCGCGCCTGTCCCGGCATCGAGAAGATTGGCGCGCACATCGCCGCGGACAAAGCCCGGATCGACTTCCTGTTCGATCGCCCCATCACGCCGCTGCTCGCCACGCTCACGCAGGACGCGCAAGCGCTCATCGACGCCGACCTACCCATCGTCAGTGACTTCAGCGACCCCGCCGCCCAACGCCGTTATTGGGAGATTGCCGGCTTCGGCCGCGTCGCCTGCGGCGGCACGCATCTGCGCCGCACCGGGGAAGTGGGCCGCCTGCGCTTGAAGCGCAACAACATCGGTAAAGGAAAGGAGCGCGTGGAAATTTATGCCGATCCGCCCAGCCACGCCTGAGGACCTCCCCGCCCTCCACGACCTCATCGAGCAAAGCGTGCGCGTGCTCCAGGCCAACGACTATACCGAAGCGCAAATCGCCGGCGCACTTGGCACCGTGCTCGGGGTCGATACTCAGTTGATTGCCGACGGGACCTACTTCGTCATCGAACTCGAGGGCCGCGTCGCCGCGTGCGGTGGCTGGAGCAAGCGCCGTACGCTCTTCGGCAGCGATCACGGACCGGGCCGCGAGAGCGCCTTGCTGGATCCCGCGACTGACGCCGCCAAGATCCGCGCCTTCTTCGTCCATCCCGCTTTCGCCCGCCGCGGCCTCGGCACCCTGCTGCTCGAAACCAGCGAGAATGCGGCGCGAGAGGCCGGCTTCCGCCGCTTCGAGATGGGCGCCACGCTCACCGGCGTGCCGCTCTATCGCGCTCGTGGCTATCGCGAACTGGAGCGCATCGAGGTTCCCCTGTCCAATGGAGAACACTTACCCGTCATCCGCATGGACAAGCCCGCATAATCTATTTAGGGGATACGGCCCCCCAGAGCCCTATGACAAAATATCGGGGTCATGTCTGCCCGGCTCAAACAAGTGATCACGATTCTGTTTGGGCTGCTGCTGCTGAACTCCGCGTATCTCGCCGGCTTCTCCACGCCCTCCATCTTCTATATGGGCAATGTGTTGCTGCACATTGTCGCCGGCGCCGTGATCGTCGCCGCCTTCGCGTGGATGGTGCGCCGGGAGCATCGCGCGGGCGCTGGATTGCTGCTGGCTGGCTTGGCCGTCGGTGTCTGGCTCGCCGTGGTCGGCAACACGCTCGACAAACGCGCCATTCTCTATACGCACATCGCCGTCGCGACGGCCGGCGTCCTCTTTCTCGGACAGTTCTATCGCCGCGCCGCGGTCGCCTTGGCCTGCCTGCCGCTGGCCGCGGTGCTCTATCGCCAGGCGTTCCCGGACCCCAACGACCGTATCCGCAACAACACGGCCTTCGTCCCCACCACGATGCAGGAAGAAGGTAACGGACCGAAGTCACCGTTCTGGCCGTCCTCGGCAAAAACCAGTCTGGAGAACGGCAATGGCAAGATCAACGCCAAATTCTTCATGGAGTCCAAGCAGTGCGGCGAGTGTCACCAGGACATTTACCAGCAGTGGGAAAGCTCCATGCACCACTTCGCCTCGTTCAACAACCAGTACTACCGGAAGTCGATCGAATACATGCAGGAGATCGGTGGCGTACAGCCATCCAAGTGGTGTGCCAGCTGTCATGACCACGCCGTGCTCTTCTCCGGTAAGTGGGAGAAGCCGATTCACCAGCAGATCGATACGCCGGAAGCCCAAGCCGGCTTAGGCTGTATCTCCTGTCACTCGATTACTCACGTCCAAGGCTCCATGGGCCAGGGCGGCTTCACCATCGAGTACCCCGACTTACACGACCTCGCCGCCAGCGACAACCGTTACATCCGCATGCTGGACTATTTCCTGACTTATGCGGATCCCGAGCCGCATCGTAAGTCCTTCATGAAGCCCTTCATGCGCCAGGACTCATCCGAATACTGCGCCTCCTGTCACAAGGTGCACCTCGACGTCCCCGTGAATAACTATCGCTGGATGCGCGGCTTCAACGACTACGACAACTGGCAGGCCAGCGGCGTATCCGGCCAAGGCGCCCGTTCCTTCTATTACCCTGAGAAATCCGCCACCTGCTCGGATTGCCACATGCCGCTGGTGCCATCCAAAGATCCGGGCCACAAGCAGGGCAAGGTTCACTCGCATCGCTTTCCCGCGGCCAATACGGCCGTTGCCTTCGTCAATCATGACCAGAAGCAGTTAGACGAAACTCTCAAGTTCCTTAAGTCCGGCTGGATCTCCGTCGACATCTTCGCGGCGTCGCCCGCCGCCGCGCCTCCGCGCGAGCTTCCCATGCAACGCCGTTCGGATCAACCGCAGCTCAGCTCATCGATGGCCGTGGGCGAAGAGGGCGAAGTGAACGCGCCCGTCTATGAGCGCGAGGTCGGCCAGGTGTCGGCGCCGATCGGCGTGGCCGGTACTTCAGTTGAGCCCGGCTCCACCGTCCGCGTCGATGTCGTCGTCCGCACGAAGAAAGTTGGCCATTTCTTCCCCGGCGGTACAATCGACGCTTTTGACATCTGGCTCGAGTTGGAAGGCCGCGACGCCGAAAACAAACTGGTCTATTGGAGCGGCAAGCTACAGGACGATGGCGCCGTCGAAAAGGGCGCTCACTTCTATCGCGCGTTCCTGCTCGATGGCGACGGCCAGCAGATCAACAAGCGCAATGCCTGGCAGGCGCGCAGCGTCTTCTATGTTCGCCTGATTCCGCCCGGCGCCGCCGATGTCGCTCATTACCGGGTGAAGATCCCGCCCACCGCCAAAGGCCCCATCAAGTTCACCGCCAAGCTGAACTATCGTAAGTTCGCCCACTACTACAACAAGTTCGCCTACGCGGGCAACGCCCACCCCGGCGAAGCGACTCTGGCGGCGGACCGCCGTGAGTACACCTTCGACAAGATTCCCGCCAACGTCTCCGGCGCCATCAAGGACCGCATTCCGGATCTGCCCATCGTCGTGCTCGCCTCGCACAGCGCCGAAGTCCCCCTGGGTAAGTCGAGTTACTCGCCCAAAGTCCGCAAAGAAGACCGCATGCGCTGGAACGACTGGGGTATCGGCATGTTACTTCAGGGCGACTTAAAGGGCGCCCAGTATGCCTTCACCAAGGTCACCGAGGCCGAGCCCGGCTACGCCGACGGCTGGTTGAACGTCGCGCGGGCCCTGATCCAGGAAGGCGAAACGGACGCCGCCAAGCTGTATCTCGAAAAAGCCCTCGCCCTGAACAATAAGCTGGCCCGCATCCACTTCTTCAAGTCGCAAGTGCAGAAGGCTGACGGCGACTACGACGGCGCCCTGCGTTCGCTCAACACCGTCCTCGCGCAGTATCCGCGAGACCGCGTCGCGTTGAACCAAGCCGGCCGCGTCCTGTTCTTACAGCGCAAGTACCAGGAAGCGATTGCTCGCTTTGAGCAAACCCTCGGCGTGGACCCGGAGGACCTGCAGGCTCATTACAACCTGATGCTCTGCTATCGCGGTCTCGGCGACGCGGCCAAAGCCTCTCGCGAAGAGGCTCTCTTCCGCCGCTTCAAAGCGGACGAATCCGCCCAGACGCTTACCGCCAAACCGCGCCTGCTCAGCCCGGAAGACAATAACGAGCGGCAAACCATTCACGAACATGAGAGCGCTTCTTTACCTTAGTCTCAGCCTCACCGCCCTCCCGCTCATCGCGGCGCCGGCCTTTGTCGATGTCACCACCGCGGCTGGCATCAACTTCAAGCACAACGCCGGCAAGGCGGGCCGCAAATGGCTCCCGGAGACGATGGGCGCCGGTTGCGCCTGGGTCGACGTCGACAACGACGGCTGGCCCGACATCGTCCTGGTGAACAGCAAGGACTGGACGCCGCGGGGGCGCCGCAGCACGCCCGCGCTCTATCGCAACAACCAGAACGGCACCTTCACCAACGTCACCGCCGGCAGCGGCCTCGACGTCGAACTCTATGGCCTGGGCATCTCCGCCGCCGACTACGACCACGATGGCCGTCTCGACCTCTACCTCACCGCGCTCGAAGGCGACCGCCTCTTTCACAACGAAGGCAACGGCAAGTTTCGCGATGTAACTGCCGCTTCCGGCATCCGCAATGCTGCCTTTGGGACGTCATCGGCCTGGTTCGATTATGACCATGACGGCAAGCTCGACTTATTCGTCGCGAACTACGTCACCTGGTCGAAGGAGAAAGACCTGTGGTGCTCCATGGACGGCTCCACAAAATCTTACTGCACGCCGGAAAGTTATCCGGGCACCAGTTCCAAGCTCTATCGCAACTTAGGCGCCGGTAAGTTCGAAGATGTCACCACGCGCGCCGGTCTGAACGAAACGAAGTCGAAGAGCCTGGGCGTCACGGTGCTCGACTTCAACGGCGACGGCTGGCCTGACCTGTTCGTCGCCAACGACACCCAACCCAATAAGCTCTACCGCAACGAAAAGAACGGCCACTTCGTCGAAGAAGGCGTCGCTGCCGGCATCGCCTTCGGTGAAGATGGCGTGGCGCGCGGCGCGATGGGCGTCGACGCGGCGGACTATGACCGCACGGGCCGCCAGCACCTGGCGGTCGGCAACTTCAGCAATCAGATGGTGGCGCTCTATCACAACGAAGGCAAAGGCCTGTTCGTCGACGAAGCGCCGCGTTCGAACCTCGGCCGCGCCACCCTGCTCACGCTCACCTTCGGCCTCTTCTTCTTCGACTATGACCTCGACGGCTGGCTCGACCTTTTCCTCGCCAACGGCCACATCGACGAAGAGATCAACCGCGTGCAGCGCAAAGTGCAGTACGCGCAGGTACCGCTGCTGTTTCGCAACACGGGCCAAGGCCGCTTCGAACCAGGCCCCGCGTTCCCGCAAGCTCTGGTGGCGCGCGGCGCCGCCTACGCCGACTTCGACCGTGACGGCGATCTCGACATTCTGGTCAGCACTAACGGCGGGCCGGCCAAGCTCTATCGCAACGATGGCGGCAACGCCAACCACTGGCTCAGCGTGCGCGCCCCCATCGGCTCGGTCATCACCGTCGGCAAGCAGACCCAATCCGTCGCCACCGGCGCCAGTTACTGCTCGCAAAGCGACCTCGCCCGCGTCTTCGGCCTCGGCAAAGAGGCCACCGTCACCGTCGACATCCACTGGCCCAACGGCAAGCGCAAACAACTCACCGGCGTGAAAGCCAACCAGTTCCTGACCCTGCCCCAGGAGTAGGGACGTTACACTGGTAGGACAAAATGAAAGAACTACGTCTGCCCATCGCGGCGATTACCGACGAATTTTCCTCTGATCTGGCGGTGGCCCTCGAGCCGATGGCCGCCATCGGCATGACCGGCGCCGAACTCCGCGTCGTCTTCGGCAAGAACATAATGGACCTCACCGATGATGAACTCGCCAAGGCCAAGGACCTTTGCGACGCCAAAGGCATCAAGATCATCGGCATCGCCTCGCCGATCCTCAAGTGCGTGCTGCCCGGCGCTCCGCCCGTGGACCCGCGCTTCCAGCAGGACACCTTTAACTCGAAGCACACCTTCGACGACCAGGCCCGCCTTGCCGAACGCGCCTTCCAGATTGCCGCCAAGCTCGACGCCGGCATCATCCGTGTCTTCTCCTACTGGCGCAGCATTCAGCCGGACGCCTGCTTCGACGCGATCGTCGAGGCCCTCGCCAAACTCGCCGACCAGGCCAAGAGCCACGGCGTCATCATCGGTCTCGAAAACGAACATGCCTGCAACATCGGCACGGCCGCCGAAGCCAGCAAGCTCCTCGCCGCGCTCAACCATCCGAACCTCCAACTCGTCTGGGATCCGGCCAACGCCCTCGTCGGCCACGAAAAGGCCTTCCCCGACGGCTACGAACTGCTGCCCGTGAAGCGCATCGCTCACGTCCACGCGAAGGATTGCCACATGGAAGGCCACACGCCGATCTGGGGCCCCGTGGGAACGCGTGACGTCAACTGGCACGGACAGATTGCCGCCCTGCTGCGCGACGGCTATCGCGGCTACGTCAGTCTGGAAACGCACTGGCCCGGACCGCCCAAGGGCGATGGCACCAACGACAAGTTCCTCGCCTCCACCATCTGCGGCTGGAACCTGCGCGGTCTGGTCGCCGCCAGCTAAATCAGCACCGTATGGCCGGCCGCTCGCAGCACGCTGAGGGCGGCCGGCACGTCCAACTGTTTCACTAACACGTAGTCCGTGTTGAAGGTGGAAAGCGCGAAGATGCCGATCTTCGCTTGCGCCAGCGGATGCAGCACCGAGTCCAGAATACCGGTGAGGTGAAATGGAAACGGCCCCGCGAACTCCACCACGGCCCACCCGCCTTCCGCCCGCACCCCGTCCGGCACTGCCTCGCTGACGCACACCACCGAAATTTCTTCCGCCGTCTGCATCACGGCCACCACGCCTGCGGACGGCAACCAATCAGGCCAAGCCTCCGGCTGCGCCACCGAGTAGTCACCCGGCAGCAGACGCAGCGTCAGTTGGGGCGAGCTTGGAACAGCGTCCATGGCTGCCGGGTAATGTCCTTCAGAAAGTCTCGCTGCCAGTCGAAGCTCGGATTGCGCCGCAGATGCTCGTTCGCCGAAAACTTCGGACCGCATTGCGGACCCATGGCGCCCCACAGCGCCAGCTGCTCCATCATTCCCGCGTCCGCGGCTTTGTTCTGCACCGCGCCGGCCGGGCCGAACTCCATCTGCCACGGCTTCATCCCGCGCGTCGAAAGATCGTTCCGCCCGCACAGCGTCCGTTCGCTCGGCTGCGTCTTGCGATCCACCGCGTCGTAGCTGTCTCCCAGAAAGCGGCGCGCCAGTCCCACGTCGATCTTGCCCCGATGCTCTTTCATCAACTGCTCCCAGCGCGTACGCCGGGCGTTCGGGCTGGACCCGGCGTCTTTCGGATCGAACGACGTCTCCTCGCTCAGCAAGTTGGGATCGGCCGGAAAGTTCGAACCGGCGAAGTAGCCGTCCTTGGTCCGCTGCAGCACCACGTGCTTGAAGCCGAGTTCGAGCGACGCAATCTCCCCGGTCTTGCGATCGGCCACCAGCCAGTTGTTCGCGTAACCGCCGTTGTTGCCTTCCTTCATGATCGCGGCGAAGCGGTCAATCGAGTCGGCGTACTGCAGCGCTTTGCGCGCCCGCACGAACTCGGGGATGCCCAGCGGGTCAAAGCCGCTCGAGAATTGCGAAATCGTCGTTTCGGTGATCGCGAGGCCGGAGGCATTGATACCGAAGTCGTCGGCCGAGTGGATCAATCCCGGCAGCCCGTCCATGATGAAGCGCTGCCCGCGTTCGGGCACCACGTCGAAAATCACATTCCACCGCGCGCCCACCCCGTAGTCGATCCAGGCATTGTGCGCGATCACGGGCCGCCCGTCCTTCGTATAGGACCCGGTCGCCACAAACGCGCTGCAATGCTCCGGCGCGGACCGCGGCTTCACCGCTCCGGCTACGCGGTTCTGCTCGTTGTAATAGTTCGTGTAATAAGGAGAGAGCTCGAGCCACGCGTTGTACGCCACCAGATCCCACAAGTCGATCGAGAGCCCCGCCGCCCGCAGACTCGCCAGCATCCCCTGGAGTTCCTGCCGGTACTCCGCCTCCACCCGCGGCCACAACACTTCCTCGGCCGCCCGCCGGAAGAAGATCCACTTCTGGCCGCTATCGTGCTCCAGCGTCTTCTTCACCACACGATAGGTGTCGGCAATCTCCGGCGCCAGGAGTTGCCCGTGCTGCCGGCCGATCTCTTCCGGAGACCCGGCGAGCCGCACCACAATCCAGCCGTTCTTCTCCGTTCGCTTGGGCCCCTCCACCCGCCCCTTGGACGCCGCCAGGAGGGGAATCGCCACGAGCAGCAGGCCGAGAACTCGCATCCCGTTATTATGGGCGCGCCAGACTGATAAAATCAAAGCTCTGACTTCCACGCTCCAAAGTCCCCGTATCCCCGACATTCTGGCTCGGATTGTCACCGTGAAGCAGGCGGCTCTGCCCGAGTTGCGCACCCGCGGCGCCAACCTGGAACGCCTCGCCGCGGACCTGGTCAACCGCCACCGCGATTTCGCCGGGGCGCTCCGCCAAGCTCCGGCCATCATCGCCGAGATCAAAAAGGCGTCTCCTTCACGCGGCCTTCTCACCCACGACTTCAACCCCGTCCGGACCGCCCGGCAGTACGAAGCCGGTGGCGCCGCCGCCATGTCCGTCCTCACCGACGAAGACTTCTTCCAGGGCAGCCTCGCCGACCTCGAAGCCGCCCGCGCCGCCGTCCACCTCCCGGTCATCCGCAAAGACTTTACGATCGACCCGCTGCACGTCATCGAGGCCGCCGCCCATGGCGCCGATGCCATTCTCCTAATCGCCGCCATTCTCGATTCGCTCGAGATGCGCCAGCTCCGCGAACTCGCCGAAAGCCTCGGGCTCGCCGCCCTCGTCGAAGTTCATACGGCGGATGAACTCTCCGCCGCCATCGATTCCGGCGCCCGCCTCATCGGCGTCAACAACCGCGACTTGCACACCTTCGAGGTTCGCCTTTCGCTCTCGCTGGACTTGGCGCCCGCCATCCCGAGCGACGCCATCCGCGTCGCCGAAAGCGGCATCTTCACCCCGGCTGACGTCCACACTTTGCTCGATGCCGGCTACCACGCCTTCCTCGTTGGCGAGGCGTTGATGAAGTCGGCTGACCCCGCCGAGGCCGTCCGGCAACTACGCGGATGAAACCACTTCCTCAAGCTTTGGTTAAGGTTTGCGGCATCACCAATTCGCGGGATGCACAGGCTGCGATTGACGCCGGCGCCAACGCGCTTGGCTTCAATTTTTACTCGAAGAGTCCTCGCTATCTGGAACTTACTGAAAGAGATTGGATTCGCGACTTCAACGGGAGTTTCATCAAAGCCGGCGTCTTTGTGGACCAGCATCCGGAGTATGTGAAGGACGTCGCCGAAGCGCTCAAACTCGACGTCGTGCAGATCCATCTGGGCATCGGACCCGGCGACTTCCGCACCTGGCCCGCGCTCTCGATCGACGAAGCCAGTGCCCTCACCGAGAATCACGCGGAAGCCATTCTGGTCGATGCGCCGCCCCTGCCCGGCCTGCCGGGCGGCACGGGCAAGACCTACGACTGGAAGCTCGCCCACGGCCTCCCTGGCCGCATCATCCTCGCCGGCGGGCTCGACGACACCAATGTCGCCGAAGCCATCCGTACCGCCCAACCATGGGGCGTTGACGCCTGCTCCCGCCTCGAGTGCCGCCCCGGCCTCAAAGATCATGACAAGATGGCCGCCTTCATCCGAGCGGCCCTGAAGGAATTTCGCGTATGACCCCGTTCCAACAGCCCGACGCCTCCGGTCATTTCGGACCCTACGGCGGCCGGTTCGTCCCGGAAATTCTGATGTCGCCGCTCGACGAATTGGAGAAGGCCTACCTCGCCGCCCGCGAGGACCCCACCTTCCAGGCCGAACTGGACCGCCTGCTCTCCACCTACTGCGGCCGTCCCACGCCCCTCTATCACGCCCGCCGTCTTTCCGAAAAGCTCGGCGGCGCGCAGATCTATCTCAAGCGGGAAGATCTTCTCCACACCGGCGCGCATAAGATCAATAACGCCCTAGGCCAAGCGCTCTTAGCGAAACGGATGGGTAAACAGCGCGTGATCGCCGAGACCGGAGCCGGCCAGCACGGCGTCGCCACCGCCACCGCCTGCGCGCTCCTCGGTCTCGAATGCGTGGTCTACATGGGCGAAGAGGACATGCGCCGCCAGCGCTTGAACGTCTTCCGCATGCGGATGCTGGGGTCCAAAGTGGTGGGAGTCACCAACGGCAGCCGCACGCTCAAAGACGCCATCAGCGAAGCCATGCGCGACTGGGTCACCAACATCGGCGACACCTTTTACGTCCTCGGTTCCGCTTTAGGCGCGCACCCCTATCCGATGATGGTGCGGGACTTCCACCGCGTCATCGGCCTCGAAGCGCGCGAGCAGATCTTGAAGTCTGCGGGCCGCCTGCCCGATACGATCTTTGCCTGCGTCGGCGGCGGCTCGAACGCGATCGGTATCTTCCACGCTTTCCTCAACGACGCCGTGAAGCTGGTGGGCGTCGAAGCCGGCGGCACCGGCAACACCCTCGGCCTCCATGCCGCGCGTTACCTGCCCGGCGGCGCGCCCGGCGTTCTGCATGGCTGTTACAGCATCCTCCTGCAGGACGACGACGGCCAGGTCTCGCTCACCCATTCGGTTTCTGCCGGCCTCGATTACGCCATGATCGGTCCCGAGCATGCCTACCTGCACGACCAGGGTCGCGCCGAGTACGTCAGTTGCCAGGATCAGCAGGCTTTGAGCGCCGCGGTGGAACTGTCGCGCACCGAAGGGATCATCCCCGCGCTTGAAAGTTCGCACGCTCTCTTTGAAGCCTTCCGCCGCGCCCCTGAAGCCAAGGATCAGATCTTCCTCATCAACGTATCTGGCCGCGGCGACAAAGACATCGACATCTATCGTGAGAATTTGCCCGAACTCGATCGGGACACCGTAACCCATGACCTCAATTACCGCCCGGCTTAATGATCTGCGCCGGCAGAACCGCAAGGGCCTGGTGGCCTACGTCACCGCCGGTGACCCGCATCCCGATCGCACCGTCGATCTCGTGCTCGCCCTCGAGCGCGGCGGCGCCGACATTATCGAACTCGGCGTCCCGTTCTCGGACCCGGTCGCCGACGGACCCACCATCCAGCGCGGTGCCGAACGAGCCCTCGCCGCCGGCACCACCCTCCGTCGCGTGCTGCAGATCGCCTCCGGCATCCGCGCCCATTCCGACATCCCGCTGGTGCTGTTCACCTACCTCAACCCGGTGCTCAAGTACGGCCTCCCCGCCCTCGCCCGCGACGCGAAAAGCTCCGGCCTCGATGGCGTCCTGCTCACCGACCTCAGCGTGGAAGAAGCGGACCGTCACCTCGACCCGCTCCGCTCCGCCGACCTCGACACCGTCTTCCTCGCCGCCCCCACCTCCTCCGACCGCCGCCTGGAGCTAGTGGCGAAGTACTCCACCGGCTTCGTATACTTGGTTTCGCGTGCCGGCGTCACCGGAGAGCGCGACACGCTCTCCACGTCCGCCGCGCCATTGGTGGCGCGAATGCGCGGGCTCACCAGCCTGCCGCTGGCGCTGGGTTTCGGCATCTCGACTCCGTCACAAGCGGGTGAAGCCGCTCAACTCGCCGACGCCGTGGTGGTCGGCAGCGCGCTCGTGCGCCAGTTCGAACGCCCCGATGGCGGACTGGAAGAGCGCCTCGAAACGTTCACCCGGCAGTTGAAGGAAGGAATGCAATGACCGAGCCCGAAGCGCGGGAACAGCTAGGAAAGTTCCGCACGCGCATTGACGAGTTGGACGGCCAGATTCTCGACTTATTGAATCGCCGCGCTCGGATTGCGGAAGAAATTGGTGACGTCAAGCGGGCCGCCGGCCTGCCGGTCATCGAACTGGCGCGCGAAGCGGCCGTCGTGGAAAAAATGGTGGCCCGCAATGCCGGCCCGCTGGTCGACGCTTCGGTGGCCGCCATTTATCAGGCCGTCATGCTCGAAATGCGGAAAATTCAGGAAGTACGCGCCGCGCAAGCCGCGAAAGGAAAAGAGTAGTCCATGTTAGTGGTGATGAACCAAGGGGCGGATGACGCCCAAGTCAGCGACGTAATCAAAAAGCTGGAGTCGATGAAGTTCAAGGTGAACCGTGTGGATGGCGTCATCCACACGGTGCTCGCCGGCGTCGGCCCGGCCGACAACCTTGACCCGGCCGAGTTCGAAGTCCTGCCCGGCGTGAAAGAGTGTCACCTCATCGTGTCGCCCTACAAGCTGGCGGCGCGCGCCTTCCGGCCCGAGGGCTCCATCATCAAGGTGGGCAACGTCGAGATCGGCGGCAACCAGGTGATCGCCATGGGTGGCCCGTGCTCAGTGGAAAGCAAGGACCAGATCGAACTCGCCGCCCAGATCGTCGCCGACGCGGGCGCCAAGGTCATCCGCGGTGGCGCCTTCAAGCCCCGCAGTTCGCCCTATAGCTTCCAGGGCATGGGCGAAGAAGGCCTGCAGATCATGCGCGCCGCCGCCGACAAGCGCGGCCTCTTGGTGATCAGCGAAGTGATGGACTCCTCCCAGATCCCGCTGATGCTGCAGTACGTCGACATCCTCCAGATCGGCGCCCGCAACATGCAGAACTTCAACCTGCTGAAGGAACTCGGCCGCATCAAGAAGCCGGTGCTGCTGAAGCGCGGCATCGCCGCCACCATCGAAGAAGTGCTGCTTTCGGCCGAGTACGTCATGGCCGGCGGCAATCACGAAGTTATCCTCTGCGAACGCGGCATCCGCACCTTCGAAACCTTCACCCGCAACACCATGGACATCTCGGCCATTCCGGTGCTCAAGAGCCTCTCGCACCTGCCCGTCGTCGCCGACCCTTCGCACGGCGTGGGCAAGCGCAGCCTCGTCCTGCCCATGGCTCTCGCTTCGGTCGCCGCCGGTGCCGACGGCATCCTCGTCGAAGTCCACCATGACCCCGATCGGGCGGCCAGTGACGGCGCCCAGACGCTTAAGCCTGAGCAGTTCACCGAGATGATGACCAAGATGAGGCGCGTGGCGGCCGCCATCGACCGCTCTCTTTAACGGCGCATGCAAACGGTCGCCATCGTCGGCGTCGGGCTGATCGGCGGCTCGTTCGGTTTAGCTTTGCGGGAGGCCGGCTTCACCGGCCGCCTGCTGGGCGTCAGCCGTCCGGCGACGCTCGCCAAGGCCATCGAACGGGGCGCGATTGACGCCGGTGGCCCGCTCGAAGAGATAGTGCCGCAAGCCGATCTCGTCTTCCTGTCGCAGCCCATCTCGATCATCCTCGAAACGATTGACCGTCTTGGGCCGCTCTTGCGGCCCGGCGCGTTAGTCACCGACGCCGGCAGCACCAAGCGCATGATCGAAGAACGCGCCGCTGCCCTACCCCGCTTCGTCGGCGGCCATCCGATGGCCGGCAAAGAAAGTCAGGGCATCGAAGCGGCGGAAGCGAGCTTATTCCGCGGCCGTCCCTGGATCCTGACGGGCGACCCCGGCCCCGAATTCCTCGGCTGGGTCGAACGCATCGGCGCCCGCCTGGTCCGCCTGACGGCCGCCGAGCACGACGCCCAGGTCGCCCTCAGCTCGCACCTTCCGCAGTTGACCTCTACGGCGCTCGCGAGCATGCTCGATGGCCGCGTCAGCTCCGAAACCTCCGGCCCTGGCCTCGAAAGCATGACCCGTCTCGCCCTCAGCTCCCACGACCTCTGGCGCGACATCCTCGCCACCAACCGCCCCGCCATCGCCGCCGCGCTCGCCGACCTCGGCCAGACCCTCACCGAAGTCTCCCGCGAGCTTGCCAACGACGATCTCGCTCAGCGCTTCGCCCAGGCTCGTCATCTCGCCCAGGCGATCCGCCAGAAGTCCTAGCTGCTACGGGGTGGTGACCCCTGCCACCGTGACCAGATCGCCCACGGTGAAGT
Source organism: Bryobacteraceae bacterium (assembly GCA_965229305.1). Lineage (GTDB taxonomy): Bacteria > Acidobacteriota > Terriglobia > Bryobacterales > Bryobacteraceae > JALHNI01. The sequence goes on along the minus strand of CBDDIZ010000022.1, from coordinate 87,511 downwards.
CGTTGTTCGTGCCGAGCGTGGGAGCGAATCCTCCCGCGGCGTTGAGGTAGGAATTCGCGTCGCGCTTCAGCATCCGCACGAACGTTTCCGCCACAATCCGCGCCCCCAACGGGCCAAGTTGATTCCCTCCTTCCAGCACCGCCGCCTCACGCAGCACGTAGTACCAAAGCGGCGTTTTGCTCAGCAGCAAACCACCATTGGAGTTCAGCACCGCCACTTCATCTGCTTGCAGCCCACTGGTGAGTTGCGCGCTAGTCAGCGCGGGAACTCCCAGCGAGGACGCCATCGCCTGTCCGCTGGGCAACCCCAGCGCCAGGCCGCGCCGCAGATTCCGAGTGGCCAGGATCGCCATCAACCCCGTGAAACCCGGCAGTTCCTCCAAGCCCTTGGCCAGGAAGCTATCGATCTTGCGAGCCTTGTTATTTACCGGCACACTGACCCCGGTCTCGAAGAAGGCATTGAAATCGACGACCCAGTTCGAGAAAACCGGTAACTGCGGCGGACGGGCAAAGGCGAACACATCGGCCAGGGGTTTATCGATCAAACCGAAATTCAGCCAGTAGGAATTACGGATCATGCTGTGGCCGAAACGATAGGCCGCCACCGCAAACTCCACCGGCATACGGAAAGCGCTTCCCACGGGCGCCACGACCGTGGCCAACGCATTCGACACCGCCGTCGCTCCGCAAACGCGCTTGAGAAAGTCGTTCACCACCGCCCATTGATAGTGGTGCGTCACCATGCGCTTCGCCTCCGCGAAGATATCCCCCTCAAACTCGACCAACGTGAGTTGATCCACCACCGCATTGTGAAAGCGCAACATGGCGTGATGAAACTGCCCCACAATCAGGTTCTCGTCGTTCCGCGGATCGCCGATCACCGCGGTCAGCGTACCAGGCACCCGCGGCACATCCCAGTTGGTCTTCACCTGCATGCCAGCCGCGCCACCGGCGCCCCCCGGCCCGCCCGGCCCGGTGGGGGTATTCGTGCCCAGTTGAAATTTGATCGCCGTCGCAGGCAGCGGGCCTTGCGGAAAGACGTAGAGGAACGGATCGAGCGCCGGCCCGCGACCGTACAACGAATCCAGGTCCAACGCCGGCGTCCGCATATTGTTGAGGGTGTTAGCATCCGTCGCCACGCTGAGCGTCGACGAAACGTCGAGAGTTACATCATGATCAACAAACTGCCCGAAGTAAGTGTAGCCCGCCGGAATGTTCGAGACACCGGCTTGTGACGAGGAATTCGAGCTGGGGTTGGGATCTCTTGACGTATCCCCCATCAGGTTGCCCAACTGCCCCATCAGCGCCTGCATCGTCGTATTGAAAGGCAGCGCACTCGCCGCCCGAACGGTCGCCGACGACATATATCCGAATCGATCGGCGCACGGCGACACCACCGAGGGAAACGGAAACCAGAGTAACGAGAACTTACTGCCATGAACCCGACGCACCGGCGGCTTCAGTGCTTGCACTGATGCCCGTACATCCTCCGGCATGCGCGCTACCGGCTGCGGCGAGTCCAACCGAACCCGGTTCAGACTCGCCAGCAGCCGCGCCATCGGGACTGTCGGCTGAATCTTGAGCTTACTGGCGCGCTCGCGGACCACCTCGGCAGTTAGGGGCTTGGGGCTGGCAAAGCCTTTCGGCGTAGCGATACGGCTCTGAAAATCTTTCCATTCGGCGGGGATCTGCTCACGTAAGGGCTGATCATCGGGAGGCACAGGTTTGTCCGGCATCTTCGGTTCCTTCAGTTGGCTTGCCGGCACTACTGAAGTCGCCGGTTACCAGCTAGTGCGCGAACTTACTAACTTTTGGGCCACCGTTTTACAATTGCCGATAAACGACACATAAATACGCCGATTCTTTGGTAATTCGTAGCGCCTACTTCACCGCCAGCCAGGCGACAAATAAACCGTCCGGCGGTACATCTTCCCAATAGGACACCAGCCGGCTCTCCACCTGCGAGCAATGCCGCCGCAACAGCTTCTCGAGTTCGCCGCGATGGAACCACCGTTCCCACGCCGGCGTTTTCAGCTTGCCCCAATGCTCGGCGTTCTTATCGATGATCACCAACCGCCCACCCGGCTTCAGCACCCGGCACATCTCGGCCACCGCACCTTCGATGTCCACCGCATGTTCCAGGCTCTCGGTGGCATACACGCCGTCGAAGCTCGCCGCAGCGAACGGCAGCGCGGTCATGCTGCCCGCGCAGGTCTGCAGATTGGCGTCCACGCGGCGCAACATCTCGAGCGCGAGATCGAAGCAGACGATCTGCGCGTCCGGATTGTGCTCCTTCAAAATGCGCGCGAAGCGGCCCTTGCCGGAACCTACGTCGAGCGCGGCCGAGACGGAGCCCAGATGCTCAACGATGAGCTTGACGTGGTAAATGCGGGGATCGATCGTGGAGGGAAAGTGCTCTTCGTCATGAGCACCGGTTTCGAAGGACTGGCGGATCTGCTCGAGGTCGACCGGGACGGGCCGTGGAGCCCGTCCCAGCCAGGATTTCCACCAGGACATTAGGCCTTGGTGAGGAAGATCGGCAAGCCAATCTTATTGGCGTAGTTCGGCCGGAAGCGCTCAACGTTGTACATCGTTTCGACGTCCACCTTGCGCGGTCCGAGCTTCGGATCCGGGATCGGCACCATGTCGTAGCAGCCATGCGAAATGGCGCTCATCAGGCCGCTCTTGCCTTGCAGAATCGTGTCGAACGCCATGTTGCCAAACGTGGTGGCCACCAGCTTGTCGACGAAGTCCGGATCGCCCGAACGCAGATCGTACGTCAGGTCGCTGACGATCGTCTCTTCCTTCAGCACGCGCTTCACTTCTTCGGCGATGTCCTCGCCCACGTTGCCCTTTTTGCGATGGCCGTAGGCGTCCGCCTCACCGTAATGACGCACCTGATAGCCCTGCCATTCGGCGCCTTCGCTCAGCACCACCAACGAATAGTTGCTGGGGTTGTTGGCCTTGTCGCGCTTCAGCACTTCCAGCAGATGCGGCAGGTCGAAACGGTGCTCCGGAATGCAGCAGCGCACCGACGTCACGTAAGACGTGTAGAGCGCCGTGTAGCCGGCGTCGCGGCCGAAGATGCGGAAGATACCGATGCGTTCGTGCGAGCCCACCGTCGTGCGCTGACGCTGAATGGCGTCGGTCGCGCGGCTGACGGCCGTCGAAAAACCGATGCAGTATTCGGTGTTCCGCACGTCGTTGTCCATCGTTTTCGGGATCGCCACCACCTTGAACCCGAGCTGATCGAGCTTCGCCGCGTAGCTCAGCGTATCGTCGCCGCCGATCGCCACCAGATAGTCCAGCTTCAACGCCGCCAAGTTTTCCAGCACCCGCTTCGACATGTCATAGGTCGTGACCTTCTGGCCGTCCTTTTCGCGTTCGGTCGCCGGGAAGTCGCTGGCGTTGAGGAACGACGGGACGCTCTTCATCTTCGAAGGATTCGTCCGGCTCGAGTGCAGGAACGTGCCGCCAGTGCGGTCGATCGTGCGGGTGTTGTCGCGCGTCAGGGGCAGGATGTAGCGCGACTTGCTCGCCGGGTCATCGAAGTTCACATGGGTCAGGCCTTCCCAACCCCGGCGGATACCGATCACTTCAAAATCCAGTTCGCTGGCGCGATAAGTCACGCCCTTGATCACAGAGTTCAGGCCGGGGACGTCGCCGCCGCCGGTGAGGATTCCAATTCGCATTTTCTGCATTGCCATCTTTCAGTTTAACGGCTCAGAGCGCGTCGGCGCACGATCTGTTCCCGGATCGCCCACCCCGCCAGCACCAGCACCGCAAACGTCTGCAACGCCCGCATCGCCGCCGCCTCGGTCCCGCCGTCGAACCACAGCGAAATCCGTACGGGACCCGCCGCGCGCGGCTGAATCAGCAGAAAGCCTAACCCGTCCGCCGACGTCTCGAGCGCCCGCCCCGCCGCCTCCGCCTGCCAGCCCGGATGGTGATTGATCTGCACCGCGATCACCTCCCCGGGCGCCACCGTCGCCGTAATCTCCGCCCGGCTCTGACCTCGCCACGCGAACGCCGCCGGCGCCCGCGCGCCATCGTCGATCGCCCGGACATAGGCGTCAATCTGCTTCGTCGACTGCCAATCAAGCGGCCCCACCGGCACCGCCTCGTCCAGCCGGATCACATGCGCCAGCGACTTCTGCCCTGCCGGCACCTCATAGATCCGGTCGTCGCCCTGCTCCCACCGCAACGGCAGCACGCCGTCGAACTTCCGCGGGTCCCGCCAATCCTGATACGCATCGCGCGTCTGGCGCCCGCTCACCAGCACCGCCCGGTTGCCATAAGCGCGCAGCCAGGCGGCCGTCACCGCACCGTTGTGTTCGAGATACGGCAAGGCGTAATTGGCGTCATGCCGATTGCGATACGGCTGGCCCTGGTCAAAGCCGCCCTTGAACTGCACCACGTCCGCAAAAGCCGTCGACCAGAATCCGCTCGAGCCGCTCAGAAACACCCGCTCGCCGGGCAGGTTCGCCGCCACCCACTCGCTCACCCGATACTCCAGCGTCTCCTGGATCGGCGTCGTCTTGATCAGCATGCGAGCATACTGTCGATACTCCCGCGCCTGGAAAAGCAGCAGCCCGGCACTCGCCACAACCAAAGCCCGGCGCCCGGTCCGCGGGCTCCGCGTCCAAACCCAACTCCATGCCACTCCCGCCAGCATCGCCAGCCCCATTTCCATCGCCAGGTGATAGCGCTCCGGCTGCGGCCAGGTCGTCAAGTGCGCCCACTCCTTGGTCAGCGTGATGCCGCCGGTGAGTATCGTGAACGCCGCCGCCGCGGCCAGCGCCGGATGCCGTTCGCGCCACAGCCACACGGCGACGCCGGCCACCGCCAGGATCCCGGCAAAGACCAACATGCCCATGCCCGTCAGTTGGTAGTCGCCGCCCACGATCTGCGCGTTCTGCCGCACCAGGCGGATCGTCGAAGGCGGAATCCAGGGGCTCGCGAGCGCATAAGCGAGCGTCCCCGCGGCCGCTCCATACGGCACCGAGCGCCGCCACGGATGAATGGCCAGAATGACGAACGTTCCCAACGCCAACGTAAATGACCCCAGCCAGTTACTCAGCGCCACCGCCGCATACGCCACGGCCGTCAGCGCCAACCGCCAAGCCGAAGGCTGCTCGAGTAACCGGTGCATCGTGAGTAACGCCACCGGCACTAACGTCAACGAGAGTAAGTGCGGCCCCTCACCGAATTGGACCAGCGTCATCAGGCGCCGCGCGTAAGTCGGGCTGCCCATGTCCCGCCCGATGCCGGAGATCAGCCAGGCCGAGGGCGAAACCACCGAAAAGAACAGCGCCGCCACAGCGCCCGCCGCCTCGGACTTGGCCAGCGCCCGCACCAACCAATACAAAGTCACCGCGCCGAATGCGTAAGTCACCGCGCAGGTCGCATGATAGGCGCGCCCCGCGCTCCAGCCGGTGACGGCGCCCACCGCCGCCACCAGATGATGCAACGCCGGCGGATAACTATCGTGAAAAGGAATTCCGCCGTACCATAGCGGCAACCAACCCAGATCGCCCCAATGGGCCTGGATATAGCGCGCGAGCCCAATATACGCGCCTTCAATCGAGCTGAGATACACCGTATACTCGGCCCGGAAAAATCTCCAGGCGAGCGCCAGATTCAGCGCGAAGATCGCGAGCGCGGTAAGGGGCGTGCGGAACAAATTCATCGTTAACGCTGCAGCAGCGCCGCAAAGGCCGCCGCGATCATGGGCGCCGCTTCCGGCCCCACCGAGTTCACTTCGCCATACCAGCGCTTACCGGTATTCTGCAGCCACGGCGCCTGATTGTCCCATTCGGACTTTGGAATGATGTACCCGATCTCGTCGTTCGCCAAGCCAAACAGCATCCGGTAAGGCGCCGTCATCTGCTTCTTGATGGCCGGCTCCACAGCCGCACTCGGATAGTCCGCCCCCGGATACGCCACCACACCGCCCACGCTCAATTCCGGATACAACTCGCCCGGAATCGCCGCCGCTTCGAGCTTCAACTCTTTGCCATGCGACAGCCGCAGATAGCCCACCACGGTCTCGGACGTTCCGTCCGGGCCAAACTCCTTGCGCGCTCCGTAGAGCTTCGCCGCCGCCGCTTGACGAAAGCCGTCGTTCGCCACGGGAATGCGCAGCCGCTGTTCGCGGTACTCGATCTTGTCCACCGCCACCGGTCGCGCGTTCGCCAGGGCATCGTGTGCCAGGTCCGCAATGCGCTCGCCGATCACCTCGGCAAACCGCACACTATCCTTCGGCGCAATCTCTCGCGTCGTCGGATCCACGAACTTCGCCCCCAGCGGCGATTGCATCCCGCCCACCGCTCCGTTCATAAAAACCGACACGCCGCCCCGCAGCGTTTCAATGCCGCGATAGAACGCCGCCGGATAGTCGGCCGACACCCGCGTATTCGCCGAGCCCAGCGCCTCCGGATGGTTCGCCCAGTTCACCAGCGTCGCAATGCTGCGCTTGCGCCGGTCGCGTACCGCCATCACCAGCAATTCTTCGTCGTGCACCACCGGCGGCCGCGTGTCGTTCAGAAACTTCTTCAGGTCGGCAAAGTTCGTCCGCGCCAGCAGCAGTTGTGCTCGCTTCATCCCGCGCACCGCCGCCACAATGCACTCGGCGCTTCGCTGCACCACGAGTTCGTTGTACGCCTCGTTGATGCCGGATACGCCCTGCCGCGGCCCCCACAGGCCCATCGTGTCCGGCCCCTGATGATCGTGCGTCGCGGAGAAGATGATATCCACGTCCCGGCCGAGGTCCTTGCGCGCGCGCTGCCGAATCTTGTCGACGTCATCGAGAAAGACACCGATCAGGTCCGCGCTGCACAGCACCACCGGCTTCTTTCCGGCCTCCATCGCCAGGCACCGCACGAAGAGAGGATCGAGTACCGCCGCCGCCACCCGGTTATTGCCGAAGCCCGCCAGGTACACCGGAGGCGCGCCCTGATGCACTTCCGGAGTGATCACCCGATACGCCGCCCCGGCGCGAAAAGCTCCCATCAACGGTAGCGCCCCCACCAGCGTCAATAGCAATAGATCCCGTTTCATTCACCGGCAAGGATAGCAGTTGAATTGACGTACAATGACCACTGCCATGGCACAAATTAAAGGACCCGCGATTTTCCTCGCGCAATTCATGGGCGATCAGGCGCCCTTCAACAGCTTGCCTGCCATCACCAAGTGGGCCAAGGACCTCGGCTATCTCGCCGTCCAGCTCCCCTCCTGGGATTCCCGCATCATCGACCTCAAGAAGGCCGCCGAATCCAAAAGCTATTGCGAAGACCTGCGCGCGCAGATGAACGGGCTCGAGATCACCGAACTCGCCTGCCACCTCCAAGGTCAGTTAGTGGCCTCCCATCCGGCCTACGATGAACTCTTTGACGTCTTCGCCGACCCCAAAGTCCGCAACGACCCCAAGGCCCGCACCCAATGGGCCGTCGAACAGTTGAAGCTGGTCTTCAAAGCCTCCAAGAACCTCGGCCTCAGCGTCTGCCCCAGCTTCACCGGCGCGCTCGTCTGGCCGTTCCTTTATCCGTGGCCGCAGCGTCCGGCCGGCCTGGTGGAAGAAGCCTTCAAGGAGCTCGGCAAGCGCTGGAAGCCGCTGCTCGATTACGCCGACAAGCAGGGTCAGTACGTGGCCTACGAAATTCATCCCGGCGAAGATACTCACGACGGCATCACCTTCGAGATGTTCCGCGAAGCCACCGGCAACCATCCGCGCGTCGCCATCAACTACGATCCGTCTCACTTCGTCCTGCAATGCCTGGACTACGTCCGCTTCATCGATACCTACGCCGAGTTCATCAAGGCCTTCCATGTCAAAGACGCCGAGTTCCGGCCCAATGAGAAGTCCGGCGTCTACGGCGGCTTCCAGGGCTGGGCGCAACGCCCCGGCCGCTTCCGCTCGCTCGGCGACGGTCAGGTCGACTTCAAACAGGTCTTCAGCCGGATGACCGCCATCGGTTACTCGAGCTGGGCCGTCCTCGAATGGGAATGCTGCTATAAGGACGCCTCCCAAGGCGCGGCCGAAGGCGCCCCGTTCATCGCTTCGCATCTGATTGAGCCGCCGAAGAAGGCTTTCGACGACTTTGCCGGCGTCGCCACCGACGTCAAGAAGAATCGTCGCGTTCTCGGTCTCAAGTAAGTGCGTCACTTACTCGTCGGATAGGGAACTGCGCCTCCAGAAACGGAGTCTAAGAGCGTCATGATCCAACGGACCCGGCGGATCCTGGCGCTCTTTCTCGTGTTGTGGGGCGTGCTGGCGATCGCCGGACGACGCTTGCTCTATTTCCCCAGCCCCGATCGCACGCCTTCCCTGCCCCGCGGGGCCTCGGCCGTCCAGATCGCCACCCCCGACGGCGAACGCCTCAGTTGCTGGTGGTACGAAATACCCGGCGCCTCCCAAGTCACGCTGTATCTGCATGGCAACGGCGGCTATGTCGCTTTGTACGAAGAGTACGTCGATGCCATCCGCGCCGTGCCGCAATCGGTCCTCATCATGGATTATCGCGGCTATGGCGCCAGCACCGGCTCCCCGGATGAGCAAGGGCTCTACACCGACGCGCAAGCCGCCTACGACTGGCTTCGCCGCCGCGGCTTTCCGGCCCAGCGCATCGTCGTGCAAGGCTTTTCGCTGGGCAGCGCTGTCGCCGTCGAACTCGCGAGCCACAACCCGGTCGGCGCCGTCATTCTCGAAGCGCCGTTCACCCGCGCCCGCGACGTCGCCAACGGCATCCTGCCCGGCATCGGCTGGAGCCTGCCTCTGGGCTTTGACTCGCTCGGCAGAATCTCGCGCCTGCAAGCGCCGCTCCTGGTGATCAACGGCGACGCCGATCGCATGATCGACCCCGTACTCGGCCGCGAACTGTTCGCCTCCGCGCCCCATCCCAAGGACTTCCTCCAAGTCTCCGGCGCCGGCCACGAAGACCTCCCCATGAAGGCCGGCCCCCTCTACCGGCAGGCTCTCGAGCGTCTCTACGCCAAAATGCGATAGCGCCGCCCCGCGGCTCCGCGATAGCATGAGCAACGTGATTCGTGTCGCTGTCCTCCTGCTGGTCCCTGCCCTTTTCGCCCAAAAGCCGCTGCCGCCGCCCGGCATACCGATTCCCGCCGAAGAACGCCAGTCCCTCGAAACGGAGCTGCAGCGTTTGAAAGAGGCCCTTGCGCCCCTTCGCCGGTCGCCCCACATCGAAGACATCGCGGTCATCGAGCGCGCAGTTGAATCGGCGCTGAAGTACAACGAGTTCTACCTGCCCGCCGAGTTCGGCCGGGCGCATGATCTGCTCGCCCTCGCCATGGACCGCGCCGATCAACTGGCCGCCGGCCGCACCCCGTGGACGCGCGCCACCGGGCTAGTGCCCCTCGGCTATCAATCCAAAATCGATGACAGCATCCAGCCTTACGGACTCGTCATTCCGCCGAGCTTCTCGCAGAACTCGCCTCGCCGCTGGAGGCTGGACATCTGGCTGCCCGGCCGCGGCGACACCCGCAGCGAGCTCGCCTTTCTTTGGCAGCGCCTCACCAGCAGCGGTGAGTTCACCCCGCGCGACACCATCATGCTCCATGTCTACGGGCGCTACTGCAACGCCACGAAGTTCGCCGGTGAGATGGACGTCCTCGAAGCCTTAGCGGACGTGAAGCGTCGCTACGCCATCGACGAGAACCGAATCTCAGTCCGTGGCTTCTCGATGGGCGGAGCCTCCACCTGGCACTTGGGCGCGCATTACGCGGGACTCTTCGCCGTCGCCGCCCCCGGAGCCGGGTTCGCCGAAACGCTCGAGTATCAGAAGTTCACCCCCGAAGCGATCAAGGCTCTCCCGAACTGGGAGCGCCAGTTGCTCCATTGGTACAACGCCACCGACTACGCCGCCAACTTCTATCAGTTGCCGCTGGTGGCCTACTCGGGCGAGAAGGACAAGCAGATCCAGGCCGCCCAGATCATGGCCAAAGCGCTCGAAGGCGAAGGACTCTCGCTCGCGCACGTCATTGGGCCGAACACGGAACATAAGTACGAGCCGCAGGCGAAGCTCGAAGTCGCCCGGCGCGTGGATGCCTTAGCCGAACACGGCCGCCATCCGGTGCCGCGCAAGCTGCGTTTCGTCACCTACACACTGCACTACAACCAGATGCGCTGGCTCGAACTGTTGGGGCTCGAAGCGCATTGGGACCGCGCACGAGTCGAAGCCGAAATCCGCGAACCGGGCTTCATCACCTTGCGCACTGCCAACGTCACCGCGTTCCGCCTGCGCTTTGAACCCGGCCAATACCCGTTCGACCTCGAAGTGAAACCCACCGTCACCATCGACGGGCTGCCGCTGCGCCTCACCCAGGGCGCCAACACCGACCTCAGCTTCAGCGCCGAGTTCCACCGCGAAGGCATCAAGTGGGTCGCCGGACCGCCCAAGCCTGGCCTTGTCAAGCGCCCCGGGCTGCAAGGTCCCATCGACGACGCCTTCCTCAGCCGCTTCCTGTTCGTGCGCCCCACCGGTCAGGCCTCTGACCCGAAGCTGGGCGCCTGGGCCGCATCGGAAATGGAACGGGCCATCCGCCGCTGGCGAGGCATTTTCCGCGCCGAAGTGCGGATCAAGAACGACACCGAGGTCACCGACGCCGACCTCGCCGAGAGCAACCTGATCCTGTGGGGTGACGCCGGCAGCAATCAGTTGATCGCCCGCATCGCCGGCAAGCTGCCGCTCAAGGCGGACCCTGGCCAGGCGTTGGTGATGGTCTACCCGAATCCGCTTTCGCCCGAGCGCTACATCGTCCTCAACTCGGGCTTCACCTTCCGCGAAGACTCCGACGGCACCAACTCGCGCCAGATCCCGATCCTGCCCGACTGGGCCATCGTCGACCTCGCCACGCCGCCTACCAACCACTGGCCCGGCAAGGTCCTGCGTGCCGGCTTCTTCAACGAAGCCTGGCAGGTGAAATAGCTACAGCACCTGCAGGATGGCGCCCTTGAGATACAGGGTCTCGGGCACCGTCAGCAGCACCGGATGGTCGCTCGCCTGACTACGGCGTTCGAGGATGCGTAAGGTGCGTCCGGCATCGAGCGCGGCTTCGGCCACCACACCCAGCAGGTCGGCCTCCGACACATGGTGCGAGCACGAATACGTCAGCAGAATGCCGCCCGGAGCCAGCATCCGCAGCGCGCGCAGGTTGATCTCTTTGTAGCCGGCTAACGCTTTGTCCACCGTCGCCCGCGACTTGGCAAACGCCGGCGGATCGAGCACGATGGTGTCGAACTGACGCCGCGCCGAGGCATAATCCGACAGCAGCGCGAAGACGTCCGCCTCCCGGAATTCGACAGAATTCGACACATTGTTGCGTTCCGCGTTGGCTCGCGCGGCCTCGAGCGCAACGGTGGAGGCATCGATCGCCTCCACGTGCGACGCCGCCGGCGCCATGTGAATCGCAAAGCCGCCGGTGGAACAGAAGCAGTCCAGCACCCGCCCGCGCGCGTGCCGCCGGGCCGCCAGATAGTTCTCGCGTTGATCGAGGAACACGCCGGTCTTCTGGCCGCCGAGCACATCGGCCCGCAGATCCAGCCCATTCATCCGCACGGCCACCGGTTCGTCCACCGAGCCCTGCAACACGCCCTTCGCCTGCGGCAACGCTTCGAGCTTCCTTACGGGCGCGTCATTCCGCTCGACGATGGCGCGCGGGGCGAACATCTCGCGGACGATTTCGGCAATCTGCGGCTTCAGGCGGTCCATGCTCTGATTCAGCGTCTGCAGGACGAAGACGTCGGCGTAGCGGTCGATGATCAGCGCGGGCAGCAGGTCCGCCTCGGCGTGAACGAGCCGGTAGGCGTCGGAATCCTGCACGACGCGTTCGCGGAAGGCCGCGGCCGCTTCAATGCGCTCGCGCACCAGGGCGAGTTCGTCGACCGCGGGGTCGCGGGTCAACAGGCGCAGGCTGATCTGCGAGGTGGAGGAATAGTGCGCCTGGCCCAGGGGCCGGCCGCGCTGATCGGTCACTTGAACAAAGTCGCCGGGCTGGGAGGCGCCTCGGTCGACAAGGTCGCTCGAGAAGATCCAGGGGTGGCCGCTTTCGAGGCGGTCGATGGCTTTACGGGAGATTTTTACGGTCGGGCGGGGCAAGCTCTTAGGGTAGCGGATTGGAAGGGAGGCGGCGACTCCGGAAGGTGCCGCCGCGCTGGTTCTTGTTGCCTGTCAACTGAAGGAACGGCGGCGTCCGCTTGAAAAGTGGACGCCGCGGCCATGATGTAACGGAATCGAAGGGTCGGAAGGTGTCGATTCCGTCAGATCATATTGTTGAATCAATATTAACTAAGTTTCATTTTCCGGTCAACTGACTTTTTTAATATTTTTTCAGAATTGAGAGCGTTGTAGTCTGTAGGGTAATGTCGACCTGGATCAACGACGACGAACTGTTCGCCCTGGCCAAACGCGAGTTGTTCTCCGCGGTCATCGGCGACGTGATGGACCAAGTGGGGCTGATGCGCCAATTCCTGCCCCCGAACATCCACCCGATCGACCCGTCGATGGTCCTTATCGGCCGGGCCATGACCGCGCTGGAAGCCGATTGTGTCGAAATCCGTCGCGGCCCGGCCGGCAAACCCTTCGGCGTGATGCTGGAAGCGCTGGACAGTCTGCAGCCCGGCGAGATCTACGTCGCCGCCGGCGCCCCCTGCGCCTACGCCCAATGGGGCGAGCTGATGAGCACCCGCGCCCTGCACCTGGGCGCGGTCGGGGCGATCATGAACGGCTATCACCGCGACACGGCGGGCATTCTCGAACTCGGCTTCCCGACCTTTTCGAGCGGCGCCTGGGCCCAGGACCAAGGTCCGCGGGGCAAAGTAATCGACTACCGCGTGCCCCTCGACTTCGGCCAGGCCCGCATCGACCCCGGCGACATCCTCTTCGGCGACCGCGATGGCGTCTGCGTGGTTCCGCAAAAAGCCGAACGCGAAGTCTTCGAGCGAGCCTTCGAAAAGGCCCGTGGCGAGAAGGCAGTGCGCCAGGCGATCGAGGGCGGCATGAGCGCCGTCATGGCCTTCGAAAAGTACGGCATCCTATAGAGAATGAACGCGCTCGAAGAGCAGATCCGCGACTTTCTCGACGAGCGCCGCCGCGAGAACGTCTCCCCGCATACGCTGCGCAATTACGGCCTGGACCTGGCGCAGTTTGCCGCCCATTTCCCGAATCCGCCGGAACGCTGGACGGTGTTGCTGCTGCGCAGTTGGCTCGCCGCGTTGCATGGCGAGGGGTTGAGCGCGGTGACGATCCGCCGCAAGATCGCCGCCCTGCGCAGCTTCTTCCAATACCTGCTCCGCCGGGGCTCGATCGACCTGAACCCGGCGAAGCTGCTGCGGATTCCCAAGGCGCCCAAGACGCTGCCTCGCGTGATGAGCCAGGACACGGCTAACGACCTGCTGGATCAGGTGGGTGGCGGTAAGTACGAGAAGCCCTTCCCTGAACGCGATCGCGCCTTGTTCGAGATCCTCTACGGCTGCGGCCTGCGCATCAGCGAACTGAGCGGCCTGGACCTGAACGACCTCGATCTGACGGAAGGCTGGATGATCGTGCGAGGCAAGGGACGCAAGGAGCGGCAGGTTCCGATTGGCGCGCCCGCCATGGCTGCCCTGCGTCGCTATCTCGAAGTGCGCAAAGCGAAATCCGGCGAAGTCGCCGTCTTTACCAACTATCTCGGCACCCGCCTGAAAGACGGCGGCGCCCGCTGGATCGTCAACTTTTACGCCCGGATGGTCGCCCAGGACCCGAGCATTCATCCCCACAGTTTTCGCCACGCCTACGCCACGCACCTGCTCACCGACGGCGCCGATCTGCGCGCCATCCAGGAGTTACTCGGCCATGCCCAGCTCTCCACCACGCAGAAATACACCCAAGTGGCGCTCAACGACCTGCTCGCCACCTACGACAAAGCGCATCCCAAGGCCTAGCGGTAACGAACGTCGTCCTGGGGCGTCAATACTTTACTGGATGTTACGATTGGACGAATCAGGGGAATTGGCGGCTTTTTGAAGACCTTTCAAGCAAATACATGGTGGCTCGCCGGGCTGGCCGTAGCCCTCGGCATTCTTTCGAGCTGTAAGCAAACGCAATCTCAGGCTAAAGGACCGCCCCGCGCGCCCGTGGCGCCGGTGGTGGTGGGCAAGGCGACGACCGCCGAGATTCCGATCGAAGTGGCCGTCGTCGGCACGACCGAAGCGTCGGAAACGGTGCAGGTGAAGCCGCAAGTGGCCGGGCAGATCGTCCGCGTGGGCTTTACCGAAGGCCAGTTCGTCGACAAAGGCACGCTGCTGTTCCAGATCGACGACCGGCCCTATCAGCAGTCGCTGGCGCAGGCCGAAGCCAACGTGGCGCGCGACCAGGCGGCGCTCAAGCAGGCCGAAGCGAATCTGGTGCGCGATGCGGCCCAGGCCAAGTACTCCGAAGCGGAAGCGAAGCGCTACACCGAGCTGATGACGGCCGGCGTGGTCTCGCGTACGCAGTACGATCAGATGCGGACTACCGCCGACAAGGACCAATCCGCCGTACTCGCCACGCGCGCGAGCGTGGATAGCGTCCGCGCCAATCTGGCGGCCGATCAAGCCGCGGTGGAAAAGGCCAAGCTCGATATCTCGTATTGCGCCGTCCGGTCGCCCATCGCCGGCCGCACCGGCGCCCTGCTGGTGAACGCCGGCAACGTCGTCAAGGCGAACGAAACCAACCTGGTCATCGTCAACCGCACCACGCCGATCTATGTCAGCTTCAGCGTGCCGGAAGCCCACCTGGGCACGATCCGCAATTTGCAGGCCGCTGGCAAGCTGCCCGTCCGCGCTTCGCTCAAGGACAAGCCCGACGCCAAAGCCACCGGTTCGCTGACGCTGATCGAGAACGCGGTGGATGCGCAGACGGGTTCAATTCGTCTGAAGGCGACATTCGACAATCGGACGGCGCTGTTCTGGCCCGGTCAGTTCGTCGACGTGGTCCTCGGACTCGGCTCGGTGGCGAACGCCGTCGTGGTGCCATCGGAAGCGGTGCAGCCCGGTCAGAAAGGGCCTTACGTCTATCGCGTGCGGGCGGACCAGACCGTGGAAGTGCGGCCGGTGACGGTCGGCGAAATCTATCGCGATAAGACCGTGGTGCAAGGGGTGTCCGCGGGGGATGAAGTGGTGCTGGACGGGCAACTCCGACTGGCTCCGAACATGAAGGTCCGCAAGACGACACCGGCGAAGGTGGGAGAGGCAGCGGAAGAATGAACTTCTCCCGAATCTTCATCGAACGTCCGGTGATGACGACGCTGGTGACGCTGGCGATCGTCCTGTTCGGCGCGATCGCCTTCCGGGCGCTGCCCGTCGCCGCCCTGCCCGCCATCGACTACCCGACGCTGCAGGTGCAGGCGCAACTGCCGGGCGCGAGCCCCGAAACGATGGCCACTTCGGTCGCCACGCCGCTCGAACGCGAATTCTCCACCATCGCCGGCATCGACTCGATGAGTTCCACCAACTCGCAAGGGTCCACCAACATCACCATCACCTTCGAACTGAGCCGCGACATCGACTCAGCCGCCCAGGACGTGCAATCAGCCATTGCCAAGGCCGGCGGACGCCTGCCATCCTCGATGCCCCGCCCGCCGACGATGCAGAAGGTGAATCCGGCCGAACAGCCGATTCTCTTCCTGGCCCTGCGCAGCGAAACGCAGCCGCTCTATACGGTGAACGAATACGCCGACACGCTGCTCGCCCAGCGCATTTCGATGATCAGCGGCGTGGCCAGCGTGAACATCTTCGGCGTTCAGAAATACGCCGTCCGCATCCAGGTGGATCCGGATCGCATGGCCGCTTATAACGTCTCGATCGAGGACGTGCAGCGGGCGATTCAGACCAGCAACACGAACTTACCCACCGGGCGCCTGGATGGCCGCAAGCAGGCTTTCACGATTCAATCGAGCGGTACGCTGGCCAACGCGAAAGCCTACAAGCCGATCATTGTGGCCTGGCGCAACGGCTCGCCGATCCGGCTCGACCAGATCGCCACGATCCTCGATGGCGTGGAAAACACGAAGAACATCGGCTGGCACAACGGCACCCGTGGTGTGATTCTCGCCGTGCAGCGCCAGCCCGGCACCAACACCGTCGAGATCGTGGACCGCATCCGCGCCATGCTGCCTTCGTTCCGCGAGGCGATCCCGCCGAGCATCGAGCTCGAAGTCGCCAACGACTCTTCGCAGACCATCCGCGGCTCGATCCATGACGTGGAGTTTACGCTGCTGCTCACCATCGCGCTGGTGGTGATGGTGATCTTCCTGTTCCTGCGCAACCTGCCCGCCACGCTAATCCCCGGCATCGCCGTGCCCTTCTCCCTGGTGGGCACTTTCGCCGTGATGTACCAGTTAGGCTACAGCCTGAACAACCTCTCGCTGATGGCACTGACGCTGTCGGTGGGCTTCGTGGTGGACGACGCCATCGTCATGCTCGAGAACATCGTGCGCCACATGGAAATGGGTAAGTCGCGAATGGAAGCGGCGCTGGTCGCCTCCCAGGAAATCGGCTTCACCATCGTCTCGATGACCATTTCGCTGGTGGCCGTCTTCATTCCGGTGCTGTTCCTGGGCGGCATTGTCGGCCGCCTGCTGCATGAGTTCTCGGTGACGATCGTGGTCGCGATTCTCATCTCGGGCTTTGTGTCGCTGACCCTGACGCCGATGCTCGGCAGCCGGTATCTGAAGGTGGAACATCAGGGCGGCCATGGCTGGATGTACCGCATGTTCGAGACCGCCTTCGACGGCATGACCAAGGTCTATGAGGTGACGCTGCGGGCGGCGATGCGCTGGCATTGGGCCACGATGGCGGTGGCCGTGGCGATGCTCTTCGGCACCATCTACCTGTTCAAGAGCATGCCCACGGGCTTCATCCCGAGCCAGGATTCGGGCGTGATCTTCTCGCAGACCCGGGCCGCGCAGGACATCTCGTTTGAGTCCATGGCGGAGCATCAGCAGGCGCTAGCCGCGATCGCCAAGAAGGACCCCGACATCATCTCGGCCGTCTCGTTCATCCGCAGCGGCAACGCCGGCTTCCTGGTGATGCGCGCCAAGCCGCTGGCCGAGCGGAAGCGCTCCATCGACCAGATCATCGCCGACCTGCGGCCGAAGATGGCCGCGGTACCCGGCATCCAAATCTTCATGAACAATCCCCCGCCGATCACCATCGGCGGCCAGGCGTCGCAAAGCACCTTCCAGATGACGATGCAGAGCGTGAGTCTGCAGGCGCTTTACGAATGGGGACCGAAGCTCACTGACCGCATGCGCGCGCTACCGGGCTTCGTCGACGTCACCTCCGACTTGCAGATCTCGAGCCCCGAGATCAACGTCGAGATCGATCGCAATCGCGCCGAGGCGCTGGGCATTTCGGCGCAAGCCATCCAGTCCGCGCTCTTCGGCGCCTATGGCCAGCGCGAAGTCACGACGATTTACGCCCCGGCCAACCAGTACGCGGTGATCCTCGAAGTGGAGCCCCGCTACCAGCGCAATCAGCTTTCGCTGTCGAAGCTCTATGTGCGTTCGGCGGCCGGCAATCTGGTCCCGCTCGATACGCTCGCCACGGTGAAGCCGCAAGTGGGTCCGCTCTCGATTAATCACTTCGGACAGTTGCCCGCCGTCACGGTGTCGTTCAACCTGGCTCCGGGCTTTGCGCTCGGCCAAGCGGCGGAGCGCGTGGAAGAGGTCATCCGGGAGATGGGCATGCCCACGTCGATTACCACCAGCTTCCAGGGCACGGTGAAGGAATTCCAGAAGTCGTTTGAGAACCTGACGATCCTGCTGATTGTCGCCGTCCTGGTGATCTACATCGTGCTGGGCGTGCTCTATGAGAGCTTCATCCATCCGCTGACGATTCTCTCGGGCTTGCCCTCGGCCGTGTTCGGCGCACTGGCCACGCTGCTGGTGTTCGGCAAGCAACTCGACCTGTACGCCTTCGTCGGCCTCATCATGCTCTTCGGCGTCGTCAAGAAGAACGCCATCATGATGATCGACTTCGCCATCGCCGCGCGGGCCGAAGGCATGTCGGCCCGCGAGGCGATCTGGCAAGGGTGTATTCTGCGCTTCCGGCCCATCATGATGACCACGGTGGCGGCGCTGTTCGGCACGCTGCCCATCGCCATGGGTTACGGCGAAGGCGCGGACGCCCGTCAGCCGCTGGGCTTAGCCGTAGTGGGCGGCCTGCTGGTGAGCCAGGTGCTGACGCTCTACATCACCCCGGTCATCTACCTGTACATGGAACGGATGCAGGAGTGGATGCGCGGCCGCAAGGCTCCGCCGGCGGCGAGGCACACCGAAGAACGAGAACCGGCGCTGCAGGTTTAGGGCAGCACCGGCAGCAGCACCATCGACGCGAACTGCGGCGCGTGGTGCACGGTCTGCTTGGCCACCAGCGTGCGCCCGCTGTAAGGGCCTTCGCCGGTGTTCGTATTGCGATCGAACAGCGGGAAATAAGAGCCGGTGATTTCGACGCGCAGGGAATGCCCCGGTTGAATCAGCGCCGCGACGTGGCCCACGTCCACCCGCACCTTGTACGGCGTGCCCTTGGCGTTGTGGCGATAGCCGGGCACGAAGCTGGCCCGCTGCACGCCCACCGTCAGGTTCTGCGCCATGCCGTTGGGAGCGACGTCGATCAGCTTCACCACCCAGTCGGCGTCGGGCGTGTTCTGGCTCACCCACAGGTAAGCCTCAATGGGACCGGCCAGGCGCAGCGGCTGCGTGACTGGGCCAGAGTCATACACCAGCACGTCGTCGCGGTCCTCGTTCGGCCCCTGGTCCACGGGCCCCCAGAAAGCCGAGAACTTGCCCTTCAGCATGGCGGGTGGCCACGCCGGGACCGGGTTCGCCGGATCCGCCGTGAACTGATCGGTGTAAGGCGCCTTCTGCTGGAGTTTCGTAGTCAGGCGTCCGTCGCCGCGCCGGGTGTTGGCCTTGCCGCCGGACTGCAGATAGTACGGCGTGATCGTGGCTTCTTTGGGAGGCCAGGCCTCGGCCGTGCGCCAGACGTTATCGCCCATCGAGAAGTAGCGGACCGCCGGCACGGCCGGCCGCTTGTTCTGCAGGACGCGATCGAACCATTGCAGGTTCTCGCCCGGCAGGTCGAATTCCGCGTTGGCGCCGAAGTCCACTTCGCCGAGTGTCCGCTTGCCGATGCTGCCGTGATCCCACGGCCCGAGCACCAATTGCTGCTCGGCGCCGGTGAGGCGCAGGCGCTGGAAGTTGGCGACCACCTCGCGCAGGAAGAAGTCGTAGTAGCCCACCACGTGCTGGGCGGGAATCTTGAGATGGGCAATTTCGTTGGTGACGTCGAGGCGCTTCCAGAAGCCGTCGGGGTGGGGATGCGTCAGGATGGTTTGTAGCCACGGGATGCGCCAGCCGATGGCGAGGTCGAGGTCAGAGAGCGGGAGGGTGAGGAGAGTCCGATACCAGTCCGCAGGAGCGGTTTTGCCGGCCGGCGCCGGATAGAGGCCGGCGGCGGCGGTGCCGATCAGCGCGAGGCGCGAGACGCCGCCGGTATAGATATTGCGATAGAAGCTGTTCCAGGTGGCAGTGGGCGCCAGCACGGCGAGTCCGCGCGCGCCTTCCGCGGCGGCCTGATACTGCACGGCGCCGACATAGGAGGCACCCCACATCCCAATGCGGCCGTCGCTCCACGGCTGACGCGTGACCCACTCGGTGGTGTCGTAGCCGTCCTGGCCTTCGTTGTTATAGGGGAAGAATTCGCCCTTGGACTCGTAGCGGCCACGCGTATCCTGCACCACGACGGCGTAGCCATGCTGCGCAAAGCGGCGCGCGATGGTGGCGGCGCCGGCCTTGTTGTAGGGGGTTCGCTGCAGCAGCACCGGCTTGCGCACGCCGGGCTTCAGGTCATAGAGGTCGGCGGCGAGTTCCACGCCGTCGCGCATGGGGATCGTGAGCTTCTTCGGATCTTGCGCGAACAAACCGACGCAGGCGAGGGCCAGTCCGAGGAGCCGCATCGCCTTACGCCAGAATCTCTTTCACCACGTGACCGTAAACGTCGGTGAGCCGGAAGTCGCGGCCGGTGTAACGGTAAGTGAGCCGCTCGTGATCGATGCCCATCAGATGCAGCGCCGTCGCGTGTAAGTCGTGGATGTGGACCTTGCCGTTCACCGCTTCCCAGCCATACTCGTCGGTCTCGCCGTGCACCATGCCGCCCTTCACGCCGCCGCCCGCCATCCAGGCGGTGAAGCCCTTGGGATTGTGCTCGCGGCCGCGTTCAGAAGCGGGAGCCTTGCCTTCGGAAAGATCCTGCTCAAACGGCGTGCGGCCGAACTCGCCGGACCAAACCAGCAGGGTGTCCTTCAGCAGGCCGCGCTTCTTCAGGTCGGTGATCAAGGCCGCGATCGGCTGATCGATCGCCTTGCAACGTTCCGGCAAGCCTTTGCGGATGGCGCCGTGATGGTCCCAGCCGCCGTCGGTGATCTGCACAAAGCGGACGCCGGCTTCGACCAGGCGGCGCGCCAGCAAACATTGGCGGCCGAAGTTATCAGTGGCCTTTTCGCCGATTCCGTAGAGGTCGAGCGTGGCTTTCGATTCCTTCGCTAAGTCGAGCACCGAGGGCGCCTCAGTCTGCATGCGGAACGCGAGTTCGAAGGACTCGATCATGCCTTCCATGTTCTGGTCGGCCTCAAGGTCGCGCAGATAGCTCTTGTTCATCGCCTGAATCAAGTCGACCTGCTGGCGCTGGAGCTTCGAACTGACCGACTTGTCCTCGAGATAGCGAATTTGCGCTTCTTTCGCATTGCCCGCTTCGCCAATCGGCGTGCCCTGGTAGATGGCCGGGAGAAAGGCGTTGCTAAAGAGCTGAGTGCTCCCGCCATCGCCACCCACCTGCGGGCAGAGCGTCACAAAGCCGGGTAAGTTATTGTTCTCGGTGCCGAGTCCGTAAGTGACCCAGGAGCCAATCGAGGGTCGCACCATCACCGTATGTCCGGTGTGTAACTGGCGGACCGCGGGCGCGTGCGCTTCGGAATCGGCCTGCATGCCATTCAGCACGCATAACTCGTCAGAGACCTTGCCCAGATTCGGCAACCAGTCCGACATATGCAAGCCCGCCGGACCCTGCTTACTAAAGGTCGAAATCGGGGCCATCATCAGATTGCGGCCGATGCCGGGCGCTTCGTAGTTCGCGGGCAGCGGGATGGGGAACTTCTGGCCGCCGCCGGCCGCCAGACGCGGCTTGTAGTCGAACAGGTCCATGTGCGACGGGCCGCCCTGCATCCACAGGAAGATCACGCGCTTGGCGCGGGGCGCGAAGTGCGGCTGCTTCGGCGCCAGCGGATTCGGCTTGGCGGTGGTGGCGCCCTGGGCCATCATCGCCGAGAGGGCCATGCCGCCAAAGCCGCAGCCGTAGCGGCGAAGAAAGTCACGCCGGGAAGCGGCAAACAGCGGAGTATGACGTGCGTTCATGGAGGCTCCCTTCCCTACTTCAAATATAAGAACTCGTTGCTCACCAATAGCGAATGGCAATAGCGCGCCCAAGCCGTTGCTTCCGGATTCGCTTCGCCCGAGGCTTTTAGCTCGGCGGCAAAGCTTGTGAGAAATTCGCTGGCCCGCGACTGGTCCGCCGGCACAGCCACCCGGCCGAGCACGCGCTCGATCAGCCATTGCACCCGCGCCGGACCGCTGGTGGCATGCTCCGCGGCCAGGATCGAGAGTTGCTTCGCCTGCTCTTGCAAGAACGGCGAATTGATCAGATACAGCGCTTGGGTCGGCACCGTGGTGACGCTGCGCGCCCCGTTCACCTGATTGACGTCCGGAAAGTCGAACAGGTTCAGAATATCCAGACTCTTATGCTGACTTTTGCGCAGCACCGGCAGATACACGGTGCGCCGCTTGAGTAACTCATCCGGTAGCTTCGCGTCGTCGCGGAACTCCACCGGCTTGCCGACGTTCAGGTTCCCTGGCACCTCGAGCGGCAGACTGGGGCCGCCACGCCGTTCGTCGAGCGAACCCGTCAGGGCCAGCACGGAGTCGCGAATCGTCTCGCCTTCCAGACGGCGGCGATTCATGCGCCACACCAGCCGGTTCTCCGGATCGGCCTCGGCCGCCTTGCCGACGTGCGCGCTCGACTGACGGTAAGTCTCCGAAAGCATGATCTCGCGAATGATCTTTTTGACGGACCAGCCCTGGTCCATGAAGCGCGTGGCGAGATAGTCGAGTAACTCGGGATGCGACGGCAGTTCGCCCCGCAGGCCGAAGTTATCCACGCTACGTACCAAGCCCGCGCCGAACAAATGCTGCCACAGGCGATTCACCATCACGCGCGCGGTAAGCGGATTCTTCTCGTTGGCAATCCAATCGGCCATCTCCAAACGGCCGGAAGCGCGATAACCCAACTGCGGCGGTCCGGACCACATCGCCACCTGCACAAAGCTGCGCGGCACCAGTTCGCCCAGCAGATGCGAATTGCCGCGAATGTTGATCTTGTGATCGGCCGGCGTATCGACGTCGCGGACCGAAAGCGCCATCGGCGGCTCCGGGCGATTGAACTCCAACTGACCGAGCGACTTATTCAATTCGCCGATCTGCTTATCGAGGTCGGCCACCGGTTTCTCAGCCTTCTTCAGTTGCTCTTTCTCATCGGTGAGCGCCTTCAGCTTCTTCTTGAGGTCGGTGTAAGTGGCAAGATACTTCTCGGTCTCCTGCGCCCGTGTCCGCATTTCTGCGGGAGTCTCGGGCAAGGGCGTGCGGTGCACGTCGCTGAAGATGCCGTCGATGCGGCCATCGAGCGTCAGGGTGCTGCCCAGGATGCCGGCCATCGCGTAATAGTCTTTGGCGGGAATCGGATCGAACTTGTGGTCGTGGCAGCGGGCGCAACCCATGGTCAGGCCAAGGAAGGCCTTGCCCACCAGGTCCAGTTGCAGGTCCACCACGTCCATGCGCAGTTGCTCTTTGTCGGCCGCGACCAGGGGCCAGGGTCCTAAGGCTAGAAAGCCGGTGGCGATCACCTGCTCGCGCCGCTGCGGATCGGTGTCGGCCGGCAGCAGATCGCCCGCAATCTGTTCTTTGATGAATTGCGGATACGGCTTGTCCTGCTGGAAGGCGTCAATGACATAGTCGCGGTAACGCCAAGCTTCCTTGGCCGGAATCTTGCGCCCGATCTCGAGGTTGTCGGCGAAGTAGGTGAGGTCGAGCCAATGCCGTCCCCAGCGCTCGCCGAAGTGGGGCGAGGCGAGCAGGCGGTCGACGACTTTGGCAAAGGCGTCCGGCGAGGAGTCAGCGAGAAAGGCCTGGACCTCGGAGGCCGTGGGCGGCAGTCCGGCGAGGTCGAAGTAAGCGCGGCGAATCAGCGTGCGTTTGTCGGCGGCGGGCGCGTGGGGGATTTGCTTTTCGGCGAGCTTGGCGAGAATGAAACGGTCGATCGTCGCGTCGGCGGCCGGCTTCCGCACCGGTTGCCAGGCCCAATACTGACGGCGCTGCGCGTCGAGCGCGGCCTTGGACTTCTGCTCCGCCTCCAGCGCGGCATTCGACTCTTCGGGCCAAGGCGCGCCCATCTTCACCCATTCGGTGAGCGTGGCGATCTGCTCCGGCTTGAGCTTGCCGGAGGGTGGCATCTTGAGGGCGCCGGCATAGTTCACCACTTCGAGCAGCCGGCTTTGCTCGGGTTTGCCGGGCACCACCAGCGGTCCGGACTGGCCGCCCTGGAAGAAGGACGCGCGCTGGTCCATCTTCAAGCCGCCGAAGGTCATCTTCGATTTGGAGCTATGACAGGAAAAGCACTGGGAGGCCAGCAGGGGGCGGATGTTGGTCTCGAAGTATTTGGCGGATTCGGGCGAGGTTTGGGCGGCGAGAAGGGAGGTTGCGAAGACAGCGAGGGTAAGGGCGGACATGGCGCTTCGTCCTGACTCATACGCTATCATCAAAATGGTCATTGGGTCAACAAATCCTATTTTCTGATCTGATTCTAAAGGAGAAAGAAGATAGATTACGATATATTAAATGATCTATGATCTATCATTTGCAGGTTTCTGAAAAAGCCCGGCCCTTGCGAGCCGGGCTTCCCCCGTCCTGCTAGTAGTTGAACTTCAGGCCAAACTGCACCACCCGCGGCGATGCCGCCGACGTCAACCGGCCGAACGTGGACGAAGTCACCACGTTCACCGGCGTACCGAAGTTCACCTGGTTGAAGGCGTTATACAGCTCGCCGCGGAACTGCAACTGATAACGCTCCCGGAAGCGGAAGTTCTTCATGATCGAGAGGTCCGTGTTCGCCTGACGCGGCCCGATCATCGTGTTGCGGCCCAGGTTGCCGAACTGCCCGATGGCGTTCTGCGCGAAGGCCGAGGTGTTGAAGTACTGGATGATCTGGTCGCCGCGGCTGCGGCCATCGGCCAGGTCAGGATTGCCCACGAGATTCGGACGGTCGTTGCCGGCGCCGGTGAGCGAGTTGTCGCGGCCGGTGCGGATGGTGTACGGCGCCCCGGACGTCAGCGAAGTGATGCCGGAGAGTTCCCAGCCGCCGGCGATCAGGTCGAGCGCGCGGCGCGACGTGAAGCGCGGGAGGTCATAGACCCACGACAGCCGCACGACGTGCGAACGATTGAAGTCGGAAAGCGCCCGATCAAGCTGCGGGTTGAAGTTGTCCTGATGGACCACGCCCTGCACGTTGGGCGTCTGGCCGGTATCGATGCTGCGCGACCAGGTATAGGCGGCCAGCAGCGTCAGGTTGTTCGACCGGTACTTCGCCGTCATCTGGTAGGAATGATAGGCCGCGTTGCCGCTCGAGCGGATCATGTTGATCTTCTGGAACACGTTCGGCACCAGCGCGCGGCGCGAATCGATGTTCTGCAGCGTGGAGCGCGGATTGCCGTTGGCATCGTTGCCCGGGATGTAGATGGCCTGGTTGGCGTTGATCGTGTCCTGGAGATGACCGCTCAGCTTGCCGACGTAGCCGGTATCGATGGCGAACTTCCGGAAGAATTCGCGCTGCACGCCGAGCGTGATCATCTGCACGCGCGGCATTTTGAACGTGGGGTCCCAGCCGAATACTTCACCCGGGAGGAAGAAGAGCTGCTTGCCGCCGGTGAGGTCGAGCGAGCGCGGGAACGGATTCTGCAAACCACGCCACGGGTCGCTCAAGCCGCCCGAGGGACGGAAGAGCGTTTGACCGAGCACGAAGGGCTGATTCTGGAAGCTCTGCGCTCCCATGTCGCCGAAGTGCGCGTTGCTATAGAGCCCGTAGCTGCCGCGCAGGCTGGTGGTGCCGTTCCCGAAAAGATCGTAGGCGAAGCCGAAGCGCGGCTGAATCTGTTTGCGATCGATCCGCGTCATGGAACTCGGCAGGCCCTCCGGGAAGTCCGGAGCTTTGTCGCCCGTGAAGAGCAAGCCGGCCGGCGCCGACGGGATCACCGTGGACTGCACGCCGAGCCGGAAGTTGGCGTTCTGCGGAATCTTCACGTTCGGACGCTGCACGCCGCGGTATTCGTCAAAGGGCCCGAGCAGTTCGTAGCGCAGGCCCAAGTTCAGGGTGAGGCGCTTGGAGACTTTGTAGTCGTCCTGGAAGAAGTAAGCGGAGTCACGCGAGCGCATGCCCAGGTCGAGCATGGGGCGGCGCTGGACGTTGGTGAGTTCGCCGAGCAGGAAGTCCGCCACGGCCGAGCCGGTGGCCGAACCGTCGAAGGTGAACGCGCCGGGGTCGAGGTAGGCGGTGATCAGGTGGAACTTGCGCTGGTAGAAATCGACACCGGCTTTGATCTGATGCTTGCCCTTGATCCAGGTGATCGAGTCGGCAAACTGGAAGTTCGTGCCGCCTTCCACCCAACTGCAGAAGCCCGAACCGCCGATGCTGAAGCGGCCGGGGATGCTGAAGTTCGGCGGCTGCGGCGGACCTTCGAGGTCGATGTTGATGCCGAGATCGCGCGGCGTAATCGACTTGTCGCAACGGCGCGTCTCTTCTTGTCCGGAGTTGCCGCCGCGGAACTGGTTCAACAGATTCGGGCGGAAACTGCGCGTATAGTTCACCGAGAAAACGGACACCACCTGGTCCTCACTGCGGAGGCCGTAAGCCGGGTACGGGCCGCTGGCGAACGGCGAGCTGAAGGCCGTTTTGTCGAAGAAATAGCTGACGCTGATGTTGTCCTTGGCGCTGGCGATCCAATCGAACTTGCCGATGTAGTGGTTGGCATTGGTGGGGTTCGAGCCCGTGGTGACCAGCAGGCCGCCGTTGTCCGAAGGCGCCACCGGGATGATGTCGTTCAGCAGCTTCTGCGCCACCGGGTTGATGCGGTTCGCCGGGATCGTGTTGTTCGGGAACGGCTGGCCGGTGAGCGGGTCGCGGAAGGTGCCGGTGAGTTGGCCTTGACGTTCGGCCGCGGTCAGCGGGAACGACGAAGCGATCGACGTCCCGCGAATCCGCAGACCCTGGTAGGAAGCGAAGCCGAAGAGCTTGTTCTTGAAGATCGGGAAGCCGGCGCTGGCGCCGAACTGATTCTGCCGCAGGATCGGCACTGACGACGCAAAGAAATTGCGCGCGTTCAGCTTGTCGTTCCGGAAGAACTCCCACAGGCCGCCGTGAATCTCGTTGGTGCCGGATCGCGTGACGGCCGTGAAGATCGAGCCCGCGTAGTAGCCATACTCGGCGCTATAGGAGTTGGTGATCAGCTTGAACTCCTGTAGCGCGTCCGGCGAAGGATAGTTCATGCCGGAGTTGTTGTAGGCGCCGGAAAAGCGCATGCCATCCAACTGATAGTCGGTTTCGTTCTGACGCGAGCCGTTGACGTTGACGAAGTTCGCGCCGCGATTGCCGCCGGTGATGGCGGTGGGATTGCTTGAGACGGTGACGCCCGGCAACAGCGAGGCGAGTTGCAGCGGGTTGCGTCCGTTGAGCGGCAACTCCGAAATGCGCTTGCGCTCGACAACGTCGCCGCCGGCGGAACTCACCGTATCGACGAGCGGAGTGCTGGCCGAGACTTCAATGTTCTCCGCCACGCTGCCCACTTGCATCTCGACGGTGAAGCGGGCGTTCTGGTTGAGTTGCAGCTCAATGCCGGTCCGGGTGAAGGTCTTGAAGCCGGTGGCCTCGGCCGTCAGCCGGTAGCGGCCGATGGGAAGCAACGGGAGGACGAACGAACCGTCGGCGTCGGACTGGGCCGCCCGGCTGAAGCCGGTGGCCTCCTCGCGAGCCGTGAGCTTCACTCCCGCGATGGCGGCCCCGGAAGGGTCGGTGACGGTGCCGAGTATGTTGGCGGCGTTTTGCTGCGCCAGCAGCGGAAGACTGGTAACGAGGAGAAGCCCGGGAAGGGTCCTCTGGAAAAGCGAAAATGCCCTGAAGCCAAAAGCGGACATGGCCAAACTCCTTATGCACTGGCATGGTGACGGGCTGCGGCAAGCACAGCCGGGCACAAATACAGGTCGGTGATAACCTATCATAGGACATATGGTCGGTCAAGGCTCCGATCGTCATAACTTCTTAAAAAATGACGTATTGACAGCCGATTCGGCGGCTGATACCGTATTTTCGTAATCTATCAATGCCTCGTCCGCACAAAATCCTTCGGGCTAATGCTTCGCTCTTCCCTCTCTCCCTGGAAGAGCGTCAACGCTACCAGGACGGTGGCTTTGAACTTGTTGAAACTGAACAGATTTCAACGGATTTAGTCGCCAGCCACGGCGACACCCGGGCCCTGTGCGTGGTCTCGGCCAAGGTGACATCGACAATGATAGATCATCTACCGAACCTTGCCGTCATTTCCCGCTTCGGCTCCGGCACCGACAACGTGGACGTCCAGGCCGCCTCGCGCCGTCGCATCCCCGTGTTGAATGTTCCTGAGTTCTGCCTGGCCGAAGTGGCCGACCACACGCTCGCTCTGCTACTCGGCATCGCCCGCAAGCTGGTGCGGCTCGATCAGGCGATGCGCGCCGGCGAGTGGCGCGCCCGCGTCACCGAACGGATGCGCCGGATCGAGGGCAAGCAACTGGGCTTGGTCGGCTTCGGCCGGATCGCCCAGGAGGTCGCCCGGCGTGCCCAGCCCTTCGGCCTGAAACTCGCCGCCAGTGACCCGCTCGCGAGCGACGAGGTCTTCGCCGCTTCCGGGGTCACCCGCTTGTCGTTCGACGAACTGCTCGCCACCAGCGACTTTGTCTCGCTGCACGTGCCGCTCACGCCGCAAACGCGCCATCTGATGAGCGGGCCGCAGTTCGCGCGCATGAAGCCCGGCGCGATCTTCCTGAACACGGCGCGCGGCGCGGTGGTGGACGAAGCCGCCCTGGTGGACGCTTTGCGCCAGGGACACCTGGGCGGCGCCGCGCTTGACGTTTACGAAGGCTTCGACCTCTTCGGTCCCCCGGTGGCCGCCCCGCAGCATCCGCTGTTCGACTTGCCGAACGTGCTGCTCACGCCGCACGCCGCGGCTTGCTCCGAAGAGTCGCTGGACGAGTTGATGCGTTACGGCGCGGCCAATGCGATTGCCGTGCTGCAAGGCGAGCGGCCGGAGAATTGCGTGAACCCTGAGGTCTGGCGGCCCCAGCAGGAAGGAGCCGGCGCATGAGCGATCTGGCGGGCAAAGTAATCGTCATCACCGGTGCCGCGGGCGGCTTGGGCAGTGCGCTGGCGCGTCGCTTTGCCGCGCTGGGCAGCCACCTCGCGTTGCTCGACAGGAACGCGGAAGCGGTGGAGGGCTTGGCCGAGTCGCTGCGCCAGGACGGGCACGCCGCCCAGGCGTACGTGGTCGACGTCGCGCGGCGCACGCAGATCGAAGAGGCCATTCAGACCGCCGCCACGCACTTCGGCCGCCTGGATGTCCTGGTGAACAATGCGGGCGTCAGCAAGACCAAGCCCATGCTCGAACTCGACGACGACGATTGGGACGAAATGTTCAGCATCAACGTCAAAGGGGTTTACTTTGCCTTGCGCGCCGCGTGCGCGCATCTGCCTCGCGGCGGCTCCATCGTCAACATCGCCTCGGTGGCCGGCCGCGTGGGCCGCCCCACCCTGATGCACTACGCGGCCAGCAAAGCGGCCGTCATCTCGCTGACGCGCTCGGCCGCCGCCGGACTCGCGCCGCAAGGCATCCGCGTGAACGCGGTCGCCCCCGGCATGATCGACACCGAAATGCTGCAACGGTTGCAGGCCAGTTGGAGCGAAGCAAACCAGACGGCCGCCTTGCCCGGCGCCCAGCCCACGCTGTCATCCAGTCTGATGGGCCGGCCCGCGCAGCCCGACGAAGTGGCGGAAGCGGTGCTCTTCCTGGCGAGCGACGCAGCTACCTATACCACCGGGCAGACGCTCAACGTCTGCGGCGGCATTGTGATGAGTTAACCCATGTCCCTCACCCCCGAACTGACTCTTGAAATGTATCGCCGTATGCGGCTGATCCGGCGGTTTGAAGAGCGCGTGATTGAGTTGGTGAACGCCAACGAAATTGCCGGCGTGACGCACGAATACATCGGCGAAGAGGCGATCGCCGTGGGCGTGTGCAGCGCGCTGCGCCCCACCGATGTCATCTCGAGCACCCATCGCGGCCACGGGCACATCATCGCCAAAGGCGGTGACGTCCGGCGCATGATGGCCGAGTTGTTCGGCCGCGTCACCGGCTACAACCGGGGCAAAGGCGGCTCGATGCACATTGCCGACCTTTCGCTCGGCATCTATGGAGCAAACGGCATCGTCGCCGCCGGCGTGCCGATCGCCGCGGGCGCAGCCTGGGCTTCGGTGATTCAGAAGTCCGGGGTGGTGGCCGCCACATTCTTCGGCGATGGCGGCGCCAATCAGGGCGTCGTCCACGAAACGATGAACATGGCCGGCATCTGGAATCTGCCCATCCTGTTCATCTGCGAGAACAACCAGTACGCCGTCACCACGCCGGCTCGTGAAGCTTCGGCCGGGCCGGGGATCGCCGAGCGCGCGAAAGCTTACGGCTTCCCCGGCATTCGCGTGGACGGCATGCGCGTCGACGAAGTGTACGCCGCCGTAACCGAAGCCGTGGAGCGAGCGCGCCGCGGCGCGGGCCCCACGCTGATCGAATGCTACGCCTATCGTTATCAGGGGCACTTCACGGCGGAGCGGGCGCTGTCACTCACCTATCGTCCGCCGGCCGAGATCGAAGAGTGGCGCGCGAAGGATCCGCTGACTTACTGGGCGCCCCGGTTGACTGAGACCGACCGCGCCGCCGTCGACAGCGAGATCGAAGCCTTGCTCGAAGAGGCGGTGGCCTTCGCTCGCGCCAGCGCCTGGCCCGAACCGGCCGACGCCCTCGCCGATATGTACGTCACCAACTATCCGGGCTTACCGGCGAAGGGAGCGGCATGGAACGCCAACTGAATTATCTGCAAGCACTGCGCGAATCCTTGATGTCGGAGATGCGGCGCGACGAGCGCGTCGTGGTGATTGGCGAAGACGTGCGCCACTCCTTGCGCGGCATTACCAAAGGCTGCCTGGACGAGTTCGGCGCGCATCGCATTTGGGACGCGCCGATCTCCGAATCCGGTTTTGTCGGCATGGCCACCGGCGCCGCCATCTCCGGCCTGCGTCCGGTGGTGGAGTTTCAGATCGGCACGCTGATCTATGTCTGCTTCGAGCAGATCGTCGACCAGGCCCAGAAGCTGCGTTACATGATGGGCGGCCAGGGACGCATCCCCGTCACCTACATCGTGCCCGGTTCCGGCGCACGCGCCGGTCTTGCGGGCCAGCACTCGGATCATCTCTACCCGATGCTCGTCCAGGCCGGAGTGAAGGTGCTGGTCCCGTCCACCGCCGCCGATGCCAAAGGCCTCTTCACCGCCGCGATGCGCGAGGACGACCCCGTGGTGCTCTTCGCTCCCGCGGCTTCGATGAACGCCCGCGGCGTGGTGCCGGAAGGCGATTACGAAGTGCCGCTCGGGCGCGGCGACATCAAGCTGCCGGGCGACGATGTCACCGTGGTCGCCATCGGCCCGCTGGTCCCTGAAGCCCTCAAGGTCGCCAAGCGATTGCAGACCGAAGGCGTCGGCATCGAAGTGCTGGACCCGCGTTCACTGCTGCCCTTCGATCACGCCCTGCTCGACGAATCCGTTCGCCGCACCGGCCGCCTGATCATCTTCGACGACGCCAACCGCACCTGCGGCATGGCGGCGGAAATTTCCGCCTATGCCGCCGAGCATCTCTTCAGCGACTTGCGCGCGCCCATTGTCCGCGTAACGCGCTCGGACGTACCTGTGCCCTTCAGCATTGCCATCGACAAGTACGTCCTGCCCAAGCCGGAGCAGTTGGAAGCGGCGGTGCGGCACGTGATGTCGTTCGACGCCGCCAAGGTAGGAGTGTAGACCGATGCCGCAAACGCAGATTCGCATCCCCAAGCTCGGCATGGATACGGCCGAAGCGCTGCTGGGCAAATGGCTGGTCCAGGTGGGCGATCCCATTCAGAAGGGCACGCCGCTGGTGGAGTTGGAGTCCGAGAAGGTGGTCTTCGAGCATCAGTCCGAAGTCGATGGCCGTCTGATCGAGATCCTGGTGCCGGAGGGCCAGATGGTGCCGGTCGGCGAGGTGATTGCGCTGGCCGAGACCGACTAAGGCCACAATGGGAGTACTGGAAACCGCCACCGTGACTGATAAGTTTGTATTCCCCGAAGTTGGGAGCGTCTCGCTCCGTGACAAAGTGATTGCCTGCCTCAAGGAAGCCATCTTCAGTGGCCAGTTGAAGCCAGGCGATGCGGTGGTGGAGCGTCACTTGGCGCAGCAGATGAAGATCGGCACCCCGGCTGTGCGCGAAGCTCTGGTGACACTCAAAGAGCAAGGCTTCGTCCGCCGGGTGGCCAACACGGCGACTTACGTCAACAGTTACTCCATCGAAGAAGTGAAGGAGCTGTATCAACTTCGCGTGGAGTTCGAGTTACTCGCTCTCAAGTGGGCCAAGCTGCGCGTCACCGAAGCCGATCTCGCCGCCCTCGAAAAAACGATCGACGCCATGGCCGCCGCCGCGGCTGCCAAGGAAGTGCGCCGCTTCTATGAGTTGGACCTCGAGTTCCATCGCCAGTGTTGGCGCCTGTCCGATAACCGCTTCCTGGTTCGCAGTCTCGAGAATCTGGTTCCGCCCTTGTTTGCGTTCGTTCTGGTCGCTAGCGACGTCACCGTCAGCGAAGCCATCGCCTATGAACACCGCGGACTGATCAGCGCCCTGCGCCGTCTCGAAGAGCCCGAGTTCTCGAGCGTGATCCGCCAAACCCTCAGCAATTTCGCCATGACCGGCATTGCCTCGGTCGCGACGCAGAAGCGCGGGAAGTAGTCCGTCCGCATGAGCCGTTGGAACCGGATCATTCCCGCGGCTTTCCTGATGTACACCATCGCGTACATCGATCGCACCAACTTCTCGCTCGCCATTCCCGCCTTGCAGCGCGAGTTCCAACTGGCCGCCGGCGACGCCGGAGTCGCGGCGGGCGTCTTCTTCATTGGCTACGTACTGTTTCAGATGCCCGGCGGCTATCTCGCCCAGCGCTGGAGCGCGAAGAAGTTCATCTTCTGGGCGCTGCTGATTTGGGGCGTCTTCGCCACGGCCTGCGGCCTGGCGCAAACTTACTCGCAGTTACTCATCTATCGCTTTCTGCTGGGCATTGGCGAAGGCGGCGTCTGGCCGGCCACCGTCGTTCTTCTTTCGAACTGGTTCCCGCCCGAAGAGCGCGCGCGGGCGAATGGTTACTGGGTGCTCTGCCAGCCGATGGCGATCGTCATCTCCAGCCCGCTCTCCGGCTGGCTGCTCGACCGCTACGACTGGCGCATGATGTTCATCGTCCAGGGCGTGCTCCCTCTCTTCTACGCCGCCATCTGGTGGTGGGCCGTGGCCGATCACCCGCCCGGCGCACCGCCTCCGGAAACCAGGCAAAGCCAGCCCCTCGAGTGGAGCTTCCTGCGCGACCGTCGCGTTTGGCTGCTCGCCGCGCTCGACATCGCCTTTGCCTGTGGCGCCTACGGCCTGCTGATGTGGCTGCCCTCGGCGATCCGCGGCTTGGGTGTCCGCGATAACCTCACCATCGGCGTGCTCTCCGGCTTGCCTTACGTCTTTGCCGCCGGCGGCGCCATCTACAACTCGCGCCGCAGCGACCGTCATCAGGAACGCTACGCGCACGTGGCAGTTCCCTGCGTCGCCGCGGGCGCCGCTCTCATCGCCAGCGCTTTGTGCGGCATTCCCTGGCTTGCCCTGCTGCTGGTCTGCGTCACCGCCACCAGCATTTACGCGGCCATCGGACCCATGTGGGCGCTCATGTCCGAAGTGGTTCCCAAGGCCAGCGCCGGGCTCAGCCTCGGCCTGATCAACGCCGTCGCCAATCTCGGAGGCTTGGCCGGGCCTTATATCGTCGGCGCCTTGCGCGACCGTAGCGCCAGCTTTCTGCCCGGCGTGCTCTTCCTGGGCGCTTGTCTCCTGATCGCCGGATCACTAACGTTCGCTTTGCGCCGTTCCACCGCCCGTCAATTCCCTGTACCTTAGTCTGATATGAAGAATCGGACTCTCGGTCAGTCAAGCCTCGTCGTCGCTCCGCTTGCCCTGGGCGGAAACGTCTTTGGGTGGACCATCGACGAGCCGACCTCCTTCACGGTCCTCGATGCCTTCATCGACAGCGGCTTCAATCTCATCGACACCGCCAACATCTACTCCACCTGGGTGCGGGGGCATCAGGGCGGCGAGTCCGAAACCATCATCGGCCGCTGGCTGAAACGCTCGGGCCAGCGCGACAAAGTCGTGCTCGCCACGAAAGTCGGGATGCCGATGGGCGACGGCTCCAAAGGTCTCAAAAAGGATTACATCCTCCAGTCGTTCGACGACTCGCTTCGCCGCCTGCAGACCGACTATGTCGACCTCTATCAGTCGCATCAGGACGACCCGGATACTCCCCTGGACGAAACGCTTGCCGCTTACGACCAACTCCTTCGCCAGGGTAAGGTGCGCGCCATCGGCGCCTCGAATTACAGCGCCGCCCGCTTGAGCGAGGCCCTGACTAAGTCGCCGCAGTACGTTTCGCTTCAGCCCGAATACAACCTCTACCAGCGCGCGGGGTTCGAGAAAGAGTTAGAGCCTTTGTGTCTCCGCCACAACGTCGGCGTGATTAGTTATTTCTCGCTGGCATCGGGCTTTCTTACAGGTAAGTACCGCTCGTCGGCGGACGCCGGTTTGAGTGTGCGTGGCGGCGGCATCGTCAAGAAGTATGTGAACGAACGCGGTTTGCGAATCTTGGCCGCGCTCGATCAGGTGGCGGCCGAGCATCACACGGTTCCGGCCGTGATTGCGCTCGCGTGGTTGATTGCGCGTCCGAGTGTCACCGCGCCGATCGCCAGCGCCACCAGCGTCGCGCAGCTTCGTGAACTGGCGCAAAGCGCGCACATTCGCCTGTCGAGCGAGCAAATCGCGACGTTGGACGCGGCCAGCGCCGAGTGAGCTTCAGCCGGCATTCGGCCATCCCGCTGTTAGTGGCGGGCGCCTTCTTCATGGAAAACCTGGACGGCACCGTGATCGTCACGGCGCTGCCGGCGATGGCGCGTGCCTTCGGCGTTTCAGTCACCGACATGAGCCTCGGCGTTTCGGTCTACTTACTCGCGCTCGCCGTCCTGATTCCCGCCAGCGGCTGGCTTGCCGATCGCTACGGCGCTCGCCGCATCTTCGTCGCCGCCATCATCGCTTTCACCGCCGCCTCAGCGGCGTGCGCCTTCTCCACCAGTCTGCTGGCGTTCTGCCTGGCGAGATTGGCGCAAGGCGCCGCAGGCTCCATGATGGTCCCCGTCGGGCGGCTCGCCGTCCTGAGGACCACGCCCAAACCAGACCTCGTCCACGCCATCGCCACCATCACCTGGCCCGGCTTGGCGGCGCCGGTATTGGGTCCGCCCCTCGGCGGCTGGATGGTGACGCATGCCTCCTGGCCGTGGATCTTTCTCCTGAACGTGCCGCTGGGGCTGGTCGGCGGCTGGTGGGCCCTGCGGATTCTGCCGCGCGATCACGAGCCCGTGCGTCGCCCGTTCGATTGGCTCGGCTTCGCGCTGACGGGCGCCGCCTGCGGCATCACGATGGCCGGCGTCGAGTGGATTGGCCAAGGGCGCACCGGGCCGATAGGTTGGTCGCTGCTGGGATGCGGCGCCTTGCTGGCCGTGGCGGCTTATCGGCAAGCATGGGGCAACGAGCGCGCGCTGCTGGACCTTTGGGCGCTGCGCCTCCCCAGCTATGCCGTCACCGTACGCAGCGGCTCGCTCTTCCGGATGGCGGTTTCGTCGATGCCCTTTCTGCTTCCCCTCTTACTCCAAGTGGGCCTTGGCATGAGCCCCGTGCGCGCGGGTATGCTGCTGCTGATTCTCTTCGCCGGCAACCTCGCGATGAAGCCCTGGACCACCGCCATCCTCCGCCGTTATCGCTTCCGGACGGTACTGCTCGTGAATGGCCTCCTGATCGCGGGAACGTTCGCCGGCTGCGCGCTGATCACTGCGGAGACTCCGCTCGTGGCGATGGGCCTGCTGCTGTTCGTCGCCGGGCTCACTCGCTCCATGCAGTTCACGGCGTTCAACACACTGGCCTTTGCCGACGTCCCCGCGGAGCGCATGGGCGGCGCGAATACGCTCTTCAACACCCTGTTTCAGCTCACCATGGGCATGGGCGTGGCTCTCGGCGCGTTGTTCCTGCGTCTGCCGTCCTGGGGCAGCGACGCGCCGCCCAGTCTAACCGACTTCCGCCTCGCGCTCCTCCTGATGGGCGGCGTCTGCCTGCTTTCGCTGATCGAGATGGCGCGCCTGGATCGCTCGGCCGGCAGCGCGGTCTTCCCTCGCTAAGCGCGTTACGAAAAGAGCGTGAACGGCGTCGGGTTGAAGCCGGGGAACACCGTCGCCGCACGATGACCCAGATGCTGGCTGACGACTTCGCTGAGCACGGTCCGGAAGTCGGTCGTCACCGCCAGGTCGCGCCGTTCGTAGAGTTGCTCCGCCGCCAAGCCCGGCCACTGCCCATGCACCTTGCCCCCACGGATGCCGGCGCCGAAAGCGAACATCACGTTCGCATGGCCATGATCCGTGCCGCGCGTGCCGTTCTCGCGCGCCGTGCGCCCGAACTCGGACATCGTCACCACGGCGACATCTTCCAGACGGTCGCCGAGATCCTGCCAGAAGGCCGCGAGCGCACTGGCGAACTCGCCCAACAGTTGATTCAGCCGCGCCGTCTGATTGACGTGCGTATCCCAACCGCCCATGTCAGCAAACGCCACTTCGAGCCCGACGTCGGCCTTGATCAGCCGTGCAATGTCCTTCAAACTCTGCCCTAGCCGCGAGTTCGGATACGTCACCGCCGTTGACGCCGCCGGCAACGACTTCAGAATGCGCACCGCCTCAAACGTCTCATGGCTCAGGTTCGCCAGGCTGCTTTTCGCAAACGAAGCTTCCAGGTCGCGCGCCGCCATCGCATCGCGCACCTGAAAGTCGCGTACCGACGCCAACGCCACGGCGGGGTTTGTCCCCCGCAGCATGCGCGGCAGGTCCGCGCCCATGGCCACCGCGCGCACCGGCGAAGGCTTGGTCTCCATTGCCAACGTACGGTTCAGCCAGCCGTCGCGCGTCGACTTCACGCCCGGCGTGCCACTCTCCATATAGTCCTGCGCATCGAAGTGCGAACGCGTGGGGTCGGGCGAACCCACGGCTTCGACGATCGCCAGTTGCTTCGCTTGCCAGAGCGGTTGCAGCGGCGCCAGCGCCGGGTTCAGGCCGAAGTAACCGTCAAGGTCCAGCGGATTCGTCACCGCCAGCGTCGGCCGCAGCCCGCGATAAGCCGGGTCGCCATAGGGAATCACGGCTTGCAAACCGTCCATCGCCCCGCGCTGAAAGACCGTCACCAGCACCTTCTTGCGGCGGCCCTCCGCTTGAGCCGCGGCCCGGGCCAGCCAAGCTGGCGCAGCCCCGATGCCGAACAAGGCCAGTCCGGTAGCTTTTACAAAAGCGCGACGTTGCATATGGCCTCCTTATCGCTTCTGAAACTCGGGCGCCCGCAGGTTTAGCCCTTCGGGCAGCGCCCCGATCCGAATGCCCGGCGCCTTGTTCTGCTCGAGCGCGACGGCGAAGTTCATCCGCGCCAGCAGGCTCGCCGAGTTCGTCCAATCCTCGCCCGTGTTCGAGTAGCCTGTCGGCTCCTGCTTGCGATACAGCGGCTGTCCCATCGTGCGGAGTAAGTTGGCGAGCGCCAGTGGCCGTTCCAACTCCGCACCCGAGGCACGCACGGCCGACACCACTAACTCGAACGGCGACTTCATCTTGCTCTGATACGCAGTCTCGTCCCAGAATTCCTTGCTTTCGAACAGCGCCGCCATTACCTTCGTCAGATCGCCGTCGGACTTGCGGAACACCTCCGCCAGTCTTTGTACCAGCGAATCGGGCGGATTGTCCGCCACGAAGCGCACCGCGAGCTTGCGAGCCAGGAATCGGGCGGTGGAAGGATGATGCGCCACAATGTCGAGCACGCGTTCACCGTCATTTTGCCCGCCGCCGGCCGGGATCTTCACGCCCAACACCGTCTTCTCACCGTCGTCGTGCTGCCGCGGGCGAAAGACAAACTCCCCACCGTAGAGCCCGGCGCGCCCGCTGCCCTCCGGCTGAATCGACCAGCCGGTGAAGCAACGCGCCACCTCCGTCACGTCCTGCTGCGTATAGCCGCCGTCCACGCCGAGCGTGTGTAACTCGAGTAACTCGCGGGCGTAATTCTCGTTCAAACCTCGCGCGCGCCCCTTCCCCGCCACCGTCGATTGCCAGTTGTCCAGATAGAAGAGCATGGCTGGATGATGCGCCGTCGCGCGGAGTAAGTCGCTGAACTTACCCAGCACATGCGGACGGATGGCATCCCGCTCATAGGACGTCGTCAGGTAACGGTCCGGCCCTTTGTCGAGAAAGACGTTGAAGTGGTTGAACCAGAAGTCCGTCAGCACTTCGGCCAACTGACGCTCGGAGTAGGCCGCCCGCAACAGCTTCGCTTCCACCAGTTCCGCCGCCACAGTTTGCGCGGGCGGCGGCGTGAGGAGCAGATTCTTCCTCTGGGCGGCGGTGAGCTTCTCATCGCTCCCCTTCTGCCGCCGGTTGTAGACCGTCACCAACGCCTGCAGCCGTTCACGCTGTTCCGGATCGTCCGGTAGAGACGCCTTGCCTTCGGCGATCGCCTTGATCGCCTGCGGCGGCGGATAGGCTTCGGCCAACGCGCGCGCCGAGAGGCTCAGCGTCTTCATCCCCGCCAGCCGCGTCTCGAGCCGCGGACTCTCCGGAATCTGCTCGGGATGCAGTTGCCGCGCGATCCACTTCCTGAGCCCCAGCTTCTTCACGGCTTCCACGTCACCCGGCCGGGCGCCGAACGTTAGCCGGTTCAACGCATGCTGAAGCTGCTGTTCATTCGAAAGCTTGCTTTTGGCGGCGAAAGCCGCGCCCAGCAGCCCGAGGGAGAGAACCAGACGTCGCATCATCATCGCAGCACTCCGAACTCCTGAACCCGACCGGTCAAGAAAAGTTGACCCAATCGTATGACGCGGCCGCCCGTGCGGCGGTTAGCACCCGGTTGTTACAGTCGTAGGCAAGGACGGAAACATTGGCCACCCAAGAAACTTCCGCGCGGCCGAACCTCTCGAAGGTGTTGGAGCGCAACATCCACAAGATTCTGGATCTGCGTCTGAAAGACGCCGAGCAGCGCGGCCTCCAGGATCGCATCGCCGACGCGGTGACCGCCTTTGCCGGCAGCATGCCCTTCGTGCACATCCACATCGTTTGGTTCGCTGGCTGGATCGTGCTGAACACCGGTAGATTCGGCGTGCGGCCCTTCGACCCGTTTCCTTACGGCTTCCTCACGCTGGTCGTCTCCCTGGAAGCCATCTTCCTCTCCACCCTCGTCATGATCACGCAGAACCGCCAGAGCGAAGTGGCGGAGAAGCGCGCCGACCTCAATCTGCAGGTCGGCCTGCTCGCCGAACATGAACTCACCCGCGTCCTCAAGATGCTCGACGCCGTGCAGAAGAAACTGGGCGTTGACGCCGGCGACGACGAAGAACTGGCCGACCTCGAGCTCGAGACCATGCCCGAAGACGTCCTCGCCGAACTCGACCGCATCCACCGCGCCACCCGCGGCCATAGCCTCTGGCAAAAGTCGAATTGACCTCGCCGCTTTTATTGATACACGACTTCGCCGCCCAGCACCGTCATCCGCACCTTGGTTCCGATGACGTCCTTCGGCGGCACCGTCATGATGTCGCGATCAAGCATCACGAAGTCGGCGTACTTGCCCACCGTGATCGAGCCCTTCACCTTCTCCTCGAACGAAGCGTAAGCGCCATCGAGCGTAAACGACTCGAGCGCCCGCGCCCGGCTCAACACTTGATCCGGCAAAAAGCCGCCCGGCGGGTTGCCGTCATGATCCTGTCTCGTGAAGGCCGCGTAGAAGCCCCAAATCGGATTCGGATCCTCCACCGGAAAATCGGAGCCGTTGGCGATGCGCGCACCCGCCTTCAGAAAACGGTTCGTCGCCCACGCGCCCTGCAGTCGATCCGGACCCAGCCGCTGCGCCGCCCAACGCATATCGCTGGTGGCATGCGTCGATTGAATCGAAGCGATGATGTCGTGCGCGGCAAACAGTTGGAAGTCCGGCAGGCGGATCACCTGCGCATGCTCCACGCGAAACCGTTTGTCGTTATGCCCGTTGATGCCCCTGGCGGCCAACGCATCGGCGAACGCCTGCAGCACGATCGAGTTCGCCTTGTCGCCAATCGCATGGACCGCGACCTGAAACCCCGCGTCGAGCGCCTGCTTCGACGTCTCGGTCACCTGCTCCTTCGAGAGAATCAGCAAGCCCGAGTTGTTTTTGTCATCGGTGTACGGCTGCCAGAAGGCCGCGCCGCGCGAACCCATCGCTCCGTCCGAAACCAGCTTGATCGCCCGCAAGCTGAAGCGCGGATCCGCCACCGGACCCTGCTGGCGAGCCTCATCCCATAACTCACCCGTGCCGCCCACCATCGCATACACGCGCACCGGCAGTTGCTTCTTCTTCACCAGACGCCGATAGGCTTCCACCTCGAAGCGCCCGATGCCCGCATCGTGAATCCCGGTGAGCCCCAACCGCGCGCACTCTTGCGCGGCCCGCGCCAGTGACGCTTCCACCTGCTCGGCCGTCGCCGGCGGAATGTGCCGCGCCACCAGCCCGATGGCCCGGTCCACCAGAATGCCGGTGGGCTCGCCTTGCGCATCGCGCAGAATCTGGCCACCCGGCGGATCGGCCGTCTCGCGCGTTACTTTGGCGATGGCCAGCGCCCGCGTATTCACCCAAGCCGCATGACCGTCCACGCGGCGCAACAGCACCGGATGCTGCGGCACAACGGCGTCCAGATCGGCTTTCGAGGGCATTCGATCGCCCCAGTTTGCCTGGTCCCAGTTCCGTCCCGTGATCCAACTGGTACTGGGCAAAGAGTCCGCTTGCGCTTTCAGACTTTGCGCGATGGCTGCGGGCGATTTCGCTCGCCGGAAGTCGTTCGAAGTGAGTAAGTCGCCCAGCCCGCGCAAATGCGTGTGCGAATCGATCAGCCCGGGGATTATCGTAGCCCCTTTGGCATCAAGGCGTTGCGTCTGAGGCCCGACGAGCGAAGCAGGGATCTTCGAGCCGACAAAGAGAAATTTTCCGTCTTTCACCGCGAGAGCTACCGCTTTCGGTTGCTTCGCGTCCACGGTATAGATATTGGCGTTTTCGACGACGAGGTCCGCGATCTGAGCGCTGGCCAGCGGGATGAGCGCTAGCACAAGAGGCACTAGAATGGGAATCATGGCTGAAAGTATGGCATATACGCCCGCAAGTCCTGCCGCGGCGGAACTGTCGCCGGCGAAGAATATCGCGGCGTGGGTGGCGGCGTTGGGCCTGGGCATTTTCTTCCTCGGCGCCGGACTTTGGAAGAGCCTCGATTCGCTCACCTGGGCGACGATGATCACCAACATGAAGGTGCCCGCCGCGCTCTCCCAGCCGTTCACCGTCATGCTCGCAATCGGCGAGATCTTCAGCGGCCTCTTGCTGCTGATTCCGCGCTTCCGCCGCTGGGGCGCTTGGCTCTCCGGCCTGATGCTGGTGGGCTTCATGATCTATGTGGGCTGGAATTACTCGGCGTTGAAAGGCATGGATTGCAGTTGCTTCCCGTGGCTCAAGCGCACCATCAGCCCGGAGTTCTTCTATGGCGATATCGCCATGCTGGTGGCCGCCGGCATCGCCGGCTGGTGGGCGCGCCCATCCACCGGGCTCCGCCCCGCCGCCATCCTGCTCGGCGCAATCGCCGTCTTCGGCGTCGGCGCTCATATCTATACGTTGCGCAGTGAAAATGGCGTGTTGGCGCCCGAGACCGTCACCGTGAACGGCGCGCCCGTGTCCTTGCGCGAAGGCAAGGTCCTGCTCTACTTCTTCGACCCCATGTGCTCGCACTGCAACGACGCGGCCAAGGAAATGTCCAAGCACAAATGGCTGGCCGACAAGGTGATCGGTATCCCCACCGTGCTGCCGCAATACGGTCAACAGTTCATGGACACCACCAAGCTGAAGGGCGTCGTCTCGAACGACCTCGCCCCGCTCAAGAAAGTGTTCCCCTTCGGCGACCCGCCCTTCGCCGTCGCTCTCGAACGCGGCCGCGCCAAGGCGCAGTTGCGCCGCTTCGACGAGCAGGAACCTGCGGCAACCCTACGCCAATTGGGCTTTATCGAGTAGGTTTCGTTATCATTGAGGAATGGAATCCGTCCTCGAAGAGACCCAGGCCCCTGTTGCCACCGTTAGCCCAGCTCAGCAGATCATCGACCGGGAAAAGCAGTACGTTCTGCAAAACTACGGCCGTTATCCGCTCGTGCTCGACCGCGGCAAAGGCTGCTATCTCTACGATCTGGATGGCAAGAAATACCTCGACCTGATCTCCGGCATCGGCGTCAACGCGCTCGGCCATGCCCATCCCCGCATCCTCAAAGTGATGCGCGAGCAAGCCGGCCTGCTGGTGCATTCCTCGAACCTCTACTTCCACCGCTACCAGGGCGCGCTCGCCCAGAAGCTTTGCGAAACCTCCGGCCTCCAACGCGCTTTCTTCTGCAACTCCGGCACCGAAGCCGTCGAGGGCGCCATCAAGATGTGCAAGGCCCACGGCAAGAAGATCTCGCCTGAGAAGTACGAGTTCGTCGCCCTCGACAATTCGTTCCATGGCCGCACCGTCGGCGCGCTGTCCCTCACCGGTCAGCCGAAGTACCGCCAGGACTTTGAACCGCTGATGCCCGGCGTGAAGTTCGTCCCCCAGAACGACGTTGCCGCGCTCGAAGCCGCCGTGAACGAAAACACCTGCGGCATCTTCATCGAAGGCATCCAAGGCGAAGGCGGCATCTACCCCGTCTCCACCGCCTTCTTCCAGAAGGCTCGCGAGTTAGCCGACCGGTTTAACGCGCTGCTGGTGTGCGACGAAATCCAAAGCGGCGTGGGCCGGCCCGGCGTGCATTACTCCTATCACCTGCACTCGCCCGTCATTCTGCCGGACATCATGGTGGCCGCTAAGCCGGTGGCCTGCGGCTTGCCGCTGGGTTTCGTCGTCTCGAACGAGCGCGCCGCCGCGGCCATCGCGCCCGGCATGCACGGCACCACCTTCGGCGGCGGACCCCTGGCCTGCCGCGTCGCGCTCGAGTTCTACGAAATGCTCGACGACCTGCTGCCCCAGATGAATCGCGTCGGCGAGTACTTCCGCGAACAACTGCGCGACCTCGGCACCAAGTTCAAGTTCATCAAAGAAGTGCGCGGCGCCGGCCTCATGATCGGCGTCGAACTGGACCGCCCCGGCAAACAGATGGTCACCGACGGCCTCGCGAATGGCCTGCTCTTCAACTGCACCCACGAGACGGTCCTGCGCTTCCTTCCCCCCTATATCCTCACGGAGAAAGAAGTGGATATTGCCATCCGGGGCTTGAAGAAGGTCTTCCAGCAGGCCAAACGCCAACAGCTCTAGTTCATCTCCCGGCGGACGATAAGGTCCGCAGGTGTTAAGCGCGGTACTCATTCTTTCCAGCGAGCAGCGCCGCCACGTCTTACAAATGATCGTGGCGGAAAGCGGCTCGATGACCGTCCATTCGGCGCTGGGCCACTATCCCAACACCACCGAGACTCAGCGCCTGGTGCGCGTGGCCGACCCGGACGTCGCCTTCATCGACTTGGCGCATCCGGATGAAGCCCTGGACTTCCTGCACGAAGTCCGCGTGCGCTGGCCGCGGGCCGCGCTGGTCGGCATTGACCCGCCGGCGAACGTCAATCTGGACGCGATCGGCATCGGCGGCTATATCGGTCTGCCGCCCGAGGGTTTTGAGCTCGAGGAGGCAGTCAGTCGTGCCGTGCGGCGCGCGAGTGGCGCCGAGTGCCCCAACCTCTGGACCTTCCTCCCGGCCAAGGCCGGCTGCGGCTGCTC
Source organism: Bryobacteraceae bacterium (assembly GCA_965229305.1). GTDB lineage: Bacteria > Acidobacteriota > Terriglobia > Bryobacterales > Bryobacteraceae > JALHNI01. Next base: position 44,123 of record CBDDIZ010000022.1, on the reverse strand, counting down.
GACGGTGGTGGTCCAGACGGGTCTCGAACTCGCCCGGCAAGGCAAAAAAGTGCTGGTCCTCGAAAGCGACCTGCGGAGCGGCGTGATGTCGCTGATGCTGCGCGCGCCGTCGGTCGGCACCATGCAGAACGCCCTCCAGGCCATGCACCACCAGGAGAGTCATCGCCTGGCCCAGAACATCACCCAGGTCCACGGCGTGGACTTCCTGCTCTCCAACCGCACCCGCATGGACCGCCTGCCCGACTGGAGTGACTTCCACGAACTGCTCGAGCTGCTCGCCCCCCAGTACGACTTCGTCCTCGCCGACCTGCCCGAACTCGTCAACGAGGCGACGGCCGAAGTCGTCTTACGCTCGCACGGCGTTTATCTGGTCACCACCCAGGAACTGCTTGCCCTGGAGTTGGCGCCGCGACGCTTGGCGGAGCTCGCCGCCTGTGGCGTCAGCGACGACAAGGTGAAGGTGCTCGTGAATCGCTTCCACCGCCAGGAACTGAGCCAGTCAGAAGTAGAGACTCATTTGGGGCGGCCCGTGGCCTGCCAACTGCCCAATGACTATGTGGCCGTGCGTCGCGCCGTGATGGCCGGAGCGGCCGTCGACAAAGATTCGGCTCTCGGCCGGGGCTTCAAGCAGTTGGCCAATATTCTCGCCAACAACGGTGACCCGGTTTCCGCCGGTTCCGGCTGGGGAACGCTACTCGGGAAGCTGCGCCGCGCCGGCTAGCACCGGAGCGACTACCATCGCCGACTGACCTTCGATCGTCATCGGCTTGCCGAAGAAGTTGAGCACCGGACGAAAGACCAATCCGACGCGCACCGCCACCCGCCGCGGCTCCACCTGCGTCGCCACCTGCACCGACTCTGCCGGCAGACCCACCGCCAGCGAACGCACGTAGCGGTCCACCTTGGCTGAATCGAGCTTGCCACTATTCCGCGCTAACTCGAGCGACGCCCACCGCGAACCTTCGCGCGCCAGATATGGCATCAGGTTCGTGGCATAGACATAGCGCCCCAGGTCGGCAATCCCCAGCAGCACAATCATCAGGACGGGCAGCACCAACGCCACTTCCAGCATGCCGCTTCCCTTCCTCGCATTCCGGCGCATTAGTCCAGCCTCACAATGGCCGACTCGGTCACTTGGGCCGGGTAGGCGCCTTGGGGATAGCGGAACATCGGCGACAGCGGCAGCGAGACCTTGACACGCAGATAGCCGGCGGCCCCGGGACACGCCGCCGGATAAGGCTGCTCACCCTCGGCGCCCGGACATTCCGAGAATCGCTCCACCGTCACCAGCTTCTCGGCCTCGGGCAGTTCGGTCGCCGCTTGCACCTCGCGAATCGACCCGCCCAAGTCTCCCGCCTGAAAACGTTCCGGCTCGAGCAGCACCACCTGCGCCGCGGCGCGCGCGGCGTTGCCGGCTTGCAGATTCGTCGAAAAAACGCGGCCGTAGTCGATCACGCCGGTCACCATCAGCGCGAGCAAAGGGAACGCCAGCGCTGTCTCGAGCAACGCACTGCCTCGACGGCTGCGGCGCATGATCATTATTCTCCGAGTTCCGCCCTCTGGTTATGACGCCGGGCGACGGCGCGGGCACGCACCTCGGCCGTCGGCATGTGGAAAATGCGGAAGAAGGAAGTGGGGACGTTCTGCGAGATCATCACTTCCACGGCCTGATTGTCGCCGCGGAAGTCGCCATATTGCGGAGGCGTGTTCACCGACACTTGCACCGTGTTTTTCGCGTGCGCGAATCCATTCAGCCGGGCCACCGCCCGCGCTGCATCCGGTGCCGCTTCGCCGCGGCCGGCGCCGGCCATGGCGGCCGTATCCGCCGCGGTCTGCATGCGGCTCTTCACCCCGGCCAGATAGCCCGCATCCATCGCCAGCCCCAGAAACCCCACCAGGACCACGATCATCGCGCCCGTCGCTAGCAGGGCAATGCCTTTACGTGCTTTCGCTCTCACGAATGGTACATCGGTACCGGTTCGGTAATCCTGTAGATCCCCGCAAAGGAAGGGGCAAGATTTAACGCGCCAAAACGAAAGGGGCCCGCCGTCTCCGGCGAGCCCCTGACTTTTCGAATCGGGTATCGAGCTTAGAACTCGAGACGCAGACCCATGGTGATGATGCGAGCGCCATTCTGCGGGCCGGTGGCGCGACCGAAGGTCGCCTGGCCGTAGGTGCCGTTCACACCGAAGTTGGTGCGGTTGAAGATGTTGAAGCCATCGGCGCGGAAGGTGAGAACCACCGGGTTACGGTCGTTCGCCCACAGCGTGGTGCGCTTCACAAGAGCCAGGTTTTCCGTGAACACGGCCGGCTGACGCAGATCGTTCTGGTAGAACGCCGCGGTGCCGAGCGTGTAGGTGGGAGCCGACGAGATCGCCGAAGTGTTGAAGAACAACGACGACGGGACGTTCGGATCAAGCGTCGTGCGGTCCACACCGGTGCGGATAGCCGTGCCGGTCAGGTTCGCCTTGGTGAGCGGAGCAAACAGCACGCCGTTGCCCAGCGGGTTGCCGGGGGTGACGAGCTGGAACAGCGTGCCCTTGCGGTAGACCTGCGCCGAAGCGACCGTCCAGCCACCGGCCAGGGAACGAACCACCTTGTTGTTCGAGTTGAGATACTTGCGGCCCTTGCCGAACGGCAGGTCGAAGGTGCTCAGGATGTTCATCACGTGCGGGATGTCGAAAGGCAGGAAGCTCTTCGAATCCTTCAGGTTGTAGTAATCCTGGGGAGAACCCTGACCGCCCTGCTGGCTGAACACCTGGCGATAGTGGCCGTAGCCGAGGCTCTTCGACCAGGTGTAGTTCACCTGGAGCTGGTAAGAACCGAAGCGGCGTTCCACCTTCGTCTGCAGAGCGTCGTAGTAGCTCTTGCCGTAACCGGCAAACAAGCTCGACACCGACAGGTACTGCGGATACGGACGCAGCGACTGAGCCACGCTCGGGTTAGCGGCAAACGTCGTCAGGAAGCCGTTGTACGGAACCTGGACGCCGGCAGCCACCGCGGCGGGGGAGTCAACGCGCTGACCGAGCAGCGTACCACGCGAGAGCAGGCTCGTCGGCAGCTGGTTCAGGTCGATCGTCGAGTTCAAGCGCGTACCACGGTTGCCCTGGTAAGCGATGTCGATCAGGAAGTTCTTGATCTCGTGCTGGATGTTCAAGCTCCAGTTGTAGATACGACCAGCCTGACCGGCCGTCGGACCCTGATACTGGACGCTCTGACCATTCACATAGGAAGGATCGATGATCGGCGGCGGGCGATAGCCGGCAGCCACCGGGATACCGTTATCCCAGTTCAACACCTGGTTCAAACCATCGCTCTGCAGGTCGTTCGAACCGGCAAAGCCCTGACGGCAGCCGCAGCCACCGCTGGAGAGGCCCTGGTAGTAGATCGACCAGCCACCGCGGATGACCGTCTTCGAGGTCGCCTGATAGGCGAAACCGAGACGAGGACCAATGTTGGAGTAGTCGGTCGGGTAGAAGCGCTTCTGGCCATTGCGGCCGGGGCCCACGCCGGAGAAGACGAGCGCGCCAGCGCGGCCGCCCGCACCCGGGTTCGGGACATTGATGTCCACCATCGAGTAGCCGTTGCCGCCGGGAACGTGCCAGCCGATCGGCACTTCATAGCGGAAACCGAGGTTCAGGGTCAGCTTCTTCGAAACGCGCCAGTTGTCCTGGAAGAACGCCGAGCTGTCGTAGTAAACCGACGTATCGAACAGCACCGGGGGAACCACGTTCGACGCCACGTCGACCGCGCCCAGCAGGAGGCTGGCGAATTCGTTACCCGTGCCCGTGCGGTTGGTGGGGAGAGCGGTCTGCGCGCGGCTGAACACATAGCGGCCGTTGGTGCCGGCCAGGTCGATCCCGAGCGTGGTGTACTTGCGCCAGTTGAAGCCGAAGCGATATTCGTGCTTGCCCTTCAGCCAGGTGTAGGTCTGGCTGACCCACCACTGACGGTTGAACTGCGAACCGTTGGCCACTTTGCCGTCCTGCACGCCGTAGGGCGAGAAGCCCGAAGCACCGGTGAACTGGATACGCGGCAGAGCGTCGGAGTCACCGGTGAGGCCGGCGAAGCCCGTCGCGCTACCCGCGCCCTTCTGGAACGGGTTGTCCCAGGTCTGGCGGGTGATCGAGAAACCATAGGTCGTGTGCATCAACAGGCTCGGGCGGATGCTCAAGTCGTGGTTGAAGCGGTGGTTGTAGGGCTTCTGCTCGTTCGTCAAGCCATTGCCGATCGGGCCGTTGAAGCCGGAGAGGTCGGTCTGGCTCTGCACTTCGTTCGAGAAGAAGTAGGAGAGACGGTTGGTCGCCGTGAAGGCGTGATCGAACTTCAAGCTCCAGATCGTACGATCGAACGGGCTCTGGTTCACGAAGTCATAGTTCTGCGCGAGAGCGGGGCGATTCGGATCCGGAATCAGCGGAATCACGTTGCGCGCGATGCGGCTGAAACGCGAAGCCGGAATCTGGTTGCCGGGGAACGGCGTGCGATCGTTACCGTTGGTGGTCGCCGGATCGTAGATCGTCGGGATGCCAGCCGCGGAGAAGTCACCGCGCTTCATGGCCGCCGTCGGCACCGTCATGATCGGGAAGCTGATCGTCGCCGGGCGCAGATCCTTCGTGTAGGTGAAATACCAGAAGGTCTTGTTGCGGCCGTCATAGATCTTCGGGATGAAGATCGGGCCACCGGCGGAACCGCCGGTTTCGTTGAAGCGTTCCTTCGGGCGGAAGTTCTGGGCCGGGTTGGGATTCGCGTTGCGAGCCCAGGCATTGGCGTTCCAGATATCGCGGCGCATGTTGTGGAAGGCCGCGCCATGGAACCAGTTGGTGCCCGAGCGGGGGACGTAGATTTCGATACCGCCACCCACGCGGCCGTATTCGGCCGAGTAGTTGGACTGCAGCATCTTGAATTCCGAGAACATTTCGGCGGACGGGAAGTTGAACACCGCGCTCGATTCGACGTTCAGCGCGCTGGCGCCGTCGATCAGCACTTCCTGCGCACGGCCGCCCGAACCGGAGACGCTCTGCTCACCGTTGTTCGTCACACCGGGCATGTAGTTGATGAAGGCGCGAGGATTGCGAATGCCGCCGGCAAACAGCGGCAGGTTGTCCATCATCTTCGTCGAGATGTTCTGACCGCGTTCCGCGCTGGAGGTTTCGAGCAGCGGAGCTTCAGCCGTGACGCTCACCGTCTGCTGTACTTCACCGACTTCGAGTTGGACATCAAGATCGATACGCTGCGCGATGCGAACTTCGATGTTGGTGCGGTTCAAACGGCGGAAGCCTGTCTTTTCCGCGGAAAGGGTATAGGGGCCCGGCAACAGCGTGGGAAACAGGTATACGCCCGAATCCGACGTCTGAGCCTTAATTTCTAAACCCGTCGCTTCATTCTTAACGGTGAGGCCGACACCGGGGATCACTGCCCCGTTCGAGTCCGTCACCAAGCCACCGATCGAACCGGTCGCATTTTGACCCCAACTCAGACACGCGCTGAGAAAAAGGCCAAGCAGGACCGACGTGGTCTTCTTGATCATGTTTTAACTCCCTGAAGTTCGCCGCTTAGCTCTCTACTTCCAAACGGCGGTTTCCGTAGTGGAAGACACCACGGATTCACCGAGTATACATCAAAAGTAAACTGCCGCCCGTTGTCAAGGGGTATCCGGACTGGGAAACGGGGTGCGTTGGCCCAGGGTGACTAGTAAGCTGGAAGAGTGGATCCCATTGTCCCTCTCACCCTGGAAGGCGCCAGCGTCCTTCATCAAATGATGCGTTTCCGCTGGTCCGCCTGGCGGACCTTGGCGGCCAGCGAACGTTCCGCCATCCTCACCGAAGCCACGGACTGGCTCACCGCCCATCCCCGCACCGCGCTCTTCTCCATGCTCGGTCACAAAGGCGACCTCATGCTGATCCACTACCGCGACAGCTTCGCCGACCTCAACCAGGCCGAACTCGGCTTGGCCCGCCTCCGCCTCTCGGATTACCTCGAGCCCACCACCTCTTATCTCTCCGTCGTCGAACTCGGCCTCTACGAGTCCACCGGCAAGATCTACAAGGAGCTCACCGAAAAGGCGCTCGAACCTCACAGTGACGCCTGGAAGGCCGCCCTCGAAGAAACCCTGGACCGCCAGCGCAAAGCCATGGCCGTCCGCCTCTACCCCGACTTCCCGCCCACCAAGTACGTCTGCTTCTATCCCATGGACCGCCGCCGCGGCGAGGACAAGAACTGGTACCAGGTTCCCTTCGCCGAACGCGCCCGCATGATGCACGACCACGGCATGATCGGCCGCCGCTATGCCGGCGAAGTGAAACAGATCATCTCCGGCTCCATCGGCTTCGACGACTGGGAATGGGGCGTCGACCTCTACGCCGACGACCCGCTGGTCTTCAAGAAGCTGATCTACGAAATGCGCTTCGACCTCGTCAGCGCCGTCTACGCCCAGTTCGGCATGTTCTACGTCGGCCTGCGCGTGCAACCTGCCGAACTCAGCGGCCTGCTCGGATGAACGGCGAGCGCTCCTCCCGTCGTGTCCGGCCCGACGAGCCCAAAAGCAAGAAGAGCACCGGCGAACAGCTCCGCGAAGTCTGGCCGGACATCCGGGACCTGATCAAGCCCCGCCGGCGGATCCTCGCCATCGGCATGATCCTCATGGTCATCGGCCGCATGGCGGGTCTCGTGCTTCCTTACTCCACCAAGTTCCTGGTGGACGACGTCATTGGCCAGCGCCATCCCGAATGGCTCACGCCGCTCGCGCTGGCCGTCCTGGCCGCCACCATCATTCAGGGCGTCACGTCGTTCACCCTCACGCAGTTGATCTCGAAAGAAGGTCAACGCCTCATCGCCGAGATGCGCCGCAAGGTCCAGGCGCACGTCGGGCGGCTTCCGCTCAACTACTTCGACGCCAACAAAAGCGGCACCCTCGTCTCGCGCATCATGAACGACGTCGAAGGTCTCCGCAATCTCCTGGGCACCGGCCTGATTGAGTTCTGCGGCGGCTTGCTGACCGCCTTCGCCGCGCTCTTTATCCTCCTGCGGATCAGCCCGCTCCTGACGGGCCTCGCGCTGCTGGTGGTCCTCCTTTATGCGGCGGTACTGCAAAAGGCCTTCGCCCACGTCCGCCCGATCTTCCGCGAGCGCGGCAAGATCACGGCCGAAGTGAACGGACGCCTCACCGAAAGCCTCAGCGGCGTGCGCGTCGTCAAGGGCTATCACGCCGAGGAACGCGAAGAGCGCAACTTCTCCGCTGGCGTCGAGCGCCTCCTCGAGAACGTGTTGAAGTCGCTCACCGCCATCTCCACCATGAGCCTTTCGGCCACCCTGCTGATGGGACTGGTTGGCGCGTTGGTGATGTTCGTCGGCGCCAAACAGATCTTCGAAGGGCAACTCACCCTGGGCGGCTTCGTCACCTTCACCGCCTTCCTCGCCTTCCTCGTCGCCCCCGTCTTTCAGGTCGTCGGCATCGGCACCCAACTCACCGAAGCCATCGCCGGACTCGAGCGCACCCGCGAAGTCCTCCGCGAAACCCGCGAAGACCAGGACCCGCGCCGCGGCACCGACATCGGCCCCATCGAAGGCCGCGTCGTCTTCGAAGATGTCCGTTTCTCCTACGAGGCAGGCAAAGAGGTCTTGAAGGGCATTAGCTTCGACGCCCGGCCCGGCACCTCCACCGCCTTGGTCGGCGCCTCCGGCTCCGGCAAGTCCACCATCATCGGACTCGTCGCCGCCTTCTACGTCCCGGACTCCGGCCGCATCACCGTCGACGGCAAAGACCTTTCCACCGTCCGCCTCAACAGCTACCGCACCCAACTCGGCGTCGTCCTCCAGGAGACGTTCCTCTTCGACGGCACGATCTTCGACAACATTGTCTTCTCTCGCCCCGGCGCCACCCGCGAAGAAGTGCTCGAAGCCTGCCGCATCGCGCGCGTCAACGAGTTCGCCGAAAAGTTCACTGACGGCTACGACACCATCGTTGGCGAACGCGGCGTCAAGCTCTCCGGCGGTCAGCGTCAGCGCGTCTCCATCGCCCGCGCCATCCTCGCCGATCCCCGCATCCTGATCCTCGACGAAGCCACCTCCAGCTTGGACTCCGAGAGCGAAGCCCTCATCCAGGCCGGCCTCGAGTTCCTCATGAAGGGCCGCACCACCTTCGTCATCGCCCACCGCCTCTCCACCATCCGCCGCGCGGACCAGATCCTGGTCGTGGAAGCCGGCCAGATCGTCGAACGCGGCAATCATCAGCAGCTCTACGCCCTCGAAGGCCGCTACCACGACCTCTATACCAAGCAGCATGGTGTGATGGCCAACCTGTTCCTCGCTCCCGGCGAAGGCGACATCATTCCCGCCTGATCTTCGCCCCGCGGCTTGGACAATCTCCACTTCTGTGGTATTCTCAAAACTGCGCGTGTCTTGCATGGCCTCGCGGACGGTATGGTTGTTTCCCTACGGTTCGCTGGCAGGCCGGCTCCCCGATCCAAAAATCGACACTGCCAGGAGATTTGCGATGGCTAAGTACTGCCCTGTGACCAAAAAGAAGCCGATGTCCGGCAATCGGGTTTCGCACGCCAACAACCGCACGAAGCGCCGCTTCGAGCCCAATCTGCACGAAAAGCGGATCTGGGTGCCGAGCGAAGGCCGTTACGTGCGTTTGCGCCTCACCACCAATGGCATGCGCACGATCGATAAGCAAGGCGCCGACGCGGTGATCGCCCGCCTGCGCAAGGAAGGTGCACTCTAATGGCTCGCATTTTGATCCGTCTGGTGTCTACGGCCGGCACCGGCCACTTTTACACCACCAGCAAGAACCCCAAGCTCAAAACCGAGAAGCTTCTCAAAAAGAAGTATGATCCGGTCGCTCGCAAGCACGTGGAATACAAAGAATCCAAGATTTAAGGGATTCAAGGCTTTACTTCGACAACTAAAAGGCCCCGCGCTCGCCTCGAGCCGGGGCCTTCTTGCTTTTCTGCGCTACCCTTACTTCTCGTCGTTCAACTTGAACTCCACGATCTGCCGCGGATTCCGATAAAGCCATTGCTCCTTGATCCCCGGATGCGACTCGATCTCGTCCGGCGGCCCGCTGACAATATATCTGCGCCCGCGTTCCGTCTTCCATCCTTGCAACGCCGAAGTCCCCCACCTTCGGTTGGCATACCCAATCCGCCGATAGTGCTCTTCCTTGAACTCGTTCACCGCCGTATCCGGCTTCGGATCCCGCCGCTTCCAGAACTGCTCCACGAACATCTCGCGCTCCCCGTCGGACTTCAACTGCTCGAACCGCTCCGTCTCCGCCGGCGTGATGAGGTAGACCACATCCTCGTGCAGCCACTTGTCGTAAGCTCCCTGCGCCGGTTTCGCCGCCGCCGGCAGCAGCGCCAACTCCCGCGCCACGCGCCGATACTCCGGATGCGACGGCTGGTAGACCTGCGCCAACTGCTGCAGACGCGCCTCCAGCTCGGTTCGACGGGCCCGCAACAGCTCCGCGTCCCGCAGTTGTCCCGCCAGCGCCTGATCCTGCGCGTTCAACAAAGCCTCTTGCGACTCACGCAGGCGTTCGAGCGACCGTTGCGCCTCGGTCAAACTCAGCCTTTGCGCCTCCAGCGCCGACAACTGATCCGCATTCGACCGCTGCTGGACCCGCGCCGCCGTCTCCGCCCGCAACTCCGCCAGGTCCTTCCGCAACCGCTCCACCTCGAGCCGCAGCACTTCCGTCTCCGACGGTGACACCGCCGCCTCGCCCGGCGCCGGCGGCTGCACCTGCGCCCGCGTCTCCACCAGGGGAAACACCATCGCCCCCACCAGCACCATCGCCATCAAACCCGCCGGCACACGCAAGTCCCGCCGCGGCGCCTCCGGCTGACCGAGCAGCCGCAGAATGCGCCGTCGCAGATCGCCGCCGGTCGCGCCATTCGCCAACTCCCAACGTCCCATCGCTAGTTCCTCCAAACTCAGCAGCGCTTCGGCATAAGGCCGCTCGCCGCCTACTATTTCCGCCGCCCGTTGATCGCAGCACATCTCGCGCTCCTGGCGCACGGTGCGCGACACCCACCACACCGCCGGATGGTAGAACAGCACTGTCTCCACCACCGTCTGCAGCAGGTTCACCAAATAGTCGTGCCGGGCGACATGCGCCAACTCGTGCGCCACAATCGCCTCGAGCTGCGCTGCCGGCAACTGCGTCAGCAAACTCGCCGGCATCAGAATCACCGGCTTCAGGAAACCCGCCTGAAACGGGCCGCCATCCCGCCTGGACTCCAAAAACCTCACCCTCCGCCGCACACCGAGCGCCGCGCTCAAATGCGGCCACGCATCCGCCATCTCCCGCACGTCGCGATGCGTCAGCCGGTGCACGCCCCACGCCGCCATCCCCAGCCGCAACGAAAGCGCCATCACGCCGCTCAACCAAACCAGTGGCACCCAGGCGATCCACTGCGCCGGTGCCTCGCCTCCCACCGCCCGCGACAGACCATCGCCCGCCCCCAAGGCCAAGGCCACCGGCGGCAACTCCGTCATCGCCCCGGGCTGCGCCAGCACCGCGTAGGTCACCAGCGGCGCGAGCGTCATCGCCGCCAGCACGCCGCAGCCTAGTAAGTACCGTGCCCGCGCCGAACGCGTGGCGAGTAACCCGCCCAACATCACCGCCGCCAGCGCTGTCCCCTGCCACAGAAAGTGCAGCAGCGTCCAGCCCAGAGTCGTATTCCTCATACCGTCTCCTTCTCGTACCGATTCAACAGTTCGCGGATCTCCGCCAGTTCCTCCCGCGTCGCCGGTTTCGCCGCCAGCGCCTGCTGCACCAACAGCGCGGCGGAGCCATGGAACGCCCTCTCCACCAGATCGCGCAACAACTGCGTTTGCGTTTGCTGCTGCTCCAGCCGCGGCCGGTACCGATGCGCCCGCTCGCTTTCGTCCCGATCAAGCAGCCCCTTGCCGGCCATGATCTGCATCAGCTTCAGCACCGTCGTATAGCCGGTCGCTTTGTTCGCATTCAACTCGGCGTGGACCTCCCGCACCGTCAGCGGCTCCTTGCGCCGCCACAGCACATCCAGAATTTCGAGTTCGCCCGCCGTCGGCTTGGGTAGCTTCATCTGCCCGCAGTTTATACGAATTGATTCGTAGATGTCAACGAAGACTTTCGTAGACTACAATGAAACGTGACTTTCGCCCGCGCTCGCGGCCCTCTTTGCGCCTTGGTGTTTATCCTGCTGGCGCTCACCGTACTCCCGCACGCCGGCGTCCAGACCGATGAAGCCCTCTTCGCCGGCATCATCTTCCAGCCTTACGAATCCCTCGACTTCTTCCGCGCCTTCCACCATTCAGTCCCCACCATGCTGATGAGCTACGTCGGCGCCTTGAAGACTTGGCTCTACTACCCGATCTTCCAGCTCTTCCCGCCCGGCGTCTGGTCGCTCCGCCTGCCGATGGTCCTCCTCGGCGGCTGCAGCGTCTGGCTCTTCACCCTCTTCCTCGCCAAGCTCCATGGCGAACGCGCCGCCTGGTTCGGCGGCCTGCTGATGGCCACCGACCCCATCCTCCTCCTCACCACGACCTTCGATTGGGGCCCGGTCGCCATTCAGCATTTCCTGCTGCTCGCCGCCGGAGTCCTCCTATTGCGGCCCGCCCTCTGGTCCTGGTGTCTGGCGTTCTTCTGCCTCGGCCTCGCCCTCTGGAACAAAGCCCTCGTCACGTGGACCTTCATCGGCTTCGCGCTGCCGTTACTCGCGCTCTTCCCCGCCCTGCTCTGGCGCACGTTTCACTGGAAGCGGCTCCTGCTGGCGCTCGCCTTTTTCGTCCTCGGCGCGTTCCCCTTCCTGCGCTACAACGTCCGCAAGCCCGCGGCGACGGTCAGCCAGAACGTCAACCTAACCTTCGACGAACTCGCGCCCAAGTCCCGCCTGCTCTATGAGACTTTCCGCGGTTACGCGCTGATGGAGTACATCACCTACGAGCCCAAGTCGCCCCAACGCTGGACGTACGTTCCCCTCGCTCTGCTCGCCGCGATGATCCTGCTCCTCATCTGGCCCAGCCGCCTGGGCTGGCTGCCGATCATTGCCGGCGCCATCACGTTCCTGCTGATGGCCGTGACGAAAAACGCCGGCGGCGCCGTGCATCATCAGGTCCTGATTTTTCCCTTGCAATATTGGGCGATCGCCGCCGCCTTCACCGCTCCGAAGATCAGCCGGCCGACGTTTGCTTGGGTGGTGGTGGCGTTGCTCGCGCTCGACAATGCGCGCGTCCTGAACATCTACCGGCAGTCTCTGGTCACAGAAGGCAGCCCCGCTTCCTGGACCAATGCCATCTTCCGTCTCGCGGACCGGCTGCAAGCCCAGCCCAAACCCGCGCGCATCTACGATTGGGGAATGACCGACAACCTGACGTTGCTCACTCGCGGCAAAGTGCCGCTGGTCTGGACGGAGCGCCCCTTCCCACCGGCCTCGCTCGCCGCGCCGGACACCCTCTGGGTCGGCACCATCAAGCCCTTTGAAGCCTTCGCCAACATCAATCAGGACTTCCAGCAAGCCGTCGAGGCTGCCGGAATGGAACGCGTGAATCTGGAAACGATTACGGACCGGCGAGGCCGCCCCGTCTACGAAGTCTTCGAACTCCGCGCTAAGCGTTAAAGTCGATGCCGAGCTTCTTCAGTTCTTCGGCGTAGAACTTCTTCTGCAGCAACTCGAACTCTTCGCTGCCTTCCGGAATGTCCTTCTTCAGCGACCGCACCTTCGCCCGCGCATCGCGATCGGCCTTCTCTTCCGCCAGCAGCACTTCGGTAAAGCCCTTCACGATATCGAGCCGCATCTCGTTGTCCGGACGCTTCACGCGAATCTCGCGCGACTTCTTCAGTTCCGCCACGATCTTGTGGGACAGGTCGGTCACCTTATCGCGCGACAGCTTCATGTTGTCGTTCGAATCGCGCCCGCTCGCCCGCACGATCTTGTGCTTGATCACCAGCTGATTCTTGATCTTGCGGAACATCTCCGAGTAGGGGATGCCTTCCTGCCGCATGTAGTCCGAGTATTGGCTCAACAGCTCGCGGACTTCGTCGTTCAGCTTGTCTTCAGCTTCCAACTCCCGGGTAATCACCAACGTGATCGTCTCGGTCACCGCCGGAGGATTGGCCGCATCAATCGATTTCGGAGCCAACCGCTTGACCAGTTGACGTGAAAGGTAGCCGATCATTTCCCGAGGAAGAAGCATTCGCTTACCAGTTTAGTGTACAAATGGGAGGTTGGCTTCAGAATCTCCGCATTCCTCGTACGCTGTCGTCGGTGGCGGCATCATTGGACTCGCGGTGGCCTATCAACTCACCCGCACCTTTCCTTCCGCCCGCGTCACTGTTTTTGAAAAAGAGTCCGCCGTCGGTCAACACCAAAGCGGCCACAACAGCGGCGTCCTCCACGCCGGCCTCTATTACAAGCCCGGTTCGCTCAAAGCCCGGATGTCCACCACCGGCATCCGCCGCATGGTCCAGTTCTGCGAAGAACACGCCATCCCCTACGAACGCTGCGGCAAGTTAGTCGTCGCCACGGAACCCGAAGAAATCGACCGGCTGAAGGAACTGCTTTCGCGCGGCCAGGCCAACGGCCTCGCCGGCCTCCGCTGGATGAGCCCCCAAGAGATGCGCGAACGCGAGCCGCATGTGGCCGGCCTGGCTGGCGTCGAAGTCCCTGAAGAAGGCATCGTCGACTATCCCGCCGTTTGCCGCAAGCTGGCCGAGCTGATTCAAGCCGCCGGCGGCCAAGTGCACACCAGCGCCCCCGTCCGCTCCATCCGCCCCGAAGGCCGCGGCTGGCTGATCACCGGTGGTCCGCATGAGGCCCAGGTCGATTTCCTGTTCAACTGCGCCGGCCTCTACTGCGACCGCATCCTCGAACTGGCCGGCGAAGTCCGCACGGCGCGCATCGTGCCCTTCCGCGGCGAGTACTTCCTGCTGGCGCCCGAAGCCGCCGGCCTCGTCCAGCACCTCATCTATCCGGTGCCCGATCCCAAGTTCCCCTTCCTTGGCGTCCACTACACGCGCATGATCCACGGCGGCGTCGAAGCCGGCCCCAACGCCGTTCTCGCCACCGCCCGCGAAGGCTACACCTGGCGCAAGTTCGTCGCCGGCGACGTCGCCGACGTCTTCTCCTTCCCCGGCTTCTGGCGCTTCCTCCGCAAATACCCGTCGATGGCCTTCTACGAAGTGAAGCGCTCGCTGCTCAAGCAGGAGTTCTGCCGCTCCCTGCAGCGGCTGATCCCCGCCATCGAAGCCAAGCATCTTCTCCCCGGCGGCGCCGGCATCCGCGCCCAGGCCCTCGGGCCCGATGGCACCCTGCTCCAGGACTTCGACTTCGTCCTCCGCCGCAACGCCCTCCACCTGATCAACGCTCCTAGCCCCGGCGCCACCGCCTCGCTGGCTATCGCCGATCACCTGCTGGACCAGGTGAAGCTGCAAACCTTCTGAGAACGAATTCCCAACATCGTTGATTTTGAGAAGGCGTTTTCACTATGATGAGGACTGATGCCTCGTCTTACTCTCGCCCTCCTGCTCGCCACCACCCTCTACGGACAGTCGCTCGGCAATGCCGGCCGCGTCGAAGGCCGCATCACCGACCCCTCCGGCGCCGCGATCGCCGGCGCTCAGGTCGACATCACCAACCCCCTCACCACTTTCCGCCAAACCGTCACCAGCGACGCCGACGGCAGCTACCGCTTCCGCCAGTTGCCCTTCAACCAGTACCACCTCACCGTCACCGCGCCCGGCTTCGCCCCCTTCACCTTCGACTTCTCCATCCGCAGCGCTGTCCCGATGACCGTTCCCATTAAGCTCAAGCTCGCCTCCAGCATCACCAGCGTTGAGGTCGAAGCCTTCGGCACGGACCTGCTCGAGAACGTCACCTTCGCCCACAACGACATCGACGCCAAAGGCCTGGAGAAGATGGCCCTCAACTCGCCTGCCGCCGGCTTGAGCGACGCCCTCACCCTCGGCTCCCCCGGCGTCGTCGCCGACGCCAACGGCTTCTTCCACCCCATCGGCGACCACGCCCAAACCAGCTTCGTCGTCGACGGCCAGCCCATCAACGACCAGCAGTCGAAGGCCTTCTCCACTCAGATTCCCGTCAACGCCATCCAGTCGCTCGAAGTCGTCACCGGCGCCCCCACCGCCGAGTACGGTGACAAGACCGCGCTGGTCGTCTCCACCACCACCAAGTCCGGCCTCGGCCGCCCCGAAGGCTACGGCAGTCTGCAGACCAGCTACGGCTCCTTCGGCACCACGCAAACCGAAGGCACTTTCGGCGCGGGCAACGCCAAGTTCGGCAACTTCCTCGCCGTCACCACCGGCCGCAGCGGCCGATTCCTCGATACCCCGGAGTTCCGCCCCCTCCACGACATCGGCAATCACCAGACGATCTTCGATCGCCTCGACTACCAGCCCAACGCGCGCCACGCCTTCCACGTCAACATCCTCGGTGGCCGCAACTCCTTCCAGGTGCCCAACACCTACGATCAGCCGAATCAGGATCAGCGCCAGCTCACCACCACCGCCAATGTCGGCTTCGGCTGGATTTACTCGGCCTCCCCCTCCACCCTGCTCACCGTCAACCCCTTCGTCCGTCAGGACCGCGTCACCTACTTCGCCAGCCCCAACCCCGCCGACGACACCCCCATCACCCTCGGCCAGGACCGTCATCTCACCAACTGGGGCACCCGCGTTGACCTCTCGCACGTCTCCGGCCGCCACACCCTCAAGGTCGGCTATCAGACCATGCAAACCCGCCTCGTCGAGAACTTCTTCCTAGGCGTCACCGACCCCGCCTACAACCCCGTCTGCGTCGACGACGACGGCGAGCCGGCCGGCCCGAACACTGTGCGCGATCCCGCCCGTTGCGCCGGCCTCGGCTTCACCCCCAACGAGAATCTGCAGCCCGGCCTGGTCCCCTTCGACCTCACCCGCGGCGGCCAGCTCTTCCGCTTCCACGGCCGCCAGAACATCAACCAGCACGCCCTCTACGCGCAGGACCAATGGCGCCTCGGCGGCCTGAACATCATGATCGGCTTCCGCTATGACCGTTACCTCGGCCTCGTGAAAGCCCACGGCCTCCAGCCCCGCGCCGGTCTCTCCTACCAGATCAAAGCCACCGGCACCGTGCTCCGCGCCGCCTTCTCGCGCACCTTTGAAACGCCCTACAACGAGAATCTGATCCTGTCGAGCTCCACCGGCGCGGGCGGCGGCCTCGCGCAGAACGTCGCCGGCGCGTCCAACGTCGAACCCATCCGCCCCGGCAATCGCAACCAGTACAACGTCGGCTTCCAGCAGGCGCTGGGTTCCCACTTCATCTTCGAAGGCGACTACTTCTGGAAGTTCACCCGCAACGGCTACGACTTCGGCGCCGTGCTCACCACGCCCCTGGTCTTCCCCATCTCCTGGTACAAGAGCAACATCAGCGGCTTCTCGCTCCGCCTGTCATCGGTGAACTGGCACGGCCTGCAAGGCTATTGGCTGGGCGGCCACGGCAAGGCCCGCTTCTTCGGCCCGTCGAACGGCGGCCTCATCTTCCCGGATTCGCTTGAGGAAGGCGTCTTCCGCATCGACCACGATCAGGCCTTCCAATCCACCACCCACATCGTCTATCGCGTGCCGAAGTCGAGCTGGTTTGCGGCTTACACGTGGCGCTATGACTCGGGGCTGGTCTCCGGCGGCATCGACTCGCGGGAAGCGGCCTTCGAACTCACCGCCGCGCAGCAGGCGGCCATGGGTCTTTACTGCGGCGCCAATTACGCCTCGCGCACCAACCGCCTCACCGAATGCGATGACGATTCGCCGTTCGGCGCCTTGCGCTATCGCATCCCCGTCGACGGCACCGGCGACCCCGACCATCGCCCCTCGCGTGTCGCTCCCCGCCATCTCCACACGCTCTCACTCGGCAACGACAATCTCTTCCGCGGCGAGCGTTGGAAGGTGACGGCGCGCTTCAACATCGCCAACCTCACCAACACGCAGCGGCTGTATAACTTCCTGTCGCCGTTCGGCGGCACGCACTTCGTCACCCCGCGTGCCTATAGCGTGGCCCTGGGCTTTACGTTCTAAATGAAGGCCGTGGTCCGGATGCCGGAGATCTCAAAACGTTTCCGGCACCGGATGTTTTTGCACTGCGCGTGCGTATCGAGCAGCACCAGGTAGCTCTGCAGCTTGGCAAACCGGGCGCGGTCGCGTTCGTCCGCCCCACCCGGAATCCGGTCCTTCTTTTTGCGCAGAATCCACTTCACATCGTAAGTGTCGGAGGTCTTGCAGAAATTGCAATTGAGCGTGGCCGGCTTGGTCACTTGTGATTCGTTAAAAAATGCCCGCTCTTCCATGCAGTTAGTATCTCACCATCTCTTCAGCGAAGCGGGTGAAACCGCAACTGGTGCGGCCCGCCAGGTTCTTGGCGCCGCGGCAGTATTCGCGGCCCCGATGCGCGGCGATGTAAGCCTGCTCCACCTCGCGTAAACGGCGCGCGCGTTCGTCGGTGCGGGGGTGCGAACGGAAGAAATCATGCAGCCCACGCGTGGCCGCCTGCATCGCTTCGGTCATCGGTGAACCCGGCGGGCGCAAGGCGGCACTTGGCTCCAGAAACTCCTGGAGCGTGGCCATGGCATTACTGCCCCCGGCCGGGTCGTAGCCGGCGGCGGCCGCCATCACTTGTCCGGTCTGGTCGGCCTCGATCTCCTGGGCGGGAGAGTACGCCACGGCGGCCACGCTGCGTAGCGCGTCAGCCAGGCTGCCGGGGCCTTCGGGGAGCTTCAGCTCCTTCATTTTGAGCTCGTATTGAAAGCGGTCCACACAATGCCGCAAATCGACATGCGCCACCTCGTGCCCCAGGATCGCCGCCAGTTGACTTTCGTCTCGCAGCGTCCGCAACAGGCCGGCATGCACGAAGATGTAGCCGCCCGGCAACGCGAAGGCATTCACCTGCGGCGATTCGATGACGCGGAAATGGTAGACGATTTCGCGCCGGCGCGCGTGGCGGACGATTTCGTTGCCCACCGAAATCACGTACGCTGTGTCGGCGCTCAGCACGGCCTTCTGCGGCTGAATGCGGTCCGCCAGGGTGCGTCCAAATTCCATCTCCGTTTCGGCCGCCACGCGCACCATGTGGCGCGGCAATGAATCGGCATCCCGGAGGAGGTCGCCCCACATCTCGAGCACCGCGTTGAAGCTCGCCGCCCGGTCGATCGGAGCGAGCGACGCGATCGCCGCGCCCGCCACCAGCAACCCGCCCACCAGGTAGAAAGTAAGTGGAGGCCTCATCACTTACAGGATCCTCTTTAACTGCTCGCGATACCGCGTGTAGAGCCAACTCGCCGCCATCAACAACACACCCAGCACGATAAAGCTGGCAATGCGCGCCAGTCCTTGTAACGACGACAAGTCGTAAATAAACAGCTTACCGATACAAAACAGGAAGAACCCTAAGCCGGAGAAACGCATGACCCGCTCGGAGGTAATGAACCCGACCACCAGCAACGTGACGCCTTCCATGCTCCAGGCCACCGTCAACATGCGGCCAGACACCTGGTTATAGAGAACCGCGGCGAACAACGCGGCGCCCAATACGGCATAGAGCGGCCGGGCCCAACGCTCGCGCGGCGTGGGTGCCTCGCGCGGCGCCAAGCGGTGCCCGGCGAAGAGGCCCGCCACCACCAGCACACTGGTGAGGACACGCAAGGTGGAATCAGCCTGGGAGAAACTCACGTTCCAGGCCCGCAGAAACGAAGCCAGGGCGACCAGGTAGGCCTGCCAACGCAGGTCCGGAATCGCTTGGCGCAAACCAAGCCAGAGCAGCCCCAACCCGCCCACCATGGACACGACGCCGGACGGCGCGTGCCCGATCTCCAGCCGCACCAGGAAGAGCGCCAACACCGGCGGCAGCCATAGATACAAGCGCCATCGGGAGCGCCACCACAAATAGGCGTAAAGCGGGATAAACGGAGCCACCGTCAGCAGGCGATGCGAGAAAGGCCCGGTATAACCGAGCGCGGGGAAGTTACTCATCAGCAGGCGGCCGAACGCCGCGAGCGCCACGGTATGCCCCACCCGCCGCAGTTCGGAGTATTCGAACATCACCCCGGCTTCCACGAAAAACAGCGCCAGCACACCCCAGGCCGGCCCGGCCAGCGTGCCGGGAAACAAGCGCCACAACAGCGTCGTCAAGCCAAGGGCCGCCAGATGCCAGGCGCCGTTCAGCATCAGGCCCCGCTCGACTCCCGCCGGCAACTGCCGCCAGGTCCAGGCCATCACCACCAGCGACTCCGAGAATAACGCCCAGGCCCAAGGGGAGGTCTGCGGGTGATCCGCCATGGAGTAAGCCAGGGCGGGCACCATGACCGCCATCAGCACGTAGGCCTGATGGCGGAGGTCGCGCCAGGAGAATGCTTCCCCGGCCAGCGCCAACCCGGAGCCCAAGGCGGCCCAACCGGCAAACACCCAGCCGTGCGGCAATTCTCCGGCGAGCACCAGGGCGAGGATCAGCGTCGCGCCCCAGCTATAGGCGGCCAAGGCGGAGACGGCTCGGTTGAAGTAGAACAGCGCGCCCATCAGGACGGCGAGCGGGGTCACCGCCTGAAGCCTCCAGCCGAGCCAGGTGATGGCGGCGTTCTGCCGATCGTCCACGGCAATCAGCTTGGCGAGCGCCAGCGCGTTGATCGCCAGCGCCATCCAACGCGCGAGCGGCGGGTTCGTCCGCCAAGCCAGCACGAAGAGCGCCTGCCCCTCCACCAGCAAGGCCAAGGTGGCGGAGAGCCGGTCAAAGCGCAGCAGGATCGCCACCGCGGCCACGGCACTGGTGGCGGCCAGCGACAGGCCGGGTACGCTCCACCAGTGCGCTTCCTGCTCCACGTCGCGATGCCGCCGGAAGAACGCGCTCATGGCGAAGGCCATGGCCGCCAAGCCCATGAACGACGAGTAGTGCTCCGGCGCGGCTCCGCGCGTGGTGAGCAACGAGGCCGAGATAAAGGCCATCGTGTTGAGCACGTACTGCACGGCGTCGAGCGGCGTGGGGCGAGCCGCCTGACGGCCTCGCCATTGGTCGAACAGCTCGAACAGCAGCCAGTAGACCCACAGAATCGGATGCCCCACGCCAGGAATGAAGCCGACGGTGGGCGGCAGGAAGGCCACGGTGGTGTAGGCGAGCAGAATGCCGAAGAGCGGCATGTAGCGCCATTGGAACTTGGCGCTCACAGCGAGCAAACCGGCCGCGAGCAAGGCGGACGCCACCATGGCGAAGGCGGAGGAGGGGTCCACTTGCAGGGCTGCGAAGGCGGCGAAGAACGCGAGCCCCGTGACCCATTCGCTCTCGTACCGCAGAGAACGGGCCACCATCGCCGCGCCAACCACCAGCAGCAACGCCAGCCCCGCCGTGGGACTCTCGATGAGGCGCGACTCCGGAATGCCATGGGCCGCGAAGGCGGTGAAGTAGAGCATCGCCCAACCGGCGGCCAACAGGCCGATGGAGAAGATCTTGTAGCGCGGCTGACGCTCCACCCACATCCCGGCGCCGATCAGGACGGCGGAGACCAGGGCGCCGACGGCGATCTTGCCCGCTGGCCCCATCGCGTCAAGCGAGAAGCGCAGGAAGAGCGCGAGACCGATGACCAGGATCAGCGCGCCGAGCTTGTTCAGGATGCTGCCACCGAGCAGCGCTTCCCACTCTTCGCCTTGAAAGCGATCGCGCCACCTCGGCTGGGGCACGGGCGGCGGCAAGGGGGGAGCGGGAACTGGCTCGGGAGCGGGAAGAGGCGGCGGCGCGTTCAGCCACGCCGGCAGAGGGGGCGGCTCTTCCAGGGGGCTGGGAGACGGAGCGGGGGGCGGAGTAGGACGAGGTTCTTCAGCGACCGGGGGGCGACGCGACTCGAGCGCCAGTTCGGCGGCATAGATGCGGGCCGTGAGATCGCGTACCCGCTCGGTGAGCTCCCGAGTGTGGGATCGCTGCCGGTAAACGGCGATGGACAGCGCCACCAGCGCGATGAAGAGGATAAATTCCATCTACTCCCGATTGAGGGTCTTCACCCGGTAAAAAGGCTTCCCTTTTTCAGCGGGGTCCTGGCTGTAGGTCTGCTCGGTCTTGGCCGGGTCGTAGTCGCGCCACAACCAGGTGAGGGCCGCCGGAGCTTCGGCATTGCCGTGCCCGCCGTTGTGGGTGCCGATTCCGAAGCTGAGCTTGAAATCGTAGTCGCGCATCTTGAGCGAGTTCGCCATCTGCAGATTCTGGTAGGGCCAACTGCCGTGCGTATTCTCGAGGTCCTCGCTACCGTCCTGCAGCCAGACGCGGATGTTGCGCTTGGGCTCCTTGCGAATCTTGAACGGATAGACGTTGCCGCCGTCGAGTTCGCCGGGCTTCCACTGGATGCTGGTGAAGCTGCCGATGCGGGACAGGACGCGGCTGAACTGGTTGGGCATGAACCAGGCGACGTTGAAGGCGCAGATGCCACCGGAGGAGTTGCCAGCGATGGCGCGGCTGTAGGGGTCCTGGCGCAGGTTGTAGGACTTGCTGACTTCGGGCAGGATCTCTTCCATGAGGAAGCGGCCATAGGTGTCGTCGACGGTGTCGTATTCGAGGGACCGCATCCGCTTTTCGCCCACCAAGCCGGGCTGGATGAAGATGTGGACGGCGACGGGAATCTTTTTCTGATGGGTGAGGTTATCGAGGACGATCTGCAGGCGGCTGCCGCCTTCGCGGGCCGTATAGCCGGCGCCGTCCTGCCAGACCATGACGGCCGCGGGTTGGGAGGCGTTGTACTGAGCGGGCACGTAGGTCCAATAGTCGCTGAGCATGCCGGGATAGACGCGGCTGGTGTGGACGAGCTTGGCGGAGAGCTTACCGCGCGGGACGCCGGGCTGCTCGTAATGGTCCGGGGTGAAGGCGGGGACATCGTTCTTGCCGCCGAAGGGCTGGCCGTCGATGAGGTAGGAGAAGCGATGGATGGTGCCGGTTTTGAGGGTGGCGCGGTGAATCCAGAGGTTGCCAGCTTTCTTCATGCCGACGGGGGCACCTTCGTCGATGGAGATGGTGGGCTGGCGGGCGGCTTTGACAGCAAAGATGAAGTCCGGCCCTTGGCCTACCCAGGCTTCGCCCTTCTCAAGGGAGCCTTTGGGGACGGCGGCCGTCAAGGCGTCCGAGAACGCGGCGGAACCGGGGGAGAGTTTGAAGAGATCCGGCTGCGCGGCCAAAATGCCGGCGCCCAAGGCGATGCCCAACAGCAGCTTCATATCGGGACAAGAATACCAGAGCTTCCCCGGCCGGAAACAGTTACCCTAAGTGATAGACACTGTGGACACAATCGGGCGTTATCAGATTCAAGGGGAGTTGGGAAGGGGGGCGATGGGCGTGGTCTATCGCGCACTCGACCCGGCGATTGGCCGCATCATTGCGATCAAGACCATCTATCTGAGCTCGCTGACGGATCCGCAAGACCGGGCTCGGCTGCATGAACGGCTGCGCCGCGAGGCGCAATCGGCCGGCATTCTGTCGCATCCGAACATCGTCACCATCTACGACATCCAGGAGCAGGGCGACACAGCCTATATCTTCATGGAGTTTGTGGACGGGCCGACGCTCGAGAGCATCACGTCGGACCGGCGCGCGCCCAGCCCCTCGACGCTGCTGGCGCTGCTGAAGCAGGTGGCCGCCGCGCTCGACTTCGCGCACTCGAAGGGAATCGTCCACCGCGACATCAAGCCGGCCAACATCATGATCCAGGGTGAGCGGATCGCCAAGGTGACCGACTTCGGCATTGCGCGGATCAACGCGCAGGCCTCGGTGTCCCAGGGGACGACGATCGCCGGGACGCTGCTGGGGACGCCGAACTATATGTCGCCCGAACAGATTCAGGGCGAGCCGGTGGATGGGCGGGCGGATCAGTTTTCGCTCGGGGTACTGGCGTACGAACTGTTGACGGGCGAGAAGCCGTTTACCGCGGACAGCATTCCGGCGCTGATCTACAAGATTCTGAACCTGGACGCGCCGCCCGCCGAGCGCATCAATGCGACGCTCCATCCAGATGCGGGAGCGGCGTTGGCGCGGGCGATGGACAAGCAGCGAGACCGGCGCTTTCCGAATTGCGTGGCGTTTGTGGAGGCGTTGGAGCTGGGCTTGGCGCGGGAGCCGAACTGGCGTCCCCTGCCCCGCGGCGCGAGCGACTCGGCGCCGACGGTGGCCAGCCTGCCGGGACTGGAAGCCACGGTGATCTCGGAGCCGAACCCGGTTCGCCCGCAGCCGCCAGCCGCGAAGGTAGCGCCGGCAAGCGTGGCGTCGGCGAAGGTGGCCGAGCCGGGGGCCGAGCCGGTGATCCTGCCGCGCTTGCCGGACTTGCCCGAGCCGCGTTCGCGCACCGACCCCGATGCCGCCGAGATCCGCAAGGGGAGCCGGCTGCTGAAGTTCGCCGCGATGGCCGCCGGAGTGGCGGTGCTGGCGGCGGCGGGCGTGGTGTTCTGGGCGCAGCATACGGACTTTGCGGCACAGCCGCCAGCTACACCCACGGTGACGCCGGCGCCGAGCGAGCAAGCGCCGCCCGCGCAGGCGCCCGTCGAGACGAAGACGCCCGAGGCCAAGCCCGCGGAACCCAGAGCAGCAGAACCGAAACCGGCGGAACCGAAGCCAGTTGAACCAGTGGAGTCGCCGAAGCCCGAGACGCCCAAGCCACAGACCCAACAGCAAACCGGCGGGCTGCAGCTCTACGCGGTGAGCCTGCGTTCGCAGCCCGAGGGCGCGACGGCGGTGCTCGAGAGCGGGCGGGGCTGCACGACGCCCTGCGACATCCAGGTGCCGGCCGGGCGGCATACGGCAACGTTTACCTACGAGGGCTATACGGCCGCGATCCAGCGGTTTGAGGTGCCGGCGCAGAGCAACGTCTTTGCGCGGCTGGATGCGAACACGGGGACGGTGTTTCTGGACTCGACGCCACCCGGCTCGTCGATTCGCGTGGACGGGAAAGACGTGGCGGCGAAGACGCCAACGTCGCTGACGCTGCCCGCGGGACGGCATAAGATCGAGTTTCTGAGAGACGGCTTTCCGACGCAGCAGCAGGAGGTGGACGTGAAAGACGGCGCCATCTCGAGATTGAGTATTCGATGGAGTGATAAGAAGTGACCAACCGACGCCTATTCCTCGCCACCCTGAGCAGCGCCCCCTGGCTGAACGCCGCCGACACGCCGAAGCGCGACGGAAAGGTGATGTCGACGCGGCCATTCGACATCGAGATGGACCTGGACGGCTTTGCCGACTACCTGACGCCGAACGATCGGTTCTACGTGCGGACGCACCATTACACGCCGAACATGAAGGCGGAGACCTTCAAGCTGGAAGTGGGCGGCGAAGTGGGCAACAAGCTGACGCTGAGCCTGGACGAGTTGAAGAAGATGCCGGCGACGGAACTGGTGAGCGTGTGCGAGTGCGCGGGCAATGGCCGCTCGTTCTATGAGCCGCCGATGCCGGGCCTGCAATGGGAGCATGGCGCGGTGGGGAACGCGAAGTGGCGCGGGGTGCGGCTGGCGGACGTGCTGAAGCGGGCGGGCGTGAACGCGAGCGGCAAGTACGTGCTGTTCAATGGCGGGGATGTGCCGGTGGGCAAGATGCCGGACTTTCAGCGGACGATCCCGCTGACGAAGGCGATGGAGAACCATACGCTGCTGGCCTACGAGATGAACGGCGAGACGCTGCCGATGTCGCACGGGTTTCCGCTGCGCGTGGTGGTGCCGGGGTGGGCGGGCGACTGCTGGGTGAAGTGGCTGACGAACATCACGGTGCTGGACAAGGAGTTCGACGGCTTCTTTATGAAGACGGCGTACCGGCATCCGGGCAAGCCGGTGATGCCGGGCGTGGCGGTGGATCCGGCGCAAATGAAGCCAGTGGAGACGCTGCACATCAAGAGCGTGATTGCGGCTCCGCGAGCGGGAGCGGCGTTGAAGCCGGGGGCTCCGGTGCGGATCGCGGGTACGGCGTGGAGCGGCATGTCGCCGGTGGCACGGGTGGAGGTTTCGACCGACCGCGGCCGGACGTGGAAGCCGGCAAGCCTGGGGGCGGACAAGCATACCTTCGGGTGGCGGCAATGGCATTACGAGTGGACGCCGCAGAGTACCGGGCACTACGTGCTGATGGCGCGGGCGCGGGACATCTCCGGCGATACGCAGCCGTTTGAGCCCGAGTGGAATCCGTCGGGTTACCTGTGGAATGTGGTGCAGCGGGTGGCGGTGGAAGTGACGGACAGCCCGACGGCGAAGGCGGCGGAGCCGGCTCCCGCGGCGGTGCCGGAGTTGGCCGCGTATCGGGAGAAGTGCCTGGCCTGCCATGACGAGAAGCCGATCGCGCAGCAGCGGCTGACGCGCGCGCAATGGGACCGCGACGTGACGAAGATGACCAACTGGGGGGCGAACGTGAAGCCCACGGAGAAGGATGAGTTGGTGGACTACCTAACGCGGCGGTTTGGGCCCCGGCCGCGCCGCTAGAGGCGGCACAAGCAGCGGGGGGCATCAGACACAGAGCGGTTTGTGGGCTTCGCCCGCGAGGAGCTGACGACGGTTCTCCCAAGCCCACCAACCGGCGAGGGCGGTGGCGAGAACGGTATCGTCGTGGCCATTGGAAGCCGCGGGTTCGTAGCCGGTGGAGCCGCCGGCATTCTGACGACGTTCGAACTGCAGCAACTCATGACGCAGGACTTCCGCCCCCGGCGCGCGGGCGGCGATGCGCAGATGATTTTGTTCGAGGAGAAGCTCCAGGCGCGTGATCAGTTCGTGCTTGGGAACGTTGCGGCCCCAGCGAGTGACCTGGGTGTGCTCGCCGCCGGTGATGTTGACGGCCAGGAAGTGGACGGCCAACCGTTCCCGCTGGATCAATTCGACGACACACTCGCCGTGGCCGGTGGCATCGACGATGAGCGAAGCATGGCGGGCAATTTGCGGATGGCGGCAGAGGCGGGCTAACTCGGGCACGAGGGCAAGGTAGGGAGTGCCCAAGGGGAACTGTTGGACGTAGCGGAGGCGCAGTTCGCGGCGGTAGAGCTTCTGGCGATAGTAGGGGTCGACGGTGCCGGTGGGGACGGTGCGGTACTCGACGATGACGACGGCGGCGTGATCCTGCTTTTTGCCGAGGTCGACGCCGACGTAGTAGTGCGGGTGAAGGGGTAAGCCGTAGGGCACTTCGGTGCGGTCGAGGAGAAGGGGTTCGATTTCGGGCAAGAAGGCGCGCTGGATGATTTCGGGGCGGAAGGCGGCGCAATCGGTGGTGGTGAACTGGCAGAGATACTCCTGCGCGAACTGGTCGGCGGTTTTGCGCGAGCGTTCGAGCGCGAGGAAGGTGGAGTCGATGCGGCCGCTGGAGCCGGGTCCTTCGGCGGGGGCGGTGAGGCGGAGGGTGCGGGAGGGGTCCGCGCGGATGAACTCCTGGTGAAAGAAGCCGCGCTGGCCTTGGGGGGTGGAGAGGAGCCAGAGGTCACCGCGGGTGGCCGCGAGCAGAGGCGTAACGGCCGAGTAGACGTCATCGGGGACAAAGGCAGCTTCGTCGATGATGAGCAGGTTGGCACTCCAACCGCGAGCGTGATCGGCGTCGGCGGCGATGGGCAGGATGAGCGAGCCGTTGGGGAAGCAGACGGAGCGCGGGTTGGTGCCATCGGTGGTGACGGCCAAGCCGAGGTCCGTGGCAAAGGTGCGGCAGCGCTGGGTGAGGATCTTGGCCTGCTCCAACGTGGGCGAGATGATGACGATCAACTGGCGAGGGGCGCGGAGAGCCTGAGCGAGGGCGCGGAGGGCGGTGATGGTGGTTTTGCCCCATTGCCGGTGGCAATTGAGGATCACGTGCGGGCGTTGGGTGGTGAGTAACTCGCGTTGAACCGGGTCCGGGGTGAACGAGAGGAGGCGCTGCGCGAGGGCCAGCGGCTCCAGGGACGCGTCCGGGCGCACGAGGGCGACGGAGCAGGGCCGTTCGTAATGTTTGAAGAGGCTCATCGAAGTCGTTTCAGGCGGCGCGGGGCTTTTTGGGCGGAGTGGCGAGCGCGCTTGGTGAGGTCGGAGTGGGTTCGGGGGACCCGGGCGATTGGTTATGGGCGGCCGAGGGCGACGGGGAGGCGCCGGGCGTTGACGTAGGAGCGGGGGGAGCGGAAGGCGGCGAGGGCGGCTGGTCCTGGTCCGGGGCATCGAGATCGGGGAGGGTGGATTCGAGGTCCTGGCGCTCGGCTTGGAGTTCGCGGAGGAGGGCGAGGTTGCGGAGGTATTGGCGGTGGAGTTGGGCTTCGTAACGGCGGTTGAGCTGGGCGTGGGGGGAGCACAGAGCGGTGGCGTTGGCGACGTGGGCGGCGGCGTTGGCTTTGGGGAGTTGGCGCTGTAAGTCCTGCTGGTTGATGGCGATGGCCATTTCGACTAACTGGGTGTCGGTATTCCAGAGGCGCTGTTGACGCCACTTACAATAGGCGGCGTCGACGAGTAAGTCGACTTCGTCGGCGTGTTGGGGGTTATAGATACGCATGTAACCGGCGAGGAGGCGCTCGAAAGCGGGTTTGTCTTCGACGGCGAGGAAGGCGTGGGGGCTGATGGCGGCGAGGCCGTGTTTGAGGGCGTTTTGCGCGGAACGGGCTTTGCCTTCGGGCGTGCGGGGGCCGGTGGATTTGAGCGCGTTGCGGCGGTTGGCATTGATTTGAGCTTCGGTCGCCATGGTTGGTTTTCCTCTAACTCCATTGTGCGGGAGGGGCAGTTAGTTTCTGGGCGGCGCGGACGGGGTAAGTTACTGGAGTTACTCGGAGTTGTTTTATTTTTGAGGCGCGTGAACGGGTTCGGAGAAGGGTGGGAGATTGGGTTCATTCGGGGAGCGGAGGGGCCAGAGGAAGAAGGTGCGGTGGCCGAGGTCGAGGTGGGTGGGGAGCGGATTGGGTTGGTTCGGCTGGCGGGGGGTGTTCGGGGGGACGGGCGCGAGGGGGCGACGGCCTTGGAGCCGGTCGGCGAAGTGGGAGACGGCGTCGATGACCGCCTCGAAGGCTTCGGGGAAATGATGGAGGGCCTCCATGGCGGCGTGGTAGTAGAGGGGCCAGGCTTCCTGGTCGGGCGGGAGGTAGGCGGGGTCGGCGGTGCGGACGAGGTGGATTTCGTAGTCCTCGGCGGGGGTGTCGGGGTCGAGGCCGAAACAGGAGAAGAAGCGCGTGGGGAGATAGATGTTGGCGGTGTGCATGGTGGTGTCCTCCGAGGATGAGAGTAGCAGGGGTGCGTGTGGTTCTCGGGGTGGGTTTTGGGCGGTTTCTCTTTTTTAGTTGGGGTTACGGGGATTGAATTGGCTGTGATCGGGGTGGTAGCCCCGCATCGGGGCCGGGGGTTCCCGCAAAAGAGTTGAGATTTTTGGGGGCGGGAAACCACTAGTTGGTATGCGTGGTTTGCGTAATTTTCAGCCGGGACGGTTGTATGGGATTACTCAGCGGGGCAATAAGGGCCAGTGGGTTTGCCGGGATGCGGAGGACTTCGGGCGGTCGTTTGAACTGATGCGGAAGTCAACGGCGCGGTACGGCGTCAAGGTGCATGGGTGGTGCCTTTTGCATAACCATGGGCATTGGATTTTTGAGGCCGCGGATGCGGAGTCGATTTCGAAGGCGATGCGGGATATGCAGGGTCAGTTTTCTCGGTATCTGAACCAGAAGTATCGGGCGGCGCCTTGGTTATTGTTTGGGTCGCTGGGGGGATCGCGGCGGCGCAAACGGGGGTGGACTCGATACTTGCGCGCGGGGCCGACGAACTGGTCGCCGCGGTTCGATGCGCAGTTGTTGAGCGACTTGGGGTTTAAGTCGTTTTTGCGATATGTGGAGCTGAATCCGGTGCGGGCGAAATTGGTGGGGTCGGCGGAGCGTTGGGCGTGGTCGAGCGCGCGGGCTCATGTGGAGGGCGTGGATCCGACGGGCGTGTTGTGTTTTGAGCAGTTTACACGGTGGTCGTTGGATTGGGGGGCGTTTTTGCGGGCGCCGATTGAGGCGGAAAAGGTGGCAGCGGCTTGGGAACGGGTGCGGTCGGGGTCGGTGTGGAATCGGCCGGGGTGGATGTTGGAGGTCGCGAAGGAGGTCGCGGGGCGGGCCGTGGGCTGAGTTGGGGTCTTAGCTCTCGAGGCGTGGCCGGGTGGATGTGGCGATGGCGGGCTAGGGTTGCGGTCGGTGGACATTTGGCGACGGTCGGGCCGTGGGGGCGGTCGGTGCCCTCGCTTGCGTCGGCGGTCCCCGCATGGGCGTCTCTTTTCTGGTGCCGGACATGGCCTATGCCCTCGCGATCGAGTTGACCCGGGATCGTCAGCCGAGTCATTTGACCCAGGCTGTTGTACTGCCGGGTCTCGGTTGGTGAACCGCCGCCGCTGAGTTTGAACCATTGCATCTGCGTCAACTGCCCTGCTGTATTCTACGACACTTAGTCAACGAGCGTCTGCGGTGTTCCCGCACAACTGGTTGGGTAGGTGGTACCAGACGGACGGCCCATGGCGTCGTTGCGGCAGTTGTCGATGTAGCCGGGCACGGCCGCGCCGGCACCGTGGTGAGTGGTGGGATACGTGGCCTGCGAAACAGCGCTCCATGAATTGGAGGCGTGATGTACGAGCCGTTCGGCGGTCTTGTCGACACAGTTCGCCCAGGCGAGTGCCCTTGACCGTCTTCGAAGCGAGACGGCCCATGGACGTGTAGCCGACTCTTCGCGCATTTTGACTTTGGCGCAAATGGACGTATCCGAGTTACCCCACTCGATCGCCGCCAACCGGCCAGCGGGGTTCACGTTCAGGTCATCGAGGTACGTGTCGACGTCGCAGGTGACGACATGGCCGGAGGAATCTTTCGGCGTTTTGATGGTCAGACGGCCATAGGCGGCACGCCCGTACCTCAGTTACTCTCTTCGAGCTGGGGGCCATTGGATTTTTGAGGCCTCCGATGCGGAGTCGATTTCGAATGCGATGCGGGATATGCAGGGTCAGTTTTCGCGGTATTTGAATCAGAAGTATCGGGGGGCGCCTTGGTTGTTGTTTGGGTCGCTGGGGGGATCGCGGCGGCGCAAACGGGGGTGGACTCGCTACTTGCGCGCGGGGCCGACGAACTGGTCGCCGCGGTTCGATGCGCAGTTGTTGAGTGACTTGGGGTTTAAGTCGTTTTTGCGATATGTGGAGCTGAATCCGGTGCGGGCGAAGTTGGTGGGGTCGGCGGAGCGGTGGGCCTGGTCGAGCGCGCGGGCGCATGTGGAGGGTGCGGATCCGACGGGGGTGTTGTGTTTTGAGCAGTTTACGCGGTGGTCGTTGGATTGGGGGGCATTTTTACGGGCGCCGATCGAGGCGGAGAAGGTGGCGGCGGCGTGGGAACGGGTGCGGTCGGGGTCGGTGTGGAATCGGGCGGGGTGGATGCTGTTTGTGGTTAAGGAGGTGACGGGGCGGGCCGTGGGCTGAGTTTGGGGTCTTAGGCTCTGGAGGCGTGGCCGGGTGGATGCGGTGATGGCGAGCTAGGGTTGCGGTCGGTGGACATTTGGCGACGGGCGGGCCGTGGGGGCGGTCAATGCCCCCGCTTGCGTCGGCGGTCCCCGCATGGGCGCTTCTTTTCTGGTGCCGGACATGGCCTATGCCGGACATGGCCTATGATGGCCTATGATGTCGCCTATGCCCCGGACATGGCCTATGCCGGACATGGCCTATGCCCCGCGTCGGCGGTCCCCGCATGGGCGTTTCTTTCCTGGTGCCGGACATGGCCTATGCCCCGGACATGGCCTATGTCTCTTGTGCCGGACATGGCCTATCTGTGACATCTATCGAACAGTAACCATGGCTGGACCGTTATCAAGATTAATTACTAATGGCTCTACTGGTGCGAACTTTTTAATGTCCAGAATTGACGAATGCACAACATTTCCACTCCCGTCCGAAACCGTCAAGATATATCGTCCAAGTAGAAATCCTCGATACATGCGAAATTCGCCCATGTCGTTCACGGATGATTCATGCAGTGCATCCCCAACGAGGGAACGAATAACTACCCAGAGTGGATGAGCAGGCGCGGGAGACAAGATGCCCCGAAACACATAATCTGGCGGAAGGCGATATGAAGCGTTACCAATCTGGCCATCCTGCACGAGTACAAAAGGCGATACTACAAGTGTCTTGTAAACCTCGGAGCGATCTACCACCACCGAACCACGAACGTCCGCGCCAACAATTCCTCTCGTTACAAGAACAGAATAGGGACGTACACTACAAGGAACGTTTCCGCGCAGCTCCGCGAACCTGCCAGAATATTCCTCTCCGCCCTCGCTTCTAAAGGAGGCCACTCGATATGGCTCTGCGCTTCCAGCATAGCTCACAACACGAAGTACTACGTTGCAGTCAACGGTGGATTGCGCAGCTAGCATTAGTACGTGGACCAAGGACACAAAAAGAACTCGCATTGATAGTACTCCCACAACAGATAACTAAAAACACTGCTTTGCCAAAAACACCGACATTGCATCCGTGCTGCTCAGATCCTGGAAAGGATCAAATGTATGTACAAGGTCCAGTAGCTCTTCATCAAAGAACCCCATGGTGTGCAAAGTTTCATGCAGAACAGCCCCAGCAAGCCAATTATCGACACTAGTACCTTGAAGAAAATCTCCCGGCCTCCAATAGACTGGCCCCCCTGGGATGCCTTCTGCACTTATTGGATACACAAATGCATACGCATCGCCTCCTGCAAATTGTGCGCGCACATACGGATCAGCCGCGCTTGTGCCATCTTCAAATCTTACGATCATCAATGCGGCGGCAACATTATCACCAGTAATAAAAGGATCTGGCCGAGCTTTACTTGGGGGGCGTAATTTGTTGAGATTCTTTAGAAGCTCAATACATTCGCTATTCATGCGGCTTCCTATCGAATCTTGCTCCCATCCAAGTGCTGCGCGTGTTACTTTCCACTTAAATTCGTTTGACATCTCCTCACCGCTACTAAGTGCTTGTATATAAAGCCACTCATAGGGGTTGCGAACTTTCCTAAACTCGCATCCAGGGATGAGTGAGCATAGCTGAATACAACTATCGTCTCCGATCCAGCAGGACATCGTACCATTGGCATCATTACGATTGATAGGATCGTTCGACGCGTAGTCAAATCTATTCCAGCTTCCCGGATTAGTAGTAACAGCACTCGCCTGCTTCGGATCGGTAGTCAGAAAGCGCCCGGAGGCAGGCTGATAATACCGTTGCTGAGCGTAGTCCAAGCCCGTCGAGTCGCGGTAGTAAGTGGCGAACGAGTCGGCATTGCTGACGCTCCCTGACCTGGCATCGCCATAAGGGAAGTAGTTGCCGACGGAGCCCAACCGGTCGGTGACTTGGAGGCGCCGCCCGTGCGAGTAGCTATCGAAGGCGAGTTGCGTGAAGCGGAGATCCGAACCGATCGTCGCCACCTGGGCGGTGACGGTGCGGACTCCGTCGGCGCCCCAGAGAGTGAAGTCGCCGTTCTTCCACTGTCGCTGATTGGCCGGCGTATAGCCATCGGTATCGGACGCGACGGTTTTCAACCGGTCCATGACGTCGAAGGCCATATTGCCTTGCGCCGGCGTGGTGGTGGTGTTGCCGTTGGCATCGAAGCTATGCGACTGCACGCGATTGGTGGTGGGATCTACGAGAAGGGCCCGGGTGGGGACAGTGCCCTTAATGGCGTTTTGCGGGAGACGATTTCCGAATCCATCGTCGACCCAGGAGAGGCCCCATTGGGAAGAGCTGCCGGAGTTGACTGTCGTCTCGGCACTGGCCAGGCGACCCAAACTACCGTACTGGAATTCGAGCTCTTCGCCCGAGAGGTAATTCTTTTGGGACGTGACTTTGCCATCGTTCGGCGTCGCGGAGAAACGATACTCGCGATCGACTTGACCCGGGATCGTCAGCCGAGTCATTTGACCCAGGCTGTTGTACTGCCGGGTCTCGGTTGGTGAACCGCCGCCGCTGAGGTTGAACCATCGCATCTGCGTCAACTGCCCTGCTGTATTCTACGACACCTCGTCGACGACCGTCTGCGGTATTCCGGCACCACTGGTTGGGTAGGTGGTACCAAACGGACGGCCCATGGCGTCATTGCGGTAGTTGTCGATGTAGCCGGGCAAGGCCGTGCCAGCACCGTGGCGAGTGGTGGGATACGTGGCCGGCGAAACAGCGCCCCAACAACTTGGAGGAGTGCTGCACGAGCCATTCGGCGCTCTTGTCGACACAGTTCGCCCGGCGGGTGACCTTGACCGTCTTCGGAGCGAGGCGGCCCCTGGACGAGTAGCCGAACTCTTTGCTTATTCTGCCTTTGGCGCAGATGGAGGTAGCCGAGTTAGCCCACCCGATCGCCGCCAACCGGCCAGCAGGGTTCGCGTTCAGGTCATCGAGGTACCTGTCGACGTCGCAGGTGACGACAGGGCCGGAGGAGGCGTTCGGCGTTTTGGTGGTCAGACGGACATAGGCGGCACGCCGTACCTCAGTTACGCTCTTCGAGCTGGGGGCCACTGGTTTTTTGAGGCTGCGGATGCGGAGTCGATTTCGAAGGCGATGCGGGATCTGCAGGGGCAGGTTTCGCGGTATCTGAACCA
Source organism: Bryobacteraceae bacterium (assembly GCA_965229305.1). GTDB lineage: Bacteria > Acidobacteriota > Terriglobia > Bryobacterales > Bryobacteraceae > JALHNI01. Next base: position 10,597 of record CBDDIZ010000022.1, on the reverse strand, counting down.
GAAGTATCGGGGGGCGCCGTGGTTGTTGTTTGGGTCGCTGGGGGGATCGCGGCGGCGCAAACGGGGGTGGACGCGCTACTTGCGGGCGGGGCCGACGAACTGGTCGCCGCGATTCGATGCGCAGTTGTTGAGCGACTTGGGGTTCAAGTCGTTTTTGCGGTATGTGGAGCTGAATCCGGTGCGGGCGAAGTTGGTGGGGTCGGCGGAGCGGTGGGCTTGGTCGAGCGCGCGGGCGCATGTGGAGGGCGCGGATCCGACGGGCGTGTTGTGTTTTGAGCAGTTTACGCGGTGGTCGTTGGATTGGGGGGCGTTTTTGCGGGCGCCGATTGAGGCGGAGAAGGTGGCGGCGGCTTGGGAACGGGTGCGGTCGGGGTCGGTGTGGAATCGGCCGGCGTGGATGCTGGAGGTCGCGAAGGAGGTCGCGGGGCGGGCCGTGGGCTGAGTTTGGGGCCTTAGCTCTCGAGGCGTGGCCGGGTGAATGTGGCGATGGCGAGCTAGGGTTGCGGTCGGTGGACATTTGGCGACGGTCGGGCCGTGGGGGCGGTCGGTGCCCTCGCTTGCGTCGGCGGTCCCCGCATCGGCGTTTGTTTCCGGGTGCCGGACATGGCCTATTGTTGCCGGACATGGCCTATTGCCGGACATGGCCTATTCCGACATGGCCTATTCCGACATGGCCTATTCCATAACCATGGTCATTAGTTTTTGACGCTCACCGATGCAGGATATGAAGGTGAGTCTCCTCGGTATCTGAATCAGCAGTATCGGGCCGCGCCGTGATCAGCTGTTCGGGTCGCTGCTAACACTCCTGGCCGCAGTGTCACTTTGTCAATTTAGCCGCATTGTTGTTTGCATACCGCAACTGATGCTGCGTCCGATCTAGGAACGTGTTGAAAAATAACCTCCCCGTGGATCCGCAGTGTATTTAAGGGGGAGTTAGCATCGGAAGGTTGCCTTTGGCGTGGTCCCGAAGTCGCCCTCGACGAAGCCGCCAATCGGCGGTTAGACGCGTTTGCCCCTCATTCAGGCACACTTCTCCTGCAGGGTCTTGATGCGGAGAAGGTTGTAAGCGGCGGCCGTATAAGTAACCAGCCATCCGACCTTATCCAAGCCGCGCAGTTTGATCTTCTTGAGTCCGCCGGTTTGCTTCATCCAGCCGAAGGCTTTCTCCACCAGCCAGCGTTTACTCAAGCTCATTCCATAACCCTGGTGTCTGGTCGTGCGCCCATCGATCGCGCTACGGCGGTGCTTGTTGTTCTGCGCCACATGCGGTGTCACGCCCAGTTCCCTGAGCGTCTTGACGACGTCCTTCCGGTCGTAAGCTTTGTCAGCTCCGAGCGTGATTCGCTGGCCGGACCGGACGAGCTTGGCGGCCATCAAGATGGCGGCATCAGCCTCGCCGTGGCCGTCAGCCTGCGTGCTCATCACCTCGCGGATCAGGCCATGGCGATTCTCGATGACGAGGTGACCGAGGTAACTCAGTTTCGCTTCCTGTCCGCTGCTCTTCTTGTAAAGACGGGCTTCCGGATCAGTCTTGGATTCATGCGTATCGTTCTTGCGCTTCTCGCCATGAAAGTTGGATCCGTCTTTCGGCCTCGCCCCATCCTGGTCCTTGCGCTGAAAGCTCTTCTGGCTCGCCCAGGCTTCCAACAAGGTTCCGTCGACGGTGAAGTGTTCGTCCGACATATGGCCCGCGGCCAGTTCATTGACCCGCGCGAAGAACTGTTGCGCCACCTTTTCGTTCAGCAGCCGGTCGCGATTCTTGCTGAACACGGCGTGATTCCAAACCGGCTCGTCGATCTCCAGGCCAATGAACCAGCGAAACAGCAAGTTGTAATCCACCTGCTCCATCAACATACGTTCGCTGCGCACCGAATAAAAGATCTGCAGCAGCAACGCCCGCAACAACCGCTCCGGCGGAATCGATGGACGGCCGACTTGCGCGTACATCCTGGCGAACTCGCCATCCATGCTCCTCAAAAGACCGTCCACCAATTGACGGATCTTTCGCAGCGGATGATCCTGGGCGATGCGTTCTTCCAGACTCACGTAGCTGATCAGGGACGATTGTTGACTGTCGTTGCCGCGCATAAAACATAGATGCCCAACAACGCTCTGGCGTCACACCGACCGCGCGTTTTTCAACAAGTTCCTAGTGTCCTGAGTGAGAAATACGTTGAAGAAGTGGCGATAGAGGCCCATACTAAGGTATGGCAATCGGTCGTCCGACCAAACCCCTGGACCTGACCCCGGAAGAGATGGAGAAGTTGACCCGGTTGGCGCGGCGTCGGAAATCCTCCCAAGCCATGGCCCTGCGCGCCCGCATCGTGCTCGGCTGCGGTGAGGGAATCAGCAATAGCGAAGTTGCCGAGCGGTTGGGGATCACCGGGGCGACGGTCTGTAAGTGGCGCGAACGCTTTCGGGTGCAGCGACTGGAGGGGTTGTTCGACGAACCGCGAGCGGGAGCCCCGCGCCGGATTACCGATGCCCAGGTCGAAGAAGTGGTGACCAAGACGTTGGAAACGATGCCGACCAACAGCACGCATTGGAGCACCCGCCTGATGGCGGCGCAGACCGGCCTCACGCAGAACGCCATTGTGCGGATTTGGCACGCCTTCGGCTTGCAGCCCCATCGCGTGGAGAACTTCAAATTCTCCAAGGATCCGCAGTTTGTTGAGAAAGTGCGGGATATCGTGGGCCTGTACCTGAATCCGCCTGATCGCGCGGTGGTGTTGTGTGTGGATGAGAAGAGCCAGGTGCAGGCGCTCAATCGCACACAACCGCTGCTCCCGCTCGCTCCGGGCGTGCCGGCGCGGCAAACGCATGACTACCAACGGCATGGAGTCACGTCGCTGTTTGCTGCGATGGACGTGGCGACGGGCGTGACGATCAGCAATTGCTACCGGCGGCATCGTCACCAGGAGTTTCTGAAGTTTCTCCAGGAGATTGAGGCCAACCTGCCGACCGGCTTCGAAGTGCATCTGATCATGGACAACTACGGTACGCACAAGGTCAGCAAGGTGCAGGCGTGGTTAGCGCGCCATCCGCGCTATCACGTGCACTTCACGCCCACCAGCGGCAGTTGGCTGAACTTAGTGGAACGCCTGTTTGCCGAAGTGACGGAACGCTGTGTCCGCCGCGGCAGCCACACCGCTGTCCGCCACCTGGAGAAAGCCATGCTCGACTATCTCGATGACCGTAACCGCGCGCCTAAGCCTTTTGTGTGGACCGCGAGCGCCGATCTGATCCTCGGCAAGGTCGAGCGCCTTTGTAAGCGTATTTCTCGCTCAGGACACTAGAGCTCCGGTTGCGACCAGCCGTTGGACCGCTGAATGACGGCATCAGCAAATCAGCAACGACGACGGCCAAACGTTGATATGATGGCGTCCAAGTGTTGAGACAGCCAAGCAGCCGCGGTATGAAACTCCGTCCGGGTCCCTCGGGAATCCACCTATTCGATAGGAGAACAGGGCTGAACGCTCTCTTTGACGAAATAGTGGTACCCGAAGTTCTTTGGGCCTCGGCCCCGCGTTTTCTTTCGATTGCTCTGACAAATGCTTGCGATCTTTCTTGCTCATATTGTTACGCCCCTAAAGCAGCTGCTTCTCTTACGTTCGCGCGTTTGAAAGAATGGCTCCTCGAGATCGATAGGAATGGCTCCCTTGGCGTTGGATTTGGTGGAGGTGAACCGACTCTTTATCCTCAGTTCGCCGACGCATGTCGCTTCGTCAGTGACTATACAGGTCTCGCCGTCAGCGTCACCACTCACGCACATCGACTGCAACATCAACTTGCGGTCGATCTTCGAGGGAGCGTCAATTTTGTTCGTGTCAGCATGGACGGCGTCGGTCTGACATATGAGCGATTGCGCGGGCGGCCATTCACGGACTTGCGCAGAAAACTGGACATTGCGAGGAGCATTGCTCCCTTCGGCATCAATTTTGTTGTCAACGCAGACACATTCCCTACAATCGACGAAGCAATAGCCGTTTCAATAGACGCAGGTGCTCGCGAATTTTTGCTTCTTCCCCAGCGACAGACTAGCAGAGCACCATCCATTGATGTGGGAACTACAAACGACTTGCGAGGCTGGGTGGAACGTTATCGAGGATCACTGCCATTGGTTATCAGCGAGTCTGGCTCAGAGTCCTTCCCAACGTGTAATCCACTGGCTAAAGAAGCTGACTTACTTGCCTACGCTCACTTAAGCGCCGATGGCAACGTTAAACGATCCTCATATGCAGACTTTGGTGTAGCGATCGACAATAATGGTGTGCTACACGCACTTAACCTATTAAGCACTTCGTTAGGAGAATAATGCATGAAGCTGTGGTACGGTTACGGCTCTGAACACTCTATGAATTTGGTCATGATCGGTCACTTCGCTGATGTAGAGAGCGCGGCTGAAACAAAACGGATCTTTGAGCAGCTTGAAGCTCACGTATCATCAGAACTCGCTTCCGACACCACGAAACTTGGCGGTCATCCGGAAAGATACTCTTCGCAGATGTTGGAGCTTCTGGAACGGTTACAGTTCTACACGGCCACTCCGTCAGAACTAGAACAGTTTGGATATGACTTTCACGTAGAATTGAGAGATAGCGACCTAGTGCTGACGACCGAAGAGACTGAGATATCAGCTTTTCTAAAGCTTCTATTGAGCAAGAGCGCAAGGGTTGAAGTCTTTTCAGCCCACGACTATCCGCATTCTGGATACGGGCGAGGGATCGGCTAGCCGAGGCACAAATGTTCGTGAACTGGGATGTGTTCGCTAGTTTGCCAGGGAGTCCGCAAAGCAATTTTGAAATGCTCTGTCGGATGGTAATCCGGCGACACTACGCAAGGTACGGTCAGTTCGCCGCGCTTGCTAATCAGCCGGGCGTTGAGTTTCATTTGAAGATTCAGCAATCGTGTGCCTTAGGCGAAGCTGGCCGCTGGTATGGTTGGCAGTGCCGCTGGTACGACATTCCCCCAGGTAAGCCGCTAGGCACAACGCGCAGAAAACAGATAGAGGATGCCATTGCGACCACCGTAAACGCTCTGCCCTCACTATCTGACTGGGTGCTCTGGACGCGTCATTCCTTGACACGGTCGGATCAGTTCTGGTTTCGAGACCTCCAGACCAAGATGCAGCTCCACCTCTGGACCACAAAAGAGGTCGAAGAACACCTCAGCGGAGAGGCTGAGATACTTCGAAAGACGTACTTTGGAGAGCTGCGACTGGATGACAGCGCGTTGGAAGCCCTCCATAACTTACAGGTTGCTCCCATCCGTCATCGCTGGATGACAGAAGTTCATCAGGAAGTTGATGTGGAGCGGCGGCTACGACGCATGCTACTGGAGGGCAACAGCTGGCATCGTCTCGATCTCGTTGCAAATCGACTCACCGCAGAGACTGCAGCGCTTGCGGATGCTTCGTTACAGTTTATTTCATTTGAGAGCGACGCAGCACGAATAGCAGTGGATAGCGGACAGAAGGTAGCCTCGATCCTTCGCCATGTTCATAGCGCTATCGTGAAAGGCGACTTGGAGATAGTACGGCAAGAAGACACTTCGCCTCTGTTCAGAGCTTTCGCGACGCTTAGCTTATTATTGCGAAGGCTCCGAATTCTAAATTGCTCAATTGCGTTGCCTATAACGAACATACTGGCGGATTTAGCGACAGCCCGACGCATGATAGCAACCCTCGAAGAGGCATTGGGCACACGATTGATTTCGGTACTTGCTGATGCCGGCTACGGAAAAACACAGCTATCAGCGCAATTGACCTCTCGTACTCCTGATCGCCCTGCCGGGATTCTCCTCCATGGCAGTCATCTTCGAGCCGGTGGCACTCTCGACGGTCTCGCAGGTCGCATCGTGATTCAGGGTGTGCCTGTCGCGACCATGGAAGCGCTCATATCAGCCGTTGATAGTGCCGGCCAGAGAGCACGCCGCCGATTGCCGATCTTCATTGATGGGCTCAACGAGGCCGAAGATCTCCGCGATTGGAAAGGGCAGTTAGCGTCTCTCAACGTTCTGCTAAGCCGCTATCCATATGTTCTCGTGGTATGCACGCTCCGTTCGGCTTTTGCAGACAGAGCCCTGCCTCACGACATCTCACGTTTAGAACTCTCTGAATTTGACCATGACCGCGACCAAGTGATTGAAAAGTATTTAAGCTACTATAAAATCGACGCCTCGGATGCCGACCTGCCATGGGACTTATTGAGTCACCCATTGACGTTACGCCTCTTTTGTGAGGTGACAAATCCGACGCGGATCGACCTTACGGGTGTCGAGGCAATACCAAACTCGTTGACCGGACTCTTCAATCGCTACCTGGAGCAGGTCGCCGACAGAGTCGCTGAATTGGCACCTCGCCTTGGGCTCTTTTATGCTCAAGACGTTCGGATCGCGTTCAAGAGAATCGGATCAACACTTTGGGCTCAAAGAGAACGCAGTCTGGATCGAGAAGAACTGAGGCGGTTGCTCCATGATGATTCACGCCCATGGGAAGAGAGTATAGTCCGCGCACTTGAGCACGACGGCGTTCTAATTCGTATGCCGTCGGACACCGATGCGGGCAATCGAGTAGGTGTATCATTTGACGCACTGTCGGGCCACATAATTGCAGATGCGATTCTTAGCGCCTATTCCGAAGACACTTTTTTGAAATGGCTGAAGAGCGAACACACTTTGCGCGACTTCGGCGGAGAATCGCACGAACGCCATACTCTCTCTTACGACATCTTCGCAGCCCTTGCCGGGCTTTTACCTCGTCGTTGGCCACAGCAACAGCTGTGGCGGCTGCTTGACGGAGATCTGAAGAAGCGCGCTTTGTGTCTGGCGGCGGACCTTGAGGGAAGTTTACTGGACTCCGACACCGTCGAGGAGATAAGGGCTCTAATAAAGCTCAACTCGCAAGAGTCTCAGGGAGTTCTGGGTCGATTGTGGAACACGCGTCGTGCACGAGCTCATCCACTCAATGCCGAGTTCGTACATACTACCTTGAGCGGAATGGACGTCGGTGAGCGAGACTTACTGTGGACGGAATGGATAAGGCAGCAGACTGATCGAGTAGTTTCCGATCTTGGTCGGCTAACGAGGAGGTGGCAAGATAGTGCAAGGAGATCTGACGCCGATCGGCTTTTAGCTCGATGGATCAGCTGGCTGCTTACGAGCACCGTTCGCGAGCTACGCGATCGTGCAACCTTGGCATTGTATTGGTATGGGCGGAGTGCTCTATCGGGGCTGTTCACAATTGCGAGTGAAGGTCTTGCGATTAACGATAGTTATGTATGTGAGCGGCTTCTAGCCGCAAGTTACGGTGTAGTGATGGCGAATCACAACGCGGATGCTTCGTTTCGTAAGGACCTGCGCATCTATTTACTTGCGCTATGTGACGCCGTCATTGGTCCGGCAGCCAGTCACCCTACTAACCATTGGTTGATTCGATTGTACATAGAAGGAATCATCAAGTTTGCGCGTGTCCATTGTAAGGAAGTGTTGCCTGCGTTACTTGTAGGCGACAAGATCGACTTCGCTGACGGACCTTCTATTGATGCGTTGACAAAGCAGGACCAACGTTCCCAAGAGGTGAACGCTGCGCTGATTGGCGATTTCGAGAATGACACGCTGGGCCGTCTAATCAGCAATCGTGATATGAGACGAGAGAGTGATCCTGATAGGCAAGCGGCGCTTGCTCATCTTCGTGGCATGTTGTGGCACGTCGGGTGGCGCAGTCGCAGTTTCATCGAGATTGATAGGAGAATCGGCTCTTACGATCATCGCCGGAATCCGTTGGCGCCGGAACGATACGGCAGAAAGTATGGGCTGGTAGTGACCTGTACCGGGAAAACGGTCCACCGTAAACTGGAAACCTTGAAGGAGAAGGAGGACAGAGACGGTGAAGAAGAGTCGGTTCAGCGAGGAGCAAATCGTCGCGATCTTGAGGCAAGCTGAGGGTGGTCGGAAGACGGAAGATCTGTGCCGGGAGCAGGGGATCAGCCCGGCGACGTTCTACGCCTGGCGATCGAAGTACGGCGGGCTGGAAGTGAGTGATGCGAAGCGCTTGAAGGCGCTGGAGGAGGAGAACCAGAAGCTGAAGGTGCTGGTGGCGGAGCTGTCGCTCGACAATCGCATCCTGAAGGACGTGGTCTCAAAAAAGTGGTGAAGCCTGCGGAGCAGAGAGCGGCCGTGACGTATGTGCTGGGCGAGTATGCAACCAGCGAACGTCACGCCTGCAGGCTGATGGTGGTGCCGCGAGCCACGTATCGTTATCAGCGCCGACCCGATCGGAGCAAGCCGCTGCGCCTGCGCATCCGCGCCTTGGCGCAGGAGCATCCGCGTTGGGGCCTGCGTCGTATTTGGGAGTTACTCAAAGCCGAAAAGCACGTAGTCGGCCGACATCGCGTGAGCCGGATCTGGCGCGAGGAGCGCCTGCAGGTGAAGCGCCGCTTGCGCAAGCGACTGGTGCGGCCGAAACTCGCCGCAACGTGTATCCATCGGCCCAATCAACGCTGGGCTATGGACTTTGTGGCTGATCGATTGAATGATGGCCGGCCGTTCCGCGTACTGGTGATCATCGACGTATTTACGCGCGAATGTTTGTCGCTGGAGATCGATCTTAGTTTGTCGGGCGAACGGGTAAAGCGCGCGCTGGCGCGCTTGGTCGAGCAACGAGGCGAGCGTCCCGAGGAAGTGATCTGTGACAACGGGCCCGAGTTCGTTTCGCGGGCGTTGACGAAGTGGTGTCAGGAGCAGCAGATTCGGCTGCTTTATATCCAGCCGGGTCGACCGATGCAGAACGGGCACGTCGAGAGCTTCAATGGGCGATTGCGCGATGAATGTCTGAACTTACACGCTTTCTCAAGGATGAGCCAGGCCCGGCTGATCATCGGTGAGTGGCGGCGGCATTACAACGTCGAGCGGCCCCATAGCGCGCTCGGCAACCTCGCGCCCCGCGACTTTATCGCGAGGCTGTCCTTCGCCCCCAAACAGGCTGGTACCGCGGAATCCCCAACGACTCAAGGCAACCCTGCGGGCGCGCTCCCGCGCGGCCTTGACTCGCCGGCGATTCCGCAGCCCGAAGCTGAAATATAGGGCGAAGGACAGGCAGGAAGGTTTTGTTGGAAACTCTAGTTTAGGTGGACGGATTTTCCGGACAGGTCAGTAGGGCTCTATTTATACCCTCACTCGGAGGCTGTTGCCGAACTCAAAAGCGGTGAGCGACCGGCTGATCTTCAGCTTGACCCATCGTTCCCAAACCGGACTAGACCATCGTCCTTCAGTTCCCCAACTTGGACCGCATCTATGGTGAGCGACGATCGCCGATGGATGGAGGAAGCGGCCGTACCAATTCCTGATGACTTTCTCTACACTCCCGAAATTGAGTCACTTCCGGGTCCGTGGGTTGCTGTCTCTGGTTATCTGAGACTCGGACACAAGGCGATCAATCGCGAGGTCTGGGGTTTCGTCACTGCGCTTTTGGTTTCCAGTGATGACGCGGAGGTATTAGTTGAGGCCCTTAAGACCCGCACTTATCCTGGGAGAAGTTGGCTGCCAACTGTCCCTAAAAGTATTTACACCTTCGCCGGAGAGATCCCCTGGAGTGAATCGTTTGCATCGGATGCCGATGCGAATTCCTACCAGGGCTCTATTTCCGTAGGAAACGGTGTTCAAATCCAGGCCGAGATCCTCGCACACGAGTATGCGTGGGAGCGGTACCATTCGATACTCAATCAGGCTAGCGGCGCGCTTGTACCATCTCGGAAGTTCTCTTCGAGATTCCAGCTTAAAGGGAGACCTCAGTCTTTCGATCAAGACTCGCCCGACGGTTGCCGGGCAGCTATATCCCTGAGCGCTCCAGAGGGTCTCGATGGACATATGCTTTACCTGCGCGAAGACCTAGTTTACCGTTACGCTGCTGGACGTCGCATGATTTGGTTCGTGTGGGGTGAGAAGGAGAGATACCCCGACAGCCTCGTTTCCCCTCCTGACTGGTATCTGAAAGTACGATCAGAATATTCCAATGTGTGGAGGCACGTCCGTACGGGCGAGGAACTGTCGCGAGCATTCGGGAGAGAAGGTCAGCGCCCACGTGGTAAGACTCAGCGATAGCTCGGGTGAGTCCTGGCGCCAGAGAGTTTTTATTGCAAGTTCGGGTGGCGCCGGAAGCGTCCGAAGTCCGTGGCCACCTTTGACTCCGGATGATGGAGTGAGATTCATGATATGAACAGGGAGGAGATAGATAATCTTTTCGAGCAAGACGGACTTTGTATAACTGACTGGGCCGGAAAAATACTCTACTTCGACACGGCTACTTTTGTGGATGGCATCCTAGATGGTCAAATGTGCTTTGTCTGCGGCGCCAAACCCAATACGACTATCTTCAACAACGAACACGTGATTCCTGATTGGATTCTGTCGATGTTCTCTCTTCCCAACAGGACACTTACTTTGCCCAATCAAGCACAGATCAAATATGGGCAGTATACGGTGCCATGCTGCATGCAATGTAACGGAAAGTTATCTGAGGTATTTGAAAGTCTACTAAGCCAAGTTCTAAAAAATGGCTACCTCGCAACAATAGAGCATCTGACTCAGAATGGTCCTAAAC
>CBDDIZ010000021.1:0-143962 GCA_965229305.1 Bryobacteraceae bacterium | reverse complement strand
GTGCCGAGGGGTCCGAAGATGTTGTGGAAGCGGACGATGCGGGTGTCGAGGCCGAAGTCTTCGCGGTAGTGGCGGCAGACGCGCTCCATGTAGAGCTTCTCCCAGCCGTAGCCGTCTTCGGGATCGGCCGGATAGGCTTCTTCTTCGCGCAGCGGGATGATGTCGGGATCCTTCTGGCGGTAGCCCGGGTAGATGCAGGCGCTGGAGGTGAACAGGAAGCGCTTGCAGCCGGCTTCGCGCGCGGCTTCGATGGTGTGGATGTTGATCATCGTGCTGTCGCGCACGATGACGCCCTTGTTGGTTTCGATGAAACCGATGCCGCCCATGTTGGCGGCCAGGGCGTAGACTTCGTCCATGCCGGCGCAGGCCTTCTGGCAGTTCTCCCAATACTTGAGGTCGGCGACCTGGAACTCATGCGCCGCGGTGGCTTCGTATTCCGGCTCCTTGATATCGACGCCGCGGACCCAATAGCCCTTCGCCACGAGATACTTCACCAGGTGATGGCCGATAAAACCGCCCGCCCCCGTCACGACAACTTTAGTTTGATTGCTCATTGAAAAAACGTTTCCTCCTGAAATTTGAATGCTGCTGGGGCGGCGGCGCGCCCGCGAAGTTTACCTGGGCGCCGTCTACGGGGTCGCCGAATCGGGGAACCGTTGGATCCCCAGACGCTGCATCCACCAGAGGGGAAGGAAGCGGGGGGTGACCAGCACGTAGCGCTGCCAGAGGCGGCGCGGTTCCATGCAAAGCCGGAAAAACCATTCGAGGCCGTTGCGCTGCATCCAGCTGGGAGCCTGTTTGAGTTTGCCGGCGTGAAAGTCGAAAGCGGCGCCCACGCCGATCATCACCGCGCCCGGGAAAGAATCGCGATGGGTGGCCATCCAGCGCTCCTGCTTGGGGGTGCTGAGGCCGACGAAGATGAGTTCGGCGCCGGTAGCGCGGATCATCTGGATGATGTCGCGGTCTTCTTCGGGGGTGAGGGGGCGAAAGGGCGGGGAGAAGGTCCCCACAATCTGGAGGCGCGGGAACTTCGCCTGCAGGTTCGCCTGGAGCTTATCGAGGGTGTCCTGGCTGGCGCCGTAGAAGTAGAGCTTGTGGCCATGCTGTTCGGCGCGGCGGCAGAGCTCGAGCGTCAGATCGGGGCCATAGACACGATTCTGGTCGCGATGGCCGAACGAGCGGAGCGCCCAGACGATGGGCATGCCGTCGGGGGTGGCCATGTCGGCACCGTTGATGTCGGAGCGGACGGTGGCGTTCTGCGAGCTTTCGACGACGCCGTGCGCGGAAGTGACACAAACATAACGGGCGCGATCGAGGGCGCGGCCCTGGCGGGTGTCGTCGATCCAGCGTCCGATGTAGTCGGAGGCTTCGGCGTAGCTGGTTGGGCTGATGCGCACGGGACCCACTTGTTGTTTAATCGGCCGATCAAGCGTAGCCATTAGTACGCTCCTTTGCCGAGTAGTACAACAGCCGGCGTGCTGAGGAGAATGCGGAGATCGAGGGTGAGGCTCCAGCTTTGGACATATTGAACGTCGAAATTGACCATCTGTTCGAAGCCGGTGTCGCTGCGGCCGTTGATCTGCCAGAGGCCGGTGAGGCCGGGGGCAGTGAGGGCGCGCTGTTCGGCCCAGTGGCGGAACTTCTTGCTCATGCCATCGGGGTCGAGGTCTTCGATGGGCAGGGGACGGGGACCGACGAGGCTCATGTCGCCGCGGAGGACGTTGAAGAACTGCGGCAATTCGTCGAGGCTGTAGCGGCGGATGAAGCGGCCGATGGGTGTGATGCGGGGGTCGCCTTTCACCTTGAAGATGTGGCCGCCTTTTTCGTTGTGGGCGAGCACGGCTTGGCGGCTGAGGTCCGAACGCATGGAGCGGAGCTTGTAAAGGGTGAAGTAGCGGCCGCCTTTGCCGACGCGCTTGGAGCGGAAGAAAGCGGGGCCGGGCGAGGTCCAGCGGATGATGACGGCGAGCACGGCGATCACGGGGGCGAGGACGATGAGGGCCGAAGCGGCGCCGACGATGTCGAGCGCGCGCTTGACGATCTCCTGGCCGCGGGTGAACGAGACGGGGGTGACGTCGACCATCGGGAGGCCGTAGGTGTCGGTGACGGTGAGTTGCGAGGGGCGGAAGGCGGTGTGCACACGGCTCATGGGGACGCCCATGCGCGTGGAGATGCGGCCGCATTCCTCGAGCTCGGCTTCGGTCATTTCACGGCTGGCGACGATGAGGCGTTCGAGCTGTTCGCGGTTAATCAGTTCGGCGAGCTGCTCGGTGGAGCCGAGGAGGCGGACCTGGTTATCGAGGCGATGGGCGTATTCGCCAGTGCCGTTGTAGGAGATGATGCCAGCGAGTTCGACGCCGCGGCCGGCGCGGTCGCGGATGGTCTCGATCATGGCGGCGGCGGCTTCGCCACTGCCGATGATGGCGACACGGCGGACGCCCAATTGACGGTTGAGCAATTGGAACGCGTAGTGTTCGAGGAGCGCGAAGGCAACAAAGACGAACAAGGCGATGGGCGCGTACATCAGGACGAAGGAGCGCGAGAGCTCGGCGCCCAGTTGGCGCGAGGAGAACGCGGCGGCGACGGTGAGTAAGCCGGCCAAGAGTCCGGACTTGACGGCGCGCCAAGCGACGGAACGGAAGCGCCAGGAGTGCTGACCGCGGTAGAGTCCGGTGACGACGCTGAGGAGGACCCAGGCGAGCAGAATCACTTCGACGCGGGGGACGAGCGATTCGAGGCGTTGGCGAGTGAGATGTTGTTGAAAGAAACCATCCAGCCAAATTCTCAGCCAGTAGGTGATTTCCCAGGCGACGAGAAAGGCTGTGATATCAAAACACAGCCGTGAGCCTTGTCTCAAACGGTCGGGTAACTTCATTGCTTCTCCGAAAAGCCTTTTGGGCAAACTACGAGCGATCGATCTGCGTGCCGCCCATGGACTGAGCGTGCGTATTATTGTTGAGACTTACTGCCTGACTAAAAACTAACCATTCCGCTCTTGGTTGTAATAACGGCCGAACCGCGTATATCCTGATTTGTCGCCGTAGACACCTGCACTCGGCTTCCAATCATTCAAGATGGTCCCGATCAGAGGGACGCGGTCTTCGTGCATGCGAGCGTGGCAAGCGCGGACCTGTTCTGCAGTGGTGTGGCCGGCACGGGCCACGAGGATGGCGGCGTCGCAGAGCCGCCCGATGACACGCGCATCCTGCAGATAAAGAATCGGAGGCGTGTCGATTAAGATGACGTCGTACTCCTGCCGAACCACGCGCAGTAACTCGATCATGCGGGCGGTATGGGCGGGAGTGAAAGAAAAAGCTTCGTTGACGCGGTCGCGGCCGGCCGGCAGAATATGCAGATTCGGCGCACCGCTCATCACGATGTTCTTGAGGACCCAGAGATCTTTTTCGACCAACAGGTCGGCGAGGCCCTTCGACTTACGGAGCTTAAAGACATCCTGTAAGCGGGGAGCGCGCAGGTCGCCGTCAATGACCAGGACGCGCAGATTCAGTTCGGCGACGGCGAGACCGAGGTTGCAACAAACGGTGGTTTTACCTTCGCGCGGTCCGGAGCTGGTGACCATGATGACGCGCGTGGGGCGATCTTGCGACTGCGACATGAGGATCGAAGTAATGACGTAGCGGAAGCTGTCCGCGAGACGAGAATACTTTTCGTTCCAAACGACTAACTCAGGCGAATCGACTAAGCCGCTCTTGGCGATCGGCTTCATTTCGGTGGTGGAAGACTTACTGGTGAGCTGGGCGGGCACCGATTCGGAGATGCGGTCGCGCGCGGCGCCGAGCCGCTTAAAGGGCGTCATGATGGCGGCGGCGACGCGTTCGTGCATGGGCTTTTTCCGCGGTCCACGAGGGGATGACGCCGAGTTCGACGCCGCCGACGTGGCTTGAGATGTCGCCCGGCTCACGGAGGCTCGAATCGCTGCGTTCGAGCAGCAGCGCGCTGACGAAGCCGAGCAGACCGCCGGCCAGCAGGCCGATGGCCAGATTGATGGGGAGCGATGGGCGATAGGGGAACGCGGGCGGCGTGGCTTCGTCCACGATGTCGACGTTCGAGGTGTGCATAGCGTTGGCGATGCCGTACTCTTTCACCTTCTGGAGAATCGAATCGTAGAGGGCGCGGTTGGTGTCTACTTCGCGCTTGAGCATCTGGTAGTTGATGGCTTTGGGCCCCTGGTCGAGCACGACCGAGGACTGCGAGGCGTAATCGGTGGTGAGGAGACGCTCGCGGCGGGACGGCGCTCTCATAGTCGTTCTTGATGCTTTCGACGACGCGGCTCAAGTGACGGTCCCGGGCGGTGCGCAGTTCGTTCAACTGGGCCTGGAGGCGCTGCACGGCGGGATGTTCGGGAGTCAGCGAGACGCTTTGGTCGGCGTACTGGCGCTGGAGTTCAGAGATCTTGCTCTGATACTCGCGCATGGCGCTGTCGTTCAAGGCCTGGGGCAGCGAGTCCGGCGTGGCGCCGGAGGTGATCTCGTAGAGAGCCTGCTTGGAAACGCGGGCGGCTTGAGCGCGCGAGAGCTCTTCCTGCACTTGGCGGAGCTTCTGCTCGGCGAGGTTTTCTTTTTCCTCGGTGATCATGAGACCGGTCTGCTTGGCGTAGTCTCGCAGACGCTGTTCGGAGATCTGCAGCTTGTTGCGCAGGCCTTCGAGTTCAGCGCCGAGGCGCGTGTTGTTCAGACGGCCGGCGGCGCCGCGGACTTCGAGCCCTCGATTCTTATACTCTTTGGCCAGCAGGTTGAGGAAGTCGGCGATGAAGACGGGGTCTTCGGCTTCGCCGGTCAATTCCACGACGCGGGTGTTGTTGATGACGCGAGCTTGAATGTTGGCCTTGGCGCGGGCGACCATGCGCTGCAGCGATTCGGGGCCAGCGGCGTCGGTGACGCCCCAGATCACGAGGGGCGTCTGGGGACGGCCCATGGCGCTTACTTGACGGTCGAGCAGGATGCGGGTGAGCACGCGCGTGAGGAGCGAATTGCTGCGCATCAGTTCGACCTGGGTCATCATGTACGTTTCGGAACTGAGGGTGGCCGAAGCGGCATGCGGGTCGAGGTCGCGCGTGTTGAGCAGGTCGTTGTTGGTGTCCTGAATTTCGAGCGTGACCGAGGCGCGGTAAGTCTTGGCCTGTTTCTTGGTGTACAACAACGCGAGGCTGACGCAGGCCACCATGATGGTGAGGATCAGCCAGATGCGGTTTTTGATGACCAGCCACAGGTTGACCGACGTATCGGGTTCAGCCGGCGGTTTGGAGACGGGGCGCCGAGGCGACAGCGGCTGCTGCGGCGCTCCCCAATCATGAACGGTAGCGGGCACCAGGACCACGCCGATTTTGCGGCGCCACCAGAGCTTCTACATTCAGGTCTCTATTCAATCCCAAATTAACCCCGCCTTCTACCGTCGGAAGATTGCCACACCAGTGCCGATTTGAATGGCTGCTTCCAAACCGCGCAGGCTGGCATTCTTAGCGACACTCGTGGGAATGAACAGGATGTCGTCGGCTTGCATCGGGACATCGGAGCCTTTCCCATCGAGAATTTTTTTCACGTTAACCGCCAGTTCCTGGCGATTGTCGGGATCGTTGGTTTTGCGCAAAACTTTGGCGCGGTCAGGTGCTGAGGCGCGATCAAGGCCTTCGGCCATGGCCAGAGCCTGGAGGACCGAAACCTTTTCCTGAGCGTTCAGCACAAACCCACCACTCTTTCGCACTGCACCAATTACGTAAACCACCGGCGCTTTTTCGACTGCGACGACGTCAGTGGGTTGAATCAGAATGTTGTTCTGGGGCGCACGCGCCTCCATCAGGTCGCGCAGGTTGATCGACGCGGTGTTGTATTCACCGGTGGAGTCCGCCTGGGCACCCTTCAGCGGGATCGGGCCGTACAACTTGGCACGGGTAATGGTGGCCATGGTGCCCGCGTCGGTGCGTAGACCGCCCGCGAGCGAAATGATTTCGAGGAGCGTTTTCCGGCCACGCAACTGGTGAATGCCGGGCGTGGTGACCGCGCCAACGACCGTAACGGGCTGGCTGCGAAACTCCACGACGCGGACCATCACCTGCGGCTTGCGCACGTAGGTCTTGAGGGCTTCGGCAATGCGGTCTTCCAGTTGCGCTGGAGTGAGCCCGCCTGCCATCACCCGACCCACGAGGGGCAGCTTGAGGTGGCCGCTGGTTTCAATGCGCATGGGCGTCTGTTCCGTGAACGCGACATCCTGGACCTGGACCGTAACCATGTCGTCGGCACCAAGAATGTAGTCAGTACGGATGGCAGATTCGGACGCGGGGGAAGTCGTTGGAAGGCTCGAGGACGACGTGGGGGACGAGCTAACGGGGTTACCAACCGAGTTCTGTCCAGCGCAATAGGGACGCTGCAGAGCCCAAACTGAAACCAAAACAATTAACGCTGTACGATTCATATCCTCCTCAAATGAAAGCCCGGGCTAGTCGGCATCGGGACTCGGCGGTCTCGAACTCTCCGCTAACTTTCGAACTCGCTACTGGAAACGACGTGTGGCCTTGCAATGGTGCCAGCGAACAAGAACATCAACTCGCTCGGCAATACCGCTTCAGGGGGGACGGTACGCGGCCTAGATGAGTGAGGCGCGACCCCATGACAAGACGTGCATTTCCAATGACTTTTAAGGTGATTTTACAGCACGTGGGGGTATTGTCAAGTCTAAGGGGGGCCCCCCTATCCCCACCCAGGAAGGGATAGAACTTATGGTACTTAGATCGCGGAAACTGGACCTCGAAGTACGTCCGGGACGTCCGGAAACGGAACGAAAAACCCTTGACACAGGAGGGCTCGAGGCTAGTCCGATTTTGCGGATATGCAGTTAACGATCATTAATTCTCTCTAAGAGATGCAAATCTTAGGGCTCTTCCGGCAGGCCGCTCGTCCCGGGACGAGAAGGTGGTGTCCCAGGCACGGGACGATTCCAATTGTGGGGAAGGCCACAGATCATGAAAATGGCATGAAATGAGCGCCGCGTTTGGCTTTAGTGGTCATAAAAAATGATACTGATGGTACCCCTGAATCGCACCGACGGCGGGTGCTACACCCTAGTTTTTCTTAGTGATTTTTCTGTGGAAAACTTTTGTCGCGGAGCCGTCGCCGTAGAACAATTCCTCAGGCTCTCGCCTTAGTTTGGAACACTCACTCCTATAATGAGGGGGTGGCCAAAAAGCATCAGGACGCGCGGGCGACCCGCCGGCTGGCGGAGGGGTTTTTCCGCCTTAGCACTCGCCGAATACGTAGCAAAACAAGCGCACCACCGGGCCACTTACAAGCAATTGGTGAAGGAGTTGGGCAGCCGCGGGGTGGGGCGGGATGCCCTGGACCGGGCGATCGAAGAGGCCTTGGGGCGCGGCGATCTGATTGAGGTGAAGCGCGACCAGTATCTGGCTTCGCATGGCAATCGCGACTTTGTCACCGGACAATTGCGCGTGCACCGGGACGGCTTCGGTTTTTGTGGTGCCGGAGAAGCCGATCGCCGACGCCAAGGGCGACATTTTCCTGCCGCCGAACGAGGCCAACAAGGGCATGAACGGCGATCGGGTGATGGCGCGCATTACCTATCGCGGACGCGAACGGGCGCATCGAAGGCGAGATCGTCAAGATTCTGAAGCGGGCGCACGGCACGGTCGTTGGCCAGTTCCAGGCGCGGAAAATCGGCGAACTGGGTGAAGCCGCACGACGACCGTCTGCGCGACTGGATTCTGATTCCGGCCGGGATGGAGTTTCCGGCGAGTGCCGCTGAGGTGGACCGGATTGGCGTGAAGACCGCGTGGCCCACGACGGTGGCCGAGCTCGACGGCTACATCGTGAACATCGAGCTACTGGAGTTTCCGGCGCAGGGCGAAGGCGGCGTAGGCCGGGTAATTGAGATTTTGGGCCGGCCCGACGACTTCGGGGTCGATGTGGAGGTGATGATTCGCAAGCATCACCTGCCGCACCGGTTCCCGCCCGAGGTGATCGCCGAAGCGAAGGCGTTTCCGCACGACTTGCCCGCCGAGGAAGTGGCCAAGCGGCGCGACTTCCGGGCTTACGATATCGTGACGATCGACGGCGAGACGGCGCGCGACTTCGACGATGCGGTGTGGGTGGAGCAACTGCCGAACGGCAATTTCGCGCTGCAGGTGCACATCGCCGACGTCAGCTACTATGTGCGGCCGGGGTCGGCGATCGATCGCGAGGCGTATCTGCGCGGCACCAGCGTCTACTTTCCTGATCGCGCCGTGCCGATGCTGCCGATCGAACTCTCCACCGATCTGTGCAGCCTCTTGCCCAACCAGGACCGTCTGGTGATGTCTGCGCTACTCGAAATCGACCCGCAAGGCCACACGGTGAAAAGCGACTTCTGCAGCGGCGTGATCCGCAGCCGTGAGCGGATGACCTACACGAACGTGTACCGGCTGCTGGAGGGCGATCCGGAGGAGTACAAGGAACTGCGGGAGCGCTACGCGCCGCTACTGGACCGCTTCCGGCTGATGAAGGATCTGGCCGTGATCCTGAACCGGCAGCGCGTGCGGCGCGGGGTCGATCGACTTCGACCTGCCGGAGGCGCAAATCGAGTTTGACGAAGACGGCGCCATGACCGGCGTGAGCAAAGGCGCCCGCAATATCGCGCACCGGCTGATTGAGGAGTTCATGCTGGCGGCAAACGAAGCGGTGGCCGCGTATCTCGAAAGCAAGGGCCCGTCGCTGTATCGCATTCACGAGACGCCGAAATCCGCAGAAGGTGAGCGAATTCGAGCAGATTGCCGGCCAGTATGGCGTGTCGCTCGGCGCCGGGCCGATGAAGAAGTTGAAGACGGTGACGCGTACGCGCGACGGCCGTCAGTTGCGGCGCGAGCATCTGGTGCCCTCCGGCGACTTCCAGATTTCGTCAAAGGCCTTTCAGCGGCTGATCAAGCAACTGGAAGGCAAGCCGGAGGAGCGCATTCTGAGCTATCTGATGCTGCGGAGCTTGAAGCAGGCGCGCTATGCGTCCGAGAACAGTGGCCATTTCGCGCTCGCCACGCCGAGCTACACGCACTTCACCTCACCGATTCGCCGCTATCCGGATCTGGTGGTGCATCGGCTGCTGCGGGCGGACCTGGAACACGAACGCGCGCCTTATTCCGAAGAAGAACTGCGGCGGATCGGCGACGATACTTCGCTGACGGAGCGGCGCGCGGCCGAAGCCGAACGCGACTTGCTCGAGTGGAAGAAGTCCAAGTTCATGGCCGAGCGCGTGGGCGAGGAGTTCGAGGGGCTGATCACGTCGACGGCGAAGTTCGGCTTCTTTGTGGAACTGGACACGCTGTTTATTGAGGGTCTGGTGCCGATTGAGTCGTTGTCGTGGGACCGCTTCGTTTACGACGAACGCACGCGCAAGCTGGTGGGCGAACGGACGCGGAAGGCGTTTGCGCTGGGCGACCGGGTGAAGGTGCGCGTGGACCGCGTGGAGGCGCAAGGGGGACGGGTGCAGTTCTCGCTGGCGGATGGGGTGCCGGAGCGCAAGAAGCGTAAGTGATACGCTGTGGGGCGTGAAATGGCT
Source organism: Bryobacteraceae bacterium (assembly GCA_965229305.1). Classification (GTDB taxonomy): domain Bacteria; phylum Acidobacteriota; class Terriglobia; order Bryobacterales; family Bryobacteraceae; genus JALHNI01. The sequence goes on along the minus strand of CBDDIZ010000021.1, from coordinate 134,407 downwards.
CCTATGGTTGGTTCCTGGCCTGATGCTAGCGCAGAAGGCGGTGCAGTTTGAAGGTCTGCCGGGCGTGGAACTGGAGACGGCGAAGGCGCGGCTGGTGATTCTGAATCCGGGCGGGTCGTTTGCGAGCTTCACGCTGAAGTTGGGCGAGACGATGAACCCGATTTGGGACCCGAACCGGATGGCACGCGAGGCAGGCGGGAGGCGGCGGGCGAGCCCGAGTGCCGGCCATTTTTTGTGTGTGGATGGGTTCGGTCCGGTGTCGGCGGACGAGCAGAAGGCGGGGTATCCGGGGCATGGGGAGGCAACGCGGCTGGCGTGGGAAGTGGCGGAGTCCAGCGCGACGTCGGTGAGCTTCCGCGTGCAGTTGCCGATCGTGAAGGAAGTGCTCCGGCGTAAGGTGACGCTCACCGAGCAGGTGGCCCTGGTGGAGAGCGAACTGGAGAGTCAGCTCGCCTTTGACCGGCCGATGCTGTGGGCCGAACATGCGACAGTAGGCGCGCCGTTTCTGGCCTTAGGCAAGACGATGGTGGATGCCTCGTCGACGAAGTGCCAAACCAAGCCTTACGAGCAAAAAGGCCCGCGGACGTTTGCGCCCGCCGAGAACTTCGACTGGCCCTTTTACGGCGATCGCGACCTGCGGCAGACACCGGCCTCCGACGGCGAACTGAACCACATCGGGTGCCTGATGGATCCGGCGCGCGAGCACGAGTTCATTACGGCGTTGAATGTCGAGAAGCGGCTACTGATCGGCTATCTGTTCCGCCGCGCCGATTATCCCTGGGTGCCAGCATTGGATGAATTATCCGGCCAATAAACAGTACAGCTGGGGCGTGGAGTTCGGGATGCAACCTTACGACATGACTAAACGCGAACTGCTGGGCCTTTCGCCGTTGTTCGGTGAGCCGACGTTTCGGTGGCTGGGGGCCAACGCGACGATCGCAACGCGCTATCTGATGTTTGTGACGGAAGTGCCCGCCCGGCCTGAAGCACGTGGACGAGGTTCGCCTGGAGGGCGGCCAGGTCGTGATCACGGGCAACGGCCAGCGGGTGGAACTGAAGTCGCCGGCGCTTTAGAAAGCGAGCTTGAGGGCGAGCTGAATCACGCGCCAGCTTTCGCCGTTCTGGTTCGTGGTGGAAGAACTCGCCGTCGACATCGTGACGCAGCAGGCTTGCGCGAAGACATTGGAGTTTGATGGCCGGGGAGCCGACCGAAGCATCGCGCGGGTTCCGGAAGTTTGCGTGGTTCAGGGCGTTGAACATCTCGGTGCGGAACGTGAGGCGGAAGCGTTCGGAGAGTTGGAACCCTTTCGAAATGCCGAGGTCGATGTTCCAGTAGGACGGTCCCTGGAAGATGTTGCGGCCGAGGCCCAGTTGTCCGGGCGCCGGGGCAGCAAAAGCACTCGCATCCTGGAAGAACACGGGGCCGATGACGCCGGCCTTATCCTGCAACTTGGCCTCCGGCAGCGTGGTGACGCCCGGCGCGAGGGCCGCGCGGCTCTGCGCCGTGCCGTTGGCCGTGAGGAAGCCCGAGCGAATGGTGAAGGGCTCGCCGGACTGGTAGGTGTAGATCGCGTTTAAGCTCCAGCCGCCGACGATGAGGTCGAGCGGGCGGCCGGCATCGCGGAAGAGCGGCTTGCCTTTGCCGAAAGGCAGTTCGTAGATGCCGCTGGCGTTCAAGACGTGGCGCTGGTCAAAGTCGCTGCGGCCGCGCTCGTTGCGATAGTTGCGGCCGTCGGCGGGGGTGCGGGCGGCGGTGCTGGTGAGGCCACCGCCGGTGGTGGCGGCGACGGGATCCGTCGAGAGGTTGTCGAGGGACTTCGACAGCGTGTAGCCGCCGCTGAAGAGCAGGCCGGCGCTATCGAAGCGCTTGCGCAGGGTGGCTTGCAAACCGTGGTAAATGGAGTCGGCGCCATTGTCGAGGAGAAGCACCTGGGCGAATTGCTGATTCGGCCGCAGCTTGCCGGCGAGCGTGTTCTGTTCGAGGCGCAGCGCCATGTTCCCGGCGGCGCTCTGCGTGGGACTCAAGTCCGAAATGGAAGCCGTGGAGTTCGCGAAGGCGCTGGTGATGATGCCGCTTTGGATCCAGGGCACGCCGACGGCGCCCTGGCAGGGCGACCCATTGGCTAGTGTGCCATCGGGCCGGCAGCCGCCGCCCAAGCCGACGTTGCGCTGCATCGCGAGGAAGCTGGGAAGCAGCGGCGCGGAGTCGATCTGGTTGACGTCCCAACTGCGATACAGGCGGGTGCCACGGCGGCCGACGTAGCCGAGGCTCGTGACATAGCCGCGGCCCATCTCGCGCTGCACGGGTGAAGTTCCACATGTGGACGGTGGGCAGCTTCATGTTCGGGTCAAACATGCGGACGGGCAGGGCGTTGCCCTGCAGCGCGGGCTGGGGTGAGAGTTGGGAGGAGGGCTTCGCTGTGGGGACGGGAAGCTGCGTGGGCAGGTCGCTGAGGCGAACGTTCGGGACGGTGCCGCAGCCGGCTGTCGACGTGCCCCCGACGGTGGCCGTGCAGCGGAAGACCTGGCCGGGGACGGCCGAAGCGACCGACGTCACCTGAAAGGTGCTGATGGGGTCAAAGGCCATGGTGTAGCCGGTGCGCACGACGGTGCGCGTGGAGGGCGCCCAAGCGATGCTGAGGCGCGGGGCCAGCGCGCCCCAATTGTAGTTTTTATACCAGCGATCGGCTTTGACGAAGGACACCAGGCCCTGGCTGCCGTCGACGTTCTTATCCGGAACGTAGACGCGGCCGCCGGCTTCGGTGGGGGGCGGGTTTACTTCCCAACGGACGCCGTAGCTGAGCGTGACGTTGGGGCGGACTTTCCATTCGTCCTGCGCGAAGAAGTTGTACTGTTTAGCGCGCTGGCCCTGCGCCCACAGCGTGACGGCGTCGCCGACCTGGAAGGGCAGGAAGGTGTCGCTCTTCAGGTCGCCGATAAAGTTGTGCGTGATCTGGGCGGGGATGCCGAGCAGGTCATTGACGAAGCCTTGCAGACGATTGAGGTCGTTGGAGGCGATGCCGGGGGCGGTGGCTGTGGCGACAGCGGGGAAGGTGAAGCCGGAGGGCGGGCGGATGGTCCGCGATAGCGAAATGGCGGGCGTGAGCGCCACGCCGCCGACGTCGCCGCGGCGGTCGTTGTGCTGATAGAGACGGATGTTGCCCCCGAATTTCATCACGTGCGCGCCGGTGACGTAGGTGAGATTGTTGATGATCTGAATGGTGTTGACGACGCGCTGGGTGCGAGGCGTGGACGTATAGTCGACGTCAGAGTTGTTGAAGGTGAAGCGCGGCGTGTTGGGATACAGCGGGTTCGCTTCGCCTTGCGTAAAGAGGAAGTTGAAGCGCGAATAGCCGACGGTAAACTCGTTCACCAGGCGCGGGCTCAGCACGCTGCGGAGACCGATGGCCACGTTGTACGCCGGGCGGAAGACTTCGCCGCGGGCGGGGTAGCCGGGCAGCACTTGCGGACGGCCGTTGAGCGGATCGCCGCCCAGCGTGTTCTGCTCGGCGCCCAGGAAGCGGCCGAAGAGGTTGTGCTTGTCGTTGATAACGTGATCGAGGCGGGCGATGTATTGCGGTCCGCGGATCTGGAACGGCGAGTTCCAGACGAAGTTGCCGGTGTTCAAGCCGTCGCCGGCGGAGTATTGATTCGGGGCCGGGTAGCCGCCCAGGACGCTCCTCACCGACGGATCAATGCCGCGGCCGAGCGGATCGTTCTGCACGATGTTGAAGCTGGCGACGCAGTTGGCATCCGTGGGGCTGGCGCAGGCGCGGACGCCGTCGGCGAGTTGGCCGGTGGCCCGATTCACCAGGAGCGGCGTGTTCTGCGTGATGCGCTGTCCGTTCAGGCTGAAGGGCGTGCGCTGGTCCACGACGAAGTAGCGGTAGACGCCGGTGAGGGCCACTTGCGTGTAAAGGTCGACGCTTTCGCCGAAGGCCTTATCGACGGGGTCGGCGAAGTTCACCTTCTGGCCTTGCCAACTGCCGAAGAAGAACGTCTTGTTCTTGCGGATGGGTCCACCGACTTCGAAGCCGTATTGGTTCAGCTTGATGATCGGCTTCTCCAGCCCTTGGGCTTTGGCGTAGAATTCGTTCGCATTCAAAGCGGTGTTGCGGAAGAACTCGAAGGCCGTGCCATGAAACTGATTGGTGCCGCTGCGGGTGGCGACGGAGATGTTGGCGCCGGAGTTGCGGCCCTCCTCCGCCGACGGGTTGGACGTAGTGACTTTGAACTCCTGCACGTTATCGGGGTTCAGCCGGAAGATGTTGTTGGTGGGGTTCGGATTGGTGCTCTCGTTGGCTTCAATGCCGTCGATGGTGACGTTGACGGCACCGGTGCGCGAGCCGTTGACGCTGATCGTGTTGCCGGAGCGCTGCACCACGCCTGGCTCATAGATCAAGAGGTTGAGCGGATTGCGGCCGTTCAGCGGCAGGGCTTCAATCGCCTTGTGCTCCACCACGTTGCCGAGTGTGGCGTTGTTGGCCTGCAGCAGTTCGGCCGAGGCCTCCACCTGGATCGTTTCGGAGGCCAGGCCGACTTCGAGCTTGGCGTTCACCGTGGCCGGCGTATTGATCTGCAGCACGATTTTGTTGACGGAGAAACGCTTGAAGCCCTTCTGTTCGACGTCGATCGTATAAGAGCCGACGGGAATCGACGGGAAGGCGTACAAGCCGGCTTCGGTGGTGTTGAGGGTGTATTTGAGGCCGGTGGCTTCGTTGGTGGCGGTGACTTGCGCACCGGGGACGGAGGAGCCACTGACGTCGGTGACGGTACCGGAAAGTTGAGTCGTAGAAGTCTGGCTGAAGGCGACCAGGCAAAGAACCAGAAGTGGAGAGACAAGTCGGGTAATGGATGGAAGCATGTGAGGACCGGCCCTGAACAGTCGGTAAATTTAGTATAGATAGTTTGCCGCTGGGAGTGGCCTGAAAATGCCGAAAAACGCCGAAAATCGATACAATCGACGCTTACTGCTGCAAGCGTTGACGGCGGCGGGAGCCGCAACTCCGGGGGCCGCGCAGACGCTTGACGAGTTCCAAAAAACAGCCGCGGTACACGGCTTCCCGGTGAGCGACAACCGCTTGACGCGGCTAAAGCCCGTGCTGGAACAGCGCTGGGCGCAGCTGCGCAGGCTGCGCGAAATCTCGATTCCAGATTCGGTGGAGCCCCATGACCGCTTCTGAACTGCGGTCGCTGACGGTGACCGAACTGGCGCCGCTCTTGAAGGCGCGCCAGGTGTCACCGGTGGAACTCGTGCAGGCCTGTCTGCAGCAGATCGAGAGGCTGAATCCGCAGGTGCAAGCGTTCCTGACGGTGACGCCGGAGCCGGCGCTGGCCGCCGCGCGGACCGCCGAGCGGGAGATCGCCGCCGGGCGCTGGCGCGGCCCCCTGCACGGCATCCCCTACGCGCCCAAAGACCTGATCGCGACGGCCGGCATCCGCACGACGAACGGCTCCCGAGTGACCGCCGAGTCCGTGCCGGCGGACGACGCAACCGTCGTCGAACGTTTGAAACAAGCCGGGGCGATTCTGTTGGGCAAGCTGAATTTGCTCGAGTTCGCCATGGGCAGCGGTCAGCGCGGCTTGGTGGCGCCAGCGCGCAATCCCTGGGACTTGCGTTATTCGCCTTCGGGCTCGTCGAGTGGGTCGGGTGCGGCGCTGGCGGCCCGCATGGTGCCGCTGACGCTCGGGAGCGACACCGGCGGGTCGATTCGGGGGCCCGCCAAGAGCTGCGGCGTGGTGGGTTTGAAGCCGACCTATGGCCGCGTCAGCCGCCAGGGCGTGACGACGCTTAGTTGGACGCTGGATCATGTGGGCCCAATGGCTCGCAGCGTGGCCGATGTCGCCCTGATGCTGCAGGCGGTGGCGGGCGCCGACGCGCGCGATGCCACTTCGTCGGGGTCACCGGTGCCGGACTACACGCGGGCACTCCAAGGCTCCTTGCGCGGCTTGCGAATCGGCGTGGCGCGCGAGCACTTCTTCGAGCACGTGCAGCCGGAAACGGAGCGCGCGCTGATGGCGGCGCTCGATGTGCTGCGCGGGCTGGGGGCCGTGGTGAGCGAGGTGCGCGTGACGGGTGCGTCAATGTGCGGGCCGATCTCGTCGGTGATCCTGGGGTCCGAATGCGCGGCGTATCACGAGGAGCGCCTAAGAGAGAAGCCGGAGCTGTTCGACGAACTGGTGCGGGAACGTTTGGAGGCGGGTACGTTTTATTCGGCCGTCGACTATCTGCGCGCGCTGCGGGCACGCACGATGATGATCGAGCGCCTGCGGGCTGTCTGGTCCGAGTGCGACGTACTGATGCTGCCGGCAGGTAACGCGGCCCCGTTGCTCGAAGACGAAATCGTGGGAACGGACGCTCCACCCAAGACGCCGCGCGTGCCGCGGCCCGATACGTCGAACCTGGCCAACATCACCGGCATTCCGGCCCTGGTGCTGCCGTGCGGCATGACGGCCGGTGAACCGCGGCTGCCCTTAGGCATCCAGTTCTGCGCCAAGTGGTTCGACGAAGCGACGTTGTTCCGCGTCGGGCACGCTTATCAGGCGGCGACGGACTGGCATCGCCGCCAGCCTGCGCTCGCCGAAGGGTCATAGTTTCGCGCCGCGCGCCGAAGAGATTCTGGTGGAGAGTCTGGCACGCTATGCGGAACGGATCCTGGAGACGGCGCGAGCCGGCGGCCAGGATTGGACCGTGCTCATCTCGCGCAGCGGCGTCAGCGAAATGCTGACTGAAAACGACTGGCCTCTCGACTCATTGCTGCGCGAGCGCGGCGCCTTGATGGCGTTTCGGGTGACGCATGGCGTCGCCGCCATTCAGGTGGAAGGACGCAGTCTGCGGGAGCGCTGCTGCTTGGAGTCCGTTAGACCTTGGCTTCCAGGCGCGCCTCGCGCAGATAGGCGGCTGCTTCTTCCGGGGCTGTCGGGTTGATGTAGATCCCGGTGGACCATTCGAAACCCGCCATCCGCACCACGCGCGGGATGATTTCGATGTGCCAGTGATAGTGCTCGAGCGGGGACTCCTGCACCGGCGCGCCGTGAATCACGAAGTTATACGCCGGCTTCTCCAACGTCTTATCGAGCCGCTGCAGCACCTGCTTCATCGTGCCGGCTAATTGCCGCACCTCGTGGTCCGTTACGGCTTCGAAGTGCGACGCATGACGGCGAGGCAGCACCCAGCATTCAAACGGAAAACGGGAGGCATACGGTGTGAGAGCGACGAAGCCTTCGTTACTGGTGACCAAGCGCGATTGCGTCTGTAACTCCTGCTTCAGCATGTCGCAGAAAAGGCAACGCTGGCGGTACTCGAAGTAGCGGCGGCTGCCGGCAATCTCTTCTTCGCTGATGCGCGGCACCACGGGCAGGGCGATTAGTTGGGAGTGCGAGTGGGCGATGGTGGCGCCGGCGCCTTCGCCGTGGTTCTTGAAGAGCACCATGTAGCGGAGGCGGATGTCGCGTTTGAGGTCGTTGACGCGGTCGCGGAAGGCCCAGAACAGGTCGGCGATGCGGGATTCGGGCAGGTCGGCGAGCGAGACGTCGGGGTCGGGTGTTTCGATGATGACTTCGTGGGCGCCGATGCCGCTCATGCGGTCGTACATGCCTTCGCCGCTATGTTCGGGGATGCCTTCCACGCGCAGGGCAGGGAAGCGATTGGGAACGACGCGCAGGCTCCAGGCGCCGTGGGGTCCGTGATGATAGGCGAGCAGTTCGGGCTGCGTTTGCGCCTCCTGCCCGACGACAAACGGCGAGGGGGCGGGGTGCGCCGGCAGACTCGGCTCCCGGGAAAAGGCATGCGGCCGACGAGCCCGCTCGGTCGAGATGATCACCCAACGGCCGGTGATGGGGTCTTTACGGAATTCCTGCAAGCAGAAATTATAGCGTGCCGCGCAATTGGCCCTCGGTGAAGAGGACGGGGAAGATGTCGCGCTGATGTTCGAGCAACGGACGGTTGCGGACGCGCGGCCGGAAGATGACGCTCACCAGGTCAAAGCGGACGCGTTCCCAGGGCACTTCGGCGCGGCGCGCGAACTCGCGGGCGACGCGGAACATGGCCCGGCGTTTGCTCTCGTCGAGCGCGCGATCGGGCGTGCCGAACTCGTCGCTCTGGCGGCTTTTCACTTCCACCACCACCAGGCGATCGCCATGCCAGGCCACCAGGTCGAGCTCACCGTGGCCGCCGCGCGGCATGAAATTGCGCGCGACGATGCGGTAGCCCTGACGCTGGAGGTAGCGATGCGTGAGGTCTTCGGCGCGCCGTCCGAGGACGCGGCTGCGCGGCTTTTGGCGCTGGAACCGAAGCTGGTGCCGCACCCAGTCAATTGCCCGGAAGAGAAGGAATAGCGGTAACACGTTCACTAATAAGTGTGTTTCCGGGGCGAAAAATCTCAATTATTTTTTGGCGAATTCAAACTCGTGAGGAACTTCGCGACGGCGTCGATGCCGCGGTGGAAGTTGGGCAGGTAGAGCCGCTCGTTGGGCGCATGCAGATTGTCGTCGGGCAGGCCGAAGCCCATCAGGACCGATGGGATTCCTAACTGCTCCGCCAGCAGCGCGACCACCGGGATGCTGCCGCCCGATCGGGTGAAGACCGTGGGCGCGCCGAAGACCTCTGTCATCGCTATTGCCGCCGCCTGCACGAAGGGATTGGCCGGGTCGACTACCGACGCCGGCGCGGACGAAATCAGCCGGAACTCGGCCCGGGTTCCCGGGGGTGCCGCCTTGGCGACGGCCTGCTGGATCGCCGGCAGCAATTGCTCCGGATCCTGATTGGGCACCAGCCGAAAGCTCACTTTGGCCATGGCTCGCGCGGGGATGACGGTCTTGGCGCCGGTGCCGGTAAAGCCGCTCGAGAGGCCGTGGACCTCGAACGTCGGGCGGGCCCAGAGCCGTTCAAAGAGCGGATAGCCTGCCTCGCCCACCAAGGCGGTGGCGCCCATTTCGCCTTCGCGATAAGCCCTTTCGTCGAAAGGCAACCGCGCCCAGGCCGCGCGCTCTTCGGGCGTGGGCGGCAGGACGGCATCGGTGAAGCCAGCGATATTGATCCGTTCGTCGGCGCCTTTGAGAGCCGCCAGGACGCTTGCGAGGGCATGCGCGGCGTTGGGCGCGGCGCCCCCGTAGACACCCGAATGGAGGTCCTGCCGCGCGCCTTCCACGTGTATCTCGCCGTAAAGAATTCCGCGCAATCCCACGCAAATGGTCGGCAATTCGGGCGCGAACATCTCGGTGTCGCTGATGACGGCTGCGTCCAGGCCGGCGAGGCGGTCCGGGTGCGAGCGGACATATTCGGAGAGATGATCCCCGGAGCTTTCCTCTTCGCCTTCGATCAGGAAGCGGACATTGACGCGCAGTTCGCCCGCGGCCAGCAGCCGCTCCACGGCGTGGATCAGAATCAGGAGCAGCCCCTTGTCGTCGGCCACGCCGCGGGCGTAAAGATGATCGCCGCGAATGGTGGGTTCGAACGGCGGCGTGGTCCATTCGGCGAGCGGGTCCGGCGGTTGCACGTCGTAATGACCGTAGAGGAGGAGCGTGGGAGCGCCAAGGGCATGGAGCCACTCGCCGTACACGAGCGGATGGCTGCCCGGCTTCTCTAGCAGTTCCACCTGCTCGAGTCCGGCCCGACGGAGCAAGGCCGCGATCGCCTCGGCGCACCGCCGCACCTCACCCGCATACTCCGGCAATGTGCTGATGCTGGGAATGCGCAGCAGTTCAAGGAGCGGGCCGAGGTCCTGCGGCATGGCTTTACGCCGCGCGGGCGAGCACGTACGGACCCTCGGGAATGACGGCGATACGGGCATCGGGCGACAGGCCGTTGAGGAAGGCGTTGACGGCTTCGGGCAGGGTGGGGAAGGCCTTGCCCCAGAGCGACGAGTAATACTCTTGCGACACGCCTGGCACGTAGAAAAAGACGTTGAAGCGCGTGCTGACGAGCGCCAGCTTTTCGAGCTGCCACTGATCGACGGTCACCGGCGCGTCCTTGATTTTCGCGAGGAATTCGTGATCCGACGGATTCTCCTGCAGCATTTTCGTGAATTCGGGAGCGCCGGGACCCTCGTCGCAGGAGGCGCAAACCAGAATCCGGCCGCCCGGCTTCACGATGTGCGAAGCGGCGGTGATGCCTTTGACGGCCTGGTAGAAGGTCAGGTCAAGCGGGTAGCCGGCGCACGTGGTGATGACGGCGTCCACCGGCTCGGGCAGCTTTTCGAGCATCACTTTGGCGACGAAGTCCATGCCCTGGGCATGCGCCTTTTCGGGATGGCCGGCGAAGACTTGCGCCACCTGACGGTCGCGCGTGAGGGCGACGTCGAGCAGGAAGTCGTGCCGGGCGAGCCGGGCGACGGCGAGCAATTCCTGATGCAGCGGATTGTCGGCGATGGAGCCTTCCACCGCGCGCGGGTCGCGCATGAACTTGGGCGAGTGAATCACCTTGATCGTCTCCTGCGCGGCGAGGCCAGGGGCGATCAGCTTGCGGCCGCCCGAGAAGCCGAGCATCAGGTGCGGCTCGATGAAGCCGAGCGTGATGTGCAGGTCGGCTTCGACGAACTCCCGTTGAATCAACACGGGCGTGCCTGACGGCGTGTCGCCTAAATAAACGTGATCCGACAAGTGCTTCGCGTTGTGATTGACGATCTGATAAGTGCGGGCGATCTCCGGCCCGAGGATCTCGTCGAGCTCGGCTTCGGTGGCGATCCGGTGCAAGCCGGTGGCGATGCAGATGCGAATGCCGGACTTCGGAATGCCGCCGGCCTCCAGGCGCTTCAGCACCAGGGGCAAGGTGAGCCGGTTGGGCGCCGGGCGCGTGATGTCGCAAACGGAAATGGCGGCCGTGTTCTTGCCGCGGGCCAAGTCAGTCAGGCCCAGCGACTCGATCGGGTGATCGAGGGCGTGCTCGAGGGCCGCCACCGCATCTGGCACAGGCTGGGCGGAGCGGGCTTCGAGGAGTTGGTAGTTGTAGCCGGAGGGAAGGGTAAGCGGCAGTCCGGTTTTGCCGAAAGCGAGGTCGACGCGCATCTCGCTTTCCATGTTATCCGACGGCGACTCTGAAGGGCAGTACTGATTGGTCCGAGAATTGCAATGCAAAGAGTGTGAACGAATTGGAGATCCCTATGCTCGTGGCCGCCCTGATCGCTGGTTTCTTTATCTTGGGCCTATTCTTCGCCATGATCGCCCATCCGCCCAAAGCGGGCGAGTAGCCCTCGGCTGTGACAAAACTGCCCAGGGGGTGAGACGGGCGGATGCAGCTTTTACAATTTGTCATTGAAGCCCGGAAGTCGGTATACTGATTGAGTCAGCCGGAATGGGCGTGTAGCTCAGTTGGTTAGAGCGCTTCCTTCACACGGAAGAGGCCCGGGGTTCGAGTCCCTGCACGCCCACCATGAATCGCTGAATCCCCCCTCGAAAGTCAGCGACTTTCCCAATTCGCCGCCCGCAGTTCCCAACGTCCGTAGCCAGTTTCGGCGACGATTTCGAGTTGGTCCAATTCCCCCTCGGTTGCCGTATAGCGAAGGTCGTAGTCCGCCCGCCAGCCGACACTGAGTTCCTGCACCCGAGCACCGATATCGTCACGATCGTCCAGCCGCAGAAACAGCCCCCCGGACTTTTTGCAGGCCTGAGCATTCTCTGCGTGATGGTGCGTGGCGACGACGTCGATCTCGAGGCCAGCCGGCGGCTGAATCGCCGGCCACTCCTGCGCCTGCTGCAGAATGACGACATGCGTTTCGGCGGTGGCTTCAGCCGCCACGAGGCGCAGGGCCGCGTCCAGACTGGGCCGGTGCGACGGACGGCTGTCGAAGGCTCGGCGCAAGGCCGAGATCGCCTTGCCGGCCCAATGAATTGAGGCTTTCCGCACCTTGGGCGCGGCGGCGACGGGTGCGGCCTCCTCAGCCGTCACCTCAACACCGAGCATCTTAAACGAACCTTCGTCGGCCGCCGTGGGCCCCGGCTCAACGACAGCCGCGGAATCGAAATGGAGGAAGCCAAACCGATCGGCGGCGCCTAGCGGCGTCGCTGACGGGATCGAGTCCCGCCAGCCGGCCCCCCAGTCCGGACAATCGCCGATCAGCAACACCACCGTCCGCATCGGGGCAATCTGCCTGCGCTCCAGTTCGAAGTCGTCGATGGGCTGTCCGGCGGCGGCCGGAATCAGGTCGAAGGGATGGAAGTGCGGCAGCCGGCGGCCTTCGCTATCGGTCAGGCAGAGCCGGGCGTGCCGCGGCTCGCGCCGTGCCACCTCAATACTGATCTGCCCCTTCGCGATCGCTTTCTCGCGCCGGGCCTTGGCCGCTTGGATTACGCGCAGGCAGCGCTGCCGGGCCTCGGGCTCCACCTTGCCGATCAGCTTGCCGAGGATCGGCAAATAGCGCGGGTCGGCGGTCCGTTCGGCGAGCCAAAGGCCGGATCTTCGCTCAAGTCCACTGCCCGCCAGCAACTGTCGAATGCGGCGGAGGGCGGACTGGTCACCCAGCCGGTACAAGCCATAGATGGCGTTAGCCGAGACCCGATGATGCGGGTCACTCGCGGTGCGGGCAAACGTCTGCCGGGCGAACTCGCTCGCGTGGCTCCACAGCGCTTCGACGATGTTGGCGCGGACGCGCGGGTCCGGGTCGTTCAGGCCCTCGGCGATCCACTCGCCTTCGGGCTCGGCCCGGGCCAGCAGCAGGGCGATCTTCGATTGGGTTCGCGCGTTGCGGTCGCGGAGCAGGGGAGTGAGGCGCAACAGCGTCTGGCTGCGGACGGGGGCTTGCGAGAGGATCTCGAGCAGATTGTGGCGCAACTGATGGTCGTCTGACTTCAAGAGGTCGTCGGCCAGTTGCTGGTCGAGATCGGCGTCCACTTGCACGCCATACTTGGCGAGGCGAATCCGGCTGGTTAGCGGTGTCTCCAGCAGCCGCAGCAGGGGGAGGATCTCGCCCTTACGTGCCAGAAACGCGACAATCGCGATGCCGCCCGGTGTTTCACTGGGTTCGCTTAATAACTGTAGGACCGTGGCCAGTAGGCCGATCCGATCCAGGGTGTACATCTCCTCAAAGGTGGCCATGGATCCTGCTGGATCCGAAGCAAAGTAACGGAACGACCATTCCAAATTCTCGGCGAGACGAGGCACTCTAGACTTTTCGGCTGTCGTTGACCGACTAAGAATAAATAAGCCCCACGCCCGGGGGGGCGTGGGGCCAGAGAGCGAAGGACCAAAGTGTTGCGCTAGACCTTGCGGCGGCGGGCCATCAGGCCGAGCACCGTCAGGGCCGAGCCGAACAGGGCCATCGTGGCCGGCTCGGGAACCTGATTGCCGGGGTAGGTGATCAGACGCTGCGGGCCGTAGCTCGACGTCCAGCCTACGTCCACCAGCACCACCGAGCGGTTCGCGGCGGCGGTGTCCACCGTGCCCTGATGCGCCGAGATGAAAGAGGAAGCCAGCGACGTCGCCTTGGCATAATCGATGCCCGAACCGGTGACGCCCGAGGAGTTCTTCTGGAAGTAGCCCGATTCCAGACCCCAGCCATTGGCCGAGCTGGTCGGGTTGTCGATCATCACTTCCCACAGAGCGAACTGCAGCGCCACGGCGATCGTCTGTACATTGGTGGAGTTCTGCGTGGCGAGAGCGGAGATGTTCGGAAAAACGTCGGAGAAAATCCAGGCCGCGCGCGACACACGGGTGTAGTCAGCGAGCGTCGTGCTGGTAGGCAGCACCAGGTTCTCCGTATAGCCCGGATTGCTGTTGGTCGCATCGATGCCCAGGAACAGATCCAGGCAGAAAGCCTGCTGATACGGTCCGCTGGTCGTGTCGATCCGCACTTTATACGCGCCGGCGAAACCCGTATCGGTCACCAGTGCCCCCGAACCACCCAAGTCCGCATCGGACTTCCATTTCGTGTCACCACCGAGATCATAGTTCTCGCCGTAGGTCCGCACAATGGACGCCGATGCCGGAACGACTGTGAGCAGCACCGCCGCCGATAGCACCATAGATATACGCTTAAACACTTACTGACCTCCGTAGATATTCCTTAGTAGTTAGGCCTTTAGGCCCTACTAAGAATACACGGAGAGACCCGACTTTAGGCCACCTTAGTGAGTAACAATTATGAACGCGCTGTACTAGTACGAAACCAACCGGGATGGGTGATGCGCGTCGGATAAGTCTTTCAGGATCTACTGCTTAACGCTGATCTCGCGGAAGTAGACCGCCGAGCGGCCATCGTGATTTTGTAAGCCGATATAACCCGAATTCGGGCGCGGTCCGCGTACTGGTTCGTACCATTGCTTTCGTTCTGGTACTGCCTGACCTTCGCGATAGTCATTTACTAACTCGCCATTCAGAAAAACGCGAGTTCGTGCACCTTTTTGTTCGATTTCGAGGGTGTTCCACTCGCCGGTCGGCTTCTGTGTACGTTTTAGTACCTTCGACAGGGAATAGATCGCCCCGGTGCAATGCCACTCGTCGCCGGCGCCGTCAATTTGAACCTCATAGCCGTTGTGCACGCCATACCAGGGGTCCATGGGCGCTTCCGGCATGCGGATCACGATGCCGGAGTTGTCGCGATCGCCGCTGGTCTTGAAAACCACTCTGATTCGGCCGTCTCCCACCGGGCCGGCAGTGCTGTAGAGCAGGCCCATGCCGCCCACGGTTTTCAGCAGGCCGTTCTCCACTTCGAACTTGCCTGGGCCGGTCATTTTCCAGCCGGTGAGGTCACGGCCATTGAAAAGCGGCTTCCAGTCGGCGGCGAGAAGCGAGGAGGTCAGCAGGGAAATGGTGGAGAAAAGGAGGGCAAAGCGGCGCATGGCCGCTATTCTATCTCTGCCGCCAAAGGACGCTTGAAGCCGCCGGTGAAACCGCCGTAGAGGGCGCCAATCAGGATCCATAGGCCGCCCACCACCTTGGCCGCCAAGCTGAGCTTCCACCAGAGAAAGCCGCACACCAGCAGACCCACGGCCGGAACCGGATGCCACCCATGGCAACGCAGCGCGGCCATGTTGACGCCCATGAAGCCGAGAAACGCGCCGAAGTTCAGCATCTCCGCCCCCAGTTGATAGCTCACCAGGAAGCCGCCGATCAGCGCCAGCGTGCCGATCAGAACGACGTTGCGGCTCGGCACCTGAGTCACCGGATCCAGATAGCCGAATAGCCCTTTCGGCAGGCTCCCTTCGCGGCCCATGCCAAACAGCAGCCGAGCTCCTGCTCCCATCGCCCCGGAGCCGGAGCCGATGGTCGCCACCAGCAGGGTCAGGTTTACGGCCTGAAACAGCCACGGACCGCCGGCCACGCCCGCCACGTGCACATAGGCGGTGTCGACGTCCGGAAACGGCCGCCCCACCGGCCATACGAGCTGCGCCGCATAGACTTCGATTGCCGATAGCAACCCGATGATGAAGCAGACGAGCACGGTGCCGCGCAAAATGTTGCGCCGCGGGTCATGCACCTCTTCGGACAGCGTGGAGATGGCGTCGAAGCCGATGTAAGTCAGCACGGCGATCGAAGTGCCTTGCGAGAAGTGCTGCCAGTCGAATTGGGCAGGGTCATAGAACGGCTGGAACCAGTCGACCGGCCCTTGCAAGGACCGCCACGCCGCTACCAGCATCCACACGATCACCGCACCCATGGCCATGGTGAGCACCTGGTTCGTCTTGGCGGTCGCTTGAATGCGGCGCAGATTCAACCCGGTGAACAGCAGCGCAAAGAACACCACCCAGGCCACATACGGCACCACGGGCAGAATGTTCCCCGCGGCCTTCGCGCACCAGATGGTGCAGATTACCGGATTGAGAACGTAATCGAGCAGCATCGCCCACCCGGTCAGGTACCCGGCCGCCGGATGCAGCGTGCGCCCGACGTACGTGAAGGCCGACCCCGCGCTCGGATACACCTGCGCCATCTTGCCGTACGAATAAGCCGTGCACATCATCCCCAGCATGCCCACGAGAATGGCGCTCACCACATGACCGCGCGCCTCGTTGAAAACCACGCCAAACAAGGGCATGGGCGCCGTGGGCTGGATGATGATCAGCCCCATGAAGATCAGCTCGCGCAGGCCAAGAGAACGGTGCAGGCTCGACATGTGGTGGCTCATTGTGACACGATTCGGACAGGGGGCAGAAGCTTTGAAGCAAGCCGGACTCGGCGAGCGCATCAAGACCGCGGACCTGGCCAGTTCACCCGTGTGGGCGCGGCTGCGGCTGCTATGGAGCGGGGGGATTCGCCAGCGCGTCACCAAGCTGGGCTTGGCCTTCTCCATGGTCATCGTGCTGGTGGGCCTGGCCGCTTTTCTCTCCGCCAACAACCTACTGTTTCTGCTACTGGCGCTCCTGGTTTCCACCTTTCTGATCTCAGGCGTCATCAGCCGCTTGGGGCTCTATCGCCTGGACCTTGAGTTCACACTCCCCGAGCACATCGCCGCCAAGCAGCCCGTGGTCGCTCGCGTGAAGGTGGTGAACGGCAAGAAGTGGATGTCGTCGTTCTCCATTCACTTAAAGGCCGATAGCGCCACCGTGATGCCCACGCCCTTGTATTACCCGGTGATCGCCTCCGGCAGCGTGCACGAAGCCAGCGTCCGCGTCGAGTTTCCGCGCCGCGGCCTTTATAAGGACAATCGCTTCTTCTTTTCCACATCATTCCCGTTCGGCTTCACCGAACGCCGTCTGCCGGTGCCGCTGGGCGGCGAGATTGTCGTTTATCCTTCCGTGCAGCCCAAGCCCGAGTGGGACGAACTATTCCGCAAACTGGAGGGCGAACTGACCGCCCACCGGCGCGGCCGCGGCGATGACTTCTACCGGATTCGTCCTTACGAGCACGGCGAAAGCGCGCGCCGCGTGGATTGGAAGTCCACCGCGCATACCGGCGCTTTGCAGGTGCGCGAATTCACCGAAACGCAGGATCCGGTGGTCCACCTCACGCTGGACCTCGAGCGGCGCGGCGAAGGCTTCGACGCCTGGTTTGAGAACGCCGTGGAAGGCTGCGCCTTCCTTGCCTGGAGCCTCAGCCAGCGCGGCGCCGACCTTCGGCTCACCACGCAAACGGTGGATTTGCGAACTCCTTCAGACGGCGACGTTTATACTATCCTCAAGTATCTGGCGCTCGTGGAGCCGATCGCCCCAGGATCGTCGAATTCGAGTTTGCCACACGCCCACGAAGATGTATCACCGCTTGCCGTTCTCTTTCGCCGCCCTGATGCTGCTGACGCCGCGCCTTTGGGCGCAGGCCCCGGCGCCTGAACCCGAGCGCATCAAAACCGAAGTCACCGTGGTCGGCAGCGTCAAGGCGGAAGCCCCCGCGTCGATGACGATCCTCGGCGCGCCCGAGGTGCAAACCGTCCCCGGGGTGAACCTCGACGACCGTTTGCGCCAAGTTCCCGGCTTTACGCTCTTCCGCCGTTCTTCCGGCCTGGTCGCCAACCCCACCACGCAAGGCATCTCGCTCCGCGGGTTAGGTTCCACGGGCGCCAGCCGCACGTTGGTGCTGTGGGATGGCGTTCCGCTGAACGATCCCTTCGGCGGCTGGGTCTATTGGACGCGGGTCGCGCCGGAATCCGTCAATCAAATCGAAGTGACGCGCGGCGCCAGTTCGTCCGTATTTGGCGACCGCGCCATGTCCGGCTCGATTTCGCTCTTCTCGAAGCCGATCGACGCCCGCCACTATTACGGCGCGATCGAAGGCGGCAATCGCGGTCAGGTGAGTCCGTCGGTCGGCTATTGGGACCGGATTGGCAATTGGGGTTTCGGTGCCCAGGGCCGCGCCTTCCGGTTTGACGGCTACCCGATCGTTCCGGCTACCATTCGCGGCCGTATCGATACGCCCGCCAACGTCGAGTTCGTCACCGGTGACACGCGCCTGGAATACACGAAGGGCGCCCATCGCGTCGGCCTGAAGTTCGACGTGCTCGCCGAGGATCGCGCTAACGGCACCCCCATTCAGACCAACTCCACGTCCATCGGCAGCCTAGCCGGCACTTACGCCCGGCAGTGGAGCCGTGACTCGGTGAACGTCACCGGTTTCTTCCAGAGCCAGGAGTTTCGCGCCGGCTTCTCCGCCATCGCCGCCACGCGCGCCACCGAGACTCTTACCTTCCGGCAAAGCGTCCCCGCCCAGGCCGGCGGCGGATCGGCTCTCTATCGCCATGCCGGCAGTTCGTGGAATGGCGTCTTCGGCGTCGACGTCAACCGCGTCAACGGTATCTCCTACGACTTCCTCAATCCCACCGGCGTCCGCTCCGGCGGCGGCACCATCAACCAGCGCGGCTTCTTCGCCCAAACCGACTTCCACTATAAGGACCTGCGCATCTTTCTCGGTGCCCGCGAACAACTCACCGGCTTGCAGAATCGCGAGCAGTTCTTTTCGCCCAGTGGCGGCTTCACGTACGGCCGAGGCCAGTGGCGCACGCGCGGCTCGGTCTCGCGCTCGCTGCGGTCGCCCACGCTCAACGAGCTTTATCGCGAGTTCCGCGCCGGCAACACCGTTACGCAGGCGAACCCGGGCCTGACGCCGGAGACGCTCTTTGGCGCCGAACTCGGCGCCGACTGGATCGGCGAGCGTTCGCGCGCCGGCATTACGTTCTTCCGTAGTGAGATGAACGACATCATCACCAACGTCACCCTTAGTTCCACGCCGGCGCTCATCACGCGCCAGCGACGGAACTTCGGCTCGGCTCTCAGCCGCGGCATCGAGATCGACCTCCGCCGCGACCTCGGCCCCTTCCGTTGGGATGGCTCTTACCTTTTCGTCGACTCTCGCTTCGTCACCGGGGGCTTGCGGCTGCCTCAGGTGGCGCGCCATCAGGGCTCGAGTCAACTCACCTGGCGCTGGCGCCGCACCATGGCGACGGCCAGCATTCGTTCTGCCTCGCTGCAGTTCGAGGACGACCGCAACACGCAGTTGTTGCCCGGTTACGCGGCCGTGCAAGGCGTTGTGCGTCAGCAACTGACAGATCGCCTCTCTCTGCAGGGCGCCATGGAGAATGTGCTCGACCGCTCCTATCTCACCGGTTGGACACCCGCTGCCCAGATCGGCCCGCCCCGCTTGTGGCGCGTCGGCATGCGCTGGGAAAAGTAGCTGACCGGCCGCTGAAATCGGCGGTCGCGAGCATGCCGCGGGGGCAAAAGTTATGCCCCAACGGAACGAGCGATTACACTAGAGAGTGCACATGGCAGACCTTCGAAAACTCGGCAATAGCGACTTGAACCTCACGGCCATCGGCGTCGGCGCCTGGGCCATCGGTGGCGGGGGCTGGGCCTTCGCCTGGGGGAGCCAGGACGACAACGACTCGATCGAGGCCATCCAGACGATGGTGAACCGCGGCGTCAACTGGATCGACACCGCCCCGGTTTACGGCTTCGGCCATTCCGAAGAGGTGGTGGGCCGGGCCATCAAAGGTCTCAGCCAGAAGCCCTACATCTTCACCAAGTGCGCGCGCCGTTGGAACGACAAAGGCGAAATCGTCAAGATCATTAAGCGCGAGAGTGTCTTCGAAGAGTGCGAGAACAGCCTGAAGCGGTTGGGCGTCGACGTCATCGATCTGTATCAGATGCACTGGCCCGAGCCCGACGAAGACATCGAAGAAGGCTGGGGCGCCATGGCCGAGTTGCAGAAACAAGGCAAAGTCCGTTGGATCGGCGTCTCCAACTTCAGCGTCGCGCAGATGAAGCGCGCGCAAGCCATCGCACCCATCACCTCGCTACAGCCGCCCTATTCGATGGTCTCGCCGGAGATTGCCACCGAGATCCTGCCGTTCTGCCAGAGCCAAAACATCGGTACCCTGGTCTACTCGCCGATGAAGGCCGGCTTGCTCACCGGTGCGATGACCAAGGAACGCGCCGAGAATCTGCCCGCCGATGATTGGCGCCGCCGCAATCCGGCGTTCCAGGAGCCGAACCTCTCGCGTAACCTCGAGTTAGTCGAGTTACTTCGCGAGATTGGCCACTTACACGGCCGCACGCCTGGCGAAGTGGCCGTCGCCTGGGCTCTCCATCATCCCGCCGTTACCACCGCCATTGTCGGCGTCCGCAGTGCGAAGCAAGTGGAAGGCGTCATCGGCGCCCTCGATTTCCGGCTGTCCGAACGCGAATACCTGCAGATTGAGCAGTACCGCATGTCGCACGGCTTCTAGATGCTCACGGCGCTGCTGCTTCTTTCGGTCGCCGTCGATTACGACGTGCTGGTGCGCAATGCGCGCGTGGTGGATGGCACTGGCAATCCGTGGTTCCGCGCCGATGTCGGCGTGAAGGAAGGGCGCATTGCGGCCATCGGAGCGCTCGCCGGCCGCACGGCTACCAGGACGGTGGATGCGGCCGGCAAAGTGCTTGCGCCGGGCTTCATCGACGTCCATACCCACGTCGAAGGCGGCATCGACAAGAACCCTCGCGGCGATAACTTCCTGCGCGACGGCGTCACCACCGTCATCACGGGCAACTGCGGTAGCTCGCAGTTGGATATCGGCGACTGGTACACGAAGCTCGATCGCGCCGGTCTGGCCATCAACGTCGCCTCGCTCATCGGCCACAACACCGTCCGCATCTTCGTCATGGGGGCCGGCAAGGAAGCGGCTTCCCCCGAGCAACTCGCCCGCATGGAAGCGCTCATGGAGAAGGCCATGCGCGCCGGCGCGGTCGGTTTCTCCACTGGCCTCGAGTATGTCCCCGGCCAATATGTCGACCCTTCTGAAATTGCCCGGCTTGCCCAGGTCGTGGCGCGGCACCGCGGCGTCTATGCCTCGCACATGCGCGACGAAGGTGCTCGCGTGCTCGACGCGATGGAGGAGATCATCCGCATCGGCCGCGAGACCGGGATCCGGGTCGAAATCTCACATCTGAAGCAGGACACGAAGAAACATTGGGGCGCGAGCGAAAAGATGATCGCGTTGCTGGAGTCAAGCCGGGCGGCTGGCGTCGACGTCACTGTCGATCAGTATCCCTATACCCGCTCCAGCACCAGTCTCAGCATTCGCGTGCCCGGCTGGGCTCAGGCCGGTGGACGCAAGGCGCTGGCCGAGCGCATTGCCGCGCCCGAGACGCGCGCGCAGATCAAACGTGAAATGTTGGAAATGTTGCGGGGCCGCGGCCTGACCGACTATTCGTACGCGACTGTCGCCAGTTACGCCGCACACAAGGAGTGGGAAGGGAAGACCATCAGCGACGTGAACCGCCTGCGCGGCCGCGCTGCCAACGCCGAAGCCGAGGCCGACACCGTGCTCGATATTCTCGCCGAAGCGGACCCCTCGATGGTCTATCACGTCATGAGCGACGACGACGTGGACCGCATCCTCCGCTATCCCTTCACCGCGGTCGCCAGTGATGGCGGCGTCCGCGAGTTCGGCGCCGGCAACCCGCACCCTCGCAGCTACGGCACCAACGCTCGCATTCTGTCCACTTACGTTCGCGATCGTCACGTGATTGGCCTCGAAGATGCCATTCGCCGCATGACGTCGCTGCCGGCCCGCACCTTCGGCCTCACCGATCGCGGCTTGTTAAAAGTCGGCATGGCGGCCGACTTAGTTCTTTTTGACCCGGCGCGCGTGAAAGATGCCTCTACCTTCGCCGCGCCCCACGCCTATAGTGAAGGCTTCGACTTGATCCTGGTCAACGGGACCGCTGTGCTCGAGGCAGATCAGCTCACCGATCTCCGCCCCGGCCGCACCCTGCGCCATACTTCCGAATGATTCAACTGCAAAACGCCGGTAAGCGCTACGCGCACAAAGTTCTCTTTGAGCAGCTTGACTGGATGATCACCGCGCAAGACCGCATCGGTCTGGTTGGCGCCAATGGCACCGGCAAGTCCACGCTGCTCAAGATCATTGGCGGCCTGGAGACGCTCGACCAAGGCGACCTCAATCTGCAGAAAGGCATCCAGATCGGCTATCTGCCGCAGGATGGCCTCTCCATGCGCGGCAAAACCGTCTTCGAAGAATGCATGAGCGTCTTCGATAAGATCCGCGACCTCGAACGTGAGTTAGAGACGTTGCTCCACAGTATGTCGGACCTGGACCCCGCCAGCGCCGAATACGCGGCTGTGGCCGAGCGCTTCGAAACCATCGACAGCCTTTTCCGTCACTCGGATGGCTACTCGCTGGAGTCGCAAGTCGGCGCCGTCCTCACCGGTCTCGGCTTCTCCAAAGAAGACTGGTCGCGCCAAACGGAAGAATTCTCCGGTGGCTGGCAGATGCGCATCGCGCTCGGGAAGTTACTCCTCGAAAAGCCCAATATCTTACTCCTGGACGAGCCCACCAACCACTTAGACCTCGAAGCCCGCAACTGGCTCGAAGAGTATCTCGCCAACTACCCCAACGCCATCGTCCTGATCTCCCACGACCGCTTCTTTCTCGATGCCACCGTCAAGAAGATCGCCGAAATCTGGAACAAGCGCGTCACCCTCTACATCGGAAACTACTCGAAGTACGTCACCCTGAAGGACGAGCGCCTCATTCAGTTGAAGGCCGCCTATCGCAATCAGCGCGAGCGGATCGAACAGCTCGAAGCTTTCATCAATCGCTTCCGCTACCAGGCCACCAAGGCCAAGCAGGTCCAAAGCCGCATCAAGGAGCTCGAAAAGATCGAGCGCATCGAGATCCCGGAGGACGAAGCCGTCATCCATTTCTCGTTCCCGCAGCCCAAGGCCAGTGGACGCGTGGTCGTGGAAGTCACCGACGTCGCTAAGCGCTACGGCGAGAAGACCGTCTTTTCCAAAGCCCGCTTCAATATCGAGCGTGGCGACCGCATCGCGCTGGTTGGCGTCAACGGCGCCGGCAAGTCCACCATGATCCGCCTGCTCGCCGGCATCGAGTCGCCGTCGGAAGGCGAACTGAAGCTCGGTCACAACGTCGAAGTCGATTACTTCGCGCAGGACCAGTACAAGACCCTGAACGCTGAGGCCCGCCTCCTCGATGACCTCCAGGAAGCCGCGCCGCGCAAAACCACGACGGAACTCCGTTCGCTGCTCGGCTGCTTCCTCTTCTCCGAAGACGACGTCTTTAAACGCATCCAAGTCCTCTCCGGCGGCGAGCGCAATCGCTACGCTCTTGCGCGGATGCTGCTCCAGCCGTCTAACTTCATCCTGCTCGACGAACCCACGAACCACTTGGACATGCGCGCCAAGGACGTTCTGCTGGAGTCCTTGCGCGAGTACACCGGCACCGTTGTCTTCGTTTCGCACGATCGCTACTTCATCGACCAGCTCGCGACGCGCGTCATCGAGATTGGCGGCGGGAGGGTGGAAGTCTTCCCGGGCAACTACGAAGACTACCTTTGGCGCAAACAACGTGACGCCGCCCCCGCGCCCATCGCTGCGACGCCAATCGATGTCCCTGTCACCTCGGCCGCTTCCGCCGAAAAGGAAAGCAGGCCTCGCCTCAATCCGCAAGCCTTGAAGAAACTGGAGAATCGCGCGCAGTCCCTCGAAGCCAAGATTGGCTCCTTAGAGGACAGCATCGCTGAGCTCGAGCGTCAGTTGAGTAACTTCGTCAGCGTCGAAGAAACGCAGCGGGTGAGTCAGGAGCTCACCGGCAAGCGCGAGCAGTTAGGACCGCTCGAAGCCGAATGGGCCGATCTCATGGAGTCCATCGAAGCTTCGCGTTAGATATCCGCGGCGATCTCGCGGCAGGCTCCCACTAAGTCCTTCAGCAAGCCCTTGGCGCGTGTGGTCGTCATCCGCGGCAGGGGACCGGAGATACTCAGCGCTGCCACCACTTTGCGCTCGCGGTCAAAAATCGGCGCCCCGATGCAGCGGCCATCCGGCTCGTTCTCCGTGTTGTCCATTGCCCAACCCTGCACGCGTACCTTCTCCAGTTCCACCTGCAGTGCTTCTTCGGTCGTGATCGTGGCCCCGGTGAAGCGCGGCATGCCCTTCGCCCGCACCAGTCGCAGGACTTCCCGCTGCGGCAGATCGGCGATCAGCACTTTGCCCAATGCCGTCGAGTGCGGATAGCGGCGATTGCCGATCTTCGAGCTCATGCGCACCGCCTGTTGGCTCTCCATCGTCTCGATCACCAGCACCTCTCCGCCATCGAGCACCCCGAGGTTCAACGTCTCGTTGCAAACCTTCGCCAGCGCTTCCATCGTCGGTTTGGCCGCCTGAATCAGGCGCTGCTCCAGTGTCGTGTCGCGCTGCGGCTCGAACAGCTTCCGCGAGATGCGATAGTTCGCCGTGTTGGTGCGCTCGAGATAACCGCGCGATTCGAGCGTCGAGAGAATCCGGTAGACGGTGGGCTTTGGCATCGACGTCTGCGTCGCCAAACCCGCCAAACTCAGGCCTTCGGGCACCTGCCGGAGCGCGTCGAGCACATCGATCGTCTTGTGCAAAACCAATACGCCGCCCGCCGCCTTCTCGCTCATGTTTCACATCGTAAAACGCAGGACATCAAAATGCAAAATATTCTTGACGAGCGCGCAAAAGTGGCGATAGAGTCGAATCCGCCATTGTGAAATCATCGTTCCACCATATGAAATGCCTGCCGAGTCCGCGTGAGACCCGGCAGTTGGACACCGCCGGCTTGCGGTCGGCGTTCCTGGTGGAGGACCTGTTTGCCGCTGGCGAACTGCGACTTGCTCTCTCTGACCTTGATCGTCTGGTGCTTGGCGCCGCCTGCCCCGCGGGTGATCCTCTGCGGCTGCCCGCCCCGCCCGAGTTTGGCACCGCAAGCTTCACGGAACGCCGCGAGCTGGGTGTCATGAATGTCGGCGCCGCCGGCCACGTGCGCGTCGGCAGCCAACAGTTCTCGCTCGGCCCGATGGATTTCCTGTACATCGGCACGGGCCATCCCGATGTCGTCTTCGAGAGTTGCGGCGACCAGCCGCCGCTGTTCTATCTCCTCAGTTGCCCGGCGCACTCCCATCATCCGGCGCGACGTGTGACGCGCGACGAAGCTCAGTTAGAAGTCATCGGCGAAGCGGCCACCGCCAATCGCCGCGTGCTGCGGCGCTACTTGCACCCGGGAGGCGCGCCCAGTTGCCAACTGGTGATGGGCATGACGGAGTTGGCTAGCGGCTCCGTCTGGAACACGATGCCTACCCATACGCATGGCCGCCGCAGCGAAGTCTATCTTTATACCGGCCTCGGCGACGGTATCGTCGTCCACCTGATGGGCGAGCCCACTGACACCCGGCACCTGATCGTGCGCGATCGCGAGGCGGTATTTTCGCCCTCCTGGTCCATCCATGCGGGCGCCGGTACGCAGCCTTACGCCTTCGTGTGGGGCATGGCCGGCGAGAACCAGTCCTTCTCCGACATTGACCCAGTCGTAACCAACACTTTGAGGTGATTGCCATGAAGCAACAATCCCCGGCGCTGCTCGCCGCCTTTTTTCTAGTGGCCGCGGCCACCGCGCAGGAAACTCGCAGCACCATCTTCGGCACCGTGGTCGACCCGCAAGGCGCCGCTGTCGCCGGTGCCGCGATCACCATCACGAACGTCGAAACTAACGTCGCAACGCATCAACGCACCAACGACACCGGTTACTACGAGGCCAACTTACTTCTGGCCGGTAACTACCAGGTTGCAGCCGAGATCCAAGGCTTCAAGAAGTTCCTTCGCACCGGTGTTGTGCTACCCATCAGCACTCGCGCCGAGATCGCCATCCAACTCCAGGTGGGTGAAACCGGTGAAACGATCTCCGTCACCGCCGAAGCCCCGCTCTTGGATGTCAGCAGCGTCAGCGCCGGCCGCGTCATGGAGAACCGCAGCGTGATGGACCTGCCGACGTTTAACAACAGTCCCCTGATGCTGATCAAACTGGTGCCCGGCATTCAGGCGAGCGCCAATCGCCGCTACAACGGCGTCAATGCGATCGGCGGCACCGGCGAAGCTCACAACGCCGGCAATGTTGGCGGCAACGATTGGTCGATCGACGGCGTCCCCAACATGGGCAACGGCTACGGCGCCGCCTATCTGCCTTACTCCACCACCATTCAGGAGTTCAAGGTCGAGAGTACGAACTTCGACGCCGCCATTGGTCACACCTCTGGCACCACCATCTCCATCATGACCAAGTCCGGCACCAACAGCCTGCACGGCACGCTGACGGAGCAGCACTGGCAGCAGCGCTGGAATGGCACTCGCTTCTTTGTGAAGCAGCAGTACTATCGCAATATTTCCGCTGCCGAGGCCGCCGGCAACCCGACGCTGGCCAACCAGCTCCGCAATTCGCCGAAGCAGCCGTCGGGTCACTCCAACAACTACGCCGGCACCGTCGGCGGACCCATCGTGATTCCGAAGCTCGTCAATGGTCGCAACAAGCTGTTCTTCTTCTTCAGCTACGACGGCTTTGAAGACAAGAAGACCACTGAGTCCACCTTCAATCACACTGTCCCCAGCTTGGCTCACCGCGCCGGCGACTTCTCCGATCTGCTGGCCATCGGCGCCCGTTATCAGATCTACGACCCGCTGAGCGTCCGCCAGGATCCTAACCGCCCTGGTCACTTCATCCGCGATCCGCTCGTCGGCAACATTGTGCCCTCCTCGCGCATCATCAATCCCACCAACGCGACTTACTCGAAGTTCTTTCCCACGCCGAACAACAACCCCGCACGCGCAAATCTGGAGCCCTTGAATAACTACCTGGGTGTCGCCGAGCCCTATAACTGGAGTTATGGCGCCATCGCCAACCGTTTCGATTATCAGCACTCCGAGAAGAACCGCTTCTATGGCCGCTGGAGCTGGCTGAAGTATCGTGAAGACCGCCAGGATTGGACCTACGAAACCGCGCGCGGTTTACAGACCAACGGGGTCAACCGCAACAACCTCGGCGTCACCGCCAACTGGGTCTACACGCCGACCAGCAACACTGTCTTTGACGTAGGCGGTTCCGCCAACCACTTCAAAGAAGGCAACATCCTCACTTCCGTTGCCACGGCCTTCAAGCCTAGCACCGTCGGTCTGCCCGCCTACCTCGATGACAAGGCCGGCGACAATCACGCCTTACCGATCATGGCGATCGACGGCTACGACACGCTCGGCCAGGCGGTACCCGCCTTCACTCACTTCGAGTTGCTCTCCGGGAAGGTGAATATGACCCACATCCGTGGCCGCCATACGCTGACCGCGGGCGTCGACTTCCGCGACCATCGCCGCCTCGGTGGCGACCCCGGCCAAGTGAACGGCCGCTTCCAGTTCTCGAACAAATTCACCAGCCGCGAAGAGGACTTCCTCACGCCGGCGGCGACGCTCGGCCACTCCTACGCTGCTTACCTCATGGGCCTGCCCGCCTCGGCGACGATCGATACCAACGCCAGTTACGCCATGCGTAATCCGTACACCGGTTGGTTCGGCCAGGACTCTTGGCGCGTGAACTCCCGGCTCACTTTGATCCTCGGCTTACGCATGGAGTACGAATGGGGCCGCACCGAGCGGTACGACCGCATGATTGGCTGGTTCGATAAGTCGGCGAAGTTACCGATCACCGACGCTGCTCAAGCTGCCTATGCCCGGAACCCGATTCCAGAATTAGCCGCCGCCCAGTTCTCGGTGGTGGGCGGTTCCGTCTATCCCGGCGTCAATGGCGCCATGCGTAGTTTGCAGCGCGGCGAGTTCATGCTCCTACCACGCTTGGGTGCCGCCTACCAACTCAACCAGAAGACGGTGGTCCGCGGCGGTTACGGCATTTACTTCGACACGCTGAACGCCCAGAACAATGGTCCCGATCAGTCCGGGTTCAGCCGCGCGACCGTCAGCCCCATCACGAATGACTTCGGCGTCACCTGGCTCTCCGGTAATCCCGGTGCCGGCAGTTCTCCCCTCACCAATCCTTTCCCGGTCCGCGCCGATGGCACGCGCTTCGATTCTCCCGTGGGCGCGGGTCAGGGACTGCTGGCCCGCACCGGCAGCGGTTGGAACTACTTTGCCGATGTCGTTCCGCGCGCCCGTCAGCAGCGTTGGCGAGTCGACGTCCAGCGGCAGATCGGCTCCAACATGATCGTCTCGGTCGGTTATGCCGGCTCCTACTCGGATCAGATTCGGCTGCAGCGACGGCTCGATTATCTACCCGCACAGTTCTGGAACACGACTTCGGTCCGCAATAACGCGCTCGCCAGCAACCTGAACGCGAACGTGACGAATCCCTTCGCCGTGCAGAACTTCGCCAGCCTCCAGTCGAGTGACCCCGTCCTCTATCAGGCGCTCGCCTCGCGTGGCTTCTTCACCAGCCCCACCATCCAGAAGAATCGTCTGCTCCGGCCATTTCCGCAAATGAACGACGTGCGCGACAACTCGGACACGGCTGGCGCTGTGAAGACGCATTCCATTGAAGCCAGCTTCCAGCGCCGCTTCTCCGGCGGCTTTACGCTCAACGCCAACTTCACCGGCCTTTACGAACGCGATCGCCTTTACTACTACAACGAGTTCGATGCCGACCCCAGCTATCGCCAGACGAATGCGGGCGTGCCGCGCCGCTTCGCTGCCACGGGCATCTATGAGCTCCCCTTCGGCCGCGGTCGCGCCTTCTTGCAGCGCGGCATCATGAGTGCAATCGCTGGCGGCTGGCAGGTCGCCGCCACGTACGAATGGCAGCCCGGCGCACTGTTGGATTGGGGCAACCTGTTCTACTCTGGCGATCTCGCCAACATCAACAGCGGCGCGCGCACGCTCGACCGTTGGTTCAACACCGACGGCTTCGAACGCGACGCCAGCAAGGTGCCGGCGGCGTTCCAAGCCCGCGTCTTTCCCACGCGCATCGACGGTGCCCGTGGTGATGGACTCAACCGCATGGACGCGAACATCCAGCGCGACATTCGCCTCAGCGAGCGTTTCACTTTCCAACTCCGCATGGACGCGCTCAACGTCGCGAACCACTCGCAGTTCGAGAACCCCAACATGGACCCGACCTCCACCAACTTCGGTCGCGTCACCAACAATACCTCGAGCACCATGCGCTTCCTGCTCTTCCAGGCGCGCCTGAAGTTCTGATAGAAAGTGGTCTCTATGTGTAAACGTACTTGGCTGTTGGCGGCCGCCCTTTCGGCCGGCCTCTGGGCCGCTCCGGTGCCGCTCGACCTGTCGGCGGTCAAGGCTGGCCCGGTCAGTGTTGCGAGCGAGAACGATACGGCGGTGGTCCGTTGGCAGGATGAAGGGAGCCGCCGTTGGGAGGCCGTTTTCAACCTGGAACCCGCGCGTCCGCTCATTGCCGCGATCCGCGTTGATGGCAAGGTCGTCGTGCAGAACGCCGTCCCCCTCTATAACTGCCAGACGGGCAAACGGCGTGGCGGTTTCGACGAGTTCTTTGACTTTCCGCCCACGCATCCCGAAGGCACGCGCAGCTATCTGGGTACCCTCACTCCCACGGCTGCGCGCGCGGAAACGTTGGGTAACCGCGTCGAGCTCACCTTTGACGGTTTCCGTATGGGCATCTTTCAAGGCTCCATCCGTTACGTCTTCTTCCCCGGCAGTCGTCTGATTCAGCAAGCCGCGGTGGCGTCCACCAGTGAGCCTGACACCGCTTACTTCTACGATGCCGGCCTGCGCATGGCCGTGCCGCGCGACTCGCGTCCCGGCAATAACATGGACTCGGAGGTGACTTACTACGATACGGAGGGAAAACTTCGGGTCGAGCACCCGAATACTTCCGAGCGCTTGCCGGTCCAGGTGCGGTACCGCACCCTCGCGGCCCGCGCTCAGGGCGGCACCGTCGCCGTCTTTCCGGCCCCCCACAAGTACTTCATGCCTCGTGACTTCACCACGAACATGGGCTACCTCTGGCACACTTCGTTCCGTGGCCAAGTGTCGCTCGGCATCCGTCAACTGCCGGACGATAACTCGCGCTTTTACCCCTGGATGAACGCGCCGCCCGGCACCGACCAGCGCATGTCGGTCTTCTATCTCCTCAGCGACGGCGCCGCACAGCCCTTGCTGGATGAAGTTACGCGCTACACCAATCGCGATAAGTTCCGTCACCTGGATGGCTACGTCACGGTCGCCCCGCATTGGCATCTGGCCTATACGGTTCAGGCCATGGCGCAGGCGAATCCTGAGAAGTGGGTGCCGCCCTTCAAGCCCGTCCTCTCCGAGATGGGGGTGGATGCCGCCATCATTGCCGACTTCCATGGTGACGGCCATCCGCAAGACCAAACCGAGCTGCGTCTCAAGGAGCTCAAAGCCTACTACGACTATTGCCGCGCGCAGAGCGACGGCAAGTTCCTGCTGATGCCCTCCGAAGAGGCCAATGTCCATTACGGCGGCCATTGGGCCGTCGCGTTCCCCAAGCCTGTCTACTGGATCATGGGGCCGCCGAATTCGCCTTCTTCCAAGAAAGAAGTCCCTGGCTACGGCACCGTCTACCAGATCGGCAGCGCGAAGGCACTGCTCGACATGATGCGCGCCGAGAAGGGCTTCGCCTACCAGACGCATCCCCGCACCAAAGGCTCAAAAGGCTATCCGGACCGCATCCGCTATGCCGAACACTTCCTCGACAACACTTACGTCGGTGCCGGCTGGAAGCAGATGCCCGCCGATATGGCGTCACCGCGGCTCGGTGAGCGCTCGCTCAATCTCCTGGACGACATGAGTAACTGGGGCCTCCGCAAGTTACTGCTCAGCGAAGTCGATGTGTTCCAGATCGACCACACGCACGAGTTATACGCCCACATGAATATCAACTATGTAAAGGCGTCCAAGCTGCCCACCTTTGAGAATCAAGGCGAGATCCTGCGCGCCATGGAGAAGGGCGAGTTCTTCATGTCCACCGGCGAGGTTCTGATGCCGTCGCATTCAGTTCGCGAATCAGCTCCCGGCAGACTGAAAGTGACGGCGGACTTCACCAACACCCTCCCGCTGCAGTTCGCGGAAGTCGTGTGGGGCGACGGCCAGCAGACTTTCCGCCATCGTTACTCCCTCGAATCGACCGCCGCCTTCGGCACCCACAAGATCGCGTTTGAGTTCGCCGCGCCCGGATGGCGCTGGGCTCGAGTCGCCGTCTGGGATGTGGCGGGCAATGGCGCCTTTGCCAATCCCACCTGGAATGAGAAGCCTCTGTCGGCGGTGGCCGTCGATGCCTGGCACAATCGCGAAGCGCAGCCGCATTACTACTGGGAAGGCACGTATCAGGGCGGCTACTCCGGCCTCAGCCACATCCTCAAGAGCCTGGGCGCCGAGCCGCGCACGGTGAAGTCGGCGCTCTCGGCAGAGACTCTGCGAGGGCTCAACGCTCTCATCATTGTCGATCCCGATACGCCCGCGGAGACAGCGTCGCCGAACGCCATCCAGGACGGCGAGATTCAAGCCCTGGTTAAGTGGGTCAACGAGGGCGGCACGCTCCTGCTCTTCGGCAACGATCCCGGCAACGCCGAGTTCACCCGGCTCAACGCCCTGGCCACCCGGTTCGGCATCGAGTTCATCGAGAAAAAGCACGTCGACGCCAGCGGCAGTGCCAAGCTCCACCCTACGCACGCCCGCTGGCGGCTGGTTCACTCCCGGGCTGAAGTTCTACGGAGTCGACTTGGCTCCACTCAAGTTGTCCGCCACCAACGCCGAGACGCTTCTGGCCGAGAACGGCACGCCGATGATGGCGTCCGTCTCCGTCGGCAAGGGCCGTGTGGTGGCGTTGGGTGACCCCTGGGTGTATAACGAGTATTTGTACACCCAAGACAATCGTCAGATTGTCGAGGAGCTCTTCCGAAAAATCCTTCCACGATGAATCGCCTTCTCTTCTTCCTCGCTTGCACCCTCTCCGCCCAGGAGGCGCGCTGGACGCCGGCTCAAGCTAACGCCTGGTATCAGAAGCAGCCGTGGCTGGTCGGCGGCAATTACTCGCCCGCCTCCGCCATCAACCAACTGGAGATGTGGCAGGCCGACACCTTCGATCCCGCCCGCATCGACTTGGAACTCGGCTGGGCGCAGGCCATCGGTATGAACACCATGCGCGTCTTCCTGCACGACTTGGTTTGGGCGAACGACCCGAGCGGCTATCGCAACCGCATCGACACGTTCCTCACGATCTGCGCCAAACATAATATCCGTCCCATGTTTGTGCTCTTCGATTCCGTTTGGGACCCGTTTCCGCAAGTTGGTAAACAGCGCGGGCCCAAGCCCGGCGTTCACAACTCCGGATGGGTGCAGGGGCCCGGTGCGAAGGCCTTGCAGGATCCCGCCGAGTATC
This sequence comes from Bryobacteraceae bacterium, assembly GCA_965229305.1. GTDB lineage: Bacteria > Acidobacteriota > Terriglobia > Bryobacterales > Bryobacteraceae > JALHNI01. The sequence goes on along the minus strand of CBDDIZ010000021.1, from coordinate 102,356 downwards.
CGCGGCTCGAAGCATACGTGAAAGGTGTGGTTGGTGCGTTCGCTAAGGATCGCCGGGTGCTCGCGTGGGATATCTGGAACGAGCCGGATAATCCGAACACCTCGTCCTATGGCAAGCAGGAGCCGCCGGATAAAGTCGCCCTCGTCGAGGCGCTCCTGCCGAAAGCCTTCGCGTGGGCTCGTGCGGCCAAGCCGACGCAACCCCTCACCAGTGGCGTGTGGGTTGGCAATTGGGCCACCGACGCGCAACTGACTCCGGTGATGCGCATCCAACTCACGCAGTCCGACGTGCTCTCCTTCCACGACTACAGCGAGCCCGCGAAGTTTGAGGCCCGCATCCTTGCCCTCAAGCGTTACGGTCGTCCGATCCTCTGCACCGAGTACATGGCCCGTGGCAACAAAAGTACGTTTGAGGGCTCGCTGCCTCTGGCGCTTAAGCATCGTGTCGCCGCTTACAGTTGGGGACTCGTCCAGGGCAAGACCCAGACCCATCTGCCCTGGGATTCCTGGAAGCAGCCTTATGTCGGCGGCCGTGAACCCGCCGTCTGGTTCCACGAAGTCTTCCGCGAGGACGGCAAGCCGTATCGGGAAGAAGAGGTGAAGCTGATTCGCGAGCTCACCAAGCAGGCCAACCCTTAGGCGAGAATCCCGGACACCACTTCGCCGCTGATGCCGGTCAGCCGGACGTCCAGGCCTTGATACTTGATCGTCAGGCGCAAGTGATTCATCCCGAGTAAGTGCAACATCGTCGCATGAAAATCATGGACGCTCACCGGCTGGTCGACTGCGGCATAGCCTAAGTCGTCCGTGGCGCCGTAAGTTATCCCCGGCCGGATGCCGCCGCCGGCGAGCAAGTAGCTAAAGCCCTTGATGTGATGGTCGCGTCCGTCGCCGCCCTGCGACATTGGTGTCCGTCCGAACTCGCCCCCCCACACCACCAGCGTGTCGTCCAGCATGCCGCGCTGCTTCAAGTCACGAATTAACGCCGCGGTCGGGCGGTCCACTTCGCCCGCCTTTTGTTCAATGCCTTTCTTGATGCCGCCGTGATGATCCCAATCGCGGTGATACAGCTGGATAAAGCGGACGCCGCGTTCGGCCAGCCGCCGCGCCAGCAGACAGTTCGAGGCAAAGGAGCCATCGCCCGGCGTCGCCCCGTAGGCCTCCATCACGCTCGCCGGCTCGCTCGAAAAGTCCATCAAGCCGGGCACGCTCGTCTGCATCCGATAGGCCATCTCATATTGCGCGATCCGCGTCTGCACTTCCGGATCGCCCAGCGACTTCTGCTCCAGCCGCTGCAACGCCGTGATCGCTCCGATGGAATCCTGCTGTAACTTCGCGCTCATCCCCGGCGGATTCTCGAGATACAACACCGGATCGCCGACGGACTGAAACTTCACACCCTGATACTTCGAGGGCAGCATTCCCGCGGACCACTGCCGCGCCGCGATTGGCTGTGCCTGCCCGCCTTTACCGTTCGACACCATCACCACAAAACCCGGCAAATCGGCGGACTCCGTGCCCAAGCCATACACCGCCCACGACCCCATCGACGGACGCCCGGCCAGTATCGAGCCCGTATTCATCAACGTATGAGCCGGATCATGATTGATCTGCTCGGTCCACATCGAGCGCACCAGGCAAGCTTCATCGAGCACGCCTCCGATCTGCGGAAACAGCGACGAGATCTCCGTCCCGGCCTTCCCGTATCGTTGGAAAGGATGCTGCGCGCCAAAGCAAAGCAGTGGCTTCCCCTGCAACTGTGCGATCTGTTGCCCCTTCGTAAAGCTCTCCGGCATGCCTTGCCCATGCATGCTGTTGAGCTTAGGCTTCGGGTCAAAGAGCTCCAGGTGCGACGGTCCGCCGGCTTGGTAGAGAAAGATAACGCGCTTGGCCTTGGCGGCATGATGCGTTCCCGTAGCGGCCAACAGTGATTGCAGCGCGGTAAGGCCAAAGCCCGCGGCAGTGCGGCCCAGAAAGGCGCGGCGGTGAAGGTTCGTCATCGGTTCGTCCTAATTCCGGGTCACAGTCCCGTGTAAGTTTAAAATCGTGCGCGCCACCGTCGTAAGGGCGGCTAATTCCTTCGGATCGGCGTTAGACAGCCGCGGCGCCTCACCCACGGCGAGTAACTCCGCCGCGGCCGCGTCGGTCAACTCCTGCCGCGACTTCGCATAGAACTCGCGCAGTACGCCAATCTCAGCCGCCGTCGCCGGTCGGCTTAACGCCTGCCAGTACGCCAGATTCACCCGCGCCTCGAACGTCGTCTCGCCGTACATGCGCTGCGCCAGCACGCGCGCCGCCTCCACAAAGATCGGATCATTCAACAGCACCAGAGCCTGCAGTGGCGTATTCGAACTCACGCGATTCACCGTGCATTCCTCCCGCGACGGCGCATCGAACGTCATCAGGCTCGGATGCAGAAATGTCCGCTGCCAGTGCACATAGAGACCGCGCCGATACTGCCGGGGACCCTCGGTGGCGGAATAGTCGCGAATCGGATAATTCAAAGCCGCCAGATAGCCTTCGGGCTGCGGCGGCCGGATGCTCGGGCCGCCGAACTCGCGGTTCAATAAGCCGGACGCCGCCAGCGCCACATCTCGCACGCTTTCCGCCTCCACGCGATAGCGGCTTTGCCGCGCATACAGACGATTCTCCGGATCACGCTCGAGCATCGACGGCGTCGGCACAGACGATCGCCGATAAGTCTGGCTCAGCACAATCTGCCTGATCAGCCGTTTCACATCCCAGTCCTTCTGAAAGTCTGCCGCCAGTGCATCGAGTAACTCCGGATGCGTCGGCCATTCGCCCTGCGACCCTAAGTCGTCCAACACCTTCGATAAGCCCGTTCCGAAAAACTGGCGCCACATGCGATTCACAAAGACGCGCGCCGTCAGCGGGTTGTCTCGCGACACCATCCAGTTGGCTAAGTCCAAGCGCGTGCCGCGGCCCGTCACCGGTAACTTCCCGAGGAACTCCGGGATCGCCGGCTCCACGATCGCTCCGCTTTCATCCATCCAATTGCCGCGCGGCAGAATCCGCGTCACCTCCGGCGGACCGCTCTCACTCACTACCACCTTCGCTGCCACCGACCTCAGTAAGTCGCGCTCCAATTGCGCCCGGAACAACGCGACGTCGCCCACGGCGAACGCCTTCTCTCGCTCCAGGACCTCGGCCGCCACCGTCGGTGACTTGGCATCCGGCGACACCGGCCACGCCACCGCCTCGCTCGAGAACGCCACGCGGAACCGGCCCGTCGTCGCGCGCCGCCACGCCGAGTCATGCCGCAGCCGCAATACGATCTGCTTCGCCTTCACCGGCCGCGCGAATCGCAGCGAAAGCACCGCGGCCCGCGGATCGCCATAGGTGTTGACGCCCCAACCGGTTGAAGGATCACGGTCGATCGCCGCGCCTGCTGGCAGATCCTTTGTCGAAAAGGTCGTATTCGTCGCCGCCACGGAGAACGCCACGGGCTGACCATCGGCCAGCGCTTCCACCTCGGTCACTACCAGTCGGTCCGCGCCACGGGCCAGGTTGGCGCCCGGCAGACTTTCCGCCGATTGTGCCTCAATCGCCACGTGTGTCCACTCGCGTTCGCCAGCGTCGAAGATCAGCTCATAGGTCGAATGATCCGGATTCTTGCCGTGCGCCACGACTAAATCGTTTTCCAGCCGCAGTTCGGCGCCATTGGTGGCCGCCAGCTGTGACGGCTTCTGAATCACCCAGCCGAACGTCGTCGCCTTCTCGGGCGCCTTCACCGTGCTGGCGGCGATCACGCGGTCCAGTTCCGCGAGCCTCGCCTCCTGCGCGGGCGTGGGCAGCAACAACTGCTTCCCCCAGGAATCCTTGCCGCGATCCGGCACCAGCCCCGTCTCCTGGATATCCGCGAAGAACGCCTTCATCGCGTAGAAGTCCTTCGCCAGAAACGGATCGAACTTATGGTTATGGCACTCCGCGCAACCCAGCGTTGCCCCCAGCCATACCGACGAAATGGTCCGCACGCGATCGGCCGCATACTTCGCCAGATACTCCTTGGGCTGAATGCCGCCCTCCGCCGACGTCCGTGTCAGCCGATGCAGCGCGCTCGCCGTCTTCTGCTCCCGCGTCGCATTCGGCAGTAAGTCGCCAGCGATCTGCTCGCGGGTGAACGCATCGAACGGCTTATTGTTCTTGAAGCTATTCAGCACATAGTTCCGATACGGCCACGCGGGAAAAGCATTGTCGCCATGGAAGCCGCAAGTATCGGCATAACGCACCGCGTCGAGCCACAGCATGGTCTGCTTCTCGGCGAAGCCATTCGAGGCCAGCAGCCGGTCGACCAATGCCTCGTAATTGCCGCTTCGCTCAAACGCCTGCACGTCCGCCGGATCCGGCGGAAGCCCCGTCAGATCGAGCGTCACGCGCCGCGCCAGCGTCCGCCGATCGGCTTCCGCGGCCGGCGTGAGTGCCGCTTTCTTCAGCCCTTCGCCGATCCAACTGTCGATCGTCCCGCTCGCCACCCCCACCGGTTGGTACGCCCAATGTCCTTCGTACTTGGCGCCCTCCGCCACCCATTGCCGGATCGCGTTCTTCTGCGCCGCGGTCAGCGTCTTATGTGCCGCCTCGGGCGGCATCATCCGTGGCCCCTCCGCGAAAATGCGTTGCACAATGAGCGACTTGGCCGGATCCCCCGGCACAATCGGCGTTCCGGACCGCCGCGCCTGCAGCGCATCCTCTCGCCGGTCCAACCGCAAATTCGCCATGCGCGAACTCTGGTCCGGCCCATGACACCGGAAACAGGTGTCCGACAGCACCGGACGAATGTCCCGGTTGAAACTGACGGCGGCGTGGCCGAGGCAGGGAATTACAAGGACAAGGGCCGTGATCCGCATCGCCACCATCATAAGCCCAAAGAATTTTCGAGATCTGCCGATACATCTGCCTATGACCCAATCAACCGGCTCAGCGACCGAGCGTCGCCGCCGCGGCCGTAGTGATGGCCAACGGTTTGGCACCCTGCAAGTGCAATTCGACTCCCGGTTGGGGATGGCGATGACGTTGCAGGCCACGGTCACTGACTTCAACGACGGCGGCTTCGGCGTTCAGATGGGCAGTTCGCTGCGTCCCGGTCTCGTCGTTCGCCTTCAAGGCAAGGTCGATGGCGTGCGCGAGTTTGTTCAAACCGCGCATGTCGCCTGGTGCGTTCCCGCTCGCGAAGGCTTTCGCATCGGGCTCTCCTGCGCCGTTCCCGCTCTCGATGAACCCCGCGCCAAAGCGCCCGAATCCGAACCGCCCCAGGCGCCCGAGTTCCAGCCCACCGGCGATCCCGACTTCTACGAAGTCCTCCAGGTCAACCCCAAGGCCGATCAGGACACCATCCACCGCATCTATCGCATCCTCGCTCAGCGCTACCATCCGGACCACGCCGAAACCGGCAACGCCGCGATGTTTCGCTGGGTGACGCAAGCCTTCAAAACGCTCGGCGACCCGGAAGCACGTGCCGCTTACGACGTCCAGCGCGCCGCCGAACAGCGCTATCGCGTCAAAGTCTTCTCGAAACCCGCCGATGCCGAAGGTGTCGAAGGCGAGCGCCGCAAGCGCCACGGCATTCTGCAAGCCCTCTACACCCAACGCATGAACTCGCCGGAGCACGGCTGGCTGAATCTCGCCCAGCTCGAAGACCTGCTCGGCGTCCCCCGCGAACACCTCGAGTTTCCGCTCTGGTACCTTCGCGAACAGCAGTGCGTCCACCGTTCGGACAACGGCCGCTTCGTCATCACCGCCTTGGGCGTAGATCGGGCGGAGAGCGCCATTCCCTCAGAAACTCTGGTCAATCGGCCCTTGCTCGAAGCGCCCGCTGCCTAGCCATAGGGCACAATAAAAGGAGTGTCCACTCCTTCCCCCGCGGGTCCCATCGTTGAAGTTCGCGCTCTCAAACGTCGCATCGACACCGGCACGCACACCGTCGAGATCCTCAAAGGCATTGACTTTGCCGTCCCCCGCGGCCAGTTCGTGGCCATCATGGGCGCCTCCGGCAGCGGCAAAAGCACGCTCCTGGGCCTGCTCGCCGGCCTCGATACCGCCAGTGAAGGCGCCATCGTCCTCGATGGCGTCGACATCACCCACCTGCCCGAGGACCGTCTCGCCCAGGTCCGCGGCCAGAAGATCGGCTTCGTCTTTCAGAGCTATCAGCTCATTCCCACGCTCACCGCCGAAGAGAACGTCCTCCTCCCGCACGAACTCGTCGGCGGCGACCTCTCCGGCAAAAAGCGTGCGCGCGAGTTGCTCGAGCGCGTCGGCCTCTCCGAACGCATCGACCATTATCCCGTCCAGCTCTCTGGCGGCGAACAGCAGCGCGTCGCCCTTGCCCGCGCCTTCATGACCAAGCCTCCCATCCTGATGGCCGACGAGCCCACCGGCAACCTCGACACCGTCAATGGCCGACAGATCCTCGACCTCCTGCTCGACATGAACCGCCACGAAAAGACCACCCTCGTGCTGGTGACCCACGACCACGACCTCGCTGCCCACGCCGACCGCATCATCACTCTCCGCGACGGCCTCGTCGTCTCCGACACCCTGAAGGCCGCCGCATGAGGCCCAGCCTTTCCTGGAGTACGGCCGCCAAGATCGCTTGGCGCGAAGGCCGCGCCTCCAGCATCAAGTTCTTCTTCGTCATCCTGGCCGTTGCCGCCGGCGTCGGCGCGCTCACCGGCGTGCGCGGCTTTGCCGCCGCCTTCCGTCAACTCCTGCTGAAGGAAGCGCGCACCCTGATGGCCGGCGACCTCTCGCTCCGCCAGTTCATCCTGCCCAACGCCGATCAACAGGCCACGCTCGCCGAACTGGACAAGCAAGGCATCCGCCGCACCTGGATCACCGAGACCGTCACCATGGCCGCCACCGAGCGTGTGCCGGATCCGCTGCTGGTGTCCGTCAAAGCGGTCGAACCCGGCCTGTATCCGTTCTATGGCCAGGTCGTCTTGAAGCCGGCCGGCAAACTCACTGAAGTGCTCACCCCGGACCAGGTCGCCGTCAGCGAGGACCTCTTGCTCCGCCTGCAACTCCAGGTCGGCGACACCATCAAAGTCGGCGGCCTCGACTTCAAAGTCGCCGCCATCGTCGACAAAGAACCGGACCGCATGGCCGGTAGCCTCAACGTCGGCCCCCGCCTGATGATGTCCCGCGCCGCGCTTGAGCGCACCAATCTGCTTCGCTTCGGCAGCCGCGCCTCCCAGCGCATTCTCTTCAAGCTCCCCCTCACCCCGGACTCGGCCGTCAACCTCAAGACCGTCGATACTGTCCGCGCCGAACTCAAGGAAGCCTTCCCCGAAGCCCTCCTGATCGACTTCCGCGAAACGCATCCGCTCATCACCCGCGGTCTCACCCGCTCCACCACTTTCCTGAGCCTCGTCAGCCTCATCGCCCTGATCGTCGGCGCCATCGGCGTCGCCATGGCCATTCATTCGCACGTCCAGCAGCGCCTCGATTCCATTGCCATCATGAAGTGCCTGGGCGCCGGCAGCACGCAGGTGATGCGCATTTACCTCCTGCAGACCATCGCGCTCGGCCTGCTCGGCGGTCTGGTCGGCATCGTCTTCGGCGCCCTCATCCAGGGCGCCTTCCCTCTGCTGATCGCCCGCTACTTCCAAATCGCGCCGGACTTCCGCATTGACCCCGCGAGCGTCGCCCAAGGCATCCTCATCGGTCTCCTCTCCACCGTCCTGTTCACCGCCGTCCCCCTGCTCGCCGTCCGGCACATCCGCCCCATCCTGATCCTTAGGCGCGACATGAGCGACGCCCAGCTCCCCTGGCGCGAGCGTCTCCGCCGCCAGTGGCCCGCCTTCATCGCCGGCCTCCTGATCTTGGTCGGCATGGCCGCCATCGCCGGTTGGCTCTCCGAAGGCAACCTCCGGGACTCGGCCCGTCTCGGCGCCTTCTTCATCGGTGGACTCGCCCTCAGCCTGGCCGTCCTCACCGGCGCCGCCGCTCTCCTCCTCTGGGTCCTCCGGCGCATTCAGCGCCATCTCCCGCTCTGGGTCCCCTCCGCCATCCGCCACGGTACGGCGAACCTCTACCGTCCCGGCAATCAGGCGAGCGCCGTGCTGGTTGCCCTCGGTGTGGGCGTCATGTTCACGCTGACCATCTATCTCGTCCAGCAGCAGATGATCAGTCAACTCGCCGCCAGCGCGCCCCCCGGCATGCCGAATGTCTTCCTGATCGACATTCAGGAAACGCAGAAGGATGGCTTGGTCAAGCTCTTGAAAGCTCAGCCCGGCGTCATCAAGGAGCCCGAGATCATCCCCGCGGTGGCGGTCCGCCTCAAAACTGTCAATGGCACTGCGGTTTCCGCGCTAAATCTCAAGTCTTTTGAGCGCCGTTTCCTGCAAACGCGCACCGTCACCTGGCACGAGAGAAAGCCGGACTTCGTCGAACTCGTGAAAGGCGCCTGGTACACCGCGCCGGACCAGGTCCTGGTGAGCGAAGAGACCTCCCGCATCCTCAGTCTCGGAGTGGGCACACCCCTCGAGTTCGAAGCCTACGGACGCCCCATCGCCGCGCGCGTCGCCGGCATCTACAAGATCGAGCAGGTGCGCCTCGGCTCGGGCGTTGAATTCATCTTCCCGCGCCAGGCCCTGGCCAGCCTGCCTCTCAACTATTACGGGGGTGTTCGTGTAAAAACGAATCAGGTATCTGCTTTGCAACGAGCAAGTTACCGCGACTTTCCCACCGTCAGTGTGATCAATATCGCCGATGTCCTGGATATTGTTCAGGAAGTAGTTGATCAGATCGCCGTAGTTGTGCGGTTTATTTCGGGTTTTGCCATCTTGGCCGGCATCATTATTCTCGCCTCCTCGGTCGCTGGCACCCGCTTCCGCCGCATCCGCGAAGTCGCCATTCTCAAGACCCTTGGCGGCACCCGCCAGCGGATCGCCGCGATCTTCTCGGTCGAGTTTCTCGTCCTGGGAGCCCTCGCGGGCCTGCTGGGCGGGGCTTTGGCCACCGGCTTCGCCCACGTCCTGATGACCCGCTTCTTCGAAGCCGACCCCGACCTCCGCCTCCTCCCGGTCTTCACTGCCATTGCCGGCACCGCCCTCATCGCCATCGTCGCCGGCTGGCTCGCCAGCTCGCGAATTTTATCCCAGCGTCCGCTGCGAATATTGCGGGACGAATAACCCCATAATTCCGGATATAATTATCTGGTTCATGCCGAATTCGACTGCGCGCCGCGCGACCTCCGCCACCGTCGCGTTCGGAGCCTCCTGGAGCCGCTCCACGCGCCTCCTCACCGCCGTCTTCTTCGTCTGCAGTATCACCATTCTCGCCATCTGCTATCCCCCCTCGCCCTTCTTCTACGGCACCACCGCCCTGGTCATCTTTGCCTTGGCCCTCGCTTATTGGTACGCGCCCACCGGCTACCGCATCGACACCGCGGCCGTCCAGGTGGAACGCCGCGCCGGACCCTTCCCCATCCCCTTCGACCTCCTCCGCAGCGCCCGCCTGATGGAGCCCCCGGAACTTGCCGAAACCACTTGGCGCTGGCCCTCCGTCGGCGGCCTTTTCGGTTTCTATGGCACCTTTGAAACGCCCGCTCTCGGCCGCCATCGCTGGTATGCCTCTCGCGACGAGAACCTCGTCGTGCTCCAGACCACCCGCGGCCCCGTCGTCATCTCCCCCGACGACCCGGCGACTTTCGTGCGAGAAGTGAATCAACGCCTCCGCATGCGAATCTAGTAGGGCATGTCCGACGCACTTCTTGTGGTGTCCTTTGGCGGGCCCGATGGCCCCGACGATGTCATCCCTTTTCTCGAAAACGTCCTTCGCGGCAAGAATGTCCCCCGCGAGCGCATGATGGAGGTCGCCGAGCATTATTACCACTTTGGCGGCCGCAGCCCGATCAACGACCAGAACCGCGCTCTCATCGCCGCGCTCCAGAACCTACTTGCTGCCGAAGGCCCGCCTCTGCCCATCTACTGGGGCAATCGCAACTGGCATCCGCTTCTGGCCGACACCTTCGCTCGCATGAAGGAAGATGGCGTCACGCGCGCGATCTGCTTCTTCACCTCGGCCTATAGCTCGTATTCCGGCTGCCGCCAATATCGCGAAAACCTGATCGCCGCGCAGCAGCAGGCCGGCACCGCCATCGAAACCCTCAAGCTCCGCGTCTTCTACAACCACCCCGGCTTTATCGAGCCGATGATCGAGCAAACCCGCGCCGCCCTGACCGCTGCCGGACCGGACTCTGCGCTGATTTTCACCGCTCACAGCGTCCCCATGTCGATGGCCGATAGTTCGGACTACCTCAAGCAGTTGCAGGAAGCCAGCCGCCTCGTCGCCGAAGGTTGCGGCGTCTCCGACTACCGCCTCGTTTACCAAAGCCGCAGCGGACCGCCCACTCAGCCCTGGCTTGAGCCCGACATCCTCCACGCCCTTGAGCAAACCACCGCCCGTCACGCCGTCGTCGTCCCCATCGGCTTCATCTCGGATCACCTTGAAGTCCTCTACGACCTCGACACCGAAGCCAAAGACAAAGCCGCCGCCCTGGGGCTCGGCTTCACCCGCGTCCCCACCGTCGGCACCGATCCTCGCTTCATCGCCATGATTCGCGAACTTGTGCTCGAACGTCTTGACGCCGCTCAACCCCGTCGCGCCCTCGGCCTCTACGGACCCAACCACGACGTTTGCCCGGTCAACTGCTGCCCGGCGCCCGTCCGGCCCGCCGGGCCTCCCCGCTAAAACAAAACGGCGGACCCAGGTCCGAAGACCGAGGTCCGCCGCTGCGCTCACTCACGAGCTCTCTCAGCGCAACAAACTTACTGCCGGAAACGAGCCGGTCCCCGCATCGGCGCCGCACCCGCCGGAGGCTCCGGCAGATCCAGCAAACCGGACATCCGCGCTTCATGCACCTGACGCTGCAAGGCCGCGGCCTCTTCCAGCGTCTTCAGCTTGGCCTTCTGCGCGTCGGTCAGCACCGCGAGCGACTTGTCCCGCAACTGCGTCCGATTCGCCGAGAACCCGCTCCGCGACTGCTTCAGTTCAGTCATCAGCCGGCCCACGGTCGCCGAGTCCGGATTGGCCTTCGCCATCTCCTCGCGCAGCGCCCGCGCCTTCTCGGCATTCTCCTGCCGCGTCGGCTTGGCCGCTTCCGCCACGTCGGTGCGCGCCTGCTTCAGCGCGGCCACCTGCGTATCGGTCAAGCCCAGATAGGTCTTGAGCGCTTCGAAGTTCGCGCCCGCGCCGCGCGGTCCGCCCGCTCCGCCGTGGCCCGCAAACGCCCGGCGCGGTCCTTGCGCCAGACACAAAGTCGCTACACCCAGGGTCAGGGCCAGCGTCGCCGTCCAAAATTTCTTGCTCATGGAAGTCATCTCCTAACGTTCAATCAGGGCCGTTTTTTTCATCCGGTTTTTTCTTCCGGCTGCCAGCCTCTTCTAATGGGTTAAACGCGCTTGACACGCAAAAGTTGTTTAAGAAATGTAATGTCCGGAGCCCTCTAGACCCTGCGTTACCATCGAAGAAGTGATGACTGTTCATCGTCTTCTGCTTGGGTCTTTAATCGTTTCTTTGTTATCCGCCGCTGATCCTTCCGCTGTTCGCCCTTCCAGCCAGGAAGATAAGTCCACCGTCAACTGGCGTGGAGTCATGCTGCAGTCCGGCCTGTTTCTCGGCATCGAGCATGGTTTCCGATTTGCCACCGAACCGGACACGCGCCATCAGTTACGTGGTCCCTTTGTCATGGACTATCTGCACTCGCTCAAAGGCGGCACGCCGCACTGGGGCGACACTGACCCCTTCCTCGTCAACTACGTCGGCCATCCCATGCAAGGCGCCGTCACGGGCTTCATCTGGACCCAGAATCACCCCGTCGAAAGCCGCCTTGAGTTCGCCAACACGCCGCAATACTGGCGCAGCCGTTTGAAGTCCATGGGCTGGAGTGCCATCTACAGTACGCAGTTCGAACTCGGCCCCATCAGCGAAGCTTCACTCGGCAACCTCGGCTCGCCGATGGTCCCCCGCACCATGGGCGTCGTCGACCTCGTCATGACTCCGCTCGGCGGCTTCGGCTTCCAGGTTGCCGAAGACATGCTCGACCGTTTCGCCGTCCGTTGGGTGGAAGACAAAATCCCTTCGCGCCCCGTCATCATCCTTGCGCGCGGCTTTCTCAACCCGGCTCGCAGCTTCGCCAATTGCCTGCGCTTCCGCACGCCCTGGCACCGCGATTCGCGCCCCGGCGTCAACGAACTCACCTCACGAAACTAAACCCTCACCAGGTTCCGAACCGGAACGTCAGCCCCGCCGAAAACCACACCGACGTCTGCCCCGGCCCCGGGTCATGCGCATACCACACGCGCCCCACGCGGAAGTGCGCCAACTGCAACGACAGCGGCCGCGACACCACCATGTCCAAGCCCGCCCCGGCCGCCACCAGCACGCCATCGCGCTGCACCATGTCGGGCGGATTCTCGCTCGATGCCGGCCGCCGTGGATCGAAGCGGTCGGTCGTCACTCGCTGACCGCCGGCTAACACCTCCACATACGGATTCCACCGCGACGGCGACAGCGTATAGAGCCGCATGCCGCCTAGATACGTCAGCAAATCCGAAGACTCGCCCTCCGGACCGTTGAACGTCTTGCAACCGCCCACCTCGCCCAGCGCGCTCACCCGATCGTTCAGCGCCACCTCCACGCGGCTCGACGCGCCAATGCACTCCTTGCGCTGATCGCGCGTGATCGCATGCCGGTAATCGGCCACCGGTGTGAACTGAAACGGCGCGCGTGCAAACTTCCCGCGCCGCGGCTCATCGGTCGATGCCGGCTCCGGCAGCAGCCTGACGCCCTGCATCGATCGGGTGTCGCGATACCACGGATACTTCCAGCGCATGGCATTCGCGAAGCTCCGCCCCGGGTTCAGCCCGCCGCGCACCACCGCGCGCATCCACGGCCGCGATAGCCGCGTCTCGAGCTTCGCAATCACTCGGTCATCGAGAAAATCTTCGCCCACCGTCCAGAGCAAACCCACCGTCGGCGTGATTGCATGATCCACCAGCCCCTGCTGCGGATGCGTGCTCTGAATCTTGCCCAACGACGCCTCACTCAGTGGCCCCAGCTCGAACTGCGTGCTGTACGCCCAGGAGAACGCCGCCGCCCGCAGCCGGCTCTTCCAGTAATGCGAGTTGCTCCCGAACCGCGCCGACAGATAGCGCGTGTCGTTCTGAATCCAGATGTAGTTCGACACCGCGCCCTGCAGCGGATGGCCCACATAGTTCACATAAAACGGATCGCCGTCAGACCACCCATGTAAACTCCGAATCGCTTCCGTCCAGCCCTCCACAAAGGGCCCGCGCATGCCTTCGCGCGTCCCCGGCTCGGTCGCCAGGCGAAACCCATGCTGCACCCCCAGAAAGAAGCTGCTCTGCTTCATCAACGAACCCCACCGCACACCCTCGTCCGGCGTCACATCTCCGGAAAACGCGCAACCGGCACTGAGGAGGAAACAAAAATACGTTCTGAGGTACACGCGTACCGCTCCTTAAAAGAAAGGCCTAAAGCCAGCAAGTTCAACGGCGTTTAGCTGCTGGCGGGCGGAGCGCGCGCGGGGCCTTGCGTGATCGCCCACCCGTCGGTGCTTTGAGCGCCCCGCCGCGGCCTGATGGGTCCCGCCCAGGAGAGTAGCCGGTTCCAGTCAGCGGCTGCTTGATCTGCGACCACGTCGTCGTTGTCAGCCAAGGCTGCCTGCCAGTCGAACGCCGTCAGGCTAGGGAGCGCGAACGTCACGTTACGCCGCCGGCGCGTTTGGGCCGCCACCATTGGGTCGTCGCCCAGCCACTGTGCGCTCAACTCGCTCAGCGAGATTGGCAGACCAAGGCCGGCGCTGTCGGCAGCCATCAGGCTGCACGCCCACAGCAGTGATCGGGCGATCAACTGGAATAAGCGGCGGATACTTTGATCGTAACTCAGCCGGCCGTGGAAATGGTCTCCCAGCGGCCGCTCTCCGCCGACCGGAAGATACCCTGCAACACCGCCAACTGCTTCAACGAATCCTCCAGCGGCACCGGCACGGCCCCTTCGCCGCGCACCGCCGCCGCGAATTCATCGGCCTGCCACGTGTACTGATCGCCTGTCTCGAACGTCTCGGCCGTGATGCCGCCGCCGAACAGATCCGTGCCGTCGTCAATGAAGATCTTGGTCGGCCGGTCCGGCGGCGCATTGAACGGAATCTCCACGTCGATCCGCCCTTTGTTGCCGTAAAACTGCATCCGCTGATACGGCACCAACTGCGTCGAGCAACTGAACACGGCGTGCCCTTGCGGATACTCGAGAATGAAGCTCGACAGCCGGTCCGTCCCGAATGCCGGGTCGCGCGTGATTGTCGCTGCCACTCGCGTCGGCTCGGTCCCGAACACCAGCCGGGACGTCGTCACCGGATAGCAGCCAATGTCCCAGATCGCCCCGCCGCCCACGTCCGCGCGGTTCCGGATATTGTTCGGGTCCACGTTGTGATAGCTGAAGAACCCCGCCGCCGCCCGCAACTCGCCGATCCGTCCCGCCGCCACTAACTCGCGTGTCCGCCGCCACTGCGGATGCGTCCGCACCATGAACGCCTCGCCCACCTGCACGCCCGCCGCGTCGCGCGCCGCGATCAACGCCCGCACTTCATCCAGCGACATCGAAAGCGGCTTCTCGCACAATACGTGCTTGCCGGCCTTCACCGCCTCAATCGACCACGGTACATGCAAATGATTCGGCAGCGGATTGTAGATCACGTCGATGTCCGGATCCGCCAGCAACTCTTCGTAAGTGCCGTAAGCCTTCGCCAAACCGGCCTTTTGCGCGGCTTCCTGCGCTTTGCCCAAGTCGCGCGACGCAATCGCCACCACCTCGTTGGACTCCGACGCCTGGATGCCGGGGATGCACTTGGTCATCGCGAACTTCGACACGCTGATGACGCCCCACCGTAGCTTTGGTTTGGTCATCACTCTACGTTAACCTGTTCGCTGTGAACCGTCGCCAGTTTCTTCTCACCTCCACCGCGCTCGCCGCGCAGGCTTCGCGCCGGCCCAACATTCTCTTCGTCATCGCTGACGACTGGTCGCACGGACACGCCGGCGCCTATGGCGCCAAGTGGGTTTCGACACCGCACTTCGATCGCGTCGCGCGCGAAGGCGTTCTCTTCCACAACTGCTTCACCTCCAACCCCAAATGCAGCCCCTGCCGCGCCACCATCCTCACCGGCCGCAACTCCTGGCAACTCAAAGAAGCCATCAACCACTACAGCGTTTTCCCCCATGAGTTCGCCGTTTATCCGCAGGTCCTCGAGCAGAACGGCTACTTCGTCGGCATGACCGGCAAAGGCTGGGGCCCCGGCGAGTTCAAGGTCACCGGCTGGAAGCACAATCCCGCCGGCAAGGAATATCAGAAGCTCACCAACCCGCCGCCCACCGATGGCATCTCCAACCGCGACTACGCCGGCAACTTCGCCGACTTCCTCGGCCAGCGACCCGCCGGTCAGCCCTTCTGCTTCTGGCTCGGCGGCCAGGAGCCGCACCGCGCCTATGAAGATGGCTCCGGCCTCCGGGCAGGGAAGAAGCTCGCCGATGTCACCGTCCCCGCTTACTTCCCGGACAACAAAACCGTTCGCAGTGACCTGCTCGATTACGCTCTCGAAGTCGAGTGGTTCGACAAACACCTCGGCCGCGCCCTCGCCAAGCTCGAAGAAATCGGCGAGTTGGATAACACTCTCATCGTCGTCACCTCGGACCACGGCATGCCGTTCCCCCGCGTCAAAGGCCAGATCCTCGAGCAAGGCTTCCACATCCCGCTCGCCATCCGCTGGGGCAAACTCACCACCGGCAACCGCCACGTCAACGACTTCATCAACACCCGCGACTTCGCCCCTACCTTCCTCGAAGCCGCCGGCGTCAAGCTCCCGCCCACCGTCACCGGCAAAAGCTTCGTCGATGTCCTCAAAAGCCCGAAGTCCGGCACCGTCGACGCGACGCGCGACGTCATGCTCGTCGCCAAAGAGCGCCACGACCTCGGCCGGCCCAACGACGCCGGCTATCCGGTCCGCGCCATCCGCACCCCCGAGTACCTTTACGTCCGCAATTTTGAGCCCGACCGCTGGCCCGCCGGGAATCCTGAGACCGGGTATCGGAATGTCGACGACAGCCCCACGAAGACCGCCATGATCGCCACCTTCGACCGCAACTATCAGCTCGCCTTCGGCTTCCGCGCCTCCGAAGAACTCTACAAAATCACCGACGATCCCGAGTGCCTCAAGAATCTCGCCGCCCAGGTCGACTTCGCCCAAGTGAAGCGTACCCTCCGCGAGCGCATGGAGACCATGCTCAAGGAGCAAGGCGACCCCCGCTTCAACGGCAATGCCGCCTTCTTCGATGCCATCGATTACTACGGTCCCCGCAAACACTCCTACGACACCTGGCTCAAGAACCAGCGTCCCCAGAAGTAGTTACGGCTTCGGCTCGCTCAGCAGGCTCCGGATCTCCGGCCGCTCGAGATCGGCCTTCGCAATCACCTGCACCGGCAGATCCAGGCGCGCCAGCGGCGTCTCGCCACGCAGCTTCAACGCCAAGGCCTTCACCGCTTCATAACCCATGCGGTGCGAATCCTGCACCAGCATCAGATCGATCGTCCCCGCCTTCAGCGCCGCCACGTGCGAATCGCTCGTGTCGAACGTAATCAGCTTCACTTTGCCGCGCAGCCCGCGGCTCTCGATCGCCTGCATCGCCCCCAGCGAACTCGCCTCACTCTGACCTGTACCGGGAAAACGGTCCACCGTAAACTGGAAACCTTGAAGGAGAAGGAGGACAGAGACGGTGAAGAAGAGTCGGTTCAGCGAGGAGCAAATCGTCGCGATCTTGAGGCAAGCTGAGGGTGGTCGGAAGACGGAAGATCTGTGCCGGGAGCAGGGGATCAGCCCGGCGACGTTCTACGCCTGGCGATCGAAGTACGGCGGGCTGGAAGTGAGTGATGCGAAGCGCTTGAAGGCGCTGGAGGAGGAGAACCAGAAGCTGAAGGTGCTGGTGGCGGAGCTGTCGCTCGACAATCGCATCCTGAAGGACGTGGTCTCAAAAAAGTGGTGAAGCCTGCGGAGCAGAGAGCGGCCGTGACGTATGTGCTGGACGAGTATGCAACCAGCGAACGTCACGCCTGCAGGCTGATGGTGGTGCCGCGAGCCACGTATCGTTATCAGCGCCGACCCGATCGGAGCAAGCCGCTGCGCCTGCGCATCCGCGCCTTGGCGCAGGAGCATCCGCGTTGGGGCCTGCGTCGTATTTGGGAGTTACTCAAAGCCGAGAAACACTTAGTCGGCCGACATCGCGTGAGCCGGATCTGGCGCGAGGAGCGCCTGCAGGTGAAGCGGCGCTTACGCAAGCGACTGGTGCGGCCGAAACTCGCCGCAACGTGTATCCATCGGCCCAATCAACGCTGGGCCATGGACTTTGTGGCTGATCGATTGAATGATGGCCGGCCGTTTCGCGTACTGGTGATCATCGACGTATTTACGCGCGAATGTTTGTCGCTGGAGATCGATCTTAGTTTGTCGGGTGAACGGGTAAAGCGCGCGCTGGCGCGCTTGGTCGAGCAACGAGGCGAGCGTCCCGAGGAAGTGATCTGTGACAACGGGCCCGAGTTCGTTTCGCGGGCGTTGACGAAGTGGTGTCAGGAGCAGCAGATTCGGCTGCTTTATATCCAGCCGGGTCGACCGATGCAGAACGGGCACGTCGAGAGCTTCAATGGGCGATTGCGCGATGAATGTCTGAACTTACATGCTTTCTCGAGGATGAGCCAGGCCCGGCTGATCATCGGTGAGTGGCGGCGGCATTACAACGTCGAGCGGCCGCATAGCGCGCTCGGCAACCTCGCGCCCCGCGACTTTATCGCGAGGCTGTCCTTCGCCCCCAAACAGACTGATACCGCGGAATCCCCAACGACTCAAGGCAACCCTGCGGGCGCGCTTCCGCGCGGCCTTGACTCGCCGGCGATTCCGCAGCCCGAAGCTGAAATATAGGGCGAAGGACAGGCAGGAAGGTTTTGTTGGAAACTCTAGTTTAGGTGGACGGATTTTCCGGACAGGTCAACTCGAAGCGAAGATGCCCGCCATATCCGGGTGCGCACTCAGCATGTTCTCGGCCGCCGCCCGCGCCTTTGCCCGATCCGCCATGCCGTATTGCCGCGCCGCGATCGTCACGTTCGCATGCTTCGCCATCGCTTCCTGAAACCCGTGTTCTCGCAGCATGGTCGACGTCCCACCCGGCTTGTGCATCACCATGCCCACCTTGCCGCGCTCGCCGACGAGTTGCGCCAGCCGATCGGCCGCCGTCACCCCCGCGGCCAGATTGTCGGTGGCCACAAACGTCAGAAAGCCCTTCGCGTTCACCCCCGAATCGAACACCGATACCGGAATCCCGCCGTCGATGGCCCGTTGCACGGCTTGCGCCACGGTATTCTCATCAGTCGCCGAAATGGCCAGGCCGGTCACTCGCCGCGCCACCATCGCATCCACCACCTGGATTTGCCGCGCGTGATCCGTCTCTTCGTTCGGACCGTTCCAGTCAATATCGAAATTGAACTCGCTCCCCGCTTGGCGCACGCCCGCATGCACCGCCATGAAGAACAGATGTGACGTCGCCTTGGGCACCACACCAATCACCGGCCGCCCGCGCTGCTGGCAGCCGGCGAAGAACGCGCCGAGCCCCAGGGCCGCGCGTCGAGTCACCAAATTACGAGTAAATGCCGGGGGCTTCGTGGCCAATGGCTTGGACATATTCAACGTACGAGCCAGGATACACCCTCGGCTCTCGTTCAGTCCCGCTCTCGCCGCCCAACTCCAACACCCGCGATCCCAACCCCCGCAGAAACACGCGATCGTGCGACACAAAGATCATCGTGCCTTCGAAGTTCTTGAGCGCATCCACCAGCATCTCCTTGGTCGCCAAGTCCAGATGGTTCGTCGGCTCGTCCAGCACCAGGAAGTTCGGCGGGTTGTAGAGCATCCGCGCCATCGCCAGCCGCGACTTTTCACCGCCCGAAAGCGCCCGGATCGGCTTCTCCGCGTCATCGCCCGAGAACTGAAACGCCCCCACCAACGACCGCAGCGACCCGATGCTGTCCTTCGGAAAATCCTTCTGCAACTGGTCGATCACCGTCAGCGTCGGGTCCAGCACGTCCAGGCTCTGCTGCGCGAAGTAGCCCATGTTCAGGCTCGCGCCCAACCGCACGCTCCCCTCGTCGGGCGTCGTCACGCCCGCGATCATCTTGAGCAACGTCGTCTTGCCCGCGCCGTTGCGGCCCATCACCGCCCAACGCTCGCCACGCCGGATCGTCAGCGAGAGTCCCTGATAGATCACCCGCTTGCCGTACGCCTTGTGCACGTTCTCGATCACCGCCACCTGATCGCCCGAGCGCGGCGGGATCCGGAAGTCGAACTTCACCACCTGCCGCTTCTTCGGCAGCTCGATCTTCTCGATCTTGTCCAGCGCCTTGATGCGGCTCTGCACCTGCGCCGCCTTCGCCGCATGCGTCTTGAAGCGTTCGATGAAACGCTGCTCTTTGGCCAGCATCGCCTGCTGCCGCGCAAACGCCGCCTGATGGTTCGCCTCGCGAATCACGCACTCGCGTTCGTAGAAGTCGTAGTTGCCCGAGTAGGTGATGATCTCGCCCGCGTCGATTTCCACGATCTTCGACACAATGCGGTTCATGAACTCCCGATCGTGCGACGTCATCAACAGCGCACCCGGAAAGGCTTTCAAAAAGCCTTCGAGCCAGATGATGGACTCCAGATCCAAGTGGTTCGTCGGTTCGTCCATCAGCAGCACATCGGGCCGCCCCAGCAGCACGCGCGCCAACGCCACGCGCATCTTCCAACCACCCGACAGCGCCCCTACGTCGCCCTCGATCTGATCGTCTTGAAAGCCCAGCCCGTGCAGCACCTCGCGCGCCTGCGCCTCGAGCGTGTAGCCGTCCAGGTGCATGTACTCCTCCTGCACCGCGCCGAAGCGGTCCAGGATCTTATCCATCTCGTCCGCCCGCGCCGGATCCTCCAGCGCCCGCTGCAACTCTTCGAGCTCATGGTGCAGATCGCCCAGCCGTCCGCTGCCGGCGATCGCCTCGTCCAGCACGCTCCGCCCCGACATCTCTTCCACATCCTGCCGGAAATAGCCGACCGTCAGTTTCTTCGGCAGCGACACATGCCCTTCATCGGCCTCCTCTTCGCCCATCACCATGCGGAAAAGAGTTGTCTTGCCGGCTCCATTCGGACCCACCAACCCCACCTTCTCCCCGGGGTTCAACTGGAACGAAGCTTCCACGAAAATCAGTTGCTTGCCGTACTGCTTGTTGACGTTAGAAAACGCAATCATCGATAAATCCACGCTAGCAAACGAAAGGCCTCGCACCGGTTGCCCGGCACGAGGCCCTGCGTCTTTTCATTCAATCCAATCGCTAAACTTCGTTGAACATGCCTTCGAACAGCGCGCTCGAGAGGTAACGCTCGCCCGCGTCGGGCAGCACCACCACAATCGTTTTGCCGGCGTTCTCCGGCCGCTTCGCCACGCGTACCGCGGCCACCGCCGCCGCGCCGCAGGAGATGCCCGACAGCAAACCCTCTTCCTTCGCCAGCCGCCGCGCCATCTCGATGGCTTCGTCGTTGGTCACCTGTTCCACCGCGTCCACCACGCTCAAATCCAGATTGTCCGGGATGAACCCCGCGCCAATGCCCTGAATCTTGTGCGGACCCGGCTTCAACTCCTCGCCCGCCCGCTTCTGCGTGATCACCGGGCTATGCACCGGTTCCACCGCGATCGATTGGATCGCCTTGCCCTTGGTCTGCTTGATGTAGCGCGAAATGCCCGTGATCGTGCCGCCGGTGCCCACGCCGCTCACCAGAATATCGATCGCCCCGTCGGTGTCGTCCCAGATCTCCGGGCCCGTCGTCTTGAAGTGGATCTCCGGATTCGCCGGGTTCTTGAACTGCTGCAACAGCACATACTTGCTCGGATCGCTGGCCGCGATTTCCTCGGCCTTGCCGATCGCGCCCTTCATCCCCTTGGCGCCTTCGGTCAGCACCAGGTTCGCGCCGTACACCTTCAACACCTTGCGCCGCTCGAGCGACATCGTCTCCGGCATCGTCAGCGTGATCGGAATCCCGCGCGCCGCCGCCACAAAGGCCAGCGCAATGCCCGTGTTGCCGGACGTCGGCTCCACAATCTCTTTGCCCGGGCCCAGCAGCCCTTTCTTCTCGGCGTCCCAGATCATCGATGCGCCGATGCGGCACTTCACCGAATAAGCCGGATTACGCCCTTCGATCTTCGCGAGCACCGTGGCGCCGGCGCCGTCGGTTACCCGATTCAGGCGCACCAGGGGAGTCCGCCCAATACTCAGCGAATTGTCTTCAAACCACATGGTTGTATTCTCCTTTAGCTCAGATCACCCAGTCGGCCACGTACTTCGCCCGCTTCTCCTGCCAAGCCCGGGCCAGGTCTCCAAAATTCGTTTGATCGGTCACACTGGCAATGTTCTCGTCCACTTGCTTCCAAAGCTCCGAGAACGGACTCTCCACCCGCCGCCGACCCTTCTTGTTCTCCACAAACCGCAACACATCCCCAATCACAATCTGCGACGCCGGCCGCGCCAGCAGGTAGCCGCCCTCGGCCCCCCGGCGCGACTCCACAAACCCGCCCTGCTTCAGGCTGGCCAGGATTAACTCCAGGAATTTCTGCGGGATGTGTTGCCGTACCGCGATATCCGCAATCTTGATCGGCGTGCCGGGTTTCTGCAACGCCAGATCGAAAATCGCCTGTAAAGCGTACTCGGCTTTGACCGACAAGTTAAACACGAGTTGGAGCAATCTCCTCTTTGTACATCGAGATTATCGGATAAGCCCGCCTTTGTCAAAACTGACGCTAAAATTGAGCCCATGGACCGCCTCGTACGCCCCCCTGACGCCCACCGCGCCCTCGTCCTCACCCACGGCGCCGGCTCGAACGCTGACGCGCCCCTCCTGGGCGCCCTCTCCGACGCCCTCGCCGCCCTCCGCTGGGCCGTCCTCCGCGTCAACCTCGCCTACCGCGTCCGCAAACCCACCGGACCGCCCCACCCGTCGGGCGCCGCCCAGGACCGCGCCAGTCTCGCCGACGCCGTCGCTCAACTCGCCGCCGAAACCGGTCTCCCCGTCTACCTCGGCGGCCATTCCTACGGCGGCCGACAGTCCACCATGCTCCTCGCCGAGCAGCCCGACCTCGTCCGCGGCCTCCTCATCCTCGGCTACCCGCTCCATCCGCCCGGCGCTCCCACCAAACGCCGTACTGACCATCTCCCGCAACTCCGCGTCCCCACCCTCTTCGCGAGCGGCAACCGCGACACCTTCGGTACCCCGGAAGAGCTCGCCGAAGCCCTCACTCTGATTCCCGCGCCGCACGAACATCTCGTGCTCACCGGCCAGGGACACAGCCTCGCCCCCAAGCTCGCCCCGCAAATCGCCGCCGCCTGGGATCAGTTCAGCGGCAAATTCGTGTAGAGGCTCTTGCCGCCAATCGTCCGCACCAGGTGCAGATCCGCGCCGAGCAACGGCTTCACGCGCTCCACCGATGGATTCTCGATGAACAGATAATGCCGCTCCGGCACCCGCCACCGCGCCGGCAACTCCGCATCGGTCAGAAACACGGCCGGTGCTCCCGGCTCGTTCGAACCGTATTCGAGGTTGTTCACCCGCCCGTTCAACAGCAGCGCCCGCTCCAGCGGCGCATAGAAAAAAATCGACGAGAACGTGTAGTACTGGTTATCCAGAATCACCTGTCCCTTCGGCGATTGCTTCAGCACCTGCGCCAACGGCTCGGACGACAGATACGGATCGAATGTGATCATCGCCCACCGCGCCGCATTCAGAAACAGCACCAGCATTGCCGCGATCGCCAGCTTCTGGCTGCGTCCCGTCAGCCGCGAACCCGCCACCAAACCCACCAGAAACGCCGTCCCCGCCAGCATCAGCGGTCCGCGCAGATAAGCGAACGACTGGATTGTCAAATCGCCCATATGCCCCATCGAAAGCGTATACGCCTCGGTCGCCTGCGTCACCAGCGCCTGCGAGATGTCGCCCGGCGTCGGCAAGCTCCAGACCTGCGTCAGGATGAACCCGATTGCCCCCAGTGCGAGCGCACAAATCGCTCCACCCGCCCGGGCCGCCCAAGGCGTCCGCGACGCGCGCATCGCCCCCGCCAGCACCAGCGCCATCGCCGGATACGCCGGCATCGAGTAATACTCCTGCGTCGTCGAGAACGTGAAGAACGTCATCGTGAAGCCGGCCCAGCACAGGCACAACAGCCGCATCCGCGCCGCCCGGTCCGCCCCGCGATAGGACAAACCGAACGTCTCGGCCAGCCACAAGCTCCACGGGAAGAACCACACCAGGTGCAAGCTCCAGAACAGCCACCGCGGCACCGTGTTGTAGTCGCGCGGAAAGCGCATGTTCAGGAACCGGAACACATGCTCGTTGAAGAAGTAGAACCAGAAGAAGCCACGATAATGCCCCGGCTCGCTCTTCATCGTCCAATCGAAATACGGCGGATTGCGCAGCGTCGCCAGCACATGCCACGGCGCTCCGATCGCCAGCAGAATCGCGAGCGAACTCACCGGATGCAGCCGCTGCCAAGTTCGCCGCGCGAACAACTGACCAGTAAACAGCAGATACAGCCCCGCCGCCGCCACCGGAAACAGCGCCGCAATCAGGCCCTTCAATAGCAACCCGGTCCCCATCGCCGCGCCCATCGTCCACGCCCATCGTCGCGGCTCGGCCTCCGCTTCATCGAGCGCACGCAGAAAACCCCACAACGAAAGCGCAATCGTCAGCGTCAGGATGACGTCCGGGATCAAAATGCGTGTAAAGAGAAACAGCCCAATGCTGGTCGCCATGGCGAGCCCCGCATACTGACCCGTCTCCTCATCGAACGCCCACCGGCCCATGCGAAACACCAGCCAGCACAGCGCAATCGTGCATAAGGCAATCGGCAGCCGCGCCGCCCAATCCGCCACCCCAAATACCGCGTACGAACTGGCCATCAGCCAATACACCAGCGGCGATTTCTCCAGATACTTCACGCCATCCAGACGCGCCGTCACCCAATCGCCCGACGTCAACATGTTGCGCGCAATCGTCGCTTGCACCGCATCCACATCGTCCATCAGGAACGGTGGCGCCAGCACGCTCATCAGATAAATCGCGGCCGCCGCCGCGATCACCGTTAGCTCCGCGCGCCCTGAATGTTCCATCGCTTCATCCACAAAAACAACGTCAGTAAGCCCCACAGGTGATAGCCCAGATTGGCTTTGCCCCGCAAATGCCGCTCGATCGTCTGCGTCATCACCTGTTCATCGAAAAGCCCCGTCGCCCGTACGTTGCCCGGACTCAACGTATCCATCAGCAGCGGCTTCAGGATCGTGCGGAACCAATGATGCGTCGGAATGTCGAACCCCTGCTTGGGCCGCGTCAGAATTGCCGGCGGCAGCTTGTCCTGCATCAGGCTCCGCAGGACGAACTTTAAGCGCCCATCCCTCGACGATGCCTCCGGCGCCATCTTCATCGCTTCCGGCAAACTGTTCGCAAACTCAATCACGCGATGATCGAGAAACGGCGGCCGCACCTCCAGCGAATGCGCCATGCTCATCCGGTCGCACTTCGTCAAAATGTCGTCCGTCAGATAGAAGCGTTGATCCACCCACAGATAGCGATTCAATGGTCCGGATTGCGCAAACTCCGCCGGCATCCACCGGAACAAATCCCGCACCTGCCGCCGTCCGTCATGCCGGTACAACCGCTTCCGCTCCGCATCCGAATGCGTGCCGTTCCAATACAAATGCGCCGACTCCGGATCCATCAAACTGCCGGAGAGAAAACGCTTCAGCTTGTACTCGAAGCTGATCTTATCGTTCGACACCGGCCACGCGCCCAACAACCCCAGCGTCGCCTGCCGCGACCACGCCGGTGCCCTCCGCGCCTTCGCCGCAATATTCGTCGGCTAAGTAAGTCGCGTAACCGGCGAATAACTCATCCGCCCCCTCGCCGCTTAGCGCCACTGTCACCTGCTTGCGGCACATCTGCGAGAGATACCAGACCGGCAGCGCCCCCGAATCGGCACTCGGCTCATCCGAGTAATGCCCCATCCGGTCGATCACGTCCGGTAAATCCGCTTCGGGCTGTAAGTCGAATTCCTCGTGCTCGGTCCCGTAGTGCTCGGCGACCTGCCGGAAATACTGGCTCTCGTCGAACGACTTCCCCCGGAACGACACCGAGAAAGTCTTCAGCTTCCGATCCGTCATCCCGGCTGCATAATGCAGCACCGTCGACGAATCCAGCCCTCCCGACGCCCACACTCCCAACGGCACGTCCGACACCAGATGCTCGCGAATCGACTCGTGCAGCAAATGATCGAGCTCCGCCTTCGCGTCCTCCAGCGTCCGTTTCTGCGGCCACAGCGACAGCGTCCAGTAACATTCCTGCTTCACATCGCCGGAGCGCCACTCGAGCCAATGCCCCGGCCGCACCTTCACGATGCCTTCCACCAGCGTGTAAGGCGTCGGCACATAGTTCAGCGAAAGATAGTAACTCAACCCCTCGAGATCGATGCGCCGGTCAATCTCCGGATGCTCGAAGATCGTCTTCAGCTCCGAGCCGAATGCGAGGTCCAAGCCCTGTTGCGTGAAGTACAACGGCTTGATGCCCACCCGATCGCGCACCAGCAGAAGCCGTTGCTCTTCCTCTTGCCACACCGCGAACGCGAACATGCCGCGCAACCGCTTAAAGCTGTCCGTATCCCATTCGAGAAATGCCTTCAGCACCACCTCGGTGTCGCAGCGCGAGCGGAACGTATGGCCGCGCTGTTCGAGCTCGCGCCGCAGCTCCGCATGGTTATACACCTCGCCATTGAACACCAGCACCGTATTGCCGTTGGCGCTCGTCATCGGCTGGTCGCCGCCGGTCAGGTCAATGATCTTCAGGCGCACCGCGCCCAGCGATACCTTCTCGGACTCCCAGATGCCCGATTGATCAGGCCCGCGATGATGCAGCGTATCGGTGATGCGGCGCATGCGGCCTGCCGGAGCAGGCCGGTCTAAGTGAGTAAATCCGGCGATCCCGCACATATCGAATTAAAGAGTCACCAAGTGAGAGCAAGTCCCCGTTGTTTCGAATTCAGTCAAGTTTTGTAAAGTCGTGCTGGCGATGTTCTCGAGTGCCTGCCGCGTATAGAACGCCTGATGCCCCGTGATCAGCACATTCGGAAACGTCAGCAGCCGCGCAAAAACATCGTCCTGCGGCACCGCGCCAGAGCGATCGGCAAAAAACATCCCCGCCTCTTCTTCATACACATCCAGGCCCAGATAGCCGATCCGCCCGCTCTTCAGCGCGCGAATCGCCGCGCGCGTATCCACCAGCCCACCACGGCTCGTGTTGATCACCATCACGCCATGCTTCATCTGCGCGAGCGCCGCATCGTCAATCAGATGATGCGTAGCCGGCAACAGCGGACAATGCAGCGACACGATGTCGCTCTCCGCCAGCAGTACGGGCAAGTCCACGAACTCGAAGTCGCCCTGCGGCTGCGGATCGTAGGCCAGCACGCGGCACCCGAAACCTCGCATAATGCCCGCAAACACCCTGCCGATCTGCCCCGTCCCCACCACGCCTACCGTGCGTCCGTGCAGGTCAAACCCCATCAACCCGTCCAGCAGAAAATTGTTCTCATGCACGCGCGCGTTCGCCCGTACCAGCTTCCGGTTCAACGCCAGAATCAACGCCACCGCATGCTCGGCCACCGCGTAAGGACTGTAAGCCGGCACTCGGCCCACCGCGATGCCCAGCTTCGCCGCCGCGGCAAGATCGATGTGGTTGTACCCCGCCGAACGCAGCGCCAGAAACTTCGTGTCGCCCTTCGCCAACTCCGCCAGCGTCTCCGCGCTCCCATCGTCATTCACGAACAGGCACACCGCTGGGTGCCCGGCCGCCAGCTTTGCGGTCATCGGATTGAGCGGTGTCTCAAAAAAGCTGAGGGCATGCTGAGCCCCCGCGTAAAAGGGACGCTCATCGGGCCGGGCGCTGAAGAAAGCCGTTCGCATCGCTTACAACACGTCCGCAAAGCCGCGCTTCAATTGCCGGAACAGCAGCCCACCGAGCATGAACACCCCCAGTGACGACGCCGCCATCCAGGCCAGTTCGCCGCCGCTGGGAGCCTTGCTTACCAGGAGCAAATCTCGATACGACGACACCGCCGCCGACAAAGGATTCAACTGCATCAAGAAGCGAAACCGCGCCGGCACTTGCTCGAGCGTGATGAAGATCGGCGTCACCCAGAACCACAGCGTCAGGGCCACCAGAACAAACTGCGACGTGTCCCGCAGAAAAACTTGCAAACTCGCCACCATCCAACCCAGCCCCACGCTGAACAAACCGATCAACAGCATATACACCGGCAACAAAATCGGCCACGCCGACAGCCCTTCGCCCCAGATCGCCACTGCCACCAGCGCCAGCGCCAGCGTCATCAAGTGATTCATCAGGGACGAGAGAAAGATCGACACCGGAATCATCTCCGACGGAAAAAGCGTCTTCGTAATCAGGTTCGAGTTTTCTACCAGGCACGTCGACGAGCGCGCCACCGTGTCCTGGAATAACAGCCACGGCAACTGGCCGCAGAACAGGAAGAGCGTGTAGTTGCCCGTCCGCTGCCCCGGCGGCACCTTCATCCCCAGGCAATAGTGAAAAACGAAAGTCCAACTCGCGAGCAAAACCAGCGGATGCACCAGCACCCAGATCCATCCCACGCTCGAGCCGACAAAGCGCCGTGTAAAGTCTCGCCGCACCATTTCCGCCAAAAGCGTCCGCCGCTCAAACAGATTGATGAAGAAATGTTTTCCTGGCCACGCGGGCATCGTCTTTAGGATAACTCGCGGACATGCTAAATTACGGAATTATGCGGCTACTCGTCGTCGAAGACGAAAAACGGATCGCTGATTTCCTGGCGCGTGGACTCGAGAGTGCGGGGTACGCGGTGGACGTCGCCGCTGACGGTGGCTCCGGCCTCGACCTCATCCACCAGAGCGACTACGACCTGGTGATCCTCGACATGATGCTGCCCGACATGGACGGCCTCACGGTCCTCGAGAAGATCCGCAACCGCAAGACCTCGCCGCCTGTGCTCATCCTGAGCGCCCGCGGCGGCGTCGACGATCGCGTCAAGGGCCTCGAACTCGGCGCCGACGACTATCTCACCAAGCCGTTCGCCTTCGTCGAACTGCTTGCCCGCGTGCGCGTTCTTCTGCGCCGCGGCCAGCCCATGCCGGAGCGTCTCCAGGTGGGCGACCTGGTCCTCGATTGCATCCGCCGCAAAGTCCATCGCGGCTCCGACCAGATCGACCTCGCCCCCAAAGAATTCTCGATCCTCGAATACCTCATGCGCAGCAAAGGCCGCCCGGTCAGCCGCACCATGATCGTCGAGCATGTCTGGGACATGGATTACGACGGCCTCACGAACATCGTCGACGTCTACATCCGCCACCTCCGGGCCAAGGTCGACGACCGTTACACCGATAAGCTCATCCACACCGTTCGCGGCGTGGGCTACCTGGTGGACGAACCCGGCGAGAAGGGTACCGAGAAGTCCGCCAAGTCCGAACCCGCCCCCGTGCTGAGCGAATAAGCCGATGCCTTTGCAGGCGAGAAGCGGCTGGCGTTCGGTCACGCGCAGTCTCCGTTTCCGTCTCACGGTCAGCTATGTGGTCCTGTTCACCGTGGCCTTGGTCGCCATCGGCTTCGGCTTTCGCGGGCTGATGTCGCAAGCCTCGCGTCATCAGGTTGAGCTGACGCTCGAGGAAGAATTCGGCGAAGTGAAAGGCTTCCTGCGCATGGAGCGCAACCGTCCCGTCTGGTTTTACGACCGGCAGGATCCGGACGAGGCGGCCATCGTTTCGCGCGTGCGCAACGGAGTCTTTCTGCTCACCGACGCCACCGGCCATCCTCTCGAAGCCTCTTTGCAATACCGCCGTTTGGGCCTGGAGCCCACGCAGGAGATTGTCAGCGTCATGACCGCCAACCGCCCGCGCCTGAAGGTGCGGCGCGACGCGGAAGGGCATGAGTTCGTCATTCGCGAAGGCATCCTGGTGGATGGCAAGTCGCGTTACTTCGTCGCCTTGGGCCTCTCGCTCGCCGACGCGAATGTGATGATCGACCAGTTCACGCGCGCCTATTTCATCCTCATGCCGCTGGGTCTGGTGCTGATCGCCGCCGCCGGCTGGTGGTTCGCCGGCCGGGCGTTGGCGCCGGTGGTGGAGATTGCCGATGCCGCCCGTCATATCGGCGGATCAAACCTGGCCTTGCGCCTCACGCCGCCTGGCTCCAATGACGAACTGGCCAATCTGGTGGCCACCTTCAACGGCATGATGGAGCGCCTGGAACAGTCCTTCAATCAGATCCGGCAGTTTTCCACCGACGTCTCGCACGAGTTGCGCACGCCACTTACGGTCATCCGCGGTCATTTGGAAGTGGCTCTGATGACGGCGAAGACCCCCGAGCAATATCAGGAGTCCATCCTCACCGCGCTGCAGGACGTTGAGCGCATCAGCCAGATCGTGCGCGCGCTGTTGCAACTGTCGCAGGCCGAGAGCGGCCAGTTGGCGTTGCACCACGAGCCGGTCGATCTGGTGAAGCTCATCGAAGAACTCACCGAGCAGTTCGCTATGGCCGGGGAAGACCAGGACATTCGTCTTGAGACGCGGCTGCCGGACGAAGCCTGCGTCCAAGGCGACCGCGTCCAGTTAGAGCGCCTCATCACCAACCTGGTCACCAACGCGATGAAGTATTCGCCCGATGGCAGCCTCGTCACCATCTCCGTGGTTCCCACCGAGACGAACATCGAACTCATCGTCGAGGATCAAGGGCAGGGCATTCCCGCCGTCGACATCCCGCATATCTTCGATCGCTTCTATCGCGTGCGCGGCCGGGAGTCCAGCCCCGAGAAAGGGCTCGGGCTTGGCCTCAGCTTCGTCGCCTGGATCGTCAAGGCTCATGGCGGCACCATTCATGTCGATAGCACCGTCGGCCAGGGGAGCCGTTTCGTCGTCTCTTTGCCCACCGCCGAGGAGAGTTTAGAATCGACACATGAGCTTCGAGATACAAAAGCGTGAGCGTGAAGGCGTCGTCATCCTGGACGTCAGCGGAAGGCTGGTGGTGGGTGACGCGGCTTCGAAACTCCGCGAAGAGATTCTGGCGTTGTCGGCCGCCGGTCATCACAAAGTCGTACTGAATCTCGCCGGCGTGGACTTCATCGATTCCACGGGGCTTGGCGCGATGGTGATCTCGTTTACCACGCTCAAGAAAGCCGGTGGCGCGCTCAAGCTCTGCAATCTGGCCGAACGCGAAATCGAGCTGCTGGTGCTGACCAAACTGACCAGCGTCTTCGAACTCTTCGACGACGAGCAGCATGCGCTCAACAGCTTCTTCCCGGGCCGCGAACTGAAGCGCTTCGACATTCTGAGCTTCGTGCAGAAGCAGCGCGAGGAGAGCAAGTGAGCCGCCGGGCTTGGCGGTACCTACTCAGTTTCTCTATTGCGGCGCTGGCCGCGGCCCAACCTCCCACGGCGCTTGATCGCTACGTGGCTGCGCCGGACGGCAGCTACAAGTGGGAGGTGGTGAAGACCTATCCGTCGCCCAACGCTACCGCTTATGTCGTGGACATGACCAGCCAGACCTGGCTGACGCCGGCGGAAGTCGACCGTCAGGTTTGGCAGCACTCGCTCACCATTGTTCGGCCTAAGGAACTCAAGACGGACGTCGCATTTCTCTTTATCACCGGCCGGCGCTAACAACGGACGCTTGCCCACGCCCGACATGGGCTTGGTTGATGCCGCTCTCACGACCGGCTCTGTCGTGGCTGAGTTGCGCATGGTGCCGAATCAGCCGCTCACTTTTGCCGGCGCTGGGCCAATGACCGAAGACGGGCTGATCGCCTACACCTGGGACAAGTTTCTGCGCACCGGCGACGAGAAGTGGCCGATGCGCTTGCCGATGACCAAAGCGGCGGTGCGCGCTCTCGACACGGTGACGGCGTTCTGCGCCTCGGAGCAAGGCGGCAAAGCCAAGGTGGAGCGCTTTGTGGTGGCCGGCGGGTCAAAGCGCGGCTGGACCACCTGGACGACGGCGGCTGTCGAAGCCGCGGCCGGCAGGCGCGTGGTGGGCATCGTGCCGCTCGTGATCGACCTGCTCAACATCGTGCCAAGCTTCGAGCATCACTACCGCGTTTATGGCGACTGGTCGCCCGCGATTCAAGACTACGTCAAGGCCGGCATCATGAACTGGACCGGCACCAAGCAGTATAAGGCCCTGATGAAGATCGAAGAGCCGTTCGAATACCGCGAGCGCCTCACCATGCCGAAGTACGTGGTGAACTCGGCGGGCGATCAATTCTTCATCCCGGACTCTTCGCAATTCTACTGGGACCAACTCAAGGGCCCGAAGTATCTGCGCTACGTGCCCAACACCGACCACTCGCTGCGCAACTCCGACGCGCTGCAGGGTGCTGTCGCGTTCTACGACTCGGTGATCCAGGCCAAGGCTCCGCCGAAGTACGGCTGGAAGTTCGAGAAGAACGGCGACATCGTGGTGACCACCGAGGGCGAGCCGACCAGCGTGAAGCTCTGGGCGGCCCACAATCCGGAGAAGCGAGACTTCCGTCTGGCCGTGATCGGGCGGGCCTATAAGCCCACCGATCTGGCTCGCGATCCCAAGGGGCGCTGGGTGGCGAAACTGCCCAAGCCGGAGAAGGGCTTTACAGCGTACTTCGTCGAGGTCACCTTTCCGAGCGGCGTGAAGTATCCGTTCAAGTTCACGACGCCGGTGCGCGTGTGGCCCGATGTCTATCCGTTTCCTGCGTTCAAGCCCGTGCCTCCGGAGGTGAAGTAGATGCTGCGATACGCCCTGTTCTTCTGCTGTACGCTGCTGCTAGCGCAGCGCAATGCGCCCGAGCCGCCGAGCGAACTGCTGTGGCCGAATGGCGCTCCGGGGGCCGTGGGGACCGAGGACGTCGACAAGCCGTCGCTCACCGCGTGGCTGCCGGCCAAAGGCAACGGCATGGCCGTAGTGGTGTGTCCCGGTGGCGGCTACGGCGCGCTCGGCGGTGGACCATGAAGGTAAGCAGATCGCCCAGTGGCTGAACTCCCAAGGCATCGCGGCGTTCGTCCTGCGCTATCGGCTGGGGCCGCGTTACCGGCATCCGGCGCCGCTGGCTGACGCGCAGCAGGCGCTCAAGATGGTGAAGGCGCGGCCGGAGCGCTTCCAGAAGATCGGCATCTGGGGTTTCTCCGCCGGTGGTCACCTGGCTTCGACGGCGGCCACGATGTTCGAAGGTCCGGAGACGCGCCCGGACTTCGCGATTCTGGCATACCCGGTGATCACATTCACCGATGAGCCGCAGGTGCACAAGGGCTCGCGGCGCAATCTGCTGGGCGACCAGCCGAGTCCGGAACTGGTGCGGCAACTCTCCACCGAGTTGCGGGTGACTGCGAACACCCCGCCCATCTTCCTGTTCCACACGAACGAGGACAAGGGCGTGCCGCCGGAGAATAGCATCCTCTTTTACCTGGCTTGCCGCAAGGCGGGCGTCCCGGTGGAGATGCACATCTACGAGAAGGGGCCGCATGGCGTGGGCCTCGCGCACACGGATTATGCGCTCTCGTCGTGGAGCGCGCGGCTGGGCGATTGGCTTCCGCCGGCGCTAGGCAGTACAATCGGGGCATGAGACGAGTTCTGGTTGTTTCACTCGCCCTCGCGGCCTCTTTCGGCTGGGCTCAGAAGAAAGTCGTCGAGCCGGGCTACGCCTCGGACGACGAAGTCGAGATCACCGCGAAGATGCACATTGACCGGGCCGAGATCACTCAGTTGGTCGGCGCCGAACTCGAGAAGCACATCTATGTGGTCGAGGTGAAGGTGCGTCCGAAGGGCGAGAAGCCCTTGCGGATCAACTTGGACGACTTCATTATCCTGAAGTCTGATGACGGGCAACGGTCGACGCCGTTTGCACCGTCCCAAATTGCCGCCAGCGGCGGTTTGACGCTCAAGAGCCAGCAGGTCGGCGGTTGGGCGCATCAGGGCAACGGGCCCGTGTGGGGCGGCGTGGGCCGCGCGCCGAGTCGCTTGCCGAGCAACGGTGGCGCGATCGGCAGCCAGACGGCAGGGACCGATACCGGGATTCAGGCGCAGACCAAAGCCGGCGATGAGAAGACAGACAACCCGCTGTTGACGGTGCTGAAGGCCAAGGTGTTGCCCGAGAAAGAGACTACCGAACCGGTGAGTGGCTTGCTCTATTTTCCGCTCGAGGGCAAGTTGAAGCTGAAGAACCTGAGCCTGATTTACAAGGCTCCGGCCGGCAAGATGGAAGTCGTCTTCCAGCGTTAGGGAAGCGTTACCAGCGCGGCAGGACGCGGCGCCAGTTGGGGTCGACGTGCTCGCGCATTTCGGCTTCGTCGTCGCGGCGGCGGTAAGGCAACTTCGCGTAGCGTTCGCACAGACGGGCGAGCTGGTCGTAGTCCAGTTTTACGCCGAGGCCCGGCCGGTCGGTGATGGGCACCGTGCCGTCTTTGAACTTTACGCGTCCGCCTTCGATGACCTCGTCCTGCTCGGTCTGCCACGGATAGTGGGTGTCGCAGGCGTGGGTGAGATGCGGCGATGAAGCGGCGGCGTGGGCCATGATCATCATGCTGACGCCGACGTGGTTGTTCGAGTGCATCGACAGGCCGCGGCCCAGCGTTTCGCAGGTGTTCGAGAGGCGCTGCTGCCGGCGGATGCCGCCCCAGTAATGCGGGTCGCTGAGCACGATCTGGACGGCTTCAAGGTCGCGAGCCTGGACGACGTCGGCAAAAGTGGTGACGGCGACGTTCGAGGCGAACTCGGTTTCAATCCCTTTGGCCTGCAAGCGGCGGCGCACTTCGGCCATGCCGGCCAACTCGGCGCAGGGGTCTTCGAGGTAGCCACCGTCGGAGAGTTCGTCCTTGAGGGCCACACCAATGTCGACGGAGGTGTCGACGCTCCAGGCGCAGTTCGGATCGATGCGCAATGGCACCGTGGGTCCGAACTCTTCGCGGAGGGCCTTGATGGTGGCGATCTCTTCAGCCGGATCTAAGACGCCGCCTTTCAGCTTGATCTCGCGGAAGCCGTATTCCTCGATGAACATCTTGGCCTGCCGCACGATGCTCTTGGCATCGAGGCACTCGCCGTACTTGTCTTCGCGGGCGTCATCGCCGCGGCCACCGCCACCTTTGTGCTTGTAAAACAGATAGGCGGAGAAGGGAGCGGCGTCGCGGGCGCGGCCACCGACCAGATCGCACAAGGGGCGCTTGAGGGCTTGACCGATGAGGTCGAGCGAAGCGACTTCGAGGGCGGCGTAGGTGCGGGTGTGCTGGTCCAGCGGATTCTCACCCGGCACCATGTAGGTTTGGGTGGTGCCGCCGGCGACGGATTCCTGGGAGGCCTGCTTTTCGAAGTGCTGCCAGAGGCGGGCGAGCTGGAACGGGTCCTTGCCTTCGACGTAAGGGCGGGCGGCCTCGAGGGCGGCATAGGGACGGTCGCCGCCGTAGGTCTCCGCGATCCCCGTGAAGCCATCAGTGGAAATCAGCTCGACAATGGTGCGCAGCGCGTAAGGGGCGTGCAGCCCGTAGCTCGAGCGGATGGGTGCGTCGGCCACCGCGATCTGGTGGAGGCGCATTTCTTTGATGATCATCGGGGATCCTTCGGACGGAAGTGGAAGAAAGAAGGGACTACTTGCGGGCGCCCCGTTGCGGACTCTTCACGCGGCTCTGGCGGAGCTTGCGGGACTTGCGCTTCGGCTTCGAGATGATGAAGGTGCCACTGCCGATATAAGTGGATGCGTAGAGCTTTTCGTCTGCCATTCTCCTAATATAGCAGGTGACGAAACGAACCCGGGAGTCGTTGATTCGATTGGCTTTGTGAATTTGGGGGTGGGGGCCAGCCGGGCCGGCAGACAGAGTTCGCCATGATTCATGGTGGCACGGCCGGGCAAGCCGGGAAGGTGGTTGTCAGGACTAAGTTACTGAATAGACGATGGTTAGCGTAATTTGCCAGGGTGTGAACGCCGGATGCACTATCCTGAAAGAAGGTTGCGGACAGATTCGGAAGGCATATTTCGCGCGCTTCGGCATCGGAATTTCCGTATCTATTTGTCGGGCTTGGTGCTTTCCCTGATCGGCACCTGGATGCAGAATACGGCGCAGGCGTGGCTGGTGTACCGCCTGACGAAGAGCGAAGTTCTGCTGGGGACGACCCAATTTGCGAGCAATGTGCCGGTTTTGTTGCTGGGGCCGGTGGCGGGCCTGGTGGCGGACCGGTTTGCGCGCCATCGCATTGTGATGGTGACGCAGGCCCTGTTCCTGATGCAGGCGCTGGTGCTGGCATGGCTCACTCTGTCGGGCCGCGTGACGGTGGAACTGGTGGTGATCATGGCTGCCGTGCTGGGGACGGTGAATGCGTTCGACGTGCCGGCGCGGCAATCGATGTTGCCACTGCTGGTGGCGCCGCCCGATCTGCTGAACGCAATCTCGCTGAACTCGTTGTCGTTCCAGACGGCGCGGCTGATTGGGCCGGTGCTGGGCGGATTCGCGGTGGCGTGGTGGGGCGAGGGCATCTGCTTTTCTTTGAATGCGATGAGCTTTGTGGCGGTGCTGGCGGGGTTGTTCAGCCTACGTGTCGAGCCGCAAAAAGAACGGCGGGTGCATGCGGCGCCACTCGAAAGCCTGCGCGAGGGCTGGAGCTATGTGGCGGGGCATCCGCGGTTGCGGCGGCTGCTGTGGCTGAGCGCGGCGGTGAATCTCTCGATTGCGCCGTTGTGGGTGCTGCTGCCGGTATTGGCGGATGGCGTGTTTCAGCGGGGCTCGAAGGGCGTGGGGCTGCTGACGGCGGGCGTGGCGGTGGGGGCGATTGTGGGGATGTTGGGTTTGGCGAAACAAGCCGGCGACCGGGAACTGGGAAGAATCATCTTATGGACGAGCGGCGGGCTCGGTGTAGTGTTGTGTTGCTTCGCCGTGGTGCCGAGTTTCCTGGCGGCGTGGGGATTGATGACCCTGGTGGGCTTCACCTACATGAGCCAGAACGCAGCAACGAATAGCGCTGTCCAGACGTCGATCAGTGAGGAGTTTCGCGGCCGCGTGATGAGTACATACACGATGACGGTGATTGGGGCGATGCCTCTGGGTGCGCTAGCGGCGGGATGGTTGGCGGCGCAGATCGGCGCCCGCGAGACGATCTTTCTGGGCGGGATCGGCGCGATGATGGCGGCAACGATCGCCCGAGGACGCACGGAGTGAGAGCGGTCCTGCTTTTCTGGCTCGTCGCGCTGCAACTGGCGGCGGCAGATGCCGCGGTTTTTGCGCAGATCCGCACGATGACCGAGCAGATCGAGCAGATCACGGGCTGGAAGTCCAAGCGCAAAGTGCCGGCGGCAATGATGAACAAGCGGCAGCTCGATGCCTATTTGAAGGACCGGCTGAGCGAAGACGTGAAGCCGGATGAGCTGCGGGCCGAAGAAGTGACGCTGCGGCGGTTGGGGTTCATCGGCGACAAGGTGGACTTGAAGCAATCGATGCTCGACGTGATGAACGAGCAGGCGGCGGCGTTCTACGACACGCGCAAGAAGCGGCTTTACCTGATGGAAGCGGCGGGTGAGCGGGGCGGGGAACAGATGCAGGAGACGGTGCTGGTGCATGAGCTGAGCCATGCCATCGCCGACCAACAGCACGGGTTGTACAAGTTCATGCAGCAATCGGGGCCGTCCGATGACGCGCATCTGGCGCGGATGGCGGTGCTCGAAGGGCAAGCGACGTGGCTGATGTCCGAGTACATGGCGAAGCAGAACGGCGGCAGTTTGTTGGGCCAGCCGCAACTGGTGGAGATGATGGCGCGGGCGTCATCGACGTCGTCGAGTGAGTTTCCGGCGCTTGATTCGGCGCCGCTGTATCTGCAGGAGACGTTTTTGTTTCCGTATTCGCAGGGAATGCTGTTTCAGTCGAAGGTGATTGAGAAGCTGGGCAAGAACGGCTATTCAGAGGTGTTCCGGCGTCCCCCGACGACGACGCAGCAGATCCTGCATCCGGAGCTGTATCTGGAAGGGCGGCAGCCGCCGACGCTGGATTTGCCGTCGACGAAGTTGAAGGATCCGGTGCTGACGGACGGAACGTTGGGCGAACTCGATCACCAGATTCTGTTGCGGCAGTTCAAGGTGCAGAACTGGGCGGAGATTGCGGCGGGCTGGTCGGCGTGCCGGTATCGGGTGCTGGAAGACAAGCAGCGGACGCGGACGACGTTGCTGTATGTGTCCGAGTGGCGGGATGAGCCGGCGGCACAGGCGTTTTTTGATGCGTATCGAAAGTCCATTTTGCCCGTCAAATTGAAGCAGATCGATTTTCGGCAGAATGGTGAGAAGCTGGCGACGGGTCAGGCGGCCGATGGGTATTTCCGTTTGGAACTAAAGGGTAAAGCGGTTACGGTACTAGAAGGTCTGCCGCTCGAATAAAACTTTTGCATAGAATAAAGGGTGAAGGAGTTCAGATGCGCTTTGCATTGGCCGCTTTGTTGATCTCGGGGAGCCTGTTTGGCGCCACCTTACCGCGCAAGATGGGCGAGTTTGGCTTTGAGCTGCCGAACGGAAAGCAGGCATTGCTTTCGCAGTACAAAGGCAAGGCGATTCTGCTCTCGTTCTTCTCTTCGACCTGCCCGCACTGCCAGACGGCGTCGAAGTTCATTGAAAAGCTGAGCAAGGAATACGGGGCCCAAGGCTTCCAGCCGATCGGCGTTTGTTTCGACCCGATGGCGAAGATGCTGGTGCCGGAGTTCATCTCGAAGCAGGGGCTCACCTATCCGGTAGGCGCGGCGACCAATGACCAGGTGCTGGCCTATGTGCAGCATCCGCAGGGGATGATTCCGTACGTGCCGATGTTCCTGCTGATCGACAAGAGCGGCATGATCCGCGCGCAGTTCCAGCCGGGCATCAACGACGACTTCTACAAGAACCTGGACGCGAATCTGCGGGCCGAGGTGGAGAAGATCGTGAAGGGTACCGCGGCGGCTCCGGCGAAGACGACGAATGCCGTGAAACCGAAGCCGGCGGTGACGGCGGCGAAGTAGTCTGCTATCCTGTGATCGTTAGATCCACTGCATGCGCCCGTAGCTCAGCTGGATAGAGTGCTTGCCTCCGAAGCAAGAGGTCGCACGTTCGAATCGTGCCGGGCGTACCACTTTCCTTCCTTATAGTTTGTAGAAGCGCTGCGCGGTATCGCCCAGCAGGTGTGACCGTTCCTCTTGAGAGCGCGGTCCGCAGGCTTGGGTGAACGCGGCGAGTACTTCTTTCCACGTACCTGCCAGCAGGCAGACAGGCCAATCGCTGCCGAACATGCAGCGGGAGGGTCCAAACAGTTCCAAAACATGTTGGACGTAGGGGGCGAGGTCCGCTGGCTGCCAGCCAGGGACTTTCGCTTCGGTGATCATGCCGGAGAGCTTGACGTGCATGGTGGGGATGGCGGCGAGGGTGCGCATGCCAGCAAGCCAGGGCTCGATTTCACCTTGGGCGATGTAGGGCTTGGCGATGTGGTCGATGACGCAGCGGAGGTCCGGGACACGCTCCATGGTTTCGATGGCGACGGGGATGTGCGGCGGCTTCAAGAGCAGGTCATAGGGAATGCCGCGGCGGGCGAGTTCGCGGAGGCCATCGAGGACGGCGGGGCGGAGAAGCCAGTTGACGTCCGGTTCGTCGTGCACGATGTGGCGGATGCCGCAGAACTTGGCCTGTTTCTGGAGATGGTCGAGGCGGTGGCCGAGTTGGGGCGAGGAGAGGTCGGCCCAGGCGACAACGCCGAGAATGCGCTCTTCGCGGGCGGCGAGGCCGAGGAGCCAATCGCCCTCGGCATCGGTGTGCGCGGCCTGCACGACGACGGAGCCATCGAAGAGATTGCGCTCGTAGATAGGCCAGAGGTCGGCGGGCAGGTAGTTGCGGGAAAGGACCGGATGGTCCTTGGGCATCCAGAAATAGTCGTTGGCGTCGAGTTGCCAGAAGTGTTGGTGCGAGTCAATGCGCATTAGGGTAAAGCTACCACCGGCAGGATGATGTGGGACGGGTGGGCGGCCGAGTGATGGATGGTTTGCTTGGCGGTGCGGATTTTGGCGGAGGAGCCGAGGGGGGCGCCAGTGTTCGGGTTGCGGTCGAATTGGGGGAAATTGCTCGAGGTAATGTCGAGGCGGAGGCGGTGGCCGGGTTGGAAGACGACGGCGGTGCCGATGAGGTCGACGGTGAATTCGTAGGTCTGGTTGGCCTTGAGGAGCTGGGGCTTATCGAGGCCCTGGCGGAAACGGGCGCGGAGCATGCCTTCGGCCATGGGGTAGGCGTCGCCGTTGGGGTAAACGTCGATGAGCTTGACCATCCAGTCGGTGTCGGGACCGTCGGTGGCGGCGTGGAGCTTCATTTTGACGGGACCGGCGATGGCGAGGGGGGCGGTTAGCGGTTCGGAGGTAAAGCCGACGATGTCGGGGCGGGCTTCGAGGGCCTTCTGGTTGACGGGACCGGCGACGGTGGGGGTGCCGCAGCAGTTGTTGCCGCCGGTGGTGGGGACGGGATTGGCGGGGTCATAGGTGTAGGGGGTGGAGCCGTTGCCGGAGGGAGCGGTGGGGGCGAGCTTGCCGTGGTCGGCGAGATACCAGTTGGTGTATTGGGTGCCGGGGATGGGCCAATCCTGTTCGCTCTTCCATTTGTTGACGCCCATGTAGAAGAGGCGGACGGGCGGTTCGCGGTCGATGCCGTTGTCGATGCCTTTGAGGTAGTGGTTGAAGAAGCGGAGTTCGTGGTCGGCGAGGGATTCGTTGTTGGGGGCGCCGAAATCGAGGTCGCCGTATTTCTGGGACTGTCCGTGGCCCCATGCGCCGATTAACATGCGGGCGCTGCGGCGGGCCTCGGGGGTGCCGCCGTGCTGGCGCATGCCGACGTAGCCGTTGATGGTGCCGGCGAGGAAGATGTCGAACCAGCCGCCGGAGGTGTGGACGGGGACTTTAACTTGGTGGAAGCGTTCTTCATCGCTGATGGACTTCCAGTAGCTGTCGTAGCTTTCGTGGGTGAGCCAGTCGCGGTAATGCCGGACGGGGTAGTGGGCGCTTTCGAGGTCACCGTCGGAGAGGGGGAGGTGGGTGAGGATTTTGTCGTAGGTGAGTTCGGGGGTGGCTTCGGGGCCGGTGTGCCAGTACTGGGGGAGCATGATGCGGTTGGGCATCCGGACGACGCCCCAGCCGTAGTTGAAGGAGAGGCGGAAGGCGCCGCCGTGGGTGAGCCAGTTGGCGTAGATGTTGGTGGAGGCGACGGCGGGGAAGGCGCAGACGAGGCTGGGCGGGGTTTGCGAGGCGGCGGCCCACTGGACGTGGCCGAGGTAGGAACCGCCCTCAGTGCAGACCTTGCCGTTGGACCAGGGCTGCTTGGCGGCCCACTCGATGGTGTCGTAACCGTCTTTGGCTTCATGGCGGAAGGGGTCCCATTGGCCTTCGCTCTCGTAGCGGCCGCGGACGTCCTGGTTGACGACGGCGTAGCCTTCGCGGGCGAGCTTGGGGAGCTTGCCGTGGATGCCGGAGCCTTCGCGCTGGGTGCCGTAAGGGGTCCGGATGACGATGGTGGGATATTTCCCGGGGGCGGAGGGGCGATAGACGTCAGCGTAGAGTTTTACGCCATCCCGCATGGGGACAGCCTGATATCGGTCGATACGAACGAGTACGGGATCCGCGGCGGCAAGCAGGGACGTGAGAGCCAGGCAACACCATTGAATTCGTGGTACGAAACGCATATTTTTCCTATGGTATGCGATGGTACTGCCTAGGCCGATGTTACAATCGCGATTATCCGTCCTGTCCGCGGAAAGGAAAGGAAAAGCTTCAGTATGAGTAGAAAACTAGCGATCGTGGTACTCGCCGCGATGTCGTGTCTATGGTCGCAGACGACCTCGACTACGATTCTCGGCACCGTGGAGGATACCTCCGGTTCGGTGATTGGTGGCGCGAAAGTCACGTTGACGAATACGCGCACGGGGGTGAAGAGCGAGACGCAAACCACCTCCACCGGTGACTTCACGTTCCCCCTGATTGATATCGGCGAGTACTCCGTCGATGTGGAAATGAGTGGTTTCAAGGCGACCACACGCACGGGCGTGTTGGTGCAGATCAACGAAAAAGTTCGCGTGGACTTTAAGCTCGAGGTCGGTCAGGTGACCGAACGCGTGCAGGTGACGGCCGAACTGGCGAACCTGAAAACGGACGAAGCCTCGCTGGGCAATGTGGTGGAACAGCGGCGTCTCGTCGAATTGCCGGTGAACGGCCGCAACGTGGGCAATCTGGCTGTGCTGCAGCCGGGCGTGATGTTCGGGTCGCGTGGCGGCTTGGACGGACAGAGCGGTGGTGGCGGCGGTGTGCCGATCCCCGGTCAGACGATTGCGAT
The DNA here is from genome assembly GCA_965229305.1 of Bryobacteraceae bacterium. GTDB lineage: Bacteria > Acidobacteriota > Terriglobia > Bryobacterales > Bryobacteraceae > JALHNI01. Next base: position 60,859 of record CBDDIZ010000021.1, on the reverse strand, counting down.
CGTGGCGAACGGTCAGCGCGAAGTGAGTCAGCATGCGACGCTCGACGGCGTGGTGGCGACCGAAGCTCGCGTGAACACGGTGCCGTTTTCGCCGTCGCCCGAAGCGATGGAAGAAGTGAAGGTGCTCACGGGTTCTTACTCGGCGGAGTACGGCTTCAACTCCGGTGCGCAGCTCATCATGGTGATGCGCTCGGGCACGAACGAATTCCACGGTTCGGCGTATGAGTTCCTGCGGAACGAAAAGTTCGACGCGGAGCCCTACTTCCAGAACTATTTCAACGCTCCGGGCGCGACCCGGACGAAGAAGCCGGCGCTGCGGCAGAACCAGTATGGCGGCACCTTCGGTGGCCCGATCTGGATTCCGAAGATCTACAACGGCCGCAACAAGAGCTTCTTCATGTTCAACTACGAAGGGCGCCGCCGCCGGAATCCTGGCGCGACGGGTGCGGCGCTGGTGCCGACCGATGCGATGCGCAACGGTGACTTCAGCGCGCTACTGAATCGTCGCACGGCAACGGGCGCGGCCCTGCCGGCGGTGCAGATCATCGATCCGTTGAACGGGCAGCCGTTCGCGGGCAACATCATCCCGGCGAACCGCCTGAATGCAACGGCCAAGGCGCTGACGTCCTACTGGGAGCGTCCGCAGACGGCGCTAGCCGATCCGCTGACCGGCACCAACTACATTGGGGTGGGCGGTACGCAGATCGACGACGATCAGTACTTCCTGAAGCTCGATCACAATATCTCGGATCGGGACAAGGTGATGTTCCGCTATGCGACGAACATCCCTTACTACCTGACGACGCCGGCGGCGTCGCCGCAGTTCACCTACCTGGTGGTGGGCCGCAACAACAACATTGCGACGCAGTGGCTGCACATCTTCACGCCGACGCTGGTGAACGAGTTCCGCTATGGCTACACGACGTCGCGCGACGACAGCTTCAACCCGCGCGCGAATACGAACTTCGACCTGAGCGCCATCGGCCTCGATGCCTTCCGCGTCGTGAACGACGGCAATCGTAAGCTGACGCCGCGTGAAGTGGGTATTCCGTCGATGAACGTGTCGGGCTTCCAAGGCTTGGCCGAACAGGACGGCGGCAACGGCTTCGACGACAACCGCCTGCACCAGTTCAGCAACAACGTGAGCTGGACGTTCGGCGCCCACACGTTGAAGTTCGGGGCGGAACTGCGGCACTTGTCGCTGTACCGCGGTGCGGCGAACGTGCCGCGCGGCTCGTTCGACTTCAACGGCAACCTGGCGAATAATTCGTTCGCCGCGTTCATGCTCGGCGTGCCGAGTGCGACGAACACGCCGGAAGGTCTGCCGATCACCGACGTGCGGCAGAATCGTCTGGGCATCTATTTCAACGATGACTGGAAGCTCAGCAAGCGCGTGACGATGAACCTCGGCTTGCGATGGGAGTACAACACGGCGGCGACCGACGTGCAGGGCCTGTGGCGTTCGCTTGAATGGACCAACGGCCGGAGCAATCCGCCCGTCTTCGTTCCTGCGAATATCCGCACGAAGTACGACTTCTACAAGCCGCAGAAGGACATGTTCATGCCGCGTATCGGTATCGCTTTCCGTCCCTCGGAACCCTGGGTGGTTCGCTTGGGTGGCGGTATCTTCTACAACGTGCACCAGCTGAACAACTACACGATTCTGAACCTGAATCCGCCGTTGTCGGGCAGTTCGAACTTCTCGAACGACTCGCTGAACCAGGCGTTGGTGAATCCGAACAACCCGTACAGCTTTGCCGCTCCGTTCGGGGCGATCAACAACGCGAGCCTGATCAGCGCGAACGTGCTGAACACGGACAACTTCCAGCCGGTGGTTTACCAGTGGAGCCTCGACGTGCAGCGCCGTCTGTTCGGCGGCATGGTGCTGTCGGTGGGCTATGTGGGTTCGAAGACGTCGCATCTGGACAACACGGTGGAGTACAACTCGCCGGATCCGGCGTTCAACACGGCGACCTCGACGCTGCAATCGCGCCGTCCGGTGCCGTTCGTGGTGGACAACGGGATCACGCGGCCGCTGTCGCGCCTGCGCTGGCTCGATTCGGGCGGCAACGCCTGGTATCAGGGCCTGCAGTTTAACCTGCAGAAGCGGTTCTCGAACGGCTTCAGCTTCACGGTGGCGCACACGTTCTCGAAGTCGCTGATGGAAGGCTACGGCCGTAACGAAGGCGACGGTTACAACCCGAACGCGTACCAGAATCCGCGCAACCGCTTGGCCGACAAGGCGCGCGTTGGTTTCGACGTAACGCACAACATGGTGGCGAACTTCGTGTACGAGCTGCCGATGGTGGCTGCGCTGAAGAAGGGTATTGCCGGCGCGATCTTCGACGGCTGGCAGAGCAACGGCATCGTGACGCTCCGCACGGGCTTCCCGATGACGGTGACGCAGGGCGCCATCACCAACACGGCCAATGTGACGATCCGCCCGGATCGCATCGCGGATGGCAGCATCTCGAATCCGACCGTGAACCAGTGGTACAACCCGGATGCGTTCCGCATCGTGTCGTGCCAGAACACGGCGATTCCGGAAATCTGCAAGTACGGTAACTCGGCGCTGGGCATCCTCGAGGGTCCGGGGTTCAAGAACGTCGATTTCTCGCTGTTCAAGAACTTCAAGATCACCGAGCGGTTCCGCATCCAGTTCCGTGGTGAGATGTACAACATCTTCAACACCCCGCAGTTTGCGCGGCCCAACGGGACGCTCAACACGGGTGGCGGCTTCCTGCCGACGCGCAACGCCTCGGGTGGTCTCGACTATCCGACCCAGGCGAACATCGTGCGTGGTCCGGGAGCCATTACCAGTCTGGTGGCGCCGATGCGGCAAATCCAGTTTGGTTTGAAGGTCCTCTTCTAAACTGCAATGAACGATCCCCTCCCGAAGGCTCTTCGGGAGGGGATTTTTTGTTTTTGAGCCAAGTTTTTTCGGATAAGGAGTGGATATGTCGGATCGCCGGAGTTTTCTTCAGAGTCTGTCGACGCTGCCCGTGCTGGGCGGCTTTTTTAGTACCTACGCAGCGGGCAAGGCCGCGCAGGCGTATGCGAAGCGGGACTATTTTGCCGAACTGGGCGTTAAGCCGTTCATCAATGCGGCGGGCACCTATACGGCGCTGAGTTCGTGTTTGATCGCGCCCGAAGCGGTTGCGGCGTATGAGGCGTGCTCGAAGAAGTTCGTGCAGTTGGGGAAACTGCATGACGCGGTGGGCGCGAAGATTGCGGAGATGTTGAAGGTGGAGTCCGCGATGGTGACCAGCGGCGCCGCCGGGGCGATCACGGTGGGGACGGCGGCCTGCATCACGGGCAAGGATCAGAAGGCGATTCAGCAGATTCCGGACCTGACCGGACTGAAGAGCGAAGTGATCATCCAGCGGGCGCATCGCAATGGCTACGATCATGCGGCGCGCACCACGGGCATCAAGATGATCGAAGTGGAGACGGCGGCCGACGTCGACCGGGCGGTGAACGAGAAGACGGCGATGATGTTCTACGCCAACTTCCTGACGCCCGACGGCAAGATCAAGGGCGACGAGTGGGTGGCGCTGGGCAAGAAGCACCGGATTCCCACGTTCGCGGATTGCTCGGCCGATGTGCCGCCGGTGGAGAATCTGTATGCTTATCCGAAGGTGGGTTTCGACTTGGTGACGTTCTCGGGCGGCAAGGGCATCTGCGGGCCGCAGAGCGCCGGCGTGCTGCTGGGGCGGCGTGACCTGATCGAGGCGGCGCGGCTGAATACGTCGCCGTACAGCGACTCGATCGCGCGCGGCATGAAGGTGAACAAGGAAGAGCTGGTGAGCATGATGGTGGCGCTCGAGGTGTTCCTGAAGCGCGACCATGCGGCGACCTACGCGGAGTGGGAGCGGCGGGCGAAGCAGATCGGCGAGGCGGTGGCGTCGCTGCCGAGCGTGCAGACGCGGATCGATGTCCCGCCGATTGCGAACCACGTGCCGCATCTGCAGATCAGCTGGGACCAGACGAAGATCAAGCTATCGCCGAACGATCTGAAGAAGCAGTTGGCCGACGGGGAACCGTCGATCGAGCTGAATCCGTCGACGGATAAGGACAAGGCGGTGGTGGGCGTGTGGATGCTGCAACCGGGTGAATCGACGGTGGTGGCGAAGCGGATCAAGGAAGTGTTGAAGGCCGCAGTCGCCTAAGCAAACAGCCCGTAAAAGCGAAAGGAGCGGAGAGGCTGGAGGCCGATCCGCTCCTTTTTGCTGTTGTGGAAAGACTTGAGAAAAGTCGGTGGAAATCCTGTGAATTACAGGACTTGTTCGCTCCAACCTTCAAGAATCGCTTTCACCTTCTGGCAGAACTGATCGGCGAGGGCGCCGTCAATCAGGCGGTGGTCAAAGCTGAGGGCAAGGTACATCATGGAGCGGATGGCGATGGCGTCGTCGACCACGACCGGCTCCTTGGTGATGGCGCCCAGGCCGAGGATCGCGACCTGGGGCTGGTTGATGACCGGAGTAGCGAAGAGGCTGCCGAAGCTGCCGAAGTTGGTGAGCGAGAAGGTGCCGCCAGCGACTTCGGTGGGCTTCAACTGCTTGGAGCGGGCGCGCGCGGCGAGGTCGACGACTTGGCGCTGGAGGCCGGTGACGTTCAACTCGTCGGCGTGGCGGATGACCGGGACGATGAGGCCGCCATCGAGGGCGACGGCGACGCCGAGGTTGATCTCGCCGTGATAGATGATGTTCTTGCCTTCGATGGAGGCGTTGAAGATCGGGAAGGCGCGGAGGGCTTCAGTGGCGGCGCGCATGATGAAGGGCAGGAAGGTGAGGCCAAAGCCGTAGCGTTCCTGGAAGGCAGCCTTCGACTTGTCGCGCAGTTTGGCGATCTTGGTCATGTCGACGCGGTGGATAGTGGTGACGTGGACCGAGGTCGCTTCCGACATCACCATGTGGTTGGCGATGGCCTGGCGCATCATGGACATGGGCTCGACGCGGTGCGCGGGCGCTTCGGAGCGGGCGACCGGGGCGGCGGGAGCGGCGGGCTTGGCCGCGGCAGGTGCGGCCGGAGCGGGCGTGGGCGAGGGGCCGGCGAGGGTGCGGGCGCCCTGCTGAGCCATATAGTTCTCGACGTCCTGCTTGGTGATGCGGCTGCCGGCGCCGGTGCCGGAGACCTGAGCGAGGTCGATGCCGTATTCGCGGGCCATCTTCTTGACGAGCGGGGAGAGCGGGCCTTGGGGCTCGGCAGCCGCCGGGGCCGGTGTGGCGGGTGCGGGGGCAGCCGGAGCGGGCGCCGCGGCAGCGGGGGCTGGCGCAGCAGGGGCTGGGGCCGGAGCGGCGGGGGCGGGCGCCGCAGCGGGGGCGCCGCCGGAGACGGAGATGCGGGCGACGATGGCGTTTACGCCGACGGTGGCGCCTTCCTGGACCAGGGCTTCGGCGAGGACGCCGTCGCTGGGCGAGGGGACTTCGCTATCGACCTTGTCGGTGGAGATTTCGAAGAGGGCTTCGTCGCGCTTGACCGCGTCACCGGGCTTCTTGAGCCATTTGGTGAGGGTGGCTTCGGTGATGCTTTCGCCCATCTGGGGCATGACGACGTCGACGGCGCCGGCGGCGGCAGGTGCCGGAGTCGCGGGGGCCGGGGCGGGAGGCGCAGGGGGCGCTGGCGCGGCGGCAGGTGCCGGAGCGGGCGCGGCCGGAGTGGGGGCGGGGGCAGCGGCAGCCGGAGCGGGGGCGGCGGCGCCGGAGGCACCATCGTCAATCCGCGCGACGACGGCGTTCACCGAGACGACTTTGCCTTCTTCAACCAGCACGGCCGAGAGGACACCGGCGGCGGGAGAGGGAATCTCGCTATCGACCTTGTCGGTGGAAATCTCAAACAGCGGCTCGTCGCGATTGACCTTGTCCCCGGGCTTCTTGAGCCAGCGGGTGAGGGTCCCTTCAACAATGCTTTCGCCCATTTGGGGCATGATGACATCGATCATGAAAAGCTCTCCTGAGAAACGAGAATCTCGGTTTGAAATTGCAGGGCGAAGTGGTGAGCGAGGGCGTCGACCACTTGAGCGCGCGTGGCCTGGGAGCCGCATTCCCGCATGGAGGTGACCGGGAGGGTGAGACCGCAAGGCACAATGTGTTGGAAAAAGGTCAAGTCGGTATCCAGATTGAGGGCGAAACCGTGGGTGGTGACCCAACGGCTGAGGTGGACGCCCATGGCGGCAACCTTGCGGCCGTCGATCCAGACCCCGGTTTTCCCGGGCCAGCGTTCGGCGACGAGGCCAAAGTCGGCAAGCGAGTCGATGAGCAACTGCTCGAGGGCGCGCAGGTAGGCACCGACGTCGCGTTTCCATTCTCGCAGATCGAGGATGGGATAAACGACGATTTGGCCGGGGCCGTGGAAGGTGACGTCGCCGCCGCGGTCGATGTGCTCGAAGTGGATGCCGAGCTGGGCGAGGCGTTCGGGCGAGGTGAGGAGGTTCTGGTCGTGGCCGTTGCGGCCCATGGTGATGACGGGCGGATGCTCGACGATGAGGAGCTGGTCCGGGATCTCGCCGGCTTTGCGACGGTCAGCGAGCGTGCGCTGCAAAGCCCACGCTTCGGCGAAGGGAATTCGGCCGAGGTCGTGGAGTTCGCAGGCGCGAGCCGGGCTGTTAGGCATTGATGGCCAGGCCTTGGACGGCGTTGAAGGCTTCGCCCAGGGCCTCGTATTGGGTGGGATGGGCGTGGATGGTGCTCATCATGGTTTCGACGGTGGCTTCGGCTTCCATGGCGGCGACCGCTTCGGCGATGAGCTCATAGCCGTGGTGGCCGATGATGTGGACGCCCAGGATCTCGCCGAACTTCTGGTCGCTGACGATTTTGACGAAGCCTTCGTGGTGGCCTTCGATGGAGGCTTTGCTGTTGGCCGAGAAGGGGAACTTGCCGACTTTAACGTTGAAGCCCTGGGCCTTGGCCTGCGCTTCGGTGAGGCCGACGCTGCCAATGCCGGGGGCGGTGTAAGTGGCGCCGGGGATGCGGTTGCGGCGGATGGGGGTGACGGGCTTGCCGGCGATGTGGGCGATGGCGATGAGGCCCTCGGCGGTGGCGACGTGCGCGAGTTGGGGGGTGCCAGCGACGACGTCGCCGATGGCGTAGACGCCAGGCTCGGCGGTCTGCTGGTGGGGATCGACTTTGATGAAGCCGCGGTCGATTTCGATTTTGGTGCCCTGGGCGCCGATGTTATCGGTGTTCGGTTTGCGGCCGACGGCGATCAGGAGCTTGTCGAACTGCATGGTCTCGACCTGGCCGTTCGAAAGGGTGACCTTGAGCTTGACGCCGGAGCCGGTGCGCTCAATGTTTTCGGCCTTGGCGCCGCACTCGACGCGGATGCCGATCTTCTTGAAGTGGCGTTCGAGTTCTTTGCTGACCTCTTCGTCTTCGACAGCGACCAGGCGGGGCAGCATCTCGAGGATGGTGACTTCGGAACCGAAGCGGCGGAAGCAGGAGGCGAATTCGACGCCGACGGCGCCGGCACCGATGATGCCGATGGACTTGGGGACGCTCTGAAGGTTGAGGATTTCGACGTTGGTGAGGATGAAGTCGGGGTCCGGCGTGAGGCCAGGGATCATGCGGGCTTCCGAGCCGGTGGCGATGACGACGTTCTTGGTTTCGAGGACCTTCTTCGAGCCATCGGCGGCGGTGACTTCCACCTTCCCCTTACCGGCGAGCTTGCCATAGCCGGCGATGACATCGACTTTGTTCTTCTTCATGAGGAACTCGATGCCCTTGGCGTGCTTGGAGACGATGGAGCCTTTTCGGGCGATGACTTTGGGGAAGTTGAGGGTGGGGTTGGGGCATTCGACGCCTTCCTCGGCTCCGTGGAGGACGGAATCCCAGAGGTCCGCCGAGTGGAGGAGGGCTTTGGTGGGAATGCAGCCGACATGGAGGCAGGTCCCGCCGAGTTTGGGATCCTTTTCGACCATCGCGGTCTTCAAACCGAACTGACCGGCGCGTACGGCAGCCGAATAACCGCCGGGTCCGGAACCGATAATCACTACGTCGTAAGCCATTCCACCTCAGTGTAACAAAGAGCTTTTTTCACCAACGTTTCGCCGGAGCAAACGTCATACATAGTTTGATGCCGCAGGACAGCAAATGGTCGCCCATTGCAGTAGACTCAGGAGAAATGGCTGGCCAGGATGTAACGCGCCTGCTCCTTGATTGGAGCCAGGAAGGCAATCGAGCGGCGCTCGATGCGCTGACCCCGCTCGTCTACGACGAACTGCGGCGGTTGGCGGGCGCCTACCTGCGCCGGGAACGGCACGATCATACGCTGCAGAGCACCGCGCTGGTGCATGAGGCGTATCTGAAGCTGATCGATCAGCGGAGCGTGCAGTGGCAGAACCGGGCGCACTTCTTCGGCGTGGCGGCGCAGATGATCCGACGGATTCTGGTGGATCATGCGCGGGGACATCAGGCGGTGAAACGGGGTTCGGGCGCGGCGCAGTTGTCGCTGGATGAGGCGCTGGGTGTGCCGGGTCAGCAGCGGGATGTGAATCTGGTGGCGCTCGACGATGCTTTGGGCGAACTGGAGAAGCTGGATCCGCAGCAGAGCCGGGTGATTGAGTTGCGCTACTTTGCCGGCTTGTCGATCGAAGAGACGGCCGAGGTGATGGGCATATCGCCTGCGACGGTGAAACGCGAATGGAGTACTGCGCGGGCCTGGCTGTTCCGGGAGTTGAACCGGACAGGCGACGTACCGAGCGAGGCATGAAAATCGAGCGCTGGCAGAGGGTGAAAGACATCCTCGCCGAAGCCCTGGAACGGCCGATGGGGGAACGCGCGGCCTTTCTGCGGGAAGCTTGCGGCGGCGATACGGCGCTGCGTCTCGAGGTGGAGAGTCTGCTGCTGGCGGATCAGGACGCGGGCGAGTTTCTGACGGTGCCGGCGATCGAGGCTTCGAATGCGATCGGATGGCGGCTGGGGCCGTACCGGACGCTCGAAGTGGTGGGGCAGGGCGGCATGGGCGCGGTGTATCGCGCCGTGCGCGACGATGACGAATTCCAGCAGGAAGTGGCGATCAAGCTGATCCGCCGGGGCGTGAACTCGGACTACGTCCGTTCGCGCTTTTTGTATGAACGGCAAATCCTGGCGTTCCTGAATCATCCGAACATTGCGCGGCTGCTGGACGGCGGGACGACCGAAGACGGCTTGCCGTACTTCGTGATGGAGTTCGTAGAAGGCCAGGCGATCGACGAGTATTGCCGGAAGCATTCCTGCAGTTTGACCGAGCGGTTGGAGCTGTTTCTGAAGGCGTGCACGGCGGTGGAATATGCGCATCGCAACCTGATCGTGCATCGCGATCTGAAGCCGACCAATATTCTGATCACTGAAGAGGGCGTCCCGAAGTTACTCGACTTTGGCATTGCGAAGCTGCTGCTGCCGGATCATCCGCATCTGGCGCCGGCGCAGACGTCAGTGATGATGCGGGCGCTGACACCCGATTATGCGAGCCCGGAACAGATCCGGGGCGAGCCGGTGACGACGGCGACCGATGTGTATTCGCTGGGCGTGCTGCTGTATGAGTTGCTGACCGGCAAGAAGGCGCATCGCTTCAATACGAATACGCCGGGCGAGATTGAGCGCGTGGTGTGCGATGTGGAGCCGCCGCGGGCGAGTACGCTGAACCGGCAATTGACAGGCGATCTGGATACGATCCTGGCCAAGGCGATGGAGAAGGATCCGGCGCAGCGGTATCCGTCGGTGGAGCAGTTCTCCGAGGACATCCGGCGGTATTTGAACGGGCAGCCGGTGAGCGCGCGCAGCCATACGATGTTTTATCGGCTGTCGAAGTTCGTGCGGCGGCGCAAGGGTACGGTGGCCGCGGCGGCGGCGGTGTTGCTGACGCTGGTGGGCGGCATCGCGACGACGACGCGCGAGGCGCGGATCGCGCAGCGGCGCTTCAACGACGTCCGCAAGCTGGCCAATTCACTGATCGTGGAGCATGACGCGTTTGCGCTGATCCCCGGCAGCACGGCGCAGCGCGGCCGGCTGGTGCAACAGGCGTTGACGTTTCTCGATGACCTCTACCAGGAGGGCGGCGATCCGCAAATGCAACGGGAACTCGCCGTGGCATACGAAAAGATGGGCGACGTGCAGGGGCGGGCCGATGGTCCGAATCTGGGGAACACGGAAGCGGCCATTGCGAGCTATCGGAAGTCGCTGGCGCTGCGCGAGGCGCTGCACAAAGAGGGCGAGAGCGATCAGGAGTTGTCGTCGCTGTATTTAAGGTTGAGCGGCGCGCTGAAGGTGGCAGGCCAATTCAATCAGGCGATTGAGTACGACAAGCGGGCGTTGGCGATTCGGGAGCGAATGGCCGCCGCGAAGCCGGACGATTTGGCGATGAAGCGGAACCTGGCGGAGGGGTACTCGGCGATGGCGGTGGGCCTGACACAGATCGGCGACTGGAACGGGACGCTGCTGTATCGGCACAAGGCATTGGCGAAGTATCTGGATGTGGTGGCCAGCGGGTCGCGGACGGCGGATGACTATAACGGATTGGCGCTGGCGTATATGCGCATGGGTACGATTCTGACGCAGCAGAAGCAGTATGAAGAGGCGGTGCAGAATCTGAACCGGTCGATGGAGACGGCGCGCGAGGGTCTGCGGGATTTTGGCAGGAATCAGCCGTTGCGGATGACGGAGACGGCGGCGTTGCGGTCGCTGGCGAATCTGGAGTTGGAGCGGGATCGGCCGGAGCAGGCGATCGAGTATTTCCAGAAGGTGAACCAGATTTACCAGCAGATGGTGGCGGCGGATCCGGATGAGTTTCGGGTGTCGTCGATGCTGGCTTCGACGCATCACCGGCTGGGTCAGGCGTGGTTGAAGAAGAAGGATACGGGCGCGGCGCTGCGGGAGTTTGCGCGGGGTCTGCAGATGCGGGAACGGTTGGCGCAGCGCAATCCGGCGAATGCGGGGGCGCAGGGCGAGGTGGCGGAGAGTTGCGCGGCGATGGGGGAATTGTACGCGCTGCTGAAGGAGACGGGGCGGGCGCGGGAGTGGCTGACGCGGGCGCGGAATACGCTGACGCAGCTGGAGTCCGCGGGCCGGGCGAACTCGGCGAGCCGGGCGATCATGGCGAGCGTCAATCAGCGGTTGAGCGAACTCTAGCGAGCTTTCACAAACAGGAAATAGTCGTGGGCGGCGCGGGCGAGCTCGGCGATGACGCGTTCGCGTTGGGGCACGGGTTCAGCGGAAGCTTTGATGAAGGCGGCAATGGCGACGTGGCCGGCATCGCCGGGGAGGCGGATGACGCCGACGTCGTTGGTGGTGCCGCCGATCGAACCGGTCTTGTGCATGACGACGGTGCCGGTGGGGAGGATGCCTTTGAGTCGGCCGTCGCCGGTGTCGCAACGGCGCATGATGTCGAGCAGGAGGTCGGTGTTGGCGATGGAGAGCGTCTTGCCGAGAGCAAGGCGTTGCAAGAGGAGCGCCATGCCGTCGGGGGTGGCGGTGTCGCGGCGATCTTTGTTGAAGGCGTCGGCATCGAGGCGCCAGTTCTCAATCATGGTCTTGGTGGGGCCGCTGACGGTGATACCGCGGACGTCGAGAGCTTTGAGGCGGGCATTGACGGGGTCCGGGCCGCCGACTTCGCGAAGGAGAATGTCGGTGGCGGAGTTATCCGAGATGCGGAGCATGAGCTCGAGCAGGTGACGGACGGAGAGGATGACGCCGGGCTGGTCCACGCCGGGGGGATTGAAGAGCGGTGTGAGCGTGCCTGAGCCGGGGTGGTAGTCGGACTTCTCGATGGTGATCAGGCGATCGAGCTTGTCCTTGCCATCGTCGACGCGGCGGAGGAGTTCGAGGGCGATGGGGACCTTGTAGGCGCTGGCCATGGGGAAGGCTTCGCCGCCGTTGAAGGTGGCGCGGCGCCCGGTTTCGACATGGATGGCGGTGACGCCGATGGTGCCTGAGGGGAGCTTGGCGAGGCGCTCAAATTCTTGCGATAGGGTGTCAACCGATTGGGCGGCGAGGGCGAGCAGGAGGAGCGTCGTCATTGGGGTTTCCTTTGGAAGTCGGCTTCGAGAAAGCGGAGGGTGGTGGCTTTGCCCAGGGCGTCGAGGCCAAAAACGGCCTCTTCGTTTTGCAGAGCGTTGGTGGTGTTGGTGCGGAAGGTTTCGTAGTGCCAGTGGTCGAGCGGCGCCGTGAAGTTGAGCCACTGAAGCTGGAGGCGGCCATCGCGTTCTTCGATGCGGACGGTGCCGTAGGCGGGTTCGGTGTAGGTGCCGGCGTATTGGGCAAGCGAGAGGGCGGGCTTGGTGTCCTTGACGCGGGCGGCGAGACGGTCCTTGCGTTTGTTCTCGTCTTCGGCGTCCTGACGATCGACGACGGCTTTGAGGTATTGGTCCCAGTCTTTGGCGGGGAGGCCCAGGAGCAGGTCGACCAGGGAGTTGGTGACGGATTCGGGGAGGGTGGTGCGGCCGAGATTGGCGAGGACGACGATGCCGCTTTTGGTTTCGGGAATCAGGGTGACGCGGGCACGGAAGCCATCGAGTACGCCGGCGTGTCCGAGGAGGCGGTGGCCACGATAGTGAGCGATGTTCCAGCCGAGGGCGTAGGTGTTCTGCGTGGTGTCGGGATTGAGGGCGCGCGAGGCGGCGTCGGCGCGGATGACCATGTGGGGCTGGTAGGTCTCGTCGAGGTTCTTCTGAGAGACGATGCGGCGGCCGTTGAACTCGCCGCCGGAGACGTGAAACTTTACCCATTGAGCGAGGTCGCGGGCGGAGGAGTTGATGGCGCCGGCGGCGCCGACGTTGTCGAAGTCGACCCAGTCGAAGCTGTGGACGGCGGCGGCGGACTTGCGGTGGGGCATGGCGCGGTCGGCTTGTTGCAGGGCGGTGGCGTAGCGCGTGGTGGTGCGGGTCATGCCGAGCGGGGTGAAGAGGCGCTGCTGAATAAAGTCGTCCCAGGTGGTGCCGGCGACGCGGCCGACGAGTTCGCCGGCGGTCATGAACATGATGTTCTGATACTGATATTGCTGGCGGAACTGCTTGTTAGGCTTGGCGGCGCCGATGCGGTCGATGATTTGGGCGCGGGTGAGATTGGTCTTGTACCAGAGGGCATCGTGGCGCGGGAGGCCGGTGCGGTGGCAGAGCAGATCGCGTACGGTGACGTTCTCATTAGCGAGGGGATCGCGCAGGCGGAAGGTGGGGTAGTGCTGGCGGACGGGGTCGTCCCAATCGAGCTGGCCGTCGTCGGCGAGCAGGGCGACGGTGAGGGCGGTGAAGGCTTTGGTGGTGGAGGCGATTTCGAAGAGGCTGTCGGCGGTGACGGGGTCCGGCTTGCCGAGTTCGCGGACGCCGTAGCCTTTGACGTGGACGATTTGGCCGTTCTCGATGATGGCGATGGCGGCGCCGGGGGATTGCCAGGTTTTGAGGGAGGCCTCGACAAGACGGTCGACGGCGGCAGGGTCGAGGGCGTGTGCGCTGAGGGCAAGGAAGATAAGCGGAATCAGACGCATGGGGACATTGTAGCTATCCTGAGGTTTGGGGCCGATCATTCTTTTTGATGGCGTCTGCAACCTCTGCGCGGGATGGGTGCAGTTTGTCATTCGGCGGGATCCGCGGGGGCGGTATCGTTTTGCGTCGCTGCAAAGTGAGGCGGGGAAGCTCCTGCGGGCGCAGTATGGGGTGGCGATGGATAGCGTCGTGCTGATCGAAGAGGGGCGGGCTTACACGGAGAGCGAGGCGGCGCTGCGGATTCTGAGCGGGTTGGGGTGGCCGGTGGGTTGGCTGCGGTGGGTGCCGGGTCGCGATGCGGTGTATCGATGGGCGGCGCGGAACCGGTATCGGTGGTTTGGACGGGCGGAGGTCTGTTGGATGCCGACGCCGGAGTTGCGGGCGCGGTTTTTGGCGGATAACAATTTCGGCCGCGGTGGCTGAAATGCACCAGTGGTTGATTCCAACCACCACAAAATAAAGAAGTTAAGTCAAAATATTCCGAAACCGTCCGAGTGCCGAGCGCATTTGTATAAGCGAAGGATGGTGAAGAGTATGAAACACCTGAAGCTGATGACGATGGCGCTGGGCGTGGTGGCGTTGCCGCTGCTGGCGGATGACCACGGACGCGGCGGACGGGGCCCGGACCGGCGCGATTCTGAGCGGCGCGAGATGGATCGGCGGGGTCCGGATCGCGGCGGGCGGGATTGGCGTGATAACGGTCCGCGGGGGATGGATCGCGGGATGGGCCGCGGCATGGTGGGCCGTCCCGTTGTGGTGGCGCCTCCTCCGGTGCGGGTGTATCGGCCTCCGGCTGTGGTGGTGGCTCCGGCGCCGGTGTACAGCGCGCCAGCGTATCCGGTGTACGGCGGTGCGGCGTACGGGCCGGGGCCGGCCTATGATCCGGGTCCGGCGTATGATCCGGGCTACGGCAATGGCTATGACCCGAGCTATGACCCCTACTATGATCCGGCCTATGGTCAGAACGGCGGTTATGCTCCGGACGACAACGGCTATGCGGTGTATGCGCCTTACGGGCCGCCGGCCCCGCAGCAGGAAGTCTACGGTCCGGCACCTGGCCCTGGCTACACGTGGGTAAGCGGCTACTGGCGTTGGGGTGGCGCGCGCTACGTGTGGGCGCCGGGCCGCTGGATGCGTCCGCCGCGGGCGCAGGCCTCGTGGAACGCGGGCGGCTGGTTCCAGACGGGCGGTCGTTGGGGTTTCCGGATCGGTTTCTGGCGCTAAGGTAGATAGCGCAAGGACCACGCTCTGCGGGGCGTGGTCCTTTTTGTTTTTAGGGGCGGGGAACTTGCCAGCGGAGGACTTTGGCTTTGGCGGTGGCGGGAGCGTTCTGGGCGTCGTCGACCTGGTAGTAGATGGTGGTGATCTGGCCGCGCCTGGTTTCGATGGAACTGGGGTAGCCGCAATCGACGTTGGGCGCGTCCGCGGCGAGGGTTTGGCGGTGCTCAGGCTTCCAGGTGACGCCGCCATCGCTACTGAGCCAGGCATGAACGCCGCGCGGGGCGTTGCGTTCGCCGAAGGTGAGCAGGACGCGACCGTCGCGGAGTTGGATGAGGTCGGCGGGGTGTTCGGTGTCTTTGGTGAGGGCGGTGGAAGGTGACCAGGTGCGGCCGCCGTCGGTGGAGCGGGCGATGCGCAGGTAGCCGGCGCGGGAGGTCCGAATGGCGGCCAGGACGGTACCGTCGTGGAGAACCGTAAGGGCGGTTTCGTTGCCGTCCAACTGGATGAGCGCGCCGTTGTCCCAGGTCTGGCCCTGGTCGGTGGAGCGGAAGACCCAGCTTTGGAACTGCTGCGTGCCGTCGGTGAGGGTGGCCTCGTAGTAGACGGCCATGAGCGCGGTGCCGTCCTTGAGTTGGACGATCTTGCCGAAGGGGGAGACGGCGGTGGAGACGACGTTCTTATCGCCGGGCGGACGGCGGGTTTCCGGGCTGCGCTGGCCGGGACTCCAGGTGCGCCCGTTGTCGGTGGAACGCATGACGTAGACGCCGTCAAAGACGCGATCCTTGCGGGCGGCGGCGAGCTTGCCGTCGGGGCCATAGCCGCTGAGGATGCAATAGGCCATGAGGAGGGTGCCGTCTTTGAGTTGGCCGAAGGCGGGGTTGCGGTCGTCTTCGGGGGTGTCGACGAGGGTGACGGGCTTGGTCCAGGTGCGGCCCTGGTCGCGGGAGGTGATCCAGTCGAGGCGTCCGCCGCGTCCGATGTGGGCGGCGCCGGCGCGATGGATGGCGGCGAGACGACCGTCTTTGAGTTGGATCATGACCGGGAAGTAGCCGGCGCCTTCGAGGACGGTCTGCGAGGGAGCGGCGAGGAGGGCGGAGGCCAAGAACGGGAGCCAAAGCTTCATGGCGTTAGTGTCGCATTGGTGCGAGCGGTCGATGCGTAAGGCGGAAAGAACCCGCAGCTAACTCAGGATACGGGTGATGCGGAATAGTTCCAGGGTGCCGAGACTTGGAAAACGGTGTGGGGAACGTTCGATGGTGCTGCGGATCGCTTCGAAATCGGAGGCATTGTCGTGAACGAGGGTGAGTCCTCTGACCACGGCGGTCGCGGCGATCATGGCGTCAAATCGCCAACGACTAATTCGGCTGGCGCGCGTTTCGAGCTGGCGATGCGAACGTTTCGGGGGCGTCGGTGGCTCAGGAAGCAGGGCGAGAACCTCGCCGGCGACAATGGCTGCTGCAGCGTCAACAGGCCAGACTTGACCGAGTTGGCTGAGGTAGATTTGTTGCTCGACGGTTCGAGCGAGCCGTGCGTAACCTCGGACTCGTTCCAAGACCGTGATCGATGAGAGATGAATCTGGTGACGCGCCAGGTAGCGATCGAGCCAATCGTGGACCGCTGTTTCATGGACGTGCCGAGCCAGCCAGCTCTCGGCACTGGTGTCGAAGAGGAACGGACCCCAGGTGGAATGCGGAGCGTCAGACAACTTCAGGTTCCAACTCGACGCCGTCGAGCAGGAGGCGCTCTTGTTCCGTAAAGTTAGAAAATGCTGCACGATAGCCGGCAAGTACGGCGTCGGCGCGAGTTGCGCGGTCGCGGGCAGCGAAGCCATCCTCGAGGGTTTCGGCGATCACGGTGCTGAGGGTGACGTGGCGTTCAGCAGCGATTTTCTCCGCGCGATCCAGCGCCTGGGAGGGGAGGGTGAGAGTGGTTCGTCGCTTTCCCGTCATACCCCTAGCGTAGCATAGCTGTATCAAACTGTATCAGATATGATACTAGGCGATGATGTCCTTGACCGGGTCGCCGAAGACGTCGGTGAGGCGGAAGTCGCGGCCGGCGTAGCGGTAGGTGAGGCGGGTGTGGTCGATGCCGAGTTGGTAGAGGATGGTGGCGTGGAGGTCGTGGATGGAGACGCGGTTCTCGACGGCCTTGAAGCCGAACTCGTCGGTCTGACCGTAGGCGAGGCCGCCTTTGATGCCACCGCCGGCCATCCACATGGTGAAGCCGTAGGGGTTGTGGTCGCGGCCGGTGCCGCTTTCGGAGACGGGGGTGCGGCCGAACTCGCCGCCCCAGACGACGAGGGTTTCGTCGAGGAGGCCGCGTCGCTTGAGGTCGCGGATGAGGGCGGCGGCGGCCTGGTCCATGTCCGGGCAGCGCTTGCGGAGGTTGTTGTCGATGTCCTTGTGATCGTCCCAGTCCTGACCGGCGCTGTGATTGACGTGGACGTAGCGGACGCCGCGTTCGACCAGACGGCGAGCGAGGAGGCAGCCGTTGCCGAACGGGTTCGAGCCATACTCGGCGCGCACGGCTTCGGACTCCTTGCGGATGTCGAAGACGTCGAGGGCTTCAAACTGCATGCGGTAGGCGGCTTCCATGGATTGGATGCGGCCTTCGAGGAAGTCATCGGGGCCGAAGTTGGCGCTGAACTCACGGTTGAGGGCCTGGACGGCGTCCAGTTGCCGGCGCTGCGTTTGGGGATCGTGGATCTTGTTGCGCAGGTTGGCGATCATCTTTTCGGGCTCGACGGCACTGTCGTTAAAGGGCGTGCCCTGGTATTCGGCGGGCAGAAAGCCGTTGCGGAGGAAGGGGCCGCCGTTGCCGCCGGGGGTGAGGGCGACGAAGGCCGGGAGGTTGTCGTTTTCGGTGCCCAGGCCGTAGGAACTCCACGCGCCGATGGAGGGCCGGGTGGCCAGGATGCTGCCGGAATGAATCAGGCTGCGCGCGGGAGTGTGGGTGGGGTTGAAGGTGTACATCGACCGGATGACGCAGATGTCGTCGATGACGGTGGAGAGTTGCGGGAGGAGTTCGCTGACATCGACGCCGCCGCGGCCGTACTTCTTGAAGGCGAAGGGGCTGGGGAGGAGGCCGCCGGTTTGGCGCTCAGTGCGGAGGTCGACGGTGCCGGGGCGCTGGCCCTGGAACTTGAGCAGGGACGGCTTGGGGTCGAACAGATCGACATGCGAGGGTCCGCCGGCGAGGAAGAGGAAGATGACGTGCTTGGCCTTGGGCGTGAGCGCGGGGCCGGCGTAGTGGCCGTTGCCCGCGGTGAGCTTAGGCAGGGTGGCAGCGAGGCCAAGGCCCCCGGTGAGTTGCGAGAAGAGTTGACGGCGGGTCATGGGCGGAAGAGCACCTCGTTGGTGGAAAGCAGGACGTGGGCGTAGTCTTCGACCTTGCTTTGGCTGAGATAGCTGAGGCCGAGGTCAAGTTCTTTGGCGCTGGGCTCGCGCGAAAGGACCTGGCGGAAGAGGGATTTGACCTGGGCGGCGGGCTCGGTCTCCTTGAGGTTTTGGGCGAGGAATTGAGCCTGCGAACGAAGGAACGTGCCGTTCATGACGAATAACTGTTGGAGGGGCGTGATGGTGAGGTCACGCCCGGGGCTGGTCATGGTGGCGTCGGGGAAGTCGTAGTTGCGGAGAAGGTCGTTGGGACGTCCGCGGCTGATGCGGCCGTAGAGCGTCCGGCGGCGGTTGGTCTCTAGGTCGAGGTCCTGGGAGATACCGCCGAGGGACTCGTCGAGGCGGCCGGCGGCGCGCAGGAGCGAGTCGCGATAGGCCTCGATGCCTAAGCGCTGCGGGTTCATGCGCCAGAGGAGGACGTTGCCCTGATCGAGGCGATCGCCTTCGGAGCGGCGTTGGCTGGCTTGTTGATAGGCAGCCGAGAGCATGATCTCGCGATGGAGCCACTTGAGGGACCAGCCGTTTTGGATGAAGCGGGCGGCCAGGTCGTCGAGCAGTTCGGGGTGGGTGGGCTTATCGCCCTGGGTGCCGAAGTCGCTGGTGGTGGCGACGAGCGGTTTGCCGAAGTGCCAGCCCCAGACGCGATTGACGATGACGCGGGCGGTGAGCGGGGCGCTATCGGTGAAGATCTTTTCGGCAAGGGTGAGGCGGCCGGAGCCAGCCCCGAGCTTGCCGTCGTCTTTCGAAAGGACGGCGAGGAAATGGCGGGGCGTGATCTCACCGGGCGAGGCGACGTTGCCGCGCAGCATGACGGGCAGGTCGCGCGATTCGCCGGGCTTGTAGTGGATCATCGTGTAGTTGGCGTCCGAGCCATCGACGTATTGAGCGGCGTCGTAGACGACGTTCATGAAGGGTTCGTTCGAGGCCGAGGGACGGCGGCGGGCAGCGACGAAGTCGAAGGCGGGTTTCGCCGGGGCGACGGGTTTCGCGCCGTCGACGGGCTTGGGGGCTTCGACCGGTTTGGCGGGCGCGGCAGCCGGAGGCGTACGTTCTCGCCAATACTTCTCGAGGTTCTGCGTCAGCTTGGGGTAGCGTTCCTGGAGGGCTTCGGCCTCCTGGCGCAGTTCGGCAATCTCGGCGCGCCACTTGGCGACGCGGGCGGGGGAGCCTTCAACGGTGGAGGCTTCGCCGGTGAGCAGATTGCGGGAATAGGAGAGATCGAAGAGGCGCCGCTCGAGCCACTGGTAGCGAGCTTCGACGGCGGGGTCGATTTCGAAGGTAGGGCGTTCGGAGCGCATGGTGGAGGCGAAGACGCCAGCCAAGCCGTAGTAATCCTTCGTGGGAATCGGGTCGAACTTGTGATCGTGGCAGCGGGCGCAGGCGACGGTGAGGCCGAGGAGGCCGCGGGAGACCGCGTCGACGCGCTCATCCCAGTCGTCGGTGACGAAGGTGTAGATGACGTCGTAGGAGAGGCGCTGGTCCTTGTGGTAGATCGGTCCGGTGCCGAGGTAGCCCAGGGCGCGGAGGTCGGCGCGCTTGGTGCCGGGCATGAGGTCGGCGGCGAGTTGCAACTTAACGAAGCGATCGTAGGGGACGTCGAGGTTGAGCGCTTCGACGACCCAGTCGCGGTAGCGCCAGGCATAGGGATATGGCGGGTTGGTGGCTTCGGACGTAGGATTGTCTTCGGCGTAACGAGCGACGTCGAGCCAGTGGCGGCCCCAGGCTTGGCCGTATTGGGGCGAGGCGAGAAGACGGTCGATTAACTTGGCGTAGGCGTCGGCCGATTGGTCGTTGACGAAGGCCTGGATCTCGTCGTAGGTGGGGCGGTAGCCGAGGAGGTCGATGTAGGCGCGCTTAACCAGGGTGCGGGCGTCGGCGCGGGGGGACGGGGTGAGCTTCTTCTCTTCAAGCTTGGCGAGGAGGAAGGAATCGATCTTGCGCTGGGGCCAGACCTTGGCCTGGACGGCGGGAGCAGGCAACTCTCGAACGGGTTGGAAGGCCCACCATTGGCGGCCGGCTTCAACGGACATGCCTTTGAGGGGGGCCGTGGCGGCGGTAGTGGGGGCGTCGACGCGAGGGTCGGGGGCGCCCGCGGCGATCCAGCGTTCGAAGTTTTCGAGAACGGGGGCGGCGAGTTTGCCCGCGGGCGGCATCTGCAGGTGTGGGTCCGTGTAGCGGAGCGCGGTGAGGAGACGGCTTTCGGCGGGTTTGCCGGGAACGACGGCGGGGCCGGTGGCCCCACCTTTCCGTAAACCTGCCTTGGTGTCGAGGACGAGGCCGCCCATGGGCGACTTCATCTTCGAGGAATGACAACTGTAACAGCTACTGGCCAGGACGGGGCGGATTTTGGCTTCGAAGAAAGCCGGGTCCGGAGTCTGCGCGTAAGCCGTCAGGGCGATCAGAAGAAAGCCGGGCCGCATGTTGGCTTAGTTAACCCCGCGAACGGACAGCGTGACGCTTAGCGGTAAAGCGAGCGCCCAGATACTCGCCCATGCTGAGGTCGCCGGTGAGTTCGTCGCCCTGGAGGGTGCCGTTGAATTCATACGAAAGAGAGTCGCCGTGGCGCTCGCTGACGTTACTATTCAGGCGGAATCCGTTGCCGTGGATGCTGCCACCGAGGTCGCGCGAGAGGAAATCGCCCTGGTGGGTGCCTTCGAGGCGGCCGTCGGAGGTCTGCTTCAGGTGGAGGACGTGCTGCGAGGAACTGGCGAGATAGGTGATGGTGACGTCCCAGCGGCCGCTGAGGTTTCCGGCGGGGGCGGCCGTGGAGGCCGGAGGCGGCGCGGGCGGCGGCGAGGTGAGCGCGGCGTGGAGGCGGTCGGCGACGATCTTCTCTTCGCCGTTGTGCATCATGTAGGGCACGACCGAGATGCCGTTGTCGCCGGCGTTGGTGGGCAGGGCGATGCGGGGTTCGGTGGTGAAGAGGTGTTTGGCGACGGTGCGTCCGCTGACATTGAGCTTGGCGGTGTCCCAGCGAATGTTGAGCGTGGGCACGCGGTTCGAGAGGCCGTCCGGCTGGCGGATGGAGGTGGTGACGCCGGGGATGGCCTGAACGCGCTTGGCGACGTGGTCGAGGCGCGAGAGCCAGAGTTTCCATTCGGCGTCATGGTCGCGCTTGAACCACATTTCGACGGCCATGAGCATGCCCATGGCTTCTTCCTTGCCGATCTTGAGGGCGCGCGAGAAGCCGTGATGGGGGGCGCTGTGGACCCAGGCGGCCTGGATGAGGTCCTTGCGGCCGAGGAGGAGGCCGGCGGTCTGCGGGCCGCGGATGCACTTGCCGCCGCTATAGGCGACGAGCGTGGCGCCTTTCTCGAGATGGACGTTGGGGACGGTGAGGATTTCGGCGGCGGCATCCACGAGGACGGGGACGTTGCGCTGCTTGGCCATGTCGCAGATGACTTTGGTGGTGAGAGGCCCGCTTTCGGCGTTGGGGCCGGCGAGGATGTAGATCATCGCGGTTTTGGGTCCGAAGGCGGCTTCCAACTCGGCGACGGTATTGGCTTCGACGATCTTAGCGCCGACGGCGCGGACGGCCGCGTCGTAGACGTTGCGCGAGTGGCCGGGGATGATGACTTCGTCTTTGGGGAAGCCGGTGAGGTTGGGAAGGCGGACGTGGAGGTCCGGGTTGCCGCCGGCGATGCAGGCGGAAGTGGCATGAGTGATGGCGGCCGAGCAGCCGCAGGTGATCATGCCGTACTCGGCTTTGGTGAGTTCGGAGAGGCGGTTGCCGATGGCGGCCATTAACTCGTCGATGTGGACGTGATGCTGCGAGGCTTCGGCCATGGCGGCGCGCACTTCCGGCAGCATGGTGGAGCCGCTGATGATGGTGAAGGTACCGCGGGCGTTGATGAGGGGTTTGACGCCGATGGATTCATAGAGCGTCGGACCGAGTTGCAGACCTTTGGCCGGAGCGGCCTGAGCGGCGCCGGGGGCCAGACCGGCCAGGAAACCAAGCGCAGACCCGCGGAAGACGTCGCGCCGGGGCAGGCGCTTCGAGAGAAATTCCATCATGAATCTACTTTACGCGCTTTTTATCTCGGTCCAGAGGCGGTCGCGCAGGCGCTGGGCGGGGGGCGGCATGGTGCGCAGCCAGACGCTGCGCTCGAGGTCTTCGGGCGAAGGAAAGAGTAAGTGATGGTCGCGGAGCTGGGCGGGAAGTAAGTCGCGAATGCCGGAGAGAACGGGGCCGGTTTTTTCGGCGATGACACAGGCGGCGGCGACTTCCGGGCGAAGTAAGAAGTCGATGAACTGGTGAGCGGCCTCGACGCGCGGACTCTCGCGAAGGATGACGGCGGATTCGGCGTAGCGGACGAAGCCTTCGGCGGGGTAGACGAAGTCGAGGTACGGGGCTTCGGTCATGACGGGGAGCATGGTGGTGGTCCACATCTGGGCGGCGAGGACATCGCCGGCGAGGACCTGGTCGCGCACTTCGGCGTTGAGATAAGCGCGGAGGAGAGGCTTTTGGCGGATCGCTTCGCGTTGGGCAGCGCGGAGTTCGGTTTCCTGGGTAGAGTTCCAGTCGTGGCCGAGCTTGCGCAGGCAGGCGCCGAGGACGTCGTCCTGGGCGTCGAGCATGGTGAGGCGTCCGGCGACTTTTTGCTCCCAGAGGTCGGCCCAGCGGGTGAGCGAGCCGAGTTGCTTGCGGTTGTAGACGATGCCCGCGGAGGTGCTCATGTACGGGACAGAGAACTTGAGTTCGGGATCCCATTCGGGTTGTTGGAAGCCGGGAGCGAGGTTCTTGAGGTTGGGCAGACGGGAATGGTCGAGGGGGGCGAGTAAGTGTTCGTCGCGCAAGGGAGCGATGTGATGGTTGGTGGGGAAGACGACATCCCACCCACAGTTGCCGGTGAGAGCTTTGGCGAGTAACTCGTCGGAGCTCTCGAAAATGCCGTAGCGGATCTGGATGCCGGTGTGCTTTTCGAATTGCTCGATGGTTTGCGGGCCGATGTAGTTCGACCAGTTGTAGACGTTGAGGCGAGGACGATTGCCGCGACGGCAGCCGGCGAGGCCGGTGAGGCTGAGGAAGAAGAGCGTGCGGCGCGTCATGTCTTCGTTTGCAGCCTTTCGGAGAGGAGGATGAGGATGCCGAGTCCGAAGACGATGATCGTCGAGACGGCGTTCAGGACGGGGCTGACGCCGCGTCGGGCGGTGGCGTACATGACCATGGGGAGCGTTTCGGAATCGACGCCCGCGACCATGGAGGTGATGACGAAGTCGTCGAAGGAGATGGTGAAGGCGAGCAGCGACGCGCTGACGATCGCGGGGACAAGTTGCGGGAGGGTGACTTTGTAGAAGGCTTCGAATTCGTTGGCGCCCAGGTCAAGGGCGGCCTCTTCGAGCGTGGCGTCCATGGTGCGGAGACGGGCGATGATGACGATGACGACATAAGAGAGGCAGAAGCTGATGTGCGCCAGGATCACGGTGAACATGCCGAGGTGCAGGTTCAGGATGCGGAAGAGGAACTGGTAGAAGGCGAGCAGGGCGACGCCGGTGACGATTTCGGGCGTCATGAGGGAGAGATACAGGCCGGCCGAGAGCGTGGGCGACTTGCGCTTCCAGAGAGCGTAAGAGCAGAGGGTGCCGATGGCGGTGGCGAAGAGCGTGGCGGCGCCGCCGATGAAAAGCGAGTTGACGGTGGCTTCGCGGAGGGCGGGGTCCGCAAACGCTTGCGCGTACCAGCGCCACGAGAAGCCTTCCCACTGAGTGAAGCGGGATTGATTGAAGCTGAAGACGGCCAGCACGAGCAGAGGGACGTGCAGGAAGGCGTAGGCGAAGACGGCGTAGAGCGAGAGGAGGCGCATTAGAGCAGGTCCTCGCCGCCGGAGCGTTTGGAGATCAGGTACAGAAGACCCAGGGTGAGCGCCATGAGGCTGAGCGAGAGGGCGGCGCCGAAGGGCCAATCGCGAGCGGTGGTGAATTGATTCTGAACGAGCGTGCCGATCATGATGCTCTTGCCGCCGCCCATCAGGTCGGGGGTGAGGTAAGCGCCGAGGCAAGGGATGAAGACGAGGATGCTGCCGGCGGCGATGCCGGGGCGGCAGAGGGGCAGGGTGACCTTCATGAGGGCGGTGAAGGGTGGGGCGCCGAGGTCGGCGGCGGCTTCGAGCAAGGCGGGGTCAAGCTTTTCGAGGTTCGTATAGAGCGGGAGAACCATGAAGGGGAGGAAGCCGTAGACGAGGCCGAGGATGACGGCGAAGTCGTTATAGAGGAGCGGGAGAGGTTCGTGGATGAGCCCGGTGGCGAGCAGGGCGGTGTTGATGAGGCCGGTGTCGCGCAGAAGGAACATCCAGGCGTAAGTGCGGATGAGGAAGCTGGTCCAGAAGGGCAGCATGACGAGTTGGAGGTACATGCCGCGGTTCTTGCCGGCGCGGGAGATGAACAGGGCGAGCGGGAAGCCGAGGAGCAGACAGACGGCGGTGGAGACTCCCGCGACCCAGAAGGATCGCCAGAGGATCTTCAGATAAAGCGGATCGACGATGCGAGTGTAGCTTTCGAGAGTCCAGGGGAGCGTGACGCCACCGTAGGCACCGCGGCTTTCGAAGCTATAGACGGCGATTATCAGAAGCGGGATCAGGAAGAGGGTGACCAGCAGGAACACGCTGGGCGCCAAGAACAGCAGGCGCAGAGTCTTCATGACTTGAGGTGGAGCTCGTCGGCGGGATGCCACCAGACATGGACCTGGTCGCCGGGATGGAAGCCGTTCTGAGAGCGGGGGATCTGGGCCATCACTTTATGGCCGTCGCCGATCTCGGTTTGGACGTGATAGCAATCACCCAAGAAGGTGGTGTGGGTGACGCGTGCGGCGCGGCTATTGTCGCGAGGTTCGCGGGCGAGATGAGTGGATTCGGGGCGAATGCCGATGTCGCCGACCCAGTTGACGGCGCCGAGGAACGCGGCGGTGAAGCGCGTGGCGGGCTGGAGGTAGATTTCCTGAGGCGTGCCGACTTGTTCGACTTTGCCTCTGTGGAGCAGCGTGATGCGATCGGCCATGGACAGGGCCTCTTCCTGGTCGTGCGTGACCATCAGGAAGGTGATGCCGACGCGTCGTTGCAGGGCCTTGAGTTCGAGGCGGACTTCTTCCCGGAGGTTGGGGTCGAGCGCGGAGAGCGGCTCATCGAGGAGGAGTAAGTCCGGTTCGAGGACAAGCGAACGGGCGAGCGCGGCGCGTTGTTTCTCCCCGCCGGACATCTGCGAAGGCTTGCGATCAGCTTTCTGAGAAAGGCGGACGAGATCGAGGGCGGCTTTGACTTTGGAGTCGACCGCGGGGTCGTTTCGTTGGCGGAGTCCGAAGGCGACGTTGTCGAAGACGTTGAGGTGAGGGAAGAGGGCGTAGCTCTGGAAGACGGTGGAGACGTTGCGCTCGTAGGGTTTGAGCGGGGCGATGTCCTTGCCGTTTAAGAGGACTTGGCCGGTGTCGGGCGTTTCAAAACCGGCCACCATGCGGAGGCAGGTGGTCTTGCCGCAGCCGGAGGGTCCCAGGAGAGCGTGCAATTCACCCCGACCCACGGACATCGAAACACCGTCGACGGCCGTATGGGAAGGGAACTTTTTCGTGACTCCACGAAGTTCGAGGACAGGGTCGCTTTTGGTCACCAGATTCTCTAAAAGGACGGGCCCCGAGAGACCCGTCCTCATGAGGATATAGCTTTAGGCGGAGAAGTTCTTCTCAGCCTGCTCCCAATTTACAACCTGCCACCAGTTGGCAAGGTAAGTGGGGCGGAGGTTCTGATACTTGAGGTAGTAGGCGTGTTCCCAGACGTCGACGCCAATGACGGCAGTCTTGCCTTCCATGAGCGGGTTGTCCTGGTTGGGCGTGGAGACGATCTCGACGCCGGAACCGGACTTGACGAGCCAAGCCCAGCCGGAGCCGAAGCGGCCAACGCCAGCGGCGTTGAACTTCTCTTTGAAGGCATCGAAGGAGCCGAAGGCGGCATCAATGGCGGCGGCGAGGCTGCCGGTGGGGGCGTTGCCTTCCTGCGGAGCGCGCATAATGTTCCAGAAGAAGGTGTGGTTCCAGTGGCCACCACCGTTGTTGCGGACGGCCGTCTTGATGTTGTCCGGGACAATGGCGAGGTTGCCGGCGAGCAACTCTTCAATGGTCTTGTCGGCGAGGCCGGGGGCGGATTCGAGCGCCTTGTTCAAGTTGGTGACGTAGGCGTTGTGGTGCTTGCCATGGTGGATCTCCATGGTGAGCTTGTCGATGACGGGCTCAAGCGCGTCGTGCGCGTAAGGCAGAGCAGGCAGAGTAAAAGGCATAAGGTCTCCTCTTTCGTTCGTGAAATTATCGACTTTGTTCGTAGGCGTGCGCCAGACGGAACATGGTGGTTTCGTCGAAGTGTTTGGTCAGAATCTGCAGGCCGACGGGCAGGCCTTCCTGGGTGTTGCCGCAGGGGACGGACAGACAGGGAATGCCGGCGAGGTCGCCAGTAATGGTGTAGATGTCGCTGAGATACATCTGGAGCGGGTCCGCCATCTTCTCGCCGAGTTTGAAGGCGGGAAAGGGCGAGACAGGGGCGACGATGGCGTCGACCTGAGAGAAGGCGCGGGTGAAGTCCTGGGCGATGAGGGCGCGGACCTTCTGGGCTTTCAGATAGTAGGCGTCGTAATAGCCGTGGCTCAAGACATAGGTGCCGAGCATGATGCGGCGTTTGCACTCGCGGCCGAAGCCTTCGCCGCGCGTGTAGCGGTACATGTTGACGAGCGAGTCAGCGTGGTCGGAGCGGGTGGTGTAGCGGACACCGTCGTAACGCGCGAGGTTGCTGCTGGCTTCGGCGGTGCAGATGATGTAGTAACAGGCGATGGCTTGCTCGGTGGTGGGCAAGCTGATGTCGACTACTTCGCAGCCGAGTTTCTTGAGCTGCTCGATGGCTTGCGAGATGAGGGCCCCGGATTCGCTTTCGAGGCCGGCGAAGTATTCCTTGGGCAGGCCGATGCGGAGGCCCTTGACGTTGCCGTTGAGGGCGGCGTTGTAATCGGGGACGGGGGCGGCGGCACTGGTGGCGTCCTGTTCGTCGCGGCCGGCCATGGCTTTGAGCACCGTGGCGGAGTCTTCTACATTGCGCGAGAAAGGTCCGATGTGGTCGAGCGAGCTGGCGAAGGCGACCAGGCCAAAGCGCGAGACGCGGCCATAAGTGGGCGTGACGCCGACGACGCCGCAGAAGCTGGCCGGCTGGCGAATGGAGCCACCGGTGTCGGAGCCAAGCGAGACGACGGCGGTGCCTTGCGCGACGACGGCGGCGGAGCCACCGCTCGAGCCGCCGGGTACGCGATCTAAAGCGACGGGGTTACGCACGGGTCCGAAGGCCGAGTTTTCGTTGGAGGAGCCCATAGCGAACTCGTCGCAATTGGCTTTGCCGATGATCACGGCGCCTTCCTGCTCCAGACGGACAACGGCCGTGGCATCGTACGGAGGTACGTAATTCTCGAGCAGTTTGGATGCGCAGGTGGTCTTGACGCCTTTGGTCACGATGACGTCTTTGACGGCGATCGGCACGCCAGCGAGCACGCCGGCGGCTTCACCGCGCGCGAGCTTCTCGTCGACCTGCTTGGCCGCGGCGAGCGCGCGCTCAGCCGAGAAATGCAGATAGGCGTTGGTCTTCGGATTCTCCTGCTCGGCAAAGGCGAGGGCTTGTTGCGCGAGTTCGGTGGCGCTGTATTTGCGCGCGGCGAGGTCCGCTTGAATTTGAGAGATGGTGAGGCTCGAAATGTTCATGGCTTACGCGCGCTCGATCACTAGCGGGACTTTGAAGTAGCCTTGGCCAGCTTGAGGAGCGGAGGCTGTGGCGACCGCCGAGGTAAAGCGGCGCTCGGGATGTTCGACATCTTCGCGCAAGGTGGCGGTCTCGGAAGCCTCGTAGAGGACCTGGGCCATGGGCTCAACGCCATCGGTGTTCACTTCGCTGAGCTTCTCCATGTAGACGAGAATCTGGTCCATGTCGTGGGCCATGGCCTGGATTTCGGCGGGTTCGAGATGGAGGTTGGCGAGGTCGGCAACGTAGCGAACTTGCTGCTCGGTAATCTTCATTCCTCCACAGCTTAGCAGGGGTTGCTTAGCTGACCCAGTTCACGAAGGGATTGCGAGGGCCGGAGCGGCCGAGTTCGAGCAGGGCGGGGAGTTTGCGGCGGCGTTGGAGGAGGGTGTGAAGGAGTTGATCCAGGCGGTCTTCGTCGCCTTCGATCCATTGCGGCGGGATGGAATGGCGAATGGATTCGAGGACGGATTCGGGGAAATAGAGGGCTTGTTGCAGCCAGGGTTCGAAGGAGGCGAGCGAGGTGACCGATTCGTAGACCAGCGGCCGGTGATAGATGCCATAGCCGGCGGCGTCCTGAAACTCCCAGTTGGGGCCGCCGAAGGTGTAGCCGTGGTCGATCATCATGGTGACGAAGCCGACGCGGCCGCCGTGGATGTTGATCGAAGGCGCCCAGTTTTTGACCTTGGCGCGAAAGAAGACGGCCTGACGGGCGTCGACGTTGGCGAGCCAGCGGTCGACGACCATGGCGCCTAAAAAGTCGGTGAGGTTGACGACTTCGCGCATGAGTTGATCGGGGGCGAAGTCATAGAAGCCGACGCGGTGGGGGTCGTCGGCGAAGCGGGAGCCGAAGTGCCAGCCGGGGTCTGGGGGATAGAACTGAGAGCCGCGCTGAAAGTTGACCTGAGGATTGGCGGCGAGAAAGTCGGGGGTGAGTTCGATGGCGGCGACGCGGGCGGCACTGATGCGGAGTTGTTCGAAGATGCCCTGGGCGATCCACTCGTTGACGAGGACGCGGCGGCCTTGGGGATTGTTGATGAATTTGACGGCGTAGAAGTGGCCGTCTTCGGCTCGCAGGAGGTGGGCTTGGGCGCCGCCCCTCAATTTTCGAACGAATTCGACGGCGCGAATCGGCATGCGATACTGATGGATTATCGCAGAAGCGAGCCTCAAAGAGTCAGAAATTCGAGGAGAAAGCGAGAGCATGAGCGAAGAGAACAAGACGAGCGAAGAGAAGCTGGCGGCGGAAGCCCAAGGCAAGAATCAGGTGGCGCTCGAGATGATGAAGTTTATCGCCGTGACGACGGGATACGGCAAAGGGACGACGGCGACGGGGTTCGCCGGCAAGAGTGTGGTGCGGACGCCGGAAGAACAGGCAGACGCGCTGATCGATTTGTTCAAGCGGTGCCGGGACGTGGTGAACGGCTAAGCGGAGCGAGTAGTAAAAAAGTAAGGCGGCGCCGAGGCGCCGCCTTTTTTGGTTTTGGGTTGAGCGAGAAGTTACTTCTTAGCGGCCTTCTTGGCCGCCTTCTTCGCGGGGGCCTTCTTCACAGCCTTCTTCGCCGGAGCAGCAGCCTTCTTGGCCGGAGCGGCCTTCTTCGCCGGAGCAGCAGCCTTCTTAGCCGGAGCCTTCTTCGCAGCTTTCTTCGTAGCAAGTTTCATTTTAGAAATCGATCTCCCTTGTTTAGATGCGACCGCAGTCTTCTTTGCCGCTACGGGACGAGCCGAAACATTCGTGCTCGTTTTCGTTTTGGCCTTCGGAGCTACAGCCGGTTTAGCGGACGACTGAGTCGCCACTGATTTCTTTACTGTAGCTTGGGTGGCGGTACGATTTCCACTTTTGGATGCAGTACGAATAGGAGCCGCTGATTTCTGAGCGGCCTTGACGGGAGCCGAAGTGTTTTTGGAGGCCGTTTTTAAAGGCTTCGGAGCTACTTTGGCGGGCGAAGGGAGCGGAGCCGAAGCAACCGCGGGCGCGGGCGGATCAGGAGGCAGAACGGCGGCTGGAACCGGCGGAGGCGGCACGGGAGTGGACGATGACGGCGGGTTCCACGCTTGCAGCGCAGCCGGCGGAGTCATCGAGCGAGGCGACGGCGCGTCGTCTTCATCGTCATCGTCGTCGTCATCGTAAGAGCTGATTTCGCTCTCAAGGTCCAGATGTTCGTCTTCGTACTCGAAGTCGTCTAGCTCATCGTCGAATGGCATTGGAGATTGGCTCCCAGGAACTGTTTCAAGAGTCGCCCAGCGTCACAGGGGGGCGGAAAGAACACAGATAGAATATCGCGATTCCTTTAAAACACAAGCGCAGGCGGACGGATTAGAAACTGAGCGTGGCCTGCTCCTGTCCGGCGACGCGCGAGATGGCGCGGACGAGCTTGCGATAGGGCAATTCGCCGCGGTGGGCGAAGCCCAACCACTCGCCATCGCGCCACGAGGAGTAATACCAGCGGGCGAGCAGAGCGAGATGATCCTGACGCCGGGAAAGCGGGAAACGGGCTTCGGGCGTCAAGGCGGCCGTGACGGCGCGCAGGCGCGCATCCATGGAAAGGCCGGCGCCATCGAGGCGGAACTGCACCGGCGGCAGCCATTGTCCTTCGAGCAGGAAGCGCAACTCGACGCAGCCGGCGAGGAAGGACGGATTGACGGCGACGCCGCAGTGGTGAGCCGTATCGCGCACCATCTCGTCGCGGCCGCGGAGAATCTGCTGGACGCGTTCCAGACGCTTGTGCTGACGGGCGGCTTCTTCGAAGTCGAGGTTTTCGCTGGCGCGGTCGCGCGCACGTTCGATGGTGAGCAGCATGCTTTGGCCATCGGTGGTGAGAAAGTCGCGCACGCGGGCGACTTCGGTGGCGTACTCGGACTCGCCGACGAACTCCTGACAAGGTCGGAGGCACATGTTCATCTCGCCGTAGATGCAACCGGGATGGTCGGGCGAGGGGGCGAGGTCTTCCTGACAGCGGCGGATGAGGAAGAGGTCGAGGAATTGGGCTTCGAGCTCTTCGGCGGCGGTGCGCGAGCGGAAGGGTCCGTAGAAGAGGGATTCCGTGCCGGTGAAGCGCGTGGTGACGGTGGTACGCGGGAAGGGGTTATTGGTCACCAGGCGAACGTAAGCTGGATAACGTAACTTGATCCGGGTGGAGTAACTCTCGGGATAGTATTCGCGGGCGAGGTGATAGTGGAGGACGCTGGCGGCAAGGCGCGAAGGAGTGGGCCAATATTCGACACGCTCGGCGACGCCGCGAAGACTGGCCCAGCGCGAATCGCCCAGCAGGCGGCGCAAGCGGCGGCGGAGGAAGTTCGTTTTGGCCAGATAGGGGGCGCCTTCGGCAGCGAAGAGGGCGAAGACCGCCGGCTTATCCTCGACGCATTGGAGATCGTCGTGGGGATGGATGACACAGGCGGGGGGCAAATGCATGGACAAGGGTCATTCTAGCGCCCTGTGCCGCGGTGGCGGGGTGGCTTAGATTGGTAGAAGTGGATTTGAACGGCGTGATTGTTCTCGATAAACCGGCCGGCTGGACGTCGCATGACGCCGTTAACAAGGTGCGGCGACTGACGCAGCAGACGAAGGTGGGCCATTTGGGCACGCTCGACCCGATGGCGACAGGGGTGTTGCCGCTGGTGGTGGGGCGAGCGACGCGTCTGGCGCAGTTCGTGACGACGGGCCGGAAGGTATACGACGCGGTGGTGCGCTTTGGCTTTTCCACCGATACCTACGATTGCGAAGGCGAGTCGACGAGCGAGGTGCGCGAGATCACGCTGGACGAGGCGCAGGTGCGGTCCTGGTGCGCGGCGAAGTGCGGGACCTACGCGCAGATGCCGCCGGCGGTATCGGCCAAGAAGGTGAACGGCGTGCCGGCCTACAAGCTGGCGAGGCAGAACAAGCCGGTGGAACTGAAGGCAGTGGAAGTGACGATCGAGGAGATGACGTTGCTCGAGTGCCGGACGAGCGAGATCAGTGTGCGGGTGGTGTGCTCGGGTGGGACGTACGTGCGGTCGATTGCGCATGAACTGGGGCAGACGGCCGGATGCGGGGCGCACCTGGGTGGGTTGCGGCGACTGGAGTCGTGCGGCTTCGGAGTCGATGATGCGACAACGATCGACGCGTTGATTGGTTTGGCGACGAGCGGCGGGTTGGGGGGCGTGGTGAAGCCGGCGGCGTCCTTGCTGCCGCAGTTTCCCGCGGTGCGAGTGGACGAGGATACGGTGGCGCACATCCGGCAGGGGCGGACGTTTCGCATGTCGCCGTTCGTGGCCTCTACGATGGCTCCGATGGTGAGGGCGATCGCCGACAACGGGGAGCTGATTGCCATTGGCGAAGCTCGTATGCCGTTAGTTTATCAGCCTATAGTTGTTTTGTAATCGTGTACGATGAACCAACTTTAATTGCTTTAGTGGCTATCATTTAGTCGTTCGGGAGTAGTCTGAAATAAGGCAAGTGTCACTGCTTCGCGCACTCCCGATTTTATCGTTCTGCTTGTTCCTGCAAGCGGAAGAGCGCATCTGTACGCCGCCGGCGCCCGGGGCGCAAGAAAGCAATCGGGACGGGATTCTGCAGGACGAGTTCTTTTCGGGCTCGGTGCAGGAGGTCTCGGAGACGACGGTTTCGGTGTCGCGTTCGTTACCGGGGAAGAATCCCGAGACGCGCGTCTTTCTGATGGACGCCGATACGATCGTGGAAGGCAAGCTGAAGAAGCTGGCTCGCGTGACGGTGGGCTATCGCACGCACGATGGCCAGGATCATGCGTGGCGCATCATTGTGCGCGAATCGCCTGAGTAACTACTTCTTCGGGCGGCGCTTCCACTCCGCTTTCACTACCTGCCGCGCGCGGCCCAAGGCGAGAGTATCTTCGGGCACGCTTTCCGTAATGACGGAGCCGGCGGCGACATAAGCACCGGCGCCGACTTCGACCGGGGCGACCAAGGTAGAGTTACTCCCAACAAAGGCGCCCGATCCGATGACGGTGGCGTGCTTCCTGGCGCCGTCGTAGTTACAGGTGATGGTGCCGGCGCCGATGTTGGCGCCGGGTCCGATGGATGAGTCGCCCAGATAGGCGAGGTGCATGGCTTTGGAGCCCTCGCCGAGTTCGGTCTTCTTGAGCTCGACGAAGTTACCGATGTGCGCGCCGGCCTTGACGGTGGCCTGCATGCGGAGCCGGGCGAAGGGGCCGAGGTGGGCGCCGTCTTCGACGGTGCAATCACTCAGCACGCAGTAGGGGTGGACCTCGACATTGTCACCGAGGGTGACGTTGCGCAGCACAGAGCCCGCGCCGATGCGGCAATTGGACCCGATGCGGACCTGGCCGCGGAGTTGTACGAAAGCCTCGAGAATCGTGTCCTGACCGATCTCGACGAATTTGTCGACGATGAGGGACTCCGGCCGCTCGATGGTGACGCCGGCGAGCATCAGTTCGCGGGCCTTGCGCTCGCGGAAGTACCGGTCGGCTTCGGCGAGTTCGATGCGGGTGTTGATGCCGAGGATCTCGGCCGGATCCGGCACGCGGAGCGTTTTGACGGTGTGGCCATGCGTGCGGAGGATCTCGATCAGGTCGGTGAGATAGAGTTCGCCGGAAGCGGCATTGGGCTGGATCTCTTCGAGGTGTTTCCAGAGGAGTGCGGCGTCAAAACAATAGATGCCGGAATTGATTTCGTTGATGAGCAACTGCTCGGGCGTCGCGGCCTTCTGCTCGACGATGGCGAGGCAGTTGCCGACGTTGTCCATGACCATGCGGCCGTAGCCGGTGGGGTTATCGACGAGCGTGGTGATGACCGTGGCGGCGGCGCCGGTGGCGGCGTGGCGCTCGAGGAGCCGGGCGATGGTGCCGGCCGAGAGTAAGGGGCAATCGCCGTAGAGCACGACCAGCAGACCCGTGCGGGCGGTGACGGTGTCGCGCGCCACCATCATGGCGTGGCCGGTGCCTTTCTGCTCGGTCTGGCGGACGTAGGAGAGGCCGTACGGGGCGAGGTGCTGCTCCACCAGTTCGGCCCCGTGACCGGTGACGACGACGATGCGCGAGGTTGGCGCCATGGCGGCGGCCGATTGGACGACGTGTTCGACGATGGGGAGGCCACCGGCTTCGTGGAGCACCTTCGGTTTGGCGGACTTCATCCGCGTGCCCATGCCGGCGGCGAGGATGACGATGGAAAGGTCGTTATGCATGAAGGAGTCCTTTTTGGAGGCGTTGTTGACGGCCGCGGACGGCGAGCTCGAGGACGACGGCGGCGGTGAGGGCCGGGTCATGACGTACTTTCTCGCCCTTGGTTTGGAGGAGATTGCGGCTGATGAGTTCGATGCCCTCTTCGGCAAAGCGAGGCGTATCGTTCTCGACGGCGAAGACCTTCTGGGCTGCGTAGGCGCGGCGCAGGGCCCCGGCGATGGGGCGTTTGTTGACGACGGCGACGTCGATGAGGCGGGCGCCGGCGTGGCGATGGATGGCGGCCACGTGTTCAAAGGCGCTGTACTGCATGGTTTCCCACGGCTGCCACATGAGGTTGCAGAAATAGGCTTTGAGCGCGCGGGAGCGGCGGATGGCGGCGGGGATCCCATCGACGAGAAGATTCGGAATGACGCTCGTGTAGAGCGAGCCGGGGCCGAGCGTGATGAGGTCCGCCTCTTCGATCGCCTGCAGGGTTTCGGGCAGCGGGGGACAATGCCGCGGGCTGAGGCTGATGGTGCGGATGGGGACCCGGGCGCGGCTGATGCGTGTTTCGCCGGCGACGTTCTTGCCGTTGACGAGTTCGGCTTCGAGGGTGACGTTCGAGTCCGTGGACGGATAAATGCGGCCACCGATGGAGAGAATCTCGGCGGAGATTTTGACGGCGTGGGCGAAGTCGCCGGTGACTTGCGTGAGGGCGGTGAGGAAGAGGTTGCCGAAGCTATGTCCGGTGAGGCCCTTGCCGGCGGTGAAGCGGTATTGGAAGAGGCGGGCGAGGAGGTCGCCGTCGTCGGAGAGGGCGACCAGGCAGTTGCGGATGTCGCCGGGGGGCAGAACGTCGAGCTCGCGGCGCAGACGGCCGGAGGAGCCGCCATCGTCGGTGACGGTGACGACGGCGGAGATGGAGACGGGGGGCAGGTCGTCGACAGGTTTGACGTAGCGTTTGAGGCCGCGGAGCAGGGAAGACAAACCTGTCCCGCCACCGATGGCTACAACGCGGAGTGCGCCGGAGCGGCCTTCGGTGCGCCGGTTTGGGCGCCGATTGGGCATGCTGGGGTTAGCTTCCCGTCAGCAGGTCGCGAAAGGGCTGGAGCTTCGCCAGCTCGTGGAAATCGGGATCACTAAGGGCCATGGTCCGATTCCGCGGTTGCATCTGGATGGCGCGGCGCAAGTGCTGCACGGCGGGTTCAATCGCGCCCTGATTGCCGAGAGCGACGGCGAGGGCGTAGTGGGCGTAGTCGGTTTCCTGCTGCTGGAGGGAATATTCGAGGAGCGAGGCGGCGCGAGCGTACTCGCGAAGATTCATCTGGGCGATGGCGAAGGTGTAGTTGCCTTCAAAGTCGCGGGTTTCCGGTTCCGTGCTGGTGAGGCGGCTTTCGCACATGCGCTGATGCGTGCGGGCAGAGAAGGCCATGTCACGGACGGGGCCCTGTGCGACGGCTTCAAACAATGGGAGGGCGCGGCGAAAGTCGCGTTGGTGGAAGGCCTCCATCGCCTGATTGAAGATCTCCGCCTGCCGACGTGGGTCGAGGGTTTCTTCTGTAGCTTTGCTGTTTTTCGTTGCCAATTTTGTCCCCCGGCGGGTGAGCGAGTCGCCCGGCCCCGGCGGGCCTCCGTCGGGCGATAAACGCCCGGTGAAACTTCGATTATGCCAGATCGGCTCGGGCGGTTTGGAAAGGCGGCGAGGCTAAGATAGATCATGCGCAGCACAATCGTTCTCCTGCTGGCGGCGATGGCGGGTGGGGCCGCGAAGAAGCCGGTGACCATCGACACGGTGATGACGAACCCTCCGGCCACGGCTGCAGCGCGGATTCTCTGGGCTCCGGACGGCGCTTCTTATGTGACGCAGGCGAAGGGCAAGGTGACGCTGCACCGCCTGAATCCGAGGGGCGCGAGCGAACTGGTGGACCTGAAGGAACTGGAAGGCAAGGCCAAGATGGTGGCCAAAACGGCCCCGTTCGATTGGGAGAATCGGCGCGTGACGGAGCAGCCATTGCAATGGTCGCCGGATGGGACGCAGTTACTGATTCTGGCGGGCGGCGATCTGTTTTTGCTCGAGGTGGCAAGCAAGGCCGTTAAGCAATTGACGACGACGCCATTTGCGGAGCGCGATCCGAAACTGTCGCCGGATGGCAAGACGATCTCGTACCGGAACGAGCATGACCTCTATACGTACCAGATCGCGTCCGGCAAGATCACGCGCCTGACGACTGACGGTTCGCCCACGCGGATGAACGCCAAGCTGGACTGGGTTTATCCCGAAGAGCTCGAGATCGGTACGGCGCATTGGTGGAGCCCGGATGCGAAGACGATCGGCTACCTGCAGTTCGAAGTGAGCGACGTGAGCATTTACTCGCATGTGGACTATCTGAAGGTGGAAGGGCAGAGCGAGCCGGAGCGGTATCCGAAGGCGGGGAGCAAAGGGTCTGTGGTGCGGTTCGGGCTGGTGGCGGCGGCGGGTGGCAAGACGCGCTGGATTGACTTGGGAAACTCAGCGGACTATCTGTTCGGGCGCTTCGCCTGGACGCCGACGCACGTGCTGGTGACGCGGCTAACGCGCGTGCAGAATCGGCTGGATCTACTCGCGGTGGAGGCGAAGACCGGCAAGGTGACGACGGTGTTGACCGAAGAGGATCCCTACTGGATCAACCTGGCCGATGACTTCCAATTGCTGACCGACAACAAGACGTTTGTTTGGTCCAGCGAGGCGAGCGGCTTCCGGCACTTGTATCTGCGGACGTTGGATGGAGCGCCGGCGAAGCAATTGACGTCGGGCGAGTGGGAAGTGAGCGAGGTGGTGTGCGTGGATGAGAAGGCGCGCCGGATCTACTACACGTCGACGGAGGCATCGCCGCTCGAGCGGCAGTTCTACGCGGTGAGCTTCGACGGCGGCGCGCGACAGCGGCTGAGCCGCGAGGCGGGGACACATACGGTGTCGATGGCGCCGGGCTGTGGTGTGTATTTCGATACGTACTCGAGTTGGACGTCGCCGCCGCGCCGCGCGCTGCATGCGTCCGATGGCCGCGAAGTGGAAGTGGTGCAGGCGGCTGATGAGCGCGTGCCGAATGAGTACGAGATTTTGCCGACGGAGTTGCACGAGGTGAAGGGCCCGGACGGCGCGTTGTTCTATGCGCGTTTGATCAAGCCGGCGGGCTTTACGGCCGGGCGGAAGTATCCGGCGGTGGTGATGGTGTATGGCGGTCCGCATGCGCAGACGGTGCGCAACCAGTGGGCGGGCGCCAACTGGGATCAGGTGCTGGCGCACAAGGGGTTTGTGGTGTGGCAGTTGGACAATCGCGGGTCCGCCGGGCGAGGTCATGCTTGGGAGAGCAAGGTGTTCCGGCAGTTCGGCAAGCAGGAGTTGGCGGACCAACTGACGGGGCTGGATTACCTGACGAAGTTAGGCTTTGTGGATCCGGCGCGCGTGGGGATGTATGGCTGGTCCTTTGGCGGCTACATGACTTTGTACAGCCTGCTGCAGGCACCTGATCGCTTTGCGGCGGGGATCTCCGGCGCGCCGGTGACCGACTGGCGGCTTTACGACACGATTTACACCGAACGCTACATGGGGTTGCCGCAGCAGAACGAGAACGGCTACAAGCAAAGCTCGCCGGTACATGCGGCGGGGAACT
Organism: Bryobacteraceae bacterium; assembly: GCA_965229305.1. Classification (GTDB taxonomy): domain Bacteria; phylum Acidobacteriota; class Terriglobia; order Bryobacterales; family Bryobacteraceae; genus JALHNI01. The sequence continues at coordinate 23,254 of CBDDIZ010000021.1, read as the reverse complement.
TGAAGGCAAAGCTGCTGCTGGTGCACAACATTGGCGACGATAACGTGCTTTTCCAGAACGGCATGATGATGATCAACGCGCTGCAAGTGGCGAACAAGCCGTTTGAGACGATGCTGTATCCGCAGAAGGCGCACGGGGTGACGGGGCCGGCTCGCCGCCATCTACTGGAGACGACGACGAGCTTTTTCGAGCGGACGTTGAAGCCGTAACGGCTATTGCTGCAACAAGGCGACGATGCGTTCGACGTCGTTGGGAACGACGGTGGGTGCGTTGCCGAAGTTGGAGGCGAGCAGGTTGCCGGCGGGGTCCTGGAGTTGGCCGGTGTGATAGCGGTAGATGTAATCCGGGTCCTTGAGGACATTGCCGGTGAGGATGCCGACGACGTCGTCGGTGGGGGCGATCTTGCCGGCGGCAACGAGCTTCCTGGCGCCGGCGAGGCTGGCGGCGGAGGCCGGTTCGCAGCCAATGCCGCACTTGCCAATGACAGCCTTGGCGTCGGCGATTTCCTGTTCGGTGACGCTGTCGACCCAGCCGCCTGATTCGGTGATGGCTTTGAGGGCTTTGGGCCATGAGACGGGGTCGCCGATCTTGATGGCGGTGGCGAGGGTCTCGGGATGGTGGTTGCTGTGGAAGGCGGGGTCCGCGTTCTCCATGTATTCGCGGAACGGCGCGGAGCCGGCGGCCTGAATGACGCCGAGCTTGGGTACCCGGTCGATGAAGCCGTAGCGCTTGAGTTCGTCGAAGGCTTTGCCGAAGGCGGAGACGTTGCCGAGATTGCCGCCAGGGAGCACGACCCAGTCCGGCACGTGCCAGTCGCGCTGGTCCAGCATTTCGATGGCGATGCTCTTTTGGCCTTCGATGCGGAAGGGATTGACGGAGTTGAGCAGGTAGATGCCGAGGCGGTCGGCGAGGGTGCGGACGAGGGCGAGGATCTGGTCGAAGTTGGCTTCCACCTGGAGCGTCCGCGCGCCGTAGTCGAGGGCTTGGCCGAGCTTGCCGAAGGCGATGTTGCCGTTGGGGATGAAGATGATGGGGTCGAGTTCGGCGGCGGCGGCGTAGGCGGCCATGGAAGCGGAGGTGTTGCCGGTGGAGACGCAGGCGACGCGCTTCTTACCGAGGCGGACGGCTTGGGCGACGCCGCAGGTCATGCCGTTGTCTTTGAAGGAACCGGTAGGGTTGAAGCCCTGATGCTTGAAGACGATCTGGTTGAGGCCGGCGTACTGGGCGGCGAGTTTGCCGGGCAGCAGCGGCGTGTTGCCTTCGCGCAGGGTGACGATGTGGTCGGGCGTTTCGAGGAAGGGAAACAGCTCGCGGTAGCGCCAGACGCCACTTTGATCGACGGGATGGTTCGAGGTGCGGCGATCGCGCCAGAGACGCTTGAGCGTTTCGGGGTCACCGGGGTCACCGTCGTATCCGGCTTCGAGCAGGCCGCCGCAACGGGGGCAGTTGTAGAGAACCTCGGTGATGGCGTAACGTGTCCGGCAGCCGGGTTCGAAGCAAACCAAGTGAGCTAGCATGAAACTAACCATTATAGGAGGCCCCTTGCCGGATCAGCGCGAACTGAAGGACTTAGCCGGAGTCGGCGGCGCGATGCTGCGTGATTTCGAGATGCTGGGGGTGACCAGCGTGGATCAACTGGGGAGGCTGAATCCCGACGAACTGTACACGCGGCTCTCGGCCCTGACGGGGCGAAACCAGGACGTGTGCGTGCTCGACGTGTTTCGCTGTGCGGTGGCGCAGGCGCGCAATCCGCAGTTGGCCGAAGAACAGCGGCAGTGGTGGTGGTGGAGCCGGCAACGACGGGCCGGCGCATTGAGTCAGAGCGCGGCCGAGTGAAGGCCGCCTGGATCGCTGACGGACAAGTCAGCCTGATCGAACTGCCGAAGCCGGAGCGCCCGGCCGGGCATGCGCTGCTTCGCCTGCTGACGGGCGGCATCTGTAATACGGATCTTGAACTGCAGCGCGGCTACTATGGCTTTGCCGGCGTGCCGGGACACGAGTTTGTGGCCGAGGTGGTGGCCGCCGATGACCGCGCCTGGGTGGGCCAGCGCGTGGTGGGCGAAATCAACTTGGCGTGCGGGGAGTGCGACTGGTGCCGGCGCGGGCTGGGCCGGCATTGCCCGACGCGGACGGTGCTGGGCATTGTGCGGCATCCGGGGGCGTTTGCCGAATACTTCACCCTACCGGAGGTGAATCTGCGCGCGGTGCCCGCCCACGTGCCCAATGACCATGCCGTTTTCACGGAGCCGGTGGCGGCGGCGTGCGAAATTTTGGAGCAGGTGGCGATTCCACCGGGCACGGAGATCGCCGTGCTGGGCGACGGCAAACTCGGCTTGCTAATCGCGCAGGTGCTGGCGGCGAGCGGCTTGCAGGTACGGCAGTTCGGCCGGCATGTGGGGAAGCTGCAAGTGGCCGAGTTGGCGGGCGTGGTGACCGAGCAGGTGAGCGAGCGGATGCCGGAGGGCGCGTTCGATTACGTGGTGGACGCGACGGGGTCGAGCGAAGGGCTCGCACAGGCGGTCCGGCTGACGCGGCCGCGCGGAACGCTGATCATGAAGTCGACGGTTTCGCAGCATGTGGCCGTGGATACGGCGCCGATCATCGTCAATGAGCTGACGCTGGTGGGGTCGCGTTGTGGGCGGTTTGATCCGGCGCTCGAACTGATCGCGGGCGGCAAACTGCACCTGGAGCCGATGATCGCGGCGCGGTATCCCTTGGCGCAGGCGCCAGAGGCGCTGGCCCAGGCGGCGCAGCGAGGGACGCTAAAGGTCTTGATCGACGCTTAGGGGTAGAGCAGGAATTCCTGGCGCAGTTGGGACCAGCGTTCGAGGTCCGGCTGCCAGGAGTGCTGAATGGTCTTGGGGTCTTCGAGGGCTTGAATCGAGGCGATGGTCCGGCGATTGCCGATCAGCTTGAGGTTCGTGTTGAAGTCGATTTTGCCGGGGTAGAGCGTCTGCAGGGCGACGCAAAGTTCGAGGCCGAGCCGCGTGGCGTCGAAGGCTTCGCGGTCGGTAACGACGAAGCGCACACCTTCAATGGTCTGCTTGGCGAAGTAAGAGGCTTGGGGCGTGAAGCGCGTGGGATAGAAGCGCACGCCGGGGATGGCGCGGCGGTTCAGGTAGCCAGCCAGTTGAGCGCCCCGGATCCAATCGGCGCCGACTTGTTCGAAGGGTGCATCGGTGCCGCGACCGACGGAGTAATTCTTCGAATACTCGAGCATGGCGACGCCGGGATAGAGGGTGGCCGCATTCAGCGAGCGCATGTTGGGCGAAAGCTCGGTCCAGGGCTGGCCGGTAGAGTCAAACCAATCAGCGCGGCGCCAGCCCTCCATGCGAATGACCTTCAACTTGGCGGGCTTTTGGAGGGTGGAGTTGATGAGGCCGGCGAGTTCGCCGAAGGTCATCCCGTGGCGGACGGGCATGGGGAGGGTGGCGACGAACGAGGTAAGGTCCTCGTCGAGCAGCGGGCCTTCGACGTGGCGGCCGGTGATGGGATTGGGCCGGTCCAGGATGTAGATGGTGAGGTTGTTCTCCGCTGCGGCCTCGATGGCGTTGCGCATGGTGGAGAGGTAGGTATAGAAGCGGACGCCAACATCCTGGATGTCGAACACGAGAGCCTGCAGACCTTGCAGATGAGCGGGATTTGGCTTGCGCGTCTGACCGAGATAAAGACTGTAGACGGGCAAACCGGACTTGGGGTCACGCGCGTCCGCCACCTTCTCGTCGTCTTCCTTGCCGAGCAGGCCGTGTTCCGGCGAGAAGATCGCGGTAAGTTTGACGCCGCCGGCGAGCATCAGGTCAATGTTGCGCCGGCCATCCGGGGTGAGGCCGGTGTGGTTGGTGATCAGGCCGACGCGCTGGCCGGCGAAGTCAGCGAACTTGCGCTCGGCGGCGACTTCGAGCCCGGATTTGGCGGGGACCATCGCGGCGGCGGGCAGGTTCGCGGCAACCACCGAGGCGACGCGTCCGCGCAGGGAAACGACGGCGGGCCGGCGGTACGGATGCACGGAGTTCGACATCAGGATGATGTAGGTGCTGGTGCCGGGGTCGATCCAGATGGAAGTGCCGGTGAAGCCGGTGTGGCCGTAGCCGGTAGCGGGAAAAAGGTCTCCGCGCTGGCCGGCGTAGGCGGAATCGATGTCCCAGCCGAGTCCGCGGATGGCGGGCATGCTGGGAGGCGTCTGCGGCGTGGTGAAGCGCTGGACGGTGAAGGGCGAGAAGATGTGCGTGGTGCCGAGTTCGCCCAAGCCGAGCATCATGTCGCAGAACTTGCCGAGGTCGGCGGCGGTGGTGAACAGACCGGCGTGGCCAGCGATTCCGCCCATGAAGCGCGCGGTGGGGTCATGGACGACGCCGCGCAGCGGCGCGGGCATGCCTTTATACAGTTCGGTGGGAGCGATGCGAGGGAACCAGGCAGCCGGCGGCTGGAAGCGGGTTTCCGTCATGCCCAGCGGCTGGAAGATTTCGCGGCGGGTGAATTCATCGAGCGTCATGCCCGCCTGGCGGCGCACGATCTCGCCCAGGAGGACGAAGTTGATGTCGGAATAGATGAAACGCGTGTTGGGCTCGGCAACGGGCTTGTCCTTGAGAGCAAGCTGGATGCCGGTGTCGTAGCCGGACCATTCCGGGGAGAGGTCGACGTCCGGCCGCATGCCGGAGAAGTGCGTGAGCAGTTGCTTGACGGTGATGGTGGATTTGCCGCCCTGGAACTCAGGCAGGTAGGTCACCACCGGGTCCATCAGGCGAACGCGGCCTAGTTCCACCAGCTTCATGATGGCCGAGGTGGTGGCGACGACTTTGGTGAGCGAGGCGGCGTCGAAGATGGTGTCGAGCGTCATCGCCTCTTTGGCGGGAGAAAGGGAACGGGAACCGTAAGCCTTGTAGTGCAGGACTTTGCCGCGATGTCCGACCAGCAGGACGGCCCCAGGAATCTGGTCCTTGGAGACCGCCTCTTCGATGATGCGGTCGAGGACGGGGGTACCTGACCAATCGGCAACGGTAGGAGGAGCGCTGAGCGCCGGCCAGGCGAGCGCCAACAGGAGCAACCAGCGGCTCATGCGAGTTGTCGTGCCACCTGATCGAGCGTTTCCGCCAAAGTTATGTCCTTCATTGTGATGCCTCCCGCGCTGTGGGTCACCAGGTCCACGCTCACTCGATTGTAAACGTTTGCCCACTCCGGATGGTGATCGAGGGCCTCGATCTTGAGGGCGGCCATGGTGATGAAACCGATCGCTTGGGCGAAGCTGGCGAACTGGTATTCGCGGTGCAGCTTGCCCGCGACGACCGTCCAGCCAGCGAGACGAGAGAGATGTGTGTCGAGTTCAGGAGTTGGAATGGGGGTCGGCATCGGTCTTCTGATTGTCCGCTACGGCGTAGATCCATTCGGGCTCTTCGAGCGACTGTTCGGCGATGATGCGGGCGACTTCGTCGTCCGAAATGGGGAGGGGCTGACGCTTCAGGCGATCTGCCTCGGGCGCTTCCGGGGGAAGCCGGCGCTTGTAGGCGATGACAGCCAGCGGTGGCAAGGTGAGCCGGAGGCTGGCCGGGCGGCCATGCATGCCAGGGGCGTCGGCGAAGACTTCGTGACCGCTGCCGACGCCGGAACCGCCAAAACGGGTGGCGTCCGTATTCAGCACCTCGTCCCAGATGCCGCGCTCCGGCACGCCGACGCGATAGTCGTAACGGACCATCGGCGTGAAGTTGCAGACGAACAGGATGGTGGAGGCGGCGTCGCGTCCGCGGCGAAGGAACGAGATCACAGAGGACTCGACGTCGCGGAAGTCCACCCATTCGAAGCCGCGCATCTGATTGTCGATTTCGTGGAGCGCCGGTTCGTCGCGGTGTAAGCGGTTCAGTTCGGTCACCAACGCGCGCAACTGTTGATGGTGGGGATACTGGAGCAGTTCCCAGCGCACGGACCGTTTCTCGTCCCACTCCTCGTACTGGCCGATTTCCTGGCCCATGAACAGCAGCTTCTTGCCCGGATGGCCGTACATATAGGCGAGGAAGCAGCGGGCGTTCGCGAAGCGCTGCCACTCGTCGCCCGGCATCTTGCCGATTAGCGAAGACTTACCGTGCACCACTTCGTCATGCGAGATGGGCAGGACAAAGCTCTCGCTGAAGGCGTACATGATCGAGAACGTGAGGCTCTGATGCACACCCTTGCGGAAGATCGGGTCCTGCTTGAAGTAGGTGAACATGTCGTGCATCCAGCCCATGTTCCACTTCATGGAGAAGCCCAGACCGCCGACGTAGGTGGGGTGCGTGACGCCGGGGAAGGACGTGGATTCTTCAGCGATGGTGACGATGCCCGGCTCGCGATGGCAATTCTCGTTGAAGCGCCGGAGGAAGGAGATGGCTTCGAGATTCTCGCTGCCGCCGTAGCGATTTGGCAGCCATTCGCCGTCCTTCTTGCCGAAGTCGAGATAGAGCATGCTGGCGACGGCATCGACGCGGTAGCCGTCGATGTGGAAGGCTTCGAGCCAATAGGTTGAGCTCGACAGAAGAAAGCTTTGGACCTCGGGCCGGCCGTAGTTGAAGATGAGCGTGCCCCATTCTTTGTGCTCGCCCTGGCGGGGGTCGGCGTGCTCGTAGAGGAAGCTGCCGTCGAAGTAATGGAGGCCGTGCAGATCGCGCGGGAAGTGGCCGGGCACCCAATCGAGAATCACGCCCAGTCCGGCCTGATGGCATTGGTCGACGAAGAAGCGGAAGTCGTCCGGCGTGCCGTGGCGCGAGGTGGGGGCGAACATGCCGGTGACCTGGTAGCCCCAGGAGCCAGAGAACGGATGCTCGGTGATGGGCAGCAGTTCGAGATGCGTGTAGTTCATCTCGACGGCATAGGGGATCAGCTTGGCGGCCAGTTCGCGGTAGTTCAGCTCGCGATCGTCGGGGCTGCGGAGCCAGGAGCCGAGGTGGACCTCATACATCGACATCGGCGCGGAGTGCCAATTGGTGGCGGCGCGGCGGGCGCGCCAGGCATCATCGTGCCATTCGTAACGATCGGGGGGGGCGACGATGGAGCCGGTGGCCGGGGGCACTTCGGCGTGGAACGCGTAGGGGTCCGCCTTGAGGACGCTATAGCCGTTGAGGCTCGAGCGAATGAAGTACTTGTAAATGGCGCCGGCCTCAAGGCCAGGGACGAAGAGCTCCCAGACGCCGCCGTCGAGCCGCCGCATGGGCAAGGCCCGCATGTCCCAGTCGTTGAAGTTGCCGGTGACCAGCACGACGTTCGCGTTCGGAGCCCAAACGGCGAAGTGTACGCCCGTGACGCCGTGCCACTCGACGACGTGGGAGCCGAGAAAGGTGTGCGCGGACTGGTGCGAGCCCTCGCCGAAGAGATGCAGGTCAAACGGGCTGATGCGTCCTGGGAAGCGGTAAGGGTCCTCGAGCAACTGCGTTTCGCCACTCCAGCGGGTGACGTTGATCATGTAGGTGTCGGGCCGCTGGGTCAGTTGGCCGACGAAGAAGCCGTCCGGATGGATGCGCTGCATGGGGACGCTCCCTTGCAGCAGCATCAGCGCGGCTTCACTCGCCTGGGGCAAAAAGGCGCGGACTTCCCAACCGGAGTCAGTTTGATGGGGCCCTAGAATGCGGAACGGGTCGCCGTGGTAGCCACCGACGATCGCCTCGACTTCCGCGGGGACAAGAGCGGACATGCGCCCTATTATGGCGCATTGGGCGCGAGCCGACGGACCATCATCGTCACGGCGATCGCCATGAGGATGAAGGCGATGCAGACAACGTTCTCCGGACCGCTCCCTTGGACGATGAACTTGGCCGTGGCAATCGCGGTGGTGGACCACGTCAGCCAGAGCAGACCTTGCGTGGCGTGGTGGACATAACGGGCCACCGCGAGGCCGAAGAGCAGCGACGCTACGCCGGCCGCATAATAGTGCCAGTCCTGCGGCTTAACGCGGGCGAGGTCAAAACAGGTGGCCCCCACAGTTACGGTGAGGCCGAGTTGCCAGGCGGACCAAGGGAACCAGGTAACGACGAGGAGGCAGAACATGCCAAGCAACAGGGCGTCGAAGCGGAGTTGGAATAGGTGAGTGTCGCGGAAGAGAACGGCGGTGAAGAAGAGGCCGGCGAGCAGTTGCTGCCAGAGGGGCGCGGCGGGGGGATTGGGCTCGCTTGAGGCGGGCAGGCGCTCGGCGGCTTTGGCGAGGGCCAGGCCGAAGAGGAAGCCGAAGGTGAACTCCATGCCCTTCCACCAGGGGTGCTGCCGGCCGAAGAGGTCAATGCCGTAGGCTTGGAGGGCGCCGCCGAGTCCGAAGCCGAACCAGCCGCCGACGCCGCCCCAAAGCGAGAAACGGACCAAGTGCGGCTGCCGGCGGCCGAGCCACAGCAGGAGGGCAATGGCGGCCAGGAGGAAGCCGGCCCAGACTTCTTCGCGAGGACGGTCCAGGCGATTCGAGAAGTAGATGAGCTTGGGATGGTTGATGAAGCGCCAACCGATCCAGGTGGCGATGCCGGCGACCGCGCCGACTTGCGCCATCAGCGCGGAGGAGATGCGCGTGAGCCCGAGGCTGAAGACGGCTCCGCCCAGCAAGCCCCAGATCGCGCCTTTGAGCGCCAAGCCCAGCAGACCCCACCACCGAGTCTCCAGGGCGATTGACGCCCCGACGGTTTGGCCGTAAGTCATCTCGCCGCCGAAGCTGATCGCGATGGCGCCGAACGCGCACAGGCGCGCGGAGGGCGAGAGTTGACGAGTGAGGCAGAGGCATAACGCGACCATCGCACCGGGGATCATCGCGCCCAGCGGCCCACCGCCAATGAAGCCGCGGAGACCCCAGCCGAGCATCATCGAAACGGCCGGCAGCAGGAGTTGGAATGACATGGAGAGAATCCAAGCTATCATGTGGCTTCCGCATGCTGCCAGCGTTTTTTCCGATTCTCGATGTCGCCTGCCTGAACCGCGAGGGACTGGATCCCTTGCCGGCCACGGAGGCCATTTTGCGGGGCGGGGCTCGAATTCTGCAGCTACGGTACAAGGAACATCTTTCGCGGCGAATGTTTGAAACGGCGGAGCAACTGGCGGCACTGTGTGCTCGGCATGGCGCGGTGTTTCAGATGAACGACCGCGCTGATGTGGCGCGGGTGCTGCGCTGCGGCTTACACGTGGGGCAGGACGACCTGCCGGCTACCGAAGCGCGCGCGGTGTTGGGCGAAGGGCTGCTGCTGGGCCTTTCTACGCACAACCCGGCGCAGTTGGAAGCTGCCCCGCCGGAGCCGGACTATCTGGCGCTCGGACCGATCTTCGCCACGGGCTCCAAAGAAAATCCTGACCCTGTTGTCGGCCTGGACAATCTGCGGGCGTGGCGACGTTTGTCGTCGCGGCCGCTGGTCGGCATCGGTGGCATTACGCTCGAGAACGCGCGGCGCGTGCTCGAAGCGGGTGCGGATTCGGTGGCCGTGATCGGAGGACTCTATGCGGGTCCCCTGACGCTCGAATTACTGGAAGAGAGGACGACCGCATGGGTGCGCCAACTCCAAAGCTAGAACAACGGCTGGGCTTGCTCAGCGCCACGACGATCGTGATCGGGTCGATGATTGGCTCCGGCATCTTCATCGTGTCGGCGGACATTGCGCGGCAGGTGGGTTCGCCGGGCCTCCTGATTGCGGCGTGGGTGATCACGGCGCTGCTGACGATGATGGCCGCGTTGAGCTACGGGGAACTGGCGGCGATGATGCCGCAGGCCGGTGGCCAGTACGTGTATCTGCGCGAGGCTTTCGGGCCGTTGGCCGGCTTTTTGTTTGGCTGGACGATGTTTCTGGTCATCCAAACCGGGACGATTGCGGCGGTGGCCGTGGCGTTTGCCAAGTTCGCCGGGGTCTTCTGGCCTTGGATCGCGGCGGACAATCAGTTACTGCCTTTCTTGAATACGCAGCAGGTGGTGGCGATCGTTATTACTGTCTTGCTCACGTGGATCAATACTCGGGGCATCGGCATCGGCTCGCTGGTGCAGAATGTATTCACGGTGGCGAAGACCGGCGCGCTGTTGGGTCTGGTGGTGCTGGGCATTCTGCTAGGCCGCAATGAGGCGGCGGTGACGGCGAACTTCACGAACTTCTGGGGCGATGGCGTCAGTGGCTGGCTCATGGTGAAGATGGTGGGCGTGGCGTTGGTCGGGTCGCTGTTTTCGTCGGACGCGTGGAACAACGTCACCTTTACGGCGGGCGAGATCCGGAACCCGCAGCGGAATGTGCCTCTGTCGCTGGCGTTAGGCGTGGGCGTGGTCTCGCTGCTATACATTGCCTCGAACCTGGTCTATCTGAATGTGCTGCCGCTAGAGGCGATCAAGTCGGCGCCGCAGGATCGTGTGGCGACGGCGGTGGTCTCGCAGTTCATGGGCGATCGGGCCGCGCAGGTGATGGCGGTCGCCATCATGATCTCGACGTTCGGCTGCGTCAACGGTTTGATTCTGGCGGGGGCGCGCGTGTTTTATGCAATGGCGCTGGACGGGCTGTTCTTTCAGCGGGTGACGCGGCTTGATCCGGTAACCAAGGCGCCGGTGATGTCCCTGGTGCTGCAATGCGGTTGGACGTGCCTGCTCACCCTCACGGGCAAATACGGCGACTTGCTTGACTATGTGATCTTTGCAGTGCTGCTGTTCTACATGCTGACGATCGCGGGCATCTTTGTGCTGCGCCGTCGGCGTCCGGATGTGCCGCGGCCTTATAAGGCATGGGGCTATCCGGTAGTGCCTGCGGCTTATATCGCGCTAGCGGGCTTGATAGAGATCTTGTTGCTCTTGTATAAGCCTGCTTACACGTGGCCCGGGCTGATTATCGTGCTGCTTGGCATTCCGGTGTTCTATCTGTGGCGTGGTAAGTCGACTAAGGCAGCGTAAGGTCGCGTTTGACCTTGCCGAAGCGGGTGACGGTGCCGATCGGCGCCTGCCGTAGTTGCTGCATTTCGGCGGCCCCGAGAAACTCAGGCGAGACCGTCGCGTGGACGCGATAGTCACCGGGTGCGAGTCCCGAGACGGTATACGTGCCGTCGGCGGCGGTCTCGCCGACGAGTAATTCGTCGTGCGGACCAAGCAAAGAGACCTTTACCGCAGCCAGCGGCTGGCCTTGCCGGAACACCCGCCCCGCAAGCTGCCCTGCGCCGTCGGCGACTTCGATCACCAACTCTCTCCAGGGCTTCTGTCGCAGGTCGAGAGGTTGGGTGGTGGGCGATGCCCCGTAGCGAACGGCTTGCACGTAGTGCCCGGCAGGAAGCTGGCTCACCATCGGAAGCAGACGCGCGGGGCGGTCGACGGCAATGGCGAAGCGGCCTTCGGCATCCGCTTGCACGGGACCGAAGCCTGAGCCCGGTTCATACGAGTTCAGGTAAATCTGGATGCCACGCAGCAGTGCGGGCTTGGCGCCTATGACGCGGCCCATCAGGACGGCGGCCGGCCGGGCAGCGGGCGACTGGTCGAGACCGAGTTCAAGGCCGGTGATGTCGCTGGCGCTTACCACGACGTCGGCGGAAAGCTTCACCGGGTCGCCATTGCGGAAGATCGTGCTTTCAAGCGAGTAAGTGCCCGCAGTCACGGCAGGGAACGCAAAGCGGCCGTCCGGCTGAACCTCCTGGGGCATGACCGACGGGCCACTGTCTTGCTCGAGAAGTACGAACATCGGCTCCTGAACGCCGGGGATCGGCCAGGGCCGAATGCGGCCGCTGACTTTTACGGCGGTCGTTCGGGCTACGACTAAGTTCAGTTGGGCCGGCTGCTCGCCGGGTGAGAGGGTGACTTCTTGAATCAGTTTGGGATTGCCCTCGTCGAGGGACATAGTCGGAAGTTGCCCGGGCATGAGGGCGCGGGCGGCGATGAGATACTTGCCTTCCGTTAGGTGGCGGAGTTGGTAACGGCCGTCCGGCCCGCTGCGCGCGGCGCTAACCATAGCCGGCGCCATTTGCCCGAACGGCGGGCGGGCGAAGGCTTGGACCAGCGCGCCTTCGGCCGGCTTACCGTCTGCGTCGAGCACGACGCCGCTGAGGATCGTATCGCGTTGCAGCGCGATCGCGACCGGGGGGCCGCCGGCTTGACCGGTGACGAGCACCTGCCCGGAATGCGTCTCGGACTCCGTTTGCAGCTGGTACGCACCGGCCGGAAGCGTGAAGATGAAGTTGCCCTGAGCGTCCGAGACGGCTTGGGGATGTTGGACGGGCCGGCCGCCGAAGAGAGGCCGACCGCGGCCGGCGCTGGCCGGGATCGCCGTCACCGTGACTCCGGCCAGTGGCTGACCGGTGCGTTGATCGGTGATCCGTCCGGATAGCACAGCCGCTGGCGGAAGAGGAGTCTGGAAGGCGTTGGCGAGTAAGAAAAGCAGGGTTCCCACCATGCCCAGTAGTATAGTTCCACTGTGGCCGTGTTCTTCTTACTTACGCGCATCCTCACGGGGGTCGGCGTTAGTTTCTCGCTCTCCCTGCTGTTGTTGATCATCTTCTTTCACAGCGCGGTGAACTTTGCCAAGGAGGGGGCGGGTGTTCTGGGCTATGTCGTGTCGCTGTTCACCTCAGGATTCACGAAAGGTACCCGTCCGCCCGATCCGCAGGGTTGGATCGTGAACTGGGCGCAGGTGGGGTTCGCGGCGGTATTGGTGGCGATGCTGGTTTCAGTGTTTCTGCCGCAGGCCCGGATGTTGCTGCATATGGTGGCGGCGTTGGGAGTGGTGGTGCTGATTTGGTTCGTTCGGATGTGGTGGTCCGGCCCGGAATTGGAAGTGATCTGCCTGCCGTGGTTTCCGGTCTGGTACGTCTATTACGCCCTTTGCCTGACGTGGTGGGCGAAGCAACCGGCGGCTTGAGGTACTAGAGCGTAAGGGGCATGCGACGTCCGAAACGCCGTGACACAATCCGGCGCATGCTCTCGGTCATCCGTGCCCATCCTTACGTTACGGCCTTGCTGTTGATGGCTTATTCGATTGCAGTGACGTTGCCGCATGAAGCGGTGCAGGGGTGGCTGGGCGCGCACGTGGTGCAGCCCATGGGCCGGGGGAACTTCTACCTCCTGATGGCGACGCTGGGGACCCTGGGACTGGGAGTCGCCGGGTGGCTGATTGCCCGCCAATTGCCGCATCATCCCGCGCGTCCGGCGTTACGCAACTATAGCTTGCTGACGCTGGCACTCGTGCTGATGGCCTGGCGATTTCTGACGGTGAACAACTCGGAACTGATCCACTTCGGCCAGTACGCGGTGACGGGCTTCGTGCTGATGGCGTGGACGCTGTCGGTGACGGAGACGCTGAGTGCCGTGCTGCTGCTGGGCGGCATCGACGAGGCACATCAGTATGCGGTGCTGCATGCCAACTGGGGCATCCCATACGACTTTAACGACGTGGTGCTCGACTTCCTGGGCGGCTCGATTGGCGTGTTGCTGTGTCTGCTTTGGCTGCGGGCACGTCCGCGTGAAGGCGCGGCGCCGCTACTGCGGCCGGGAACGCTGCTGCTGGCCATCACGGTGCTGGGCGGAGCGCTGCTCCTGCTCACCAACCACGCGGTGGTCTACCAGGACCCGTCGCGCAGCGACTATCTTTTCGCCATCAGCCGGTTGCCGAAACAGGGCTTCTGGTTCTTCGATGCCACCTGGGGTCCGCGGACGATTCACGCCATTGCGCCTTTGGAGGGGCCGGTGCTGTTGCTGGGTCTGCTGTTCTTGTACGCTCAGTTAGACCGCAAGTATCAGTTCGGCGTCGCGCAGTGAACCGCTGGCTGTGGGTGGCGCTCTGGAGTGCGGTCGCCCTGTGGGTACGCACAGCGAGCCGCTACGCGGAAGTGTTTGGCACGCCGGGCCTGGTGAATTTCACCGAGACGGACGCCTGGTTCCATGTGCGGACGATGGAGCACATGGTGCGCAATTTTCCGCATCGTCTGCGGCTGGATCGCTACACCAGAGCGCTAGACGGACAAAGCGTCGACACCGGCGCGTTCTTTGACTGGCCCGTGGCCGTGGTCGGCTGGCTGCTGCACCTATCGCCCGCGGCGGTGGATGTGGTGGCTGCCTGGTATCCGGTGCTGTTGGGGACAATGCTGGTGCCGGTGACTTTTCTGGCTGCGCGGGCATCGATGTCCGAGCGTGCGGCCTGGTGGGCAACGGCGGCGGTGGCCGTCATGCCGGGGCATTTTCTTGATACGGGCAGCTTGGGCTTTCCCGACCATCACGTGATGGAGGCGCTCCTGACGGCGTTGCTGCTTTGGCTGCTCGCGCGGGGCAATACGCCGGGCTGGGTGCTAGGTGCGGTGCTGGCGAGCTATCTGTTGACCTTTGCGCCGGGCGCGTTTGTGGTGGCGATGGTGACGGTTTGGTACTGGGTCAGGGTGGGCTTGCGTCCTGGCGCTGACCCCGACTCGCGACGCTTCGCGCTGGCCTGCGCTCTCGCCCTGCCGTTCGCGCTCTGGTGGCGGGACGTCTATCTGATGCGTTACTCGGTGGCGGCCCTGGGACTTGCGGCGGTGGGGCTATTCGTTCTGCCGGCATTTAGCCGGTGGTGCCAGCGGTGGCGACAGCCGAGGGTGGTGTTCGCCGGGGCAACGGTGCTGGCCCTGGCAGTCGTGCTGGGGGTGCTGTCGGTATTGCCCATGGGCGCTGAGAACGTGTGGGCCGTGCTGAGGCGCATGGTGAGCACCGGACCGGTAGCCGAGTTGCAGTCCTTGACCGACGTTGGCGGACGGTTTTCACTGCAAGGGCCATGGGAGCAGTTCGGCGGGGCGTTCGTGTTGACGGTGATCGCGCTGCCATGGCTCGGTTGGGTGACGTGGCGCGAGCAACGTCCTCAGCAGACCTTACTTCTGATTTGGAGCACGGTGTTTTTCGTGATGGCGATGCGTCAGGTGCGGATGACTTACTATTTCGGCGTCGCGGCGGCATTGCTGTCTGGTTTTGTGATGAACCGGTTCCGGCTGCGTCCGCTGAGTTGGCAGACGGTGGGGGTGCTGTTATTGGGCGGGGTGCTGATGGGGCCGAATCTGATCCGCGCGACGGAGAGTCAGCAGCGGCTGGCGGGTAGCATCCCGCCGGAATGGTACGAAGCGTTGGTCCATCTGCGCGACCGGACACCGGAACCCTTTGGCGACCCGGCTGCATTTTGGGGCATGCCGCAAAGGCCGCCGACGTACAGCGTGTTGGCTTGGTGGGATTACGGCTACTGGCTGAGTGGCTATGCGCATCGTGTCCCGGTGGCAAATCCCACGCAGGCCAACGCGGGCTTGGCGGCTGACTTCTTCCTCGCCACCCAGCCGGAGGCGGCGCACGAGATCCTGGCGCAAATGCGCAGCCAATATGTGGTGGTGAACGAGGCATTGCCGTTCTTGAGCGACGGTGCGCAGTTGCGCGGACGCTTTCTCGGCCTGTTTCCCTATACGCGCAGTCATCTGACGAGCGACTATGTGTGGACGGTGCAGGAACCTGAGGGCCCCAGTATCTTGTTTCGCGCCGATTACTTTCGCTCGATGCTGTTCCGGCTGTACTTTGCCGGCGGCCAGGCGAGCCCAGCGAGCGAGATCGGGAACTTCGCCCTGATTCGCCTGGACCGTGAGCGAGTGGTTCACAAGCAAGTGTTCTCGCGGTTAAGCGAGGCGCGAGCCGCCGTCCGGACGTGCCTGGGCTGCGAATTGGTAAGCGAGAATCCCGCCACGCCGATGGTGGATGTGGAGCCGGTGGGATTTGTTGAGCCGGAGTTCGCCTCGTCGCAGACGGCGCTGGAATGGCGGGGTCAGCGGCGCGCGAAGGTGCAAGTGTATCGGGTGCGTGAGAATTTAATCAGTGGGCGAGCTACGCGGGGGCAGGGCAGCGCCGAAATCCTGCGCGATGCGGCGGGTGTAATCGTCGAGTAACTCCGTGACGCGGGCATAGCTGGGCGATCGCAAAATGAACCCGACGTGATGCGGCTTATTCAGCCTCCAGACGACTTCGGCATCCTCATACGTGCCCGTATCGGGATGCTCCTGGCGGGCGAGCGACACCAGCAGTGCCGCATAGTCGCGCCGGAGCGGCGCCACCTGATACGCTGACTCGCCGCCGGCTAATTCCACCTTGGCCCATTCGGCCCAGAAGTTCAGGCCCGTGGCGGCTTCCACCAAGTCCGCGATGTGCGCACCGCCGACGCGAGCCGATGTTTCAAGGAAATAGATCTTGCCGTCAGCGTGCGAGACGATGAACTCGGTGTGCGAGACGCCACGCTTCAGGCCGAGCCCCGCAAGCACCTGCTGATTCTTGCGCAGCAGACCCTGATCGAGCGGACTACCGCGCTCGACCAGACGCGTGGTAAAGACGCCGCCGCCCTGTGAGACGTCGAGCGGGGGACGGCCGTAGCGGCTGGCGACGGCAAACAGGATCTGGTCGTGGTCGACGATCGAGTCGACGTGGCAGATGTCGCCGGGAATAAACTGCTCCACTAAGTAGTAGGACTGCTCGTCGCCCAAGCGGTTGATGTGCCTCCAGAGTTCTTCGGCGGTAAAGACTTTGTGAATCCCGATGGAGCCGGCGAGTAACCGGGGCTTGAGCACCCAGGGCGGCGGAACCCGCTGGGTGAATTCGTGCACGCGCTGGTGAAGCAACACCGGCACGAAGGGTGGAATGTTGAGCCCGGCGGTTTCGGCCTTCATGCGCATGGCGAGTTTGTCGCGGAAATAGCGGGTGGTGGTTTCGCCCATGCCCGGAATGCGGAGGTGCTCGCGGAGAAAGGCGGCCATTTCGAGGTCGAAATCATCGAGCGGCACCAGGCGGTCAATCACCTCAGTACGCGCCAGATAAGCGACGGTGTTGAGGGTATGCTGCCGGTTCCACTTCTTGTCGGTATCGGGCATGTAGTAAATGCCATCGAGCGACTCAGTGGGCCAGTGGGCGGTGGCGCGTAAACTCTCGCTGGTGAGCAAAAGGACGCGGGCGCCCTGACGTTTGGCTTCCTGAAGAAAAGAATGGCCTTTTTCGTAACTGGCGAGGGCGAGCAGGGTTAGCGGCATGGCGAGTCCAGGGGTGGACGCGCTATCTTGGATAGCGTGAATCGATTTCTCATGACAACCGGGTTGGCCGCGTCGATGGCCGCGTCCCTGACTTTCGGTCAAGATAGCACACAGAAAAAGGCGGCTCCGGCGAAGCCGGCAGCGCCTGCTGCCAAGCCGGCTGCGCCCGCCGCGAAACCTGCGGCCCCGGCGGCTAAGCCGGTGATCACCGCCAAACCTGTGGTGGGAACGCCCGTCTCCGCCACCAATCCGGTGGTAATGACGGTGGGCGACGAGAAGATCACCAAAGAAGATTTTGAGGCGTTCATCGCGGGCCTGCCGGAACAGGTGCGGGCGCAGATGGCCAACATTCCCAAGCGGCGCATTGCGGAGCAGATTGCCGACATCAAGGTTTACGCGGCCGAAGCACGCAAGCGGAATCTGGACAAGACGGCCATGGCGCGTCTCGAAATGGACCAGGCGCTGGCGAATTCGCTCTATCGCGACGTGCAAGGCAAGCTGAATCCGTCCGAAGCCGATATGCAGGCTTACTTCGAGAGCCACCGGGACCAATATCAGAAGGTGCGGGCGCGCCACATCCTGATCCGCTTCAAGGGTTCGCCGGTGCCGACGCGCGAAGGTCAGAAGGACCTGACCAAGGAAGAGGCGCTGGCCAAGGCAACGGAACTGAAGAAGGCGATCGACGGCGGGGCGGACTTTGCGGAACTGGCAAAGAAGGAAAGCGACGACGCCGGCTCCGGTGCGAACGGCGGCGACCTGGGTCCGTTTGGCCGCGGCATGATGGTGCCGCCGTTTGAACAAGCGGCGTTTTCGTTGCCGGTGGGCAAGACCAGCGATCCCGTGGAATCGCAGTTCGGCTATCACGTGATCCAGGTGCAGGAACAACTGGGCAAGGACTTTGCGAGTGTGAAGTCCGAGATTGAGCCGAAGATCAAGCCTGAATTGGCGCAGAAGGCCATGGGCGACATCAAGGCGGCGGCGAAAATCGAATACAACGATAGTTATTTCCCGAAGGAAGCACCCCCCGGCCCCGGCTTCACGGCCGCTCCGGGTGCCGCTCCGGCCCCGACTGCCCGCGCCGAAGCCCAAGCTCTAAATTCTCGCGCACGTTTCCGCACGAGCCGTTGGCGTCATGAGTAGTCATGAGACAGCTAACGGCCTCGTTTGCTTTTGGTCAGCGCGGTCGGCGTGATGGTTTTGTGGGCGGCGCAATTGGCGCCGCAGGTGATCCCGACGAAGCGCAGCCGGCCGGGGGACTATCCGGCGTGGGAAGTGAAGGTGGTACAGCCGGTGGAGATCAGTCCGGCGCGTTACCGTCAGGTGACGGAGATGGAACTGAACCAGGTGGCGCTCGATGGCTGGGAACTGGTGGGCGTGACGCCTTACACGTATCTGAACGAGGAACGCGGTCGCGATCGGACGATGGTGACGCAAACGTATCCGAGCTACGTTTTCAAGCGGTTGCGGCGTGAACGCGAGCGCTAAGCCAAGCGGCGGCTGACGATTGTGCCGCCAAGTCCCCGCGCCCTCCTCGTACAATGGGGACCTATGTATTGGCTGGGAGTTGATGTCGGTACGGGAGGCAGCCGCGCGCTGCTGATCGACCAAGCGGGCCGTGTTTGCCATGCCTACACCGCGCCACATCGCGAGATGACCATGGAGCGCCCGCTGTGGGCGGAGCAGGAGCCGGAGGACTGGTGTTCCGCGAGCCAGATCGCCATTCGCGGCGTCCTGCAGCGCGCCGGCGTGAACGGGGAACAGGTGAAGGGCGTGGGTCTTTCCGGCCAAATGCATGGTTCGGTACTGCTCGATCAGGACGGCGCCGTCATCCGGCCCGCGCTGATCTGGTGCGACCAGCGCAGCCAAAACCAGGTGGACGCCATCAACGCCAAGGTGGGCCGCGAGAAGGTGCTGGCTTACACGGCGAACCCCGTGCTGACCGGATTTACGCTGCCGAAGCTGCTCTGGGTGCGGGACAACGAGCCCGCCGCGCTTCGAACCGCGTGCGGCATCTGTTGTTGCCCAAGGACTATCTGCGGTACCGACTGACGGGCGAATTTGCCAGCGAGGTGTCCGATGCGTCGGGTACGGCCCTATTCGACGTGGTGCAACGGCGGTGGTCGCGCGAGATGGCAAGCGAACTGGGGCTCGATGCGGGCATCCTGCCGCGCGTGCATGAGTCGGCGGAGGTCACCGGCACGGTGACGGCCGAGGCGTCGGCAAGCACCGGGCTGAAGGCGGGTACGCCGGTGGTGGGCGGCGGCGGCGATCAGGCGGCGAGCGCCATCGGCAACGGCATCGTCGGGCGCGGCGTAGTTTCCTGCACGATCGGGACTTCGGGCGTCGTATTCGCTCATCTCGATGAGCCGAACTTCGACGCGCAGGGGCGGGTGCATTACGTTCTGTCATGCGGTGCCGGGCAAATGGCATGTTATGGGCGTGACGCAAGGCGCGGGCCTGAGCCTGCAATGGTTCCGCAATCAATTGGCGCCCGGTATCGATTACGACGAATTGCTGGCGGAGGCCGCCACGGCACCGGCCGGCAGCCAGGGTTTGTTCTGGTCACCCTACCTGATGGGCGAACGGACGCCGCACTTGGACGCGTTGGCACGGGGCGGGTGGGTAGGCCTGACGGCGAGCCATCGGCGAGCGCATCTGATCCGGTCGCTAGTGGAGGGCGTGAGCTACTCACTGCGCGACTGTCTCGAGGTGATCGATGATTTGGGCGCGCGCCCTGAGACGATTCGCCTGTCAGGCGGCGGAGCGCGGAGCCCGATCTGCGGCAACTGCTGGCGGATATCTTTGCGGCGCGAGTGACGACGCTCGAAACGCAAGAGGGGTCGGCGCATGGCGCGGCCTTACTGGCGGCGGTGGGCAGGGCGCTTATGGCAGCGTGGCGGAAGCGTGTAGCGCCGCGGTGCGCGAGGTGGAGTCGCTCGATTCCGCGGCGCGCACGAGTCGCGGGCGTATCAGCGAGGTTACGAAGTGTACAAGACGATTTATCCGAGTCTGAAGCCGCTCTATCGGCAGATGGGCAGGGTTAGTGCAAAGCGACGACTGGACTTCTATAACGCCTTGGCCGACGTGTACTTCTCCGGCTGGGGCGCTGCCTATCTTGACACGGCGCGACAGCAATTTGCGGAGCATCTGCAGCCCATGTGGCGCCGGGCGCGAGCATTCTGGATGTCTGTTGCGGGACCGGGCAACTGGCTGCTGCCTTGACGAGCGATGGCTACCGAGTGACGGGCGTGGACCTTCGCCGGAGATGATTGAGCGGGCGCGCACGGTGGCGCCCGAGGGCACGATTCACGGTCGGCGAAATGTCGGAATTTGTATTGGGCGTGCGCTTCGACGCGGCGGTGTGCTGCTTCAACAGTCTGAATCACGCCGCGGACCCCGTCACTTGGCACGGACCTTGACCACGGTGCGGCGGCATTTGGAGCCGGGGGGCCGGTTCCTGGCTGATCTGGTGATGGCTGAGGCTACGCACATAGCTGACGCGGCAGGCGACGGTGGATACCGAACAGGGCGAGTGCCAGATGCGCTTCGTTTACGAACCGCGGCGGCAGCGAGCGTACTGCGATGCGACGCTGCGGGTGGAGGGGCCGAGCCGAGGTCGGTGCGGATGCGGCAGCATGTGTTCACGCGGCCGGAGATTTACGAGGCGTGCGCACAGGCGGAATTGAAGGTGGTGGGGCTGTATGCGGTGCCAGGTGATCCGCCGGTAGGACGGTTGGCATTGCTCGCCGAACGGCGCTAGATGGCTTGAGTGAAGCGGGCCAGGGCTGCGAGCTTGGCTTGGGCCGCGCCGGAGTCGAGGGCTTGGGCCGCGAGTTGGACGCCGGACCGATAGTCTGTCGCGAAGCCACAGACGTTCAGCACCGCCGCGGCATTCAGCAGGACGATCTCGCGGCGCGCGCCGGGTTGGCCGGCGAGGATGGGCGCGGGTGATCGCGGCGTTTTCGATAGCGTCGCCCCCGGCGATCGCGGAGACGGGAGCCGGGGACAGGCCGAAGTCTTGGGGCGTGACGGTATGCTCGGTAACTTGTCCGTCATGGACACTGGCAACTGGCTGGGACCGGCCAGCGCAATTTCGTCCAGGCCATCGGCGCCGTGGACCACTAAGGCTCGCTCGGTGCCCAGCAGCGCCAGTGCCGCCGCCATCCGGCGGGCCATCTCCAGCGAGGAGACGCCAATCAGTTGGTGCGGCGCTTGGGCCGGGTTCGAGAGCGGCCCCAGGAAGTTGAACACCGTGCGCACCTTCAGTTCGCGGCGGATCGGCCTGCACGTGGCGCATGGCCGGGTGATGTTCCGGGGCGAAGAGAAAGGCGATTCCGACTTCAGCCAGGCAACGCTCGCTGTCGGCGGCCTGAGGCCGACCTTCACGCCCAAGGCTTCCAGCACGTCGGCACTGCCCGAACGCGAGGTGATCGAGCGGTTGCCGTGTTTGGCGACTGTGGCTCCGGCGCCGGCGGCGACCAGCGCGACCGTCGTGGAGATGTTGAACGTTCCCAAACCGTCGCCGCCCGTGCCGCAGGTATCGATCAGCGGGCGGGAGGAGCAAGCGACCGGCAGCATGACAGCCCGCATGGACTCGGTGAAGCCGGCGAGTTCCTCGGCAGTTTCGCCTTTCATTCGTAAAGCGACGAGAAATGCGGCGATCTGCGTGGCCGGTTGGGAGCCGCTGAAGATCGCGTCCATGGCCTCGCGGGCGTTGGCGCGGGTGAGCGAAGTGCCCTGGATGAGAATGTCAAGTTCGCGATCGAGCGCCATGTTATTCTGTTAGCTTAGCTGGTTTGGTCCGGGTTTCCGTGCCAAGCGAGTCTCAAACCAATGAAAATCCACGAGTATCAGGCCAAAGCGATCCTGGCCCAAATACGGCGTCCCTGTGCCGCGCGGGGAAGTTGCCTTCACGGCCGATGAGGCCTACGCCGCGGCGGAACGTTTGGGCACGCCTGCGTGGTGAAAGCCCAGATTCCACGCGGGCGGGCGCGGGAAGGGCGGTGGCGTGAAGGTCGCCAAGGACCTGGCGTCGGCCAAGCAGTACATTGGGCAAATCCTGGGGATGAACCTGGTGACGCACCCAGACGGGTCCGCAGGGCCAACTCGTGAAGCGCTTGCTGATCGAAGAAGGTCTGCCGATCGAGAAGGAATACTACGTCGGCATCACGCTCGATCGCGCCATCGGCAAGAACATCATGATGGCGTCCACCGAAGGTGGCATGGAAGATCGAAGAGGTGGCCGCGCACTCGCCGGAGAAAATCCTGCGCGAGCCGATCGAGCCGGGCATTGGTTTGGGAGCATGGCAGGCGCGTAAGCTGGCGTTTGCACTGGGCATTCCGGCGACGGCGATCGGCGCAGCGGTGAAGTGCCTGCAGGCGCTCGCCAAAGCCTACGAAGAGATGGACGCTTCGCTCGCCGAAATCAACCCGCTGATCCTGACCAAGGACGGCCGGGTGATGGCGCTCGACGCGAAGATCAACATCGACGACAACGCGAGGTTCCGACACAAGGATTTTGCCGAACTGCGCGACACCGACGAAGAAGATCCGCTCGAAGTGGAAGCGTCGAAGTACTCGTTGAACTACATCAAGCTGGATGGCACGGTGGCGTGCATGGTGAACGGCGCGGGCTTGGCGATGGGTACGATGGACATCATCAAGTACTCGGGCGGCTCGCCGGCGAACTTCCTGGAGTAGGCGGCGGCGCCAACGAAGAGCAGATCAAGAACGCCTTCCGTATCCTGCTGAGCGATGAAGGCGTGAAGGCGATCTTCATCAACGTGTTCGGCGGCATTTTGCGGTGCGACGTGCTGGCAAACGGCGTGGTGAACGCCGCGCGGGCGTTGGGCGTGGAAGGTGCCGATCGTGGTGCGGATGAAGGCACCAACGTTGAGCTCGGCCAGCAGATCCTGCGTGATTCCGGATTGAATTTCACCATTGCCGACGGCATGAAAAATGGCGCGGAGAAAAGTGGTAGCCCTCGCAAAATGAGCGTTCTCGTCAACAAAACACCCGCCTGATGGTCCAGGGTTTCACCGGCGACCAGGGCACATTCCACGCTAAGCAGTCGCTCGATTACGGCACCACCGTGGTGGGCGGCGTGACGCCGGGTAAAGGCGGCACGCAGCACCTGGGTCTGCCGGTGTTCAACACCGTGGAACAGACCGTGCAAGCGACCGGCGCCAACGCCACCGTGATCTTCGTACCGCCGCCGTTTGCGGCCGACGCGATCATGGAAGCGGTGGACGCGGGCATCGAACTGGCCGTCTGCATCACCGAAGGCATTCCGATCTCGGACATG